>CAVREB010000004.1:0-30000 GCA_963720035.1 uncultured Nitrospiraceae bacterium | reverse complement strand
AGTGCGTAATAGCTCACTGGTCGAGCGATTTTGCGCCGAAAATTTAACGGGGCTCAAGTTCACCACCGAAGCTACGGACTTGCATCGCAAGATGTGAGTGGTAGGGGAGCATTCTCTTCGCTGTGAAGGTTGACCGGCAAGGACAACTGGAGCGTAGAGAAGAGATTATGCAGGCATAAGTAGCGATAAACGATGTGAGAATCATCGTCCCCGTAAGCCTAAGGTTTCCTGGCCTATGTTCGTCAGGTCAGGGTCAGTCGGGTCCTAAGCCGAGGTCGATAGACGTAGGCGATGGAAAACAGGTCAACATTCCTGTACCACTGTCATGGCGTTATCAGCGAAGGGGGGACGCAGAAGGGTAGGCACCGCCGGGTCGCTGGAATGCCCGGTCCAAGCGTGTAGGCGGGTCTCGCAGGCAAATCCGCGAGGCCATTAACGCCGAGACGTGATGGGGAGGCCGCAAGGCCGTAAACGGACTGATCCCATGCTGCCGAGAAAAGCCTCGTAGCGAGTCATGATAGTGTCCGTACCGCAAACCGACACAGGTAGGCCGGTAGAATATACCAAGGGGCGTGAGAGAACCCTCCCTAAGGAACTTTGCAATCTAGCCCCGTAACTTCGGGAGAAGGGGTGCCTCGCGTAGGTAAGGGTGTACAATCCAAGCCGAACGAGGTTGCAATAAAGTGGCTCTAGCGACTGTTTACCAAAAACACAGGACTCTGCGAACACGCAAGTGGACGTATAGGGTCTGACGCCTGCCCGGTGCTGGAAGGTTAACCGGAGGAGTTAGCCGCAAGGCAAAGCTTTGAAGGGAAGCCCCAGTAAACGGCGGCCGTAACTATAACGGTCCTAAGGTTCATCGCGAGCCCCTCCTGTCAGCAATGACAGGAAGTGCATCTGGCTATATGCTGGAATATCTGGAGAATCCGGTGGTACTCAATTCGAGTCACAATCCATCCGGTGCAGACAATCAGCAGGAAAGACTGGACGCCGACTGGGTTGTCGGATTTGTCGATGGAGAAGGTTGTTTCTTCGTTGGCATCAACCGGCAACCGAGTATGAAGATCGGCTGGCAAGTCCTTCCCGAGTTCCGTGTGGTGCAGCATGAACGGGATGTGGCGATTCTAGAGCGTCTGCAAGAGTTTTTCGGAAGTGGTCAGGTCACTGTGAATCATGGTGATCGAAAAGAACTGCGAATCCGAGGACTCCAGCAGCTCAGCGAAGTCGTCAGGTTTTTCAAGCAGCATCCACTGCGGACGGTAAAGCGATCAAGCTTTGAATGCTTTGCCGAGGTGATCGAACTCATGCAACGCGGCGATCATCTCACAGAAGAAGGGTTAACCAGAATTCGGCAGATCATCAGCCGAATGAATCGCGGCGCACAGAATCCCCAGAGGCCATACGCCAGAACTCCGGTTGAAGCGACCGGAGGATGATATGGTCCGAGCTGCAGGGCGACCTGCAGAGGTGAGCGGAACTAGAAACGACTCACCCATCCTTTCCAAAGGATGTAACACAACTGAGCGAAATTCCTTGTCGGGTAAGTTCCGACCTGCATGAATGGCGTAACGACTGGAGCGCTGTCTCAGGGAGTGACTCAGCGAATTTGTTGTTCCGGTGAAGAAGCCGGGTGCCCGCAACTAGACGGAAAGACCCTGTGCACCTTTACTACAACTTGACATTGGATGTTGGAAGAAGCTGTGTAGGATAGGTGGGAGCCTATGAAACCTGGCCGCTAGGTCGGGTGGAGGCAACGTTGAAATACCACCCTGATTGTTCTGACATTCTAACTCGGTCCTGTCATCCAGGGCGAAGACAGTGTCTGGTGGGTAGTTTGACTGGGGCGGTCGCCTCCTAAAAAGTAACGGAGGCGCCCAAAGGTTCCCTCAGGCTGGTCGGTAATCAGCCGTCGAGTGTAAAGGCAAAAGGGAGCTTGACTGCGAGAGCGACAGCTCGAGCAGGGACGAAAGTCGGGCTTAGTGATCCGGTGGTTCTGTGTGGAAGGGCCATCGCTCAACGGATAAAAGGTACGCCGGGGATAACAGGCTGATCTCCCCCAAGAGTTCACATCGACGGGGAGGTTTGGCACCTCGATGTCGACTCATCGCATCCTGGGGCTGAAGCTGGTCCCAAGGGTTAGGCTGTTCGCCTATTAAAGCGGTACGAGAGTTGGGTTCAGAACGTCGTGAGACAGTTCGGTCCCTATCTGTTGTGGGCGGAGGAGAGTTGAGAGGGGCTTTCACTAGTACGAGAGGACTGTGAAGGACGGACCTCTGGTTTGCCGGTTGTCGCGCCAGCGGCAGTGCCGGGTAGCTATGTCCGGTAGCGATAATCGCTGAAAGCATCTAAGCGAGAAGCGTGCCTCAAGATAAGCTCTCCCGGGGCGTAAGCCCCCTAAAGACCACTTGTAGACTACGAGTTTGATAGGCTGGGTGTGAAAGGCCCGTGAGGGCTTCAGCTGACCAGTACTAATCGGTCGTGCGGTTTAACATCATCATCTTTGCTCCTGATAGACATGGTCTGCGCGACGAGCCCTCGAACCGCTCGTCGCGAGTTTTGAGTTAGATGTTTTGAGTCTTGAGTTAGCGCTCTTTAGAGAACTCAGAACTCAAAACTCAGCATTCAGAACTCGTAAGGATGTTCCCGGTGGCCTTACCGGAGGGGCCACACCCGTTCCCATCCCGAACACGGAAGTTAAGCCCTCCAAGGCCGATGATACTGCTGCTGTGAGGCAGTGGGAAAGTAGGACGCTGCCGGGTTACAAAAAGAGCCTGTTGATCTTCGGATCAACAGGCTCTTCTCTTTTGTCCCCCGGCAGCGTCCGGAAGAAAGTCGATGGGGTTTATCCGGCGACGTTGATTACGATACGGCGATAAAAAGTCGCTGGCACGAGCAAGCTCGGTTTGGACCTCTGCCGGGTTTCAAAAAAGCCTGCTGGTGAAAGCCAGCAGGCTTTTTCATTTCTGGGGGAATGGCAGGGCAGCCTGGTTCATCTCCCGTGCTCGCAGAACGCGCACAGTAAAACAGTGCTCGTTCGATGCACGCAGTCGGAGACGAATCCATGCCGCCCTGTTACAAGAAAAAGGGAAGCCTGCTGAGCTGTGAGCACCCCAGCAAGCTTTTTGATTCACAAGACAGCGTTGGGAGGAGGCGGTGCTCGTTCCGTTGGAAGCTATACTTGAATGGAATTGCGCAGGTGCAGGGATATAGCTAGAGAGGGCAGTACGAGCGAGCTTGGGTTGGACCTCTGTTGGAATCAAGAAGCCGCTGGTGGGTTCTGCGATTCTAGGCCGAAATCGAAGTCACGGTGTTGGGCATAGATAATATAGATAAAAAGGAGTTGTCGGACCAGGATGCGTAATAAGCTGTGGGTCTCAATGATTGCTGGGAGTTCGGGATGGCAAAAACCTAACTGTCGTGTTCTTGGGGGCAACGGCTCGGAAAGCTATGGAAAGATGGACAGAATTAAGGGAACAGGCTACTTTTTCTGAGATGACTGGAGTCATGGTGAGATTGCGTGATCACAGAGAAAATCTCCACGCGGTGCTGCATTGCGGAGGGTGGGCCGGCAGGGATGCTGTTGGCCCGCGCATTCGTGGTGTGAAAGTCAGGTCGATATGAGGATGGATTGCCCATGAAGAAGGACTATTGGCTTTACGGATTGGCCGTCGTGGCTGGAACTGTGGTGTGGGTCGTCGTGTCCGAGGCCTCCGGCAGGAGAGAGGCGTGGGATTCCCAGTGGTATTTCCTCATTAGCATTCCGGTGGTCTGTGTTGTATCTGCCGTACTTGGCTTTATTGAGCCGAGCAAGCCGTGGCGATGGGGGGTCGCTCCTCTTGTTGGCCAGTTTTCCTGGATGCTGTTCACCCAAGGGCCGGGTAATCTCTTGCCGCTTGGGGTCGTGGTGTTCGGAGTGCTCTCCGTGCCATCGATCATTACGGCGCGGATCGGCGCATTCTTTGGAAGCAAGCGTGCAAAATAGCATGAAGCTCCGTGCAGTGTTCTGGCTGGTCGCTGCCTTCGTGATCAGCTTCTTTGCCGTGGGTTTTCCCTATTGGCAGATCCCCTATGCGAAGGTCTCGCTGCCGAGCACCTTGTATGGTATGAGTTTGGTTGTGGTCGGTGTTCTAGCCGCTGCCGCCCGCGCAGTTGGTAAAGCCCGCTTCCTTGCGGTGATTCTTGCTGTAGGTGCTGCCGTGCCCGCTCCGATACTCGCACGGATCGCTGTCGATACTGCGAAAGATCCCACCTCGCACAATCTGTGGCCGTTCGAGCTCATCATTGCAGCGGTGATCGGAGTGATTTGCTCGTCGGCAGGGGCCCTGGTTGGAAGCTTGCCCGCATATCTCTCTCGACATAATGTCTGAGGTGACTTGATTTTGGGAGAGCATTCTAGTCGGCTCTGTGGTATCAGTTTCTCCCATGCTGCCTCCTCTTCCTCTAGGCTGGCGATCCTTGCTCAAAGAGGAGACTCGCAAGCCTTATTATCGCGCGCTCGATGAGTTTCTTCAAAAGGAACGAGCCGCTGGGCAGACGATCCTGCCGGCCCGCAAGGACATCTTCAACGCATTAGCCGCAACATCATATGACCAGATCCGTGTGCTGCTGGTTGGCCAGGATCCATATCCAACCCCTGGTCATGCTCATGGTCTCTGTTTTTCTGTGCAACCAACCGTTCGGCCTCTGCCCCAATCGTTGCGAAACGTCTATCGGGAACTCCATGAAGATCTTGGATGCCCGATCCCTAATAACGGGTATCTGGAACCCTGGGCCAGACAGGGCGTCCTTATGCTCAACACGGTCCTCACGGTCCGGGCGCACAAGGCCAATTCGCATCAGGGACGCGGCTGGGAGCAATTCACCGATCGCATGATCGAATTGGTTGCAGCGAAGCAGGCGCCGGTGGTCTTTGTGTTGTGGGGACGTGAAGCCCAGAAGAAACGGCAGTTGGTCACGCAATCGCACCATGCCGTGGTTGCGTGCGCCCACCCCTCGCCCTTGTCGGTCAGAAAGTTTTTCGGATGCCGGTGCTTTTCGCACGTCAACCGGGACCTTGCCGATGCGGGGGTAGCTCCAATTGACTGGCAGATTCCAGATGTCCAGCAGGATGCTGAAAAAGGGTGTGGGGTAGCTTGAACGATCCCCGTGCTCGCGCAACGCGCGGCTTGTGAAGGATGAGAAGGGAGCGGCCAGGTGCCCTCCTAGCTCGCAGAACGCGCACGATGAAAGGGTGGAATGACATCCATGCTGATCCTTTGCTCCCGGAGCAGAGGAGGGGATGGAGCCTGTTGATCTCCTGTGCTCGCGCAACGCGCGGTCGCGGACTCCCCTCGTTGGACGCGCGCAGTGGGAGATCAATCAGCCCCCATCCCTGAAGAGATAACGAGCGAGCTTGGAGAGATCATCTGTAATCTCGCTCGACGGCCGCAGTAGGACCAACATGGGTGTCATTCCCGAGAGGAGTAGGGAGCTAGCTTGGAAGGATCATTGATGCGCGCAGTCGAGGGTAGCCTTGGCCACCCCCTCAAGAGACGTAGGGAAAATTGGAAGGCCCTCGCTCGGGATAAAGCGCGTCTCGGGTGAACGGTTGCCGAGCAGCCGGGGGTTGGGTGGGTGAGAAGTCCGCTGAGGGTTGGGTGGGTGGAATATTGCGCGCAGTTGGGATCATCCCAGCCACCCCTTAGTAAAGTAGTAAATGATCGCTCGCTGCGGCCTTGCTTGGGATAAGGCGCGTCCCTGGGCGAAGAGGCTGTCTTGGCAGACTCAGGGCGGGCGGGTGAAGTAGCCGCCAGGGTTGGGAGGATGAGAAGTCTGGTCTTTTTGAGCACCCTGTAAGAATGTTCTTCAGTTGGGCCACACATGTGGACCCTCGAAGTTTTCGCGCGCCGAAATAGTTGGTCCGCAGCTTGCTATGCAGCTTGCTAAGTAAGAAGGACACGCTGCACAACACCGGTGTAGTTTTGTGACGGCGCGATCTCCCCGGGAGCTTCTCCAAGGCCTCTATTCGAGGCGGCCAGACAGAATAATTATTGCTGTATGATATCCAGTTGTTACAGACTGCTCCTGTCTCCCTCGCATTGACTCTTTGGTCTGTGCCCTGTAGGGTGGGTATGACGTACTGAGCCACGCCGACTGTCCCATCTCTCGCACAGCACTCCCTCCCACGTTCCCGTGCGTCTGATTCTCCGGTCTCCGCCGCTTTTACGCCAGAGTCCCTATTGGTTGCCGCACGTTCTGTGGCCCGTTACCGCTGTCTCTGACGAGCGCAGTAGTTGTGTCCAACCGAGGGGACGTATCGGTCAGCCTCTGTCTACGTTTGTAACCAGTCATGCGAGAAAGGAGTGCCAAATGAATCAAGAGCAATTCAAGGCATTTTGGATCCAACTCAAGGCGCCACTTAAAGCGAAGTGGGAGAAGATCACGGATGCGGATCTTCAGGAGATCGAGGGCAGTCTGAATACGTTCACATCCGTGCTGGCGAAGCGTTATGGCCCAACCCAGAATGGCGAGGTCGACACCTGGGCCAACCGACGCTATTCCCATTGGTCAGGGAACTATACTAGTAAATATACAGACCCGGTAAAGGTGGCCTGACGAACGGCGGAGGCTAATCGCGTATGGCGAGGATATCTGATACGAGCCCTTCATGAAGCGCGCCACATCGAGAACCCTAACGAGGGAGAGGAAAGGATCAGTCCATGAAAAAGATTGTAATCAATAAGAGCTACGACAAGTTTTGTGTAAGTCATCAGGCATTTCTACGATTGCGTGAGCTGGGCCAGCAGGACGCGATCAAGGAAACAGATCTCGGAGCCTACTGGCCCGAGGCGGCGACGCCGAGAGAACCGAGCCTCAATCAGTGTGGAAAGCTGATCCCGCGCGATGACCTGAAATTGGCCCAAGTCGTGGAGGAACTCGGTGGGGCTGCCAATGGCCATGGCGCAGAGTTGAGGGTGGTCTCAATCCCGGACGATGTCCGGTGGGAAATTAGCGCCCTGGGCGGGATGGAGCACGTCAGCGAAGTCCACCGGACCTGGGCCTAACGGTCTGAAATTCAGTGCCTGCCCGTATGTGTGGTGATCAGCTCGAGTAGGATGCTGAAAAAGTCGCTCTTCTGTCCAGCACCAACGATCCGAGAGCCGTTTCTTAGGCCCTTTCCAGAAGGTGCCCCTGCGTCATGTCCTGTGGTCCATCCAGTAGCAACTTGGCGCGCTGAAACGCGTTGGTTCTCGCTTCCCATTCCGTCTTGTAGCCTTTCGACAAATCCTGGCCGTGCAGGCCGCCGTCAAGATGGCTGAACCCCGGAATCGAAAACTTGCACAACCATTTACCATTCTTGATCTGGCTGGTGACCAAGATAACTTTCTGGCCTTTGGCGTAACAGGTTTCTGTCATGGTTGCCTCCGACTCGAGCAAGGTGCTGAAAAAGTCCGCCAGTCTCGCTTGTCTCGCGCGTCGCAGTCTGCCGGCTGCTTCAGCATCATGCTGTTAGGCTGGCTTGACGAAACGATCCGGCGCCAGCACGCTGTGCAGCGATTGTGTGACAGCGCGGCGATAGGGTGCCTTCTGTCGCAGCATGATGACGAGCTCTTCATCGTCGATCAAAATTGATAAGTCACCCTCGGTCACAAGCTGCCGATCCGGTGCCCCGATATTCATACGATATTGTGTCTTCCCGTCCGGATTCCGGTTGGGTCCGCTGACGATCTCGGTGAGCCCATCGATGAATCCGACATGCCCTTCGTGCCGGTGCTTGACCTTCGTGCCATCAGGAATGCGGACCCAGGCCGTGGCTGTTCGTGGCTGCACGGGCTTCATGGGCTTCGCGGTATTCATGGTCATGGTCTCTCCCTGTAATCCGTTATGGAGTGAAGAATCACTCGTCGAAGCACCTATCACCTACGAGTGGCCTCGAATCGAGCACGAAATGAGTCAGCATGTCGTTGACGGAGGAACAGCGGAGCTATACAAGTGATCCCGTGGGGCGTCGTCAGCACGGAACGAGCAGCGAGAGAAAGGATCATTACCATGGTTCAGCATGCACGTAACACTATACCACACACACGTCTGACATAGCCAACCAATCGGCGAATACCCCGGTCAGTCAGATCCTCGCCCGCCTAGCCTTCTCCGCGCGCGCCGAGCGACCACGTTTCTATATGGTCCCCTCCAAGCTTGCCTAGTTCTTTCCTTACAGGGCAGCCTGGTTGATCCTCTAGTGCGCGTGTCGAACGAGCACATTCCAATTTTCTACACCTCTCTCAAGAGGAGTGGCCGAGGTTGCCCTTTACTGCGCGCATCGAGCGACCACTGTTTCATCGTGGGGGCTCTGCGAGCAAGAAGGGCACCTGGCCGCTCCTCCCTCTCTTATTGCTGAATCGCGGAGAGCAACCATTTCCCATTCTGGTATCGCATGAATGTCCACACTTCGCTAGACTCGGTCGGCGTCTCTTCGCTGCCTTCGACGAGATAGCCTGGCTCTCCTCGTTGCTTCGTCAAGGACACGGTGTAGTCACGGGCACTCCAGCGAAGCCCTATCGTCGCGTAGCGTGTCGCGTCTTCGGTCCAGGCTTCCCGGACATCTGCGCGTAGGAGCACCACATCTTCCACATGATTTGCGATGTCGAGACTGGTCTGTTCGGCCAAGGCGGTGCTGAAATACCCCAGCATTTCCGGCGTGACGAACCGCCGCAACCCGGCCTGGTCTTGTTTGCTCCAGGCCGTTTGAATATCGATTAGCAGTTGCTGAAAAGCCGTCTTGTCAGCAGAGGTGACATCGGGGTCAACCGTCGCTGTGCGTAGGGTTGTGGCGGAAGGCTCTGCCGGGAGGTTGCCGCTGAATGTACTGCTCCGTGTGAGTCCTGAAAAATCAGGAGTGGGTGACCGTCGTACTCTCAGAAAATAATAGAAGGCTCCGGCTCCCAGGAGCATGAGGATGAGGAGTATCCCCGTGGAGCTGGAAGCCCCGGCGGTCTGGTCGGTTTGGCCGACCTGCTCACCGACATCGTTGGTACGCGCGCTGCTGTTCGTCGCACCGAACAGCATATTGCCGATATATGATCCGGCGATGCCGGCCGCGAGCCCAGCCAATAGCGGATTGCGTTGCATGAACGAAGGCTGCATGGCAGGCGCGGGCTGGGCACTTGAGGTTGGGCTGCCGGACGCTGATTGTGGTGCGGTCGCCGACGGCCTTGGTGTGGCAGACTGTTCAATCGGCTTCGCGCCATTCTGGTCATAGGTGCGTGATCCACGGCTGCCCATGCTCCCGTAGGAGCCACCTCCCCTTGAACCGCCGGAATATCCGCCACCATATCCTCCGCCTCTCGCCCTCGCAAAGGATACGGTCGGGACACCGATCAGAGAAATCACGATAATTGCGGCAATGAGTTTTGTTGTGTTCAAGATACGTTTCCTTTCCATCGATGTCCGATGTCGCAGGTCGATCAAACACTTACCGCCATCATCCTAGCAGATATGGTCCCAAGAAAACCTAAGATTCATGAACGTCCAGGTTGTACGGTATGCATCCGTCGATCGACCGGGAAGGTGGGCGTTTATGATTTCAAGAACACGCGCCTGGACGGGATGTTTTGGACGCGTTCTCAGAATTTCCGCGTCGCAGGCCTGGAATATTTCGTATCACGGAGACCTTCGATGGAGATTTTTTCCCCACAGATGATGTCGCTAAAATGAGACGAGAGACAAGTGCTGATGACTTAACTCATTGATGATGCAGAGCGTAGCAGGTGGCGCGGATCTTGAAATCATGGATGTTGCTTGTTATGTTGAATGTGATGGGAAAGGACCTCGGCAGATGAAGCACCTGGCTGCGATCGTATCAGCGTTGTGTCTGATGGGACTCTTGTCGTTCTCCCATGCGGGAGCGGCAGTTGAGGGTTCTCTTGCCACAGGCCCTTCAACGGCAGAGGCTATCGGCAAGCTGGGTCCTCCCGCCCTGAAAAGCGATGTGACGGGCCAATCACCATCCGTACAGCCGGGACCATCGACGCCAGCGAATGTCTTTCGAAATATTCCCTCAATCAGCGGAGACTACTCGGTTGGAGGGACTCGGCTCATGCCGTATATCGGTGCAGGTTTTGGTAGCGGCTATATCTCAGACTTAGACCGTTCTTTGAGTGGCGGCCCTTCCATTCAGACTGACTCCGGCCTTCGAAACCTATTCGGGCAAGGCCTCACCCCCAGTGAATTCCAGATGGGAATCCGGGTCCCGTTCTGAACAATCTCCACAAACTCGGCAACATTCTCCTGTTCTCTCCGCTTCTGGTGGTCTGGTTCCTTGATTTCTTCTTCTCAGATGCTCCGGCTTTTTCTGGATAGGTTTCGATTCTTCAATCTAAATAGTTGGATCGATTCGGGCAAGGGGAACCAGCTGAAGGGGTTTCTCCATGCAGATTGATGTGTCAGGCACTCCCTCAGGCCTATGGACCAACTTACCCAGGACAAGCTAGGCTGTGTTGGGTTATAAGACCTGTGCTAGTGGTGTCGTCCTTGATCCCTGTCCACCATGATTGCGATTGTCCACACAACGAAGCGCCTGGTGGTTCCTTGAGAGTCGCCTGTTGTGCTGTGATTCTTCTCGTTTTACTTATCGGCCTGGCGCCGTCGCCGGGCGTGGCAGAGGACCTCTCTGACCTGCAAGAACTCGTCGATGAGGCTCGACTGACGTTCGAGCATTTTGTTCGCCACCCCGATCTCGACTGGCTGCGTTCACACCTCAACGGGGCCAAGGGGCTTCTGATCCTGCCTGCGGTGACGAAGGCCGGGTACGTTGTGGGAGCCACGCATGCGGCCGGACTCTTTCTGGTGAGGGATGATGAGACCAACCGCTGGAGTGAACCGGCTTTCTACAGGGTGGTTGGGGGCAGCGTCGGGATCCAGATCGGCATTGCGCGATCAGAGGCAGTAGTACTCGTGATGACGGAACGGGGCAAGCAATCGTTGCTGAGCAGCACCCTCATCTTCGGCCCCGGCCTGACCGTCGCCGTCGGGCCCCTTGGTCGCTCGATCAGCGGCGGGATCTCACCGTCACTTGCAGCGGACTTCGTCACCTATTCCAGCTCCAGTGGCGCAATGGCAGGCCTGACGCTTGGCGGCATGGTCGTGGCGGTGAGAGATGAGGCCCATGCACTCTACTATGGAAAGCCGGTGACCCCGTCGGACATCCTGGTCGCGGGCACAGCCTACAATTGGTATTCCGCGCGCCTCAGGAAGGCGCTGACGCGCGCGACGGGGGGCCAATGGGAAGACCGCTAACATGGCCTGCCCTTCTCATGTCAGGCTTCACGATGGTCACGCTTCTCTTCCTGCCATCCTGTGCGCCGCTACTGCCGCTGCAGACTGAGCCGGTGTTCGCCCCGTCGTCTGCGGAGGCGATCCCTGAGTCCTTCACGGTCGTGACGTGGAACGTGTGGCACGGGCTCGACACGGGTGAGTTTTGGGTGACGCCCGCCGAGTCACCGGAGGAGAATCAGGCTCGCTTGCAGCACCAGGTTGCGCAACTCGCGGCAGAACGACCAGATGTAATTTTCCTGCAGGAGGTCAACCCCCTTCCTGATAGGGCCCTCGCCTATGTGGAGGCCCTCAAGGCGAAGGGCTTGCCCTACCGGCAGGTGCATCAGGTGGATGCCTGCGGGATACGCCGCGGCGGCGGATCAGGCTTGATCCCCGGTCTCAATAACGGCCTGGTCATTCTGGCAAAAGAGGAGTTGCAATTACAGAAGCTGGACGGGCTGAAGCTGAGTGGAGATCTGGGACAATGCGAGAGCAGGTCGGGCTATCAACTCGAAGAGTTGCGATACGGTCTTATTGCCGAGATCACGGTGCCAGGCACCACCATGAAGTATCTGGTGGTGAGCGTCCACCTGCACTCGGGCTTTGAGGCCGGGACTCCATTCTTGTCTCAGGTTGGCGTTCTGTACGAGCAGGGACGGTTCGCGCGCTATCCCTGGCTCCAATGGAATATCGAGCAGAGCCGCTTGCGGCGCATCGGTGAGCTGGATGTATTGATGCGAGACTTATACCGGCGCAGCCGGGAGAACCGGTATGCGGGAATCGTGATCGGCGGGGACTTTAACTTCGAGTCCGATTTTCTAGAATATGAGGAGGCCGTCATGCTGCGGCTGCACGATACCTATACCTCCGCGACGCACACGGGTGACTTCTCCACCGCGGATCCGATGAGGAACGCCCGCATTGATCCTCGTGCGAGCCTCGTGACGCCCAAGGAGCTGGAGCGCGAGATTGCCGGCGAATCAGAAGAGGCTCAGGAGGCCATTCGCGCCGCCTACCGGACAGAAATGGCCAGGCCGAGGCGGATTGATTATCTCTTCGTCAACGCCTTTTTTCCTGACCACTGCCTTCGACAAGAGCTGTTTGGCACGGGAACGAATGCCGCCGGTTTCCCGGCATCGGACCATTTCGGTATCCTGAGCCGCTATACTCGTGACCGGGCGCCGTGCCGACAACAGGCACGGCCGGCGGACCCGGCATCTTCCGTGGCCCCGGGAGCCCGGTGATTCTCCCGTTGTTCTCTTGGGACAAGGGTGCCCGGAACACATGACGCATTGAAGGCGTACTATCACTCGATGTGCCGGACCTGCAAGTCATTCGTCCCTGATGGTATGCTTCAGGGTCATCGACAGACCTAAGGTCCTATCCATACTTTTGAAAGGGAATCATGGCCATGAATCTGACGCGTTGCATTATCGGAATCTCGTTGGGTGTCGTCCTGTTCGTGGGTGCCGGCCTTGCGGCAGAACCAGCTGAGGTGGACAAGTTCGTGAAGGCCCGCATCGATATCGGCGAGATGATGATGAACTACTTTCAAGGTGGAGAACGGTACAAGGAAGGGCAGCGGCCGTCGCCTGAGCAGATGAAAGAAATGGGCGCGGACATCCACGCAAAACTCGGCAAGCTGTTGGCGAAGTATGATCTGACGGTCGAGGAGTATCGAAAACGCAGCCCGGAGATCTTCGCCGATGAGGCGGCGATCAAGGGCTATCTCAACGAACATCAAGACCTAAAGGCACGATACGATGCGCTTCCGCTGGATCGGATGGGACGCGGTGGCAGCACCGGGCGAGGGTACTAGACAGGATTATTCAAAAGCGTTTCTTCGTAGTTGCGGATTCGCTTCTCTTGTACGTGAAGCGTCGTTCGTAGAGCGTCAAACGACAGTAACCGTAATGCTCAATGTTGAATGTTGAATGTTCGATTGAACATCGAGAATTACGCATTGAACATTCCTTGGAAATACGAGATACGCTTTACGATGAACGCGCTCTCGGGGGGATTTCGCGACGAACCGTTATGAATCATGCGAGCTAGGGAGTGCCCAGCCTGTCCTTCACCGCGCCCATCCACTCGTACACTCTTTCCCAGTTCAAAGCCCAGCCAAGCAAGGGCGTGAGGAGCTTTTGGCTGCGGCCGTCGAGCGAGGCCCTTCAAATCGACTCTGAAAACTCTTATGAAGCAAAGACTTACAACGAAAATACGATGAAAGAAATGATATTTCATGCCATGAAAATCAATCAGTTAAGCGTGAGGTACCACTAGTGGCACCTCACGCTGTTCGTTTTCCAGTACCGCCCTTTGATTTCTTCAAGATACTTCCTCACACACAATCCCATTGTTCGAACATGATGCCTCAACGAACAGAATTTCCTGTAATGGAATGGTCGAGCTTTCTGCGAGGACGACATAGACATGAGAGGAAGCTCTATGATTCAATTTGCTGGTCTAGAGAGTGTTGACAAGCCTATGGACCGGATTGAGAGAAACTATCGAGCCCTCTTGGCTGTTGCTGTTGTGCTCAATTCGCAGCGGGATATGCACAGCCTATGGGAAGCGATTACAGCCGAGATCACCAAGGTCATTCCGTGGGCACGAGCGTCTGTCACCCAATACGATCGTGAGGCCGACGGGTTCAGGTTTTATGTCCTCGCAACGACGTTGGCGCAGGTGGTGCTACAACGCGATGCCATTGTTCCACGTGTTGGAAGCGGTATGGGTTGGACCTACGATCATAAAACCGTACACATCCGTCCTGACCTGAAACGGGATCAAGTTTTCCTTGAAGACAAATGGTACGTGCAAGAAGGCCTTGGACGAATGATCAATCTGCCTCTTCTCGTGAGAGACAAGTGCCTCGGCATTCTCAATATCGGCAGTATAGAGTCGGGCGCTCCCGATCCAGGAGACCTCGAGTTTCTGACACAAGTGGCGATGCAGATTGCCTATGCGATCGATCATGTCCAAGCGTACGAACAGATCGCTCGACTGCGAGACCAACTTGCCAAGGAAAACGTCTACCTCACCGAAGAACTGAAGCTCATGAAGGACGTGGACTCATTGGTGGGGCAGAGCCTTGCCTTTCGGCATGTAATAGGCCTGGCACGCGACGTGGCGCCCACTCCGACGACCGTGTTCATTACGGGTGAAACGGGAACTGGCAAGGAACTGATTGCTCAAGCGATCCATGATTGGAGCCCGCGGCACTCGAAACCCATGGTTCGGGTCAATTGCGCTGCCTTTCCGGCAGGGTTGGTCGAAAGTGAATTGTTTGGCCATGAACGAGGCGCATTCACCGGAGCCGACCGCGCACGCGAGGGCCGATTTGAGCTGGCCCATGGTGGAACCCTCTTCTTGGATGAAATTGGTGAAATGCCGTTGGAGACACAGGCCAAGTTGTTACGAGTCTTACAAGATGGCATGATTGATCGTCTGGGTGGGAAACAGCCCGTTCGTGTTGATGTTCGCGTGATCGCCGCTACCAATCGCGACTTGCCTGCTGCCGTCAAAGCCGGTGCATTTCGCGCCGATCTCTTTTATCGTCTGAATGTCTTTCCTATCGGCTTGCCTCCACTCAGGAATCGCCCGGAGGATATCCCCATATTGGCGCGACATTTCCTTCAACAATACGGCGTGAAACTCCGCCGTTCGTGCAAGGATATTGATCAGGAATCTCTAGAACGGTTGATTCGTTACAGTTGGCCTGGCAATGTCCGTGAACTGGAAAATGTGATTGAGCGAGCGATGATTCTGTCTCGTGAATCTGTGTTGCGGATCGACGAACATATCTTGGGTTCGCAGGACTCCTCCTCCACAGCGTCGCCACCAGCTGGCCTCAAAGATCTCGAACAACGGCACATTCTGCAGACCCTCACACTGACAAACTGGCACATCGAAGGTCCCGATGGAGCGGCTATGCGCTTGGGGATACCGCCCAGCACGTTGCGCAGTCGGATGAAGCAGTTTGGGATGAAGCGACCGCCTGCTAGCTGAAGAAACAGAATAGCCTTTCCGTACCATCTCTCTTTACATCCTCTGAGAAGGAACAGCCCTCGATCAGTCGTGGGCTGAGCCCACGACTGGCCGCGATCCACCGTGGAATATCAGCAGTCCTCTTCACTTGCTCCTACAGGCGAACGTAAGGACACCAAGCATTCCAATGGGTTGCGACCGAGCGGTTGAAAAGAGTTCGAGCGGCACGGCCCATGCACAGTGGACTCTGCACGCACAATTCAACTCATCAATTGGGGTGAGTAAGGATTCTAAATGTTCCCAGGAAGGAGAAACACCATGATGGCTGTCACGGTCCTCGATGCCTTGCTGTACGGGGCAATATTGATCTTTTGTGTGATGGGAGTCTGGGCATGGTCGCAGGGATGTGATTCTTAAAAAGGTTCGGCAGCGCGCTGGAGAGGGCGGGTTGCCATCTGAGTAACTATGAGGCGGCTGGATAAATGAAGATGGGCTACTCAATCAGACAAAGGTTCCGATACGACTTCACAAGCGTACCGAGCACACCTGGACCGACGTAATCATCTGATGGAAATCGCAGCACTCGAGGCACTGGTGCCGGCGAAACTCGTCAATATGAGGGAAAAGAAAGGAAGGGTAGCAGACATGAGCAGCAGCGAACTGTATTTGGTAGTCAACTATTTTGCGTCCTACTTTCCGGTAGTCATGGTGGGGGTGGCGCTGGCGATCACCACTTGTTGCATTAACGCCGTGGGGTCGCGTCGTACCGGATAGGCGAGCGCGATAGAAACCATTCATGCGCAGTGTGACGAGGACAGAGAAGTTCGATGGGACAGGGTCAAGATGAGAGAACTTTCTCGCCTTCATCAACGACTGAGGTGCTCCGGCGCAGGACCGTCTCGCTTTTGGGCGTAGGCCTTGGCTGCGGCGGACTGGTTCACGGAGAGAGGAGTGCTCATCGTGATTCGATCACGCGTGAGGCATACTTCATCCGGGGTTCGCAGGCGATTCATGTTGGTACATTACGTACCTTCGAGGGAAAGGCTTCAAGACAGACAGAAAGAGTCACCTTCTTTTAGGAATCTGAGAGCTGGAGTTCAACCGTACATCGGTGGAGGGCTTTATGAGCAAGATACATCAGTCTATGGCAGCGTTGGTCCTCGCGCTCGTTGGCCTGGTGGGCTGTGACTACGAACCGCGAGCAGTCGGAGATGCGAATCCGGCCCGTGTGGCGGAGATGAAGCAGGCCCTTCGCGATCTCTGGGTCGGGCACATCTTTTGGGTTCGGCACGTCGTGTCGAATATCGCGACGAATGATCTGGCGGAGCGAGATGCTGCCGAGAAGGAAGTCGTGGCCAATACGAAACAGATCGCAAGCACCATGACACCGTTTTACGGTGAAGCCGCGTCGGAGAAACTCTTCAGTCTGCTGGACCTCAACATTGGCGCAGTTAGAGAATACTCGGAAGCAACAGTCGCGGGGAATAAGCGTCAGCAGGATGCCGCGCTTGCCCGCCTGGCGTCCAATGCAGACAACTTCGCCGATTTCTTTAGCCATCTCAATCCCTACCTGCCGAAAGACACCGTTCGGGGCCTGATCGCGGCGCATGGAGCCCACCATGTCCTTCAGATCAACCAGTATAAGGGAAAGGAGTATGCGCACCTAGGGGCAACCTGGCCGATGATGCGACAACACGTCTATGTCATTGCGGATACGTTGACGACGGCGTTGGTGAAGCAGTTTCCAAGCAAGTTCTCATGACTGGTGAGTGACGTCGTTGCCAATATCGATTCCGAGGGAAGAACACATCGTGATACGCGGCCTCGCTTGAGGTTTGACCTTTTCAGGGCGCGCGCTCCGGGAGCAAAGAAAGCTCCTCACGTCATTGCGACGCACCTTCATTGACTCCTCCCTATCCCCTCCATATAATGCCGCCCGACAGTAGGTTTTGACTGCCTTTCCACACAGTTATGACTTCTTTCTCCAAGGCATCATTGTCGGAAAAATGGGATAAGGTCCGTGCGGAAATTTCCCATGCCTTTTCGACCAAATCCGGGGTCGAGGTGTTCACGATCGAAGACCTCGCGCTGCTTGAACGGGTGGCTGATGCGGTGGTGAAACGGGGCATGACTGCTCCTGCCACGGTATTTCTGGAATCTCTCGGTCCCATGAACTTTCTCGGTAGTCAGGCGCTGTATTTCCTGACCCCGATCGTTGAATGGGCGTTTAACGCGAAGGAGGTCGAGCAAGTGGCTCGGTTGCTTGAACGACGCGAGACGATCTCCCGTCTCATCACGATCATTGACACGAAGTCTGCCTCCCAGGCTCCTCAAGGAGCCTCCGCTCGATGAGTGTGGCGAGTCCAGCACCCATCAAGCCGGTGATCACCCATCCCCTCAATGTCATCGTGGCCACCGACTGTGGCAGCACCACGACCAAAGCCATTCTGATCGAGAAGGTCGGCGACGAATACCGGCAAACCTCTCGCGGTGAAGCACCGACGACGGTGGAAGCGCCGTTCGAAGATGTGACGCGCGGGGTGCTGAACGCGATTGCGGAAATTGAAGAACTCTCCGGCCGGAAAATCCTCGATGGTGACAAGATTCTTACGCCCAACCGTGCGGCCCAGGGTGATCCGAAGACGGGCGTGGATATCTATATTTCTACCAGCAGCGCGGGTGGCGGCTTGCAAATGATGGTGACCGGGGTGGTGCAGAATATGACGGGTGAAAGCGCCCAACGGGCCGCGCTCGGGGCGGGCGCCATTGTCATCGATGTGTTGGCGTCGAACGATGGCCGTCTGCCGCATGAAAAGATCGAGCGCATTCGTACAATGCGACCGGACATGATCTTGATGTCCGGCGGGACGGACGGAGGGGCAGTCACCCATGTGGTCGAGATGGCGGAGTACATTTCGGCAGCGGAGCCACGTCCCCGGTTCGGGGCCACATACAAGCTCCCGTTGATTTACGCGGGAAACAAAGACGCGCAGCCGCAAGTAAAGAAGATCCTGGGCGAGAAAGCCGCGCTGGTGCTGACCGATAACATTCGTCCGGTGTTGGAACGGGAGAATCTCGCGCCCGCGCGAAACAAAATTCACGACCTGTTTCTCGAACATGTCATGCAGCAAGCGCCGGGCTACAAGAAACTGATCGAGATGGCCGGTGCGCCGATCATGCCGACGCCGGCGGCGGTCGGCGTGATCATGGAAACGATCGCCAAGCGGGAGCATCTGAACTTGATCGGGGTGGATATCGGCGGCGCGACCACGGACGTGTTCTCGGTCTTCGAGGGACTCTTCAATCGGACCGTCAGCGCGAATCTCGGGATGTCGTACAGTATTTCCAATGTGCTGGCGGAGGCAGGGCTCGCCAATATCATGCGCTGGGTGCCGTTCACGATCGACGAACAGACGCTCCGCAATCGGATCAAGAATAAGATGGTCCGGCCAACGACGATTCCGCAGACGTTGGATGAGCTGCAGATCGAACATGCGATTGCCCGCGAGGCGCTCCGGCTCGCCTTGATCCATCACAAATCCCTCGCGACGGCCCTCAAGGGGGTACAGCAGGAGCGCACGATCTCGGATGTGTTCGAGCAGCAGCAGTCCGGCAAGACGCTGATCGATATGCTCAAGCTCGATTTGATTGTCGGGAGCGGCGGGATTCTGTCCCATGCGCCGCGCCGCGTGCAATCGATGCTGATGATGGTGGATGCCTATGAACCGCTCGGGGTGACGAGGCTCTCGGTGGATAGTATCTTCATGATGCCGCATCTGGGCTTGCTCTCGACGATCAATGAGAAGGCGGCGACCGATGTCTTCGTCCGTGATTGCATGGTCTACCTGGGGACCTGTGTCGCACCGATCGGGCAGGGGAAGGACGGGGAACGGTGCGCGGACTATGCCATCACCTTCCCGGATGGTCGAGTGGACAAAGGGCTACTCTCGTTCGGCGATCTGCGGCTGGTTCCACTGGCCAGTGGGCAGAAGGCTTCGATCACAATCCAGCCGGCAAAACAGGTGAACCTCGGGGCAGGGGCGGGAGTCGCGATCACGCGAGAGGTGCAAGGCGGTGTGGTGGGACTCTTGCTCGATGGGCGCGGGCGTCCGTTGCAGTTGCCGACCGACCACGCGGCCAGAGTGGCGGCGCTCACGAAATGGTATCAGGCCGTCGGATTGTACCCGACGACCTGACACTCAGTTCTGAGTTCTAAGTTCTGAGTGCTGAGTTCTAGGGGACCTGTTACGGGCAGCAATTGATAATTCAGCACTAAACTCAAAACTCATAATTCAGAACTCAGAACTTATCATTTATGTATATATGGCCCATTCCTACACCCCAGGCTTAACCGTCACAGAGCAGGCCGTGGTCCGTCGTCGACGGATGCTGTCGCTGCCTGGCAGCGTGATGGTCACAACCGGGGAGACCGTGCGCGCAAATCAGGCGGTGGCTCGTGCGGAATTGCCCGGGAAGGTCTATCCCCTGAATCTCGCCAATCAGCTGGGCGTGGCGCCGGACGAGATCCATGAATACTTGATCAAGAAGGCCGGCGACCCGGTGCAGAAGGACGAGATCCTGGCCGAGAACAAGCCACTCATCAAGTGGCTGAAGACGGAAGTCCTCTCGCCGATCACCGGTGTCGTGGAATCTGTGTCTCCCGTCACAGGGCAGGTTCTGTTGCGAGAGCCGCCGCGCGTGCTGGAGTTGTTGGGCTATGTCGACGGGCGCATTGTCGAGGTGATTCCGCAGCAAGGTGTCGTGGTCGAGACGGATTGCAGTCTGGTGCAGGGCATCTTCGGCATCGGCGGTGAAACCTGGGGCGAGATTGTGATCGCGGTGACGTCGCCGGACGAAGTGCTCACGCCTCGTCACCTCACCGCAGACATGAAAGGCAAGGTCGTCGTAGGCGGCTCCTCTATCTCTTCGGACGCGCTGGCTCGCGCGAAAGAGGTGGGGGTTGCGGGCTTGGTTATTGGCGGCATTCATGATAAGGATTTGCGCGCACTTCTGGGCTACGACCTGGGTGTGGCCATCACGGGCACGGAACAGGTCGGCTTGACCCTGATTCTCACCGAAGGGTTCGGCGCCATCCCCATGGCCGGCAAAACATTCGCACTTCTCTCCGCTCATGCAGGACAACCGGCCTCGATCTCAGGCGCCACGCAAATTCGAGCCGGCGTCATTCGACCGGAGATCATCATTCCCAAAGGCGCAGGCGCATCGGGCGGTCACGGCGCGGCAACCGTTCCACAGCGGGAAGGCATCCGGATCGGCGACCAGGTTCGCGTCATTCGAGACCCGTTGTTTGGGAAGATCGGCGAAGTCGCGAGTTTGCCGTCCGATCTCCAGAAGATTCCGACCGAGAGTGTCGTGCGCGTGATGGAAGTCCGCTTTGCCGACAGCAGCACGGCCATGATCCCGCGCGCGAATATCGAATTGATCGAAGGAGCCTAGTGCGCGTGAAACGTGAAACGTTAAACGTGATACGCCGAGGAGGTCAGGTCCGAGTGGCAGCGTTCGTCCTGCTCGTGGCTGTTCTGAGTCAGCCATGGTTTACGGTGTTTGCTCAAGCTGACGCGCAGACGAAGAAGACTCTCGCTCCCCCGCAAGATGTTCGTGTGTTCGATACACCGAGCGATGGAGGCGGCAGCCTGACTTTAATCTGGTCGCCCGCTCCCTACGATAGTGCCGCAACCAAGTATCAGATCTTACTCAGCGAGGAAACCACGGTGCCGGATCCGGCTGCGATGAAAGTTGTGGCGGAGTTCCCTGTAAACCAGCACTATGTCCGTGAATCCAAGTGGCCCTGGTGGACGAGTCCGACGACTGGAGACCAGCACCAGTTCACGCTGAGGAATGGTCGGGGGATCGAACTCAAGGACGGGACCGTCTACAGCATCACTGTGGCTGTCGTGCTGAATGACGAACGTGTAATCGCCACGCCGGTGCAGGCGACGCCGCAACCGAACTGGATGAACTGGAATCAGATAAATAATCTCTTGCTGGCGCTCCTGTTCGGCGGCATCGTGTTCTACGCCATTAGTACAGCCAGAAAGCGGGAGATCTTCCTCCGGCGCATTCCGGGCCTCGATGCTGTGGATGAGGCCATCGGCCGCGCGACCGAGTTGGGCAAGCCGATCCTCTACCTGACCGGCGCCCATGACATGAGTGATCCCTCAACCATTGCCGCGGCGGTCATTCTCGGGCGCGTGGCCAAACGCACGGCAGCCTATGAGACCGATTTGCTCGTGCCGCATCGCGATCCGATTACCATGGCTGTCTGCCAGGAAATTACCAAACAGGCCTACTTGGAAGCAGGCAAGCCCGATCTCTACAAGGACGATTCGAATTTCTTCATTACGTCGGATCAATTCAGCTACACCGCGGCAGTGGACGGCATCATGCTGCGCAAAAAACCGGCAGCGAATTTCTTTATGGGGGCGTACTTCGCCGAAGCGTTGCTGTTGACCGAAACAGGCGCGAGCACCGGCGCGATCCAAATCGCCGGGACGGACTCCGATCACCAGCTCCCGTTCTTCGTCACCACCTGCGACTACACCTTGATCGGGGAGGAGCTCTACGCCGCCAGCGCCTATCTCTCCAGAGAACCGGTTCAGGTCGGCACGCTGCGCGGACAAGACATCGGCAAGGCGCTCATCCTCGGCGTCCTCGGCATCGGGACCATACTGGCTACCCTCGGGGTCATGCTCGATGCGCAGTGGCCACAATTATTTCTGGACCTGTTCAAAGACGTGAAATGATCTTCTTTCGACGACAGGTCCCGCTCCTGATCACGCTAATCACCGGCATTGTATTTGCGGCGCAATATTATGTGCCGCACCCGGCATCGGAGCAGATGCTGACCTCCGTCACCAAGTGGCTCCAGATCATCGGCGGGTTCGCGCTGGTGCTGGGCGTCAGCAGCCTGTTCCACGTCCATGCCATCAAGATCCGGCGCAAAGAAGCGGGATGGGGCTATAGCTTCGTCCTCTATGTCAGCATGCTGGGCACCATTGCGGTCGGCCTGTGGGCGAACGGCAAGGAAGCCGTCGACGGCACCATGACGGCCTTTGGGTGGATCTATAACTTCATGATGGTCCCGCTGCAGGGGACCATGTTCGCCATCCTCGCGTTCTTCATCGCTTCGGCAGCCTATCGGTCATTCCGCGCACGGAGTCGCGAGGCGGCGGTGCTGCTCATTGCGGCGGTGATCGTCATGATGGGCCGCGTCCCGCTCGGAGAATATCTGGTCCCGCTCAGCGGTGACCTGTCTCAGTGGATCTTGAACGTGCTGAACGCGTCGGTGCGTCGTGCGATCCTGATCGGTGTCAGCCTCGGCACGGTCGCGCTCTCCATCAAGATTATCTTCAGCATGGAACGGTCGTATCTCGGAGGAGGAAAAGAATAGCGTAAGGGGTAAGGTGAGAAAAGAAAATTATGAGACATCCACGTATCCCTCCCACCTTACGCCTAACGCCTCACGGGTTGTCGCATGAGCTTCGCTGAACGCATGCTGAAGATCGACCGGCGGATCATCTTTCTGGTGATCGGCTTCTGTACGCTTCTCCCGCTGCTCTACCCGGTTGGTTTGCCGATCAAGATTTCGCCGGAGGTGCGCGGGGTATACGACTACATCGAGTCGCTCCCTGAGGGGTCAGTGTTCCTGCTCTCGCTTGACTTCGATCCGGCGTCGAAGCCCGAGCTGCATCCCCAAGCGATTTCGCTGCTGCGTCATGCCTTCAGGAAGAACCTCCGCGTGATCGCGATGACGCTCTGGGTCTCCGGCACAGGCATGGCCGACCAGGTCCTCACACAGGTCGCCCGCGAGATGGGCAAGGAGAGTGGAAAGGATTATGTGTTTCTCGGGTGGAGCCCCGGCGGGACCGCCGTCATCATCAACATGGGGCAGGACCTCTATGAGGCTTTCCCAGCCGACTACAACGGCAAACCCACGAAGGGGTTACCAGTACTGCAAGGCATCGCCAACCTGCGCGATGTGAACTATGCCGTGAGCCTGGGTGCAGGCAATCCAGGTGTGGAAGCCTGGTATGTCTTCGGCAAGGACAAATACAAGTTCGAACTTGCCGGCGGCTGCACGGGCGTCATGGCGCCGGGGCTGTATCCGTTGTTGCGGAGCGGGCAGATCAACGGTCTGATCGGTGGCCTGCGGGGCGCGGCGGAATACGAAAGCCTCATTGGCCGGAAGGGCAAGGCCGTCGCTGGCATGGATGCGCAATCGGCAACCCATCTTGCGATCATCGTGCTGGTCATCATCTGTAACGTGTTCTATCTGTCGTTACGCAACCGTGCACGACAACAGGGCCAGGCGGGGGCATAACGGACGATGCCGATTGAATCGATCATCGGGGCGTGGGTGGCAACGGGGTTGACCCTCTTCATTTTCACGTTTCTGTATAAGGACAACCCGCTCTTTAAGCTGGCGGAGAATCTCTACGTCGGCGTGTCGGTCGGGTACACGATCGTCAAGACCTACGACACCGTGATCGTGCAGCTCATCTGGAAGCCGATCGTCGAGAACGGGGAGTGGACACTCTTGATTCCCGTCGCCATCGGTCTGCTCATGCTCACGCGTTATGTACCAAAGGCGGCCTGGCTGTCACGTTATGCATTCGCCTTCATCGTGGGGGTGGGATCTGGGCTGGCCATTCCGCGAACGATCTCCTCCTTTATTTTGAAACAGATCGAGGATACGGTCCGCCCGCTAATGACGTTGGTACCGGGAGAAGGCGTCACCTTTACCTGGAGCCTCTTGAACCCCGCCAGCAGCCTGAACACCATCATCATCCTGGTTGGTGTCAGCTCCGTGTTGTTCTACTTCTTTTTCTCCGTCGAGCACACGGGGCCAGGCAAGGTCGTGGCCCGGACAGGAATCCTGTTCCTGATGATCGCGTTCGGCGCGGCCTTCGGGTACACAGTGATGGCCCGCATGTCGCTTTTGATTGGGCGATTGACCGATCTCATCGAGTTCACCGATTCTTCCTATGGCTGGCCGAGCCTCTGGCTCTTGGGATTGACCATCCTTACATTGGTGGTGATGGCTCGCCGATCCAGCAGCAAGCAGCCCAAAGAACAGTAGCAGGATGCTGAAAAAGGGAGAGGGGTAGCTGGGACGATTCCTGTGCTCGCGCAATGCGCGGCTTGAGAAGGATGAGGGGGGAGCGGCCAGGTGCCCTCCTTGCTCGCAGAACGCGCACGATGAAAAGGGTTGGAATGACACGCGTGCCGGTCCCTTGCTCCCGGAGCGCGCACGATCAGAATGTGCTCGCTCGACGGCCGCAGTGGGACCAACACGGGTGCCATTCCATGAGGGGAGAAACGAGCTAGCTTGGAAGGATCATTGATGCGAGCAGTCTAGGGCAGCCTTGGCCACTCCCCTAAAAGAGCAGTAGAGAGAATTGGAAGGCCCTCGCTTGGGATAAAGCGCGTCTCGGGTGAATGGCTGCCAAGCAGCCGGGGGTTGGGTGGGTGAGAAGGTCGGCCTTTTTGAGCATCCTGCAGGAGTGTTCTCCAAATGCACCAGCTCAGCCGTTGCAGCGAGCGCATTCCCGCCGTTACAATGACACTCCAATAGGGAGCGTTATGACTACCACAACCAGTACCACCAAAGACCCCAACCAGTACCCCGCTCTTCGAAATCTGCAATTCTCGCCGATAAAAGAAGGTGAGGAGCAGTACATGGTCCTCTGGGACCCGACAGGACTGAGTAAGGAAAAGCTCGTGCTGCCGCTCAACTATTTTTTCATCATTCAGCATTTCGACGGTGAACATTCGCTGACTGAAATCGGGGCGCTCTATCTCAAACGATTCGGTGAATTTTTCGTTCCCAGCAAGTTGGATCAGCTGGTCTCCGACCTGAATGAGAAACTGTTCTTGGAAGGTCAGTGTGCCGAGGGCGCTCGCCGCCTGGCTCGGGAGGCCTATCGGCAGAGCCCGCTGCGCCGCGCATCGTTTGCCGGGCGGGGGTACGAATCAGACGGCGCGAAATTGAAAATACAGATCGACGGATTCTTTACCTCGAAGGAAGGACCGGACTTCAAACCATCAGAGCATGCGGGAAAAAAGATTAAAGGCCTCGTCGCACCGACCTACGACCTGAAACAAGCAGGGCCGATTTATGCCTGGGCCTATAAAGAGTTGCAAGATGCGGAGCAGCCGGATCTGTTCGTTATCATCGGCACAGCCTCTGCCGGATTGGACTATGTGTTTGCCGTGACGGATAAGGATTTCGAGACGCCTCTTGGTATCGTGTCCGCCGACCAACCAATCCTGAGCCAGCTCAAGGCCAAGCTTCCGATCTTCTTTGAAGACGATCTCTGCCATCAAGCGGAGCAGGCCGTGGAGTTTCAGCTCCCGTTTCTTCAGGACATTGTGGGGAGCAAGAAGCCCTTCACCATCGTACCGATCTTGAGTTCCTTCTCCGCGGCGAGCCTAGGGGATCCGGCCGTTCGTCAATCGGTCGATCAGTTCTTGACCGGGCTTCGAGAGATCCTTGCGCAATCGGGCAGGGCCTATTGCGTGATCGCAGCGGGAGAACTGGCTCATTTGGGCATGCGTTACGGCGACAAGGCGCCTCCGACGGATTTCTCCTTCCATCGCTGCATGCAGTTCGACCTGGAAATGTTGAAGCCGGTGGAGGAGCGACAGCCGGAAGAATTCGCCAACTACATCAGGAAAGAACAGGACCAGCGCCGGATCTCCGGCTTCTCACCCATCTATTCCTTGCTGCGGTTGATCGAAGCGGAGAGTGGGCAGGTCTTACGCTATGACCGCGGGATCACCGATCAGTTCAACTCGACCGTCACTTACGCCAGCATGGCCTTCTTCTAATCAGGCGACTGAAAAAGGGGGCGGGGTAGCTGGGACGATCCCCTTGCTCGCGGAACCCCCACGATGAAGCGGTGGTCGTTCGACGCGCGCAGTCGGGATCATCCCAGCCACCCCTTAGAAGTGATAGGTCGCTGTGGCCTTGCTGGATAATCTGTTTGAGCAGCCTGTCAAGACCCAGTTCAAAAACCCCTCATCCTGACCTACAATATACCATTGGCTTTTCGACTATTTGCCATGATTATCTAGGTCGTCCAAAAACAAATGTTTCCTGAACCCACGCCAGTTCGCCTTTGTTTCAGGTTTGTGTACCATTTTAGGTTCACCCGTGAACCGATTCAAATACGCTCGGTCCGCTTCCTACGCGCCCAAACGACTGTATTCTGATTGAATCTCCTGTCATCCTTTTCGGGGATCTCACGGCCTCGGAATTGCACCTTGTTCTCCAATAGAAGTCCTGCGAACAAAGAAAGGTTTTTGCCACCGGACCTTGGGGCAAAAAGAATCTCCTTCGCCCTGAACGGCCGTTCCGACTACATGAACTTCCGTTCATAATTAGGCCCCTCGCGTCCCTGGCCTCCTTCCCTATGTGCCGGCTACTTTTTTGCTGAAGATCCTAGCGATAATCAACGTATTGGTGAGTGGCAGCCATTCTGGCACAGAGGTTGCGGTTCCTTTGGTCGTAGAACAGACTTGGGGGCAGCGACGATATGAGCAAGAAGACATCGATACAAACCAGCGGCTTGAATCGTGGACGCAGGGCTCGGAGTACTCAAGAGGTAGGCAAATGACTTTAGCGCTTCATGCACGAGTGATAGCCCTCATCATCGGATTCCTCTTCCTTGTTGGATTTCAAGGGTGCGCCCATACTCCACCGCCCTCTTCACGGCCCGAATCCATCCAACAGCAGTTGGGCAAGATCGGCGTGATTGTCAAATTGACGGGAGAGAGGAAGACACTGGAAACCCCGAGCACGGGACGGCTGAGTAATCTAGGGAGAGGGGCGGCTCTGGGTTCTGCAGCGGGTACCCTTGGATTCCTCTACTGCGGGGTTTGCATGCCCTTTCTGGCTGTGGGTGGCGGGATCGGTTATGGAGTTTATGGGGGATGGACGAGTGAGTCTGAGTCGCTTTGGAAGGAGGCGCGGAGTGCTTTTGAAACAGCGCTCACGGACAGGCCTCTTGAAGAAGTACTACTCCGTCATACCATCACCTATTCGCGAGAAAATGGCTACGATATTGACAAGCTTCCTGCTGGCGCTCAACGCACTGCGCAAGACCAATCTTCCAATCCATCTTCGCCGTCAGATTCCGTCGGTGCAATCCTGGAAATAAGAGACCCACTTGTTCTTTTGGCTCCGGCCCAGTTTGAGATCAATCCACCACGCCGCTTGATTCTGTCAGCGCAGATCCGCTTGATCCGAACCGCCGATGACACGGTGCTGGATGATCGGGTGGTAACCGAGGAGTTTGGCACAACACGTTCTCTAGCAGAGTGGACGGCGGACGATGCCAAAGTCTTCCGTGAAGATGTGCGCCTCGGGGCCCATCGCCTTGCCGCCACCATCAGCGAGCAGGAGTTCATCCTCCAAAGGGCCCCTGAACGCACGTTTTCGATGAACATTTTCTACAATGGATACTTCACTGGGTTAGCGCCGGTAAATCCTCCCATGGTTTCGTCTCGTACATTTGATCAAGTCGATCTTGTCCCGATAGTCACGTATCTTCAGCCTACGTTGCGATGGGAGGCATTTAAGGGAGACGCTGTCACGTACGATCTCATGTTGTGGCGCGCCGCGGGACACAACCTCGGCAACCTGGTCTATAGCCGGGAGCGTTTGACCGAGTCATATCACATTGTCGAGATTCCGTTGGACCCCAAGACGAAGTATTTCTGGACCATTCGAGCGAG
Source organism: uncultured Nitrospiraceae bacterium (assembly GCA_963720035.1). Taxonomy (GTDB): domain Bacteria; phylum Nitrospirota; class Nitrospiria; order Nitrospirales; family Nitrospiraceae; genus Palsa-1315. The sequence continues at coordinate 1,959 of CAVREB010000004.1, read as the reverse complement.
ATTTTCTGCCAACGGCAATACAAAAGTTACAGAATGGTCAAGTCGATCAGTTTCCGCCAGCGTATTTTACAACGTGTGTTCGCTTGGTCTCGGAAGTCTCGTGGGTCACCCGGATGAATCCACGAGCGGGCTCTACCAATTCAGAACGTTCTAGCTGAGTCTCAAAAACAGTTGTTTTTGAGCCAGCCGTTGCAAGGAGCGTAAATAGGAGGAAAATGAGGCGTTGCGGTGACCGGAGAGACTGAGGATTTTGATTGTGGGGCCCGTTGGACATACGGACTAAGGTATTAACCCTTCGCAAGGATGCAGCTATAAGGGAATTATTCTGGTCAGGCTAACACGCCGACGCGACGCTAGCGGAAGGCGTTGACAAGTGATCTAGTGTGCACAAGAATCACGCACCAGTTTGCAGGACTGCATCCGTCAATCTCCGCGTTGCTCCAATCGGAAGGAGCTTTCCTATGAAAAGGTATTTGAGATTTACGGCGTTGTTATTGCTGTCGCTGGTTTCGGCGTGCAGGGCGGGAGGCAACCAAGGTATCTTCGCGGCAATCGAATCGGACAATACACAGGAAGTCGGGCGCCTGCTGGCTGCAGGCGCAGATGTCAATGCAAGAGATCGAGACGGTTTTACACCGCTGCACGCGGCGGTCGGTCAAAATCGCAGAGAGGCAGCCGAACTGCTCATCCGTGCTGGGGCGGACGTCAATGCTATGAGCACGACAGGCGCGGCGCCGTTGCACCTGGCGGCGGCTTTTGGCGAAAAGGCTTTGGCGGAACTCCTGATCGCCAAGGGAGCTGATATCAACACCAAAAATAACCAGGGCGTTACCCCGCTCTACGTAACAGCCAGAAAGGATCGCCCCGAGATTGCGGAATTGCTGATCGCCCGTGGTGCCGAAGTAGATGCCAAAACGACGCGGGGTTATACGCCTCTTATTTGGGTGGCTTTTCAAGGCAATAGGGATTTCGTTAAACTGCTAATTTCTCATGGTGCGGATGTAAACGCTAAAGATATTAATGGCAGAACCCCTCTTATTTGGGCGCTTATTACTAACGACCTTGCGTCTTCCATCCGCCAGCTGTCACAGCTTGATGCTGCCAGGCAACAGGAGGTGCAAAAAGAAATACAAAAATGGCTCCAGCTTAGTGATGCCGACTACGAGGAGATACAACAAGAGACCCAAAAGATGAAGGGGCAGTGGCTCGGGGTGACCAAACTGCTGATCGATCACGGGGCGGATATTACCGCCGACTTAAAGAAAGAAGGCCGACTGCTATATTTAGCGGCCAGTCTGGGCTCCAAAGATCTGGTTGAAGCGCTGATCGACCACGGTGCTGATATGAATGATGCCAAGGCAGGAGAAACGGCGTTGCATGCGGCGATTGCCGAGCGGCACTGGGATGTGGCCGAGTTACTGATCAACAAAGGCGCAGACGTCACTGTAAAGAATAGGAGCGGAAAGACGCCGCTGCATTTCCTTGCAAACAACAGCGACGACCAAAAGCTGGCCGAGTCGATGATCAAACACGGCGCGGATATCAATGCCAGAGACAAGAGTGGTGATACGCCCCTGACCTATGCAACCAAAGCCGGAAACAACCAGGTGGCCAAGTTTCTGCGGGAACGCGGCGGCAAATAACCGTCTGAAGAATGCCTGTGACCCGCTGCCTGCCACCCACTGTTAATTATGGGAGCTCCGGTAATCCGCAGGTCCTAGATTCGAGCCCAAATCGGGGAACCGATTGTGCTCATTTTGTGCTCAAGCCCACCTCATTCCAGCTCACTCAGGCCTATTCCACCCAAAGTTCGAGTTTTGAGGAACCCTTGGCTGGAGTGGGCCCCAGTGAGTTCCCGTAGGCCTGAGTAGGGTCGCGATTGCGGTTTCCTAAACCGCTGGTCGAAACCTAGGGAAGTCAAATCTCATGGTTTGTAAAGGCCGACAGTCCTATTGCGGT
>CAVREB010000003.1:0-369846 GCA_963720035.1 uncultured Nitrospiraceae bacterium | reverse complement strand
TAGTTGAAGAGCAGCGCGTTGCTGATTTTCTCGGGAAGATGGCAGGTTTCACACTTCCGGCTCACGACCTTCCCCTCGTGCTCCGTCTTCCCGTCGTGGCATCGGAAACAATCCGTGAGAGCCCTTGTCCGTAAATGCGAGCCCTCTGGATGGTCGGGATACCAAGGTTTGTTGTCGGCCGACAAATGCCCGCGCGGCATGACGATCGGATAACCTTTGATCGGCTGTTCATGCACGACCGAGGAATGACACGTCGTACAGCCCTCCCCTTGGCCGCGCTTCGCAAAGGCGTCGATATGTTTGCGGTGGCTCATGATAAGACCGACCTCTTTGACCGGCGGCGGCAGATCTCGGGGGGCCACCTCGGATACCCGAAGAATATTCCGATGACAGCTCAGGCAGACAGCGGAATCGACTTTCGCCTGCAGATTGTGTGGATCGGTCGGGGTGCCGAACAGGTAGATCGCCACATCCTTCGTGCCGGCCCAGGCTTTATCGCGGAGCCAGCCCTCCACACCCGGTCGTATGTGGCAGGCCACACAGGTCACCTCTCGATGTGAGGATTTCGCCCAACTCTCATACGAGGGCGCGATGGTATGGCAACTGGCACAGAAGGTCGGGTGATTCGTGATAGGCATGGCCACAGCGCCGATCGCGATGGCACCAGCAACGAGAGCCAGAACGATGGTCGCGTTAGGTTTCCAGCCCATGCTCCGGACGATGCGATTTGGGAAATTGTTTCATGATCAAGGCGGCCACGCCGACGACATCGTCCAGGCCGAACAGTGGCACGTGTAGCTCGACAGGCTTGTCCGATACCACCGCAAGGAGTCCCTCCTCGGAAACCGGAATTTCGCCGATCTGATCGCGGACGATAACAATCTTCGGATAGCCTTCGTGTTTCCACCCTTCGGCAATGATCAGGTCATAGGTGCCATCGAGAAACCGATCCCGCACTTCTTCGACATTCATCTGATCGGACACATCGGCAAACATCGCCATACTGCCCTTGGAGAGCACCATCACGCTGCTGGCGCCGGCTTGCTTGTGCCGCCAGCTATCTTTGCCTTCCGTGTCGAGATCGAAGCCATGTCCGGCATGCTTCACCGTCGCCACCTTGTAGCCGGCCCGCACCAACTCAGGAATCACGCGTTCGATCAGCGTGGTTTTCCCGCTATTCGACCGACCGACAAAAGAGACAATAGGTACGGCCATAAAAATGGGGCCCTTCGTTAAGCGTCACAGGTCAATCGTGAACGGGCACCCACGCTGTCCTGATCGCCGCTGCTTCAGCAACAGGAAAGGCGATGCCCGCTCGTCTGAACAGAATCTGCGTGGCTCGCCCAGACTTCACCACCCAGCAATTGAACCGATACCAGATCGCCCGGGTTGACTCGTTCAACTTCAACGGGGATGTCGATTAAACAATTCGCCTTCACCATCGAGGTCAAAATCCCAGATCCCTGAGCGCCGGTCGTTCGAACCTTAAAGACACCCTCTTCTTGCGTGAGCACACCGCGGAGGAAGTGGCGCCGATCCGTCCGTTTAGAAAACTTTTCCTGGAAGATCGCCTGCACGACCGGCCGACCGTAGTTCCGGTGTCCACTCATTTTCAGCATCGCCGGCCGCACCAGCTGCTCGAACGTCACCATGGAGGACACGGGATTCCCCGGCAAGCCGAACGCCAGCTTGCCCTGAATCTTGCCGAACGCAAGCGGCTGCCCTGGCCTGATCGCCAGCTTCCAGAAGTTCATTTCCGCACCAAGTTCATGGAAGACCGTCTTCGTAAAATCGTAATCACCCATCGACACGCCACCGGACAGCACCAGAATATCGGCCGTCAGTCCATGTGAGATCTTTTCCTTCAGCGCGGCAGGCGTATCCCTCGCAATTCCCAGCAAGAAGGGGATGCCGCCCGCCTCCTGGACCGCCGCCGCAATTCCATAGCTATTGGAGTTGATGATTTTTTCCTCGCTGAACCGTTCGTCCAAATCCGCCAATTCGTCGCCGGTCGAAAGGATCGCCACCCGGGGTCGTTGATAGGCAAAGATGAACGACTTGGCGAGGATCGCCAGCATCCCTGCTTCGCCAGGCCGAATCTGGGTTCCCTTGGCGATGATGCATTCACCCTTCTTGACGTCTTCTCCTTGAGGCCGAATGTTGGCGCCTTGCTGTTCCGGCTTGAAAACGCGAACGGAATCCGGAGTATGCTCAGTGTCTTCGACCTTCAAGACCGTATCCGCCCCCTTCGGGATCGGAGCCCCGGTCATGATGCGAATCGCCTGCCCCGCTCCGACTGATTTTGAAGGCATCTTGCCCGCGGGAACGTCCTCAATCACCGTGAGCGTCACCGGTTTCTGAATCGCATGCTCCTGTTTGATATCCCCCCACCGCACCGCAAACCCGTCCATCGCACTGTTGTTCCAAGGTGGATTATCCCGTTCCGCCACGATGTCCTCGCCAAGGACACGACCGAGGGCGTCAAGGATTGAAATCTTCTCCAAGCCCAGAGTCGGCGTGGCCTCCAACACGATCCGCTGCGCTTCGTGTAGCTGCGTAAGCCCCTCTGTCGCGTCTATGGCCTTCACAGTCTCTCCTTCATCAGTGCGCCTGCCGAGGCGCGATCTTCACAAGCGACCCGCTCTTCTTGCAGAACGCTTCGACCTTGTTGGCAATGTCGTGATAGCACTCGGCCGTCGGCGTGTCAGAATTGAACATCGCAAATGGCTCACCGGCGTCAGACTGGATCACGACATCGGGATCCAGCGGAATACGCCCGAGAAAAGGCACGCCCATATCAAGGGCCGCGGCTTCCCCGCCGCCTTTACGGAACACCTCAATGTGGTTGTGACAATGGGGGCACTCCAACCCGCTCATATTCTCGACAATCCCGATGATCGGGACTTCGCTGTCCTTGCAGAACGTCACCGATTTGCGGGAGTCCAGTAAGGCGACCTCTTGTGGCGTCGTGATGATCACGGCGCCGCTGACATTACCGAGCAAATCGATGGTCGTCACCGATTCATTGCCCGTCCCGGGCGGCAAGTCGACAAACAAGAAATTGAGATCCTGCCACTCGACACCGCCCAAAAGTTGGTTGATGAACTCATACTTGTACGCATCACGCCAGATGATCGGATCGTCCGAATTCTGCAACAAGAACGACATCGAAGCAATCTTGAGGTTGTAGGCCTGAAACGGGATAATCCCGCCCGAGCTGCTGATCTTGAGCTTCTGCCCTTCAGCCCCCACCATCTTTGGAATGTTCGGCCCATGGATGTCCATGTCGCAAATGCCGACATGCCACCCTTTGAGCGCGAGACTCACGGCGAGGTTGGTTGTACAGGTACTCTTCCCGACCCCACCCTTGTTGCTCATGATGAGCACTTTGTATTCGATCCGCTCCATCCGTTTGGCCACCAGCCAGCGACTGTGCCCCTCCTTGTCCTTCTGGCAGGTTTCGTTCTCGTCGCAAATCGCGCAGGCCCACATATACACGCAGGCATCGCTGCTACCGGAGCTGGGAGGTTGAATGACGTTCAATTCACGAGCCATGTGTCTTCCTTTTGTAAAACGTTACGCCCGCTCTGCATGTTCTCGTTATCGCCGTCGGCCTGTCGGTACGCCAACATAGTCGCCCTCTCCCACGTTGGGGAGTCCCGCCGACGGGGCCTTGCCGTTTCCTGCCGACGCGGTGGCCAGGGTTGGTACCGCCGACTCTTCCGGTACCGGCTTCTTCTTGTTGAAAAACCCTGCGCTCACAATGCCGACTTCATAAAACACATACATCGGCAGAGCCATGAGACATTGGTTGAAGGGATCGGGCGTTGGGGTAAGAATTGCGGCAATGATGAACGACCCCAGCAGAGCCCATTTGCGATAGCGCTTGAGAAAGGGCGCATCGACCCACCCAAGCTTCGCCATGAGAGTGATCGCGAGCGGCACTTCGAAAATCAGCCCGAACACCATCAGGAACCACAGGGCAAATCCGACGTACTGTGCAATCGAGATCTGGGGAATGAAGCCGGCGTTGACGCCATAGGAGACCAAAAAATTCAGCGCAAACGGAAGCACGAAGAAAAATGAAAAGCCCACCCCTGCGTAAAAGGCCACAGCGCTCAACAACACAAACGGAGCGACAAAGCGCCGTTCCTGGGCATGGAGGCCCGGGACGACGAATTGCCAGACTTCCACCAGAATATACGGGGTCGCGGCGACGAGGGCAAAGAGGCCTGCCACCTTGACGTTTTGCCACAAGGCTTCAGCCGGCGCGAGAAAGACGAACGGAACGGTCGGCAGATCGGTCGGTATCCACGACAGGGAACCAGGCACAAACATGTTCTGGAGAGGGATGCGAAGCCAATGGACCAACGTATCGGCATAGAAAAATGTGCCGACGAACACCAGGGCAGTGATGATGACCGCGCGCGTCAGCCGGACCTGGAGCTCCACAAGGTGCTCCATCACCGGCATTTTCTTGTCTTCCAGCGGCTTAAAGATAGTGTCTTGCAGCCACTGGTTGAGTGAATTCAAGCCGTCGGACATACGAACCGTTCATCCGATGGCTAGCCGCGACCGCTCGGATGCCGAGCGGTCGCGGCTAGCGTCATGCGTGTTACTTGGGATTGACCGCAACAAACAGATTATTTCCCTGCCGACTCAGGAGCAGGACGGCCAACTCATCTTTCTTCAACTTCAGGGAGGCTTTCTGATAGTCTTCAAGCGTCTTCACGACTTCGTGGTTCACTTCCTGAATCACGTCGCCGCGCTGCAGACCCGCCGCTTCCGCAGGGCCACCGTTCTCGACCGACGTCACGACCACACCGGTCATCTTCGCCGGGATGTTCAATTGGCTCATCGTGGCCGCATCCAACCCCTGCACACGGAGAGAGGCCAACACATTATCCGGCGGCTTCACTGTCTCGACCGGTTCCTTGGGAACCGACGGCTCCTTCTTTGCCAACATTTCATCCGTCGGTCGCTCCGCCACCTTCACGGCGATGGTCTGCTCCTTGCCGTCTCGCAACACCTTCACCTGCGCATCCTTGCCGACCATCGTGCGCGCGACGAGGTTTCGCAACTGACTCACGTTTTGGACTTCTTTCCCGTTGAACGCGATCACGACATCGCCACGACGGATACCGGCGGCATGAGAGGGACCATTTTCATTCACATCGCTGATCAAGACACCCTTGCGCTGCTCAGGCAACTTAAACGATTTTGCCAAGGCGGGGGTGATCTCTTGGATCGCGACACCCATCCAGCCGCGCACGACCTTCCCGGTCTTCTGCAGACTGTCAACGATGTCCAACGCAATACTGCTGGGAATGGCAAATCCAATCCCTTCAGATCCGCCGGTCCTTGAGAAGATTGCCGTATTGATCCCGATGAGTTCGCCACTCATATTGACCAAGGCCCCGCCGGAATTGCCCGGATTAATCGCGGCGTCGGTCTGGATGAAATCTTCATAGTCTGCAATGCCAACATTGCCGCGTCCCAAGGCACTGATGATGCCCAAGGTCACAGTGGAACTCAGTCCGAACGGGCTGCCGACCGCCAACACAAGATCCCCAACCTGCAATTTCTCATACTCAGCCCATTTTAAGGATGGGAGGTCCTTCGCCTCGATCTTGACCACGGCCAAGTCCGTCTTCGGATCAGTTCCCACCACTTTCGCGCTGAATTCACGCCGATCGCTGAGCGTGACGGTGATCTGCGTGGCGCCTTCGACGACGTGATTATTGGTCACGATAAATCCGTTCGGATCAAAAATGACGCCGGATCCGGCGCTTTGATCAGGGCGTCCATGCCCTCCACCCGGCGGCATCGGCGGAGGAGTCGGGAGTTCACCCCCTGGTGGCTCTTCACCCGGAGGTCCGCCAAAGGGACCTGGTGGCAACGGCGATCTCCGGCCTCGTCCCCCACCTTCTCCACCCCCGGTCACAGCAATGTTCACCACCGCCGGCGTGACCTTCTTGACAATCTCTGAAAATCCTTGTGTCATCCCGGCTGGAACCCCGGCGGCAAAGGCTGTGGGTTCACTCGGCATGACCATACACGCGAACGTACTCATGACCAGACCGATACCTGCGATTAAACCCAGAACATTCCCCCCCTTACTCCGCGTGACCATAACAGCGTTCCTCCAGAGGTTTAAGCGACACATCAGAATGAGCTGAACGTCGCATTGTACACTATCCGTTCCGAGGGCTTCAAAGACTAATAGCCCTCCTAGGCCCCTCACCAGACAGGGTCCGAAGGGGACCATCATGCATGCCCATGCCGCGTAACGGGCAGGAGATGCGAGAAAGGTGCGACGTGGGCAGGACGGAGCTCCCGTTTCGCATGCCCGCCTCGCTCGTCACGCGAGGCTATTTTGCAGCCTGCTACGATCTGGTTTTCCGGGCCGATGCCTCGGACTCCAACACCTCGACCCAAGAGTTGTGGAGCCTCAGCACCAACCGCTGGGCCGCTTGCTCAAATGACACGACACGTAGCGTATTTGGCGCCCCTTCGTAAGTCGGAGGCCAGATACGCCGCTGGTCCTGAGGGCGTAGGTAGATAGCTGGATACCATTGATCGATCCCTGGCGCGCTCGGACGATCCAGTGTGGCCCAGCCCCGTCCTTCGGCCTGCATCAAGGTCTGGTTGTTTTTCAAGTCCAACAGGACAAATTCGAGCAGGGACCAGTTATCTCGACGAAATCCAGGCTGCGCGTGCGTGGTCCATCCAAGAAAAAGCGTCATGGGATATTCCTGCTCGGTGCTGGAGAGGACCACGAGGGCGAGATAATCGAGCCCGCGTTGCCGTCCCAATTCTGCGAACTGAGCCCAATCCCCATGCGGCTGCGGTCTGATATGGTCGGCTGGGATGAGCTCTTTTATCGACACCGGAATCGCACGGCCAAGGTCCTGTTGCAGGCTCTCTCCGAGGCGAGTAAGTGCTTCCTCCGGCAGGTTCGGAGCCGCACCTGGCTCTGCCGTATCTGAAACCACTATAAGCCCTACCTGCAGTGGTCGCTGGTTGATCCTCGTGAGAGCCTCATCGTCGGCCCTGTGCTCTGAGGATACGTAATCGCCGATTCTTGCAGGAGGAATGGCAGAAGCACAAGAAATCAAGAATACCGCGCTGAGCATGAGACTTAATTGATTGAGCAGATGGCGCATCATCGACCTCCCGGCTATGCAGGCTGGTGCGTCGCTTCACTCTCCACTAGATGTACGTTCACTCCTGCAGGCTCAATCTGTCAAGGCCCCCCGGCTCCGTTGGAATTTTTCTTGCGACCTGCTTGGGAAAGAGTCCGGCTGAAGCCGTAGTAAGTACCCATGGCGCGCTACAGCACAAAGGGGCTGTTTCTCCCGCTAGCGGGATCGGGCATCGTCGGCTGAACTGTCGTTCATTTTTCGGCCCGTCTTGCCGCAGCCTCTCCTTCCAAGTACTCCAACCAGACACGGCTAATTTTGTTGACGAGGTTTTTCCCAGCCAGGTTGAACGTGACGACCCGCAGAGTGTCAGGGGCGCCCTCCCAGGTTGGAGGCCAGTACACACGTTGACTGTCCGGTTGGATATAGATCACTGGGTACCGCGAACTCATGAGGGGGGCATAGGTGCGAAGCAGGGTAGCCCAGCCGTTTCCTTGAGCCTGCATCATCGTCTGGCCCGTCTTCAGATCTACGAGCGCCAATTCCGCGAGTGCCCAGTTATCCCTCGCCAGTCCTGGCGTCCCCTGGGTCGCGCCCCCGAGCTTAAGATCCGTCGGATACTCCACTTCGGTACTGGAGACAACCACAAGAGCAAGGTACTCCACGTCATGCTTCTTCCCGAGTTCTCTGAACTCGGTCAGATCCCCTCCGGTCCGATTCGGTGAAATGCCCTCGGCTTGAATGAGCTGTTCGACCGTAAAGGGTAAGCCGTGGCCGAGCTCTTGTCTCAGGTCTTCGCGAAAACGGGCCAGGGCTTCATCGGGAAGGCCTGGGGCACTCCCTGGATCGGCCTTGTCGGCAATTACAAGGAGACCGGCCTGAACTGGTCGCTGATCGGGCATCGCAATAACCGAATTCGCGGGAACCTTCTCATCTTTGGTCACATAATCGCCGATTCGGCTGGGTGCCGCTGTTGACGCACAGGCGGAGAATGAGAATGCAAGGATGAGACATAACGCCCTCATGCTGGAACCATGCATGACCTACCTCCAGGCTGGCGGCTAACACGAACTCCGAATAAGCCTAACAAGATAGGCTCTCTCCCCGACGACCAATCTGTCAAGCCAGGGTCGGTCAGAGCTCATAAGGCAGTCCCCTGCCTGCTCCACAGGACTCCCTCTTGTAATCTAGTTCTCCATCGGAGTAAGTTGGCAGCCTCTTCTCGGATTCCCTGCCAGGCGCTCCTCGCCGCTCAGGGGCATTATCTGAAACAGGAGGGGTTCCGTGCCCCAGCACAACCCTGCGCCGTTCGTCGATCTATCGGTCGTCATCCCCGCACACAACGAAGCCACCCGCATCCTTCCCTATCTGCGCTCCATCACCGAGTACTTGTCGTCGCGGAGACAGTCGTACGAAATCATCGTCGTCGACGATGGCAGCCTCGATGAGACCGCAACTGTCGTTCGCGAGTTTGCCAGGCATCTACCTTCCATCAGGCTGATCCGCCTTTCCAGCTGTGTCGGCAAGGGAGGTGCGGTTCGTCACGGCATGCTCGCAGCAACAGGGCGGTTGCAGCTCTTTACGGATGCCGACGGGGCGACGGCAATTACTGAACTCGATCGTCTCGAACAGGCCATTCGAGCCGGAGCCGATGTGGCAATCGGGTCACGCAGCCTGGCTTCGCAGCGCCGCGAATTCACAGTGAACGCCCGCTGGCACCGGACTGTCCTGGGTGGCTGCTTCAACGCGATTGTCCGGATGGGGGGAATCCGAGGTATCAGCGATACTCAATGCGGGTTCAAGCTCTTCGAAAGGACCGTTGCCTGTGATCTCTTCTCCGTTTCCACAATCAACGGGTATGGGTTTGACCTGGAGTTGCTGTATGTCGCCCAACAACGTGGCTATCGGGTGACAGAAGTACCAGTGAACTGGTCCGATCAGCCGGGCTCAAAAGTTCGCGTCCTCAGAGATGGGCTCGCGATGCTTCGCGAATTGGCTGTGATCAGACGGAATTGGACCAAGGGTTACTATTCTTCTCCGTCACAGGCGCGTAATTTTCATCCAGTCACAGCCAACCAACTCGGGCACCCTCCGCAATAAGAACATATCCTTCACTCAATCTTTACCTGGGGGATTGGACATAGATCGAGACTTTCCTGTCTTCATATTCCCGGTTCCATGTCCGCTCACGTGCAAGTGACTCATCGAGCAGGCTCTTTCTCCGCACCATCGCCCAATCCACCGAGTAGATGCTCAAGACGGAGAGTCTCGGTGGGTCGGTCAGACTCAAGGCGACATAATCTTGGAAAATCCAGCGATCTCCGCTTCGCCAGGCCGGCATCCGCCCATCGATGAAGATTTTCTCCTCCGGCAACCACCAGAGCAGAAACCCTCCGTATACATAGTCATTATAGAGGCGACGCCCTACTCGGTCCCGATGTTCGCGAACCCACTGCACCGCCTCAATCGGATAAGACGTTCCCTTGAAATACTCGCCAGGCTGCAAGCCGGATTGCGCCACCCGCTGAAGATGGTCTGGCCCCAGCCAGACCAGGAAGAGCCCTCCTACAAGCGTCCCTGCAAGCAACCATCGCCTGGCACGGACGGATTCCAGGCTGAGCCATCCTATCAGTCGGCCCAGTCCTCCTTCCAACAACTCGGCACAGAGAGGGAGACTGATCAGGAGAAACAATGGAATGTTTCGCATATGACGAAGCGACAGAAGCAGGAACAGGATCCACACCACCCATCGGACTGGTTCAATGCGCCGGTACCAGGCCGCCAACGCCATCCCCAGTCCGGCCAGATAGAGCGCGTAGCTACGGCCAGCCAACGTGTTTAACGACAGCGGCTGCCATTCCTGCAAGCTGTCGAGCATGTATTGATTCGACAGGGAATCAATGATCTCCCCGTATAACCTCCATCCATAGGGATTCACCAACGTGACCAACGATGCGACTCCCGACGCCAACATGAGCCGCCAGATCGCGGGCCAGGAGAGGGACGCTTCATCGAGACGAGCGGTAAGACCGGGCGCCAATAGGAGAGCCCCTTCGATCATCGCAGAACAGGCCAGCACGAGGCCCAGCAGAAAGAGTCCGGCCGTAAACCCTCCGTGTAAGTTAGCCCAGAGCAGAAACAGCGGAGGAATCAGCCACAGCGCGTGGGTTCCTCCGTTCCGGCTGCGTTCAAGAATCACGAGCAAGACAGCGAGTCCCAACAACGTGATCATCTGGGTTCTCGCCCCTAGAAACGGCAAGGCCACCCACAAGGACAAGGCACAGGCAAGGAGTCGGTAGGTCCTGCTGCAGGGGACAGAGAGGCTCGCAACCAGCCAGGCTCCTGTCGTCACCACAGCAAAGAACAGAATTACCCCCAAAGCACCGAACAATGAATAGAGGGTCCCGAGGATCAGGTCGGTCAACCAGGCATGTTCCACCCAGGGCCAATCCGGCATGGTGTGGGAATAGGGGTCCAAGGCCGGCAATGTCCCGCCATGCTGCAGGAGATCGAGTCCGGTCCGCAGGTGCCAACCGAAATCCGGTTCTGTCAGCGGCTGGAGCGTAAAGTTAACAATGATGAGCAGGAGCAAAGCATCGAGGGCTGAGAATTGAGCCTTATTCGTGATTCGTGAATCGTCAAGCGCCACAATAGTGTTTCCATCCACGTTTCATCCTCTTCCCACCAGCAGATTGCCCAGCACCAGCCACTCGACCTCCGTGCGGAGAAAACAATTGATGGCCTCGTCCGGAGTACAGACGATAGGCTCATTCACATTGAGCGAGGTATTCAGGAGCACCGGAACACCGGTCTGGCGACCGAACGCTTCAAGGAGCAAGCGGTACCGAGGATTGGAGGTCGCATCCACGGTTTGAACCCGCGCCGATCCATCGACATGGACCACCGCAGGGATCAGGCCTTTGGCCGAGGGTCGGACCGGAACCGTCAACAACATGAACGGCGACGGCGACGGAAGGTCAAAATACTCGGACGCCCGCTCTTCAAGGACCGACGGGGCGAAGGGGCGAAAGGGTTCCCGGAGCTTCACCTTGGCATTGATCAACTCCCGCATGTCCTCGCGACGTGGATCGGCCAACAGACTGCGATTGCCTAACCCGCGCGGTCCCCACTCCATCCGACCTTGGAACCAACAGACGAGCCGACCATTCGCCAGCTCACGAGCCACCTTCTCGCAGAGTTGATCATCCGGAAGGCGTTTAGGACGCAACCCGGCCCTCTCGAGCGCAGCCAGGCACTCCGGTTCGGTGAACTCCGGTCCCCAGGAGGCGGATCGCATGACCATGCGCTCGGTCAATGATCCGCGCCGGCTGGCCAGCCACAGTGCCGCCCCCATGGCCGCCCCTGAATCCCCCGCTGCTGAAGGAATATAGACTTCGCGGAATCCAGCTTCCCGCCACAAGCGACTGTTGGCCACACAATTATAGGCCACTCCCCCGGCAAGACAGAGCCGATCGAGACCGGTCAGCCGATGCAGATGACGGGCGAGATGGAGCAAGGTCTCTTCCAAGACCATCTGGGCACTGGCCGCCACATCTCGATGCCGCTGCGTGAGCTCTTCCTCTGGCTGCCGATTGGGACCTAACAGTCGCAACAATTCAGGGGAAAAGAGACGATGCCGGGCCAAGTGAAAATCGAAGAGCCGCGTATTCAGTTTGAACTCCCCATTGGGGAGAATTTGGAGGACCTGTTCCCGGAGGACCGGTGCGAATCGTGGTTCTCCGTAGGCCGCCAAGCCCATCACGATGTATTCATCCTGATCCGGTTTGAATCCCAGATAGGAGGTGATGGCCGCGTAGAATTGCCCCGCCGAATGCGGAAGGGAAATCCGTTGCAACACTTGAATGTCTTGGTCGTCGGCCCGTGCAAGCATGGTGGTGTGGGCTTCCGACGCTCCATCCACGATGAGCACTGCCGCACGGTCAAACGGCGAAACAAGCACTGTACTGGCTGCATGACAGAGATGATGGTCCAGGAAGACGGGCTTTGGGCAGGCGGTTCCGTCAATCTGCCGAGTGAGGTGGCCTCGAAGAAAGACGAGTTCCATCCACTCCCGGCCTCGCTCCGCAGTCCGCTTGCCCTTCACCCAACAGAGTTGCGGCGACCGCAGCATAGACTCGAGGACCAAAGCCCCCCGCCGACCGATCTGCCAATACTTCCAGGGGACCGCGACGGCATCGACATCACAGATGCGCACACCGGCCGCGCGGAGGCAATAGCGAATCGCCTGCACCGGCAGCGACGTGACATGTTTCACCCGGACGAACCGTTCTTCTTCTGCCGCGGCAATCACTCGGCCATTCTCGACCAGCGCCGCAGCGGCATCCCGCATGTTAGAAAGACCAAGTATCAACATCAGCACATCGCCTTGGTTTTGGCTCGCTCCCTATCAGTAACGCAGGATAGCTCAGGCCTCTCAGGCTCGCAAGGCACTCGTGCTTCCTGTTGCATTCAGCATGACATTTCGGTACGGTGCTGGGTCTGGATTGCTAGCGACCGAACCAGTCGCGGCACACAACTTCCCCGACCTATGATTGTCAGACAACACCGACCCCCATCGATTCAACGACTCACGATCCAGTGGGCGGTTGTGCTATCCCTCTACCTCGCCACAGGTGGACTTGGAGGGTGCCATGTGTTTACCCGAACCCCGTTGCCGGACATGGGCCCCCGTCTCCCCAATTCCATCAAAATGACCTTCGATCCCTCCTTGACGAATCTGAAGATGCAGTACCAAAATGGTTGCGCCAGCCTGCTAGACCTCAACGTCGGGGAAGAGGTCGAATCGGTTCTGATCGATGCAGCTGCCAAAAACTTTCAGGCAGTGACGGTTACCGGCGGACCCGCTGCACCTGTCCCGCCTGACACAGAGATCCTTGTGACGCTGCAGCGTTCGGGGCTCAAACTCTGGCAAGATAATCTCTATGATCGAGTGCCTGCGGACTTGACTCTCGAGACGCTCTTAACCTTTAAGGATAAGGCAGGGAAAGAGTTCGGCCAGCAGACCATCTCCATGACGCACAACGAGCGGCTCATTTTGGAACCGACCGGGAAACGTTGTGACTACGGCAATGTCGATGAATTCGTATACAACGCCGGCGTCAAGATGTCCGTCCAATTCATTCTTGCCGCTCGTTCCCAATTGGCAGCCGCGGGCGGTGCCCCTATTGCGAAGGTGGCAGCAGCTCCGGTGCCATCAGCCCTTTCTTTTAAAGCTACCGTGCTGGACGAGAACGGTAATTTGATCTTTGAGGGAGGCGAGCGCATTCGGGTGCGTATCGACCTCGTGAACGGAGGGGAGCAGGAGCTTCAGGGTGTCACTGCGACCTTGACGGGAACCGCATCGGTGCTCGCCCAATTTCCGACCACCACCCTCGTGGTCGGACAACTGCAACCAGGCCAATCCCGCTCGATCGAATTTGTGGCAACGGTACCGGCGACCGTCCAACAGCAGAAGGCCGAAATCCACGTGGAGGTCTCTGATTCAGGAACCCGTGCTCAGCCGCAGCCTCAAACCCTGGCCCTGTCGATCCAACCTACCGGCATCAAGGCCGACGACGTGGATCAAATCCCTGCTGTGGCCGCCGGATTTCGGCAGCCCCACACCTACTTGATCTCAATTGGAATCGGATCCTATCGAGATCAGCAAGTCCCGTCCCGCAAGTTTGCTTCCCTGGATGCCGAGATGGTCTCGACCTATTTTCAGTCCATCGGCGGTTTGCCAGCCTCCAATGTTCGGCTGCTACAAGATTGGAAGGCGTTACGCCCGGATATTGACGAAGCCCTGCTGGATTGGCTGCCGCCTCACATGAACAAGGACGCAGTCGTCATTGTCTATTTCGCCGGTTTGGCCTCGGTCTCTTCCACGGGAGAAACGTTCCTGGTGCCGTACGATGGGACCGCCACGACCACCTCACGGGCCTACCCGCTCAAGGATTTGGAAGCAGCGCTATCTCGCTTAAATGCGAAACAAACGGTATTTCTGTTCGATGGCAATGTGTCGCGTATGGGACCGGACAGCCGAACCAAGACCGCTCTTCCCCAATGGAATCCCCCGGGGAGTTCGACCCTCCATGTTATCGGAACCAGTGGCATCGGGCGGGGGCTGGAGGACAACCAGCATAGGCATGGGCTTTTCACCTACTACCTGCTGCGGGCACTACGCGGCGAGGCCGATACCAACCGGGACGGCGATGTGACACTCGGCGAAACGGTGCCCTATCTCAGCCAGAAAGTACTCTGGGCCTCCAAGACCCACATGAACCAGGAACAACGCCCGTTCGCTGTTCCGACGATCCGCCCGACAGATCCTTCCGCTGCCTTGGTATTGAGCAAGCTAGCCGCGATCCAAGGAACCGAAGCTCACTAAGCGGGTGCTGAAACACTCGCTTTCCTCACCCCCGGCAGACTCCGACCCACCCAACACCCCTTCCCCAGGCCTCACACTGGCGGCGCTGGTGTGACCATAAAGAGTGAGCCGTTTCTCATCCCTTCCAGAGATTTTCAACGAGACAGAATCACACGATCGGAAAACAAAAAAAGAGGGTGGAGGACCGAATCCTCCACCCTCTTGAACTCACCACCGCGACGACACTACTCGCCTTTGCAGAAGCTCCGCTCGTAGTTGATGATGGTCCAGGCTTCTTCTTCGTTGATCGCGGCCGGGATCAGAGACACCATCCCCGTTCCTGCGCTGCCGTTCTTGATGACCCAGAAGAGCT
The DNA here is from genome assembly GCA_963720035.1 of uncultured Nitrospiraceae bacterium. Classification (GTDB taxonomy): domain Bacteria; phylum Nitrospirota; class Nitrospiria; order Nitrospirales; family Nitrospiraceae; genus Palsa-1315. The sequence continues at coordinate 354,965 of CAVREB010000003.1, read as the reverse complement.
CGCCATCTTTCCGCTTCTTGTGGAACTTGCAGTTCGTGAAATCGCGCGGGCTCGGATTCAGAATCGCACCGGCCGGGCCCTGGCCATTCCCTTCCTTACCATGACAATTGAAGCAAGTGCCCTTGCCCTCGAACAGCGCCTTCCCTTTGGCGATATTCTCCGGAGTCACGGCAACCGGATTCTTCATAGCCTTCGCGTCGCTCATCTGATCCGCGGGAACACGGGGCTTAAGCGGCTCACGCTCTTCGGCTCCGACCACCGAGACCGACAACATCATCAGCGCTGCGCTGATTCCCAGGAACTTAGAAAAATACCCCATCAGACTTCCTCCTTTGTGTTTAACCACCGCACGTGAACTCGGCCTCTGGCCGCTGGCTCATGAGATCCATGTAAAAGCGATAAAACGCCGGCGAATATAACAACGGTCTTCCACCCATGTCAAGCAATCCATGGTGCCACCAGACGCTCTCCCTACTCCGATGCTCTCTCACGATCTTCACTATCGTTCCCGGCCTCATACTCACTTCCACTTCAACGGTTTTCGTTGAGTCCTAACAGATAGGAATCAAAGCTCGTGCCAGAGTGCCCTCACGGTGAGGCACGCTATTCCAGCTAGTTAGGGGGATGCTCTGTTCAGGAAATTTAGAGAGTCTCAAAATGGTGGCACCATTGCGCCTCAGTCTCTGCTGCGGCGCCCCATCCCTCGATAGAAGACGGAGCAGGCTCGAACGTAAATTAGGGCTCGGCACCGAGACGGGTGATGGGGTATACGTGCTATGACCGGATGGACAATGCTGGATGACGGTTAGCGCTTGATGACGATGTCGCGTGCGACTTTGCCGCTCGGGCCGAATGGTTTTTGAGGTTTGCCATTGAGTTCGGCTTTGACGCCCCCGGCGTTTCCGAGCGTCAGGATAAACTGGTCCTGGCCTTTCCATCTGGCCTTTTCACCAGGTCGGAGCAAGGCCTCTTGGGGACTACCACCATCGATTTGTACGACGACCCAACTCAGCTCTGTCGCCTCAAGGTCCAGCGCCAACTGTCCATCCGTTGTCCCAGACCCCTCGAGTGAAATCCCCCCCAGCGGCCCGTCGCTCCCCAGCGACGAAGGAGCTGGAGCCGCCAGGTCCGGCACAGCCGAAGTGGTGGATACTGGGCCGGTCACCTGCCCAACATTACTCCCCACGCTCGGCTTGGCTGAAACGACAGGGGACTCGCTCGGTTTGGCCTTGGGAGCTGGCAGAACCGACTCGCTCGGGTGGCTTAACGGCGCGTCCTGAGATTCTGGAGTCGGTGGAACGGTACGCTTTGATGCAGAAGATGGAAGGTCTGAGCTCGAACGGCGGACCAGGAGTGACGATTGTTCCCGGCTTAAGAGGAAGATGAGCGTGAGAATCGCGATCCCGATCGCGACCGCCACGGCCTTTCGATTGGCTTGACGCTTCCGTTCTTCTTCCGCCTGCCTAACCTTCAAACGTTCCCGCTCATCTTGCTTGTCGTAATAGGCGCCTGCCGATTGCACGAATCGGTGGATCGCATCGTCTTCATCGAGGCCGAGGGACCGGGCATACGACCGGACAAAGCCTCGCGCAAAGACCTGATCGGGCAACTGGGCGAAGTTCCCATCTTCCAACGCCTTCACAAAATCAGTTCGAATTCGCGTCTTGGCTGCGACCTCGTCGATGGTGAGCCCCTTGGTCTCTCGTACCTGCCTGAAAAATTCGCCGATCGATTCCATACGCGTCTCTCTACGGCTTGAGCCGTGTCAGCAATTCGTTCGCGGCTGCGGCATACTCACCGCCCTTATCGAGCGTCGTGACCTTGGTCAGCGTTTCCCTTGAGCGTCGCTCGAATCCCAGCTTGTAATACACCCGCCCTAGCTCCAATTGTAACTGAGCCGGAGGGACGTTGGGCGGATTGACCACTAAGGCATCCTCAAACGCTTCCATCGCACCCTGGTAATCACCCTCGTGAGCCAGCGACCGGCCTAGATGGAATCGAGCCAGGTCCGGCGTTGCATACAAGGGATTGGTCAGCGCCTGACGGAATGCCACAATGGCCTCCGGCCAGCGATTCTGCATCGACAAGACCACGCCCAAATATGTGTACGCCTCCGAGAAATTCTCGTCAATTTTTGTGGCAGCCCGGAACTCTTCCTCGGCCTGGGACAGTTTGCCCTGCCGCGCCAGAATATGGCCGAGGCCATATCGTGCCTCCTTGTTGTTCGGATCAACCTTCACGGCCTTCTGGAACGACACAAAGGCCTTCTGCTGATCGTGATCCAGACTTGCGAGGCCTTCCTGGTAATACCCTTTTGACTTCTTAGTCGACTCCTCCGATGTGGCACAGCCAGGCAGCCATCCGACCAATAGAGCCAACACTAGCAATGGGCGTGCGACTTGTCGAATGATCGAATCGGCAAAGAGAATCTGCGTCACAAAATGTCCTCGAAATGGGTCAACTGTTTAAAGGCTCGAAAACGATCTTGAACCTCTTTGTAGTCCAGGATTCGCAAACGGTCAAGACTAAAGGATTCTACGGTAAATGACGCCATGACGCTCCCGAAGATAATCGCTTGCTTGAACGCCTCGACCGAACGATTGCCGGTGGCCGTTAGATAGCCCAGAAAGCCGCCGGCGAAGGTATCCCCCGCACCGGTTGGATCGCGCACGTCTTCAAGCGGAAAAGCCGGAGCTCCGAACACCTGGTTCTCGTTGAACATCAACACCCCATATTCTCCACGCTTGATGATGAGGTGCTTGGGCCCACGCGCAAGGACTTTTTGTGCGACCTTGACTAAATTCGTATCTTCGCCGAGGGCGCGGGCCTCCCCATCGTTAATGATCAGAATATCGACCTGTTCCAAGACCCGCCACAATGCGTCTCGCTTGCCGTTTATCCAAAAGTTCATTGTATCGCACGCGACGAGGGGTGGACGCGGGAGCTTCTGGAGCACATCCAGCTGGAGCTCAGGATCGATATTGCCCAAGAACAATAAATCTGGGGATCGGTAGGTCTCGGGAATCTTTGGTCGAAACGTTTCAAATACGTTGAGCTTCGTATCAAGAGTGTGTGCTTCGTTTAGCTGGTGCGTGTACTCCCCTTTCCACCGAAACGTCGCCCCGGGCCGCCGCTCCAACCCTGTCACATCGATCCCACGGCTCTTGAGGAACGCAAGGTGTTGCGAGGGAAAATCTTCCCCCACTACTGCGATGAGATCGACGCTGGTAAAGTAGCTCGCCGCAGTCGCAAAGTAGGTGGCCGAACCTCCGAGGACCTCGCTGACCTCCCCGAACGGTGTTTTCACGGTATCTAACGCGACCGATCCGACCACGAGCAACTTCCCCATAGTTCACCGAGTCCCTTCCTTCGCCGAAACATCCCGATCCATTAACAAGGCCAACTTCCGTCTGAGCGAGGCCGGCATTCGATCAGGCGCCGTGATAATGGCATCCTGCAAGGCACGCTGACAGGTGCACGCCTTGACATCGGCCACCGCACGCATCGCCACCCGCAATAGTCGCTTGGCCAGCGTGACATTCTGACGGAGCGTGGTCAAGATTGCTTCGACCGTGACGGCCTCTTCCGTCTCATGCCAACAATCGTAATCGGTCGCCAAGGCCACAGTGGAGTAACAGAGCTCTGCCTCGCGTGCAAGCTTTGCCTCAGGGAGATTCGTCATCCCGATTACACTTGCACCCCACTGACGATACAACTGGGACTCCCCCTTGGTCGAAAACTGCGGCCCTTCGATGCAGAGATAGATGCCGCCCTGATGCACGGTGGCGCCGACCTTACGGGCCGCATCCAACAGTGCTACCCCGAGCGAGGCGCAGACCGGATCGCCAAACGCCACATGCGCGACAATCCCTCCCTCAAAGAAAGTTGACACCCGTCGTTTGGTGAGATCGATAAACTGATCCGGCAATACCACGTCCCCGGGCTTGATCGACTCCTTCATACTTCCGACCGCACTCACAGAAATCACGCGCCTAACACCCAGCGACTTGAGGGCGTAGATATTCGCGCGATAGTTGATTTCAGAAGGATTCACCCGATGTCCCCGTCCATGCCGCGAGAGAAAGGCGATACGAATCCCATCCAATTCGCCGAGCATCACCTTGTCGGAGGGAGTCCCGAACGGGGTTCTTACCGCGACCTCCTTGACCTTCCGAAGCCCCTCGATGTCATACAGCCCACTGCCGCCAATGATCCCGATGTCTGCGCGCGCTACCCGTCCCTGTCGCGTCATCCCTGGTCCCCAAGTGTGGTGAGGAATCGATCCACCTGCCCGGCCACCAACTCTGCCGTGTGCTGGGCTGATTCCGACTCTTCGATTGTCAGCCACTGAATCCCCGGTTCCTTTCGAAACCAGGTCATTTGTCGCTTGGAAAAATGTCTCGTGTCCAGTTTGAACCGCCGAACCATTTCAGCGACGTCATACTCGCCGGCCAAGTGCTCGGCCACATGTCGATACCCCAAGCCCTTCATGGCCGCGCAGTCACGCTGATACCCCTGAGCCAGGAGCTGCTTCGTCTCTTCTATTAAACCGTGGGCCAGCTGCCAATCGATTCGCTCTTCGATACGCCGATACAGCGCGTTGCGGTCGCGGTTCAAGCCGATGATCAAGGCGGAAAAGGGCCGCTCGGCAAACCCATGCTCCTGCTGAAACTCCGACATCCGACGACCGGATAGCTGGTACACCTCCAGCGCACGAATCACTTTTGATTCGTCGCGTGGGTGCAGCCGCGCCGCGGCCATAGGATCGACCGCCACAAGTCGCGCATAAAGGCGATCATATCCTTCGCCCTTCGCCTCCTGTCGTAGGGCCGCCCGCACAAGCGGATCAGCCGGTGGTGCCTCACACAAGCCTTTGAGGAGGGTCCGCACATAGAGCCCTGTACCACCCACCACCAGGGGAAGGCGACGGTCTCGATGGAGGCGCTCGATCTCATCAAGCGCCTGGCGACGATATAGTCCTGTATTAAAAGATTCATCAGGATTGACGAGATCGATCAGTCGATGGGGAACACCCTGGCGCTGCTCCGGAGGCGGCTTATCCGTCCCGACATCCATACCACGATAGACTTGTCTGGAGTCTGCCGTGAGCACCTCAGTCTCGAAGGCCTTCGCCACCTCGACCGCGACGCCGCTCTTCCCTACGGCGGTCGGTCCGACGATCACGACAACAGGCTTCAGCCGGACCTGCGTTTCGGAGAGGCGACGCATCGCCCTCGCTGGAACTGCCATCATGCCCATCCAACCCGGCCGAACAGCTTGGCAAGTTCAGTCGTGGAAAGACGAAACGCTGTACGGCGCCCATGCGGGCAGGTCATGATCAACCCTTCCTGCACCCAATCGTAAATCAACTGCTGAATCTCAGGATGCGCCAAGGCTCGTCCGGCGCGCACCGCTCCATGGCAGGCTAGCGACGCCAGAACGGGCTGCACCCGCAATTCCAACGATGAGACGCTATCCCACTCGGTCAAATCGTCGAGTAGATCCTGCACCAAGGCAGTCGCATCCACCTTGCCAAGTCCAACCGGTACTCCGCGAATCGCCACGGCCGTCGCGCCAAACGGTTCAATCTGGAGCCCGAGTTTCTCCAGATCATCAAGACGTTTGAGCAACAAAGCGCTGTGCGCTGCTGAGAGCTCGATCGGCTCTGGAATCAAGAGCGGCTGCGAGGGGATATCCCGGCTCTGCCACCCTCGCCGGAGCCGTTGGAAGAGGACACGCTCGTGCGCCGTATGTTGATCAATCACTTGCAGTTCTTCGCCCACCTGCGCCACGAGATAGGTCCGAAGAATTTGTCCGAACGGCACGATGTCTGGCTTCTCTCCACGCTGATACGGCGCGGCTGCCTCGCGGGCAAAGGCCAACTGACTTCCCTCGACGTTGCCGGACAGGGGCACCTCGCCACTCGCATTGATTCGGGAGTCCTCCTTACGAGCTGAAATTAATGGCGCCGGGTGAGAATCCCGGAACGATGTGGTCTGCCGCTCGGCCGTGGGAGCAAACTCCGGGGCCATCTGCGACGGCCCCTCCGGCGCGAGACCTAACACGACCTTCCGTTCGGACCCACCGAGTGCGTGACGGACGGACTGGCGCACCAACTGATGTAGCGATTCAGTTTCCGCAAAACGGACTTCTTTCTTCGTGGGATGCACGTTGATATCGAGTCGGTCCGGCTCGATATCCAGAAAGAGGACGAACGTCGGGTGATGCCCTTTGGGAAGAAACGATCCATACCCATCCATGACCGCGTGAAACACGGTCGCATTGCGGATGGGACGCCGGTTTACAAACAATTCCTGTGGTGTCCTCGAGGATCGCGCATGGATAGGTTCGACCATCACGCCGCGGATCGACAATCCCGCTGTCCGGCCTCGCACCTCAATCGTTTTATCGAGAAACGCCGGGCCATATACTTGAAGGATTCGATCACGCTCTGCTGTCACGGTGGGATAGTTGAGAATCTCCTGGCCGTTATGGGTCAGGCGGAAGTGCACCGATGGCCAGGCGAGGCCTGCGAGCTGCACGACATGGCTGATATGGGAAAATTCGGTCGTGGTCGATTTGAGAAATTTCTTTCTCGCCGGTTGATTGAAAAATAGATTGGATACTTCGATCCGGGTGCCAGGCACGGCGGGCGCGTCCACGATAGAGCTACCTGCCCCCGCTACCAGGGTGAGCTGTGATCCCACCGTATCCTGCCTGGTCGCGGTCGTCACCAGCACGTGAGAGACGGACGCGATGCTCGGCAACGCCTCGCCGCGAAAACCCATCGTCCTCACCGAGGCAAGGTCCCGGTCGGACCGGAGCTTGCTGGTGGCATGCCGCCCGAAGGCAAGGGGAAGATCGGCACGACTGATTCCCTCACCATCGTCCGTGACTCGAATGAGGGCCAGTCCGCCATCTTTCACATCGATCGTGATATGCAGGCCCCCTGCATCGAGACTGTTTTCCAGCAATTCCTTGACGACAGCGGCAGGGCGCTCGACGACCTCGCCGGCCGCGATGCGGCTGACCACGTCGCCTGGGAGGACATGGATTTTGGCTGAGCAACTGGCGGCGGGCATGAAGCTACACTCCAGAAAACGCCGGCAACAAGGGAGCCACCACGAGCTGTCTCGTGGGATATCCGATCATCGAATTTCGGCCAGCTTATTCTTGGCCAACTTCGCCTCGTCCGACGTGGGGAACTCTTCGATAACCCGTTTGAGATATTTCTTCGATTTGGCGAGATCTCCGGTTTCTCCCGCCGCAAGTCCCGATTTGAAGAGCGCCGCCGGCACCTTCTCGTTTCCCGGATACTCCGTCGAGAGGTACTCGAACGACTGCATTGCGCGCACATAATCTTTTTGCTGGTAGTAGGACTCGCCCAGCCAGTAGTAGGCATTCGGCGTCAGCGACGTGCCAGGGAAGTCTTTCACAAATCGCTGAAAGCCCGCCACGGCAAGATCGTATTTTCCGTTGAGATAATCGTTGTACGCCAGATTGAACGCCGACGTCGGGGTAATCGAAGGGACACCGGGCACCATCGGCGGCACATCTGAGGAGGAGGCCGGCTTCTGTGGTTTGGAGGGACGCGCGGGTTCTCCCGGGACTGGCTCCACCTTGGGCACAACCGGAGCACCCGATGTCTCGTCGACTTTGGCCAGCCGGCCTTCCAATTTCTGTATTCGGGCAGACATCTCATCGAGCTTCGGCCTGACGGATTCGCTATCTTTAATCCGCTCCAGCGACTCCAAACGTCGTTGCAGCGCATCCAGCCGCTTTTGATCTTGATCTTGAGACTTCGACACAGTGGCCAAGTGGTCACGCAACTCTACAAAGTCCGCGTGTCTGGCACATCCGGCGGGCAACAGTACCGCCCCGGCCATTATTACCACCGCTCCCATGGAACCTGTCTTCTTGTGCATCACGGTTATCGCGACTCCTTCAACTGGGATAGTTTATCGGACGCTTTTCCTGCCTCCGGACTCCGGGGATACAACGTCACCACCTGTTTGAAGGCCGAAGAGGCGCGCTTCTTATCTTTCATCGCCAGGTACGCATACCCCTTCTTCAAGATAGCCGCTGGCACTTTCTCGCTCTGCGGGTAATCCAGTTCGACGCGGTCATATGAATCGATCGCCTGCTTATAATCCTTCTTGCCATAGTGCGATTCACCCAGCCAATAGCGCGCGTTTGGAGACAGATCCGAGTTCGGATAGTCACGTAAAAATGCGGCGAATCCCTGCCGGGATCCATCTAGGTCCCCATCACGAAACAGAGCCAGGGAACGTTCATACTCGAGTTTTTCGGAACTCTGCCCATTCTGACTGATTTGTAGGCGCGGCGACTCCTCGGACTCGGCCGTCGACGCCACTGCTTCAGCCGATTGTACCGACTCAGCTTGGGTAGGGAGCGAAGCCGAAGGCGTTTCCTGCTCAACCTTTGCGGTTTCTGATGAAGACCCCGACGCCGATCGATGGGCAGGCTTCGCCGTTGACTGACGTGCCCCTGCTTTGTTTCCCCCTCGCAGATGCGTATCCTGCGCGACCTGATCAACGGACTTGGAAAGGGCATCCAGACGACGGTCCTGCTCATCGAAGCGGGCAGCAAACTCTCTGCGCGACAGACGTCACGCTCTTATTGACCTCGCCCAGGTGACCGGTCACCGCCTTGTTCATCTCGTTGATATAAGTTGTCGAGGCCCTGATATCAGACTCAACCTTGGTCGAAAGCGCCTTGCTTGCTTGCTCTTCTTGAGCCAGGCGCATCACTCAAAACCGTCAACGCCTGACTGAATTGTGAGAACTTCGAGGCCAACAGTTCCGAGCGATTCTGGCTATCCGTCGCCGCCTTCCGCTGTTCCTCAAGACGGGTGTCCACACTCTTCATGAGCGCACCATTGGTCTTCTGCACTGCCTCGATCAGGTCTTTTCTCAAGGTCTCCATCTGCTTGTTGACATCATCGAGGCGACTGTTCATCTCGGTCCTGAACTGATCGCGGTCCGCTTTGCTCTTCACATCCTGTGCATTGAGGCTTTCTCGAAGCTGGGCATAGCGATTGGCATTCTCAGCATCCAACTTCCCCGCCGATTGTTCTAACTTCTTGGTTTGCTGTTCGAGTACTGCCGAACGTTGTTTCAGGTCCTCCTGCTTGCCCTGGAGCTCCTGAGTCTGGTGCGCCACCAGGTCCAGTTTCCCCTGCATCTGCGGCAACTCCTGCTCCCGAAGCGTCGTAATCTCCTGACTCTGTCGCGCACGGGTCTGTGCCGACTCATCGCTCGTCTGCTTGATCCGCTGCTGAAGATTCTTCTCCGTCTGTTTGAGATCAGCCTGTTGCGCCATGCAGCCGGGCAACAACAGGGCACAGATCACACAGATCGTCGTCCAGATTCCCATTGTATCCGAATGGTTCCACATTGTATCACCCACCATGATAAAGGGATCCCTCATCTCTCTTCTCGAACAACGGAGTCACAACTGTCGCAACAAGGAGCACGTCGACTACTTCCCGGTCTTCACCACAAGATGTCCTCGCCGATTCTGCTGGTAGCACGACTCCGCATGTTCATTGCAGAAGGGCCGCTCTTTTCCATACGACACCACGGATAGACGATTGGCACCGACACCGAGTTCGACCAGATAGTTCCGCGCAGCTTTCGCCCGTTTTTCTCCGAGTACAAGGTTGTAGGCGGAAGTCCCGCGCTCGTCACAGTGCCCTTCGACCTTGACCAGCGCGCTCGGATTGGACTTCATCCAGTCAGCATCGCGACTCAACGCTTGACGCCCCTCCTCGGAAATCGTCCAGCTATCGTAGGCAAACAACACATCTCGCAAACCCGCTGCGGCTGAGGCAGCCTGCTCGGCACGGATCTCATCCATTTGTCGTCCGGCACTGCTGGAGGGATCGACTTTTGCCAAGATCGTACCCCCGCCTACACGCTCTTCAGAAGGGTTCTTGTCGAGGCCCCGAAGCCCGCCGCCACCAGACTGGACGCCGGTGTCCGGGAAACTGCCGACACCAGACCTGGAACTATCTGAACTCCCTGAACTCCCTGAACTTCCTGAGCTCCCCCCCTTCGCCACCCCTTGAGTGGACTGGGAGTCGCCGCCTGATTGTACGGATTTCTTGGAGCAGCCAGGCATACCAATCACTGCAATGCTCGCCACCAGCGCTATGCCATACAAACATAGTATCTTCTTCATGGGTTCCTCTCCTCTTTCTAAGTTAGTCATCTCAATAGTTGGCCTTCGTTCATTCAGCTAGTCTAGTCGCCCTGTCATCCTCACGATGCCGGAGACCAGGAGGGCGCACTGTTATGCGTCCCCTCATAGGTGAGCCGTTCGATGTCCTTACCATCGGCGCTGATCATATAGATGTGGCTCTTTCCATCGGCCGTCGAACTGAACACCAGATGCCGGCCATCAGGCGACCAGGAGGGTGAATCATCAACGCCCGGTCCTGTCGTCAATTGCATCCGCTTCTGTCCGTCCGGCGAGATGACACAGAGCTTATACTCTTTACGTATCCGGCACACATAGGCGATCCAGTTTCCGCGCGGCGACCATACAGGCGCCGCATTGTAATCGCCATCAAACGTCAGACGGCGCACGTTCGACCCGTCTGAACCCATCAGGAACAGCTGCGGCCCGCCACTCCGATCTGACACAAACACCAGCTCTCTCCCGTTCGGAGACCAGGAGGGAGACAAGTCGCCGGACGGATTCACCGTCAGGCGTTGGATGGCTTTCGTCCTTGTATCCAATCGATAGAGTTCCGAATTGCCTTCGTAACTGGAGGCAAACGCCAGGAAGTTCCCATCAGGCGACAGTGCCGGCGTGATGTTCAATCCACCCAGGGAAATCACCGTCCATCGCTTGCCCGTCGACAGCTCGATCATGTCGATGTCCTGCGTATTACGATTGCGATAGGCCGTGAAAACGAGGAACCGGCGATCCGGAGACCATCGCGGCATGAGGTTCAGGAATCCATCGGCAGTGAGTTGGCGCGCATCATAGCCATCATAATCCATCACGAACAACTCGCGGGCGGTCCCCTGTTCAGCCACATAGGCGATCTTCGTCCGCGCGATGCCCGGTTCACCCGTGTAACGAAAGACCAGTTCGTCTGCAAAGCGGTGCGCCATCAGCCGCACAACCGAGGGCGATCCTGCGTACCGCTTCCCCCCCACAACTTCATCGCTGCCGCTGTCATAGACGAAGCCTTCCATATTCACATCGGCGTCTTTCTCCGCCGCCTTCAGGCTCGCTTTTCCCCAGACCAAGACCGAGACACCCTTTTCAGCCGCCTGCTTGAATACGGCCTTGGAACCGGTCCCCTGCCCATTGCCGATATCGGGTGTTTTAATCCCGAGACTGGGCAAATCCACCAGATCGAAAACCAAGGAGCGCTTCACATCCTTCTTGAGGACTTCTTCGATTCGCCCCCCTAACCAGTCGGGCCCTCCCCCGTTTTGTATCCCAGCAACACCCAGGGAAATTTTTTGGAAGTCGGGACGGGTCGCCTCAAGGAACACATCGGCCGCTCCCGATTCAAGAATCCCGACGACTCCCGCTATCAGCAGCGCTCCCCCGAACCAGGCGCTGATCAATTTCACCTGTGTCATCCGACCGATTCTCCAACTCGAAATACCATTTCCACATCTTTATAGCCGTCTGTCATATCGGCAGGAAACGCGGGCAAGACTCGTGGCCGCATCACGGCGCGCTGGCCCGCGATATCGTAGTAGGCATTCCCGGACGACTGTTGCACGACCACATCTTTGATTGTTCCATCCCGTTGAAGCCGAAATTTGACGATCATCGTATAGGTTTGTCCCGCCATATCAATCGGAGGCGGCTCCCAATTGCTACTAATAATAGACTGGACACGAGCCCAGTAAGGACTCGAACCAGCCGATCCGGAAATCTTCAAGGCCGTCTCTGGGGTCTTGACCGCCGGAACTTTCGCCTCTTGCTGGGGCACCGGCTTGACTGGCGCCTCGCTCGGTTTCACCTCTTTCGGGATTTCCAGCTTGGCCGCAGGCTGAAACTGCTTGATCTTTTTCAGCTCTTCTTCCAACTCACGATTCAGATCGTCGCTTACCGAAGAGCGCTGCGGAATCTTCGCGACCGGCTCTTGCGCCACATCCGGGACACGTGGGATATCGAGCACTTTCACCTTCGCCGCCTGTTGGGGCTGAGCCACTGATTTTGTTGCGGGGCTCAAATCTCCAAACTTTGGCGCATCCGGTGGAAGCTGAAGATCCCGCAGTATGTCTCTTCTCTTCTCGCCCATTGGAGGCGCTGCAGCAGGAGTTGCCTTGGGGGCCTCTGCCTTGACCAATGGGGCAGGTGCCGGCTTCGAGTCTGGAACTTTCATTGGCTCTATCGGTTTCGCCGGCTCGGCTTCCCTCACAGGTGTAGGCAGACTGACCAACGACACTTCGATAGACGCTAAGGGTCGTTCACCCCTCTGCGGAAGCCGAAGCCCTACCGCCACGAGCAAGACGACCACATGAAGCACGAGCGACAGCACCAGCGTTCGCGTGAGTTGAGAGGACAGTCTGGATTGATCTTCCTGATCCAACCACAAACCTGACAGGACCGATGCCTGGGATGCCATAAAAACCAGCCCCCTCGCACACGTTGCGTCAGCCTTTTCGCGGCGGGAGATGCGGAATTTGTGGCGCTCCCACACGCTCAGGCCCAACCGGCTCCGTCACCATCCCGATCTTCTCGATCCCGGCTTTCTTGACGCCGTCCATGACTAACACCACGACACCATATGGCACGTCGCGATCAGCCCTGAGATAGAGTGACACATCGGGATGATCGCGTTTCAAGGCCTTCAATTTCTGTTCCAGCTGAGCCACCCCGACCGGATCTTTGTCGAGATACAGTCGTTGATCCTTTTCGATTGTGAGCACCGTGCGCATTTCCGGCTTGATGGTGTTCGTGGCAGAAGTCGGCAGCTTAATGTCCATACCTCGATACAGCATCGGCGCGGTGACCATGAAAATCACCAGGAGGACGAGGACCACATCGACGAGGGGGATGACGTTGATTTCTGCAAGAAACCGACGGTGACGGGACTCTAAGGTCATCCTTGGGCTCCGACCGGAACTGGTCTCGTCTTCGACGCAGCGGTCGAGAGGGACGCCAAGAGCTCGATGGTAACTGAATCCAAGCGGAATGCGGTGCTACGAATCCGAGTGAGAAAGTAGTTATAGGCAATCACCGCGGGGATGGCCGTGAAGAGACCAGCTGCCGTCGCAACTAGAGCTTCTGCAACGCCGGGAGCGACAGCAGAAATACTGGCGGTCCCTTGAGTGCCAATCTCACGGAACGCATCGATGATTCCCATCACCGTTCCAAGCAGCCCGACAAAGGGAGTAATGTTTCCCGTCGTGGCAAGGAACGGAAGATAGGTCTCAAGGCGTGAGAGCTGGCTTTGCGCGAGATGGGAGGCCGTCCGCTCCACCACGTGTCGATCAACTGGTCCCGAGCCGGCACCATCCCTCCCCTCGACTCGCCCGGATCCCACACGTTCCATGACCCCTTCGAATAGAAATGCGCTGGGACTCCCTTCGATTCGTCGTACATGTCGATACAGCTCGTCGAGATCATTAGTTTTCACGAGCAGCGCCAGGAACCGCTTGTCCTCCCGGTCTGCCACTCGAAACGCTCGCCATTTGGAGAAGATAACGGCCCACGAGATGACCGAGAAGCCCAACAGGAGTAAGAGCACGATTTTAGAAACCGAACCGAGCGAACCCACCAGTCCGGTTAGACCTGTCTGAAACATGTGGCTATGACCTTTCCAGGATCGTGGAAGTACACACAGTCTTGCCTACGGAGTCTAGCAAACACAGGGGAAAATGGCGGGGCCGACGGGATTTGAACCCGCGACCTCCAGATTGACAATCTGGCGTCCTAACCAGCTGAACGACGGCCCCTTAAAAATCTACTTATAGCGGAAGATGTGAATGACTAGACTATACCTAGCGGTTGGTCCCGTCTAAAATTTCATTCTTTTTGTTCAATTATGTGTCCTGCTCCCCTTAAACCAGCTTTCGCACTGGTAGGCGGAACAGGGATCGAACCTGTGACCTCTGCCTTGTAAGGGCAGCGCTCTCCCAACTGAGCTATCCGCCCGATTTCCTTAGCAACCTTGGCGATGCTACCAAGTCCACTTACCCTTGTCAATCGAATCTCGCACTCTTCTTGCATTTTTTGGCCGCAGCCCACTCCGCTCACATATATGCTCGCGACTCCTCGGTTATGTTTTCTGCGCCGGCCACCGGCCCACCCGAGGGAAATACTTGTTATGCACCCGCTTCAGACGTCCCCGTTCCACATGCGTGTAGATCTGCGTTGTCGCAATATTCGCATGGCCGAGCATAACCTGAACAGACCGAAGATCTGCACCGCCTTCGAGCAGATGCGTGGCAAACGAATGCCTGAGCATGTGAGGTGAAATGACCTGTGTAATCCCTGCTCGCTGTGCGCGGCGTCGCAGCAACTTCCAAAAGGCTTGCCGCGTCAACGGCCCGCCCCGCCTCGAAACAAAGACATACCGTGAAGACCGTTGTTTGAGAAGCCGTGGCCGAGCCTCTGCCACATACTGCTGCAGTAGCTGTCTGGCCCCCTCGCCCATCGGCACGAGACGCTGCTTCGCACCCTTGCCCGTAACCCGGAGATACCCGACATCAAGATTCACCAGCGCCACTTCAGCCATCACCAATTCCGACACGCGAAGCCCCGTCGCATAGAGCAACTCCAGCATAGCGCGGTCACGCAGGTCTTCAGGGGTGGGACCTGTCGCCAGGTCCAGCAATGCGGTGACGTCTTCCTGCGACAGCGTCTTGGGCAGTCGAACGCCTCGAGATATGGGAGCCAGACCAATGGTAGGATTCTCGTCAATCATCCGTTCCCGCATCAGAAACCGGAGCCATCCACGAATAGCCGAGAGGCAGCGTACAGAGGAGGCACGAGACAGCCGTGCCTCGTGTAAGGAACGGAGAAATCCCGTCAACGTCTCCGTCGTGAGAGGTCCTAGCGGGACGACACCGGCTCGATGCAAGTAGGAGTGGAATTTACTCAAGTCGCGGCGGTAGGCTTCGACCGTATTGACGGAGAGACCACCCTCCACCCGGAGATGGCTCAAATATCGCTCGGCCAGCGGATCCAGTATCATCTGTGCGATGATAGCCAATCACTCAGATGAACACAACGAGCCTCACGGGGTTTACCTTGACACCCCCACAGGGTTTCCGATAGTAGTCACGTGCGAATGACATATCCGTCACACCGCCCAGGAGCTCATGGCCCGCCCGTTGGTATCCCTGTCTTCACATCGCATGTACGTCCTTTCGGTACGCTGGTGCCATGCGCTCACACTTACCTGGAGCCTGCTCTGGCCAGTCACGGGGTTCGAGTTCAATCCCCCCGTCTTTGCAGCAACAGGACCCGCTAGCCCGGCAAACCATCCGACGCTGAACCAGGCAAAGCGCCTGATCGACGCAGATCAGCCCGAAGAAGCCATCACCATACTCCGTCGTTTTCTGGCAACCTCTCCGAAGCCCGACCTGCTCGACGACACCTATCTACTCCTTGGCGCAGCCCTGTATAGTGCAAAGCAATATGGCGACGCCTTAAAATATTTGTTGCAACTGCAGATCGAGTTCCCCAACTCCGAGGTGACGGACCGAGGCAAATTGATGCAGGCCCGAACCCATGCGGCGATGGGCAACCTCGACCTTGCCCTACCGATCCTGACGGCCCTGCGCAACCTTTCTAAAGATGACGGCACTAAACGCGAAGCCTTGCAGCTGAGCGGCGAGCTCTATGCGCAAAAAAAGGACACGCCCCATGCCATTCAGGCGTGGCTCGATGAAATGGCCCTGGGAACTCAAGACCAAGCGGAAGACGTGCAGACCCGGGTTCGCGAATTGGTCAGCGAGACGTCTGACAGGAAAGCCCTCGAGCAAATCCGATACACCTTCCCGCGCAGCTTTCCTGGCGATCTCGCGTCCCTTCGACTTATCGACCTCTACGTCGGGCGCAGAGAAGAACACCAGGCCATCCGGCAAATCCAGCAATTTCTGGTGAGTTTCCCATTGCACCCGCAGGCAGCGAAAACCTCAGAACTCCTCGCCACACTCCAAGCCAAATTAAAATCCAACCAGTTTTTCATCGCCGCGGTTCTGCCGCTTTCAGGGAAACTCGCCCCCTTTGCCAACGAAACCCTCAACGGCATTCAACTGGCGGTTGAAGCAAACAGAGACCGGGCAGGGAGCGCATCGGTGGGTCTCATTGTCAAAGATTTCGAATCCGATCACGCCTCATTTTTGGACGACTTCTCCGGACTGCTGAGCAACGATCGGCCTCTGGCCGTCATCGGCCCGCTCTTATCTAAGCATTTGCCGGTCATGGCCGAACTTGCCGGACGAGCCCACATCCCCTTAATCACGCCCGCAGCAACCCTCTCCGACGTCAGACGACTCGGCAACTATGTGTTCAGCACGGCGCTCACGTATCAACTTCAAGCCAAACGAATCGCGGCCTATGCCATCAAGGATCAAGGTTTCCGCCGATTCTGCATTCTACATCCCGACACGACTTATGGCCGCGAACTCGCCCGACTGTTTGCCCAAGAAGTGCTCCAACACGAGGGAGAAGTGATCGCCGTTGAATCCTACAAAGAAGGCGAAGCCGACGTGAGTGCGCAGCTCAAACGCATGAAGGCGGAGGACCTCAAGAGGTATGGCTTGTCTGTGCCGGTTGATCAGACCAAACTGACCGGGAAAGTGACTAAGCTGGACAAGAAGATTCTCTATACGCCGGGCTTCGATGCGATCTTCATTCCTGGACGCGCAGCCGACGCCGGGCTCATCACAGCCCAGCTCAATTTTCACGACATGAAGGTTCCTTTCCTGGGCACGAATGGATGGAACTCGCCGGACTTCGCCCGCACTGCTGATTCGTCGATCGACGGGGCCGTGTTCGTCGACGGCTTCTTCGTGGACAGCCCCAACCCTGCCGTGCAGGATTTTGTCGACCGGTACAAGAAACGGTTCGATACCAGCCCGACACTTTTTGCAGTCCAGGGCTACGATGCCGCGAAATTGGTGATGGATGCGGTTCGAAGGGGCGCCTCCTCTGGCGAAGTAGTCCGCGACCAGCTCCTGACCCAGCAAGACCTCTCCTCTCTCGCTGGCCCAGCAGCATTTGGACCGGACGGGACATTCAATCGGCCGCTCTTCCTCATGCAAATCAAACGGGGCCGATTCCACCAGGTGAACTGAGAAAGCCAACCCGATGAACTCCTTACCGCAGATCCTCCACACAATTTCCTACATGGTGCTCCCGCTCCTCTTCGCGATGGTGTTACATGAATATGCCCATGGCTGGGTCGCCAATCGGTGCGGCGATTCAACCGCCAAACTACAGGGTCGACTCACTATGAACCCGCTGGCACACATCGATCCGTTCGGAACCGTCATCCTGCCGCTTCTCTGCCTGGTTATGCCGGGAGGATTCATTCTCGGATGGGCCAAGCCAGTCCCGATCGACCCACGCCGCATGAACCAACCACGCCGCGACATGGCACTCGTCGCAGCGGCGGGGCCGGCCATGAATCTCGCGCTGGCCATCGGCAGTGCCCTGCTCTTCGCACTCCTATTGGTGATAGAGCCGACGATAGGGAACTACTGGTCCAAATCAGAAAACACCAGCTCCCCGGACACGTGGCACACTATGTTCCTCCTGCCGATCGCCGTGATGGCGGTCTACTCCGTCTTGATTAACATACTCTTGATGCTGTTCAATCTGCTCCCGATCCCCCCATTGGATGGCGGGAGAATTCTCACGAGTCTTCTTCCGCCCGCACTGGCAGGGCCGCTCATGCGGGTGGAACCCTACGGCATGTTCATCCTAATGGGGCTGATCATATTCGATCCCCAGATCCACCTCGTCCATACCGTCACGAGCACCTTGACGCACAGCCTGTCCAATACGATTCTCTCCACTGCCGTCGGTCTCGGAACAGGAAACACACCATGACCACACCCAGGAAGCGAGTCCTTAGTGGCATGCAGCCGAGCGGGCTGCTGCATCTCGGCAACTATCTCGGCGCCTTGGAGAATTGGAAAAGCCTTCAGAACGAGTTTGAGTGCTTTTTCTTCGTCGCGGACTGGCACGCACTCTCGACCAACTATGCCGATACCAGCCGCATCCGTGAATTCGTCCACGAATTGTTAATCGATTGGCTTGCCGCGGGCATCGATCCAGCGAAAGCCACGGTATTCGTGCAATCCCGTATCCCGGAACATGCCGTCTTGCATCTCTTGCTCTCGATGATGACTCCGATCTCCTGGCTGGAACGGAATCCGACCTATAAGGAAAAACAGGAAGAGATTAAGGAGCGGGATCTGAACACGTATGGATTTCTCGGCTATCCGGTCCTCCAAGCCGCGGATATTCTCATCTACAAGCCAGATTTCGTGCCCGTAGGAAAAGACCAGCTGCCGCACCTGGAGCTCACCAGGGAACTGGCCCGCCGGTTCAACAGCCTCTATAAGCCGGTGTTCTCTGAACCGGTGGAGCAGCTCACTAAATTTCCGAAAGTGCTCGGCACGGATGGCCGGAAGATGAGCAAGAGCTACGGCAACACGATCAACCTTTCCGACCCCGAACCAGTCGTTCGTCAGAAACTCAAGACGATGGTCACCGATCCCGCCAGAGTCCGGCGCCACGACCCCGGGAACCCGGACCTCTGTCCGGTGTACGATTTTCACAAAATCTTTTCATTGCCGATGATTCAGGAACAGATTAATACCGAATGCCGGACCGCCGCCATCGGCTGTATCGATTGCAAGAAACTCGTCGCCGATCGAATCGTGGAACGCATGACGCCGATGTGGGACACGCGCGCGGTCCTGAGCAAAGATCCCGCCTACCTGAACGACATCGTGACAGAGGGCAGCCGCCGGGCCGGCGAAGTCGCCCGCGCAACGCTCCACGACGTAACCGAGGCGATGAAGATCTAGCGGACAGGCTCAGCCCTGTCTCTGCGCGAGTAGATTTAGCCACCGTCCCTTGCGCTCACGGTTGGTCACTACCCTCAACTCCAAAATCAGCCACCCGGCTCGACGAACCGCCCGTGCAAATTCGTCCTTTCTCCAACGAGCGAAATAGCGTCCAGGGACCCACCCATCCGTCACGAGACGGCTCGTCACGCCGTATGTCACCGTCGCGGCGAACAAGCCGCCTGGACGGATGAGTCTGCATAGATCGGTCAGGGTACGACGTGCGTCGGGTTTCGGAAGATGCATCAGCGACGCGGCAGCCCAAAGGCCATCGAACGACGTCGCTTGAAAGGGGAACTGGCGGAGGTCGGCACGGACCAGCGGCAACGAACGATACCGGCGTCGTCCGGCTGAGAGCAACGCACTCGTTCGATCCAACCCCACGACACGATACCCCTGTTGCTGGAGATCGCCCGCATCCTGGCCTCCGCCGCAACCGAGATCCAGCAACCTTGGATCGGCTGGCAGGCGCGTCAGCCAATCGGCCAACAACGGCAGTCGCCGATGCCGTCGCTGGCTCCAGCGAGCGACACACTCCGGTGGCCGACCGTTCATACGCGTCGATCGTCTGCAGGACAAGTTGAGTTGTGCTATCGTGAGTCAAGCTGAGAGGAGCCATTCATCCTGCGAGCAGACGTGCAATGACTGCACTGGCGTTGGTGTTGATTCTATTGGGAGCGAGTTGGGGCACCGGCACCGCCTGGGCAGCCGATCCACCCTGCGACAAATATCCCGCTGCCAAACAGACCAAGTGCGCAGCGGTCTGGAAAGCGCTGAACCAGGAAGACGGCCCGGCGATCGCGCAATTCGGGCTGGCCCAGCTGAAACGGCGGGAGGAAGGCAAAATCAACGCCGAGCAACATCTGGCTGAGAACATGACATTCATCAAACAGTCGACCGAGAAGCGCCTTGAACGGCTCCGCGCTCGGATGGAAAAAGAATAACCCCTCACAAGTCTTCCGCTTTCGATTGCCCCAACACCCGCCCAGCCGAATTGAGCAAATCCCGTCCGACCAGAATCGGGGCCTTGAAGTGAATCGCGAGTGCAATCGAATCCGACGACCGGCTATCAAACACCCTGACCTCATTACGCAACGCCACAGTCAAGGAGCCGTAGTAGGTCCCCTCTTTCAAGGTAATGATCGTTTGGGTCACATGGGCCGCCAAACGTCTCGAGAATGGTATGCATCAAATCGTGCGAGAGGGGGCGAGGGAGCGTTGCACCGCTCAACGCACCTTGGATCGACAGTGCGACTGTAAGATCGACGAAAATCGGGATGGCCTTGCCTTCGGCTTGCAAGAGCACCACAGGGCCGTGATCGGAAATGCGAACCTGCACATCCGTGATCGCGACCTGCTCCGAAATTGCCGGTGGAGATTCGCCTGCTTGTGCTACCGGCAGCGCGAGCGCGCCGAGAAAACAGATAGAGAGGACGAACCGCTTGCATGCCATCATGGTCACCTCCCCGGCCGGTCAAAGACGAACAAACTGATTCGTCTCTTTCTCCAACCCGATTTCGGTCTCCGGTCCATGCCCGGTCACGACGGTCGTAGTATCATCCAAGGTATACAACCGCTCTCGAATGGATTGCTCGATGGCTTCGAAATCTCCGCCCCAAAGATCGGTGCGCCCGATGCTGCCGCGAAAAAGAGTATCGCCGGCCAGCACAACGTTGTCGTCCGGAAAATGAAAACTCATGGATCCGGGCGTGTGACCAGGCGTATGCAGTGCGACAGCAGAGATCCGACCGACCAGCAGCTTCTCTTCATCCTTGAGCCAATAGTCCGGCAGCGGCACCGGCACATAGGCCACACCAAAGAGATCACATTGCACTTCAAGCATCTTCCAGAGGTCCAGATCGTCGTGATGCAGACACAACGTTGCCCCTGTCGCCTTCTTCATTTCACCTGATGCCAGAAAATGGTCGAGGTGGGCATGGGTGTGGAGGATATGCGTGACCGTCAACCCAAGCTGCTGCACTTCGCGCAAAATCCGCTCGTGCGCGCCGCCCGGATCGACCACGATCGCCTGCTTCGTCACCGGATCGCCGATGATCGAGCAATTGCAGCCAAGGGGCGGGACGGAAAATGTTTTTCTGATCATGGTCGACATCATGAGCGCATGCTACAGTCCAGGCCCCTCAGGGCGCAAGGAACCGGCCTCCTTCTGGTTCTTCCTGATCCTGGATGGTCCAGACGACTTCCGTATCAAACAACGCCCACCCCCGTTCTTGACGGCGAAACCACACGAGGAATCCCGCGCCGGTGCCGTCGGGACGTAGGGCTTCGACATACATCAGCGCATGATCGTTGCGGAGGCTTCGCGCCACGCGAGAGAAGGCCAGACGCTCCAACACCGACGAGACCTGAGCCGATCTCTCATGGGCCACCGTGACTGGACGGGCCAGAGACACTTCCGGTTCTTCGATCGTCTCCCCCGTGGCGAACCGGTAGCCGACCCCAAAGTGAAATCGACCTTCGAGCCGGCTAGGTTGTTGGTTGACCGAGATGAATCCCCGGGTCAGCTCCGGTGGCAGTTCACCATCGAAATACCCTTGCTCCTGAAAGGTTCCGATCGTCGCCGATCCCTCCTGATCTGGAGAGAGACGAAGCCGCGTCATTCGATCGATCACAACCAACCGGGTGTCCGACGTGAGAAACTTGCTCGTCACCACCAGGTCGTAGAGTGCATAATCTTCAGCGGGAATGACGCCGACCTTCTCATCTGATTCCGCCACTGCTCCCGATGCCCCCGTGAGGCCACCCATGAGCAGGACTGCCATGATCACACCTGCCAGGCGAATCGTCATTGATCGAGCATAGCCTGTGGAACAGTGAGGGTCAATTCATGGAATCCGTCGTGGACAAGTGGAGGCGAAGCGTGGATAATCCGGCAAATTAGAAGGAGGACTGTGCCGTGCGGAACAAAACTCAATCGAACCAGTGGCCCTTGTGGATCGGAGCGATCGCGCTCTGTTTCTTGACCAGCAGTTGCAAGCCTGACGACTCGCCGTTTAAAGCCGAAAATGAGACGCTCCGCAAGCAACTGGCCAAGCAGGAGTCGGTGGTCACCTCGTTGCAGGACGGAAACAAGGTCATGCAGCAACAGATCGATCTGCTGAACCAGGAGCTGCGCGACGCGAAGAAAGCGGCCGAGAGCGCCAAGGCCGAGGCCAAAGCCGCCGCCGACAATCTGGCCATACAAGCAGCACAGGCCAAAAAACTGAGTGCCGACGTCCAGAAAACCGCAGCGGCTCAAGCGGCGCAGAATATCCATGTCGAGGAAAAAGGGACTCAAACTGAAGACATCCCCCGCCCCTTGAGTACCGTCGCCAGGATTACGGAAGAAGCCCTCAGCCGCAACGGCTACCAAATCAAAGTGAGTATCAAGACTGATCAGAAAGCGGTCTATGTGACGGAACGGAAAGTCTCCCCCCCTACCTCGCTTGAAGTCGCCGGTTCGCGAAATCAATACGTGCTGTCGCTCCACACACTCCCCTCGAATGTCACCCGACTCAGCGTCAAGGCCGACTTCGACAAACTGGCACAGGGTGGACGCATCCTCAGCGTGAGCGCGGAGGAGGTCGCGGAAATTGAACGGAGCCTCATCCGGGAAATCACCAGGGCCCTGGCCTCGTCCAGCAAGACCTGATGCAGCACACTCTCACATGGCTTGCACTCTCTCTATCCCTCCTCATCATCATGGGAGGCCCACAATACGTGAGGGCCGGAGCAAGGTCGTCACCGGAACTGGCCCGCCATTTGACCGGGATCGCGGCGCTGGCCCAGCCATCACCCGTGGTCACCATCCCGGCCGGTCCGTTCCTGCTCGGCAGCAAACGAGTGGACGACGATCCCTATGGGAACTGGACGCAGTTCGACGACACGGAACTGCCGCAACATCGAGTCTGGCTGGATACCTACGAGATGGATCGCGATGAAGTGAGCCTCGGGGAATACCTGGCATTCTTACAACAGGGGAAGCTCCATCCATCGGACGAGCTGCAGAAACTAATCTGGCACGTCATCACCATCCATTCCGTCTCGGACCAGACCCTAAGCAGGTGGCCGGCGCTCTACGTCACGTGGGCCGAGGCGAAGGATCTGTGCATGTCAAAGAGCAAACGGCTTCCGACGGAAGCTGAATGGGAAAAAGCCGCGCGCGGATCCGAAGGCGATCTATTCCCCTGGGGTAAAACCTCCCCCAACTCAACACTCGCCATGTTCGGCCAGCATCACGTCCATGAGATCCCTATTCTTGCAGCAGTGGATTCGCATGAGGCGGGCAAGAGTCCCTATGGCCTCCACCATATGGCAGGAAACGTTGCGGAATGGGTGCAGGATTGGTTCGGCTTCGATTACTACGCCTACATGCCGGAGCGCAATCCGCCTGGCCCGACCAGCGGGCGCTACAAGAGCGTCCGCGGCGGCTCGTGGAAGAGCAACCAGATCATGCTCCGAACGGCAACCCGTGGGGGCTCAGCACCGGATCAACGTTCAGCCACGATCGGCTTCCGCTGCGCGAAATCATCGACCTCCCCTATCCCCTAGCGCGGCGCAACAAAGCTCCCTTTCCTTGGTGAGGCGCACGCCTCGTGCTAGCATTTCTCTCCAATGGCTCTGTCAACCAGCGTACACGATCTCCGCACCCTCATTCGCTCCTGCCACCCGCTGATCGTCATCGAGACAGTGGAGGAGGAGCGAGTGCTGGCGTTGCTGCACTCAGTGGCTGCCCAGGAGCGAATGCCGCTGTTCGAATGGTCCGTCACCAGAGGACTCACCCGCGCCGACGACGGTCCCAGCCTGAACAGAATGACGGCCACACCCCTAGCCTTGCTCCAACACCTCAACGGGCTGACCGTAGAAGGAGTTTTTTGGCTCAAAGATCTCGTCCCGCATTTGCAGGATGCCGCCGTGGCGAGGCAGTTGCGAGAAGTGAGTGATCACTTTGGCCAATCGCGTGCCACCTGCGTGCTCACGGGTCAGCCCATTACCCTGCCGCTCGATATCGAAGAGATCGTCGTCCGGCTCGACTTGCAACTGCCCGATCGAGACGAACTGCTGTCCATGCTCCAGAGCGTCCTGCAATCGCTTGGTCCCAGAACCTCGCCCCGGTACCCAAGGTCGACCACCGTCGTGCAAAGCATCCTCAGTTCCATCAGCGACTCCAAATCGGCAGACCGAAGCCCTTCGGCAGACGAGCGGGACGCCATCCTCCGCGCCTTACAGGGGCTGACGCTCCATCAGGCCCGGCAGGTCATCACGCAATGCGTCGTCGAAGACGGCACACTCTCCGCCGACGACGTGCAGATAATTCTGAAGCGCAAGGTGCAGGCGATCAAGGATGGCAGCTTGCTTGAATACTATCCACTCGAAGACAACCGGTTCGAGCTGGGAGGATTCGTCAATCTGAAATCCTGGCTGGAACGCGCGAAGGTCGGTTTTACCGCAGAAGCCAAAGCACTCAATCTCACGCCCCCCAGGGGAATCATGCTCGTGGGCGTGCCGGGCTGCGGTAAATCGCTGGCCGCCAAGACCATTGCGCGGGAATGGCAGCTTCCGCTCCTCAAGCTCGACGCAGGCCGGTTGTTCGATAAATTCATCGGTGAGTCGGAGAAGAACTTCCGCAAGGCGATTGAGATGGCTGAATCGCTATCGCCCATCGTCCTCTGGATTGATGAAATCGAGAAGGCGATGGCCGCGGGGGGCGGAAGCGGCGAGGCCGATGCAGGCTTGAGCCGCCGGCTGTTCGGCGCATTTCTCACGTGGCTTCAGGAGAAGAAACAAGAGGTCTTCGTCGTGGCCACCGCCAACAATCTTTCGTTGCTTCCCCCCGAACTCCTTCGCAAAGGCCGGTTCGATGAAATCTTCTTCGTGGACCTACCGGACGACGGCGAACGAGAAGCCATCTGGAAGATACACCTCGGCCTCCGCAAGCAGGACAGCACGAAATTCGATTTGGTCAAGATCGTCAGCGCCAGCGACGGCTTCAGTGGCTCGGAGATCGAACAGGCTGTGGTTGCGGCACTCTACCGCGCCCTCTATCAGAAAACGCCGCTGACGACCGATCTTTTGATTGAAGAATTGACCAACACTGTGCCACTCTCGGTCACCCGGCGTGAAGACATCGATCAGCTCCGGGAGATGGCGCAAGGCCGGTTCGTCAACGTACGGTGAGGCCCATGCGATTCCTCTTCATCATGGCGACTATCGCGATCGTGGCGCTCGTGGGCTGTGCCGGCATAGCCAGAGATCGCACGCAGACAATCCCCACGGACAAGCAGGGCTGCTGCCAGAGGGTGGAGGCCGCGCAACGTCGAACCGCCATCGTCCGCACCGCAACGCAGCTCGTCGGAGCCCGCACCATTGAAATGAACGGCCGCCGCGTCGCCTATGACTGTGCCGGGGTGACTCGCGCGATTTATCTCAAGCACGGCATCGATCTGTATAGCGGTGGACCCAGCGTCCCTCACGCCAACGGCGTCCGCCTCATCCATGCGCACATACGCAAAGAAGGCACATTCCACCAGGGACCGGTTGTCCAGCCCGGCGATCTCGTCTTCTTCAACAATACATGGGACTACAACGGGGATGGCAAGGTGAATGACCCGCTGACGCACGTCGGGGTCGTCGAGCGGCAGGAGCCGGATGGCACCGTAATCTTCATCAGTCGCGTGGCCGGTGCCATCGAACGCTACCGCATGAATCTCGCCCTCCCGCATGTCCATGAAACCGCCGATGGCAGAATCCTCAACGACTATCTCCGCCGCAAGGATGTCATCGACCCAGCCGATACCGGCTACCTCACAGGGGAACTCTTCGCGCAGTTCGCCACTCGGGTGGGGCCCTAGCCCCCTAGCCAAATCATCAGCTTGCGCTATACTTGAGGCATAGTGTCTGTTTCATCGCACTTATTCGCTCTGAATACTGAGTGATTCAACGCAGCGCCACGCACCGTTCGGCATAGCCCAAGGAGGGACGATGGGACAGACGTCAACCTATTGCAGCGATTGTTATAACAAAGTGGGACGGGCGCAGGATGCGCAGATCAAGGCTGCAGAAAGCGACGGCAAGGTTCCGATGACAAAAGAAGGAACCTGTTGCTCGTGCAGTAAGGCCACAATCGTGGTCTATTTCGAGTAGTAGTCTTCCCCTCTTGCACTGACCTGAAGACTTCGATTGTGCGATGGCCCTGCTACACTTACCATATGGCACCGTCGTCCCCATCCTCTCCGACTGCCCACGCCGACCCTCTGCGCCGCACCATGCTTGAAGTACGCGGGAAACTCTTGTCTCTCTATAGCGCGTTGATTGTGGCGGAACAACTCACCTACGAACGCATCCACGGCCGCGTCGGTTCGACGGACGAGCTCATTCAGTTGGTGCTCCACGATCCCTGGTTCACATGGCTCTGCCCCGTGTTGGATCTGCTGCTCCGGATCGATCAACTCCTGGACGACGACGCGTTTGACATCACCTATGAAAACGTCGAACATCTTGTGGCCGAGGCGCGTAGCTTGACCCGCCCGTCGATTGAGGGCGACGGATTCGAGCGCGCCTACTATGAAGCCCTCCATCGAGCCCCTGACGTGGTGCTCGCCCACTTCCAAGTCACGCGCGTCCTGCTGGCAAAAGCAGCGTAGTTCCATCAGGCGCAAGCCGCTCGGCCTCTTGCCTGGTCTCCTTCTTGATAACAACCTGTAGCGCTCAGGTTAACCGCTGACATACAAGCTACTGGGGAAATCACCCACCAGCTCTGTTCCAACGGACACTATTTTCCCAGAACCTGCTAAAATTATTTCATGGCGTCTGTATCTCAGAAGACCTCGGCCCTGAAATCCACCCCATCCCGCGAGAGGCTCCTTGAGGTGCGAGGCGGCCTATTGGGTCTCCATAAGGCCCTCATTCTGGCAGAGCAAGTGACCTATGAGCGCATTAATGGCCGAATCGCCTCAACCGGCCAGCTGCTGCAATTGGTATTGAACGATCCCTGGTTTACCTGGCTTCATCCCATATCTCAGCTGGTAGTTCGTATCGATGACCTGTTGGATGATGAGTCCGAGCTATCGCTTGTTGAGGTGGAGCACTTTCTGATAGAAGCCCGAGCCCTCATCCGTCCTTCGGAGGAAGGAGACGGTTTCGAACGGAGTTACTACGAAGCCCTTCAGCGGGAGCCCGACGTCATCTTCGCCCACGTCGAAGTGAAGAAACTCCTGACCAAGATCGCCGCGTAATCTCCCTAACATTCCCAAAAGCACGAAGGCGGCCGGCCCATAAGGACCGACCGCCTTGTTTCGAGCGTATGGTGCCCGCGTGACGCTATCGGTTAGCTCTTCGCGTGCTTGTCGCCGTCTTCGTGCTTGTCTTTGTCACCGTGCTTCTCCCGATCTTTGTGCTTCCCACCGTCCTTATGCTTTGCATCTTTCCGGTGCTCTCCGCTCTTGCCTTTCTCCCCATGCTTCTCCTTGTCTCCTGCGCCCTTCGGCGCTTCCATCGATGGAGCAGGAGTGGTTGCCGGAGCCGTAACCTGAGGGGCTGGTGCTGTCGGAACAGAAGCAGGAGTCGGGGCTTGGGCCAAGGCACTCGTAAAGGCGTACAACACTGCGGCAGCCGTCAATGAAGCCACTGTTCTGGTCATGCTAATCCTCCTTGAGATTGGTTCGAATGATGAGGTGGCAGCCACCCCTTGACCTCACTGTCGCAAGGCCGATGCCACAGTTACGTCAGAAATACCCTTACATTTCTTAGGAAATTGGAGGGTCACGACCTGTATTGAGACAGATGCGCGCTGAAACTGAGACACGATGGCTGGTTTTCCCTCCATCCCGCCTCAGTAACTAAGATTGCTACAGCCGCCCTTCATCGAGTTCAATAACATCGGCCCAGGTGGAGGCGGGAGGAAGGGAGGAAACCGGCACCGCTCGCTTCTTCGCGATCGCATCAAGGCGTCCCTGAAAACGCTGGCGCGCGGCAGCATCTTTTGGCCCTGAGGCAAGAAGCGCTTGGCTCCATTGCGCAATCTCCTGGTCAGACGGTTTTCGACTGTTGGCCTTCACCCAAGCAAGCAATTCCTCGTCCGTTCCGCCAGCCAACACCAGCTGCTCGAACGATTTCGGATCGAACTGCAGAAAATCGACGAGGTACTTATCGAACCCCACTGTGATGTAGTTGTAGTCCTGAATCTTGCCTGCATGCCGCAACCGAATCTTATCGATAAACCGCCCCAAGTGGGCAATGCCACCGAGAAGAGCTTTGGGACTTCGGGGATATCCTGCGTAATTCATAAAGGAGTTCCAAAAGGCTTCCGCTCGGAAGAGTCCGGAATGGTCGCTCCGAGAGGCAGGAAGCAACAAGCCTTGGGCATGCACTGAAATTTGACACGAGGGGACTGACCGGTCGGTCAGAAGTTACGAGACAGCTTTCTTCGCTGATCGGTTCGCTTGGAGATACTTGATCGATCCCTGCAGCCACTTTCCGGCCTTCGGCAATGGCCCAGACGATGAGCGAGGCGCCGCGTTTGGTGTCGCCGCCGGCAAAGACGCCGTCGAGGCTGGTCATGAAGTTATCGTCCACAGCCACTGCACCACGGGCGTCGTACTTCACACCGAGGCTGTCGAGGAGGCCATTCTTCACCGGGCCGGTGAAGCCCATCGCGAGCAGGATCAGATCTGCATCCATTTCAAAGTCACTGTTTGGAATCGGCGTGAACTTGCCGTTCTCGAACTTTACGCGATTGGCGTGGAGCTTCGTCACCTGGCCATTGTGGCCGGTGAACTTGGTGGTGGACACGCTCCACTGACGGTCGCAGCCTTCTTCGTGCGCGTGCGAGGTGCGGAGCTGCATGGGCCAGAGCGGCCAGGGCGTCGAATCAGCCCGGGTCGGCGGCGGCTCCGGCAATAATTCAAACTGATGCGCTTCGAGGCAGCCCTGACGGTGCGCAGTTCCGAGACAATCAGACCCGGTATCGCCGCCGCCGATGATGACGACGCGCTTGCCCTTTGCCGTAATCGGCTCGTCCGTGACGGGAGTCCCCGAAGTTCGCTTGTTTTGCTGCATCAGAAATTCCATCGCGAGATGCACGCCCTTGAGTTCACGGCCTGGAATCGGCAGCTCACGTGCCTGCTCTGCGCCCATGGTGAGGCCCACCGCGTCGAACTGCGTTCGCAGTTGTTCGCCCGTGATGTCTTTTCCAATCGTTACACCGGTCTTGAACTCGATGCCCTCGGCTTTCATCTGTTCCAGCCGACGGTCGATGACCCACTTTTCCATTTTGAAATCTGGGATGCCGTAACGCAGCAGGCCGCCGATGCGATCGGACTTCTCGAAGAGGGTGACGCTATGGCCGGCGCGCGCGAGTTGCTGCGCAGCCGCCAAGCCCGCCGGTCCTGACCCGACAATCGCGACGGTCTTCCCCGTTTTGGTGACGGGCAGGATCGGCTCGACCGCGCCTTCATTGAAGCCACGGTCGATGATGTTCCACTCGATGATACGAATGGAGACCGGGTCTTCGTTGATGCCGAGCACGCAAGCCCCTTCACAGGGCGCCGGGCAGAGCCGGCCGGTAAATTCAGGGAAATTATTCGTGCTATGGAGCGCCTTGAGCGCGTCTTTCCAGCGGCCACGATAGACCAGATCGTTCCATTCTGGAATCATGTTCACGACCGGACAGCCGGTCGATCCCTGGCAGAAAGGCACACCACAATCCATACAGCGCGCGCCTTGGGTCTTGAGCTTCTCCTCGTCGAGTGGCTCGTACATTTCCTTCCAATCGAGCACCCGCAGCTCGACCGGTTTCCGCTTGGGGCCCTCGCGGGCGTATTTCATGAAACCTTTGGGATCACCCATTTCTTCTAGTCCTAAGTGCTGAGACCGTAACAACAGCTCATACTTCCGGCTTTACCCTTTATTTGACCGCTGCAGCCTTCTTCTTCCGTTCTTCCAACACACGTTTATAGTCGACCGGCATCACCTTCTCGAACTTTGGCAGCATCGACTCCCAGCTATCGAGGATACGCTTCGCGTTCCGGCTGCCGGTATGCATGAAGTGAGACGTGATCATCTGATGCAGCGTCTTCTT
Source organism: uncultured Nitrospiraceae bacterium (assembly GCA_963720035.1). Classification (GTDB taxonomy): domain Bacteria; phylum Nitrospirota; class Nitrospiria; order Nitrospirales; family Nitrospiraceae; genus Palsa-1315. The sequence goes on along the minus strand of CAVREB010000003.1, from coordinate 324,800 downwards.
GTCGGCCGCCGTCGTCACCTTCTCCAATTCCACCATGCCGAGGTTGCAACGAGATTGGAACTTGTCGAGTTCGTTCAGCACAAACGCCACGCCGCCCGACATGCCGGCCGCAAAGTTTCGCCCCGTCCGACCCAAGACGACGACCACCCCGCCGGTCATGTACTCGCAGCCGTGATCGCCGGTCCCTTCGACCACCGCCCTGACCCCGCTGTTCCGCACCGCAAACCGCTCGCCCGCCATGCCGTAGAAATAGGCTTCTCCCTGTGTCCCACCGTAGAGCGAGGTGTTTCCGATGAGAATCGTCTCTTCCGGCGAGTAAATCGCCTGCTTCGGCGGGAATACAATGATCTTCCCGCCGGACAGTCCCTTGCCCAGATAGTCGTTAGACTCGCCTTCGAGGATGAGCGTGATCCCACGGGACAGGAACGCGCCGAACGACTGCCCGGCGGAACCGGAGAACTTGATCGTGATCGTGTCCTCGGGCAAACCCTCGAGCCCGTACTTTTTTGCTACGCGGCTGGAAAGCATCGTCCCCACCGTGCGGTTCACATTTCTGATCGGCAGATCGAGAATAACCTTGTCCCCTTTCTCCAACGCCGGCTTACACAGCTCGATCAGTTTGTTATCGAGCACGTCCGCGAGACCGTGGTCCTGCTTCTGCACACAGTAGCGGGCAATCTCCGGCCCCACATCCGGGGCTTGTAAAAGGGGGGTAAGATCCAGCCCCTTGGCTTTCCAGTGGTCGACCGCCTTATGTACTTTTAATTTATCCACACGCCCGACCATCTCGTTGATGGTCCGGAAGCCCAGCTTGGCCATGATATGGCGTAGTTCTTCCGCAACGAAGAAAAAGAAATTCACGATATGTTCCGGCTGCCCGACAAATTTCTTTCGCAAGACCGGATCCTGTGTCGCAATGCCGACGGGACAGGTATTGAGATGGCATTTCCGCATCATAATGCAGCCTTCGACGATCAAGGGCGCGGTCGCGAATCCAAACTCCTCGGCGCCCAACAAGGTGGCGATCGCCACGTCGCGTCCGGTTTTCATCTGCCCGTCGGTCTCCACCCGAATGCGCCCACGCAGATCGTTCAGCACCAACGTTTGATGCGTCTCGGCCAAACCCAATTCCCAAGGGACCCCCGCATACTTGATGGACGCGAGCGGGGAGGCACCGGTGCCGCCCGAGTCGCCGCTGATGAGCACCTTGTCTGCATGGGCTTTGGCCACCCCGGCCGCAATCGTGCCGACGCCCACTTCCGCCACGAGTTTGACGGATACTGCCGCGTCCGGATTGGAATTTTTCAAATCAAAAATGAGCTGCGCCAGATCTTCGATGGAATAGATATCGTGGTGCGGCGGCGGCGAAATGAGCTGCACACCGGGCATGGCATAGCGCAGCCGCGCGATATTTTCATCGACTTTATGGCCCGGCAACTGTCCGCCCTCTCCCGGCTTCGCCCCCTGCGCCATCTTGATCTGGAGTTCTTTCGCATTGACCAAGTAATGGCTCGTGACGCCGAATCGCGCGGAGGCCACCTGCTTGATATAGCTGTTCTTCGAATCACCGTTGGGCAGTGGCTTGAACCGCTCGGGGTCTTCCCCACCCTCGCCGGTGTTGCTCTTGGCGCCGAGGCGGTTCATCGCGATGGCCAGCGTCTCATGCGCTTCCTTGCTGATCGAGCCGAAGGACATTGCGCCCGTCGTGAACCGTTTGACGATCTCCTTCGCCGATTCCACTTCTTCGACAGGAATAGGTTCCGGCAGGAACTTGAACTCGAGCAGTCCGCGCAGATTTGAGCGCCGCTTGCTCTCGTCGTTCACGAGCTGGGAAAACTCCGCGAAGGTCTTTGGATCGTTGGCCTTTGTCGCGTGCTGCAGCTTATAAATGGTTTCCGGATTCCAGTTGTGGTGCTCGCCCTGGATGCGGTAGTGGATTTCTCCGCCGAAATCGAGTTGTCGTATCGGCGCCGGTTCATAGGCCATGCGGTGCCGCCGAAGCGTCTCTTCGCCGACCTCGCGGATGCCGATCCCCTCCACGCGCGACGGCGTGCCGGTAAAGTACCGGCGAATGAGCTCATGATTCAATCCGATGGCCTCGAAGATCTGCGCGCCGCAGTAGGATTGCACCGTCGAGATGCCCATCTTCGAGAAGATCTTGAGCAGCCCCTTATTGATCGCCTTGATGAATTTGCCCTCTGCGGTCTGCGCGTCCAACCCCTCAGGGAAGTAGCCCTCGCGCTCCATGTCCACGATCGACTCGAAGAGGAGGTACGGATTCACGGTCCCGGCTCCATAGCCGATCAAACAGGCGAAGTGGTGCACATCGCGCGGCTCGCCGGTTTCCACGATGAGGCCGACTTCGGTCCTCGTGCAGTCGCGCACCAGGTGATGGTGGACGGACGCGATGCCAAGGAGGCTCGGAATCGGCGCCCATTCTTCGTTGACACCGCGATCGCTCAGGATCAGAAACTTGTAGCCTTCATTAATTGCTTGGGACGCCTGTAGACAGAGATCATCAACTGCTGCCCCGAGCCCCTCGGGCCCCTCGGCCACCTTGAAGAGCATCTTGAGCGTCTTGCTCTTAAAATGCGGATCAGCGATCTCGCGGATCTTCTGGAGATCGGCATTCGTCAGAATCGGCTGTTTGACCCGGATGCGGCGACAGGACTCCGGATGCTCATCCATCAGATTGGGTTTGGGCCCGATGCTGGTCGTCAGCGACATGACCAGCTCTTCGCGGATCGGATCGATCGGGGGATTGGTCACCTGGGCGAACAGCTGCTTGAAATACTTGAAGAGCAGTTGCGGCCGCTCGGATAACACCGCCAACGGCGTATCCGTACCCATCGAAGAGGTCGCTTCCTGCCCCTCCACCACCATGGGGGTAATGACCATCTTCAACTCTTCGACGGTGTAACCAAAGGCCTGTTGGCGCTGGCGGATCGTCGGGTGGTCCGGCTGCGGCACATTACTGGGATCAGGCAACTCGTCGAGCGAAATCCGATATTGGGTGACCCAGGATCGATAGGGCTTGCGGCTGACGATCTCGGCCTTCACTTCCTCGTCATCGATGATGCGCCCTTGCACGGTATCGACCATGAACATCCGGCCCGGCATGAGGCGCCCCTTCTGCCGGATCTTCTGGACATCCATCGGCAGCACACCGGCTTCCGAAGCCAGGATCACCAGGCCGTCCGTCGTCACTTGATAGCGACAGGGACGCAGCCCGTTGCGATCGAGCGTCGCGCCGATAAACTTGCCGTCGGTGAAACAGACCGCTGCCGGACCGTCCCAGGGCTCCTGCATCGCCGCGTGATACTCGTAGAACCCCCGCCGATCGAGATCCATCTGCGGATTCGCGACCCAGGGTTCGGGAATCAGCATCATCATCACGTGCGGGAGAGAGCGGCCTCCCATGGTCAGGAATTCCACGGCATTGTCCAGGCAGGCGGAGTCGCTCTGCTGCTCGGAGACGATCGGATAGAGCTTGGCCAGATCCTGGCCGAACAGTTCGGAGTTGAGCCGGCCTTGTCGGGCGCGCATCCAATTCACGTTGCCCTTCAGGGTATTGATCTCGCCGTTATGGCAAATGTAGCGATAGGGATGTGCCAACGGCCAGGTGGGAAACGTGTTCGTACTGAAGCGGGAGTGCACGAGGGCGAGGGCACTCGTCAGGCTCGCATCCTTCAAGTCCTGGTAGTAGGCAGACATCTGATGCGGGAGCAACAGCCCCTTGTACACGATGGTGTTCGCCGATAGGCTTGAAATGTAGAAGTAGTGACGCCCCTGAATGGCCGATTCGCGGACGGCGCTTTCCACCCGCTTGCGAATGACATAGAGCTTGCGTTCAAACTGCCCTTCATTGAGGACATCACGGGCGATGAACACCTGCCGCATATACGGCTCAGTGCTGCGCGCCACGAGACCAATCGCATCGCTCTTGACCGGCACATCGCGCCAACCAAGGACCCGAGCTCCCTCCTCGCCGATAATGCTGGCAAAGAGGGCCTCACACTGTTGTCGCGCATCGACCTGGGGCGGGAGAAACATCATCCCGACGCCATACTCCCCGGCATTGGGCAGGGAAACCCCCGCATCGCCGGCCGCGCGCTTGAGGAACTCGTGCGGTACTTGAAGCAGAATCCCGGCCCCGTCTCCCGTGCAAGGGTCACAGCCCTGGGCCCCTCGGTGACTAAGGCTCTCAAGGATCTGAAGACCCTGTTGAACAATGGAATGGGACTTCTGGCCTTTGATGTTGACGACAAAGCCGATCCCGCAAGAGTCCTTCTCCTGTTCAGGGTCGTATAGGCCTTGCTTCGGTGGAAGCCCGGGGATGTTCATCGTTCGTATCTCGTTAAAAAGGTAGGGCGTTTATGTTACTAGACGGAGGCTACACCAGAGAGGCAATCGGGATGGATAACCCCGTCACTCACAAGGCTTATTCCGTTCATCTCAGCTTCGCTCACCTTAATAGAAGCACGATTCTTCTGTCAAGATTGTCTCTCTGACAGATGGTCCATGCAGGCTCGCCCCCCAGGGGTGATTGGCTTGACATTGATTCCTCCTCTGCCCTACCATCCGCCGCATGCCTCGAGGTCCAATCACCTCCACTATCAACAGCATGGCGGACGTCTGGGAGGCGTACCGTGATGATTTGGAGGGGGTGGAACGCCAGGTCCGGACGAACCTCGATTCCAGTGTGACACTCGTCAATACCGTCGCCGCCCACATCCTGAACAGCGGCGGAAAACGAATTCGACCTCTCTTGCTACTGCTCTCCGCCCGTCTCTGCGGCTATACCGGTCGCGATCATCACCAACTCGGCAGTCTGGTGGAGTTCATTCATACGGCAACCCTGCTCCACGACGATGTGGTCGACGATGCCGATATCCGCCGAGGCCAGCGAACCGCCCGAAAGGTCTGGGGCAACCAAATCAGTATCCTCGTGGGCGACTACCTCTATTCCAAAGCCATCTGCCAGGTCGTCGACTTCCGGAGCCAGGGGATCAACGAAGTGCTCGCCGAAGCCTGCAAGAAGATGGCGGAAGGCGAAGTGCTGCAGCTCTATTACAACGGCAACCCTGCCATGCCGGAGACGGAATACCTCAAGATTGTCGAACACAAGACGGCCGGCCTGCTTGGCGCTTCTTGTCGCATGGGCGCCATTCTCGCGGACGCCTCAGAGGCCCAGCAAGATGCGCTCTTCCGGTTCGGCCAATATCTCGGGATGGCGTTCCAAGTGGCCGACGATACGCTCGACTACACGGCCAATGGCGAACACTTGGGCAAAACGCTTGGGCAGGACCTCCGCCAAGGCAAGGCCACGCTGCCACTCTTGCATCTCCTGCACCATTGTTCGGAACAAGACCGGCAGATGATCATCGACCGTATGGAAACCAGGACTCTGACGGAGGAAGACCTCAGTCGGCTGATTCGCTTAATGGAAGAATTCGGCTCGATTGCCCATGCCATGGGTCGCGCTCGAACTTTCGTCGCCGCGGCCCAACGAGAACTCAGCCAGTTCGAAGACAGTACGGCCAAGCGAGCCCTCTCGGTGGCCGCCGACTATATGGTTACTCGCGACCGCTAGCCTCTCTCCCCGCGTGTTCTGCGCCCCCTGGGCGTCGGAAGGCACCGCGCAGGGGGAATGGTTCCACCCTCGGGTCGTTGTGCCGCAACGGCCTCAACCACTTACGGAGTAGAGGATATCGCTATGTCGACGATTATTCCGTTTCATGGCACGCGATACGATGTGAAGGTTGTCGGAGATGTCAAACAGGTCGTGGCACCACCCTACGACATCATCGATGCGGCAGGGCAGAAGGCCCTGCACGATCGCCATCCACAGAACATCATTCGACTCGAATTGGGGCTCGATCAACCTGGCGACAGTCCAGAGCATAATCGATACACCCGCGCCGCATCGACCCTTCGCGACTGGCTCAAAAGCGGGGCGCTTAAACGCGATGAGCAGCCGACCCTCTACTACCATACGATCGAATACACACCACCCTATGCTCCGGCCGGCTCGCCGACGAAGATCCTCAAGGGATTTCTCGCCACCGTCAAACTGGAAGCACTCGATTCGGGACATATCTACCCGCACGAGAATACGCGCTCGGCTGCCAAGACAGATCGGCTGAATCTGCTCGAAGCCTGCAAGACGAACTTCAGCCCCATTTGGTCGCTCTACTCAGATCCTCAAGGAACGGTACTGGGCCTGCTGGAAGCGGCGGTCAAAGGGAAGCCGGCCCCGATCGATTTTCGCGATGATGTGGGGTTCCGTCAGCAACTCTGGGCTGTGACGGATCCATCCGTACTGAAGCACGCGGTCGAGTCCTTGCGCAGCAAGCCGCTGTTTATCGCAGACGGCCACCATCGCTACGAAACCGCGTTGAACTATCAGAAACTCCGCCGGCAGCAGGCCGGAGCGCCTACCGGCCTGCACTCGTACGACAGTGTACTGATGTTGTTGACCGCCCTCGAGGACCCGGGCTTAACCGTACTCCCGACGCATCGGGTGACAACCACAGTCCTGCCTTCGTACGACCGTGTGCAATCATTGTTGGGCACCACCTTCGACCTGCAGGAATTTCCGTTCACCGCGGCCACGCAGGCGGCCACGCGCGCGAAATTCATCGAGGCGATGCGGACGACTGGACGAACCTTCCCGGTATTCGGGCTGGCGTTGAAGGGAGACAGCCGCTACGTCACACTAGGATTGAAACCAGCCCATCGTCCGCCCGCGCAAGCCTCTCCTCGCGCCAAGCTCGATGTGTCGCTGCTCCAACAACTCGTCGTCACGACGCTCTGTCCTACGCAAGAAGAACAAGAAGCCATCCTCTATACGAAGGATGACTATGAAGCTTTGGATTGGGTGGCGAAGGGATCGGGAACCGGAGCCTTGCTGCTCAACGCAACCAAAGTCAGCGAAGTGCAAGCCGTCGCAACAGCAGGTGAACGCATGCCCCACAAGTCGACGTACTTCTTCCCAAAGCCGCTGACTGGACTCGTGATAAACGTGATGGAAGCATAAAAGTGCGAGAGTGAGGACGATTCCCTTGCTCGCGGAGTCCTCACGATAACAAAGTTTGGAAGGAAACCCAAGTTGGTCCTGTGCTCCCGGAACGCACGGCCTGAGAAGGGCCTCGTTCGACGGCCGCACTTAGACCAACATGGGGCCCTTCCAAGAGAGGGAAAGCAAGCGAGCTTAAAGGGATCAGGTAGATAGATGACGGTTGCTCGACGCGCGCAAGCGGAATCATCCTCATCCCCTCAGGAATGGAAGGACAAGATGAAGGCGAAAATCCTTATCGTCGACGATGATCCTGATATTGCCACGATGCTGGAGGATCGCCTGCAGGCCTCCGACTATGGAACTGTGATCGCACGAGACGGGGTAGAGGCGCTCGAGCTGGTCGAACAAGAAGCTCCGCACCTCATGTTGCTCGATCTGGACATGCCACGCCTAAGCGGCCTTGAGGTCCTCAAGCGACTCCCGAAAGTCAGACCGGCAGAGGATCTCCCGGTGATCATCATGACAGCCTATGCCTCGATTGATGCCGCCGTCGAGGCCATGAAAGCCGGCGCCTACGATTTTCTGACCAAGCCGCTGGATAAAGACCATCTCCTCATCGTGGTCAGCAAGGCCTTGGAGCGAAACACCCTCAAACGCCAGGTGGCCTGTCTCAAATCCGAAGTCGATAGCCGTTACGCCTCGATTGTGGGCAGGAGCGCGAAGATCCGTGCGGTGATGGAATCAGCCCAACGCGCCGCCAAGTCCGATGCCAGCGTGTTACTGCTTGGCGAAAGCGGCACGGGCAAGGAACTCTTCGCCCGCTCCATCCACCAGTGGAGTCCTCGTCAGGCCATGCCGCTGGTGGTCATCAACTGTGTCGCCCTCACCGAAACGCTGCTCGAGAACGAACTCTTCGGGCATGAACGCGGCGCCTTCACCGGCGCGGATCGTCTGCAAAAGGGCAAACTGGAGATGGCGGATGGAGGCACGATCTTCCTGGACGAGATCGGAGACATGTCGCTCCCGCTGCAAGCCAAACTGTTGCGCGTACTCCAGGACAGGGAATTTCATCGAGTCGGCGGCACACGCCTCGTGTCGATCAATATTCGGATTATCGCCGCCACGAACAAGGATCTCCGACAGGCTGTAAAGACCGGTGAGTTTCGTGAGGATCTCTTTTTCCGTTTGAACGTCATCAGCCTCACCCTGCCCCCGCTCCGCGAACGGCCCGATGACCTCCCTGCCCTGGCTAAGTTTTTCTTGAACCGACATGCCAAGGAAGCAAAGCGTCCCGGCATGATATTCAGCCCCGCGGCAATGGACGCCATGAGCCGATACAGTTGGCCGGGCAATATTCGTGAATTGGAAAACGTCGTCGCGCGGGCCGTCGTCTTGAACCACTCGGACACCATCGAACCGGACATGCTGTCGTTGGATGCAATGGGCCGTACCTCGCCGGGCGAACTCCTCCCCTATCTCTCACTCCCGTACCATGAGTCGATGGAAGAACATAGCCGCTACATCATCGAGCGAGCTATCGAGGAAACGGAGGGCAATCAGACAAAGGCAGCAGACCGCCTCAAGCTCCAACGCACGTACCTTGCCCGCTTGATTAAGCAACAAAAGTTGAAAGAGGAGCTGGATCAGCTCTAGCAGGCTGGGGAAAAACTATGTTGGCGCGTGAGACAGACGGGACGGGCGAGACGGGCCACCCGAGGTAGGAACTTATTCTGTCCACGTCGTGCCTTTCTCGCATATCTCGCGCGTCACGCTCCATGGATGCTGACGGGCTTCTTCAGCATCCTGCTAAACTGATAGCTGTCTTGTCGTGAGAGTGATAAGACCGGCTGATGCATCCTGTTCGGCTTGCGCATAGCGTTCCGGAGTCCCGATGTCCGACCAGTATCCCTCAAAGTCATACCCGAGTACCGTCTCCCCCCGCTGAATCGCTGCCACATAGGGGTCGATGATGGTCGAGGCCACGCCCTTCGGCACATCTCGCAGGAGCCGCGTACTGAGCACATGAATCCCGGCAAACATGCGAGGCTGGGTCGGCACCTGATCTGTGCGTCCACGACCGGCGATCCGCACGATCCGGTTGTCCGAATCCATCTCCACGAGACCCCACCGCGCCGCATCGGGGTCTTTGCGCAGGACCAACGTCGCCACGGCGTCGCGCTGCTGGTGAAACGCACACAACGCAGTGAGGTCGAGATCCACGAGCGTATCGCCGTTGAGCACCAATACCGGCTCACCGGAAAAATGCGGCTCCGCCTGTTTGAGGCCGCCCCCCGTGCCCAAGATCACAGGCTCGCGCGAATAGATAATCCGCAACCCATACCGCGAGCCGTTACCGACTCCCTGCTCGATCATCGGTCCGAGGTGATGCAGATTGATGACGACATCGTGGAACCCGTGCCGCTTCAGGAGCAAGAGATTCCAGACGATCAGCGGGGTGCCCGCAATGGGGAGGAGCGGTTTCGGAATTGTGTTCGTGAGCGGCCTCAGGCGAGTGCCCAAGCCCGCCGCGAGGATCATGGCTTTCATTGCGAACCGTAAGGCCTAAGGGGTGAGGCGTGAAGAAGTCTTGCTCCCCATCGCCTCACGCCTAACGTCTCACCCCTCACGGGACTCATTGTAGCTCCGGCACATAATAGGCCAACTGTGCGCGTAACGCGAAGAGCTCCGGATACTTGTACAGATTTCGCCGGACATAGCCCAGCGTACGGGGAATGTCGGCGAGGAACTTGGGATTGCCTTTGACGCGATCGATGTAGACGAATCGTCCTGCCGCCTTGAGGTTGCGCTGGATGCTCGTGAAGTCGAACAGGCGACGGAAAGCCTCCCGATTGGTCCACACCTGCCGATGCGTCACCAACTGATCGAGATAGCGGTTGATCAAGCGGTCGATCAGCGCCTCGTCGAGTTCGATATAGGCGTCACGCAGCAGCGAGGCCAAATCATACGTCGCCGGCCCCATCAGCGCATCCTGAAAGTCGATCACACCCAGCCGCGCGCCATCCACCATCAGGTTGCGGGAATGATAATCCCGGTGGACAAAGACGCGTGGCTCCCCCGCCAACAATTCGGCGATCTTCTCGAACGCTCCGCGAATCTCGCGGCGACTCTCGTCCTTCATCGGTTTGCCCTGTCGCGCCTCGATGCCATATTCCAGAAAATGGTCGAACTCCCACATGAGGAGCGGTACATCGAAGCTCCGGTGGAACGCGAGACAATTCGGATCGGCTGGTGAGGTAGCCTTCGATTGCATCTGCACGAGGGCATCGACAGCCTGCGTATAGCGCGCTTCCAGGTCTGCCGCACTCGCTTCACGACAGGCTTCGCACAGGGTGACGTCCCCAAAATCTTCAAGATAGAGCAGCCCTGCCGCCTGATCATAGTGATAGAGACTCGGAACAGAAACGCCGGCTTTGGATAAATGGGAGAGGATGTTCAGAAACGGTAACTCGGTGACCAGATGAGCCGCCCCGCTGACGGCTTCTTCCGATTGCTTGAAGGCCTCCGGCTCGGCCAACTGCATGAGAATCACCGAGTGAGCAGCGGCCCCGGTCAACTCGATGCGAAAATACCGGCGATTGGAGGCATCGCCGGCTAACGGCGTGAGTGCCTTGAATTGTCCCTTAAAGGGAAGCTGAGCCTCGACTGTGGCTGCCACGAGAGTGCGATCCGGCAAGGCCAGTGGCTGTTTCGGCGCGGCAGGATCGACTGTAGCCATAGGCTGCGCATTATACTGGTGTGGCCCGAGGTTGTCACGAAAAGGACATTCATTTTAAAGGGTGCGGCAGCTCAGAAGGAAACACCAGCGGTGGCACCCAACCTCACGCCGACACACTCGTCTTCGTGATTCGACCGACGCCAACCGCGGCAACTGTCGCGCCAATCGTATCGGCCAGCCAATCCTGCCAACTGGCTTCGCGGAGAGGGACGAAGGCTTGATGGACCTCATCCGTGAGGCCGTAGACCGAGGCTGTCAGGATCGCCAGCACGACCGCCTGCCGAGCGACAGCCGGCCCCGCTGCCCATCGAAACGCACGGTAGCAAAGAAGGGACAAGATGCCATACTCCACCGCATGCAAGACTTTGTCGCCGACGTCTCTCAGCAAGAACAATGGCAGTTGATCTTCCGGGTGCGACTGGGCCGACAAGAAAAAAATCGCTCCGGCATACAGGACCACCGGCCCCCAATAGATCAACGACCTCATCCACGCTGACCGTCTCACTTGATCGCCCACGATGCAAATTCCTCCGTTCATTGCATGCCCCTTATCCCTATGACATACTGGTTCTAAGTCCTCAATAACATTCGACTATGAAGACTGCCCACATCTGTTTTCTCTGGCACATGCATCAACCGTATTACACGGACCCGGTCGCGGGGTCTGCCAGTATGCCCTGGGTGCGTCTCCATGCCACCAAGGCCTACTATGACATGGCCTATGGGCTGGAGAAGTTTCCTTCGATCAAAGCCACGTTCAACTTTACCCCCTCGCTCCTGCGACAGTTGCAAGAAGTCGGATCAGGAACGGTACGCGACCTCTTCCTGGAACATGCGCAGCGTCCGGCGGCGGACCTTCGCCCGGAAGAGAAAGCCTTTCTCGTCCGGCATTTTTTCTCCGCCAATTGGGCCACGATGGTGCGCCCCTACCCTCGCTATCATGAATTGCTCGTGAAGCGCGGGGCCGACGTCTATGGTCGAGACTTGGAGCGGGTTGCACGGCAGTTCTCCACGCAGGATCTGCTGGACTTGCAGACATGGCACAACCTCGCCTGGTTCGGCTACGGCCCTGTCAGTCGCTACCCGCGCCTGGCTGCGCTGCGCGCGAAAAACAGGGGCTTCACGGAAGAAGAAAAACAGGAAGTGTTAGCCCTCCAACTCGCCGCCGTGCATGACATCATTCCGCTCTATCGACGACTGATGGAGCGGGAACAAATCGAGCTCACGACGACCCCCTTCTTTCATCCGATCCTGCCGCTCGTCATCGATACGGACTTCACTCGACGCGCCAGACCGGATCTCCCGCTCCCCTCGCGATTCCATGCGCCCGAAGATGCGGAGACGCAGCTGCAACGCGCCGTCGAGTTTCATACAGCCACATTCGGCCGGGCCCCCGTGGGCCTCTGGCCGTCGGAGGGCTCCGTCTGTCCGGAACTGATTCCGATGTTGCCGAAGGTCGGACTGCGCTGGCTGGCGACCGACGAAGGCATCCTCGCTCGCTCGCTCCAGGCCGCCCAGCAACCGTGGCAACGGCATCAGGATTTGTATCAGCCCTACCGGGTCGGGTCGGAGGGCCAGGACGTGACGATTCTGTTTCGCGATCGGGAGATCTCCGATGCCTTTGGGTTCGTCTACCACAAGACCACTCCTGATATGGCCGCCGAGGATGTCCTTCGTCGATTGCGCCACATCATTCAGGAAGCGCCGCAGGAACAGGTCACCATCGCGATTGTGCTCGACGGAGAAAATCCATGGGAGCACTACTACGAGGGAGGCGAACAGTTTCTCTCGCTCCTCTACAAGGCCTGCTCGACCGGCGCCCTCGATGACGGCGCGGTTCGCACCGCTACTGCGACGATCTCCGAAGCGCTCGAAGCCGCGCCAGCTACTCGGCGGGTCAGCCACCTCCATTCGGGCTCCTGGATCAATCAGGACTATAAGATCTGGATCGGCCACCAGGAAGACAATCGGGGATGGGACCTGGTGAGTCAGACGCGATCCCGTCTCGCCGAAATTTCTGCCACGCTCCCCTCGGATCGCGCGCAAGCCGCCTGGGACGAACTCTATGCCGCGGAAGGTAGCGATTGGTTCTGGTGGTATGGGGACGACTTTGATAGCGGCTACAACGACGAGTTCGATCGGCTCTTTCGGACCCACCTGCGGAACGTCTGGACGATCGCGGGACTGACTCCCCCGGACCTGTTGAATCAGCCGATCTCTAGTCCCCGCGGCATGCCGGAGGCAGACCTCGTGACCGCGCCTCTTGCCTTGCTGAACCCCTCCATCGATGGACTCGTCACCGACTTTTTTGAGTGGCGCGGAGCAGGCAGGATCAAGACTCAGCCGCCGCTCGGCGCGATGTGGAAAGCCGAAGGGGTGCTGACCAATATCCAGTTCGGCTGGAGTCTTGACCGGTTGTATCTCCGGCTTGACCCGGACGAGCAATCGCAGCAGCGGCAGGCAGGGCTGACGGTCGAGCTGCAGTTGCAAACGCCCGAACACCTCTATCACCTGTCGTTTTCGCTCACGCTCTCAGGGCCAGAACAGTTTCTGCTCTCGCAGAGACTGGAAAACGGATCCTGGCAGGAGATCGGCCCCTACCAATCGATCTGTCATGGGAATATTGTCGAACTGGCTGTGCCATTCAAGGACTTACAGCTCACACCAGGGCAGGAACTTCGCATGACCATTCTCGTGCTGGAACATCGCTTGGAAATCGCACGCTACCCGCTTCACAAGCCTGCGACCTTCCTCGTTCCAGGTCCGGAGTTTGAAGCGAATCTGTGGCGAGTGTAAAACATGGGCGAGAGGGTAAAGGCATGGGGCTAGAGGTCGGATCAGAACCTAAGTACCCAAGCCTCTCGCCCCTAGCCCGAATTGGAGAAGAGCGATGCCCGATTTAAGACGTGATCCGATTGTCGGTCGGTGGGTGATTATTACGACGGAACGTAGCGGTCGGCCTCACGATTTCACTCCCGTGCAAGCCGCCCGGCCTTCGGCTGCAGCCCTCTGCCCCTTTTGCCCGGGGCAAGAGCGACTGACGCCGAAAGAAATCATGGCCTACCGGCCGCAGCCGCTGGAACCCAACGGCCCGAACTGGACCGTACGTGTCGTGCCGAACAAGTTCCCCGCCCTCCAGGTCGAAGGCGACCTCGACCGCCAAGGCCTCGGCCTCTACGATCGGATGAACGGGATCGGCGCACATGAAGTCATCATCGAGACCCCGAACCACACAGATAGCCTGGCCGACATGTCGACAAAACGGATCGAGGACGTACTGTGGGCCTATCGCGATCGCATGGTCGATCTGAAGAAAGACGTGCGGTTCCGATACATCCTTATTTTCAAGAACCACGGCGCGTCAGCCGGCGCCACGCTGGAGCACAGCCACTCACAACTCATCGCCCTGCCGATCATTCCTACCAGCGTCCAGGAGGAGATCGATGGCTGTCGGGCTCATTATTTTCAGAAAGAACGCTGCATCTATTGCGATATTCTCCGGCAGGACCTCTCTGAGGGCGAACGCATCGTGGCGGAAAACCCAGAGTTCGTCTGCGTCACCCCTTTTGCCCCACGCTTTCCCTTTGAGATGTGGATTCTCCCTAAACGGCACGCCGGCTACTTCGAAGAGAGCCAGAAGACACAATTCGAGTTCCTTGCGCCGATTCTCTCTGAAGCGCTACGACGGATGAACAAGGTCCTCGCTCGACCATCGTACAACTTCGTCCTCCACAGCTCCCCGCTCCACGAAAAGACAGGGGATTTCTACCACTGGCACATCGAAATCATTCCGAAGCTGACCCAAGTGGCCGGATTCGAATGGGGCACAGGCTTCTATATCAATCCTGTGGCACCGGAAGAGTCGGCGAAGTTCTTACGGGAAGCAGCTATCTAGGCGAGTGACGGGGGGCAAAAGGCTAGAGCCGGAAAGATTTTCGCCTTGCCCATACGCCGCTTCCCCTTTGCCTCGTGCCTCTTGCCCCCTGCCCGCATGGAAGCTTATGATCCCCCCATGCAAGTCCAACTGAGCCATCCAGCCAGAACCGTCGAAGTCAAAGGCCCGAAGAAGGTCAAGGAACTCTTGCGCGAGTTAAATCTCGTCGTCGAAGCGCATCTGGTGATCAAAGGCGACGATCTCGTCACCGAAGACGAGATGCTGTACGACGGCGATCAGATTGAAATCCGGCCTGTCATTTCCGGCGGCTCTCCACCTTTAACGAGCGCCGAATGAATTGCACCAAATGTAAGGCCAAGGCAGTTATCGGCCTCCCCCGCCACAATGCGGCCTTCTGCACAGGTTGCTTCAACGGCTTCGTCCACGATCAGGTTGCGCGGGCCATCAAATCGGAGAAGCTGTTTGGGAAAGAGGACCGGATTCTCGTAGCTGTGTCCGGTGGAAAAGACAGCCTGGCGCTCTGGGACATTCTGCTCAAGCTCGGCTATCGCGCCGACGCGCTCTATGTGAATCTCGGCATCGGGGTCTATTCTGAGCAGTCGCATGCCAAAGTGACGAAATTCGCCGAGGCGGTCGCCGCCTCACATGGAGCCACGCTGCATCTCCATACGGTCGAACAGGAAGCCGGTGCAGGGATCAAGGAACTGGCCCAACTCATCCATCGCCCGACCTGTTCCACCTGTGGGACGATCAAACGCTACCAATTCAATCGCGTGGCGATCGAACAGCGCTACGATGTGATGGCTACGGGCCACAATCTTGATGACGAAGCGGCCCGGCTTCTGGGCAATGTGCTGCATTGGCAGGAAGAATATCTCGACAAGCAGGGCCCGTCGTTGCCGGCCTCGGTGGAAGGGTTTGCGAAAAAGGTCAAGCCCCTCTACCGGCTCTCGGAGCGGGAACTCGCTGCCTATGCAGTCTTGAACCGGATCGATTACATCGTCGAGGAATGTCCCATGGCGAAGGGCTCCAAGATGCTCCAGTACAAAGAAGTCTTGAATCGTCTGGAGACGGAGTCGCCTGGTACGAAACAGACATTCTACTGGGGTTTTCTCGAGAAGCAAAGCAAGAAGCAGCCCACTGCGACCACTATGACGGAGAAAGACCGGGCCGTCCTCCATCCCTGCACCTCTTGCAGCCAGCCCACCACCGCCGAGGTCTGTTCCTACTGCAAGATGATGGCGCGGGCCAAGACCGTCGTTCCGCGCTGACAGGCATCCCCACCAGCACGCCCTGCCACTCATCAGGACTTGAAAAGCCCCGATCGACCCCGTAAGCTGCGTGGATTCCAGTTGACGGTCAAACATTCGGGCCTATTCCCTTAACTATGGCTACCACAGAACGCGACTACTATCAGGTTCTCGGTCTCTCCAAATCTGCCTCGGCGGACGACATCAAGAAAGCCTATCGCCGCCTCGCACGCCAGGTCCACCCCGATCTCCATAGCGGGTCCAAGAAGTCCGAGATGGAGAAGAAGTTCAAGGAGTTGAACGCGGCGCACGAGGTCCTGAGCGATCCGGACAAACGGAAAAAATACGATCAATATGGAGCCAACTGGGAGCAGGCCGAGGCCTACGAGCAAGCGCGCCGGCAGGCCGGGACCCGCGGCGAGAGCGGCCCCGAGTTTTCGTTCGGAGGAGAAGGGTTTTCCGACATCTTCGAAAATCTGTTCAAAGGACGAGGGCGAGCCGGCAATGGTCGTGGCTTCGCCATACAAGGCGAGGACCTCGAGACGGAAGTGCAACTGACGCTGGCCGAGGTGTTGACCGGTGTCACGAAACGCATGACCTTACAGGAGCCCGTGCCCTGTCCCACCTGCCACGGCAGCGGAGCCCTTCGCGGACGAACCTGTCCAACCTGTCAGGGACACGGTGCGACGCTGCAGCCCAATACGATCGAAGTGCGCATCCCCGCCGGGGTGCAGGATGGGAGTAGGGTTCGCGTGGCCGGCAAGGGACAAGCCGGCGCCAATGGCGGCAAACCAGGCGACTTGTACTTGCGCGTGACGATCGCTCCGGACAAAGTCTTTCGCCGACAGGGGAGCGACATTCATGTCTCGCTTCCCGTCTTCCCGTGGGAAGCGGCCTTGGGTGCCGATGTCATGGCCCCCACACTGATGGAACCTGTCCGGGTGAAGGTCCCGCCGGGAAGTCGGGCCGACAGCAAACTTCGACTGAAGGGCAAGGGCCTCCCCGCTGCGACCGGCGGGCACGGCGATCTCTTTCTGACGATCCAGATCGTGATGCCGCCCTCATTGACCGACGAAGAACGCAAACTGTACGACCAACTCGGGGCCACCGCGCATCCAGACCCACGTGCCGAACTGCTCGCCCAGGCCAAACGCCGATCACACCCATGACGCTCACGGAATACGCAGCCTTGGCGTTCAGCTCCCTCTTTGTCGTCGTCGACCCGATCGCCACCGTCCCGGCCTTCTTAGCCATGACAGTTCGCGATTCGATCCGCCAGCGTCTACGGATGGCTCGCACCGCCTGCCTGGTCGTGGTCGGTATCTTGACGGGATTTGCGCTCATCGGCCAGTGGCTCTTTACCCTCTTAGGGATCACACTCCCGGCCATTCAGGTGGCGGGGGCACTCGTACTCTTATTGGTCGCACTCGATATGTTGCGGGCGCAACGATCGCCGGTCCAAGAGACTGCGGAAGAAACGGCAGAAGGCGCGACGAAAGACGATATCGCAATTACGCCGCTGGCTGTGCCGATGTTGGCTGGACCTGCGGCCATTTCAACGGTGATTTTGCTGGAAGCGCAGGCAGTCTCATGGGCGCAGCGAGGTGTGTTGCTGGCTTGCGTTGTGTTGGTCGGTCTGGCAAGCTACATCACCCTGGCTCTGGGAGCATCCGGCGCCAAATGGATGACTCCGCTTGCGGAGAAAATTATTACCCGCCTGATGGGGCTGTTGCTGGCTGCACTCGCAATACAATTCTTGTTCAATGGACTGAAGGGCGAGCATGGGTTGCTGGGACGTTAGTCATATTGAATTTCACGCGTTTTCATATCGGTTCAACCTAAGGAGGCAGGCATGAAGCAGGGAACACGAACAATCGTAACGCTGGGCGTTGCATCGGTATTCGCGCTGACCGTTGGGATGTCTATGGTCTGGGCCAATGAGCCAGGCTACGGCAAGGAAGGACACGGGGACGGCGGGCATAGCTCGATGGGCGGATATGGTGATGGGCATGATGCACAGCAGCACCGGCCACCTGATCCGGCATCTGCTCAAGCACGAAAAAGAAATCGGGCTCACCGCGGAACAGGTGACGAAACTCAAAGACATGCAACTCAACCTGGACAAGACCCGCATCAAGAGCGAGGCCGACATCCAGATCGCTGAGCGTGAGTTGAGAGCCCTGACCGAGGACGAGAAGTCCGACCTGGGGGCGATCGAAGCCAAGTTGAAGCAGAGTGAGGATCTGCAGATCGGCTTACGCATGACCTCCATCAAGGCCCGGCGGGATGTGCTCGCCCTGTTGACCCCGGAACAGCGTACCAAGGAGAAGGCCGAGCATGAGAAGATGATGCAGCAGCACAAGGATGCCGGCAAGGGTCACGGCACCCCTCATGGCGGCGCAATGAAAGACAATCCGCATAAAGGTGGCGATGCTGCACCACCGGCACCTCCGTCAAGCATGAGCGTGCAGTAGTTTCATCAGGGAACGCGAGAAGACAACCGGGCCATCCATCCACCGAGGAGGTACATCATGAAAGCATTGGGAGTCATCACAGCGGGCGTCGTCGGGTTGTTATTCGCACTGGGCTCCAGCGCCTGGGCCGATGATAAGGAAGGCAAGGTCACGGACCTCGTCAAGGACGCCAAGGTCACGATCGATCAGGCCATCAAGACCGCGTCCGAGAAAGTGCCCGGGACGGTCGTCGAAGCGGAACTCGAAAAGAAACATGGCAAGACGGTCTGGGAAGTTGAAGTTCTCGGTGCTG
This sequence comes from uncultured Nitrospiraceae bacterium, assembly GCA_963720035.1. Lineage (GTDB taxonomy): Bacteria > Nitrospirota > Nitrospiria > Nitrospirales > Nitrospiraceae > Palsa-1315. The sequence continues at coordinate 306,132 of CAVREB010000003.1, read as the reverse complement.
ACGGGAATGTCACGGAAGTCCACATCGACGCAGCCACTGGCGCCGTGATCGACACGGAAGCCAAGAAGGACGAGAAGAAAAAAGAAGGCAAGAAAGGAAAGTAATCACGTCATGCCGAAGGAGTTGAAACTCACGAGCCGCGATTTGCTGGCCGGTCCCGATCGGGCACCGGCCCGCGCAATGTTGAAAGCCGTTGGATTCACCGACGAGGACTTGTCTCGTCCGATCATCGGAGTCGCCAACACCTGGATCGAAGTCATGCCCTGCAACTTCCACCTGCGACGATTGTCGGAGCGGGTGAAAGCCGGCATCAGAGCCGCGGGCGGCACCCCTATCGAGTACAACACCATCGCAGTGTCGGATGGCATTTCGATGGGGACCGAGGGGATGAAGGCTTCATTGATCAGTCGGGAGGTGATTGCCGATTCGATCGAACTCGTGGCTCGTGGGCACCTGTTTGACGGCGTGGTGGCACTCTCCGGCTGCGACAAGACCATTCCCGGCACCGTCATGGCCCTCGCGCGCCTGAACCTGCCGTCGGTGATGCTCTACGGCGGGTCAATCATGCCGGGCCAGTTCCAAGGCCATGACGTGACCATTCAAGACGTGTTCGAAGCAGTCGGGAAACATGCGTCTGGCAAAATGACCAATGCCGAATTGAAAGATCTCGAAGACCATGCCTGCCCGGGCCCTGGTGCCTGCGGGGGCCAGTTCACAGCTAACACCATGGCGATCGCGTTCGAGTTCCTCGGCATTTCGCCGATGGGACGGAACGGGGTGCCGGCCATGGATCAGCGGAAGGACGACGTGGCCTTCGAGTGCGGGAAGATGGTCATGGATCTGCTGAAACGAGATCTGAGACCCCGCCAGATCATTACGCGGAAATCCTTGGAGAACGCGATCGCCGCCGTGGCGACCACCGGCGGCTCAACGAACGCCGTGTTACATCTGCTCGCCATCGCGCGCGAAGCCAACATCAAGCTGAACATCGACGACTTCGACAAGATCAATCGGAAGGTGCCGTTGCTCGCCGACCTGAAGCCAGGCGGCCGGTTTACGGCTTCGGATCTCTATGCGGCAGGAGGGACCACCTTGGTCGCCAAACGGCTACTCGATGCCGGTATCTTGCACGCCAGCCAGCCGACCGTGACCGGCCGGACGATCGGGGAAGAGGCCAAGGAGGCCCAGGAAACTCCTGGCCAACAAGTCCTCCGACCCCTGTCGAATCCGATCAAGCAGACCGGCGGGCTGGTGATCTTAAAGGGGAATCTCGCTCCAGAGGGCTGTGTCGTGAAGGTGGCAGGACATTCGATCATGACGTTCCGTGGCCCGGCGAAAGTGTACGATCGGGAAGAGGATGCCTTCGTCGCCGTGCAATCACGTCAAATCAAAGCGGGCGATGTCGTGGTGATTCGATATGAAGGCCCGTCCGGCGGGCCGGGCATGAGAGAAATGCTTGGCGTGACTGCGGCCATCGTCGGCGCGGGGCTGGGCGACTCCGTCGCGCTGCTCACCGACGGCCGCTTCTCCGGCGCCACCCATGGGCTGATGGCAGGCCATGTCGCACCGGAAGCCATCAAGGGCGGCCCGATCGGCGCCGTGAAGAACGGCGACATGATTGTCTTCGATATCGCCAAACGAACGCTGACCGTGGAACTCTCGCAGAAGGAGATCAAAGCCAGGCTTAAGAAGGTCAAACAACCACTGCCCCGCTACACCTCCGGCGTGATGGGCAAGTACGCCCGGCACGTCTCGTCAGCCTCGGAAGGGGCGATTACGACGTAGGAAGAAACAAGAGAGTGCTGAACTGGCTGGAGTATTCGACTGCTCGCCCCTCTGTCCTGCCTGATTGTACCGGGGGACAAGAGAGGCGCTCGTCATGAGGCGCCTGGCGAATCGCAGGTTGTCGGGCAAAGAACGACTCTCATACCTATCTCCCCTTCATCCGTCCACGCATCTCTGACATCATGCTGTCGAGATCGGCTTCCGCCTTGGCACGATCGCTGATCAACTGATCGAGATTGTATGGACGAGCCGGGGCAGGCTGAACAACCTCCGGCTTCACCGTCGGCTTGAGCGACAGATCAGACTGTGGAGGCTGGACTGGTTTGGCTTGGGGCTGAACTGACGGGGCCATCGGCTGGTCGGTCGCAGGCTGCATTTGTCCGGTGGGCAGCGGCGTCCCTCGTCCCCCTCGGACAGCCACGCCCTGCTCCCGCAACCACTGTGTGGCGACGCTCGACTTGAGCGAGAAACTGATGCTCGTGATCGCAAGGCCATCCGAAGCCACGCGAGCAATCGCCGTGTTGACCCCGACCATATGCCCCTCACCATCGAGCAGCGGGCCACCGGAATTGCCACGATTTAACCCAGTTTCCGTTTGAAACACATTCTTGCCCCTGACCCCGTTGAAATTGTCGACCTCAGCACTGATCACGCCAGTAGTGAGGGTCCACAACCCACCCTGTTCTGGATGGCCGATGGCGACCACTCGATCCCCGATCCTGGCCAGCCCAGATTCACTCACATTGACGACAGGCAGCGGTTCAGTGACGCCGTCGAGTTTTAACAGGGCAAGGTCTAATGGCTGTGAATAGACCACAACCTTGGCACGGACCATACGGGAAAGATCGCTCTTTGACTCTCCCGTGACTCGGGGTGGTTTGAGAAAGACAGACAGGCGGGCAAAGGGCTTCCCTGTCTGTTCTTCGATCACAACGTGGGCATTCGTGAGAACCAATCCGTCCGACTGAATGATCGAACCGGTTCCACCACTCCCCTTCCTCCCGCCGTCCGCATACCCCATCACCATCACGACGGCTGGAGAGGCCTGTTCATAAATCTCGCGAGGCGATAATTCCTTGCCAGTGGCCACAGTGCTCCACATCACGGAGAGCACGAATAGGGTCCCCCAGGTCATCGATTTCATCATGGCCTCCTTCTTCTGGCTGCTGTGGCACCAGCCACGTTCACCCAAGCTTCGAAATGTGTATCATTATACGATATGCCGGAACGCAGGAATTGACAGGCACTGACGGGAGCGAGAGCCTCGCTGGAATCAGGGACGTGACGTGAACAGGGCTAGCCGCGCCGATAGAACTCCGCTAACATCTCGACAACATAGACCTGCTGCGCTTCTGTCAATTCGGCATAGATCGGGATGGATATAACTTCCTCGGCTGCCTGTTCTGATAAAGGGAATGACCCCTTCCGATGGCCTAACTCGCGATAGCAATTTTGGAGATGCATCGGGAGTGGATAGTACACTTCCGTGCCGACCCCTTTCTCTTTGAGGAAGGTGCGCAACTCGTCGCGCTTCGGCGCTCGGACAGTGAACTGGTTATACACATGGAAATTGCCCGGCACCGTTGGCGGCAGAGCGACTCGATCCGCATCCTTCGTCCTGGCAAACAACAGCCGATAACGTTCGGCGTTCCGACGTCGGCCCTCGGTCCACTGGTCGAGATACTTCAATTTGATCTGGAGCACGGCAGCCTGGAGCGCGTCCAACCGGCTATTGATCCCCACCGCCTCGTGGAGATAGCGAACCTGGCTCCCGTGAACACGGAGCATGGCCATGGAGTCGGCCAGGACTTTGTCGTTGGTCGTGATGATCCCTCCATCTCCAAATCCGCCCAAATTCTTCGTGGGGAAAAAACTAAAGCATCCGGTGTCTCCAAGGACACCGGCGCGCTTCCCCTGCTGTGCCGCGCCAATCGCCTGGCAGGCATCCTCGATCACCTTCACGTTCTTACGACGAGCAATCTCGTTGATTGCAGCCATGTCCGCACATTGCCCGAAGAGGTGAACGGGTATGATCGCCTTCGTACGAGGCGTGATCGCCTTCTCAATCAGGGAAGGATCGACATTAAACGTATCAAGCTGAATATCCACAAACACAGGTTTGGCGCCCAATCGTGAAATCGCGCCCGCCGTGGCAAAAAACGTGAACGGGACGGTAATGACCTCATCGCCGGCCTTCACTCCCATGGCCATGAGGGAAAGCAACAGCGCATCGCTCCCGGAGGCGCAACCGATCGCATAGCGAGACCCGATGTACCGGGCAACAGACTCCTCGAACGCCACAACGCGCGGCCCCAGGATAAAGCCCTGCTCATCACAGACAGTTTGTACCTCCGCCATGATCTCCGCACGGAGGGGCTGGAACTGAGCTTTTAGGTCAAGCAACGGCACATTCATCGAAGCTGCTCTCCAGTATGACTCTCAACCGTCGAAGCACTAACAGGGCAGTCGGAACACACCCTTCAATACCTTGCTCCTTGACATAATGCAAGTGGAGAATCAGAACCGCTGGCTGGCCGTCTTAGCGGAAATCTCGCCGATGAAAAATAAGGCTGGCTGTGAAGAGGAGGAATGCTGTGTACGTCACTCCGTAGAGGGCAATCACCATTAGGTCTGACCCACTTATGTCCAGGTGATGAACGACATGTCCCTTCAGGTTGAAACGCTCGAGATTGGGCAGGAGATAATAGATCCAGTTTAAGATCCCCCGGCTGAGATCATCCATCTTCGCCCCAAATGTTTTCAGGTCGGCCGTGAGATGTCCAATCACATACATCGCCAGCGTGAAGATGGCACTCAGGGTGGCACTGGTAAACGTGGAAAACAGCAGGGCGACCGCAGTGATCACCATGAACTCGACGAAAATCAGCGCTAGCGCCTTGAAGAGCACCCCCTCGACGGGAACAGCTTGGGCATAAAGCACCAACAACAAACCCAGCGCCATGACAACCGTATTGACGAACAAGGTGAATGTGAGGCCCAGATACTTTCCGAGCAGGAATTGGTATCGCGCCACCGGTTTGGACACAATCGTGTAGATGGTCTTCTTCTCGATCTCCTTGCTCACCAGTCCGATCCCGACAAAAATGGCAATCAACACCCCGAAGAAATTAATACTCCCTAGCCCAAGATCGAGAATGAGACGGTGGAATTCTCCCAAGGTTAACCGTGACAGGAGGACAGAACTTCCGATCATGAGCAGGGCAAAGACCAGCAGATTGTAGAGCAGCTTGTCTCGCAAGTTTTCTCGAAAGGTATTATGCGCGATCGACAGAATTTTCATGCGCGATTCTCCGACGGACTCCGCTGTCCTTTGACCTCCCTGATGAAGAGGTCCTCCAACGACCCCTTCTGAGGATTGAGCGACACCAGGCTCGCCTTCGCGCTGCGGACAATCTCCAGCGCTCCCCCGACCTGCAGCTGGCTCTTCAGCACCACCAGCATCCGATCTCCTTGCATCACCACTTTGTCGGCAAGCGGGCGTAAGTGGTCCAACCCTTCGGGGGTCAGACGATCCACGATCAGTTCCACTTGATGACTCGCCCCTTGATCCATCAAGTCGGTCACCCGACCACAGGCCACGAGGCGCCCCTTCAGGATCATCGCGACCCGATCGCACAACACTTCGGCATCGTGCAATATGTGGGAGCTGAACAAGACCGTCTTGCCGGACTCTTTGAGACTCAAGATCAGATCGCGAACTTCTTTTCTACCAATGGGGTCCAGTCCAGACATGGGTTCGTCCAGTACGACCAACTCCGGATCGTTAATCAAGGCTTGGGCAATCCCCACTCGCTGCAACATGCCTTTTGAGAACTTCCTGAGTTGTAGATCCTTCGCGTGTGTCATGCCGACAAGCTCCAAGAGCTCGTCGACTCGCTTGCCCAGAGCAGCGCCCCACAGCCCGAACAAATGTCCGTAGAACTCGAGAAACTCCCGGCTCGTGAGGTAGTCGTAAAAATAGGGCGACTCGGGAAGAAATCCCAGTCTGGCCTTGGTCTGCGGATCACCCATGTCCCGACCGAAAAGCCACGCGTTCCCGCTCGTTGGATAAATGAGCCCCATCAAAATCTTGAGGGTGGTGGTTTTCCCCGCGCCGTTCGGGCCGAGAAAACCGAACACTTCCCCACGCCGGACTTCGAGACTGAGGCCATCCACCGCTGTTACTCTCTTGCCCCAGAACCCTACCCGGAAAATCTTGGAGAGTTGTTCAGTCTGTACCACGAGATCGGAGCTGGGCTTCATGGCTCACTCCCACACATTATGCCGACTGTTTGACATTTCGCTTAAAATACGTGCGCAGCCGTTCTGGATGCGTCGAACTGGTGACAGCGCCGGTTTTGCGATCCAACCGATAATCTCCTCCGAACGGTTCCTGTGGCAGCATCGAAAGGACTCCAGCCGCCACGAGATCCGTGAGAGTCGCGGGGAGGGCCCGATGTTGCTTACGATAGGCTTCCACCGCGCTCTCTAGCATGCGAAGATCCTGTTCGATAGTAACTTCTTTCATCCGATAGGCCAAGACTTCTCGCATCTCAGGATCTTGCGTCTCCAGCAAACGGGCTTCAAGAAAGGCCAAGGCCGTGTCAGGGCTCCCTGCCTCCGCAGCCATGCGAGTGGCGAGACCGGGAAGATAAGCAGGACGGTCCGGCAGACTGGCTGCCTTCATTATGTACTCCGCTCCCTTGGCTGGGTCACCGAGCAGAAAATAATAGTTGTACCCGAGAAGAAAGGGAATGTCCCATACTTCAGGATTCGCGTTGATACCCTTTTCAAGCAGCCGATTGCTCAAGTCTGTGCGGTTGGCAAGGTCGCCGAGAATGACCCCGCCTGCATAGTAGGCGTAGGCATACTGAGGATCGAGCGTGGTGATCACGTCCAAAGCGTGATACATCCACTCATATTCGTCTGCACTGTTCCGTTTCTTCCCGATAACCTGAATGAGCCTGAGCCAAAGAATATCGGCACCTAAGTGGTGATAGCCGAGCAAGGCCGGTTTCAAATATTCGCCTTTCGGGAGCTGCGCGAGACCTTCGATCTGGACGACCGTCCGATCCTGCCGCCGATCAAGCTCCCCTTGTAGCCAGCTGACGCAGGCCAGCAAGAGGATCCCCCCGATGCCGAGCAGAAGCTGATTCACGATCGGTGCGCTACGATGATGTAAGAATGTTGAGACTACCATGGAGAGACAGATGGCAGGATGAGTAAAACGGAAAGTCCCGGCAGCCATCCAATGGCTGCCGGGACCCCGTGACCTAACCTACACCGGCCTAGTACACACCGGTTGTACAGTCGTTGGCGCCGTGGTCAACCGTGGAATCCCAGGTTGAAATTCCAGCATCGCCATCCAGATTGCTTCGAGCTGCCGCAACAAAGTTGTTATTACCAGCCGCTCCGGCCCCCGCGGGCCCTGCAATGGCCAAAGGACAAGAGGTGGCCGTCGTATAGAGCCCAGGAGCCGCAACCGTGTTTGAATCTACTGCATAATAGTACATCACATTACCAGTCGCCTTAAACCCAACATCGGCGAAAACGCCTGTAAACACAGCGGTACACCAGAGAGCACCGGGAGCAGTCGGTAGCGTACCAATACCCCAGGGCCAGGGAGCCTGTTTGACAGCGGCCGCAGGTGCAACCGAACCAACCTCGGGAGCGATACCAACGTAACAGCCTCGTTCCGCCTGGAAGGCGATTTCAGAGGTCTTGATCGCCTGGAGGTTTGTCTTCGCCTCGGCCTGGCGCGACTTCAACTGATAGGTCAGGAAGTTCGGGATGGCGATGGCCGCCAAGATCCCGATGATCGCGACCACGATCATCAACTCAATCAGGGTAAATCCCTTTTGCCCCTTTAACTGCTTAAACATCTTACTGCCTCCTTGTTGATGTTTCACTGACCTTCCCCCTCGCACCCTTGCCTCTTTCTCATCGGGACTAACAGCTGTTTCTGTTACCTAGCCCACTAGCAGGTTCGATGCCCGGTGCGTGGTCAGGTCATATAAGACTGAGTCACATGACATATCATATAGTTATGATTCTTAGCCTGCTGCGCAACAGTCATTAATTGGGGGATGCCTCTCCATCTTTTGCTGTGATCTGCCAATATTTGTCATCTATTGTACGGGACCTGGCACCTTCCTCCACTCTCTCTCCAGGGAGGAGGGTCATTCAGGGGATTCCTCGTCCGGATGAGAGGAACAATCTGCGAAAACAATCACTTGAAGTGAGAAGACTGAAACGAATTAGCCTGTCAGATGCAGCGGAGAGGGACTTAGGGAGAGGGCCGTATATGAGAATGATGTCAGAGCAGAGGATATAAGGGGGGAAACCAGGACTGCATATAGGACCGACAGAATGTGTTACTGAGCTTGTATCTTCTCAGATACACGCCGTTTGGCCTGTTGGATACGTTCTTCCTGTGTCGGGTCGCCCATTCCCAGTTCACGGAATCGGTCCATCAACTTGTTATTGGAGGGGTCGAGTTCCAGCGCATGGAGCCAGGCCTCACGGGCCTCTGAGAGGTTTCGTTGCTTGGCGTAAATATCACCAAGATGCTCGTAGAGCACTGGGTCATCCCCGACGAGCGCAACAGCGCGCTTCATCTCCGTTAAGGCCTCAGGCAACAAGCCGGATTTGAAAAACGCCCAGGCGAGGCTATCGACATAGTACCCATTGCTCGGTTTGAGCGCGACAGCCTGCTTGGTCAAGGAGAGGGCCTGGTCGATCTTGACCCCCCGCTCCGCATAACTATACCCCAGATAATTGAGCGCATCGGCATGATGGGGATCCAGCGTGATCGCGGTCTCCATGACACGCACCACGTCATCGAATCGATTGAGCTTGTCGTAGACAGTGCCAAGATTGAAATATAAATCGGCGCTCTTGGGGTTCTGGCGAATACCCTCTTCCAAGGCCTGAGCGGCGCTGTCGAACTGGTCCTGTTGCATATAGGTCAATCCCAGCACGATGTGGGCTTCAGGCTGTTTTGGATTGAGGGTGATGGCTTGGGTCAAATGCGTGATGGCCTCAGGAAATTGCTTCAATCGATAGAACAAGACGCCGAGATGCAGATGCCCTTCGAAGTAGGACGGCTCAAGTTGAACATTAAACGTATAGGTCTCGATGGCTTTCTTCGTGTCCTTGGACTCCTCGTAGAGAAATCCAAGATAGTCTCGGACTTTGAGCTCCGTCGGACGCGCCTTGAGAATCTTGGTCAGTAGGTCGATGGCCTTGGGATATTCCTTCTCTTCCCCATACACGAGCGCCAGTCGAAGCTGAGCATCGAGGTCTGAAGGGTCCTCCGCCAGCAATTCATTCAATTCCCTCTTAGCACCCTGAAAATCCTTCGCCGCCACATAGAGCCGAACCAACTGGTGCCGGATATCCCGGTTTCGGGGGTTCACAGTCTGGAGATATTTCCGTAGCACGGCAACCGCTCGATCCTGCTCCTGTCTCGACTCATAGATCGACGCAAGCGCAAGATAGGCTGGTTCAAACGAGGCATTGACCGCGATCGCCCGCTCAAAACTGCGCCGCCGCCTCTTCCACTTTCCCTGCTTCGAGGAGCAGGCGCCCCAGGTGATAATGGCCGACGGCAGATTCGGGAGCCCGAGCCAGGCCGGCTCGAATGGCCTGCTCCGCCTCAGGCAGCCGCTTCAGATTCAGGAGCAACAGTCCCTTTGTAAAATAGGGATCACCGGAGGTCGGATCCACTTCGATCGCGCGATCCAACAGTGTCAGCGCACGCTCCCCTTGCCCCGCACTGGCTAAAATGCCCGCCATCTGCGTGAGCAGCTGACCGTCTTGGCTCGGTCCCTCTGCCGCTTCATTCGCATAGCGGACGGCATTGGGCATATCGCCCAGCGAAAAATACAGACCAGCCAGCCTGGCTTTCACAGACTGGGACGTCGGATCAGTCTTCAGCGCGGCTTGATACTCCTGAATCGCACGATCCATGTCCTGCGCAAGCTCGGCTTGGTACCCAAGCATGAAGTGATAGGACGCTGCGGAATCGGGGGAATGAATCGAGGGCGTAGCCTTCGCCGCGCTGGCAGGGGCGAGCGTCCGTTCAGGCGTCTGAGGCGCGGTGGCGCAGGCCACCACCATCAGTGAGATCAGCGAACACGTCACGCTAGAGAGCGATGTAAGACCTCGGCTGTTCGCCGTTCGGCTCGGAATGAAGCGCGTCGTAAGAATTCGCACGATCCTCTTGCTGGACTCAGGTGAAACTGCGGTGGTCGAAAAGATTATACGAGTGGGGTGAGGCAGGGTCAAACGACTTCGCGATTGTCGAGGCTCTCGAACTTCGCGAAGCGGTCGTGGAAGAAGAGTTCTTTTCTCCCGATCGGGCCGTTGCGATGTTTACTGATAAGAATATCGGCAATGCCCTTCCGTTCGGAATTCTGGTCATACACGTCCTCTCGATAAATGAACATCACGACGTCGGCATCCTGCTCGATCGCGCCGCTCTCGCGGAGGTCTGCCAGCATCGGCACAGGCGGCTTCCTGGCTTCCACTGCGCGGCTGAGCTGCGACAGCGCGACGACCGGCACGTTGAGCTCCTTGGCCAAGGCTTTCAATGAGCGAGAAATATCTGAGATTTCCTGCTGACGGGATTCCGAATCACTCCGCCCTTGCATCAGCTGGAGGTAGTCGACAATCAACAGGTCGAGCCCCCGTTCGGCTTTCAACCGACGAGCCTTGCCCCGCATCTGCTGCACGGTGATGCCTCCGGTATCGTCGATGTAGATCGACGCCTGTTCCAGTCGGCCTGCCGCCTCCGCAAGGCGCCACCAATCCTCTTTCTGCAGCTTGCCGGTTCGAAGGCCATGCGAATCGACTTTCGCTTCTGAACTCAACATGCGCAGTACGATCTGCGGCTTTGACATTTCAAGGCTAAAAATCCCGACCACGGCGCCCGCGTGGATGGCGGCATGTACCGCCATCCCCAACGCCAGGCTCGTCTTTCCCATGCTGGGCCGCCCCGCGATCACCACGAGATCGGAGGGTTGGAGCCCTGCCGTGATGTCGTCAAGGTCGTAAAATCCGGTGGGAACGCCCGTGACATGTTCTTTGCGCTTCGACAACTTGTCGACGAGATCGAGACTTTCCTTAATGATGGAATTAATGGGGGTGAACGACCGATCCAGTTTCCCTTGGACGATGCCGAACACCGACCGCTCCGCGAAATCGAGGAGGTCGTCGATTGAAGAGGTGCCCTCGTACCCGCGTGTGAGGACTTCCGTGGAGGTATGGAGCAACTCTCGCAGGAGCGCCTTGTCGCGCACAATCTTGCAGTGGTAGCGAATATTGGCGGAGCTGGCCACGCTCTGCACGAGCTCCGCTAAATAAGCGGCGCCCCCGATGGCCTCAATTTCTCCCTGCGCCTTCAACCGTTCCGTCAAGGTAATCTGATCGATCACTTCTCCGACTTCCGACAATTCCAGCATCGCACGAAAGATCTTCCGATGCGACGTGCGGTAGAAGTTCTCTTCGACCAGCAATTCCATCGCCTTGGCCATCGCGCTATTGTCGAGGAGGACTGCGCCGAGAACCGATTGCTCGGCCTCCACATTCTGAGGGGGGAGTTTGGGCTGGGACAGATCGACGGCTGACATGGATTTCATGACCGTTTCTTTACCTGCCCCCGAGACCGACGAGCCGCGGCCACCAGGTCAGCAAGTCCCATCTTTTTCGAAAGACGACTCAGATCGCCCGTTCGACGGCCAGGCAGGTGAGCAGCGAGGGACTCGACCACCAATACGTCATCATGATTCATTCCTGGGGCACCCACCACCACCACGGCCGCCGCCTGCTGGGCCAACCCCGCCGTCACTGCGGCAGACAAGAGGGCCGCGTCGCTCCCTTTCATCGTCTGCTGCACCACTCGGGCTCGAGTCCGACGCAACTGTGCTGTCACCTCCATCAATTGACGAGTGGCCCGGCGTGGCGCAGCCACAAGATAATCTACTCGCGCTGATACCGATCCTTCCTCAGGAAACTCCACGGTGCGGAAGAGCCGATCGACGTCCAAGCCAAAACCCGTTGAGGGCAGTGGCCGGCCAAATCGACCGATCAAGTGATCATACCGCCCGCCCCCGCCTAACTCCGCTCCCATTCCTTCGGCAAACACGTCGAAGACGACACCATCATAATAGTCGAACCCGCGAAACTCCCCGAGATCCAGAAGCAGCGACTCCCGGTGGCCTGCAGCACAGAGGAGCTGATACACCTGAGCAAGCCGTTCGAGCGGAGCGGCCAATGCTGGATCGCCGGCCGCGAGGACCCGTCCGCGTGCCAACACCTCCTCTTGACCGTAAAGCTCCGGCGCTTCCCGAATGGCGCGCGCCGCCGTCTTGGAGATACGCTCGTTCGCAAGGATCTCTTCGAGTCTCGGCAGATCTTTTCGCGCAGCCGCCTGCTCAGCCAACTTCTGACCATGCGCCGACAGCCCGGACCGCAGCAGCAGCCCCTTAATAAATCCCACATGCCCGAGCGACACCTTAAAAGACTGAAGACCGATCGTGTGGAGACACTCGATCATCAATCCAATGACTTCGCTGTCGCTCGTGACATCGTCTAGGCCGATGAGCTCAGCTCCGACCTGAAAAATTTCTCTCCCGCGCCCTGCATGTTCCTGCTCGTAGCGGAAGACGGACGTTCGATAGGAGAGACGCAACGGCAGAGTCGCGCCCGTGAGCCCCATTGCGACCGTCCTGGCGATCTGCGCCGTGGCATCCGGACGAAGGAGAAGCGTCCGCCCCGTCGTGCGATCGACGAATTGATAACAGTGCTCGATCAGTTCCGGCTCAAGCCCTGGAGCCAAGACGTCGAGATACTCGAACGTGGGAAGGATGATCTCATCGTAGCCCCACCGGTTGATTTGAGCGAGCAACTGTTCTTCAAGGCGACGGACCTGCTTCGCAGCATGAGGAAGAATCGTCGCCATGCCCACGGGCACGAGCGAGCGCTCGCGGGACGACGCGACCTGTCCCGAAGAAGGGCGAGGCTTCGGAGGAGCAGAAACCATAGCTGACCTGATGGATGTGCGCGGAATTAGGACAGTGCCGCGACTTTGACTGAGAGAATATCCTTGCTGGACTTGATCGTCTCAAGCACCGTGGTCGGGAAGGCCGAATCGGATCCAATGATGAGCAGCGCGTTCCCGCCCCGCTTCTCAAGCGCGCATTGCATTCGAACGATGTTGATCTGGTTGTCGCCGAGCACCTTTCCCACCATCCCGATCACCCCTGGACGGTCGATGTTGAGAATCAGGAGCATGTGTCCCTCTGGCACAACTTCAACATTGAACTGATCAATCTCGACGACGCGCGGATCTTTCTTGTGATAGAGCGTGCCCGCCACCTGATACGACTTCTTACCGGCCTCCACTCGTACCCGAATCAAACTGGTGAAATCACCCGCATCGGAGCTCTTCACTTCCTTCACTTCAATGCCGCGATCCTTCGCGACGATCGGAGCGTTCACATAGTTCACAGGCGCTTCCATCATCGGAGTCAACAGCCCCTTCAGCACGGCGATCGTGAGCGGTGCGACGGACAAGCCGGCCACCTCTCCGCTGTATTCGACGGTCACGCGTTCAAGCCCTCCCTCGCACAGCTGCGTTTGCAACTTCCCCAGCTGCTCGGCCAAAGATAGGTAGGGCTGGAGCCTCGGCAGTAATTCCGGAGAGACCGAAGGAATATTGACCGCCCCGCGGGCAATGCCTTTGGTAAAATAATCGACGACTTGTTCCGCAATGCCGACAGCCACATTCTCCTGCGCCTCGGCCGTCTGGGCTCCGATATGCGGCGTACAGATAAAGTTATCCAGCGTCAACAACGGATGATCCGCCTTCACCGGCTCGTCTTCAAACACGTCGAACGCGGCGGCTGCCACCCGCTTGGCCTTCAATGCGTCAAACAGATCACCCTCATTGATAATCCCACCCCGGGCACAATTCACAATCATCACCCCCGGCTTCATCGTCGAGATCGCTTGCGCATTGATGAGGCCCTTGGTCTCAGGCGTCAACGGGGTGTGGACTGAGATGATATCCGCACGCTTGAAGAGTTCATCCAGCGGCATCATGGTGACACCCATCTTCTGCGCGCGCTCTTCGGCCAAATAGGGATCGTAGGCGACCACGCTCATACCGATGCCCTGCGCCAGCTTCGTGAGGTGGCTGCCGATTTGCCCCACGCCAACGATGCCGAGCACCTTGTTGTAGAGTTCAACGCCCATGAATTTGTCTTTTTCCCACTTACCGGCCTTCACGGAGGCGGTGGCTTGGGGAATACGCCGGCTCATCGCCCAGATCATCGACATGGTGTGCTCGGCGGTGGTGACGGTATTGCCGCCCGGCGTGTTCATCACCACGATCCCGCGACGCGTCGCTGCCGGCGTATCGACGTTGTCCAGCCCCGACCCGGCCCGCCCGACGACTTTCAATCGGTCGGCTGCTGCGATCAACTCCGCCGTCACCTTCGTCCCGGACCGGACAATCAAACCATCGGCGTCCTTGATCTCTTTAAACAATTCTTCCTTCGAGAGCTTGGATTTGACCACCACGGTAAAGCCGGCTTTCTCAAGAAGCTCCACACCCTGCTTGGAGAGGCTGTCGCTTATCAGAATTTTCATCACAGTCCCGCCTAATCTGCCGTCATAAGTTCGCTGATGTCTGGCCCCTATGCCATAAGAATTTCTTGCGCCTTCGCCACACCGCTTCCAAGCTTCATGGGATGCCCCAGCCCTTTGATCACCATTTCAACGGCTGCCACGGCCATAATGACATCGAAGCGATCCATATAGCCCATGTGGGAGAGCCGGAAGATCTTCCCCTTTAAATGGTCTTGCCCACCGGCTGCCGTAATGCCGTATTGGACACGCAGGTTCTTATAGATGGCCTGCCCGTCCACGCCTTCCGGCGCTAAAATGGCGGTAAGGGCATCACTGGGCGACTCTTTTGGAAACAGCGCTAGCCCGGCACCCTTCACCCCTTCACGCATGGCTTTCGCGAGCATGGCTTGACGGCCGAACACCCCCTCGAGCCCCTCCGCCTTCATCATCTTCAGCACTTCCTGCAGGCCGACGATGAGGGACACGGCTGGAGTATAGGCCGTCTGATTCTTTTGCTGATTCTCATGCTCTTTCTTGAAATTGAAATAGAACGCCGTGTTCTTCGCTTTTTCCGCCAACTGCCAGGCTTTATCACTCACGCTCACAAATGCAAGGCCAGGCGGGAGCATTAGCGCCTTTTGCGACCCCGTAATTACGACATCGATCCCCCACTCATCGGTCTTGATATCGAACACCCCGAGGGCGGTAATGGCGTCCACCACAAGGATGGTTTCGCCGTATGGCTTCACGATCTCCGCAAGAGTCTTGATGTCATGCGCAACGCCGGTCGAGGTTTCACTCGCCTGCACATACACCGCTTTGATTCCCGGGTCCTTCTTCAGGGCATCGGCAACCACTTGGGGATCGACGGCTCGCCCCCATTCCACCTTGATTTCGGTCACCTGTGCGCCGAACGTCTTGCAGAGCTTGGTCCATCGCTCCCCAAACTTCCCTCCATTAATGGTGAGGGCTTTGTCGCCGGGAGAGAGAAAGTTAGAAACTGATCCTTCCATGCCTCCGGTTCCGGAAGCCGCCAGCATGAGCACGTTGTTTTTCGTCTGAAACAACCACTTCAGTCCATCCCGGACCTCCGCGAAGAGCTTATCGAACTCGGGAGCACGGTGATGGGTCATCGGCCGCGCCATGGCCAGCAGCACTTCAGGGGGCACAGGCGTCGGACCGGGAGCCAGCAAATACCGCTTCAGCATCGACTGATCCTCCTCCGGATGAAACGTGAAAAAGCTTACGCGAAAACGAGGGACGATACCATTGCCTCCCAAAAGCTGTCAAGGCAAGAAGCCGTGTAGCCACGCGTGTTTTCAGACTGTTGCGGCCTGCTGACTCCGGCGTGACTTCCGCTCGCGATCTTTCGCGAACGTGAGATCGTTTGGCCCCTGTGCTACTAAAGGAGGGGCGGCATTCCCCTTGTAATTCCTTGACAATAGCGCAGTGCCTCGATAGTCTAGTTTCACAAAACATGATGAACCTCACCCACGATACTGGTTGCCACCGCATTTCATTGATGCCACTCGGGCCGGGACATGTCGTCCTCCCTGTGGCTCTCCTTCTCGGAATGTGGTTCAGCTTCTCCGCACCCATGGTAGGGCAAGCCGCGACCCCTTCCGAACCAACCACGGTTGACTCGTCTCCGATTGGTGACGAGAACGTAGCGGCAGAAGACGACCCAGACGAAAATCTGATCCCGCTGGATACCGACGGCCCGGCAACGGCTACCACCAAGCCTCCCACAGCGACGACTAGCAAGGTTCCGCGGGCTGAAGACCTCTTACAGCTGAACCCCGCGGGAAACTCACCAGCGACCGCGCGGTTTTCAGACGCCTTGGATCCTCCGGCTGAACTGGCCCTGACACAAGACTCGTCCCGGAGCGCCACAGGCCCGGCGGAATATGCAGCCTACGATGTTCCGATCGTCATGGACTCCTCAGTCCAGGCTCACATTCGCTACTTCAATACAGGCATCCATGATCGCTTCGAACAGTGGCTATTCCGGCTCAGCCGCTATCGGCCACTTGTCGACAGAATCTTCACGGAATTTCATCTCCCCAGCGATCTGGTGTACCTCTCGCTGGTGGAAAGCGGATTCAACCCCTACGCGTACTCTCGAGCCAAAGCCACGGGTCCCTGGCAGTTCATGAAGGGGACGGCCAAGGCCTATGGACTCCGCGTCGACAACTACGTTGATGAACGTCGGGACCCCATCAAGTCAACGGTCGCTGCGGCACGCTATCTCCGCGATCTCTACGACCTCTTCGGTGCCTGGCCGCTCGCGATGGCCGCCTACAATGCCGGAGAAGGCAAGGTGATGCGAGCCCTCCAAAAGGCCCAGGTCGAAAGTTTTTCCGAGATTTCCAAAACACGATTAATTCGACGAGAGACGAAGGAGTACGTGCCCAGATTTATGGCTGCGACGATCATTGCGAGGAACCCCGATCGATACGGCTTCACTCAGGAACCTGCCGAACCGCATCAATTTGAAGAGGCGATCATCACACGAACCGTCCATTTCCGAGCGATCGCCAATATTACCGGCATTCCCTATGAAGAGCTCCGGCTCTTAAATCCTGAGCTACGGCGAGACGCAACACCTCCCGGTGACGAGACCTACCACCTAAAGGTTCCGGTGGGAACGAAAGCGAAAGTGGAACAGCTGCTTGACCGCATCCCGACCTATAAATTCCCGCAGCTTCCGGAGAAGGCTCAGTTTGCGGCAGCCGGACATTCTCGTTGGTATAAAGTCCGCGTGGGAGACACGCTGGGAAAAGTGTCGAAGCGGTTTCGCATCCCCATCAAGACGCTCAAGACCAAGAACAACCTCTCAGACCCGACTATTCGACCGGGCGACTTTCTCGTCATCAGCCGCTAGATTCGATCTCTCTTCTCCGACGATCCGCAGAACGGACCAAGCCGAAATCAGGGGCACCGACAGACCTGAGCGTTTAGGATTTCTTCTTGCCAGCTGACGGGGGGAGAGAAGGAGGACCCTTCTGTGGCGCAGTATCCGCCGGGGTGGGTAATGTCGAAGCAGGTGTTGATTCCTGCGCTTTCTTGACATCCATGATCTTGGTCCGAATCGTCGCCTCACTGGTGAAGGGCGAGTTCGGATAGTTCTTTATCAGTTCCTGATAGTGAGCCAGGGCCCCTTCAGGCCTCGACTGAGACTCTTCCAGCCGCGCCAACTCAAACAACGCCTGATCTCGATTCAACGTACCAGGAGTCTCCAGGATAGCCGTGAGTGCCTTCACTGCTTGGTCACGCTCTCCCTTCAGCAAATACACATAGGCCAGACGCTGTTGCACCAACCCGACCATTGAGGGATTCGAACCATATAACATAAGAAATCTCTGATTCGCCTCGATGGCCGCACTCAGTTCATTGGCCTGGACCAATGTATTTCCCAAATGATACAACGCGAGTGGTGCCGTGGGGGTCCGTGGATATTCATCAACAATTTGCCGATACCTCGCGATCGCTTCCTTGAGCGCGTGGTCAGCCTTCTGAGGATCGTTGGCGGAAGAAGCAGTCAGGAAGCGCATTGCCTCACGTTCAAGGTCTCTGGGCTTTCTGCGCAGCCTGGCGGTCAACATAGAAGACCCCTCCGACCACGGCAACGGCAAGTACCAACACTCCCAGAGCAACCAGCAAGGGGCGGCGATAATCCTGTACCCGGTGCAGCGTATGGTCAAGCCAGCTCAACATGTGGGCTTCATCGACCGGGAGAGTTTTCGCCGGGACCTTGATACGGTAGCTCATGGATGGATTCGTCAGAGAGGGCGGGGCCCGTTTCCTTAAATTGTGTTCGCGCCTTATACTAAGGATGTTACGGGCTTGTCAATGAGGCAGCAGATTCCTCTCGCTTCTCAGAAGGCAAACAGGCCCCATGTTTAAAGAACAGCTAGACGAGTTGGCCGCGCGACATCTAATCAGACGGCTCACTCCGCTCAATTCCGGCGTCGGCCCGGTGGTTGAGATGGCAGGACGCCAGATCCTCCTCTTCGCCTCAAACGATTATTTGGGACTGGCCATGCATCCGGAGGTGATTCAGGCCGCTGTCGAGGCGACGCAGCGATTTGGCGCCGGAGCCGGAGCCGCTCGGTTGGTCTCAGGCTCGTTGCCACCGCATCAGGAACTCGAGTCTGCGCTGGCACAGTTCAAGGGGACAGAGGCCGCCCTTACCTTTAGCTCCGGTTACCTCGCCAACATCGGGACCATCCCTGCACTGATCGGACAAGGCGGATTGATCCTAGCCGATCGCCTGTGCCATGCCAGCCTGATCGACGGCTGTCGTCTGAGCGCAGCCGACTTTCGAATCTATCGCCACAACGATACCAATCACCTAGAGTCCCTTCTGGCCGCAAGACGCCGTGGTCGACGCACCCTGATCGTGACCGACGGCCTCTTCAGTATGGACGGAGACCTCGCGCCATTGCCCGAACTCAGTCGGTTAGCCCAGGACTACGAGGCCGACCTCTATATCGATGACGCCCATGGCACAGGCGTGATGGGACCGCATGGACGAGGAACGGCAGAATATTTCGGCCTTGAGGCAGGCATCCCGTTTCAGATGGGAACCTTGGGCAAAGCCTTCGGCAGCAGTGGCGCCTACCTCGCTGGCTCCTCGTCATTGATCCACTATCTCATGAACACAAACCGGGCCTTCATCTTTACGACGGCGCCGCCACCGGGATCGGCTGCCGCCGTCACGGCAGCCTTACGAATCATACAACGAGAGCCGGAACGACGGGCGCGCTTGTGGGCCAACCGTGAACGGTTGTTCTCGGGATTGACACAATTGGGATTCACCTTGTCACCCAGCGTCAGTCCGATCATGCCGATCCTCGTCGGCAACGCCGACACCGCACTCTCGTTTGCCGAACACCTGCTCACGGAAGGGGTGTACGCTCCGGCGATTCGTCCCCCCACCGTTCCGAACGCCACCAGCCGCATCCGCGTTACGGTGACGTCCGAGCACACCCCCAGCCACATCGATCATGCTCTCACCGCATTTCAACGCGCAGGGCAATCCGCGGGACTGATCTGATCGAATCGATTACAACCCTGCACTGAAGCACCGAAGAATTTACGCGGCCGCTTCCGGCTATTTTCTTGCTTTCTCATCACCCTGTGGCATCATGCTCTCAAGCAGTGCTGAGGTCCGACAAACCATCATCCTATCCTTTCTTACCGAGGAGTCCTCTTCATGGATATATCGAAGCTCCTGACCTTCGCTGCAAAGGAAGGCGCGTCGGATTGTCATATCAGCGCCGGCGAGCCACCGATGATCCGGTTGAACGGAGACCTCAAGAAACTCGATCATCCTCCACTGACCACGGAAGAAACGCACTCGCTGATCTACGACATGATGAGCGATACCCAGCGCAAGAACTTCGAGGAAAAGCGCGAGTGTGACTTTTCCTTTGAGCTGGGCGACATCGCCCGATTCCGCGTCAATGTCTTTGTCCAAAACCGCGGGCTTGGCGCCTGTTTCCGAAACATTCCCACCGAGATCATTCCGATGGAAAAGCTCGGGATGCCTCCGGTCGTGCGACAGCTCTGCGACCGGGAAAAAGGACTGATCCTGGTGACCGGACCGACCGGATCCGGAAAATCGACGACGCTGGCCTCCATGGTCGATTATTTGAACAACACATTCGAAGGCCACATCATCACAATCGAAGATCCGATCGAATTCGTCCATAAGACAAAAAAATGCCTCGTCAATCAACGGGAAATGGGCGTCCATACCCTGTCGTTCGCGAACGCGCTGAGAGCCTCCCTCCGCGAAGACCCGGACATTATTCTCGTGGGTGAAATGCGCGACCTGGAAACCATCCAGCTCGCGTTGACTGCTGCGGAAACGGGCCACTTGGTCTTCGGCACACTTCACACCTCGAGCGCGCCGAAAACCATCGACCGCATCATCGACGCCTTTCCCCCAAACCAACAGTCCCAGATTCGGACACAGATCGCAGAAGCCTTGGAAGCGGTCATCACGCAGACCCTGCTGAAGAAAAAATCCGGCGGGCGTGTCGCTGCCCTCGAAATCATGGTCGCCACGACCGCGGTCCGGAATCTCATCCGAGAGGGCAAATTGCACCAGATTCCCGGGATCATGCAGGCCAGCCAGAAAGACGGCATGCAAACGATGGACATGGCGCTGGTCGATTTAGTGACCCGTGGAATCGTCACAAAGAGCGAAGCCCAATCGCGCAGCATGAATCCCAATCTATTTGGAACCCCAATGAGCGGCGCAGCTTAAGGCACCAAGCAGAAAGAACCGGGGGCAGAAATGGATGTTCGCAGTCTCTTGAAAGTGATGGTGGATCAAGAAGCGTCAGACCTGTACCTGACCGTCGACTCGGCTCCAGCCTATCGCGTCCACGGCTCGACACAACAAACCGACGCTCCGCCGTTTACCAACGAACAACTCGAAGCCCTCGCGCTTGCGCTGATGCGCGGTCAACAGCGTGGGGAATTCGAAGAAAAGATGGAAATGAACCTGGCCCTCTACTACAAAGAGCTCGGCCGTTTCCGTGTCAATATTTTTCGGCAGCGAGGGAACGTCGGCTTGGTCTTTCGGCATATTAAAGCTGAGATCCAGACCGTCGAGCAACTGGGCCTGCCCCTGATTGTGAAAGACATCTCGATGACGAAGCGCGGGTTGGTACTCGTAGTCGGAGCCACCGGTTCCGGAAAATCCACCACCCTCGCAGCCATGATCGACCACCGCAACACCGTCCATCCGGGCCATATCGTAACCGTGGAAGATCCGATCGAGTTCGTCCACAATCATAAGCGATCACTCATTACGCAGCGAGAAGTGGGCTTCGACACGCTCTCATTTCAAAATGCACTCAAGAATACCCTGCGGCAGGCGCCGGATGTGATTCTGATCGGCGAAATCAGGGACACGGAAACGATGGAAGCCGCGATCACCTTCGCGGAAACCGGGCACCTCTGCATTGGCACCCTCCACTCGAACAACGCAAACCAGGCCATCGAGCGCATCATGAATTTTTTCCCGGTTGAGCGGCATGCGCAGATCTATCTCCAGTTGTCGCTCAATCTTCGCGCCATCATCTCTCAACGGCTTGTGCCATCCATGGACGGAAAGCGGGCCCCTGCACTGGAAATCATGCTCGACACGCCCCGCATTAAGGATCTCATCAAGAAGGCCGAGGTCGATTTGCTCAAAGAAGCAATGGAACAAGGCGTGGAGGAGGGTTGTCAGACGTTCGACCACGTCCTGTTCCAACTGTATAAAGAAGAGAGGATCTCCCTGGAGCAAGCCTTGATCAATGCCGACAGCGCCAACAATCTCCGGCTCAAGATCAAAATCGAAGGTCTTAGAGGGGACGATGCGGTCAATGCGCTCCTCGACAAAAAATCAGGAGACCCCGCGGGCAATGCCTTTAAGATCCAGGGTGGAGCCTCAGGAAATGTGACCCCCATACGTAAACGATAGCCCCACACCACCACGCGTCTCGTCACCAATCCGGCAAGGATCATCGCATCTACTGAGCCGCAGGAACCCCTTGCCGCTCAAGATACAAAGCAATCTTCTCCAGCGCGAGCGCGCTGAGTTTCGCGCCATACCATGTCGGCATCGTCTTAGCCGGATATCCCGGCACGACAAACACTCCCGGTTCGATAACCGATTCGATCACATAATCATGCACCGTCTGTGCATGGCCCCGGTAACATGGATCGGCCAATCGATTAGGCCCCATGGTGCCTAATCGGAGAGGCGGCCCTACGCGCCCATCGGCCCCCGGAATACCAGGAATGGTGTGGCACACCGCGCAGCCGGCTTTCGTAAAGATCTCTGTGATCGGTTCGTCTCCGGTGACAAGCGGAATCATGTCAGGCACAAGCGCTGCCACCGATGCGACCGGCACCGGCGCTACCGAAGACGAATTGGTGGAACGAAGGGCGAACAACGTGCCCAGCAGCAGCGCAAGCAGGATGAGGGGGGTGATCAATCGTTCAGGCATGGCACCGGTCGCAGGAACAGTCCGGCAGGGGTATGATGCGATGAATCAATATGGCTCGCTGAGCCCGGTTATTTACTGCGTCGCCAAAATTCGCCGGCCAGCACCAGGCTAGCCCCACTCACTTCGCCACATTCATGGCACAACGAAATCCGATCGTCCGATCTTCGAAATCCAGCTCAGCTGAGAACCGCGCGGTCACACGCAAGGAAGACGGTACGTCAGCCCACGACCCGCCTCGCAGTACTCGCTTTTCACCAGTGGCCGGGCCAGTTGGGTTCTTCTCAGGACTCTTCTGATAATAGTCGCGGTCATACCAATCAGCCACCCATTCTGCCGCGTTCCCCGCCATGTGGGAGAGGCCAAACGGACTCTTCCCGCCCTCCTTGAGCCCATGCCGCACACTCATTCCCTCAAGACCGCTGGTGACCGCCACCAGCGTGATGGCTTCGCTGACCCACATTCCTCGGTTATAGTTTGCGATGTCGACGAACGGCTGCATATCTCCCCACGGATACCGTCGCCCGTCTGTCCCCCGTGCCGCCTTCTCCCATTCAGCCTCCGTCGGAAGCCGTTTCCCTGCCCATTGACAATAGGCGACTGCGGATTCCCATCTCATCCCAATGGCCGGCCGATCTCCCACCGTCGTCGCCGCCTCATCGTCCCATGTCGGAGGAGACTCGTGTTTCCCCGCTTCCAGAAACTTCCGATAGAGACTGAGGGTGACTTCATACTTATCGATATAGTAGGCATCAAGCGTCACGGTGTGCTCAGGCCGCTCGTTTGGGAGGCCATCGTTACTGCCCATGGTGAATGGACCGGCAGGGATGAGGACCATCGGAGCGCCATCCCGTCCTCGACCTGCCTCGGCCGAAACCGCCTGCTTGCCATTTGAAAGCTGCGGCTCTGCCGCCCCAAGACAAAGTACACCTATCACGAGGCCGATCCCAGTCCACAACATCAGCTGTTGTCCACGCATTACCACCTCCGTCGCCGCAGCCCTCTTGAAGAAGTGACCTAGCCGCCGACGGCCAGTGTATCCAGCTCACGAGACAAACTCAATGGAACGAGAAGACTGAAAGGGTAAATCGGCTAGCGAGAAGAAGAGGGGCAGGATTGGTGTCCCCAATGGGATTTGAGGCGGTTTGCCAAGGCCTTAACGGCTCATGGATCATCCCGTTCCAAGGATTCGTGGAGGCGGCTTGACGGAACAACAGGTTAGGTCAGACGTCTGCAGACCAATCCGGCTATGCAGGCTGGCACGAAATAAGCGTTTCACCTGCGGTTTACGAAACCGTCTTGCCTGGGGGAACGGAATCCCGCGAAAACACACAAAACACCTTCTCAGGACTGAGGAAACAACGGCTCGATCGTTACCCGTACTTACCCGGGATTCCCCGGTTTTTCCCTCCTATTCTACTACGCTATTCACTACGTTTTTTAGCAGGCCCCAAGCGATTGCGATGTGGCTCGCCTATTACTTTCGCTTCCGCCGCTCCCAAGGGGCCATTGGATTGGGGGCAACCCAGAAATCTTTCTTCGCCTCTCTGCTTCCTTCTCTAACCCTTCCAGCACCGTATTCCCTGGTGCATATTTCCGATACCACCAGCACCAGCCGTCTTTGATCAGCGTGTGATTGACGTTGATCCCAACCGGAAGGCCGCTCGATAAGTGGACCTAAGCTTCACGAAGTTCGGCAAGAATCTGTTCGACGGTATGACGCAAGCGTGGCATGCGGCCCTCCTTTCGGCCCGACCCTCACAGAGGATCCGGACCCGTTCAAGGGGGCTAGCTCAGTTCAACATGATAGGCCGCATTCGGACGGTTCAGACACCGATGAACGGCTTCGACTAGCGGCATTCCATCCTGCTGAAATGAATCGCTTCAGTTCCTGGGCACATCCGGCCTGGGATCTGGAACAAACCCCTTGAGATTCGGCATGCGGATGCTGGGCAGTGAATGGGCATCGAGGACGGCGTCCTCTGTAATAATGCCGTTCTGGTAGAGCAACCATGCCACCACCGAGTACACCTCGTCCGACGAGAGGCTTTGGGGAGCGGGAAAGGGCATGGCGCGGTACACATAATCATATAGCGTCGTGGCATAGGGCCAGTAACTACCAATTGTTTTCACAGGCTTCTGGCTGCCTAATGTGCCGGCGCCTCCCACCAAGCGGTCCATCGGACCTTCCTGACCCGTCGGTCCATGGCAGGATGCACACTTGGTGGCAAAGATCGCGGCACCTTGTTTGGCCGTCCCACGGCCGAGGGGTAATCCCTCGCCCGTCGGCGCGACATCAATGTTCCAATGTTGAATCTCTAAATCAGTGGCGGGCCGTCCCAATCCATAGCCATGCATTCGATCGTGCTGATCGGCCGCCTCACTACTCCAGAGGATGCCCACGGTCAGGACGGTGATAAGTCCCATCATCATGACGTTACGCATGCACATTGCTCACCTGTCCATCTGCGGCAATTTTCCAACTCTGGATCGCATTATAGTGGTAGACGGAGTTCACGCCACGCACGGCAACCAATGCCGTGCGACTGGGTTGCACGTAGCCCGTTTCATCGAGACAGCGACTCTGCAGGATCACATCCTCTCCATCCCACCGCCACGGCAAACAGAATCGTGTATGGCACTTCGGCAAAATGGGGTCTTGTAAGACTGCCTGTTGCCAGGACCTTCCGCCATCAGTGCTCACCTCCACCTGGGCGATACGGCCTCGACCGCTCCAAGCCAAACCGCGAATGTCTATAAATCCCGGCTGTACTCGCTGTCCACCCGATGGAGACGTAATCACGGATTTCGCCTCCATGACCATCGTAAATTGGCGCGCCGTGCCGTCCGGCATCAAGTCCGTATATTGCGACGTTTCCTCGCGGGTCATAACGGGCGCTGTGCCGAACTTGAGTCGGCGTAACCATTTGATGCATGTATTCCCCTCCCAGCCCGGCAAAAGCAGACGGAGCGGATACCCTTGTTCAGGACGGAGGGGTTCGCCGTTTTGAGCATAGCAGAGGAGCGCCTCCTCGATGAGGGGGGCGAGCGGAAGGCTCCGTGTCATGGCCGCCGCATCGCTGCCTTCCGCCAACATCCATGACGCGTCCGGTTTCACACCGACTTCTTTAAGGACCGTTTTCAATGCCACGCCGGTCCATTCGCTTGTACTCGTCAGGCCATGAGTCTGTTGCACGGTCTGTCCAGTCGGCGCCTTCCATTCGATCGCCGAATTGCCTGAACATTCGATAAATGCCAGCCGCGAGGTAGCGGGAAACCGTTTCAAGTCGTCCATGGTGAAGGCCCATGGCTGTGCAACCAAGCCGTGAATCATGAGCCGGTGACGCTCCGGATGAATGACCGGCACGCCGTTGTGATGCCGTTCGAAGTGTAAGGCAGACGGCGTGAGAATTCCATGCGAGTCCTGAAGAGGCGTCAGAGAAGCCCACCATGAGCGCGGGAGGCGGATGGACTGCTCAAAAGTCGACCGTTGCCCGTACGCCGTCGGCGCCGCACCCGGCACTCGCGTCGGATCATCCAGCGTAACCGGCATGGCCGCTTCGGCGGATCTTGTCACCGAACGCGTGACGATCGCGCTCACTATGCCGGCCGTTCCGGCGAGAAAGTTGCGACGATTCAACAAGGCCGTTTTCTCAGTATCAGCCTCGTCGCGAGGCTCGTCTCGTCTTTCCTTTTGGAGGCTGTTAATCATGGGCGTCTCCGTGATCGAGCGATGAGAGAAGGTGCTTCGTATAGGCCCGATTTATTCATCACCTTTGGAGCAGACTTCTTGAGACCATTTTGGGAGGGCTCCAGGTCTGCCAGTTGTTCTGCATTCAGAATCGGCTCGTGAACCTTTCCAGAAGTAAGCCCTTTCCCAATCAGCAAGAAGGTAACTCAATTCGCTAGAACCTCGATGCCGTCAGCGTCACGTCCGTGCTCGCCCACGCTCGGCGGAAGCGCGCTTCCGCTGCGGCCGCGTCGGTGTTCTTCCCCTGCGCCCGGAGCGCCTGCGCGAGCCCGAACAGGGACCAGCCGTTCTCGGGGAAGCGTCGAAGGTCCTCGCGATACATCTTCTCGGCCTCGGCATTTTGTCCCGCCTTCAATAGTGCGGCGCCGAGCGAATGCCGAATCGGGTAGTACCACTTGGGCGGTTCGAAGTAGAGTCCCGCGTCCTCGATCTTGGCCGCCTCCCGGAAGTGGTTGATGCCCGCGTCGAGGTCGCCGCGGCGGGTGGCGATCTCGCCGGACAGCGCGTGCACGGCGATCGAGAGCGCCGTCTTGCCATCGGCACCTTCGGGCGTCGCGGCGTTGATCGTGGTCACCGTGTCGAGCGCGGCTTGCGCCTCCGCCCACTGTCCCTTGGCGGCGTGCGCCACGCCGCGGGCGTAGTACGCCATGGCATACGAGAAGCGGATATCCTCCGGCGGAGGCGGTTCGGCAAGCACCTCGTCCCATTTTCCGAACGTTGTGAGCGTGAGCGCGTGGTACGGCAGCATCTCCTGCAGCATCCCGACCTGGCGCGCGGCGTCGAGGTTCACCTTGGAGGTGAGTGTATTGGACGCCTCGATCGCCTGCGCACCGCGGCCCGCCATCGTGGAGGCAAAGGCGAGAAAGTGGATGTTGTGCGGGTAGTACGCGAGCGGATAGACGCCCATCGGGTGCTGCCCTTCGATGAACACCTCGTCGGTGTGGATGGCGTGTTGGTTGGCCTGCACGGCGTCGTTCCACCGTCCGACGCGGATGTAGATGTGTGCGGGCATGTGGACCATGTGCCCTTCGCCCGGCATGAGCCGAGCGAGCCGCTCGGCGCACGGCACTGCGGCCTGCGGGTTCACCGCTTCGACTGCGTGGATGTAGTAATGGCACGCGCCGGGGTGGTTCGGGTTGCGCGAGATGACTCTCCTGAGCTGGTGTACGATTTCATTCGTGCCGGGGTAGGGAGTACCGTCGGGTCGCCAGTAGTTCCACGGGCGGAGGTCCATCAGCGATTCGGCGTACAGGGTCGCGGCGTCGAGGTCTTTGGCGTAGGTGTTGGCGACCCGCTCCATCGCGCGCGAGTACAACGTGTCCAACCGGGCACGATCGGTCGGCGGGACCGCCTCGTAGCGCTGCGCGACCGCCTCGATGTACGCGCGCTCAGGCGCCGTGGCGTGGGACTTGAGCGCCAGCGCTTTCTGCGCCGCCGCGTACGCGGCGACTCCGCTCGCCGAGTCCATTGGAGCGTTGACGTGCGGGCCGTAGGCGAGTGCGATCCCCCAGTAGCACATGGCGCAGGTGGAATCGAGCTCTGCGGCGCGCGTGAACGAGCGGATCGCTTCCGCGTGATTGAATCCGTAGACGAGTCGCAGGCCCTGGTCGAAGTACTGCTGTGTGGCCGGGACTCGAGTGGAGATGCGTTTGTGGTGGGAGCCGAGGTTCGTGTAGAGGGGGACCGTGTCAGAAAGGCTCCTCGGCGGAGCGGGCGCCACCGTCGACTCTGTGCCCGAGCTGGGAGCGGCACAGGCGAGCAGAGCAGCCGCGGCTAATCCGATGATGTGGGTGGACGTCATGGCGTGCCTCCTTCCGAACGTGGAACGGAATTGGTTGCAGCGTTGGGTGGTGATCGTGAGGTAAGCTATCCCGTAGTAGACTGATCCGTAGATGAACGCTGAAATTCGCTTGATCATGGCTCCCTCCCTAGGTTGCTCCGACGATGCTCCCACGAGCATCCCGGGTAATTGCACGCATAGATGATACCTATGTCGTTTCTATTACCTCTTCTCGGGCGAAACTAACACCGGCCTAGACAGTCAAGCAGAAGGACCTGAGTGTATCAAGAGCCACCCAGGCCCGTCAGGTCTATTGTTTGTCGATCTGGATCGAGACCGGTACCGGATTCGACACGATGTCGAGAACCGGCGAGAACCTGATTAGCTCGTCCAACTGTTCTGCAGGCGCGTTCGACTTGATCGCAAAGTGGACACGGATTTCCTTGTAGCCTCGCCGGACCTTGTCCGACAGCCCAAGAAATCCTCGTACGTCGAGATCTCCTTCCAACGTGGATTCCACAGACTCGAGATGAATGCCTCGTGCCGCTGCGTGGTACACGAGCGAGGTCGTGAGACCTGCTGCAAGGGCGTGCAGCACAAACTCATAAGGATTTGCTCCTTGATCAGTGCCGAGCAACACCCGCGGTTCGTCGGCATCGAGCACGAAAGGTTTCCTGCGGGTCGTATCTTCCTGGCCAGGGCCGTAGAAACTCTGGATCGTCGAGCAGTTGTGCCCGCCCGTTATCCATCGATTCTTCGCGCGAAATTGGAAGGTCGCCAGGTTCGAGTTTTGCTGAACGGTTTGGATCATTCCACCCATTCGATCCACATTGACGCCGTTGATGACTGCGGTGATGGTTGCCTGCGACATGATGACTCCTCCTTGTTGAGTGTGTTGGTAACTGGCTAGTTGCCGAAACAATTGCCGGTCGGCATTCCGGCAGAAATATTCCCAGTTCATCCCTGCACCCGCCTCCCCTTAGTGTGAGTGGATGACCCTATGCCGAGTCCCTACGGCAACATCGATGCCAGCACGGTAGAATCGAACGAGACGATGGAAGTTCAGCGACTTAGAATCAGGTGAGGGGAAATCGGCAAGCGCCGATATCTGGTGACTTGCGAAATCTCGCGAGAAGATGTGTGAGATCTCGTGAATCGGTGAGGCTGAAACCCGGGAGGCGTGAAATGAAGGACGAGCGACGTGAGATGTCTGTCTGGAGGATGGGGACGGAACCATCGTAAAATACACCCGCTGATGGTATATCAGCGGCGAGCTATTAAGAATTGCTGGGATACCAAATCCACGCTTCCTTTAAGTGACGTCTCCCCCGAAAACAACGGCAGGTCAGAACTAGAGTACACTGACGGCTTCGGCGGTCCTCGACGAAAGGAGTGGACCTATGAAGCGGTCGAAGTTTTCCGAGGAACAGATTGTCTACGCGATCCGCCAGGCTGAAAGCGGCACCCCGGTCGGCGACCTCTGCCGACAGCTTGGGGTGAGTGACGCCACCTTCTACGCCTGGAAGAAGAAGTACGCGCACCTCGGGGTGAGCGAGTTGCGGCGCCTCCGACAGGTGGAAGAAGAAAATAGCCGGCTCAAACGGCTCGTCGCTGACCTCTCGCTCGACAAGCATATGCTGTCGGAGGCCTTGCGAAAAAAAGTCTAAGGCCCGCACGCCGTCGAGAACTGGCCGCCTGGTTTCACGGGACGTTTCAGGTCAGTTGCCTGCGGGCCTGTCGCCTCGCCCAGTTCAGTCGGGCCGCATGGTACCGACGAAGCCGAGCGAAAGATCAGTCCGCGTTGCGGATGCGCATTCGCGATCTGGCCCATGCCCGCCCGCGGTTTGGGTCTCTGCGGATCTGGGTGCTCTTACGACGCGAAGGCTGGCTCGTGAATCGCAAGCGGGTGCGACGGCTCTATCGACTGGAGGGTTTGCAGCTCCGCATGCGGGTCCGGCGTCGAAAGCATATCGCGTTGCATCGTGGCCCAGCCCCGATCCCGACCGGTCCTACGGAGCGCTGGAGCATGGATTTCGTGCATGATACCCCGGCGGATGGGCGGCCGTTTCGAGTCTTGACGGTCGTGGATAACTGGAGTCGGCAAAGTCCCATGCTAGAAGTCGGTTTGCGGATGTCGGGTGAGACGGTGGGCCAGGCCTTAGATCGGGTACTGACCGGCGTTTCAGGCCCCCGGTCCATCACGGTGGATCACGGGACCGAGTTTCAATCGCGAGCGCTCGAAGATTGGGCCTATCGTCGGGGCGTGCAACTCGACTTCATTCGACCGGGTAAACCCGTGGAAAATGCCTTCATTGAATCGTTTAACGGACGCTTGCGGGACGAGTGTTTGAACGTGCACCAATTCGCCTCACTCGCCGAGGCGCGGACCATCATCGAAACGTGGCGGCTCGACTACAATGAGCACCGGCCGCATGGCTCGCTCGGGCACCTGACCCCAAACGAGTTCGTCGCACAACGTCAGGTGATCTGGGCCGCCGAAGAAGCCGTCTGTTCTAGTTAAGAGCTGTCTCAGAACGGGACCAACGTCAAAACTTCTGACCTCCAGTTTATATACGATTTCTATGAAGGGCCTTTGTGTGATGGGAGCAGAACTGAGTTTGAGGTTGCCTGAAGATCTCGGACTGGACCCAGTCAACACTACACAGACCGACAAACTAACATACGCTCTACGTTGCCGCTCTACCGTCAGCTAGTGGAGCAGAGTATTATTATGGAATCGCTGGCGCTAGCCAGCACTCACAGAGTAAAAAGCGCTCATCCTTCATTTCTGCCCCTGCATCACATTTAACAATTTCTTTACATGCCTTAGAGATCGCGATAATCAACCATGGTGAGATTCGCATTATATTACTGCTCGTAATTGGGCCCATCAAGAGCTGCCGAAGGGTTGTTCCAGAATCGATTATTTTTTTATGGTTGTCGCTGTACCACTTCGCATCGTTCTCTTTGCCATAGTTGTCGTCCCTTTAGGACTGGCGAGTAAACTTCATGCTGCCGGGCCGGTGCTGTATCAGGATTGTCAGGTCACGTGGAATGCCAACACTGTTTCCAATCTAGGAGGATACCGAGTCTACTTCGGCCAAATTGCCAGTCAGCTCAATCAGGTCAAGGACGTAGGCCGTCAGACGAACGTCAGGTGCTCGGATGCCAAAGCAGCGGCCAATGGACAATGGTATGTTGCGGTCACGGCATATAACGGCAATGGAACTGAGAGTGCCCCCTCGCAAGTCCTGCAGTTTCAGTTGACCGGATTAGCGGACCCCACACCTCCGCCAAGCCTGTCGGAACCAACGTCCGTCCAATTGGCAGTGCGCGAGCCAGGTTTTCAACTGACGTGGACCGACGCCAACCGCCCCCCTGTCGCCCACCGCATAGAAGTGTCCAGTTCCCTTCAACCCAACTGGACAGCGGCAGCGGTTCTTCCGCCCGATAACGCCACCTTCAACTCTTATCAACCTATAGGGGCGGATTGGGCCTGCTACCGAGTGAGAGGAGAAAGCGGGCCGATCGTTTCTGATTGGGCAGAGGCGAGCGGACCAACTGACAGACAATTCTGTTTTGCCCCCGCGCGAGTTCCCATGCTCACACAGCCGATTGTGGCGTCCACGATCATCTTTGAGCCACAATCGGTCGTGCTTACTCCTAGGCAGGCCGGGTTTGAATTGACGTGGAAAGACGCCAGCGCTCCCCTCTCCGCCTCGCACCGCATTGAAATCAGCAGTTCAACGAGTACAGGGTGGTCGAGCTTGACCGTTCTCGCGGCCAGCACGACCACGTATACCTATGCCCTTCCCATCGACGCATCCTGGGTCTGTGTGCGAATCAGAACTGAGGTCGGGACTGCAGTCTCCCTCTGGGCGATGGCAGGAGGTCCGAACGATCGTCAGTTTTGCTATGCTCCAACGGCCATCAGTGCCACGGCGAATGCATCGACAGCGAGCAGTTCGTCCAGCGGAACAATGGCAAGCGCAAGTCCCACGAGCAGCTCACCCACGAGCGGCGCTGGGGCGAGCAGCGTGCCAGCGAGCGGACAAACATCCGGACAAACATCCGGATCCATGATGGCCTCTAGCCCGGTCGGGAACAACAACCAACCGTCGCCACTCTTGCCTATAGGCCAGAGTGCCATTCCAGGGGCGATCTCGTACGATTCGATTGCTGAACCAACAGCCGTACAAGAGACGCCCATTCAGAACGGCGTTGAACTTCGCTGGACCGATCCGAGTATGGTTTCCACATCCCATCGTATTGAAGCCTCTTCGTCGATCCAACCAATTTGGACACTATCGTCGATCGTGCCTCCAGGGGTGACGACCTTCACCTACAATCCCCCCATTAAGTCCGAATGGGCCTGTCTTCGAATCCGTGCTGAACTTCAGGGTATTGCTTCTTTGTGGGCCATGGCGAGCGGACCCACCGATCGGCAGTTCTGTTTCAGGCCGGCATAGCGCCGCTTCCACCGAGAGAAGGTCTGTTCGGCAATCCCCGGATGACGGATGAGATCTGCGACCGGGGCGCCCATCTCGGCCTGCTTCAGCACCGCCACAATTTGCTCGACACGGAAGCGTTTTCGTTTCATGGCATCCTCCTTCCTCCTTCAGAGGCGAATGATGCCGGAAACTCTCCCTCATGTTGGGACAAAAACGGCGGGGCCGACCAATCAGGTGCAAGTCTGCTTTGGACTAGTGTGACAGATCTGTGCCTTTCGGGAAATACTGACGCAGCAAGTCGTTCGTATTTTCATTTGTACTGCCCCATTTAATTTGTGGACAGCTTGTTGTGCCTTGTTGACCATCCATTCTGCAGAAAATTAAGGCGTCTTCGAGGATTCATGCGCTAGGGGGAAATCCGGGCACCACCGGCCTGAGCCTTTGCTCGGAGATCCCCTACTGTCTTCTATCGCGATCGTTTTGACCCGATCTTGCTGAGTTTCTCGCAATCCCGATGGCTTATTCTGCCTGCCCACATTATAAGCGGGCACATCACTTGAAATCTAAGTTTCTTGACCGTACGATTGCCGTGACCAGGCAAAGAACCCCTAAGGGGCAGGTCAAATGTGCGAGTAATCGTGCGGAAAGGATCTCGAACGATGGATCTGACGGACCCGTCGCTATACGTCAACCGCGAACTCAGCTGGGTGCGTTTCAACGAGCGCGTGCTCGAAGAAGCGCACGATCACCACCATCCCTTGCTGGAACGCGTGAGATTCCTGTCTATCTTCAGCAGCAATCTCGACGAATTTTTCATGATCCGGATGTCCGGGTTGTATTGGCAGTTGCAATATGGGACGGTCGAGGCCCCGCCGGACGGCATGACACCGGTGGAAGAACTTACGGCCGTCCAGCAGGCACTCTGTCCCCTGCTTGCCCAGCACATGACCTGCTGGGAACGAGATGTCCAACCGCAGCTTCGCGATACTGGAATTCACGTCGTGGCCTATGAGGAGACTTCGTCATCGACCAAGAGCCACCTTCGCCAGTACTTCATGGAATCAATTTTCCCGGCGCTGACACCCTTGGCGTTCGACGCGGCGCATCCCTTTCCACACATCTCCAACCTGTGCATGAATCTGGCGATCGTCGTGAAAGACCCCGAGCGCGGAGAACAGTTTGCGCGCCTCAAGGTGCCGCGCCTCTTCCCGCGCCTCCTCCGAATTCCCCGGGAACAACCAACCTCCCATGAACCGGACACCAATGTTACGCGATTTATCTGGGTCGAGGAGGTGATCGCCGCGAACCTCGACCTACTGTTTCCCAGTTGCGAAATCGTAGCCGTCTATCCCTTCCGGGTGACCCGCGATGCCGATCCCGACATCGAAGAAGATGAAGCCGCGGACTTGTTATTGGCCATCCAGGAAAGTCTGCGGGAGCGCCACTTCGGATCAGCGGTGCGCCTCGAAGTGAGCGACCACATGCCGGAACGAATCCGTCTGATTCTGCTCAAGAACCTCCATCTCGCTCCCGAGCAGCTCTATGCAGTCCACGGGCCGCTCGGGCTGGCCGATCTCCTGGAACTCACGCAACTCGACCGCCCCGAACTGAAACACCCCCCGGTTCTGCACAAGACGACTCCGATTCTGATGCACCCCGACATTTTCACGACCCTTCAACAACGCGATATCCTGCTCTATCATCCGTACGACAGCTTCACCCCCGTGGTGGATTTTCTTCACACCGCTGCCAGAGATCCGCACGTGTTGGCCATCAAACAAACGCTCTATCGGGTAGGACCCGATTCTCCCATCGTGCAAGCACTCATGGAGGCCCACGCAAATGGCAAGGAAGTGGTGACGCTGGTGGAACTGAAGGCCCGGTTCGACGAGGAGAACAATATTCTCTGGGCCAAAGAACTCGAGCGGGCGGGCGTCAACGTCGTCTACGGACTGGTGGGACTCAAGACCCACGCCAAGATGTGCCTGGTGATACGTCGGGAAGGAGATCGCCTGATACGATACGTCCATCTGAGTACGGGCAACTACAATCCCACCACAGCTCGCGTATACACCGACCTCGCGCTCCTGACGAGCAACCCGGCAATCACGGCCGATGCGGCGGTCTTGTTTAATGCGTTGACCGGGTATGCGCGACATATTGACTATCACAGTCTCCTGGTCGCACCGGAGGGATTGCGCGAAGGCATGCTCCGACGCATCGAACGGGTCATCGCCCGCCATCACGACACGGGCCAAGGGGCTATCGCATTCAAGCTCAACTCCCTTACAGACCCGGCCTGCATCCAGGCACTATATCGGGCCTCACAGGCTGGAGTGACCGTTGATCTTCAAGTCCGGGGCATCTGTAGTCTGCGCCCGGGAGTGGACGGCGTGAGCGACCATATCACCGTGACATCGCTCGTGGGACGATTTCTCGAACACAGCCGGATCTTCTACTTTCGATACGGCCACGAGGAAGAAGTGCTGCTCGGCAGCGCAGATCTCATGCCGCGTAATCTCGACGGGCGGATCGAGATCCTATTCCCTGTCGAAGATCCACGGCTGCGGCGCGTCATCCGCGACGAGATTCTCTTCCCCCACCTCCGCGACACGAGACAGGTGCGTCGCATGGACAACAAGGGTTCGTACAGTCGCGTCGTGTCGAGATCGACGGACCCGCCCTTCGACTCTCAGACTTGGATGCTCGAGCATGCGGGAACCTGGAATAGGGAGGAGTGACTGTACTGCCCCACTTAATTTGTAGACAGTTTCTTGAAGATTGCTAACCATCAATTCTACAGAGAATCCAGCGCTTTTCGAGTCTCCACTTCTCAAGTGACAGCCGGGTGCACTCGATCATAGCTTTGGTAAGAGACCTCGGCTTTCTTCCGGTACGATGGGTTTTGAATAATTTCAGTGGGTTTCATACATCCAGCTGACTAAGCCGCCTGTCTACATTTTAAGCGGGGCACAACATGCAAAGGAATTGGTGTCCCCAACGGGATTTGAACCCGTGTTACTGCCTTGAAAGGGCAATGTCCTAGGCCAGGCTAGACGATGGGGACAAAACAGGACCAGGAAAATGAGCTGGATTCTTACCATACTTCAGACTCATGTGTCACTAGAGGACGCAGGAGCTTCACGACTCCCGGTCGCGTTTCCTCTCCGAATTCGGTAGGATGAAAGCTCGTGAGAGCATTGTAGCCTCACCTGGTTAGGGATCCAAGGAGCAAGACCCATGACAAGACCCCGATTCGCGGCGTACAGATCAATGGTGTTCATTGTCGGCGGTCTGATACTGGCTAGTTGTGCCCACGATACCTACCAGGAGCGGGCGAACGTGATTAAGAATCATGCCGACGCATTCTATGACAACCTGAAAGCCAACCGAGTGGAATCCGCTATCCGGGAAAACGAGCAGATTGAAGCGATGGCGAGCCAGATGGGAGACAACATCAGGAAACGGGCCGGCCAACAAGGCACCGCGGAAGTCGAGCGAGAATTCGCCTTGATGAAAACCGCCAACGAAGCCGCGGCCACAAACTGGCTCGCGCTGGGTCAATACTTCACCATCAAGCGTCAATACGCCCAAGCCCGTTCCACCTATCGACGCGTGATCGACACCTACACGAATCCCACAGACCGACCATACCGTGAACAGGCCCTGCGCGCCTTGAAGGATTTGGACATGCTCAATCCGCCCACCGCGACAACGCCGAACCCGTGAACGGCGACCGCCTCCTGCGCCCATCCTCTCGAATACTTCTCAGCGGGCTCCTGTTGCTCAGCTGGGGTTGTGTCCACCGGATTCACGTCGCCCCTGCGCCTTCAGCCGATTCGCCTGTCACCATCGCTCAATCAGTGCAGGTGATTGTCCCATTTCTCGCAGTGGAAGGAGCCGATCACATGCCGGGCATTGCTTTGTTTGAGTGGCCGGCACAGGATCTTCGCTCCGCCGCGATCGACTATATCCAATCGCGTCAGACCTTCGCCTCGGTAGGCGACAAACCGGCCGATCTCACCCTGACCGTCAAGGCCTGGCTGACCATGCGATCCCGCGGCAACTACCGATATAGTCTGCGCCTGGAATCAGACCTTGGCCCTTCGGAAAAGCCGCCGATCAAGTCCTATCTGGTGGAAAAAGAAACGGTAGGGTCGCGCGTTCGGTGGATCACGGCTTCGGATCAGACCCCCATTGCAGAGGCTGTCCAAGCTGCGCTGGACGATCTGCTCACGCAGATCGAAGCCGATCACCTCTTGTATCGAAAAGGACCACGCTGAAAGACGACAGGGACTAGGAGGTCCGAGACCGACGGTCGAAGAAGCCCGTAGCAAGACATCCAGCTGCCACGCCAGCCGCAAACATCACACAGATTCCCCAGCCGGAAGATAAGCCCGTTCCTCTCGGTTCACGACGCCGGAGTTCCCGACTCAGATTTGGCATATGGGATTCAGGCCCGAGCCATTCATCCTCTGATGAGCAGGTCGAGCCTTTCGTGAAGAGAATGGTTGTCTTTCCTTTACTCATGATTCCCCTGCTCTCCTGCAAATCCGCCCACACCAATCTAACCCCAAGTAGCTGGAGCAACGGACCTTAGGCTGTACGAGGCCGAGTAAAGCTTGCCCAGGCCTCATTGACCTGTGCGGTCGAAGCCGGTTCATACTCGTGACAATCAAGGCGTAGCGAACGATCACCGAACGGAGCGTTCACATAGTCACAGTGATGCGGCCGGTCGGCATTGTCGTGCTGATTGGGGCGAAAATACTGGCAGGACACGCACATCCTCGCGACAGAAATCTCACCCTGTTCTTGGAGACTACGAATCACCTTCACGAGGGACGTGAGGAGAACGACTTGCTCCGGTGCCGAGAGTGCCTCCGTCGCAGTAGCCAGCCGATCGGGCATTCTGGAAGAGGGCCCACAGGACCGATTCCCTTTGGCCGTCAAATGCGCCATCACAACCCGCCCATCGCTCATGTCTCGACGCCGTCGAACCAACTGCTTCCGTTCGAGCGTGGCGATGACTTCCGACGCAGTCGGAAGCCTGACTGCCAACTCGTTCGCCACAGTGGAGACTTGCGCGCGCTGCCCAGGCTTGGACCGAAGAAGCGTGAGGACCTGCCGCTGCAACGGGCCAAGACCGGCTCGACCTTCTCGTCGCCACGTCCGACTTTTCATCGCAAGCCCAATCTTTTCCAGGCCGGCCACCAACTGAGTGGTCAACGCAGCCGCATCCTGCGAAGCAAATGACTTCTTCCCGCTATTGATCACGCGCAGTTCAGCCATAGGAGCCCCTCCTTAAATACCAGCATTTCGTCAGTTTAGTGTCCCCCCTGTTCCCACGTCAAGGTTCCGGATGGCAAATTGACTGGCACCGCACCATAAGCGGGGCAGAGAGGAGAGCGAGGAGGATGTCAAATGGCCCGCAAGATGGAACCAGGGTTCGAACGGCACCACCTGTATACCGGAAATGCCCGAAGTTATCTCAGTAACGTTCTCAACCAACAGCATCCGACAGGAGGACAGGAGCAACACCGCCGAGCCAGCGTTCGGTGCCGAAGGCCACGTGCGGCGATCGGCATCAAAGTGTCGGCTTTGTGAAGCAGGTACCTCAGCGACACAGTGTGAGGCAAGCCCTCTATGGGGTTAGACAGCCACAGCCATGAACTATAAGCGGTTATTATGGTGAGCCGGCTGGGCCTCGAACCCAGGACCCTCGCCTTAAAAGGGCGATGCTCTACCAACTGAGCTACCGGCTCACCGAATGGAAGGGGAGAATTCTACCACTGACGATCGGCCTGTGCCTAGAGAGAAAATTAATCGCTTACCGCGCGCGTGGGCGGGTCTTGAGTGGGTTACGAAGAATAATGGTCTCACTGCGCTTCGAGCCGGTTGAGATCATATCGATGGGACACTCGGAGAGGTCCTCAAGATACTGGAGATAGCGCTTGGCTTCCACGGGAAGCTGTTTATACGTGGTCGCACCTGTGGTAGAGCCGGACCATCCTTTGAACGTCTTGTACACCGGTTCGCAATCGGTCAGCGCTTGAAGATCGGACGGCATGTCTCGATAGAGTTTCCCTTGATAGCGATAGCTGGTGCAGACTTTAAGGTCCTTGCAGCCGTCGAGCACGTCCAGTTTCGTGACGGCCAGTGACGTGAGTCCGTTCACTTTGGTGGCGTATCGCACAACGACGCCGTCAAACCAGCCGCAGCGACGCGCACGTCCCGTGGTCGATCCGAATTCTTTCCCTCGTGCCTGAAGCCACCCTCCCACTTCATCGGTCAACTCCGTGGGGAACGGTCCGCTGCCGACACGAGTGGTGTAGGCTTTGGCGATCCCGAGCACCGCGTCGATCTTCGTCGGTCCCACACCCGACCCCGTTGAGGCGCCGCCAGCCGTTGAACTGGAGGAAGTGACAAAAGGATAGGTGCCGAAGTCCACATCCAAGTGTGTTCCTTGCGCCCCTTCGAACAACACGGTCTTCCGTCCCTCGATCATTTTATTGACGAGCGTGACGGTGTCGACGATATGGCTCTGGAGTCGATCGGCATAGCCCATATACTGCTGGAACACTTTTTCGACCTCGAACCTTTCCATATTGTAAAGCTTTTCGACAAACCAATTGACCTCGACCAGGTTTTCTTCGAGTTTGGTTCGAAAGGCCTTCGGATTGAGCAGATCCCCCATTCGGATGCCGATCCGCGCCATCTTATCGGCATAGGACGGGCCGATCCCTCGTCCCGTCGTTCCAATCCGGCGAGAGCCCTTAGACTGTTCAGACGCTTTGTCGATGGCCTTGTGATAGGGCAGAATTAAATGGGCGCGCTGGCTGACAACAAAATTCTTTCCGATCTTCACCCCTTGAGTCTGGAGATGGTCCATCTCTTCGATCAATGAGGCCGGGTCTACGACGACCCCGTTCCCGATCACACAGAGCGTCCCGCGATAGAGGATGCCTGAGGGGATGAGGTGAAACACGAAGGTGCCCCGTTCATTGATCACGGTGTGCCCTGCGTTGGACCCTCCCTGGTACCGAACCACCGCATCGACGTCGCGGGCCAAGATATCCACGATCTTGCCCTTGCCTTCGTCGCCCCACTGCGCCCCGATCACAACGAGATTTCCCATCGCCTGAAATGCTCCCAAAAAAAGAGCCCTGGCAAGACCGAGAGCCAGAGCCGAGGGATCATGGTAGGGGTGACTCTTTAGTTTGTCAAGCGGATGACTGTCGTTTTCAGGGAGTCCACTCTTTGCCTCATGGAGCACATTCCCCATGGAATTCAGCGCGCAGCTGCGACGAACTGGAAGCACAGCAAGACCAACCCCTCCCGTTTCCTTGACTGTCGCCGGAAAGCCGTGTTAGCATGACCGCGGTTTCACAAGGATTTTCGCTTATTTCCAAGTCAACCGACGTGGGGCTGTAGCGCAGTTGGGAGCGCGCGTGAATGGCATTCACGAGGTCGCCGGTTCAATCCCGGCCAGCTCCACCAAAATAATCACGTAGGATCTGCAAATCTCGGCACCCATATCTAATAATCATCGAATGACCATCGGCTCCTTCCGCTAAGAACGATCCGCCTGGTTTACGAAACCTCTCATGCTCCAAATCGAGTCAGTCAGTAAACAATATTCCACGAGGATTCTGCTTAAGAATGCGACGGCGCATCTCCGCCCCGGTTCGCGGGTCGGCCTGGTGGGACCCAATGGCGCCGGCAAGACCACCCTCTTCCGGATGATCCTCGGAGAAGAATCGCCGGATAAGGGGACCATCCGCAAGCGTCCTCGTCTGCGCATAGGCTACCTCCCGCAAGAGCTCGAAACCATCACGGGCAAGACCGTGCTGGACGCCACCCATCGCGATCTGTATCCCGAACACGAAGCCGAACGCATTCTCATGGGGTTGGGATTTTCGGAGATCGACTTCGGTCGTCTGGTCGAAAAGCTGTCCGGTGGCTATCGGATGCGTGTCGCCTTGGCGCATCTGCTGCTGACCAACCCTGATGTGCTGATGCTCGACGAGCCGACCAATCACTTGGACAAACCGACCCAGCGCTGGTTCGAGCAATTCCTCCTAGATTCAGAGATGACGCTGTTGATCATCAGCCACGACACGGCGTTTCTCGATCGTGTCGTGACTCACATCTGGGATCTCCGGCACCATAAGATCGAAGAATATCGGGGCAACTATACCTCGTTCCAAAAGATCCGCGCAGAACGGGATGCTCAGCGTCAGGCCGCCGCGGGGCGCCAGGCGAAAGAGGTAGCGCGGGTTCAAACCTTCGTCGATCGTTTCCGCTACCAGGCGAACAAAGCCAGCCAGGTCCAATCGCGCATCAAGCAGCTTGAGAAGGTCAAGATGATTGAGATTAAGCGCGATCCCAAGCGGGTGAAGTTTAAATTTCCTCTCCCCGCAGCGAGCGGCCGGCAGGTCCTGGAACTCCAGGGCGCGGCAAAACGCTACGGGGAAAAAGTGGTGTACGAGCGAGTCGATTGCTCGATCGAACGGGGCCAGCGGGTGGCGCTGGTGGGAGAAAACGGCGCCGGGAAAAGTACGCTGCTCAAGATGCTGGCCGGTGTACTAGAGCCGGACAAAGGCACCAGGTCAGTCGGCCATGGTGTCACCCTGCACTACTTCGCCCAACACCAGGCCGAGACCCTGAACCCCGAACATACCATTCTCGACTCCCTCTCCGAGGTGTCCAGCCAAGCGGAAACAAACTTCCTCCGCGGGATTGCCGGCGCCTTCCTGTTCACCGGCGACGATCAAAAGAAACCTATCAAGGCGTTGAGCGGGGGGGAACGCAATCGCGTCGCGCTCGCACGGATGCTGGTCGAACCGGCCAATACGTTGTTGCTCGACGAACCGACCAACCATCTCGACCCGGCTTCGGTCGATATGCTCACCGATGCGCTATCAGACTTCCCCGGCACGATCATCTTTATTTCCCACGACCCCACCTTTCTGACCAGAGTCTGCACGCGCGTCATTGAAATCGAAGAGGGCAAGGCCCGCAGCTTCTCCGGCGACTATGAGTACTATTTGTGGAAAAAAGCGCAGGAAGTCGAATCCATCAAGGAAACGAGTGACGAGCTGAAGGGAGCGGATCGTGGGAATCCCATCGGACCGACCAGGGCTATGGCCTCACAAGCTCCGACCAAGTCCTCAGCCGGAGATCGCCGTGATT
Organism: uncultured Nitrospiraceae bacterium; assembly: GCA_963720035.1. Lineage (GTDB taxonomy): Bacteria > Nitrospirota > Nitrospiria > Nitrospirales > Nitrospiraceae > Palsa-1315. The sequence continues at coordinate 264,531 of CAVREB010000003.1, read as the reverse complement.
TGAACAAGACCCAGGCCCGCCTGGAGAAGCAGGTCGCGCGAGCCGAAGCCGAGATCGCCGACTGTGAGACCAAGATCAAAGCGAGGGATCTCGAACTGGCCAACCCCGCCCTCTACAAAGATGAATCCACCAGGTGGAGCACTCTGCAGATAGAGTATGACGGGTGGAAGAAGGACCTTGTGCGGCTCACCGCCCGGTGGGAAACACTCTCGGCTGAACTGGAAGGTGTAAGACAAAAGCTTACGGCATTCGCCTAGCAGGATAGTCGCGCGAGACACGCGGAATCAGGGCTTGCGCGTCGCGCACTTGAGGGCGTTGAAGGAGTTTTCAGCTCCTTGCTAGACAGAGGACTTGACCGTTTCTTCGAGATAGTAATACAGCCAGCGATTCTTCTCTTTCGTGACCAGTTCGTCCCAGACCACGCCGATCAGAAACCCCTTCTCCCACGGCTTCACCCAGGCGACTTTCCCGTCGAGTTTTTCCAACTGTTCCGCGCGATCCGAATCGAGAAACGCCAACGACACGGTCACCGGCTGGGCCATCGCCAATTTCTCTTTCGTGTGCAACCCTGCGCCGACTTTGTTGACGTTATCCAATACGGCCGTAATCGCCTTGGCTCCGTTCTTCGGTGAAATCAGCGCAGAACCCACTAATGTCGCCCGGACAAACTTGCGCCGTTCGTTCGTGGCGACTATCGATGCAGCCGATTTTTGGCTCTGCCGTTTCATCAGTCTAAGTATAACCGATTAGAAATCTTTGTCCACCACCCTGTCGGGCCCTCGCTTAGGTGTCCTTAGGCCGGTAATAGCGACGCCCCTTGAGCGATTCAGGGAGGTGTTCCTGTGCCTTAGCCTGGGGATCGTCGTGGACATAGCGATAGCCTTTCCCATACCCAAACCCCTTCATCATCGAGGTGACGGCATTCCGCAAGTGGAGCGGAACCCCTAGATTTCCCTGAGCTTTTGCATCCTCCATGGCCTCAAGAAGGCCGACATAGGAGGCATTATCTTTTCGCCTGGTGGCGAGATAAGTCGTCCCCTGGGCCAAATTGATCTGCGCCTCGGGGAGCCCCACGAACTGCACGGCCTGAGCAACTGCGGTCGCCACCACCAGCCCCATCGGATCGGCATTCCCTACGTCTTCGGAGGCAAAAATAACCAGGCGCCGGGCGATAAATTTCGGGTCCTCCCCCCCTTCCAACATCCGCGCGAGCCAGTAGAGGGCGCCATCCGGGTCGGAATCACGGAGACTCTTAATGTAGGCAGAGATAATGTTGTAGTGTTCTTCGCCGGATTTGTCGTACCGGATTGATTTCTTCATCAACGCGGCTTCCAACGCCGCTCCATCGATCAGACGAGTCCCGTCAGGCCCGGCAGGTTGCTGTTTGACCACAAAATCCAGCGCCGTCAGGAGTGCCCTTGCATCGCCGTTCCCATAGGCAATCAGTCGTTGCCTGGCATCGGATGACAGGCTGGCATCCCACTTCCCCAGCCCGATTGCAGGATCCGTGAGCGCCCGATCCAGAATATGCCCCAGTGCCTCATCCGAAAGGGGCTTGAGCACAATGACCAAGGATCGAGACAGGAGCGGCGAGATCACTTCGAAGGACGGATTCTCCGTCGTCGCTCCGACCAGGATGATCGTCCCCCGCTCGACATGGGGCAGAAAGGCATCCTGCTGCGCCTTATTGAAGCGATGAATCTCATCGACGAAGAGGATGGTCCGTTGGCCGTTGATCGCCTGCCGTTGCTCCGCGGTCTTGATGATGGCCCGCAGCTCGGGAACACCCCCTGTTACCGCCGAGAAGGGCACGAACTGCGCTTTGGTGTGGCGCGCGATGAGATGCGCCAGCGTCGTCTTGCCCGAACCTGGCGGCCCCCAGAAGATGACGGAAGAGAGTTGATCTGCCTCGATCGCCCGTCGCAACGGCCGATCCGGCGCAGTGATCTCCTCTTGCCCGACGAAGTCCGCAAACTCTCGCGGCCGCAGACGTTCGGCCAACGGAGCCTCAACGGATTTCTCTCCCTCGGGAGTGCCAAACAAATCGGAAGTCTGATCGCGTGAAGTAGTCATTAGACTTCTCAAGAATGGCGTGAATTGTATACGTCGGCTATCGTGATCGCAAACAGCCCCTTGACCATGGTCCACTGCCAATGTTACGAACAGCGGCGGGAGGAAATACTGTGCACACCCAAGTCAACGGCATCACCATCGCCTACAACGACCAGGGAACCGGCCTCCCCATCGTCTTTCTCCATGCCTTTCCCCTGAACCGGACCATGTGGGCGACACAAGAATACGAGCTCTCCTCAGAGTTCCGCATTATCACGATTGACCTGCGAGGGCATGGCGAATCCGACGCGCCGCTGTGGCGCTATACGCTCGACCAATCAGCCGACGACGTGAGCGATCTGCTGGACCATCTCACAATCCAGCAGGCCCTGTTCGTGGGGCTCTCGATGGGCGGCTACATCCTGTTTGCGTTCTATCGAAAGTACACAGCACGCGTGAAGGGATTGATCCTGGCCGACACGAGGGCCCAGGCAGACACAGAAGAAGGAAAAAACGGGCGATTCCAAATGGCACAGACAGCTTACAAGAAAGGGCCGTCAGCCATCGCAGACATCATGATCCCAAAACTCCTCAGCCCCGCGACCATCGAGACGAAACCGGATCTCGTCCAGCAAGTGCGCGCCATGATCGAGGGGAATCAAATCAGCGGCATCGTAGGAGACTTGATGGCGATGGCGGAAAGGCCAGACTCAGTCCCGCTCTTAAGCCAGATCACCTGCCCCACCCAGGTCATCGTCGGCGAACTGGACCTAGCAACTCCTCCCTCTGATGCCAAGTTCATGGCGGAGAAAATCCCAGGGGCCCGCTTGGCCATCATTCCAGAAGCCGCACACCTGGCCAACCTGGAACAGCCAGACACGTTTAGTCGGATCGTCAGCTCTTTCGCCTCGGACCTCGCAAAGAATGCGAAGAGTTGACCATCACCATGTATAGGGGAAAAGGTTAGTCTGAGTCGCCGACGCTGCCTCGGCGGATTAGCTTGAGGAACTCCAGCCTGGTTTGCGGCTGACTGCGGAAGGTGCCCAGCATCGAACTCGTAACGGCCACGGTGTTTTGTTTTTCGACGCCCCGCATCATCATGCAGAGGTGTCGGGCTTCGACGACTACGCCCACCCCATTCGCGTTGAGCTTGGATTTCAGGGTTTCAGCGATCTGCACGGTGAGCCGTTCTTGGACTTGCAGACGGCGCGCAAAGGTATCCACAATACGCGGGATCTTGCTGAGACCGACGACCTTTTTATTCGGCAGATAGCCCACATGAACCTTGCCGAAGAACGGCAGCAAATGGTGCTCGCACATGCTGAAGAAATCGATATCTTTCACGATGACCATCTCATCGTACTCGATCGGAAAGAGCGCGCCGTTTAGGAGATGGTCGATATTCCGCTGGTACCCCTGAGTCATGAAGGCAAGGGCCTTGGCCACTCGCTCGGGAGTCTTGAGGAGCCCGTTCCGGCCTGGCTTTTCGCCGAGAGAGAGCAACATCTCTGTGACCAGGGATTGCAGCACATCCAGATCTACCGGTCTGCCACTCCCGTCGACGTCTTCAATCTTCCGCTGGCCCCGCCGCTTGACTCCCTGCTTAGCCATCCCGCCCCTCTCTGAGCACTGGGGCCTGACTCATCGACCCCGCATACTCGAAGTAATTATCGCGTGTTTCAATCAGCCCGACCTTTTCCAGTTGCCCGGTGGGAAGGTGCTTCACTAAGAGATCCCAGATCAGCAACACCAGATTTTCCCCCGTCGTGGTGAGATCGGCAAATTCAGGATCTTGATTGAGATCGTGATGGTCGAATCGCGTGACCACCTGGTCGGCAACAATCCGATCAAGCCGATCGAGGTCCACGCCGCCACCGGTCGATGCCGGAACCGAACTCTTGACAGTCACCAGCACGACATAGTTATGGCCGTGCCCATTGGGATTATTACACTTCCCAAATGCAGACCAGTTTTCTTCGGAAGATAAATGATCTGTGTGCAGCCGGTGGGCCGCACAGAACCGATATCGTCTCGTGACACTCGCCTGTGCCATCGTGGATTCAGCTCACATCCGGCTCAAAAAAATGGAGAAGCCAGGACTGCCCACATCCCCGGACAATCCTGGCTTCCCCTATCGTTCAACGAACCAACTCGCGCCAGTCCAGCGCACATTCCTTAAGCGCTGAAGGAGCTGCCGCAGCCACAGGTCGTTTTCGCTTGGGGGTTCTTGATCGCGAACCCGGAGCCCTGCAGGCTGTCCACATAATCGACCTCGGCACCTTGCAAGAGCGGGGCGCTCTGAGAATCCATGATGACCTTGACGACACCCTTTTCAATCACGGTGTCGTCATCGCCCATCTTCGACTCAAAGGCCATCCCATATTGATAGCCATGGCACCCGCCGCCCTTGACGTAGACCCGCAGGCCGATGATATCCTTCTCTTCCACCATCAATTCTTTGATCTTTTGTTCCGCAACTGCCGTAATCGTCAACATCAGGATCCTCCTCTTGTGACCAGGCCGTTATTCGAAAACTTGCCTGGAATGGCTTAGTGTAACACCTCTTTACCGGATTTCAATACCCTGCGACTCAGACTGCGCCGTTGTGGGCGCAACCCACTTACCCTCTGGGACCCGAACAACCACGTCTCCTAGCACCTTGGCCTGGCACCCGAGGCGGTGCCAGGGCTCACTGAGGGCTTCCCGATCGAGGAGATCTTGCTCATCAAAGTCGATCTCCGACAGGTTTTCAGCACCGATCTGCACTTCAACCCGACAGGTGGTGCAGGAGGCGTTCCCACCACAATCGTTATTCAACACAAATCCGAGAACCTTCGACGCCTCCAACAACGACGTATTGACCTCAACCTCTCCGCTCTTGCCCTGAGGATGGAGAAACGTCACGCGCGGCATCGCGAATCCCTCTCAATGTGCCGTTGCACCGGCCGCCACCGGCTGATAGGGGCAGCGCTGCAATCGGATATGTTCCTCGAACTCGTGGCGGAACAATTTAATGCTGCTCTGAACCAACACCGCGGCACCGGTCACCAGCGTGCAATATCCCGTTCCCTTCACAAATCCACAGACCTGGAGGAGACTCTCCATGTCTTTTTCCGTCCCCTCTCCCTGCTCAATCTTGGTCATGAGCGCCGCGAGATTGATCGTCCCCATTCGACAGGGTGGGCACTGGCCGCAACTCTCGCCCTTGAAGAAATTGGAGAACTTGAGCGTCTGCGCCACCATGCATGTGGCATCATCGACCACGATCATGCCGGCTGATCCGAGTCCGGTGCCGGCTTTCTTCAACGAATCGAAATCCATCGTCAGGTCGAGCTGATCGGCTGTGACCATCGAAAACGCCGGTCCACCGGGAAACACCGCCTTGATCTTGCGCCCGCCCGGCACTCCTCCACCGCACGTCTCAATGAGTTCCCGGATCGTGATCCCCATCGGCCTCTCGTACACGCCTGGCCGATTCACGGCGCCGCTGAGCGAGAACATCATCGTGCCTGGGCACTTTTCTGTGCCGACCTGCGTAAACCAGGCCGCGCCTTTCTGGATGATCCGCGGAATGTTGCACAAGGTTTCGACATTGTTGACCAAGGTCGGCTTCCCGTAGAGGCCGAAATCCGTCGGGTAAAACGGCGGCTTCTGTCTCGGCATCGCCGGCCGCCCTTGCATCGATTCGAGCATCGCCGTCTCTTCACCGGCCACGTAACTCCCGTGGCCTTCAAAGACTTCTAGGTCGAGATCGATGCCACTGCCAAGGACATTCTTGCCCAGAAGTCCTCGTTCCTTCGCCTGCGCCAACGCTTTTTTCAGATTCTCCCGCTCTTCGTGGTACTCGTGATTCACATAGATAAACGCCGCCTTGGCTTGCACCGTATAGGCCGCGATGAGGCATCCTTCGATGAGCTGGTGTGGCGACTGCTTAAGCAAGTGACGGTCTTTGAACGTACCTGGCTCATGTTCGCCCGCGTTACAGACGAAGTAATGTTCTTTCACTCGGTGGTTGAGGACTTTTTCCCACTTGATGCCGGTGGGAAAGCCCGCACCCCCTCGACCACGGAGCCCGGCCTTCTTCAATTCGTTAACGATGTCGTTCGCGCTCAGCTCTTTGACGCACTTCTTCCAGGCCTCATAGCCCCCGATCTTCAGGTAGGCATCGATATCCCAGGGAGCGCCATCAAGCGGTTGAAGAACTCGTGGTTCAGTCGCAGTCGTCATGCGCCCTTCCTCACCCGTTCGGCTCAAAGTGTGGAGCGATACTATAAGGTGCCTGGCTGGTATTCGTCAAGGCAATGTCCCGATAATAGGCCTGAATCTCAATGACTTAGGGCCACTGCCCTATCGAGAATTGGGCATATGGGCCATCTGAGCTGGTCGAGGGAACGCTGGAGGTCTGAAACAGGCAGATGAACGGACTTGCCGGCGGGGTTTCCCGCCGGCAGTCGTAAACTGTCTTACTTGAGGTGGCTGCCGGCCCCCATGAATAACAACATGGGAATCGACAACATAAAGTTGACCCGCGAAGCGAGGAGCGCGGTTCGACCCCACTGGGCCATTTCGGCCGGCGCAGGGGTTCCTTGGGCTGCCGCCGACACCGCCGCAATAATCTTTTTTTGGTTCGGCCAAATAATCGCGTGGACATTGACCATCATGATGATGCCCAATAGCCCGCCGATTCCCAGCGCGATCGCGCCGGTTCCACCTTTGGCATACATGTAAAAGTATAACGCAATCCCGGCAAGCACCGTGACCGTCGCGCCATGACGGAACCAGTTCAGCGCGGCAGGCATCAACTTGGGAATCACGATGTTCTTGGTCGGACCATCTAGGCTCTTCAGGAACGCCGCATTGATCAGGTTGAAGAAATATAACAACCCGATCCACGTGATCCCGGCCAAGAAATGGACCCAGCGCAACAACAGACCAGGCCAGTCGGCATCGCCGGCCCCAATGCCAGCGACACCGAGATACGCCACAATTAATACCGCAGCGAGCGCGAATCCTGCGCCCATCGTTTGCATCGGATTCTCAAGAAATTTCATAGTATCTCCTCGTTCGGTGTATTGCTAAGTCGCTGTCTGTACTGTAGGCCCGCTTCTCTTGTCAAGCGGGCCCCGGACCAAGATCGCGTTACGCCATCAATCGATCGACAGTTGCGCAGAGCTCGCGCACTGCGCTGGCAGAGGTCACCAATGCCGCTCGCTCCTCTGCCGTCAGTTCATATTCGACGACCTGTTCTGCCCCGCCTCGACCCAGTTTGACGGGAACCCCAACTACGACATCCTTCAAGCCATACTCGCCTTCGCAGAGCACCGCACAGGGCAACACCCGCTTCTGGTCCTTCATGATCGCCTCGACCATATCGACCGCCGAGGCAGACGGCGCATAGAACGCACTGCCAGTCTTCAACAGGCCCACGATTTCTGCACCCCCCTCGCGTGTCCGCTTCACGATCCCATCCAATCGTTCCTTCGAGATCAGTTCTGAAACAGGCTTACCTTTCACCGTCGTGTAACGCGGCAGCGGCACCATCGTGTCTCCATGCCCCCCCAATACCATCGCATCCACGTCGGGCCCCAGCACATTCAATTCGGCGGCGATGAAGGAACGCATCCGGGCAGAATCGAGCACCCCCGCCATACCCAAGACCCGCGACTTCGGCAGTCCGCTGACCAGACGCGCCACATGGACCATGGCATCCAACGGGTTGGTGACGAGAATCAGGATGACGTTCGGCGACCGGGACACTAGTTCCGAGACGACCGATTTCACGATCTTTGCGTTCGTGGTCAACAATTCGTCGCGGCTCATCCCCGGCTTGCGAGGAATTCCGGACGTGATCACCGCCACCGACGAGCCGGTCGTTTCATCATAGCCGTTGGTGCCCACCACACGGGTACTATAGCCGCAGACCGGCCCGGCCTGTGTGATATCGAGGGCCTTCCCCTGCGGAACGCCCTCGACAATATCGACGAGCACCACCTCATACTCGTCCTTCTCCGCCAGCCGCTGCGCCGTCGTGCCTCCGACGTTCCCTGCGCCCACCACGGTAATCTTTGGTCGCCCCATTTCAACTACTCCTCGTCAGACGTGAAACGTGAAACGCAAGATTCCCTTACGTCTCACCTCTCAGGTGTGTTCATGTTCCGTCCAACCCGCGACTTTAAAATTGATCGTACAGACGAAATTGTCCCCGTCATAGAAATTCACTTTAATCTTCTTCTTGCCATAGGTCTTTGCCAGAAAGGCGTCCGGGTCATCGACCAGTTCCTGATACCCTCCCGCCGGATATTCGCCGAGGTCGTGGAATACCACGATCATCCCCACTTTGACTTCTTGAAGTATCTTGGTCCAACAGCGGGGATAGACCTCCCAAAACTTGGCTTCGATCATCTCCTTCGTCGGCTCCGGACGATCCTCCCCCGGCGTGATGGGCTGTGCAAACTTCGCCAGCCGACGGACATAGGGATACTGATTCCCGGTAAATAACTTGTGTAACCAGGGCGGCACGGTCGGTCGTTCAGTTTCGTTGGCCATGGATCTTCTGTACCCCTTAATCAATCCCGCTAGGTCGTGAGCCGTTGATAGATCCGCGGCAGTCGCATCGGCAAGGCTTCAAGATGATCAATGACCGCGAACTGCACGTCCCCGTACATCCTCCGGACATAGCCATCTGCCTCCCGATCGATCGTGATACAAAACGGATGTACCCCCCGCTGACGCGCCTCGCGTAACGCAGCCTTGGTGTCTTCCAGCGAATACTCGTCTTTATAGCCGTCATCGAGCGGACGCCCATCGCTGATGAGGACGAGCAGTCGCGTCCGTGCCTCTCGCGCCAGCAATTTGGCGGTGGCATGGCGAATGGCAGCTCCATCACGGTTTTGCTGCATGGGGGCCAGGCCGCCCAAACGCTGCGCCGCCTTCCCGCCCAACTGATCGTCAAAATCCTTGATCACAAGAAAGTCCACTTGTCCGCGGCCTTGGCCCGAATAGCCGTAGAGCGCATATTGATCTCCGACCGCCTCGAGCGCTTCGCACAAAAGCACCAGCCCCTCTTTCTCCAGATCGATCACACGGCGGCCGCTATCCAACTGGCGACTGGTTGATCCGCTCACATCGACCAGAAACGCGGCCGCGACATCCCGTTCTTTTCTCTCCCGCCTGACGTAGATCCGATCCGACGGGTCTGCACCCGCCGCCCGCTCTGCGCACATACGCACTGCCGCATCCACATCGAGCTCGTCGCCGTCAGCTTGGCCCGGCACGCGCCGTAAACCAGGCGGCCTGAGACTTTCGAAGAATCGTCGGAGTGCCGAGACCTCACTCCCGTGCGCGCTCAATGTGGCACCCACGATATCTCCACTCCCCTCCTCCGCGGCTCGCTCGACCACGCGACACCAGTTGAGACGATAGTCATCGATTCTTTGATCCCATTCCGGATAGCGCACCGCACGATCGCCCGGCCCAGCATGATCGACCGGCGACGACTGCTCGACCTTCAAATCCAGGAGTTCTTCCACATGGGAGGGCAGCTGCCGCCCCCCGGCGAGTTTGTCACTCTCCGTCGCCGTGCGCGTCCCTTCTTGATTCCGTTGTCCCTGCGCGGACGACTCCTCTGCCCCGCCGGCAGCGTTCGCCATTCGTTCAATGTCCTCTGATTGTTTCTTATCGTTCGAGGCACGTCCATCCTGGTCCTGCTGGCGAATGAACTCAGGGTTCATCGCCCCACGATATACCCAGTTGGTGACGGGGCGATAGTCCTCACCCGTCTGTTCGGAAGCGGATGGACCCACACCCAGCTCCTCTGACGCATCATCGGTTTGATCGGCCTGGATCATCGCCCCCTTCGGCGCCAACAGCTCTTCGAGCCGCACGTAGAGAGCATGGGCCAGCCGCACGGCTTCTTCCGCCGTCGCCGTTGGAGCCTGAATCGCCTGGCACATTGGCCAGAGGATGGCGATCTCGTCCTTGATGGCTTCGTGAATCGCGACAGGCTGCGACGCGGCGGTCGACAGCTGGAGCAGTTGATCGACAACGAGTTCTTTGATGGTCAGGCCGTGCGTCAGCGACCGCGTCGTGACTGCCTCCCGCGCGAATCTTTGTAGATCACGCTGAAGCCCGGGATACTCCCGCTGAAGCAAGAATTCCACCCGCGCATCCTCCACAAGCATCCATAAGTCCTGGATCAGCCCCGGATGAGGATACAGACGAAACAGCTCCGCCAAGGTGCCAGGCGCAGCCTGTTTCACCAGGCCATACTTCTGGCATAGGGAGATGACCACGTCCGCAAACGGCTCAAGAGTCAGACGGTACGTCCCAAACTCCACGTGCCCCGCCTCGTGAGCCGCCATCACCAGATACAAACGCGTATTCTCTTCGGCAGTGGGGTAGCGACGGAGCAGCGCCGGGAGCGAGATGATGCGCCCGTCCTGGCTCACCGTGGCCCGCGCAGACGTCTCCTGGCTCAGCGAATCGGGGAGCGCCTGAATCGTCAGATCCGTTCCACAGAGCCCTTGCACAAAGAGCTTCACGGTGCGGGCCACTTGCCGAAGCGGCACACCGCTTAAGGCAGCTTCCACCGAGGTCAGCGCCTTCTGCGACTCCAGGGCAAAATAGGCTCTGGCTCCTTCGACACTGTACGCCAGGACTTCCATCCCGGCGGTGAACCAGGCCTCGAAGCGAGCCGTGGCCTCGGCAGAATCGCCGATCAGGCTCACCAATTCAGGCGCGCGCCGCAAATAGGCCAGCGCCGTTTCCGCATCACGCTCTGCCACTAGAGCTCCGTACTGCAATATCTTAAGTCGCCATCCCTCATTCGGCACGGCACGTAACAGACGTGGCGACTCCGATAACCAGGCAATGCCAGACCCGGGATCTCGTTCAGCCAGCAATGCCCCGACTGTGACGACCCTGGCCCTGACCAACGGGTCTTCGAGATCGCCGAGGATCAGGGGACTGGTACGGAGGAATTCGATGGTCCCGAAATAATCGGTCTTGCCGAAACTATTCTGAGAAATGAGTTTCAGCCCGAACGTGGCCCAGGCTCTGGCGTCCTGAATGGGCAATACCCGGGCGACCGCGGGAATTTGGCGGATGTACTCCAGGGCAACGACAAAATCGACCAGCGTCAGTTCGAGCCCGATTTCTAACCAGGCACCCAGCTGATCCGGCGAGACGACCGTCACTACTTCCGGGGACACGCGGAGAAATTCCAGCGCGACATTCGCATCCTGCTCGGCCAGTTCCAGGGCGGTTTTCAGCACCAACGATCGAACCGAAGGTTGCTCGATCAGACCCAGAACCAGCGGGCTCTCCTTGAAAAACTTCAGCCCGATCGCACCGGACGATCCGGCCAACGCAATCCCCAGATCCAGCCAGGCCACCGCATCGCTGAGCCGATCCCGCCGTTGCAAATCGGGGAACGATTCGATTGCGGCACGAGCGACTTTGAGAGATATTTCATGTAACTCATCGAGCATCAGCAACACGGCTTCCGCCTGATTCGGTTTCGCGGTGGCCTCGACGAGGCGCGAAACCAGATGCTGGGCCGTGGCTGGCCCCAGCTCTTCCGCCAATTTGGCAATCAATTGCTTATGGGTATCCGATATCTCCATCCTCAATCCATTCCGACGAAATTTATACGAAGTGCTGGATTGTAAAGGACGCCCTGGCGCTTGTAAACTACGCCCCTGCGGTGCGGGTCTTCCTTCTAGCCCCTCGCCCTGTGCCTTTTGCCAAAGGAGTTGCGATGGCTGAGCCCAAGCAAGAGAGTCTCGACAAAATGTGGAAGTACGTGAAGGGCTTCGCGGAGAAGAGCGGGACCACCATGCATCCCACTCCCGGAGTCACCGAAGCCGTGGTCAAAGGCCTCGCGATGCATGTAGACGAAGCTCGGTAAACCCCTCTGCCCCTGCAACTTCTACAAGGATAAACAGGCAGAAGCCAAACTCCGACGCTGGATCTGCGCCTGCGACGAAATGCAGATCTACAAATATTGCCACTGCCTGTTATTTGTGCGGGAAGACGGCATGCCGATCACGGAATATCTCCCGGAAAGCCACGAAGGACGGGAAGTTTATGGCGTCGTCACAGACCCGACTCCCGACAAAGGCCGGGCCCTCAAACACAAGGCCCCTGCCGCACCGACACCCTTGGGCGAAACACCGGCATCGTCTTCACCCACTCCGTAACGACCATGCAACTGCGCGGCCGACTCCTATGCGGGACAGTAATCGCACTCCTACTTGGGAAGCCTATGGTTCACCCAGGCGCGGGCCACCGAGCCAGGCAACGCGTCTCCTGCCATGGCACCACAGCCTCCTGGCCTGAACGAAAAAGACTTATTCCCCTACAAGCAGAAGGGGCGAGGCACTCTGGCTGGACAGGCCTTTCTTGGTTCGCCATCCGGGAAAGCCATCACGCAAGCCGGCGCGCTGGTCCATCTCATCCCCGTCACCCCCTACACACGTCATTGGTTTGACCACAGCGTCAGAACCACATCCTGTTCAGCGACAGGAAACCCTGTCTCCGCAGAAAGCACCGCAGCGCCACGCTCTCTGACTGACTGCGCGCACGAGGCGCTGACTCGACTCCAGACGGAGAAGCGATTGGTTCCCTACCTCCGGACGACCAGAACCAACCCCACCGGACATTTCTGGTTCACCAAGATTCCCGCCGGCCGCTACTACATCGTCAGCCTGATCGAAGGGGGATCGGGAGCGCACCAAGACGAACGGCTAGCGGGAATGGCCTGGCTGGTTATCGATCTCGAGGCGGGTGAGAAAGTCGCAAATCTCGTGGTGACCGACTGCAAAGCCAGCCTCTGCTGAGCCTCTTCGATCAGCGAGCAGGGCTGCATTCTCTCTACCTGCTCATTCCCCCGCGAGGTGGCCTGGTCAATCTCCACTGCGCGCCCCATTCTCACCCCGCCCACCCGAGCGCGCCAAGACGCGCTCTTCACCCAAGCGAGCACCTTCTGAGCGTGCGCGATGGGCGAGCATAGAGATGACCAGGCTACCTCGCGTCTCCCTCACTGCCAGCCCGACACGTCATATCCCTTCTCGATCAAACACCGCACCACCGCATCGGCGTATGGAGGGTCCGGCTCAAGCGGCTTGTAGGCTCCACCGACTGAGCCGATGATGAGTCCGAGCCCTGCGCCCACCGCGGACCCAATCGCCACGCCAGGGAGACCGCCGATAATCCCGCTCGACGCGCCGACCGCAGCACCGCCGACAAAGCCGATCATGGCGCCAGACCTCACATTGCTGCCGCGATCGGTGCCCGGCTTCAACCCGGCCGCCTCAGCCTTCTTCTCACAAGCGGCAACATCAAGCTTCGCCGCCTCCCGCCCCTGCAGCTGGAACTTTGCATTCGCCCGCAACATCGGCTCCGGCCCGGCACAGGCCATAAGACTGAGGATGAGTACAGATACGATGATGCTCTGCAATTTCGCCATTTACTCTTCTCGCTCCCTCGTTATCGGAATCTCATACACTTCACCGCGAGGCGGTAGGCTCGGGCTCTATTGCGCGCCTGCGTTGAGCGACCATCTTTTCGCTTATACCTCTTTCACCATCCCATGCTGGCAGGGAGGAGGAGCCCTCTACTGCGCGCGTCGAACGAGGGCCTTCTGAGGCCGCGCGTTCCGCGAGCAAGGAGGGCTCTCCTCATTGCCAGCCACTCACCTCATACCCCTTTCTTGCAGGCATCGATTCACGAAGTTCGTGTAGGCCTGATTCGGCTCCCACTGCGGTGCCGGTCGCCACACGACCGGCCTTCCCACTGCCCTCCTCCGCCCCAGCCGTTTCCGCCAATTGCCGACAGGCCTCAATATCCTGCTCCGCAATCTCTTTCCCCACAGACTGCAACTGCGCATTGGGATATAGAACGGGATGCGCAGTCGAACAGGCGGTGAGCAACAGTGATCCCCCGATGATGAACAGAACTCTGTGCATCATGGCTTCGCCGGTCCCTTCCGTTGTCCAAGGTTCAAGCGAGCCAGCACCAGCTGCGCGGTAGCCCCTTTGACAAGGACACGCTTATGCCGTCCATTCGCACCCGACTGGATCCGCACCGAGGTAGCGGGAATCGATAATTGGCGGGATAAGAACCGGATCAATTCGTCGTTGGCTGCGCCATCGACCGGAGGAGCTGCCACTCTGATTTTGATCGCGTCGCCGTGAATGCCTACGCACTCTGTAGTGGAGGCTTTGGGCTGGATATGAACGGAGAGGACCGCTCCGGCTTTGGTGTCCTGCACGATCAGCGCATTCATCCGCGACGGGGGGCCCCCAGCCATGGGATCAGAAAATGGCCTTCACCAATTCCAAAATACTGCGCTGCATATCAGGATCGTCGGTGATCGGGCGGGCAATTGCGACATCGCAGGCTCGATCGGTCGCCACGCCTTGCCGAATGAGTGTCCCGGCATAGATCAGCAATCTGGTGCTGACCCCCTCGTCCAAGCCATGATTCTTGAGGTTTCGCACCTTTCCGCCGAGCTTGACCAAGGTGGCTGCAAGGTCACGGCTGACCCCCGCTTCCCGCTCGACCACGGTGGTCTCGACCTCAGGCGCCGGATAATCGAACTCTATCGCCATGAAGCGCTGCTTCGTGCTTTGCTTCAAATCTTTGAGCACGCTCTGGTAACCGGGATTGTAGGAAATCACGAGGAGGAAGTCATCGGCCGCTTCGAGAATCTGGCCTTTCTTTTCGATCGGCAGGAGGCGGCGATCGTCGCTCAGCGGATGGATGATGACCGTCGTGTCTTTCCGCGCCTCGACGATTTCGTCCAAATAGACGATCGCTCCATGCTTCACCCCAAGCGTCAGCGGCCCATCAACCCAGACCGTCTCTTGGCCCTTGAGCAGATACCGCCCTACTAAATCGGAAGCGGTGAGATCTTCATGACAAGCCACCGTGATCAAGGGACGACCAAGCCGGTACGCCATATGCTGAACGAATCGAGTCTTCCCACAGCCGGTTGGCCCCTTGAGCATGACCGGCATCTTGCTGTTCGCAGCGATCGTAAACAAACCGATCTCGCCACGGACCTCCGCGTAGAATGGCTCTCGCTCGATCCGATACTGTCCGACGTCGACTTCGCGTCCTTGTTGACTCATGGTTCCTGCCCTTCTAGCAGGATACTGAAATAGTCCGCCAGCAGCGTTCTCGCATCGTTCAGACCCTCAACGTACCCCAGAGGGTACGGCTCGGCCCTTCATTCGCTGCATCCCTGCTGGACCGCCATTTTGAGCATCCTGCGGGAGTATGCTCCTGTTGTGCCACATCTGCGGGCCAGCGAAGCTCTCGCGTGCAAAACCGGTTTATGTAACCTGCCAGGTTTACACGGCCTCGCGCTGTGGTAGGGCACGATAAACGGAACCGAGGTTGAAGATCAAGCGATCCGGACGGAATGAACGAATACAGGCTAGGCGGCTTTCACGCCGTCCAGAATTTCGCGTACTTTTTGCGTCAGCAAGTGAGGGGAGAAGGGCTTCGGCAGGAATCCGGTCTCGCGGCTCACACCGCCTTGGTCAAACACCGGATGGTCTGGATACCCCGACATGTAGAGCACTTTGATCCCTGGTCGAACGGTCAGTAGCTTCTCCGCGACTTCAGGCCCGCTCATCTGTGGCATGACGACATCCGTCAACAACAGGTGGATGGGCCCCACGTATTTAGTGCTGGTGAGGAGGGCTTCGATGCCATGGCGCGCCTCCAGTACCGTATAGCCATGAAGTCGTAACGTTTCGTGGACGAGACTCCGGACACTCGGTTCGTCTTCGACTAAAAGGATTGTTTCTCGGCCACGTGCCTGATCGATCGCTTCGACACCCCCCGTTGTCCCTGGGACCTCTTCTTCGACCCGCGGGAAGTAGATCCGGAAGGTCGTGCCCCGACCAGGAGCGCTCTCGACTGTGATGCTCCCCCCGCTCTGCTTGACGATGCCGTAGACGGTCGAGAGTCCCAATCCCGTCCCTTTCCCTTGCTCCTTCGTCGTGAAGAACGGTTCGAACAGATGCGACCGTGTCTCAGCATCCATCCCATGGCCGTTATCACGAACCGTCAGCAACACATAGGATCCCGGCTCCACTCCCACGGCATCCAGGCGCGCTCCTTTCCCAATCGTCACATTCTTGGTTTCGATCGTCAGACGCCCGCCCTTCGGCATCGCATCACGCGCATTGACCACCAGGTTCATGATGACCTGCTCGACCTGTCCGGGATCAGCCTTGATGGCACCGGCCGAAGAATCAAGTTCGGCACAGAGTTCGACGATATCTTCACCGATGAGGCGCCGCAACATGCCGTCCATATTGGCAACGAGTGCATTGAGATCGACGACTTTCGCCGCGATGAATTGACGACGACTGAACGCCAGCAATTGACGCGTCAGCCCGGAAGCCCGGTCCGCCGCTTTCTTGATCTCTTCCATATCTTTCCGCATGGCATCGGTGGGCCCCAGCCGACCAAGGAGCAACTCGCTGTACCCTCGAATCACCGTGAGAAGATTATTGAAATCGTGCGCCACGCCGCCGGCCAATCGCCCTACCGCTTCCATCTTTTGCGCCTGTCGCAATTGCGCCTCGGTTTCCCGTAATACCCCTTCCGTTCTAGCCCGCTCGCCAAATTGACCGATCTTGAGACCGATGTCTTCCACCATTCTCAACAACTCGTCATCGGACTGCCGCACCTGGCGACTGAAGAATTCGATGACGCCCTCGATCTCACTCCCCACAAGAATAGGAAATCCAAATGCCCCGTGGAGCCCAACCTGTAGAGCCTGCGCGCCACGAGGGAAATTGACATCCAGCGCGACATCCGTCACCCAGACCGGCTTGCCACTGGCCCAAATACGCCCCGGCAAGCCTTCTTCTCGGTTAAACACATGCTGCCACGTTTCCATGGAAAACGGATCGGCCTGCAGGGACGGCACCTTCCACTGATCGAGACAGCGCAGCACCCCGGTCGCCCTATCCACCCGCCAGAACACGCCCAGATCCCATTCCAGGCTCTCCCCGATTGCTTGCATGATTTTCGGAACGGCCTCTTCCAGGGCCGTCGCCTCGGAAAGGACTCGGGTCACCGCATACTGAGATGCGAGACGCCGTTCAGCCCGGCGCCGGTCGGTAATGTCACGGATAAAGGCGCTGAAGATATACGCGTCACCAATTTTTGCCGGTGACACCGCTAGCTCAACGGGAAACTCCCAACCGCCCCTGTGTTGGGCGATAATTTCAATCCGGCGGTTCAAGATCGCTCCGGCCCCTGTACGGAGAAATTCACGGATGCCATGTTCATGCGCCTGACGATCCCGCTCAGGAATGATGGTCCCGGTAAGGGCCCGTCCCAGCGCTTCCTCGCGGGACCAGCCGAAAATCGCGGTGGCCTGCGCATTCCAGTCGGTCACAATTCCGGTCGAATCGATTGTGATCACCCCATCAAGCGCGGTATCGACGATCGCACGATTTCGTTCCTGACTCTGGAGTAGCGCTGCTTCAGCGGCTTTCGCCCAGGCACTTTCCTGTTGTGCCTGTCGATGTTCCGAGCGCAATCGTGCCGTGGCCCAGAGCAACAACCCCAGCATGGGAATCCAGACCACCCCGCCTGCGATTCCGACCCTCCACAAGAAGGCATGAATGGGAGCTAAAATATCCTGCCGCTCCATTCGCACCAGGACCGACCAGCCCAGCCCAACAAATTCTCCAAAACCTTTAGTCTGCGCATAGCCTGTCACCACCTGAACGTGCCGGCGCAGATGCTCTTCCTCGACAAACCCCGGTACACCGGTCTCGCTCAGCAACACCGAAGGGAGTCCAAGTTCTTTAAGATTGACGGTCCCATTCTTCGGCAGATTCGAGTCGACAAACACCCGGCCCTGCCGGGTTAACATTTGGTACTCAACTCGCCCGCCCCCTCCTTGCCGATCCTCAAGTGAGCGAATGGTCCTGGTTGTAACTTCCTCCAAAAACGGGATCCCCACCCGCGAAGTCACGACGCCCAGGAACGTGCCTTGCGAGTCGAGAATCGGGGCCGTAAACGCAATCGTGTCGACGCCACTCTCCGGTTCCTGCACCGCGACGTCTGCAACGTCGAGTCGTCGCGTCGCACGCGCAGCGGTAAACGGTACTGCATGGCTATAGTCACGTCCTACGAGCGAAGGCTCCGTCGCCGCCACGACCGTACCCTGACTGTCTGTGACTGCTAACGACAGATAGATCGGGGAATCGGCTTTCTTCATCCACTTCAGGTACTCGGAGAGATATCTCGGATCGGAGGCTCGCAACGAAAAAGCCCGGGCCATCATGAGGGCGTCGCCTTGGCGTTCGAACAACATCCGGTCGAGTTTCTCGGCAACTTCCGCCGCGGCCAGCGTGAGTTCTTCTCCCGTCGCATCCACCAGACGAGATTCGACGAACCGAATCAGGATGACACCGGCGAGAAGCGCGAATAGGGCCGTGCCAACAATGAGATAGGGCAACCACCGATAGCGGCGAAGATCCAGGAATGAGAAGGCCATTGAAGTCTTCATGATTCACGCGCCGGGGAGGCAATGAAGTTGGGAATCAGTATGGCGGGATGATAGGCCTGTTTCGATGCGCGCAATCCGGGAAGGCCTGCATCATCCATCGCATTAATGTATTCGGCCCCTTCAGCCACGGCCGTCCGACAGGTCTCCCGAAACAGATACTGCGCGAGACCGGGAACAGTCCGATCCGTCACCTCTAGGAGGACACAGAATGTCGCACTCGTCAACCAATAGCCGAAGGTATACGCGCACAGCCGACCGTGAGTCCTGACGACCCTCCCCGTGACTCGAAGAGCCGACGCCTGCGACCAGATGACTTCGTGAGCCGGCGCTGCATCAGCCAACAGCATCACACCGAATGCCTCGAGTCCTTCCTCTTGCTTCTGCCGTGCCCAATCCTCTAGGAGGGCACGACAGTCCTGACGGTCGCCAACCTGATAGGAATCCACCTCAAAAGACTGCTCTCGTTCGAATCGATTACACAGTGCGCGTTGAGATTTATACCGGTCGCCCGCCAAGGCCGCGAGGTCCGTCGCGTGATACAGATAGTCCGGTTCCTTGGGCGTCAGACGAATATCCCAGCCGCTCCAACTCTGGCACCAACTGGGCCGGCACGTTCTCAACTCGGCTGACCGGCGAGTCACCGTTCCAGCGCCGCAGCAGCCCGATCGCGTCAGCCAGAGGCGCGTCGATCGAGCCAGCCCCGATCGGAGGCAGGGGCATGAACCAACCGTCCGGCGATTGCGCGAAAAGGCAAAAAGTCCCCTCAAGCTCCATCCACCAATAGGCCAGTAATCCATTCCACATATAATGATAGACGGGCGAATAGGCCGCGAGCGACTGAGCGCGGCACCACCCTGACCGATCCAACGCCGTCGTCATGCGCGGAATATCGACCAGTGTGAGCCGATGCAGCGGCGCAGGCCCCCACTGACCAACCACGGCATTGGTGAGGCCCGGAAGACGGGCGAGCACGACCACGTCCTCTTGAAACCGCCCGATGAGGCGAGGATGCGCGACGAGCTGGTCACGGATGTCTGGTTGATCGAGCAAGGCCATCACCCGGTCAGCGTGACACTGGATCTCCACCGGAATTGTCTCTCGCATAAACGGGCATTTCGTATCCCACCCTAACAATATCTGGTCGTGCGCCTCATCCCACATCAGGGCCAGTGGATAAAGCTGACAATCGAGCGGACGCTGCTCGTAGATGCGGCAGGTTGAGGTCGCTGGTTCGAATGCCGGGCAGAGATACCCCTCTCCATGCGGGTCGGGCACGAGGATCACCTGTGACCCTTGCCGATTGGGAAAGGCGGTTCCCTCAACGCCCCGAGCCAGGGCCCTGCGTGATTTCGTTCTCGGTAAAGTACGGACGGAGGGCGCTATCGGGGTCCGGGAATCGACAACAGACATCGCACTGGAGACAGGTGCGGCTCGGCACGAGTTGTGGCAGCACGATGGGTGGAGTCACGGAAGTGCCCACCAGCTCATCGGTGATATGCGGACATGGAAGGATTCCAATCGATCTGCGGCTCATACTAACACCATTCTGCAGGAGTGCCTAAGGGGATGTCACCTATTTTTACCGGTTCCGCTCTCAGCAGACGCCACAATATTTCCCATCCATGCCGCGATCTACGTCGCAAAGTGGGCGCGGAAAAACTGCGTGCGCATGGCGAGTCCTGCCGCTCCTTCTTCAACGCTCCCCTCGCCCCTTGTACGATCCTAAAGCCCCGTGTTACAGTTCCTTAGCCTCGCATGAGAGGCTCTCATTGACACGGATACTGCCTCTGTCTGACTTGGCTACCTCCGACCTCCTTCACCGCTGCGCAATCATTCGTGACCAGCTGAGCCAAGCTGGTCTCTTTCCATCTCTGCCCGGGCAGGCTTCGGCTCCCGGAGCAGTCACCGCCACGACTACCTGGCGAATTGCCACCGCACCGCTCCCTCTCACGAAAGACCAATTAGACTTTTTTCACCGGCTCGGGCCACAGCTCTTATCCTTTTATCGAGCGCTGAACCGCCTCTATGTCGACAGTGTACGAGGCCACCAACCAGCCTGGGTTGCGGGATACCTTGATCAAGGAAAACCGGAAGGTCTGCTCACGTACAGCCGAATGAAGCGGTTCCGCGACCAGCTTCCCGCGGTCATCCGACCGGACATCATCCCCACCCAGGACGGCATGGTGATCACTGAACTCGACTCAGTCCCAGGAGGAATCGGTATGACCGCATGCCTATCGGCGCTTTATGCCGATGGGGAGGCTGGTGGGTCTCTCACTCGTGGGAGGCTCCGAGGGGATGGTTCGGGGATTTGCGACCATGTTGAGAGCCCTGTTCGCTCAGCATACCGGCTGCGTCGCGATACTGATGTCAGAGGAAGCCAAAGACTATCGGCCGGAAATGACGTGGCTTGCGGCCCGACTTCGAGCAATCGGTCTCGACGCCTACTGCGTGGAACCTCGTCACATTCGATTCACTGAAGAAGGCCTCAGGCTCATCAGCGAGGGAATGGACCAGCCGATCGCCTTGATTTACCGTTTCTATGAGTTATTCGATCTCCTCAACATTCCCAAGTCAGAACTCGTCCAATATGCGATCAAGAAGGACCGGGTCGCTGTCACGCCTCCATACAAGCCGGCGTTGGAAGAAAAGCTCGCCTTTGCCCTCCTCCATCACCCAGCCTTGCAACCGTTCTGGGAACAGGCATTGGGCCGGGAGGTATTCCTACACCTGACCACCATCATGCCGCGTACCTGGATTCTCGATCCTGCGCCCATCCCTCCATCCGCCACAATTCCTGGTTTGGCGATGGGCGGACGGGCCGTGATGAACTGGCGCGATCTGGCCACGGCAACCCAAAAAGAGCGACACTTCGTGATCAAGCCATCCGGATTCTCCGAACTTGCCTGGGGCAGCCGTGGTGTATCGGTCGGACATGATATGCCGCAGAGCGAATGGGCTGGTGCCATCGACAAAGCCCTGGCCGCCTTTCCCCGAACGCCTTACATCTTGCAGGAGTTTCACAAGGGCCGCCTGTATGAACTCGACTATTTCGATCCGGTGACCGGTGAGATGAAGCAGATGTCCGGTCGCGCCAGGCTCTCGCCTTATTATTTCGTGAGTGGCGAAACGATCGAACTGGCTGGTATCCTGGCTACCATCTGCCCGGCGGATAAGAAAGTGATCCACGGAATGAAAGACGCCATCATGGTCCCGTGCGCTGTCGCAGGGAGCGCGAGTGCTGATTGCTAAGTTATAACTCTCAGACTCGGAAGGCTTAATTCAGAATTCAATACTCAGAACTCATAACGCGGAACTATGTCGTTAACCCTCTATCACGTTGCCTGGTGTCCCGACTGTGAGGTCGTGCGCCAGAAACTGGCGGACCTCCACATCGAATACGAGCACGTCGTCGTGCCCGACGTTCGCCCGATGCGCAAAGCGGTGCACGAAGTCTCAGGCCAGTACTATGTTCCCGTCCTCAAGGATGGGGACCTGGTGTTAACGGAAACCCACGACATCCTCAATTATCTGGACAAGACGTACGGTCAGGAACGGATCGCCGGCAGCTAATCGCGCCAGCAGACCTGCTGATCCACTCGACAGCAAAGGAGACTGCATGGAAGCATGGAGACGCATACTCGCAGACAGCATCGTGAAGCCAAAAGACCTGGCGGAGCGGCTCGGTGTCGATGCGAAAGAAATCGAAGCCATTGTGGGCGACTATCCAATGCGCATTACCCCCACGGTGATGGCGACGATTAAAGAAAAGGGCGACGCCATTTGGAAACAGGTGGTCCCGGACATCGCCGAAATGGACGACTTCGAAGCGGAGGACGATCCGCTCGAGGAAGACCTCATGAGTCCGGTCCCGCATCTTGTCCATCGCTATCCGGATCGCGTGCTGCTCATGGTGACGAACCAGTGCCCGATTTATTGTCGGTTCTGCACGAGAAAACGGCTGGTCGGGAAACCGGGATTCCTCAAGAAAGGTGAACTCGACCAGGCCATCGTCTACCTGCGAGAGCATACCGAAGTGCGCGACGTCATTCTCTCCGGCGGCGACCCCTTGCTCTTGCCGGATCATTTGCTCGAACGGATCCTCAAGGCTCTGCGCACGATCCCGCATCTGGAACTGATTCGCCTCGGCTCCCGGGTGCCCGGCACGTTACCGGAACGGATCACCCCGGAACTCTGCGCGATCGTGAAAAAGTACCACCCTGTGTATATGAATCTGCACTTCAATCACCCCGATGAACTGACTCCGGAGGTCAAAGCGGCTTGCGGAATGTTAGCCGATGCCGGTGTGCCGCTCGGCGCGCAAACCGTGCTGCTCAAAGGCGTCAACGACGATCCTGAAATCATGAAACGATTGATGCATCAGCTCCTGCTCGCTCGCATCAAACCCTATTATCTCTACCAAGCGGATCTGACCAAGGGAACAAATCACTTTCGCACGACGGTCGAAACGGGGCTGAACATCATCAAGTCGCTGCAGGGCCACACAAGCGGGATGGCAGTCCCACACTTCGTGATCGATGCGCCAGGCGGCGGCGGCAAAATCCCCTTGCTCCCCGGCGACTACATGGTGCACATGGATGCCGAGGGGGTCCTCTTGAAGAACTATGAAAACAAGGCGTTCCACTATCCTCAACCGAAACAGGGATCCGCGCGCGAGCTGCCGATGGTCAGCGCAGGGCCTTCACTGGGATCTTGCAGTAACGGAGAGCACGACGACCTGTGAGCACCAGACCCACGCAGGGCATTTTGCCCTACCAACAGATTAAGCAGCTGATCGCGGGCGGTGCCATCCACGCCGACGTGCCGATCGAAGACCGGCAGATCCAACCGGCCAGTCTCGATCTGCGTCTCGGGCGCAAAGCCTATCGGTTGATCAGCAGCTTCCTGCCGGAGTTGTCCGAGATCACGAGCCGACTCAACGTCCTGGACTTCTACCAGTCCGACCTCGTGATGTATGAGATGGACCTGACCGAGGGGGCCATTCTCGAAAAGGGCCATGTCTATTTGGTGCCGTTGCTCGAACGTGTGGCGTTGCCCAAGTCCCTCCGGGCGCGGACCAATCCAAAAAGTACGACCGGACGGCTGGACGTCTTTACCCGCGTCGTGACGGATCTCAATACCGGATTCGATGAAATCAGAACCGGCTATTCCGGGCCCCTCTATCTGGAGATCGTCCCCCGTTCGTTCGCCATCAAGGTGAAGACCGGTTACTCGCTCAATCAAATTCGCTTCGTGCGCGGCGACGCCACCGTGTCAGACCGGTCGCTCCAGACGCTTCACAAGCGAGAGCCCTTGCTCTACCACAATCTCCCCACGAAGAACGCGCTGGGCACCCGAGATCTCCGGACGGATCGTGGCTTGTTTCTCCGCATCGATCTGAAGGGAGACGACCGAAGTGGCACGCCGATTATTGGCTATCGGGCAAAGAAGAACAGTCACGTCATCGATCTGTCAAAGGTCGGCCACTATGCGGCGCTCGATTTTTGGGAACCTCTGTACCGCCACCGCCAGGATAGCCTCCTCTTGGAGCCGGAGGAATTTTACATTCTCGCATCGAAAGAACGGATTCGCGTTCCCGCCGGCTACGCGGCAGAGATGGTCGCCTTCGAAGCAGCCTGTGGCGAGCTGCGGACCCACTACGCCGGTTTTTTCGACCCGGGATTCGGGTACGGCCGCGGCGAATTGCACGGCACCCAAGTGGTCCTGGAGGTCCGCCCCCATGACGTGCCCTTCCTGATCCATGATGGACAAACCTTCTTTAAGGTTGTATACGACAGGATGCTTGCACGGCCCAGTCAGCTCTATGGTACGGCACTCGGGTCCTCGTATCAGCGCCAAGGTCTTACGCTGAGCAAACATTTCAAGGTCTAGCAGCATGCTTAAGCAGACCTCCCAAGTTCGCTCTGAATCGTTGGCTGACCTGTTTGAACATCCGGAGTCACGTGCATCCAAACCGATCATGCACCAACGCATAAACCGCATTTAGGAACCAGCTGACTATGCAGCCAGAACCGACACACGAGCCGGTCCGTCCAGAATCAGACGACTCCGGAAGCGACAAGCAGATGCGTGTCGCCGGAATGATCGTGGGCACCGCCCTCATTTTCATCGGCTTTCTCGACGTATTTCTCTCGATCAGCGGGGGATTCGAGATCGACGTCATTCCCCTCTTGATTTATTTCGGCGGGGTTGCTGTGTGGGCGAATGCCGTCGTCGAAAACATGACCCTCCGGTACAGCCTCATCGGTACCTCCCTCCTGCTTGCAGCCGTCTTCTTCCACTATGGGGAAGTCCTATTCTGGCACAAGCAAGTGGTGTTTTGGTCGACAGTGGTTGTCGTCATGTACTTCATGTTCAACGAACCAAAGAAACCTTCCTAACGACCCATGGCGATGACGATTTCCGTCATCATCCCCACCCTGAACGAAGAACGGACCATCATGGCCGCACTGGCGCACACAGCCGCGCTCGGCTTCGATGAACTCATCGTGGTGGATGGAGGGAGCCTCGATCAAACCCCTGCGCTTGTCGAGTCATTCAGGCGCAGGACTCAGTCCCCGACACAGAGCCCCGTACGACTGGTGACCGCTCCTTGTGGACGCGCCAGCCAGATGAACGAAGGCGCAAAATCCAGTAGCAGTGAGACTCTCCTCTTTCTCCATGCCGATACGCAGCTTCCAGACAATGCCAAAACGATGATCGAGACGACGCTGGCCAATCCAGGGATTGTGGGCGGACGGTTCGATGTCCGATTCGATCGCCCCTCGATGTGGGGCACCATCATCAGCAGGATGATGAACTGGCGCTCGAGACTGAGCGGCATCGCCACCGGGGATCAAGCCCTGTTCGTGCGTCGTCACATCTTCGAACAGATCGGAGGCTTCGCTGACATGCCGTTGATGGAGGATATCGATTTCTCACGCAGGCTCAAACGAAAGGGAGCCACCGCGGCCCTGACCGCAACCGTGACCACCTCCTTCCGTCGCTGGGAACAGCATGGACCGTTGCGGGCGATCCTCTTGATGTGGGGTCTGCGATTGCTCTATTGGATTGGCGTACCCTCTCACAGACTCAGTCGATGGTATGGATTGGTGAGATAAATCATGAAACAGCCTTCCTCTCAATCGCCTGATACGTCCCCCCTCTCGTCTCACACGGCGTTGGTGATCTTCGCCAAGGCTCCGATCCCGGGCGAGGTGAAGACGCGGCTCTGCCCGCCGCTGACACCTGACGAAGCAGCCACCCTGCACGGCAGCTTCGTCCTCGACGTACTGGAACGGACCAAACTCGCTATCGCAAAGCTCCAGCTCCCGTTCCATCGCTACCTGGCCTGTGCTCCTTCCTCTGATCTAGTGTTCTTCAAAATTATGGAAGAACGGCAGGGCGTCCGCCTGTTGGATCAAGTAGGAGAGGATCTGGGCCAACGGATGCACCGCACCTTTGTCGACTTGTTCGCCAGGGGTTACAAACAGGTGATCATCGTGGGGACCGATGTCCCGACCTTGCCTCTGTCGGTCTATCAAGAAGCGTTCGCGATGCT
Organism: uncultured Nitrospiraceae bacterium; assembly: GCA_963720035.1. Taxonomy (GTDB): domain Bacteria; phylum Nitrospirota; class Nitrospiria; order Nitrospirales; family Nitrospiraceae; genus Palsa-1315. Next base: position 238,372 of record CAVREB010000003.1, on the reverse strand, counting down.
GGGCCGCTCGGACGTGGTATTGGGGCCAGCCCTGGATGGCGGCTACTATTTGATCGGCCTCAAGCAGCCGGCAGAAAAACTCTTTACCGGGGTGCCTTGGTCCACCGATCAAGTCCTCGCCGTCACACAACAACAGGCCAAGCAACTGGGTTTGTCTGTCGGACTTACCACTGCCTGGCGCGATGTAGATGCGCTCGCAGACTTGCAGTCGCTCATCACAGAGTGCCAAGAGGACAATAAGAAACCTAAGCAAGACCGAACCTTCTCCGTGCGAACAGCCGGCACATTGCAACTGCTCGCGACCAGGCTCAAGACACGATTGGCAACACCGACCAGGTGAGGGATCATCTATGGCGGAGCGAGTGGCGCTCATCACAGGCGGGGCCAAAGGCATCGGGCGAGGGATCGCGCTCGACCTGGCGGCACAACAGTGGTCGGTCGCCATCTGCTACCGCACGAGCGAAGCAGAGGCAACAGCCACAGCCAACGCCATCACCAGTCGTGGCGGTCGTGCACTCTCGATTCGCTGTGACGTGTCAGACCCCCAGGCGGCCAAAGGCCTCGTGGCCCATGTCGAACAGCAGTGGGGACGGATCGACGCGCTGATCAACGGCGCAGGACCGTACCATCGCGTGAACCTGTTCGACGAAACGCCTGCAGGCTGGAACGAGATGTTCGACGGGAACCTCCATCCGATCTTCTATCTGGCGCAAGCCGCCGCACCGGGCATGAAAGCCCGCAAATCCGGGCGCATCATCAATTTCAGCATGGCCAACGCAGACCAGATGATTTCTCAACCGGACGTGACGGCCCATTACATCGCCAAGGCCGGCGTCTTGATTCTGACTCGCACGCTGGCCAAACTGCTGGCGCCCCACGGCATTACCGTCAATGCGATTTCTCCCGGCTTCATCGATTCAGGTAGTGCGCCGCCGGAAGAACTCGCCGGTATGACCAAACGCATCCCCGCCGGATACATCGGATCCATAGACGATGCCGTGGCTGCAGTGAGGTATTTGCTCAGCGACGAAGCACGGTATGTGAATGGCGCGAATATCCAGATCAGCGGCGCCTGGGGGATATGAAGGAGTGGAATGACAGCCGTGCTGATCCCTTGCTCCCGGAGCGCGCACGATCAGAATGTGCTCGCTCGACGGGCGCAGTGGGACCAACAGGGGTGTCATTCCCGGGAAAGTGAAACGAGCGAGCTTGGAAGGATGCCCGTTCGATGCGCGCAGTGAAGAGCGTTTGGGCCACTCTCTCGGGGAAGACAAAAGAAAGAATATCTGCGAACGATGCTGAGAGAGTTCAATGCCCTAGCATAGAAGCGACCGGAGCAATAATTCGGAGGAGATACCATGAAGTCAGAACAAGAACGGACAGCACACGGCCGATTTGTCCAGGCCCTCCAGCACGAACACCTGACCTGTGCCAAACCCGGCTGCGGCGGACCGATGGACGTCACCGATCTCACGCCACATCTGGCCCGTATCAAGACCTACGAAGCCGAATGCGAACGTTGTCACACAAAAGAACCGATCACGGGCAATGAACAAACCCAGCCACCCTGGGATGACGCGTCGATCACGATGATGGCTGAGGTGCACCTCCTCCACGATCAACCCAGCTGTCCCTTCGACGACACCCCCATCACCTTTACGTCACTGCCGAACCCCCGCCGTAAAGCCCGCTACCGCCTCTCCTGCTTCTACTGCGGCCGGCACGCTGAAATGAATTGGCCTCCTCCTGAAGCGAAACGATGACCAGTTCACCAGATCGACGCGCAATCGTAAGAACCGGAACTACACTCTTCATCACCATACTCCTCCACGTTGTCGGCGGCGCCAGCGCAAGCGAACCGACCAAGTCGACGCCGCCGGCCAAACTGCTCGGTGAAGCCAGAACGATCGCGTCGTTCCTTCCGGAACCGGCGGATCGGTCCTCCGCTTTGGAAAGCATTCTCCTCGCACAAGTTTCTCTCGATCCGGACGGAGCACGCGAGACGCTGAAGTTATTCTCCGATCTCCCAAACAGAACGAGCCATTTTGCGTCCCTCGCCTCGGTCTATGCCAAAGAAGGCAACATCGACGAGGCAGAACGGATGTATGCGGAAATTCGGATCGAAGATCGCTCTTCTCGACAAGGGAAATTGGCGGCCGCGAATGCCCGTGGATATGTCGCCATCGCCTATGCGAATGCCGGCAAGATGGAGGACGCCTTCCGGATTGTCTCCCAGTTGAGAGAGCAGTACAGAGAGGCTCCTCCCGCCGTTATCAGTACGGCGACAGCAGCGATTGCTGAAGCCCAAGCCGAGCATGGCGATATCACGGGAGCCGTACAAACCGCCGTGACCATCGCAAACGAGAACCCCTTCTGTCTCATGAACATCGTGGGTGGACGGGTGCGGGATCGAGACATGCCGGGCGCCTTGCAGATCGTCTCACAACTGGAAGAAGGGCTCCAGCGGTATGCCCAATGGGGCATCGTCCAGGCGCAGACAGAGCAAGGCCGCCTGACAGAAGCGCAACTCACCGCCTCGGCGATCAAACCGGGCCATGCGAAGGCCAGTGCCCTTTTGGAACTTGCCAACCATCACCTCAAGGCCGGAGCGAAATCCATCGCAGTGGGACTTCTACAGGAAGCAGCAACGGCGGCCGCTTCGACGGCCAACGAGGTGGCTCGCTCGGACGTTCTGCGTCATATCGCAGCCGCCATGGCAGAGGCAGGAGAAACATTCACTGCCATCGAAACAGGCACGTCGATTGAAACGGATCTATATCGAAGATCGGCCATCAGCGACATTGTGAACGCTCAGGCTAGGCAGGGAGATGTGAAGGGCGCATTCAATACTGCGCTCCTGCTGAAGCGAGGGATCGATGGAGAACGCGACATGGCTTCCGGTTATGAATCGGCTGTTGGAGATATCCTCACCGAACTCACCAAGTCCGGCCGGGCGAAGGAGGCGCGAGAGACCGTCAGAACAATTGAGGACCTCAGGCCAAGACACCCGTTTCTCTATGCCAGAATCGTCTCGGCCCAAGCGGATTCGGGAGACATCCAGGGAGCGAAGGCCACCTTCTTATTAGTCGAAACGCCCCAACAACGGGGAGCACGAAAGAAGGAACTCTTTGCGCCTCACGCAGACTCCGCGGGAGTTCTTGAGTGAAGAGGATCTCCGTCGACTGCAGGAACTGAGCGACATGGACAGCGCCGTCCGCTGGATCTTCGAGGCGATCGCCAAAGCCCAGGCCAGGAGAGGCGATCTCCGCAGTGCAGTCGCAACTGCCGACGGCCTGACACAGCCGTCTCACCGGGCTTCGTTGCTCCAGGAGATTGGCGCCACTCAAGTTCAGGGCGGCCGCACCCAATCAGCCCTCATCTGGGCCCGTGCCCTGCCCTCCCCCTCAGACAAAGCCCACGCGCTGGTCGGGATCGCACAAGCTCTTTCAACTCCCAAGACTAAGCGTGCCGCGAAGCAGTAGCGGAGCAAGAAGGGTCTTGTCGAGTTCTCGATTGCGCGCGTCCAAAGAGGGTCTTCAGCGGGGTAATCGGTGCGTCTTGGCGCGAGCGGGGATGGGCGGGTGAGAACAGACGCGTGGGGCGAGCAGGAGTGTTTGGCGGACGCCATCCCCCAGCTTCCCGACTACTCTATTTCCCGAATGCTTTTTTCAGCAGCGGCTCTATCTCACCCTTGGCCGCCATCGGATCGAGGATGTCGGTGTCGCCGTAAAACTGCCCGTCGATGAACACCTTGGGGAGGGTCGGCCAGTTGGTCATTTTTACGAGCGCCTCTCGCTTGGTCGGTTGGGACAGGACGTCGATGAGTTCATACGGATACCCGTACTTGTCGAAGAACTGCATCGTCTCTCTCGTAAACCCGCACATCGGCATCTGTTTGGTCCCCTTGCCGTAGATCAAAATCTTGTGCGTTGCGACTTCCTTGTTAATCTCTTCTTGAATGGGATCTGCCATTGGTCGGCCTCCTAGGCTTCATCCGTTGTTTTAGCTGTGACTTCGAGGGCATGAATCCGCCCGTCTTTCATCGGGGCATCCAACGCCTGATAGATGAGACGATGTCGATCCAGCAGATTCTTCCCTGCGAAAGCTGCTGAGATCACCACCACTTTGAGATGATCCATTGTGCCTGTCCGGTCTGAGACCGTGACCGCAGCGTCCGGCATCATCCGGCGCAGGTATTCCGTCAGAACATCCGTCGTAATCATACCCTCTCCAATCTCTTATGCATCGAGAATACCTCAGCGCCAGACTGAAAGGCAATTCGGAGTCGCCAGAACAGGACGCGACCCCCGGATGGCTCTCTTTCCCTGGGAATCATAGATATACCGAATCTCTTTCCATACCTATAGTATCGAATGCGATACCTCCTCTGGCGTGACCCTGAGCAGTCAGATCCGTTATCGACTACCATTCTCGCGGTCGGCATGCCCGCGTTTCTTCGCCGTATGCACTGACCATCAGCAAGCGCTCTTCTCAAGTCCCATTTGAATCTCGCTGGTGGTGGATCTCAGCACATGATGGTGGATTCCAACCACGTCTGCCTGCGTCACTTCACGACAAAACTCCTCTTTGCAAGGAAATCTGAGTCATTTCCGCATGGCCATGCTGGCACGCGCATTGCGCTGCACGTAAGACAAGAGCAAGTGCCGACCATGATGCAAACACATTTATTAACCAAGGAGGGTGCCATGAGTGACGATAGTAACAAGAATGAGTATAAGTCTGGATTCTTCATTGGGGGGGAGGCCTGCGAAGGACGGGTGCTCGTGGTCGACGACGAGCCGGATATTCGCAAAGTCGTGAAGATGACCCTGCAGAAGGCCGGCTATGAAGTCCTTGAAGCGGAAAACGGTGAGAAGGCGATCGAGGTCATCAATTATGGCGAAAACCGGCTCCTTCTTGACGTCGTCATCTGCGACATTCGTATGCCAAAAATCAATGGAGCCGAAGCCATTGCCTACTTCCGGAGCAACTACCCTCGCGTCCCGCTCATCGTACTGACCGGCTTCCCGGATACCGATATGGCGACATCCTTTCTCCGGCAAGGCGTGGTAGATTATCTTGTCAAGCCGGTCGAAGGAGAGAAACTGAGATCAGCCGTCGCACGGGCCATGGAACAGCGGGAACTTGCACGGCTGTGACAGCCAGCCTCCGTCCCCTTTGTGCCGGGGAGGGACATTCCCCTCCTGGCTCTCCTCGGCAATAGGGCCACAACCCTCCCACAGGGAGGAGATCTGATATGGAAAGATCCGACCATACCAAGGTCGCCATTCTGGGAGCAGGTCGCGGCGGCCGCGCGCTGTTAGATCTGCTGCACCACATCCCGTCGATTGAGATCGTCGGGATTGCAGACCGTGATCCTGACGCACCAGGGCTACAGCGCGCGCGTGAGCTTCAGGTCCCCGTGACCATCAATGTGCCAGGACCTGATCAGCAACCATGGCGTGAGCCTGATCATGGATGTCACGGGCGATCCGAGATGGACAAGTATCTGCATGCCCACAAACCTCCTTCCGCAGACATCCTCAGTGGGTCAGCCTCCCGGCTGCTGTGGGAACTGATTCAGCATGAGTCAAGGCTCGAAGCTGAGCTGCTCCAGGCGGAAAAACTTGCGGGAATCGGCTCGTTTGCTGCGGGAATCGCTCATGATATCAACAACCCCCTGCAACTCATTTTGGGCCTGGCGGAAAACCTTGCAGAGGAACGCGACATGGCCGCCGTCCACGAACAGGCCCAGGACATTATTGAAGCCGTCAAACGGACGAGTACCATCTGCCGGGACCTCACCCGCTACTCACGACGCGCGTCCCCCCACGAGGATGTTCTCGTCTCTGTAAACGGAAAGCTGGACGAGGCGCTGAAAATCGCACGCTACGCATCCAGTTTTCACGATATCGAAATGATCAAACAGTACCAGCCCGGTGCCGCCGTCAAGGGCAATCCGGATGAGTTACTGCACGTCCTCGTCAACCTCATCACCAATGCGGTCCATGCCATGGAACAGGTTGGCGGCACACTGACGCTCGAGACCAGACTCCTTGACGGACAGGTCGACGTCCGAATCTCCGATACGGGATGCGGCATCGCCCCGGACAAGATCCCCGAGATTTTCGAGCCATTTTTCACGACGAAAGCGCCCGGCAAAGGCACGGGGCTGGGGCTCTATAACGTCAAAACCATCATCAATAAAATGCACGGCATGATTGAGGTGGACAGCAAGATTGATAAGGGAACCACCTTTACCCTGACCTTCCCCAGGGCCGAGCCGGCCGGACAAGGATATCTGTCATGAATCCCGCACGTCCCCCGTCCCGGTCTGAAACGAGGTGGGGGCTTCAACCAAAACTGATTCTGTCCATGTTGCTCGTGGGGGTGGTTCCCCTCATCGTGGGTCTCAGTCTCGCCTTTTGGCAAGGCTCTCGCGAAATCCAGGTCGTCAACGGCGAAAGCTTCAAGGCCCTTGCCGAGGAAACGGCCCGAAAAGTCGATCTCTTGATGTCCGATGAAGTCGGCCGGACATCACGGATTGCGGCAGACCCTTCGATTATCCTTGAGCTCGAGCAACGGCGCGATGCCCTGCTGGAGATGACGGAAGATGAGCGCCGACGCGCGGTGAACGGGCTCAGCGAAGGTTGGGAGGCCAAAAATCCCGCGGCAGTCCAAGCCATTACGGGAAGCAAAATGGCCCGTCTCCTTCAAGAATATTTCTCCGGAGCCATGAGCGAAGCCGAGCAACTGATACCGCAAGTGGTCCGGTCTGCCACCAAGATGTTGTACATCACCGACATTGAGGGCAACCTGGTTGCCGCGTTGACCACGAAACCCAGCTTTGCCAATAAAGAAACGGATTGGTGGAAAGGCGCCTTCAATCGCGGAGTCGGCCAGCTCTTCATCGAAGATGTGCACTTCGACGAACGTGCCCAAACTTATGTCATCAGCATCTCGCTGCCAATTATGGATCGCATCCGGTATGGAGCAGTCGGCGTGATTCATCGGGTGATCGACGCCAAAGAGTTGATCTCGCCATCGATCGCTCCCATTCGCTTCGGCAAGACCGGACATGTGATGCTGATCGACCATCGCGGCATCGTGATGAGCTGCCCCATTCTTCCGACCGGCGTCCGGATCTCCGACGCCAAGCTCATACCTCTCGTCACACCTTTTTATCCCGGCTGGGTCAATGCGCCGAGCGATGGCCACGGCGGACAATCGACCTCGATTATAGGATTCGCTCCGGTACCGGAAACCAGCCGTGCCACCAATGGCGCTCTAGAGAAAGGCTCCTGGAACACCTTCGTATGGCAATCCTCTGACGAACTCTTTGCCCCGATTCGGCACTTCCTCACCTGGATGGCTGTATTCAGTCTCGTCGCCGTCGGATTGATGACGTCACTCGGCTACCTCGCGGCCAGTCGAATTGTCATGCCGGTGCGCCGGTTACAGGCAGCGGCGCAATTGATCGGGCGCGGTGAACTTCGGCAGCCCATCGACATTCAGACCGGTGATGAACTTCAGGATCTGGCCGACGAATTCAATCGAATGAATCGCCAATTGGAAGCCGCCTTTGCAGGCCTGACCGATCAAGTGGCCATCAAAACGCAACAAGTGGAGTCCCTGCTTCACTCGACGGACCAGATCCTGGATGCAGTCCCAACTCCGATCATCATGGTTAATCAAAACGAACAGGTACAGTACATCAACCGGGTCGGACGCGACTCCTTTCAGGCCATACTTGATTCGACCAAATCAGTTCCGTTGTTCGATATACTCCCCGTCGATGACGCTATACGAGAGCACCTCCGAAATGAATTCAGCCATGTAAGGAGCGGAGAAAAAGTCGCGATCGCCTCTGGGGCAGAGGATGCCGCTTTCGTCAACGCCGCCCGTGATCCGTTGGCCCCAGCGATGGGCATGGCGGAACCAAGCAGCCGACAGGAGATTCAAATTGGTCCCCGGCGGTATCACTATCAGTGGTTCCACATGGCGGGAGGGAGTCTGGGAGAGGATCGAATCGGCCTCGTTTTCAGGGACACGACTGACGACAGCCGCCTCCAAGAACAGCTCATCCAGGCCGAGAAATCAGGCAGCCTCGGAACCCTCACCGCCGGAATCGGGCATGAATTGAATAATCCGCTCTTCGGAATTCTCGGACTAGGAGAAGCCATCGGAGAAGAAGCCAGCCTTGAGCGCGTCAAATCCTATGCCCGCGATATTGTCCAGCATGGTCGCCGAATGGCCGCTATTATTCGGGACTTCACCGGCGTCACGACCCGCGAGACATCGGACCAGCGGCAACCGGTTCACCTCGAACGGGAACTCGATCAGGCCATCGCAACAATCACCGGCAGCATGGACGCTTCAGGACTCGCGATCGAGAGAACATATGCAGGAGATACCTGTGTGCTGGCCCTCCCAGACCAACTCAGACAGGCATTCACAAACTTGTTGATGAATGCCATTCAGGCGATGAAGGGCCGGGGCACTTTGCGTCTGTCGACAGCCCTCACCGATCGATCCGTCGTGACCACGATTGCGGATTCGGGCCCCGGCATTTCGAAACAGCATCTGTCAAAAATCTTCGATCCCTTCTTTACCACCAAGGGACAAGGCGAGGGATCCGGGCTCGGCCTGACCGTCGCGCGGCGCATCATCAAGAAATTTGGAGGGGACATCAGAATTGAGAGCCAGGAAGGGAGCGGCACCTCGTGCATCGTGACCCTCCCGGTGATCCCTCTTCCGCCATCCCCACAGGAGGCTTCATGCACCGAGTCAACGTCTCGCTCCACGCCGTAGCCCTCACCTTCCTAATCTTCGGGCTCTGGTGGGGGCCCTATGCCCTGTCCGCCAAGGAAGAGCGCCCTGGATCGTCTGGCATCCCGCCGGAGAAAGTGGCGGCCTATGTCTATGCCGTCGTCAAGGCCGATCGCACGGTGTACACGAAAGAAATCGTCAATCGGCTCCAGGAGAAAGGCGTCACCACGGCGTCTGAACATTGGGAGCAGGAGGGCACCCTCATGTTGCCGGCCCAGTTCCTCCAGCACTCGGGCAAGCTGGCAGCCGAAGGGGGAAGCGGGGTCCGGTATCGACTGATCAGTCTCTGGCCTATTTACCGCCGCAACGCTCCGGCGAGCGACCTGGAGCACAACGCGTTGGAGTCTCTCGGGAAGAATCCCGACCTGCCGGTCACGGGAATCGTGACCAGTGGGCGCAAACAGTTTTTTCCAGGCCATCTATCCCGACATCGCCGTCTCACCGGCCTGTATCAACTGTCACAACGCTCATCGGCTCAGCCCGAAACGGGACTTCAAGCTCAACGATGTGATGGGTGGGATCGCCATCACCATTCCGCTGGAATAGGGCTGTCGAGAGAACAAGGCGGTTGGCCCCGGGCAGGCTTCAGAAAAACTATGTGGGCAAGCGAGAACTTCGGTGGGCGGCCAGTCGCGCGTGAACCGGATAGGTCATGCGCACAAGGATCACAGCACACAGTACGAGGAAGTGAAAGGGCCGAAACACCGGGACGATCTGCTAGAGGAGGAACAGAAGGAGAGCGAAGGCCAAGATGGTGAAGGGCTGAGGACCTCGTCACGGATTGAATTCAAACAGGAAACAAGCAGCGGACCTGCGACTGCGCTTAGCCGTGAGACTCTTTCTCGACTCCCACGATCTGCTTAGCCCGGCGTGCGGAGAGATCACGAACGCCGCCAGGCAACTTCGGAAGCTCGTCGGGCCAGGCGGTCACCCCCATATCCGTCACACCTTGGATCCTGGCACCTTCTTCCATGATGAGCACCGGCGTGTGGACTTCTCCGATGAGCGTCGCCGTCTTCAGCAACTGGACTCGCTCAATCGCAGTCACCTTCGCTTTGATGCGACCGCTGCTGATCACCGTGCCGGCCGTAATCGTTCCCTGCACCAGTCCATCCTCGCCGATGATGACTTGTCCCTTGGTCTGAATCTCGCCGTCGAGGCGGCCATCGATCCGCACCGTCCCTTCAACATGGATCTCGCCTGTCAGCACCACCCCTTTGGCCAAGAGGGTAATGTTGTCATCTCCTGCAAAGCCATTGTTCTTCATGCGTCATTCCCCCTTCACGCCCGATCGTTGGGGCCAGCTTACACTATTTCTCTCAGCCAGGCCTAGGAGAATCCAAAAGTATGCCGAAGCCGTTCCCATATTCCCCCTCCATGCACCTCACAATAGACGCTGGGCTCCGTGCCCTCGATGAACACCTCCGACACATGCTCGGGACACTGGAACGTCGCCAACTGTCCGGTCTTCGGATCGATGTCGCGGGTGACCACACCGGACGGCATCACGAATGCGGGGACATTGGGCGGGATCACCCGGCGCGCGAGATCCACCCAAATCGGCAAGGCCGCCTGGGCTCCTGTGAGACGCAGAGGTCGTTCATCGTCGAACCCCACCCAGACCCCTATCACGAGGTCGGCCGTGTAGCCCACGAACCAGGCGTCGCGATAGCCGTCGGTTGTGCCGGTTTTCCCGGCCACTGCACCATGAAATCCCATCACCTTGGCTTTGCTCGCAGTGCCCCGCTGGATGACGCCTTCGAGGAGAGACGTCAACACATAGGCCCCCTGCGGCGAAGTCGCCTGCAGTCGATCCGGTGCGCTATTCCAAACAACGTCTCCCAGTCGATCCCTGGTGGATCGCACCGCAGTCGGTTTGACGGCGATCCCTCCGTTGGCGACCGCCCCGTACGCCGCCGCAATCTCCATCAGCGACACCGACGAGCTGCCCAAGGCCACCGACGAAAGATCATCGCCGATGACACTATTCACGCCAAGACTATGCAGCAACTGCACGATCGGCCTAGTCCCCACGGCCTTAGCCACCCGCACCGCCGGCACATTGAGCGACTGTTCCAACGCACTCCGCAAGGTGACAAGCCCGTGAAATTGTTTATCGTAGTTCTGCGGAGACCAGGGACCGCGGTCCGATTCAAAGGTCACCGGCTCATCCGCCAACAAGCTCGCCGCGGTCAGGCTGCCGGCTTGACCCTCACGAGCCGCCTCCAGCGCCGCAAGATAGACGAATGGCTTGAAGAGAGAGCCCGGTTGCCGCCGTGCCTGAACGGCGCGATTGAATTGACTCCGCCGGTAGTCCCGTCCTCCCACCAACGCCAGCACAGAGCCGGTCTTGGGATCGAGCACCACTACCGCCCCTTGCACCGATTCCAGCGAACTGCTGAGCTGGGGATGCGCAGTCTCTAATTTGGCCAGCCCTTTCTCCAGCGATTCAGTGGCCGCCTGCTGGATCATCGGATCGAGCGTGCTATCAATCCGCAAGCCCTCCGGCAAGGGAACCACGCCGGCCTCTTCCACCTGCCGAAGCACGGTATCGACGAAGTAGGGCGCGTCGGTCAGGACGTCCTCTGACGGAGTCACGCGTACCGGTTCATTGACGGCTAGCTTCCAGGCCTCTTCAGTGAGGAGGCCTGTCTCCCGCAACCGCTGTAACACAACATCACGCCGCTGCTTCGCCAGCTCAGGATGTTTCGTCGGCGCATAGCTGTTGGGGCCCTTGATCAGGCCTGCGATCATCGCGACCTCTTCAACCGTCAATTCCTGAAGAGTCTTGCCGAAATAACGATGGGCTGCCTCGCGTACCCCATAGATCGAGACGAATCCAGCCTGTCCAAGGTAGATTTCATTCAAATAACTTTCGAGGATGTCCTGTTTCGTATACTTCACTTCCAGTACCAGCGCTGCCAGGGCCTCCTTAAATTTTCGTCCCAACGTCCGCTGCGGCGAATAAAATAAATTCTTTGCCAGCTGCTGCGTGATGGTGCTGCCGCCCTGCACCACACCGCCCTTCGTGAAATTGGTCCAGAGCGCCCGTCCTACGGCAACCGGATCGATGCCGAAATGGGAGAAGAACCGGCGATCTTCGATGGTCAGGATCGTGTCAATGATTCCTGGAGGAATCTGCGCCAACGGAATCCATTCGCGCATTTGGCGCGACGCACCACGCAGACCGCTCAGGAGTTCCGGTTCCAGAAAGATGGGAAAGAGTGGTGTGCCATCAAGCGGAGAGAGCACATCCGTCACTCGACCCTGATCCAACGGCAATGTCACCATCGTGGCCCCGACATGGCCCTCCGGCTGCGCGTGGAGATAGACCGTCAGCGCTTCATCGGTCAGCTGATAGTCGCCGGGAGACTGCACCGGCACTGTCACTCGTCGATAGTCCAACCGTTGCAGCCGCTCAAGGAGGTGGCTGTGCACAAGCGAGAGATCAGGTTTCAGGAGGAAGGGTCCACTATACAAACGCAGAGGGGGATGATCATCGCTCTTAGGCAGCTCAAGAAAGGTCGCCAAATAGGCGCCATAGAGCGCAACAACGAGGCAAAGCGCGGCGGCGAGGCCTGCCAGGACCATGCTCGCATATGTCACCCATCGTGCAGGTCTATTCACGGTTCTGGGACCTTACCACAGCATAATTGGCAAGCGGGACGAGCAAGAAGAGCGAGGGCCTTCGGTTCGAGGTTCGAAGTTTTCGGAACTTCGAACACCGAACTGCGAATCGCGCCTTTCCCGCCTATCTCCCCCGTCCCGCCCTTCGCGGTCGTCGCGCATCGCTTGCGTCGTACGCTTCACGCTTCACGAGATTCGATCTTCCTTGCCCGCCAGCAGCCATGAGCTCCAATTTTCTGAGGCAGAAGCGAGCCGACAACCATCCCCGTCGCCGCCACGAGAAATCCGACCAGTTGCGGAGGCCAGATCGAATCGGACGGACCAAACAGTTCCAACCCTATCCAGGTCAGCAACCCGGACACGAGGGCAGACAAGGCCCCTTGCGTCGTCGCTCGGGACCAAAAGAGCCCGGCGCAGAGGGGAACGAAGGCTGCCACCAGTGTTACCTTGTAGGTGTTCACCACAAGCATGTAGATGCTGGAGCTGGAGCTGAGTGCGATGGTCAGGACCAGAGCGGCAAAGACCACGACAACCAGCCGCATGAGCCGAAGCAGCTCCCAGTCACTGAGATGAGGCAGCGCCCCTTTGATCACGTTCTCGCTCAGCATCACCGACGGCGCCAACAACGTCGCGCTCGCACAGCTCATCACCGCCGAGAGGACGGCCCCGAAAAACACGATCTGCGCGAAGACCGGTGTGTGGCGTAGGATCAGGGTCGGCAACACGAGCTGAGAATCCTGTTCGAGGAGCGTATTAAACGTCGTCGGATCGACCAGCGTTGCCGCATAGGCCAGAAACATCGGCACGAAGCAGAAACAGAAGTAGAGCAGCCCGCCCAGGATTGATCCACGCACAGCGGTTCGCTCGTCCTTCGCTGAGGTAATGCGCTGGAACACGTCTTGCTGGGGAATCGATCCAAGCATCATGGTGATCCAAGCGCCAATAAAAGGAATCCAGGCTGCGACTGTAGCAGACGGGAAGAATTCCAGCTTGCCGGCCTGGGCTGCATGGTTGACCACAACCTCCACACCTCCGGCCAATCCACTGATGACGGAAGCGATATAGAGCAGGCCCCCCATGATCACGGAGATTTGGACAAAGTCCAATATGGCGACGGAAAACATGCCGCCGAAGGTCGTATAGGTCAGGACAATCACCGCGCCGATCACCATCCCGACCGACTGACTCACTGCGCCATCCGTCACCACGTTCAGGACCAACCCTAACACTTTGAATTGCGCAGCCACCCATCCGAGATAGGAGGCCACGATGCACAAGGCACAGAGGACCTCAACTGTGCGGTTGTACCGCAGACGATAGAAATCGCCGACGGTCAAGAGATTCAGCCGATAGAAGCGGGGAGCAAAGAATAACCCGACTAGGATCAAGCAGAGGCTCGACCCGAACGGATCGGCTACCACGCTGCGCAACCCTTCCTTCACAAACGTGGCCGAAATGCCGAGCACGGCCTCTGCGCCGAACCAGGTCGCAAAGACCGTGGCCATCACAATCGGCAGCGGCAGACTCCGGCCGGCGACTGCGAAATCCTTCGTGTTGTGGACCCGCCTGGCGGCAGCCAGTCCGATCCCGACCGACAGGAGTAAATAGAGAATGACGAATCCGAGAATCATGGAGGCGGCTCAGGCATACGTGTGGGCGGATTCTAGCGAGGCTTCGGCAAGGGCGCAACGGCCGAGAGGATGAGACGCAGCGAAGCGGGAGCACAGGAGGCCGACTTCGATTTCGGCCTCCTGTGAATCATTGATCGACCCTGGTAGATCTCTGTTTGTCAGCGGCCATGACACTCACGCCCCTGGTGATTACGGCTTGCCAGCTTCCTTCGCCGCCTTCTTCTCCGCTTTTTTCTTTTCCTTCTCCGCTTTCTGCTTTTCCTTCTCTGCCTTCTTTTCAGCCTTCCGGCGTTGCTTTTCCGCCTTCCGGTCGGCCTTGCCCTGGTGCTTCTCGCCCTCTCCCTTCATCTCAGTACCAGTTGCGGGAGCTGCTGCCGGGGCCGAGGGGGCCGAAGACATTGGTGCGGCTGGCGGTGCCGAGGGAGCCGGTTCTTGCGCAAAGGTCACCATGCCAAATGCCAAGGCAACAACAATCGTTGATAGCTGAATAGCCACACGTTGCATATGAGAAACCTCCTCCAGTTAGGTGAATGGGGTAACGGCTGCGTACTGCCGGACATATCCTCGTTAATCTTCACAATAGAAGCAAGCGTCTTTTCAATGTGAACCAGAGAGATCCCTCTCCACGGTCGGGGTGTTTTCAGCCCTGGCACTTCCGTCATAATTGAAGACCCTGGCGTCAGGCCTACCTATTACACCCACGTCTTTTGCCACCCACCTCTCTTGCGTCCCCCCCTGTTTCCTTGAGCAATCGCATGGTAGGCTAATAAATAATAGTTGCCACCAAGAGGGAGGCCTATGAACGATCACAACCTCCAGTATCTAGAATGCTCTCGGAAGACAGCAGGACTGTGGCCGCAGTTCATCATCGGAGCGATCGGAGTGGGGGTGGCGCTGGCCGGGCTACCGGCCCAGGCAAGCGAGTCGCAGACACCGTGGGAATGTTCGAGTTATACCGGCGCAGCCCACACCCGTTGTCTGGAGTCGTTTGTCGAGTCGCAGCGCGACCAGATCGCGACGCTCCAAGGAAAGATGCAAGCCCAACAAGAGACTGTCAATCACATGAAAGATCAGATCGACCGCCAGGCGTCCGCGAGTGCCGACCTGCAACGCCAAGTCGCGCAACCACCCGCCGTTGTGCAAGGGATCCCTCCCCTCTACGCCTATCCCCCTGTGGGACTCGGCCTCTACTTGGGTCGCCCCTGGATGTACGGGCCGCCATATTATTTTTACCGTCCGTACGTCTATGGCCCACGCTACTATGGATATCACCACCGGGGCCACCGGTGGTAACCAGGCCGCACTGACACCGATTCATTTTCTTGCGTGCAGACATATTTTTCTTGAGCCTCACCGCGACATCGCTTACCCTACAAAGTTCCAGGACCTGTGATATCAAGTCCGTTACAGTCACACATAAAGAAAGGACAGCTCATGCGCTTCGTTGTCTCCTGTTTGATGACCGTGCTCTGCCTTGGGACGACTGCGGCATTCGCTGCGGCCCCAGAGCCCACGAACGATGAACAAAAAACCCTCTATGCCTTGGGATTAGCCATCAGCCAATCGCTCGGGGCCTTCAGCCTGAGCGAGTCTGAACTTGATCTCGTGAAGTCCGGCATCACCGATGGGGTCTTCAAACGGCCCCCCAAAGTGGACCTCCAGACATTCGGCCCGAAGATTCAACAACTGCAACAGGCCCGTGCCTCGGTCGTCGCAGAAGCTGAGAAGAAAGCGGGGGCAGCCTACCTCGCGAAAGCCGCGGCAGAATCTGGTGCCAAGAAAACCGAGTCCGGTGCAATCATCACGACCATCAAGGAAGGGAAAGGCGCAACTCCGAAAGCCACGGATACGGTGAAGGTGCACTATCACGGAACCCTGACCGACGGGACTGTGTTCGATAGTTCCGTCAAGCGGGGCGAGCCGGCCACCTTCGGATTGAATCAAGTGATCAAGTGTTGGACAGAAGGGGTGCAACAGATGAAAGTCGGCAGCAAGAGCAAGTTGGTCTGCCCGTCGAATCTTGCTTATGGCGACAAGGGCGCGCCCCCCAGTATCAAGCCAGGCGCGACATTAGTCTTCGAGGTCGAACTCCTCGAGATCGCGGCTGCAAAGTAGTTCCGCACTGCAGTCCTCATAAGGTCGAGCGGGACATGTCCCGCTCGACCTCGAGCCTTTCATCGAACGTATCCTATTCTTCTTCATCCTTCAGGATGGGCGAGATGGTTTCCCTCTGCGCGCCTCCTCCTAATCCTCTGTTTTCTTTCAGGGGGTAGCCTGGTCGATCCTCGAGTGCGCGCGTCGAACGACTCCCTTCCGATTCTTCAACTTCTCCATGGGAGTGGGCAAACCGTCCTTCACTGCGCGCATCGAGGGACCACCGTTTCATCGTGGGGCCTCTGCGAGCAAGAAGGACGGTTTGCCTACTCCCTCCACCCACTTGCAGTTCTGTCGTTTAACCCGTAGACTAGTATAGTTGCGATCCAGCCTGGCCTGAACAGTCCTGCCCGATCGTCTATCAGCTGATCAATTAACTTTTCATTCGGTCGATAGAGCTATGCCACCTACAATTCTCTTGAGCTGCGAGTCCATCAGCAAAAGCTACGGCGTGAAACCGTTGTTTGCTGATTTATCGATCGCGTTAGCAGAAGGCGATCATGTCGGATTGGTCGGGCCCAACGGCTCCGGCAAATCGACCTTGCTGAAGATCATGGCAGGGATCGAAGAACCGGATGAGGGCACCAGATCGATGCGCCGGCAGCTCCGCGTCGGCTACGTTCCGCAAGAACCGTCCTTTGACGGAGCGCATACGATCGAGGAAGTGCTGGCACAAGTTCTTATCGACGAAGGTCACGACCCTCACGACCATAGTGGTCGCACGTCCGCGGCGCTCAGCCTGGGGGAGTTTCCCTCAGCCGACCAGTCCACAGCCACGCTCTCCGGAGGATGGAAAAAACGCCTGGCCATCGTCCGGTCGCTGATGCTGGAGCCGGACGTCCTTCTGATGGACGAACCGACCAACCATTTGGACGTCGAAGGTATCCTATGGCTGGAACGATTGTTACGGGCCGAAGCCCGCGCTTTTCTCGTCGTGAGCCACGACCGGCGTTTTCTGGAAGCGGTGACGTCGCGGATGATAGAACTTAATCGCAGTTATCCCAACGGGATGTTCGAAGCCAAAGGACACTACAGCGATTTTCTGGAACAGCGGGATGCAGCGCTGCACGCGCAAGCCAACTATGAAGCGTCATTGGCCAATCGTGTCCGCCGCGAAGTGGAGTGGCTCAGGCGCGGTCCCAAAGCCCGCACGACAAAAGCCAAATCGAGGATCGACTCAGCCGGCCGCTTGATCGAGGAGCTGAACAGCGCCGACGCCCGGAAAGACCAAGGTACGGCTGGCATCAATTTCACCTCATCGGGACGCAGGTCGAAACAGTTAGTCGAGGCCACACAACTCTGCAAATCGCTCGGCGGGCGGTCGATCATAACAAATCTCGATCTCCTGCTCGGACCGGGGCAGCGACTTGGGTTGCTGGGTCCGAACGGTAGCGGAAAGAGCACACTTCTAAAGCTGGTGGCGGGCACACTGAAGCCGGACTCAGGCATCATCACCCGCGCAGACAAGCTGCGCGTGGTCACATTCGAGCAACACCGCGAATCACTGGACCAATCCTCCTCGCTCCGTCGAGCCCTCGCCCCGCACGGCGATTCGGTCGTCTATCAAGACCGCTCGGTCCATCTCGTTTCCTGGGCGAAACGGTTTCTCTTCCGACCGGAACAGTTGGATCTCCCGGTCTCCCGCCTCTCCGGAGGGGAACAAGCGCGGCTTCTCATCGCTCGCCTGATGCTACAACCGGCTGATCTCTTGATCCTCGACGAGCCGACGAACGACTTGGACATTCCGACGCTCGATGTGTTGGAAGACAGTCTGGTGGAGTTCCCCGGCGCGTTGATGCTGGTGACGCACGACCGATGGCTCTTAGACCGCGTCTCTACCATGCTGCTCGCGCTGGACGGCACAGGACAGACCGAATGGTTCGCCGACTATGCGCAATGGGAGTCCGCGCAAGAACGAAAGACGACAGAACAGATTCGTGCGGCGACGTCACGACCCTCCAAGGCATCCCGCGCCGAGTCGGGGTCAACTCCGACGGCTAAAGCGAACAGGCCTGTCCTATCGTGAGCAAAAGGAGTGGGCGAAGATGGAGCAGAGAATTCTCCAGGCCGAGGAAACCATCGCAACCTGTCAGGCCGCAGTAGAAGATCCTGCCATCGCCTCCAATGCCGCGGCACTACTAGAAAGGTCCGAGGCGCTGGACGCAGCCCGCACAGCCGCAGAACGGCTCTATAACCGCTGGACCGAACTCGAGGGGAAACAGACGGAGTCAGCCGGCCAGCTCCAGTCCTAACGCCCTCGGTACCACGGAGGAGAGAGGATTCGACGTGCTAGCCCTCCCCTCGGAGCCTGTTCGTTGTCGCATTGTGACGCCTCATCCCCCACAGCGAGTGCAGACCCCGGACGTAATCTTGGCGTTGAGCTTTTCTTCCAGGTAATCCTCAAGCCGTTGCCAGAGTCCGTCGGTCGTCCGGACTCGCTTACACTTGGCACAGAGGCAGAGAGTGCCTCGAAGGGTTTTCAGTTCCTGCACCGTCCGACCCAATTCCTTGGTCTTGGCATCAAGCTCACGCTCGCGCTCTTCCCGGTTATCGTATTCCTCCTTCATACTCATCGCCATCGAGACACGAGCTACAAGTTCCGCAGGAATCACCGGTTTGCGAATGTAATCCGTCGCACCAGCCGTATAGGCAGCCGTGAGATCAGACGCATCTGTTTTTGCTGTCACGACGATCACTGGCAGATGCTCGAGCCGCGCCTCTGACCTGATGCGACGGCAGGCCTCCAACCCATCCATGTCAGGCATCAAGAGATCCATCAGAACGACGTCAATGCGATCGGATGGACGGGACTCGGCCCCGACGCCCAAACACTTCAAGGCCTCGGCGGCCGACGCCGCAAACAGCAACGACCGATAACCAGCTGTCTTCAGGGTCACGGCGAGCATTTCACGCTGTTCTTCGAAATCATCGACGATCAGGATACTCATAGTCGCGTCTCCTTGTACTCACTCAGTATGTTCGATCATTACGAATGGGATATGTGGGCACGATCTCCCGGGCAGAGCTCATCAGCCTCCCGGAGCGCCTCATCCAACCGCTGCACTTCCACGGTCACTTTCTCGAAGTCATGATCGAGCGCAGCCTGCTCGATGGCGCTGCCGATCAATCCTATCGCCTCCAAACCATAGGAACCGGCGAGGCCTTTGATACGATGGCCGATCGTTCGAATAAGGTCGGCATTCTGTGCCATGATGGCAGATCGCAGCACCGTCACGTCCTCCCGTCGATTGCGGACGAACTTAGGCCGCAGCGCCTGCAAATTTTGCTCAAGGTTCTCACCCCGTGCAACTGGCTGGCCGTCATTCCGTCCGGATGGGAAACCCTCAGAGGGAGCAGCCATGAACCGCTGGATCACACCCAAGATCGTCGCTTCCTTGACAGGTTTGCTCACAAAGCCGGTACAACCTGCCAGCACACTTTTCCGTTGCGCCTCGCCATCTGCATTTGCGGTTAGAACGACGATCGGAACTCGAGGCAGGCCATGTACCTCCTCCCAATCCCTGATGGCTCGTGTCGCCGCATACCCATCCAGGCCAGGCATCTGGAGATCCATGAAGACGAGATCATAGCCACCCGCCTTATATCGTTCGACGACGCTGGTGCCGTTTTCGACACAGTCCATCGTGTGGGGAGTCCCGCGAACGTACAGGGCCATCAGCTCTTGAGACTCGACGGAATCCTCGGCGAGGAGGATCTTCAGCCCTCCCTCACATCGGACCGGAGTGCCTGTGGTCGCGTCTCCGGCCGACAAGGCTCCTCGGCAGGACTCGATGAGCTCATGCATCTCCGCCGGCATCACCTCGAACCGAGCGGTCACGGTAAAGGTGCTGCCACAACCAGGTTTGCTTCCCACGCGAATGTGTCCTCCCATCAGGCCGATGAGCTGCTGACAAATGGAGAGCCCTAAGCCCACTCCGCCATAGGCTCGGCTTGCGCGAGAGTCGACTTGCGAAAACCGTTCAAAGATCTTGTCAAACTGGTCAGGGGGAATGCCGATCCCCGTGTCGGCCACCTCAAATTGCACCGCACCTGCGTCAGCCTCCCCTGGTACCGGCCTGACGTGAACTTCTACTCCTCCCTCTGCCGTGAATTTGACGGCATTACCGATAAGGTTGAGCAATACTTGTTGTAGACGCAGCGCATCTCCCAGAACGAGTGCGGGAACGCCGGGGTCGATGCGAAGCGAAAGAGACAGGCCCTTGGCCTGAGCTTTGGCGCTCAAGAGATCCACCGTATCGGTGACCAACTCGCGAAGAACAAACGGTTCATTCACCAACTCCAGCGTACGTGAATCCACCTTGGCAGCCTGCAAGAGATCTTCGATCATACGGAGCAGTCCGGCACCTGCCTTCTCACAGCGTTTCAGCAAGTCCGCCTGATCGGACGATAGCGGGGTGCGGAGGAGAAAGTCCGTGAGCCCGATGATGGCGTTCAGCGGAGTCCGCATCTCATGACTCATGTTCGCCAGGAAATCACTTTTGGCCTGGCTGGCTTCTTCAGCCGCCAATCGAGCATTAGTGAGCGCGTCTTCGTATGCGTTCCGCATGGTGACATCGCGTACGACACCCATGTACATGCGACGCGCTCCTAGATCGACCTCGCTGACAAAGCACTCAATCGGAAAGGTCGTTCCATCGGCTCGTTTTCCTGTGACCATCCACACGGTTTCCATGGCAGCCGGCCGCCCGACCCGACCGTCTTCGGTGAGATGACCACCAGATCCCGACAACAACATCCTGATATTGCAACCGACCACAGCGGAAGCCGGATATCCAAACATCCGTTCTGCTGCGGAATTGAACGACTCGATTAGCCCGGCCTCATCGAGGGTCATAATTCCATCCACCGCATGATCCACGATCGCGCGCAAACGCGATTCCTGCCGCTGCACCTCTTCTCCGGCCCGATGGCGGTGGATTCCGAGCGCGATAAGATCGGCCATCGAACCCATGGCGCTCAGGGCAAAGAGGGTCAAGGGGTGACGCGCAAACAGGGCCATGACTCCGACCAGTTGGTTATCAACAATCAACGGATAGCCGGCGAAGGCCACCATCCCTTCCCGTTTGGCCCATTCCTGATCGCTCACGCGAGCGTCGCCGACGACCTCGTTGGTCAGATGAGGCTTTCGCTCCTGCGCAATCATTCCAATCTTGTAACGGCCCATCGGGATCCGGCTATGGGCCCCGTCAAGATGCGTGTATATTCCCGCGCTGGCCTGGAGCTCGAGCATCTGTTCCTCTTCGTTGAGCGTCCAGATACGAGCAAAAGCGGCATCGAGCTGATCGACTAGCGCTTGCGCGCAAGCCCCGAGCTTCTCGTTGAGACTCCATTTCGTCGTGAGAGATTTGCCGACTGCAGCCCCTAATGCATCAAGCTTCCAATGCTCTTTCTGGTCTTCCTCGGCCTGTCTCAATTCGGTGATGTCCCGTATGAACGACGAAAACATGACCTCGCGGCCCACCTGCAGCGGGACCACCGATAGCTCAACAGGAAACTCACGGCCATCTTTGCGGAGGGCCGTAATTTCAATGCGTCGGTTGAGGATGACCTCCTTCCCCGTCTTCAGATATCGCTGCATTCCCGCGGCATGTGCCGCCCGGTACTTTGGCGGAATAATCAGCTCTGCCAAGGTGCTCCCCACCGCTTCGTCTCTCGTATACCCGAACGTCGTCTCTGCCTGGCGGTTCCATTCGACGACCACACCACGCTGGTCCATCGTGACCACGGAATCCAAGGCACCTTGAAGAATCGCGTGAATCCTCGATTCATCTTCGAACCGGGCACGCAGTGACTGGCCCTCGAGATAAAACAGCCCCGCCATCAACCACAATATCCCCACACCGACCGCTCGATTAAAGGTGCCCGCAACAGGGTCTCCTCCCTTCGACAACAAGACCGCGCCACTCATGACCAACAACGACCAGAGCACCGTGGCAAGAAGCAGGGTCCTCGGGGGATACAGCCGAGATACCATGAACGCCAGGAAGAAATAGGAGAGCCAGGGAGTAAATCCCATCGGGACGTAGAGATCGATAAGAAACGTACAGACGGTGGCCAACCAGACGAACGCAGGAACAGCAGGCTTGAGCCTGGCAAGCCACGGATGGGTCATGAGTTCATGGTCAGTCATGTTCTGAGCAACCGGTACAAACAGGACATAACGGTCAGCCTGTTATCGAATCGACGCGAGACGGTCAGCGATCCGGTCATTCCTCATGGTCTGCCCCCGCTCTTGAGCGACGAACGATGGAAGAACCGGACGCTATAGCCTCAGGGGAAATATAACGTCAAAGGGAGGGCGAGCCTACGTATTTTGACAAAGTCACAGACAGGATGGGGCCGCCCGCCGTCTCGGATCAGACGGCGAGGAATCGACGGGCACATCGAAAGGTGGAAGGTGCTTATCCGAGCGGAATACGGTTCTTGTTCCGAGACAGCCACTGGTCAAACGTCTGTAATGCAGGGTTCAATGAGCGTGACAGGTCGAGATTGCGCGCCCCACAGAACACCGCTTCGAAGTCGCGCTTGAATTGGAACATGTTGCCCATATCCTCGGCGCCGGGAAATCCAAAACCGCGATACATCTCAGGCGTCACGGCGTTATAGCGCACCGTTTGGCCCAGCGCCTTGGTCAGCGCGGCGGCCATCTGCGTGCCGGTCAGGTGCTCGCCTGCGATGCCGACGGTCTTGCCAATATACTCACGCCCCTTCTTGAAGATGCCGAGCGCACACTTGCCGATATCTTCGGCTGCGATACCAGGGAGCTTCTTGTCATCCATCGGCAGCGTAAATGCCAGCGTCCCATCAGGCCCTTTCTTCGGGCCCATGCCGAAATGGATCAGATTATCCCAGTAGAACGACGTGAGCAGAAAGGTCGTGGGCACTTCGAGCTTCGTGAACTCGCCGTCGGCCTCACCCTTAGCGTCGAAATGCGGCACCTTATACTTCCCCATCAAGGTCGGCATGCGATTATCGCTGAGCGGCACCCACTTGCGCGTGTCTTCCAGGGTAGACCAGATCACATGCTGAACCCCGGTGTCCTTCGCAGCCTGCGCCTGAGCTTTGGCCTGGGCAAACTCTTTCTCCGGTGAGAAGTGCTCCCAAAAGTTCGTCAGACAAAATACTCCGTATGTCCCTGCGAAGGCCTTCTTCAGACTCTCCGGGCTGTCTAAGTTTGCCGCCACGACCTCGGCTCCCAGCGCCGCCAGCCCCTTCGCCTTGTCGGACTGCACGTCTCGAGTGATCGCGCGCACGGTGAAGCCGCCATTCTTGTCGTTCAGAATGGCGCGGACTAATCCACCACCCTGCGCTCCGGTTGCCCCCACCACTGCAATGATTTTCTTCTCAGCCATGATGCTCCCCCTTTCCACAAGTAGACGATCACGAGTGCCATAATCTAGCACAGGGAAGACCTATGAAGGCAGGGGCATCGAGCGAAAATGAAGACCGTGCGCTCTTGTAGGCCACAGCAAAATCTGTACAATACACCCATGCGCCCATCGACCTCGCTCTCCTCAATGTTGCTCCTCACCCTTGCCTTGGCCACATCCGGCTGTGAGACGACCGACCGAGTCCTCACCGCGACTGAGCGCGCCATGACGAGCCGGACCGGCCGGACCATTATCGATCTCGCCGAGGGAAAAGATCCGGCCAAGGTCGCCAAGAAACAGCTCGACCAGTACGCGCGAGATCCAGAAGCGCTGCTCAGGGATCTGCGTGCTGCACAAAAGGACTTCGAGACCATCCTCGCCGCCCTCGGGGTGAACGTCGGGAAGACCTGGGGAAAGGACGAAGTCAAACTGCCCGAACGCAAGAAGTATGTGAAGTACACGCAGAACTACAAGAGCCGGGCGATCGTCGACTTTGATGCGGGCGAGATCCTGGTCGAGACGCTGGACGATCAAGACCCCCAGCGCAGTCTCAAGAATGCCGTGATCACGACGATCCTGACCCCGCAGGATCCCCGAGCAGTCGATTTATTTTCCGACAAAGAAATCGTCCTCACCGGCGACAAGGAGCCCTACCTGTTCGGCCTCGTCGTCGATCAACAGCGTAAACCAGTGCGCACGCCGGCAGAAGCCGAGCCGTTTGCCGCCTACCTCCTTGAAAAAAAATCCGGCACGCGGGCGATCGACCAGGACGGGGCCAAGAAGACGGCCCATTACGTCACGATCCCGATGGTGTCCAATCTCGCGGTGAAGCAAGCCGACAAATACCGGCCGTTGGTTCACCAGTTTGCGCAACAATATCGCATCAGCCCCAGCCTGGTCTTCGCCATTATCCGCACAGAGAGCAACTTCAACCCCTATGCCGTCAGCTCGGCCCCGGCCTACGGACTCATGCAACTGGTCCCCACCAGCGGAGGTCGCGAAGCCTACCGGAAGGCGAAAGGCCAGGACGTGGCCCCCTCACGGGATTACCTATTCGATCCCGCCAACAACGTCGAGTTGGGAACCGCCTATTTGAATGTGTTGATGTTTAATCAGCTGGAAAGCGTGGCGCACAATGTGTCACGCGAATACTGTGTGATTGCGGCCTACAATACCGGCCCGAGTAACGTGTTCCGCACCTTTTCGCGCGACCGTACGGCTGCCGTCAACCAGATTAACGGCCTCCAACCAGCCGGCGTCTATGACCAATTGCATCAACATCTGCCCTACGAAGAGACCCGCCACTACTTGGAGAAAGTGACCGGCTACCGCAAATCCTTCGTCAGTTCGTCAGAAGTTTCCAACCAATGAAGCTCCCCGCAGGAAGCTGCGCGAGACAGGCGGGATGAGCGAAGGTTTGTGGTTCGAGGTTTTCGGAACTTCGAACCCAGTACGTCGAATTTCGGATCGCGCCTGTCGCGCCAGGCAAGCGCATCGCGCGCTTGAGGAGCTGGCGGACTTCTTCAGCATCCTGATCGGTCTCGGCAAGAATCGTCCCTCTGATCCCGCAGCTCGTAGTCGGCCACCCCGCGACGCCGGTCGAGTGCAATCACGCAACAGGCCTCCAGCATGTCTCGCAATTGACGCCGACCCCGCTGGACACGCGACTTCATCCCCGAGACCGACAGACCAAGTCGTGCCGCCGCCTCATGCTGAGTCAGCCCCTCAAGATCGACCAAGGTGACCGCCTGCCGGTAGTCCTCGGACAACCGCTCGATCATGGGTCGGAGGCAGCCGGCCAACTCCCTGCGGAGTTGACCAGAACCCTCAGACGACTCCTCCGGCAGGGAGGCAGAATGCAACGTCTCAAGATCGCTCGCGAGACCGACCGGCCGCTCAGGCTGCCGGTCCCGTACGCGGTAGTAATCGATAATCGCATGCCGCGCAATCTGATAGATCCACGACAACAGCCGACTTTGGTCCCTGAGTCCGCCAAGCCCTCGCTGCATTCGCACGAAGACCTCCTGCGAAAGATCCTCCACTGATGCCTCATCGGCCACACGTTTCGCAATGAAGGCTCGGAGACCTTGCTGGACTTCACTCCAGATATTGCTGACGTCTTCATGGCGATCGTTTCCAAGTCTACTCCCCTGCCGTGGGATCCATACGATAGAGTCCCTCTCACGACGCAGCGAAAGAAGACGGCTGGGCCACTCCCTACTCACGCCACACAACAACCCGATATTCTTGAGCGTTCCCGTGACAGCCAACTGCTCATGGACCGTAAAGACTTCCCAGGCATTGCCGTCCGGGTCGGTAAACCAGAGCTTGTCCTGCCGCGCGAAGCAACATTCTATGCCCTCCTCGACCTTTTCGAGAATGCCCCATTCCAGTAGATGCTGTTTCCATGTCGCGACGTCATCGGCAGACTCGACTTCGATGCCGAGATGATTCACCGAACTGATCGTGCCGGTAGACGACACGAGCGCCAAGTTCAGCGCGGGTTCGGTCAGATCGAACTTGGCATAGTCCGTCGTCTGTTTCTGCGGCGCCACACCGAATACCTTCTGATAGAACTCAACCGAGGCTGGCACGTTTCGCACATCGAGAGAAAGATGAGGTCTCATGGTGTTCTCCTTTCGAGTGAATGGGAAGGCACCGTGCCTCCCCTCACCTCTATAGACGGAGAACTCCCGAAAAAGACGCAATGCCCGACTGGTTGTTCAGGTTTGTTTGGTCTGTCTCGTATATTTGCTTGTATCAAACGAACCAGATGAACCAAAGAAAACGTGGCTCGCTATGAAGCGACGGCCCTACTTCATGTTCACAAGCAGCTGCGGTACACTGCGGGCGAAGGCATAACAGGATAACCGCGTACAGGATGCTCAAAAAGGCCGTCCAGCAAGGCCGCAGGCGAGTCGAAACCGGAGGCGTACCCTCTGGGGTACGTTGAGGATTTCGATGAGCCGAGAATGAAGCTGGCGGACTTCTTCAGCGTCCTGCAGGAACAGGCATGAGAGAAAAAACTACGACGCGATTATTATCGGCGCGGGTCACAACGGACTCGTGACGGCTTGCTACCTCGCCAGGGCAGGCTGGAAAGTCCTGGTTCTGGAACGTCGCTACATCGTCGGGCGGCGCCTGCGTCACTGAGGAGACGTTCCCCGGCTTCAAAGTGTCCACGGCCGCGTATGTGAACAGCCTCTTCCGCAAGGAGATCATCCGGGATCTAGGCCTCGAGGCATATGGACTGAAGATTCTGGAGCGCAATCCCTCATCGTTCACGCCCTTCCCCGATGGCCGGCATCTCTTACTCGGTCCTGATCCGACGCTGAATCATCAACAGATTGCCAAGTTCAGTCTCCGGGACGCGAACGCCTATCCAGCCTATGAAGCCATGCTCGAACGGATGGCGACGGTCCTCGAACCGCTGCTGACCATCATTCCCCCGAATCTGGCGAAGCCAGGCCTGCGGGACCTCTGGACCCTGTATCGAGCGGGGAAACCATTCCACGCACTGGGGCCGGCCATGAGCGAGGCCTTTGAGATCCTCACCGCCCCGGCACGCCAGATTCTCGATCGCTGGTTTGAATCAGAGGCACTCAAGGCCACGCTCGCGACCGATGCCGTGATCGGGGCGATGGCCTCCCCCTCGACGCCAGGAACCGCCTACGTCCTCTTCCACCATGTGATGGGAGAGACCAACGGGAAACGCGGAGTCTGGGGCTATGTACGAGGCGGCATGGGCGGGATCACGCAATCGTTGTCGGCCGCCGCTCGCGATCTTAAGGTCGAGATCCGTTGTGAGGCTGAGGTGGTGAGAATCCTTGTCAAAAACGGCACCGCCCAGGGCGTCGCTCTCGCTAACGGAGAGGAATGTTACGCGCCGGTCGTCGCCAGCAATGCGGACGCGCAGGTGACCTTTACCCGCTTGCTGGACTCGAAGCAGCTACCGCCAGAATTTGCCGAATCCGTCAGTCGCATCAGCTACGAAAGCGCCTCATTGAAAATCAATGTGGCGCTGGGGGAATTGCCGAACTTTCTCGCCTGCCCCGGTCTGGGGCCAAGCCCGCACCATCGCGGGACCATCCACATCAGCCCGGACCAGGATTACATTGAACGAGCGTTCGACGATGCGAAGTACGGTCAGCCATCGCAACGCCCCATTCTGGAATGTACGATTCCCTCGGTCGTCGATCCCACGGTGGCGCCACCAGGCAAACACCTCATGTCGATCTTTGTGCAGTACGCCCCCTACAAGTTGCGCGGGGTCACCTGGGACGACCTACGGGAGAGTTTTGCCGATCGTTGTTTTGCGCTCTTGAACGAGTACGCGCCGAATTTTCAGCGCTCCGTGCTCGCACGCCAAGTCCTAACGCCGCTCGATCTCGAACGGACATTTAATCTGACAGGTGGAAATATTTTCCAAGGTGCGATGACGCTGAATCAGCTCTTTGCCTGTCGGCCGGTGCCGGGATTTGCCGATTATCGTACCCCGATCAGCGGGCTCTATCTCTGCGGCGCGGCCGCCCATCCCGGTGGAGGAGTCATGGGTGCAGCAGGCGCAAACGCCGCAAGAGAAATTCTTCGCGCGACCTCCCTCAAGCGTTTCTCTCCCCTGTAGCCAATTCCGTTATCCCGCTCTCAGGCTGTTCAAAAAGGCCAGACTTCTCACCCGCCCAACCCTGGCGCGCCGAGACGCGCCCTGTCCCAAGCAAGGCCGCAGGCGAATCGAAACCGGAGGCGTACCCTCTGGGGCGCACGGTGCGACGAATAAGGAGCACCACGTCTGTGCGCGCCGCCGAGTCGGTGAGGCGGCCGGGTCCCCGTTGAGGATTTCGATGAGCCGAGAACGAAGCTGGCGGCCTTTTTCAACAGCCTGCCTGTTAGTGACGGCTCGTCCAGTCAAACACGCTCAACACATTGGAAAAATCGTCGGTCCAGACACCCACGCGGAGATCCTGCTTGAGCGGCGTCCATCTTGTATCATCCGCGAGGCTCCCGAAGGCCTCCTTGCGACGAGCGAGCAGCACCCAATCCGAGGAGGACTTACCGGGAAATTGCTTGTCGCCTTCATCGTCGAATTGCTTGAGCCCTACCAGAGAGAGGTCCTTCGCCAGATTCCCCAGTACCGGCTCCAATCCCAGATACCGATTCGAAATGTGCAAGGCCACGATCCCGTCGTCGGTCAATTTGCGCAAATACATCGCCATCGCTTCACGGGTGATGAGATGGACTGGAATTGCATCCGAACTAAACGCGTCGAGGACGATGAGATCGTAGTGATGATCCGGAGCCTCTCCCAATTTGAGTCGGGCATCTCCCAGGACAACGCGGAGGTTCCCCCCGCGCTGTTGGCCCGCTTCATAGTAGGTAAAGTAGCGGGGGGACTGCGCGATCCGGACCACCGCCGGATCGATCTCGTAGAACGTGAGGGACTGTCCGGATTGGATATAGCTGGCAAGCGTGCCGGTTCCCAAGCCAATCACCGCGATCTGTGTCTTGGCGTAGGGACCCCGCCATGTTGCAAACGCCTGCCCGATTGGCCCTGAGCGATGATAGTAGGTCAAGGGTTCGTCCCGGCGACTCGGATCTAAACTTTGCGTGCCATGGCTCGTGGTACCGTGCAACAGCTTGTGCCAGTTCTCCTTCTGATTCCGCTCGACTTTCAGCACGCCGAAGAACGTCCGTTCCTGGTGCAGAACAACATCGTCATGGAGCGCAGCAGAATAGCTGGAGGCAAGCAGGATGGCCCCCAGTCCGAGGCCAAGGCGAAACGGGCGAGCACCACACCCATAACACAGCAAGAGCGGGATCCCGCAGGCCATCAGAGCCACCAACTGCTTGGATGGGACATCGACCAGGCGACTCACCGACTCAATGCCCTGGAACAACGATGGAGCCAGGCTCGCGAGAACAGGCGGTCCCTGACCGGTCGACGTCGAAAGCCACACCAGCCCGAGGGTGATAAACCCCAGGAAGAAGGCCCAGGCCAAATCGTGGCGTACCCCGCCGTTGATCCAGACGTAAGCCCAGTTCCCTCGCCCCTCCTCCACCTCTGAACTCTCCTTCAAACGGGGCAAGATAAGCACCGCCAGCACGAGCACGAGTTGATATTCAACGAGCCCATTAAAGACCACCGGCGCGATGAGCGCGTTGAAGATACCGCCGAGGGCACCACCGACGGACATGAGCAGATAGAACATCGTCAGATGGGTGATCGGCGGTCGGCTACGAGCCAGTTCCCCGTGGCAGACCAGCGCCACGACAAACAATGTCGCGAGATGAAGCAGGATGATGATCCAAAACCGCACCGTGACCCCGGATGGCATCAGACTCAAGACGATCAGGAGAATCGCCAGCGGCATAATCACGATCATGGTCCGGTGAACCGCAGACGGCCACTTGGCAAACACGAGAATAAAACTGAGAAGATACAACGCCAACGGAATTACCCATAGGAGAGGGATCGCCGCAATATTGAGCGTGATGTAGGCCGTCGCGCCGAGCATAAGAGAAGACGGGATAAAGGC
Organism: uncultured Nitrospiraceae bacterium; assembly: GCA_963720035.1. GTDB lineage: Bacteria > Nitrospirota > Nitrospiria > Nitrospirales > Nitrospiraceae > Palsa-1315. Next base: position 208,207 of record CAVREB010000003.1, on the reverse strand, counting down.
CAGAGCGACCCAGCGCAAATAGGTGAAAGAATTTGGAGGGGGAGAGACGATGGCGGGCTGTCCAACAGCGACATCCCGCCGAGCCTTGACCGCTGCACGGGAAGACGGCCGTCGCACAATCCAGCCACACACCGACACCAACATCAGCAGGCATGAGTAACCCAGACTCCACATCCAGCTTTGAGAAAACCACTGATCACTTTTCAAGGGGAAATACGGTTCGATCATCACAGGATAGCCCAGCAGCGCGAGCATGCTGCCCAAATTACTCGCCACATAAAGAAAGTACGGATCTCTCGCTGAGGCATGTTCCAAACTCGAGAACCACTTTTGGAGAAGAGGCGCGGTGGTCGAGAGCACAAAAAACGGCAGCCCAACCGAGAGGGTTAAAAGCCCCAACAGCCAGGCAATCGGATAATCAGGGTCGAGGACCATCCAATGAGTGGCCACGCCGATCGGTAGCACCAAGAGAGGGGCGCAGAGCAGCATGAGGTGGGCCGACACTTGTCGACGGATACTGAAGCGGGAGGTGAGCACATGCACGTAGCCGTACCCGGCCAACAACATCACCTGGAAGAACAGCATACAGGTGTTCCACACCGCGGGAGTTCCGCCCAAGAGCGGGAGGACCATTTTGGCGATCATGGGTTGCACGAGGAACAGGAGGAACGCACTCAAGAACAGGGACACAGCAAAGAGCGTCAACACGCAGCCAGCCTCCAACGCACAATCATGTGACAACGAGAACCCGTGAGCCGTCTGACTCGTGCTGAAACCCCGGTGAGGATGATTCTGGGAAACAGGGTGCCGGGCCGTACACGCGTCGCGGGGAGAAGATCGGAGAGCAGGCTACTGGGTGAGAAGCCGACTGTCAATGTCTGGATGTCTGTTTCACGAAACCAGCCAAGATCAGGCACGCGAGCACAGCTGGGCCCCTGTCAGTTTCCACTCACACCTGACAAATCCTCTGCCTTCATGGCTGGCGTTCGTATGTGTTCGGGGCGCAAGCCCATTCCGATCATCCGGGCGGGAATCCGACGTAGGAATGGAAACCATGCGATCAGCCGGATCGCGAAGGGCGGCGAGAGCCTGTTCGATCCGCTGAGGACGCGCCTGATGACGCGATTCTGAATCGCGAGCTGTACCCGTTGCGTCATGCGGGTCGGCCACTCACGCCGCTGCTGGACCAACTGGAGGTCCCGGGCTGTCAGTCGCCCCGCACGTAGCGGTGCAGTTAGCAAGTTCGCCGTCGCGACCGCATCCTGGATAGCCAGGTTGATGCCGACGCCACCGACCGGGGACATGGCATGCGCCGCATCGCCGATACAGAGAAGACCAGGACGATACCACTGGCGTAACCGGTCGACCTGAACCGTAAGCAGCTTGATCGCAGCCCAATCTTGGAGTTCGCCGACACGGTCGGCCATGAACGGCGCGAGCTGTGCGACCGCAGCACGAAATTCCGGTAGTCCTCGCCCCTGAAGTTGATCTCGCGATCCCTTAGGGATCACGAAGCCGCACTGCCAATACTCGCCCCGGTTCAACATGATGAAGATGCGCCCAGCGTCGAACCGGCCCACCGGATTCTCCGGATCGCTAGACTGCCGTGAAAGGCGGAACCACAGCACGTCCATCGGCGCGCCGAATTCTTCGATCGAGAGGCCGGCCTTCGCACGAACGACCGAGTGTCGCCCGTCGGCTCCCACGACAAGAATCGCGCGCACCTCGAGCGGACCATCCGGCGTGTTCGCCCGGAGCCCCGCCACTGAGCCAGCCTCTTCGATAAGGCCCGTCACGTCAGCTTGCATCCGCAACTGAAATGTCGAATAACGCGCCGCCTCTTCGGCGAGAAAGTTCAAAAAGTCCCATTGCGGCATAAAGGCGACAAAGCGACATTGCGTCGAGAGAGACGAGAAGTCCGCGACCGTCAACGCCAGATCGCCGAACTGCCCGTTGATCCGGGGCACTTTCTGGTGGGGCAAGGCAAGAAGGCGCTCCAAGACGCCCAGCTCATGCATGACTTCCAGCGTCGATGGATGGATGGTGTCGCCCCGGAAATCACGGAGGAAGTCGACATGTTTTTCCAAGACCAGCACGTCGACACCTGCACGCGCCAAGAGCAGGCCCAGCATCATGCCGGCCGGGCCGCCTCCCGCAATGCAGCAGCGCACCGATACCGTTTCCGCACCCATGGCCACCTCGACGTGGAGGAGGGAGGACGAAAGAAAAGTAGGCTACTCTTTATGGGGGGAACACGACAAGTAGTCGCAGGGGAAGCTCCCCCTGATCAGGCGCGGCTCAGCGGCCGGGTGACACGGACAGGAGTTCGGCAACCTTCTCCGTCAGAGTGGTGGGCAGGAAAGGCTTTTGCAGGAATGCGGATTCGTCCCCGACGCCATTGGCAGCAAGGGTTTCACCGGCATAACCCGAGACGAACAAGACCTTGATATCGGGCAGCAAGACCTGGACTGCCTCAACCAACGCAGCGCCAGTCATGCGCGGCATGATGACATCCGCGATGATCAGCTCGCACCGGCCTTTGAAAGTCTGTAAGATTTTGAGGGCCTCGACTCCGTCCGAGGCTTCAATAACGGGGTAGCCTGACTCGGTGAGGATCTTCCCGATCAGGTTGCGAATCCCCTCATCATCTTCGACGACCAGCACGGTCCCCCGACGGACCCTCTGCGGCTCGACCGCCGGAGGCGCCTCGATCTCCTTCCCCTGTGTCACAACTCGGGGAAACAGTGCGGTGAACCGAGACCCACGGCTCGGCTTGGTGGAGACCTCCACATAGCCGCGACTCTGCTTGACGATGCCGTAGACCGTGGCCAGTCCCAAGCCGGTTCCCTTCCCCGCCTCTTTGGTGCTGTAAAACGGCTCGAAGATGTGATCGAGGCTGTCGGACGAAATCCCACAGCCTGTATCTTCCACGGAAATACTGACGTAGGGACCCGGGCTTGAGCCTGGGTGGAGACGCACATAATCCTCATCCAGGTCGACGTTCCCTGTCTCGATCGTCAGGATCCCGCCCTCCGGCATCGCATCACGCGCATTGAGCGCCAGATTCATGACCACCTGTTCTAACTGAACGGGATCGCCCAGGACGTGGCCGACGCGCGGGTCGAGCACGACCACCGTCTGAATCTGCTCGCCGATCAGACGGCGAAGAATGTCCTCCAGCTCCCGGATCAATGTGTTGGGATGGAGTTCACGCTGCTCCAACACCTGGCGACGACTAAACGTCAAGAGTTTCTTCGTCAAAGCCGCCGCGCGAGAGCCGGCTTGCGAAATCAGATCGAGGTCATGCCGGCAGGGATGCGTGGAGAACTGCTGCGCGAGACGATAGGCATGGCCCATGATGACCATGAGCAGATTGTTGAAGTCATGCGCGATGCCGCCGGCAAGCCGGCCCAGTGCCTCCATTTTCTGCGCCTGTCGCAGATTGTGCTCGGTCCGTTTGTGCTCCGTTATATCCGTGATGGTTTCGATCACATGAACCCGTCCGTCTGTGGTGACCGCTTTCGACCAATGCACCAGGATGTATTGATCGTTGGGCAGTGGGACCTCACTGGAGACGACCGTCCCCGTCTCCAGGCACTCTGGCATGCGGCAAAAATTACAGGGTGTCGTGCAGGCGGCGATTTTTTCGTAACAGCTCGCGTTCGAGATGTCGCCGAACTTCTTCAGACCTGTTTCGTTTTGAAACTGGACGGTATAGGTGACGGGATCGATGACGGATACGATTACGGGCTGGGAGTTCAAGAGCGTCTGGGGGTCGTACTGGGGGAGGTTGTTGGAACTGCCCATAGTCAACCCTTCTCGAGAACACGACGAACATCTGCTCACGAGGACTTCAACCCAACATTACTGTATTGCGACGCCTTGTCAAGAAGATGGTGGATCGCTGGTTCGGCGTATCGCACGTGCATGCCGTTGTGTTGCGTATCGATATTCATACGCCGTGAGACTTCTCCAGCCTCTACCGAGCAAGGCAGGATCAGTGACTCACACAGAGGTGGGTCAGAATCAGCTTCTCCTCACAGGTTCCGCCGCACCCGTAGAAAACAGTCGGTCGTGTGATCGTTCACCAATCCGGCTGCTTGCATATAGGCATAGATGATCGTGCTACCGACGAAGCGGAAGCCGCGCTTTTTCAGATCCTTCGAGAGCGCATCGCTCTCAGGGCTCGTGGCAGGAACCTGCGACATGCGTGCCCATCGATTCACTTTCGGTTTTCCTCCGACGAACTGCCAGACGTAGTGATCGAATGAACCGAACTCCTCCTGGACAGAAAGAAACGCCTGCGCATTGGTCACCGCCGAGTCGATTTTGAGCCGGTTGCGGATGATCCCGGGATTCTTCAGCAGTACGGCTTTCTTCTTCGCCGTGAATCGCGCCACCTTCTTCGGATCGAACGCCGCAAACGCGCGACGATAGCCCTCCCGCCGCAGCAAAATCGTTTCCCACGTGAGACCCGCCTGCGCGCCCTCCAGCAACAACATCTCGAAATGCTTCCGGTCATCGTGGATCGGCACCCCCCACTCACGGTCGTGATAGGTGATGAAGTGTGGCTTGGCACCGACCCATCCGCAACGAGTCTTTTCATCGGAAATCGAATGGAGTTGTTTGGTCATGAGCAGAGCAATCGGCTCAAGGATGCAGCCGCTTTCTATATCGGGCTAACAGGAATGAACCAATTTGGCCTCATGCGGCCGAAGTCGGTCCGCACGTGGCGACGAAGTGCGCGCTTCGAGTCGAGCACGACCGGCCCGCAAGGCCCACGCCAAAACACCGCCCAATGCCAGAACGCGCGATCCCGTTCTTTGTGCCATTTGATGGCGAGCAGCGCGAGATCCGGCAGGGCCTCCCATGAGGTGAAGGGCACTTCAGTTCTTGCCGAGCGATATCCATACTCCTTGAGCAGACTGCGGACGTAGCCTGTCTCAGACCATAGCTTCGAGTCGTCGGCAAGAATGCCGAGTCGATTCGCCGCCCTCTTCGCCTCTGTGTAGCTCACGCCCGCCAGCGCTGCCACGCTCGCAATGCCGCAACCGGTCCGTTCAAGTTGCACCACCGGCTTCATGGCAACTCCAGTTTCAGCTTCCGTCCCCCGGAGATGCTGAACCCCTCCCGTTGATAGAAGGCCAATGTCCTGTCGAATTGAGGCAGCGGAGGTGTGGTCACTTCAAGCCTGCGCCATCCTCTCGATAGCCCCACCCGCCGCGCCTCCTTCAGCAACGCCGTTCCCACGCCATTAGATCGATGTGCAGGCCGGACATAGAATTCCGGAATCGTGCCGTACGCTCCTTCCGCATAGAGAGCGAAGCTTTCATACAGCGCCAGAAAACCGAGCGGTTCAGGCTGTCCCCCATCGCGGGCCAGCAAGACGCTGTACTTCCCGTCCGTCATCCAGGATCGGGCGCGCGCTTCCGTCTCCTCCTCGTGAAAACCAAACGCATTGGTTCCGACCATCGCCATGATTTCGCGAAGAAGTTCCCCGACCATCTCGGCAATAACACCTGCATCATCAGGCTGCGCGTGATCGATACGAAGTCTCATCAGCTAAGCCATTAATCGTTGCAGAAGCGAATAACCCTCGTCCCATTCACCATGCCCGCTGTCGGCATTGATGTGCCCCGCCTGGCCGATATCGACGAAGGTGCTCCCCCAAGCAGTCGCACAATGTTTGGCATGGGCCAGCGATCCGAACGAGTCATTCGCGCTGGCGACCACGAGGCTCCGAAAGGCGAACGGGACCATCGGCACCGGGACAAACCCGCGCGCCATGGCAGGGAAGCTTGCGCTCTGCGGATCGGGCACCGCCACGAGAAACGCCGCCTTGGGAACTATCGATGAACGATGTGCCCAATGAGCCACCAGGAGACAGGCGAGACTGTGAGCCACCAGGACGGGCGGAGAAGGGCAAGCCTGCACAGCAACATCCAACGCACGAACCCAATCGTCACAGGCCGGACCGTCCCAATTGCCCAGATTCACGCGCTGCCAATCGGGATGGCGCAGTTCCCAGAGCGTTTGCCAATGTTGCGACCCGGAGTTGCCAATACCGGGTAGGACTAACACCGGAGCAGCTACGGACATCTCATCCCCCGACCTCGCTCCCAAACAGGATAGAAAAGTTTATGCGCTGAAACAGCAGAGAAGTATAGACGACTTCCAGGCAGGGAGAAAAGCTGTCAGATGAGGCAAGCGTCAGGAGAACGGTCCCGCAGGATGCTCAAAAAGGCCGTCCAGCAAGGCCGCAGCGAGTGAAGGGCCGAGGAGGTACAGACCGCACTTCGTGTGGGCCGTTCGCCCTTCCAATGGTTCTTGGCGAACGGAAAAGCCCCGCCAGTCCTTCCGACCTCCGAGAAACTCCTCTTCAACGTTGAGGGTCTGAATGATGCGAGAACGAAGCTGGCGGACTTATCCAGCCTCCTCCCCTAGCAGGGGATATTGATGGCCGGATCACACAGCACAGGTGGAATTACCGGGGGGCGCATGTACTTGCTTGAGGGATCCTGGGACCCCATCGGCACGTTAATCGGCGGGCCGCCAGGCATGCCGGGGAGTCCTTGTCCGGCGGAGCCAAACCTCTTCCCGGAACTTGAACTCGTCGAGGAGCCAACTCCGGAGGCCGGTACGGATGAGGGCCCGGCTGTGGAAACCCCGGCACCAGGCGTGGCTGATGGCAGAGCCGCTTGTGGAGTCTGTCCTGCTTGATTCTGAACCGCCGGTTGGGTCGGCAAAGGCGGCGGCGCTTGTGCGCCACAAGGAACCGCCAGAACGCCAAAGACGAAGAGAACAGATAAGGCTAGAGAGTGCCTCCTCTCAATGAGCCGACGATTCATATTTGATGCGTCTACGAAATGCCATATTAGATCGACCAATCTCGGAGAGAAGATCAGCATGGATGGATTCTAGCGAGGAAGGGGCAACCACGCAATACCGCAAAACCTGCTCAACCTTCTTGCTTCCTCTCAATGCCAGAGCATACTCTCATCGAAATTCCACGAAGGAGACGAACACCAAGGTCCAAATCCAGGAGGAAGATGGATGCGAGTCATTGTGGTAGGTGCAACAGGAACGATCGGTTCACAAGTAGTCAATGCACTGTCCGCACGTCATGACGTGGTCAAAGTTGGACACAAGGGCGGACCGTTTCGCGTGGACCTCGCATCCCCGGACTCCATTACCCAACTATTTCGCACCATCGGTTCCTTCGATGCGCTCGTGAGCACTGCAGGCCTGGCGAAATTTGCGAGCTTGGACGAGCTGAGAGATGCGGATTATCAGGTCGGGCTCTCCAACAAGCTCATGGGGCAAGTCAATCTCGTGCGGATCGGCCGGCAGTTCATCAACGACCGCGGCTCCTTCACCCTCACCAGCGGCGTCTTGAGCCAGGAGCCCATGAAGGGCAGCGCGTCGATTAGCATGGTCAATGCAGGGCTCGAAGGCTTCGTGCGCGCCGCTGCCCTGGAACTCCCGCGCGGCATTCGCGTCAATGTCGTAAGCCCGCCCTGGGTCACCGAAACCTTGATTGCGCTGAAGATGGACCCTTCGCTCGGCATGCCTGCCATCACAGTCGCACAGGCCTATCTTGCGAGCATAGAAGGTGCTGCAACAGGACAAACCATCGATCCCCGCAAGCTCGCCGCCAACTCCAGACTCTCTGGCAAATGATGCGCATACTCATTTTCCGCTGGTCCTAATAAACAAGGTAGACTGGTTTAAGGGGGGCGTGTTCTGCCGCGCTTATTTAAATGTGGAGATACAGAATACGCCATCGAATTGCGCTAAACTCACCGAAATCTGGTCGAAACGATCGTGATGGGAGACAATAGGGATCCCCGAAGAAAGGCTCAGGCTGGCGGTGCCCAGACTTTCCCCTTGCGCACGAATCCTCGAAGATGCCTTAATTTTTTGCAGAATGGATGGTCAACAAGGCAAAACAAGCTGTCCACAAATTAAATGGGGCAGTACACTTGAAATACCGAGTTGTCTTGACGCCCTGTGAGGGCGTAGTCTACACCTAATTCTTTAAGAGTCGGTTCTTCCCAAGCTTGCGGGAGACGGCCGAGCGCAGCATGGGCCACAGCCTAACTTCGTGGGGATAATTGATGACCTATTGTATCGGCGTGATCATGGATTCCGGCATGGTCCTCGCGTCGGATTCACGAACCAATGCGGGGGTGGATCAGGTCGGCAACTTTCGCAAAATGACGGTGTTCGAGCGTCCCGGTGATCGGGTGATCGTGATGCTCAGTTCCGGCAACCTTGCCGTGACCCAGGGCGTGGTGGCCCTGCTGGAACAGCGTGCGCAGATGCATCAGGAGAACATCTGGAACAGCACGTCCATGTATGATATCGCCTGCCTCGTTGGGGAGACTTTGCGTGAAGTGCAGAAACGGGACGGGCACTATCTCTCGCAACACAATATTGACGCCAGCGCGGCCTTCATCGTGGGCGGACAGATCCATGGTGAACGGCACCGGCTCTTTAATATTTACACGGAAGGCAATTTCATCGAAGCGACCCCGGATACGCCCTACTGCCAGAACGGAGAAATCAAGTACGGGAAGCCCATCATCGACCGAGTGATCAACTACTCCACCGGTCTGATGGAGGCGGCGAAATGCGTCCTGATCTCGTTCGATTCGACCATGCGCAGCAATATTTCCGTCGGTCCACCGATTGACTTGTTGTGTTACGAGCGGGACAGCCTGAAAGTCGGACTCCAACGGCGCCTGGGAGAACAAGATTCTTATTTTCAGGATGTGCGTCGGCGGTGGGGGGCGGGGTTGAAGCAGCTGTTCACCGACCTGCCTGACCCACATTGGGACGATTGATCGTATGAGTATCCATGTCGCACTGAGCCACAAGACCCATTATCGTTTTGATCGGCGGGTGAGCCTCTCCCCCCATGAAGTCCGGCTGCGCCCCGCCCCTCATTGCAGGACTCGCATTCAAAGCTATTCACTGAGGGTTCGTCCAACGAATCATTTCATCAACTGGCAGCAGGACCCCTATGGCAATTACGTGGCACGCCTCGTCTTTCCTGAGCCGGCCACCGAACTCGAGGTGGTCGTGGACCTGGTCGCCGATATGACGGTGATCAACCCGTTCGATTTCTTCGTCGAGCCGTCCGCCGAGCGATTTCCGTTTACATATGCCCCGCAGTTGACGAAGGAGTTGGTGCCGTTCCTCGAAGTCGAACCCTGCGGGCCGTTGCTTGGAGCCTGGCTGGAACGGTTTAAGAATGCCGACCGCGGAGAGTCAAACTTCATTAACGATTTTCTGGTTCGCCTCAATCAACGGCTTCAAAAAGATATCGACTACATCGTCCGGCTAGAACCGGGCGTTCAAACCTGTGAGCAGACGCTGCAATCGCGGCGTGGCTCGTGTCGTGACAGTGGTTGGTTGCTGGTGCAAATCCTTCGGCACTTCGGCCTCGCTGCGCGTTTTGCGTCTGGTTACCTGATTCAGTTGGTTGCCGACGTGAAGCCGCTCGAAGGACCGGCTGGACCCAAGCAGGATTTCACCGACCTCCATGCCTGGGCGGAAGTCTATATTCCGGGTGCCGGGTGGATCGGACTCGACCCGACATCAGGCTTACTCGCAGGAGAAGGACACATCCCTTTGGCCTGTACGGCCTCTCCGTCCAGTGCCGCGCCGGTGATCGGCTGTACCGATGTGTGCGAATCCGAGCTGGACTTCAGCATGTCGGTCACGCGGATTCACGAAGATCCGCGTGTCACCAAGCCCTATACCGACGAACAATGGCGGGCTATCGAGACGTTGGGCCGACAGGTCGATGCCGATTTGCAAGCCGGCGATGTGCGCCTCACGATGGGAGGCGAACCGACGTTTGTCTCGATTGACGATATGGAGGGTGCCGAGTGGAATACCGATGCGCTTGGCCCCACCAAGCGCAGGTTCGCCGGTGATGTCCTCAAGCGCCTCAAGAATCGCTTTGCGCCGGGCGGGCTGCTGCACTATGGCCAGGGCAAATGGTATCCAGGAGAATCCTTACCCCGTTGGGCACTGGGGTGCTATTGGCGGCTGGATGGTGAACCGGTTTGGCTTGATCCGGCATTGGTTGCCGATGAATCAGTCTCCTATGGCTATTCGGCCGAGCACGCGCAGAAGTTTGCGACGAGGTTGGCCGAACGACTCAATCTGAATCCCACCTTTGCCATCCCTGCCTACGAGGATGTCTGGCATTATCTAATGGAGGAACAGAAGCTGCCGGTCAATGTGGACCCGCTCCAAAAGGACCTCAAGGATCCGGAGCAGCGTCATACCTTGGCTCGATTGCTGGATCGTGGGTTGGGGGAAGTGGCCGGCTATGTATTGCCTCTGAGAGCAGTGACGTCGCCGGCGCTCCGCCGCTCATCGCCGTACAAAGCCCAATGGATCTCCGGTCCCTGGCCGCTGAAGCGAGGACGGCTATATCTGTTACAAGGAGATTCACCGATGGGCTATCGGCTGCCCTTGACCTCGCTTCCTTGGGCGGCTCCGGAAGATGTAGAGATCGAACTGGAACGAGACCCTCTGGAAGGGCGCAAGTCTTCCTTAGGGCCGGCCAGGTCTCGAACGAGCAAGTCAGGCACACCGGATCAACGGCAACTCTCGATTACCACAGCATGGGCGGTCGGTGAATCGGCTCGCGATGTGGTTCGGACAGCATTATGCGTGGAAGTCCGGCAGGGACGGCTGCACGTCTTCATACCGCCACAGTCCTATCTGGAAGACTACCTCGATCTGGTCAGCGCGGTTGAGCAGACTGCGGCTGAGCTGCACAGTCCTCTGTGGGTAGAGGGCTATCCACCTGCCTATGATCCCCGGTTGCAATCGTTCAAAGTGACTCCCGATCCAGGCGTGATAGAAATCAACATTCACCCGGCCAAGACCTGGGACGAACTGGTCGGCAACACGCATATCCTTTATGAGGAGGCGCACCAATCCCGGTTGGGTACGGAAAAGTTCATGCTCGATGGGCGCCATACCGGGACGGGTGGCGGGAACCATGTCACCTTAGGCGGCCTCACGCCGGCAGACAGTCCGATGTTGCGCCGTCCGGATCTGCTCAGGAGCCTCACCACCTATTGGCTGAATCATCCGGGGTTGTCCTACCTCTTCTCCGGCATGTTTGTGGGGCCGACCAGTCAGGCACCTCGAATAGATGAGGCGCGCCATGATCACTTGTATGAGCTTGAGATCGCGTTTCAGCAGATGGCGGCCAAGCAGACGGCAGGGCAAGAAACGGTGACGCCGTGGTTGGTGGATCGCTTGCTGCGGCATTTGTTCGTGGATCTGACCGGCAATACGCACCGCGCGGAATTCTCCATCGACAAGCTCTATTCGCCGGATTCTGCGATGGGACGCCTGGGCCTGGTGGAATTCAGGGCCTTCGAAATGCCGCCTCATCCCCAGATGAGCCTGTCACAGATGTTGCTGCTGCGCGCCCTCGTCGCGAAATTCTGGAGCCAGCCCTATCAAGCTCAGGTGGTGCGCTGGGGAACCGAATTGCATGACCGGTTTATGCTGCCCCATTTCGTCGCGCAAGATATGAAGGACGTGATGTGGGACTTACAGACCGGCGGATATCCGTTTCGTGGTGAATGGTTTGCGCCATTTCTTGAGTTTCGCTTTCCCCGGTACGGCAGCGTGGCTTATCAAGGCATTGAGCTCGAGCTGCGTCAGGCTATTGAACCGTGGCACGTGTTGGGGGAGGAACCGGTCGCGGGCGCCACCGCGCGCTACGTGGATTCTTCGGTGGAACGGGTGCAGGTCAAAGTCAACGGTATGACTGATGTACGCCACGTCGTGACATGCAATGGTCGTCCCGTCCCGCTCCATCCGACCGGAACGTGCGGCGAGTTCGTGGCAGGAGTCCGCTACCAGGCCTGGCAACCACCTTCGGGGTTGCATCCGACCATCCCCGTGCAGTCCCCGCTGGTGTTTGATCTCGTCGATACCTGGACCGGCCGCGCAATTGGCGGGTGCACGTATCACGTAGTGCATCCGGGAGGACGCAGCTCTCCCTCGTTTCCGGTCAACGCGAACGCAGCCGAAGCTCGTCGCATGGCGCGTTTCTGGGATCACGGTCATACGCCGGGACCCATGACGGTCCGACGTGAAGAGCGGAATCGGTACTTTCCCTTTACCCTCGACCTGCGGCGCAAGGCCACATCAACCTAGACGTTCGCGCAGAGTCGACGCCTCACTGGGATCCCTCCTTCGCCATTACCCCTTCGACTGGGCGCAAGGCAAAGAACGTTTCGTAAATGGCGTCGTCCGTCCGATTGAGCTTGAATTGAAAGCCATCGAAAAACTCATGCAACCCCCCCGACAAGATCTCCGCCATATCGATGTAGTCCATTTCCGACCGTAACCGACCCAACCGCTTTTCTGCGAGATTGTTATGCCGGTCGCTTTCCGATCCGGCAATCGCATGGAGCGAGTCCTCAGCCTTGATGAGGCAATAGCGGATGGCTCGCGGAAAGTTCGGATTGAGAATCAGAAATTCGGCCACAGGGTTGGGTGCGATACGACCGTGCTGTTTGCAATACATTTCCAGGGCGCTGGCGGACTTCAACAGCGCGGACCACTGGATGATATCGAACGGCGTGCCCACTTCGGCCACGGTCGGGAGCAACATGAAATATTTCACGTCGAGGATGCGGGACGTCTTGTCCGCTCGTTCCAGGAGGCGGCCGAGTCGAGCAAAATGCCAGCCTTCTCCGTGCGACATAGTGGCATCGGTAATTCCCAGGAACAGATGGCTGGCGGCTTTGACATCTGTCAGAAACGTGTGGAGATTTTGGCTGGCCAGCCCGCGAGACACGGCCTCTCTGACCATCAAATGGAAACGATTGACCTGTTCCCACATGTCGGTAGAAATGATTTCCCGGACCGATCGCGCGTTCTCCCGCGCGGCCACGAGGCAGGACAGAATCGAATTGGGATTCGCGGCGTCTGAGGAAAGGAATTGGATCACGGCCCCCTTGGTCACCTTTCCATATCGGGCGGTGAAATTCTCACGATCGCCCGTGGTCGCCACCAATGGTTCCCATTGCTCCGTCGTTCCTCTGGGCAGATCGAGTGTGAGGTTCAGATTGACCTCGATGAACCTGGCATAGTTCTCCGCTCGTTCGATATAGCGGTTTAACCAATAGATGGAACTCGCCACGCGGCTCAGCATCGGTGACCAGACCTTGCTTACTCAGCCATCCTGAGTTCGGTGCCCGCACGAAACTCTGCGGTGGAAGCGGCGTTCATGAGAGGACCCACGTATCTTTGTTTCCCCCGCCTTGGGACGAATTCACCACCAGGGACCCTTTCCTTAGCGCCACCCGTGTCATGCCTCCCGGTAAGACATAGATATCGCGACCGTACAGCACGTAGGGGCGCAGGTCGACGTGACGACCTTCCAAATGATCTTCCACGAGAGTGGGCACTCGAGAGAGCGCAAGTGTGGGTTGGGCGATATAGTTGCGTGGGTCGGCAATGATGCGCTGTGCGCAATCTTCTCGCTCCTGCCTCGACGCGTGGGGGCCGATCATCATCCCATACCCGCCAGCTTCGTTGGTGGCCTTCACGACCAGTTGGTCCAAGTGTTCCAATACATACGCGCGGTCCCGTTCTTCAGAACAGACATAGGTGGGTACGTTTTGTAGGATGGGTTCCTCGGCCAAGTAATATTTGATGATCTGAGGGACGTAGGCATAGATGGCTTTATCGTCCGACACGCCAGTGCCGGGCGCGTTGGCAAGGGCCACCCTGCCTTTTTTATAGCATTCCATGAGACCGGAGACTCCCAGCATTGAATCAGGACGAAAGGCCAGCGGGTCCAAGTAGTCGTCGTTGATCCGCCGATAGATGACGTCCACGCGCTGCAATCCCTTGGTAGTTCGCATATGGACAAATCCATCCACGACGATCAGATCGTTGGCTTCTACCAATTCCACTCCCATCTTTTGCGCGAGAAGGGAGTGTTCGTAATAGGCAGAATTAAAGATGCCCGGTGTGAGAATCACGACGGTCGGATCGGGAAGATCCGAGAGGTATCGGAGTGTTTCCAAAAGCTGACTGGGATAGCCATCGACCGGCCGCACACGGTACGCGTCGAAGAGCTCCGGAAAAGTCCGTTTCATGACCTGCCGGGCTTCTAACACATAGGCGACGCCGGATGGGCACCGCATGTTGTCTTCAAGGACATAATACTGGCCATCACCGATGCGGACCAGATCGATTCCGGCGATGTGGCACCAGATGCCACGCGGAGGGTTAAGGCCCCAGCAGGCCTTCAGAAACCCTTTGCTGGAATAGATGAGCTCGCTGGGAACGACTCCATCCTTGAGGATCTTTTGCTCGTGGTACACATCGTCGATAAACAGATTCAACGCCCGGAGGCGCTGCCGAAGGCCAGATTCGATATGTTCCCAATCCGCTGGCTCGACAATCCGAGGTACGATGTCGAAGGGAAAAATCTGCTCATGCCCCTCGCCGCTGCCATAGACGCCGAATGTCATCCCCATATTGAGGATCACACGCTCCGCTGCCTGCTGGCGCTTCTTGAGCTCCCCTTCCGGCAGTGAGGCAAACTTTCTCAGCAAGAGGGCGCTGCCGGGCCGGGGCTGACCGGTCCCCTCATACAGCTCGTCGTAGAACTCTCCCGGGTCATACTCCGAGAATTTCATAGTAAGGTCCTCAGGACTGGGGTAGTTACCCTAGCAAAACTGTCCTCCCGCATACAAGAAGGGCTGTATCTCCCCCTTCGCAGATGATTCTCACACTATCGCCCCAATGGAATCTCGATAACCAATCCGCCCATCACGTCGTTTATCCTAACGTCCTTTTTGGGGCTCCCAGGGTGTGCGTTGTGATAGTCAACGCATACGTCTGGTCACGGACCCGTCGCGGGAAGGATAAACATGCCACCTTCGTGTCGAGCGATATCGCGGAGTTACTGAGGGGGTGAAAGAGAAGGACGGGAAAACAATTGAGTCATACAACCAATTTGACAGCCTCCTCTCGGGGAAAATTGTTGCGGTGGGGCGGGCCTGCTAGCCTGCGCGTTCAGCGTAGAGGTTGTGCTCTCCGCCAATCCGATCCAGTCGACCAAATCGCCGCGCGTGAAGGAACCGTTGGAACAAAGATTCCCACCCCTTTTCTCATCCCCTTGCGACCGGCCCCTTATGGGCTGACGATCACCGTGGCCTGCATCGTGGCCGTGTGTAAGTCGCAATGATACGGATAGGTCCCGGATCTGGTGAAGGTGTGCTCGAACCGATCCCCGGGCTTGAGTAGCGTCGGCCCACTGGAGAACGCCTGCCCCCCGCCTGAGCAATCAGCCCCGCGGCACGCACCACTCGTGACGGTGTGCGGTGCGCGAGAGCCGTCCGCGTAGAACCAGACCACCTTTTCGCCGACTCTGATCCGGACCTCCCTGGGCATGTAGAATGCCGTCGCTCGCAGCAGCAGGACCGTCGCGCCAGTCCGCGGGGGCGCGGCGCCCGAGTCGGCCAGGATACTCGGGCCTGGCGTGGTCGAGATGGTCAGGAACTCCCCGACCTTCGTGCCGATTTCGCACTGCCGGCCTGGGCGCGCTGTTACGGCGACCCCCGCGGCCATGGTGACGTGCGCGTGAGCTGGGTGTCCGTCAAACGCGGCGTCGTCTTGGAGGTCGACCCATTCTGCGGCGCGATTCCGGTCGGTAGCGATCAGGGCCTGGGCGCTGCACGTGAGGGGATCGACCTGCCACAAGAGATCGGCTTCAAACTTGTTCCCCATTGCCTCGGCATCCACGATCACCTCACGCTCCCCATCCGCCAGCGAGACACCATAATCCACGACCCTGTCCCCTGGACTCCACGCTGCCCAGGCCGGTGCCACCCACGCGCTCAAGAGCAGGCCTGTCACCATCACCTGTTTGCTCATGCCTGCGCAAAGTTGGGCAAGCCTTGTCGTGGACAACTCATTCACTCGACTGTTCTCCGCGAATATCTGAGATTCTATTGGAGTGTACCGGGCCAGACACCCGCCGCGCGCGGGCGAGGAGGAAACGATTCACCACCCTTTCTCATAATCGTTCCCTTGCGACGAAGGTGACAATTAAAGTCAGAACAAAAACACTACCTCCCACGACTACTGCCACTATGTTCCAGGCGGTGAATTGTTTATTCGGATCATGCCCTGGTGCCACTTGCTCATTGATCCGGTTGATTTGCTGCTGTACCGGCACAAGAAATACAACGGACAAGAACGAGATTAACCAATAAGGATCGGGAAGCATCGAAAGCACTGTTGATAGGACCCAACCACCTGCCAGAACATTTGAGGAGATGGATTGCCGGAGGTGAAGCGACTTGCCACTACCCTCTATTTGTCCGAAAAGCGGAAAGCAGTAGATCACGGCAAAGCAGGCTCTCCAGAATGGCTGAATGTCCGAGCCTTCACGCTCCTTGATTAATCGCCAATTCTCATAGATCCAATAATACTGATATGCGCCCAATGTACAAAAATGCATCACCACAAGCTTGATCAACGAAACCGGAAAGTAGCTCACCCTTGAACGATTCGTGAGTGGGAGGGCGGGAGTGAGTTCTGTTTGAATATCTGACCGCTCCAGAGCTTTCTCATCGCTCATGTGCGTGACCTCACAGGGGCTGGATAGAGAAGGAAGGCTACTTCGGAGAAAGTAAGGTGTCAACAGAGAAACCGGCCGAATTATCGCATTTCAAGATGCCGCGCATGGACGAGACGCTCCAACAAAGACTCCCGACCCCTTTTCCTCTCGTATGTGGCCCTGTGCAGACTCCGCTCGATTTGCTGTATGATAGGCATCAGGTTGGCGAGGGCAATATGATGCCCGACGGTGCCTTGATGTCTTGCCGCCCGAACAAAGGGCTTTGTGAGATGAGCCTCTATCCCTTCCAGCAACTCCGTCTCCTGCTCACGGTCCTGATGGTGCTCGGAACATGGACCTTGCTCCCTCCGCCGGTTGACGCTGTGCCGATGGTGAACGATCCGAAAGGTTTTGAAGGAATTCCGTGGGGCGCCGCGTTTTCCGAAACAGCCGATTTCCTGCTCGTCGAGAATAGCCCGCACATCAAAGGCTATGAACTCAAGCAGGGACCGCCTCCACTTGGCACCGCGAAGGTGGACTCGATGCGGTTCCTCACCCTCAACGGGGAATTCGCTCGAGTCGTGATCCGCTATCACGGCAAAGCCACGCACGATCAGATTGTGGCCTATTTCCAATCCCGGTACGGGCCGTTGGATCGAACGCCGGGCCAGATTTCCAAAGGGCCTGTGCAGCAACTGAACTGGCAGGGGGACGAGAGCGAGATCATGCTGACCTATGAGAGCCTTCCCGACCGCGGCATCATCTTCTTTGAACACCGCCCATCCGCCTTAAAGTTCTCCGAAGGCCTGATGGCGCCCGAACCAGACCACGGTGGCGCCACCTACTGACAGAGATCAAGATGCACGCGGGCGAGTCGAACAGAACAGGGGTCTCACCTTGACCCATGTAAAGTTGATCGTACGATCACCCCTTGTTGCACGCAACAATCCACAGACTTTGAGCGACACTGCCTGGTTCGACTGGGGTTCCCTGATCTTTAGCGTCTGAGTATCGATAAACTGCATTACCGCTTCCCATATTGCCAGAGAAGGCCGTCAGCGCAAGCAACCGAACGCGCTCTTCGGTACAGTCGAATTCACGTTGAGACTTTACTGACAAATGCGGGGGGCCCGGCTCGTTTTGTATTGTCTTGAAGTCCATCAATGCCCACACCTTCACCACGTCCCCATTACGGCTAATGGTGTCGGGATCCATGTATACAGTGTATACGGTCAGTCCTTCTTCGACTTTGCCACCAACCGGCACCCACTCTGCATACGCTGGTCCACTACTCAGGAGCACAAGTGTTATCAGGAGGCGTCGCTTCATGTGGCTCGCCTTGAATCGTATAGAATAAACTGCGCGATCACGGCTTATTGCAGACAGCTCTCCACAGGGTTTGATCTAGACTACCTGATATCAATGGTTCCCACTTTCATTGGAATGTGGGCAGCGATTCGGACATCGGCGCGTGCGATCGATGTTCTTGGGGCCGCCAGGATTGCATGCCGCATCAAGCCCAGCAACTCGGAAGCGTCATAGGGCTTGCAAAGATAGCCGTAGGCCCCTCCTTGCTTGGCTTTCTCGGCCACACTCGTATCCTCGCCCAACAGCAGAATCATCGGTATGTCCGGCCGGACAAGCCGTCCTAGCAAAACAAGCTCATACCCATTCATCCGGGGCATGTGATGATCCGCCACCACCACATCGAACCGTCGTTTTCTTATTTCCTCCAACGCTTGGCGTCCATCCAGAGCCACGTAGACACTATACCCCGCTTTCTCCAGCATCAAGATCAGTAGGTTCCTCGCGTCCTCGTCGTCTTCCGCGATCAACACTCGCTTCCCGTATCCATCCATGACGACCTCCTCATCGAGCACTGATCGAATGACTTGAGCCACATCTTCCGGATGACCAACCACCCGTTCCCTGCCTCACGCTCAACTCGCTGAACTTGACCAGGTCCTCGGGTCAACCGTTCAGTATGGCGAGTTACTATCGGCCCGACAGCATCTCTTCGCCACGACCGAGGCCCTCCTGAGAGAAGGCCCTTGGTTGCTCAGATCCAGGGTTGATCAGAATCGGCACGTCCAGCTTGTCTGGCAACAACACCATTTTGGCGTTCGGGCTGTCGTAGAGCTTGAACCGCAGGTAGTCCGGCGTCAGTGTTTTTGCGATGGTTTCCTGAGCCTTAGCCTGACCGGCGGCCCGAATCTTGAGTCCTTCTGCTTCACCTTCTGACCGAATACGAATCGAATCGCCCTCGCCTTTGGCCCGCCGGCGAGCGATCTCGGCGTCCTTCTCGGCGATGATGAGCTCAAATTCCTTTTGCTCCTTCTCCTGCTCCTTGGCCTGCTTGCGTTCGACGGCTTCCAGCACGACCTTGGCCAATTCGATGTCGGCCATGGCGACGCTGGCCACCTCGAGATGGCGCCCCTTGAGTTTCTCCACCACAACGGCCTGCACCTTGCTGGCGATTTCCGCGCTCTTCTCAGGCACATGGACCATCGGGTAGTTGGACACGATGCTGCGGACCGCCGCCAATAATTCCGGTTTGACGATCCGAGGATAAAAATCTGATCCGATCTCCTGCGCGAGGAAATAGACCTCCTCAGGAATCGGCCTCATAATAATCGCGGTTTTCAGTTGGACCAGGAGGTCATCGGCGCTGAGCGCGTCGACGGTCTCGGTGTAACTTTGCCACTTAATGTCGTACACGAAGATATTGTTCCATGGAGCTCGCCAGTAGAATCCGGTCTTGAGAGTATCGGTGGTGAGGCCTTCGGTCAGAGGATACCAGCGCAATCCTCGTTGCCCTGGCTGGACCGTGGTCCCACAGGCTTGTAGCGAGAGTAACACTCCGACAAGAAGTACGACGGTGGTAGGGAAACGCATGGTGTCCTCCTTCCAGCGCTTGGAGTATCGTTCAGCCTAACGGGGTTCGGGCTGTCCGAGCGGCGAAGCTCGCCGACCGGTGACGAGCCCCAAATGTTTGCCGGCCATTCGTTCCTGCTCCTTGGCCGCCTCCTCATACGATTGGGCCAACAAGCGAGTTCCAGAGACCCAATCTGAACTAGGACCGAATAACCGCTCGTACACGGCGATCCTGGCCGACAGCTCTTCCGATTTCTGCCGTAGCCTCGCCGCCTCTTGAGTGTAATAGCCGGCGATTTTCCGCTGATCTTGGGTCGTATCATAGGCTGTCAAATCAAGTTCCTCCCGTGGACTTGTGCAGCCGCTGGTGACAGCTGCTCCAAGCACCAGCAGCAGCGCCAATCGTCTTAACGACGCTCGTTCCATGCTCAGACCTATCGGCAGGGAACCCGGTCGCCGTGGAAAGGAACGTATCCGCCTTCCGCGTCTCGAGCGTGTGGGCCGTGCACTCACGGTGAGGATTCTTGTCAGTCGAGCAAGAGTCGTTCCTTCTCCTTCTTCTGGGTGCCTGTGCACCGAAGGCATCGTTCCCACAAGCAAAACTCACGTAAGCCCGATAGGAATCTCAGGATCGTTCAACCCGCGAAGACTATTCCGTGCCGCTTCGCACAGTGCGCGTTGATCGAATTCACGCAACCCACTCACTAAACCTCGAATTGAGTTGACGGTACCCCTTCGTGACGCCTTCTAGTTGCTTGGCGGGACCGCATGATGATGTTGCCGCGTCATCTCCAGGTGGGAGGACTGTCGTGCCAGGTACAGAAGAAACATGACGCCCAGAGCCGCGATCTGCAGCACGAATAAGAGGAAAATGATCAGTACATAGCGGACGATCGTTTCCTTCCCGAGAGCTTGTCCCTTTGAGGCATAAGCCCATATGAGAGAGAACACGATCATCATCCAAGCAAGCCCCAACACGGTCCCCAAAAACCCGAATCTGCTCAAGTCCGTTGTCATAGCCCACCTCCCGACCTCCACGTTCCGCAACGTGAATGCCCTGATCCCATCCGGCATCGCTGCCCGGCGCCGCCGGAGAGGTGATCGCCTTGGTCACGATCGACGACCGGTCATCAGGCTGATCTCAGCTTCGCCCTCACCATCGGCAGTGGAGGTTGAGACCCGCGGCATGGGGGACAAAAGCTATCTCACCGGCATCGCCGTGGTCAGTGCCGTGGCTATCAGAATGTACATGGGAATGCCGATCGTGACGTTGTAAGAAAACGTCAAACCCAGCGACGCCGCCAGCGGCAGGGTGGGGCTCGCTTCCGGAATCGCCAGCCGTTGAACGGCCGGAACGGCGATATACGATGACGCCCCGCACAGTACTGCGAATAACGCGTAGGTGCCGATGGCGAACGGCTGCCCGAGGAACATGCTGTACCCATGCGCCACTAGGATGCCGAACGTGGCAAACACATTCGGCGCGAGCAGTCCGAATAGTATAAAGCCCCATCCAGCGGTCCGAAGGTCCGGTAGGCGCTTGCAGGCGGTCATCCCCATCTCCAACAGGAACAGGCACAAAATCCCCTGGAACAGCACGACGAAGAACTTATCCATCGAATCGGTCACCCGCACCCCCTGCAACCTCGCGATGAACCCGATTAAAATGCCGCAGAACAGCAAGTAGAGCCCCGGGTTCAGAAAGACTTCATGCATGACCTTTTTATTGAAGGGACCGCCGCCGGATTCAGCGAAGTCCGACGCGGCCGCTGCACCGAGCGACTGCGAGGAAGCCGGCAAATGGACGGCCTCTCCTTCATCCAAATGAGGCAGGGAATGAGACCGCTGTCCCCTGGTGGATGCGTCATACCCAAGTTCGCCTGGCATGTTTCCATGAGCGTCCATCCGGCCGGACGCACGCATCCGCGATGCCAGGTACAGAGCCACGAGACAGCCAGGAACTTCCATCACGGCGAGCATGACCGGCATGTACGCGGCGAAGGCAATGTTCGCGGCAGTGAGTACGCCGAGACAGGTGACGAAGGTCCCTGCCGAGTCCGAGCCGTAATAGCCGCCCACGGTAGCCGCATCGATCTTCCGTAACTTGGTGACTATGCGGAGAATGAAATAGGCGGCCACGCCGATCAGGGTGTTGGTGAGAAAGCCGATGATCATGAATCCACCGGCATGTTGCAGGTCGACCGCTGAGAGCGACGCCAATTCCTCGCCGCCATGCCAGCCGATAGCGATTAAGAGATACATGGTCAGGCCCTGATAGAGCACCTTCGGGAATTCAAGCGGGACCCGTAATAGAGGAATCGCGAACCCCATGTAGAAAAAAAGCAGGAGTGGTTTGAACAGGTTGTGGGAGACGTTGTACAAGAATTGTTCAAGCATGGTGTACTCCTTCTGCTAGGGAGTGAACGCGCGGACCATGTGCTGCGGCGCTGTGATCACGGGATGAGAACAACTGCCGGAGCGAAGTTGTAGCTTCGCTCCATAACAGAGGAAGTCGCATCAGGGCACACATTCCAGAATGCGCGGAACTGTAAGATAAAGCTGACGATAAGAATCCCGGGCATGGTACCGGCCTCGGTCTTCTTTACCGCAACCTTCATGCCCTTCGGGTATGTGCGAAACGGGAAAGGATGTAAGTTATTGTTCTGGACGAGAAGCAATACTAGAAACCTCGCGACTCTTCCGGGCGATGCGAGATTCTATTGACCGCTACTGTGCGGACATGCGCTAGCACAACAGAGTGAAAATGCACGGACCCGAGGTACATTTCCACCATGAGAAAGGAGGAGGAAGCATGGGGTCAGGATAAGCTGACACTTTCTGAAGGGCGAGTCTCGGAGCTGCGGATACGACGAATAACGAGGTCAGGCCTGCGGACGGCGTCGAGTTGATGAGATGCCAGGATTATTCGATGTTACGTTCGAATAGGAAACAAACCTTGTCGAGAAGCGGTATCAACAGCGGTGAAATCGGCAGTTCGAAGATGGAGGCACGCGCCGCGCGCGGACGAGGCGCCCGGACAAAGTAGAATGTCCCGATTGTTATCCTCCGTGCGCCGCTATCTATCCGAGGCCCAGGACCTTGGCTGCTTTTTTCCCATCCCGCGACTTGACCCATAGAATGGCGCCGAAGCGTCCCTGGCCGGCAGTTAGGCCTGTCACCGCGGTCATGTTGATCTTGGCTGCACCAAGTTGGTCAGTCAGATCGGCTAGCGCTCCGGGGCGATCATCGCCGTCCACCAGCAAGCACATTTTCGGTCCCTGCATCTTCCACTTATGCGCCTTCGCCACGTTCTTGAAAGCGGTGGGATCTTCCGGCACCACATCCACCTGTGTGCGGCGATTCCGAGGAAAGGCATGCAGGGCCAGCAGATTCACTCCGGCCTCGTGCAGTGGAGCAAGCATGCCGGCTAATCCCCCGGGTTTATCCGCAATCTGCACCTTGAAATATGAGACAGTTCGTATCAGATCGGCCATAATTCCCTCCTCTCCCCGCACGAATAGCGGGTATCATCCGGCAGAAAATGCTTCGCGCGAAACGAATGTGTGTAAGGAATCATCATCACGGGGACTTACCTCCGCAGGAGTCTCGTAATGATAGGATGGACTTAAGTCGGTATAGCCTAGGCGCCCAATCGGGCGGAATGCAACCGGGTAACGTCCATTCGAACTGTCGCGTTGATGCGCACAAGCCTGCGACATCATCTCGATACGCGGCGCTCTCCGATCCCAAGGCGCAACGCTTCGACATCGAGTTCATACTCCAGGCGATGAAGCAGTTCGTCACTGATCGTTCCGTCGTTGCGCAGTCCGATCAGCGCCAGGCGCTCCGCCGATAAGGTCTCGTGCCGCAACCGCCGAAAGGTTTCGGCTTCCTCATGAGAACAGTCTGCGTCCAATGGACCGGAGCTCGCGAAACGTTGCAGTTGCCGGCCGTAATGTACCCGCAGCCGATCGACGTGGTCCGACGTCAACCATTCCTCCCCTGCCAACTCATCCAACCGTCGTACTGCAGCCGTGGCCGCATGCTCGCGCGCCCGCCTTTCTTCCTGCTCCTGCCCGCGGTCTTCTTCGAGTCTCATGGCCCGAATCAACGGTGTCAGCGAGAGCCCCTGCAGCACCAGCGTGGCCAGAATCACCGAAAAGCTGATCAAGATGATCTCGGCTCGAAAGGGAAACGGCTGTCCGGCAGCGGTCGTGACCGGCAACGCCAACGCGGCCGCCAACGTGACGATCCCTCGCATCCCGGTCCATCCAATCAGCAGGAGAGGCTGCCAGGGCGGCATGGGGTCGCGCGCCCGCAACGAAGGGATCAGCAGCCGGGGAAGTATCGCCGCCAAGGGCACCCAGGCCAAACGGACGATAATGGCCGTGACGCTCACCAGCGCACCGGCAATCAGCAGCAGCCTGAACTGACCGGACGGCACAGCCTCGAGCAACGCACCAAGTTGCAGACCGATGAGGATGAAAATGAAGCCGTTCAGCACAAAGATAAGCAGATTCCACACCGCACGAGCCTGCAGACGCGTGATCGGCGCCACTGCCGCACTAAAATGTTGCCGTATATGCAGGCCTCCCGCGACGCAGGCGAGCACCGCGGACGCGTGGGTCAATTCGCCCAATACCCAAGCCACATATGGCGCCAGTAATGTGATGGCAATTTGAGTAAAGCCGTCCTCCGTGGCACAGAGTGCCCAGCGTGCGGCCATGCCCACAGCAAAACCAAGGATCACGCCCATCACGGCGGCAAAGACGAACTGAAGCAGCGTCTCCCCGAGCACAAAGCTCCCGCCCACAGCTGCACCGACGGCGGCACGGTACAGCACGAGCGCCGTGGCATCGTTCACCAAACTTTCTCCTTCGAGGATCGTGACGATACGACGAGGGATCCCCAGACGTCGTCCGATCGCCGTCGCCGACACGGCGTCCGGCGGAGAGACAATGGCGCCCAAGGCGATGGCTCCTGCCCACCCGATACCCGGCAGCATCGCATGCGCAACCGCGGCGACAGCGGCCGTCGTCGCCAGCACGAGCCCTACCGCCAGCAACGAGATCGGCCTAAGATTGTCGCGAAACTCACGCCACGAGGTGAAATAGGCGGCGGCCCATAAGATAGGCGGCAGGAAGACCAGGAAGACGAGATCAGAACTGAGCGTGACTGTCGGGAGCCCTGGCACCACACCAAGGACCAATCCACCGATCACGAGAAGAATGGGATAGGGAATGAAGATCTTCTGGGCGACCGTCGTCAGCGCCAACACCACTGCGAGCAACAGGATGACGATCTCGAGCTGATGCAGCCCCTCCATCCCTCCCCCTTCCTCATGATGCCCGACTGGTTGAGAGCAGAAAAGTTGAGACAGGCTACTTTGGGAAGTAAACGGAGTCAACTGGAGGAAGGTAGGATTGACGAAGTACGCCGCTCACTCGCCTCGTGGGTGGACAAGTTCCGCAATGTTGGATTCCAAGACCAGATCCCTTCAAACTGCGAGCTGCAAGGTCAAGCAACGACCCTACTGGGTTCCTTTTATCTACGAATTCACCTTCGCTCTTGAACGCACGGCCTTCAACCTCATCTCGCCATCTTGCATCTCATGCTCATCCGGTCTATCTTCTTCCCGACGCTCATCCTTCTATAGCAACGACGAACACCGGCATCAGACGCCGGCGTACAACCTCCAACGGAACTTGGCTATACGGTATGGGCTTGGCGTCGATCCTAGGCCTGGTGATCATCGGGCTTCTCGTATACCTCGGCGCGGTCCGCAAGAAGCCGGCCGGGCCCGAATTCTACGCAGGTTGCCTCTCCGCGATATTGCTCGTTCTCCTGCTGGGACTCACAGCAAAAGGCTTGATCGCACAAGTGCCCCCTTGGGCCCAGCCATGGCTGACCTTCATCGCCTACCTGGTGGTGTCCTTCGTCATTCTTAAAACCCTGGACTTGCTCTTCATAGAAGACTACCTCATCGAGAAGCAAGGAAAGTACATCCCTCGGATTCTCCGCCTGATCATCCTTCTCGTCGGCCTCACGCTGGCCGGCCTCGTCCTTCTTCGGGCGGTTCTCGAAGTGGATCCACTTACCTTGATCGCGCTTCCGACCATCGCCACAGCCGTGGTGGGGTTCGCACTCAAGGATGTCATTGCGCGCATTGCTTCGGGCATCAACCTCGGCCGCATGATCCACGTCGGCGACTGGGTCACCTTGATGGACAAAGAAGGTGTCGTGACCGACATCGCCCTTGATTACATCACGATCAGAACGCGCGCCCTCGATTACGTCATGCTCCCTAATGACGTCGTCTCCCAGTCCAAAATCATTAACCATAGCCGCCCGGAAACCCTGAGTGCCTGTGCCATCTTCGTCGAAGCGAATTATGCACACCCCCCCATGCAGGTGAAACAGATCCTCACGCAATCCGCGTCGGCTGTTCCGGGCGTGATAGCCAATCCTGCACCGATCAGCTATGTCACAGAATTCAAGGAATCCGGCATCGCCTACAAGCTCAAGTTCTACCTGAATGATTACGCACACCGCGATCGCATTGAAGGGGAGGTCATGGCCTATGTCTGGTACGCCTTTCAACGGAATGGCATCGAGATCCCCTATCCCCAACACGTCGTCCATATGACCCAAGCCCCTGACCTCACGGCACTGCGCACAATCGAACTGGCCGGCATCGAGGAACAGTTTCACGCCATCGACTTCTTAGCCGTGCTCGACGCTCACGCATTACACCTGCTGGCGGAAAACGCACAGAAACGCGTCTATCTGCCCGGCGAGCTTGTCGTACGGGAAGGGGAACCGGGAGAGGAGTTGTTCGTCATCATGGAGGGCGAGGCCGACGTCGTGATCAAGACGGGTGACCAGACCACGTCCGTCGCCACACTCAAGAAAGGGCAGTTCTTCGGCGAAATGTCCCTCCTCACCGGAGCGCCACGCTCCGCCACGGTCCAAGCCAAATCCCAGTTAACCGTCACCGTGATCGGCAAGAACGCCATGAGCCAAGTCATGTCCCTCAACCCCAACCTGGCGAATCAATTCGGCACGATCCTGACTGCCCGGCAGTCGGAGTTGGCCACCACGCGCGATACCGCCGATCGCGCCGCAAGGATGAGGCCCGCCGCAGAGGATGGAAAGTCGCTCACTGCGCGGATCCTCAAATTCTTCCGTCTTTCCGGGAATTGATCCGGTACTGGCTCCCGTAATCCACGGTGGAGCAGTGAGATGCACGTCGCCACCCAACAGAAGAAATGGATCTCCGGAGCGTTGGTGGGGGGGACGGTGTTTCTCCTTTCCTTGGCCCTGGACTGGTCGGGGTGGCTCACCATTGCAGAACTCAAGACATTGGACCATCGGTTCCATCGGTACGCGGACTCCACCAAAGCCGGGAATGACATCGTGCTGGTTGCCGTGGACGAGGCCAGCCTGGAAGCTTACGGAAGATGGCCCTGGCCCCGTGACCGACATGGTTATGTCGTCCATTACTTGAAACAGGCTGGCGCCAAGGCCGTGGTCTTCGATATCTTATTTCTCGAGCCGGATAGCGCGGCGGAAGAGTTTGATGAGGTGTTCGCCGAGGAGATGCGGGCGGCCGGAAACGTGTACCTGCCTTTCATGATGCAGGACCAGCATGAGCCTTCCGCCGACTCGACCGTCTCTTCCGCCGGCCTGCAGAAGCCTTCGCCTGACATCCTGAAGAAAGCCACGATCGCGCTCGACGATCAGGAGCCTCAGCCGACCGGAACCCTCAAGACCTACGCCGGCGAGAAATTGCCCACGCCTCTGCTCGCTCAGGCCGCTCACGGCCTCGGATATATCAACCTGACCCCGGACATCGACGGAACCACCCGTCGCCTGCCCCTGCTGGCCCAAGCTTGGAATCAGGCGTTCCTGCACATCACCACGGCGGTGGCGCGCGACCTCCTGAATGTGGATCAGGCGACGCTTCGGCGCCGGGAACTTCAACTCGGGCCGGTGACGATTCCATTGACCGCAGAACAGGAGATGGTCATTGACTGGCACGGAACCCTGGAGAATCGAGTCTACCCCGTCTATCCCATCGGAGCGGTCCTCCGCTCGTATACCGACATGCGGGAAGGCAAGCCGCCCCTGCTGGACCCAGCTCTGTTTCGGGACAAAATCGTGTTCGTCGCCACGACCGCCGCCGGAACCTATGATCTCCACGTAACACCTCTCTCTCCCTTCGCGCCAGGAGTCCTCATCCACATGTCGGCGCTCGATAATATTCTGAGACACCGCCATCTCCAGCCGGCGTCGTGGTGGATCTTCGCTGCTTCCACACTCATACTGACCCTGGCCACTGCATGGGCCTTCATGCTCATTCCATCCCAGGGGGTCAAGCCGGCCGCCATTGGAGGCCTTGCGATCGCCTACTACGGATTAGCAGTCCATGCCTTTACGTCGCACGGGCTGTGGCTCGATCTCGCCATTCCGGAAGGCGCATTGGCCGTCTCGTTTGCAGCCGCCGCGACCGTCGAGTACCTCACTGAAGGAAGACAGCGCCGGCAACTGCGGGCGGCCTTCGACAAATACATGGCCGCTGAGGTCGTGGATGAGATTATGCGGAATCCGGAGGCGATCCGGCTCGGGGGCGAGAAGAAAGAACTCTCGGTGCTCTTTTCGGACGTGGCAGGGTTTACGTCCATCTCGGAAAAATTGGACCCGGAGACGCTCGTCGAACTCCTCAACAAGTATCTCTCCGCGATGACGGATGTCATCCTCCGCCACCGGGGCAACGTGAATAAGTACCTGGGGGACGGCATTATGGCGATCTTCGGGGCGCCTCGTGGAGACCCCAACCATGCCAGCCTCGCCTGCTTCGCTGCCTTGGATTCACAGTCTGAACTCGCCAAGCGGCGCGAGCAATGGAAAGCCGAGGGACAGCCGGAGATCAGCGCACGCATCGGCATCAACTCCGGGTGGCTTGTGGTCGGCAATATGGGTTCGCAAGCCCGGATGGAATACACCGTGATGGGAGATACAGTGAATCTGGCCTCTCGGCTGGAAGGCGCGAACAAGTTTTATGACACGCTGATCCTGCTAGGTCCCCGTACCTACGAGCTCGCCGCCCGGGACATTGAAGCGCGGGAAGTAGACCTCATGCGTGTCAAAGGGAAAAAGGAGCCAGTGGTGGTATTCGAACTGCTCGCCCGCAAGGGGCACTTGTCTGCTGAACAACACCGTGTCATAGAGACGTATTTGGAAGGGCTCGAAGCCTACAAGCGTCGGGATTTCAAGACCGCGGCAGCGCAATTTGAAGCCGCCCTGGCGCTCGATCCGAGAGACGGCCCGTCGCGGGTTTACTTGGAACGCGCCAAAGAGTACCTTGTGGCTCCGCCTCCCGCTGACTGGGATGGAGTCTATGAACTGAAGTCGAAGTGAAGGAGGACCATGTGAACCGCCGATGTGCCTTCCTTGCGATGATGGTCTCATTTGTGGCCGCAATCACGATGACCGATGCTGCCTTCGGCGAGACCGTATATGTCGCAGCCAAGAGCGCGCAATTGCGTTCAGGGAAAACCTCCCTGGACCCAGTCGTGGCCAGCCTCAAGCTCGGGGAGACCTTGGAGGTTGTGACGCGGGAGGACCATTGGCTGCAGGTCCAAACCAGCCTAGGGTTCAAGGGATGGATCTACTACAACAATGTGTCCGCGTCGAAACCGGCGGGAGGAGACAGCGGGTTAGCGGCCATGGGGCGGAGCTTCAGAGGCACCGATGCCTCGAATGTCACAGCCTCGGCAGGCGCCCGTGGACTCGATAAGGCCTCGGAGGACTATGCCAAGCGGTCCGGTATTACCCAGCAGCAGCGCGATGCCGTGGATCGGATGACCACATACAAGATTCCAGACGAAGCAATCCAGGAGTTCCTGAAATCCGGGAGACTCGGCGAATATGCAGAATAAGACCTGCCGCGGACTCATTGTTTTCGGCCTGGTGTTTCTCTCTACCGGCAGTCTGACGGGCTGCTCGGATATCCAACAGGTTGCCGAGAACGCGGCTCGAGGCTCCGGTAACCAACGGCTGGCGAAAACGATCCATGGCAGCGGGAATCTCATCGGTGGACTTCTTCCTATTGGCTATGAGGAGGAACAATCCATTGGACAAGCGATTGCATTACAGGTGATTGCCCGCTACGGCGGGGTCTACGACCAGCCTGACCTGACGCGATACGTGAACCTGGTCGGCCGCGCTGTGGCCTTGACCTGTGATCGCGCCGACATCGAGTATCGCTTTGCGGTCCTCAACCACGATTCGACCAACGCATTCGCCGCCCCCGCCGGCTACATCTTCGTCACACGCGGCTTGTTGAAGACCATTCGGAACGAAGCCGAGCTTGCGACCGTGTTAGGCCATGAGATCGGTCACGTCACCCAGAAGCACATCCTCGACGTCATTCAACGGTCCAAACAGATCGCCGGCGTTGCAGAAGCCGGGCTGGCCTACGCGAACAAGAATCCTGACGCGTTCAAAAACGTGATCGACGGAGCGGTAAAGAAGCTGTTGGACGAGGGGCTCGACCAGAGCAAAGAGTTGGAGTCCGACCGCTTGGGAGTCATCTTCGCGTCACGCGTGGGCTACGATCCGACCGCCTACGTGACTTTTCTGGACCGCCTACGGACCATAAAAGGCGACGACCGGGCCTTCTTCAAAACGCACCCGAATTTTTCCGATCGGCTATCAGTCGTCCAATCCACCATCCGTGAGCAGGGGCTGAAAGCCACGGGCACCCTCCTCGCCGATCGCTTCAGCAGGTCATCCAGCGGAAATCTGTAGGAGGCCTGCCATTTCTTACACACCTTCACCCCGCTGATCGAAAGGTCGGTGGGTCGTTTTGTTTTCGAAGATCAACACATCTGGAAGATTCACGAATGGAGAGGCACGTCCGGTTCCTCTATCCGTTGATAATGTCTTTCCGCTGGAGTCGGTCTTACTATTTGACGCGTCCTCCTATGAATAAAACTGTGAAGCTGCCACACAAGCCCGCGCCCACGGACGAGGCGATATAGAGTTCTGATTGTGGCTTAGCTGTCGGTTATCGGACAACGCGTGAGATCCATGTCCCTTTTACCGAGTCGGTACACTATGAGATCATCTCTAGTCCGTCAGCGGAAAATTCCCCTACACAACTTCCGGCTGACGCACCGCCAATCCTATAGCGGGTCTCGTACATGCTCTCGAAGGTATGCCCTCGAATGGTGCCGCGTCCGGAAGAGTCGAATCTAGGATTAGACGCGGTGA
This sequence comes from uncultured Nitrospiraceae bacterium, assembly GCA_963720035.1. GTDB lineage: Bacteria > Nitrospirota > Nitrospiria > Nitrospirales > Nitrospiraceae > Palsa-1315. The sequence goes on along the minus strand of CAVREB010000003.1, from coordinate 177,426 downwards.
ACCGAAATGTTCCCCCCTCCTGGGAAACCTGATAGATCGTTCCCAAAGTCGGGTCACGCCACACTCCAGTGACATTGATTCTCTGTACCGCGGCAGGAGGGGCCACAGAACTCCGGCTTGGTACATTTGGGGAGGATGGTGCGGGGATCGACGGCTTTCCTGAAACAGGTGGTGGCGGAACCACCTGCTGACGGGAATACAATTTGTCCCAATTGGCGATCAGAGCCCCGCCTAAGACACCGACGAGCCCGATGACGGCCACCAGTATCTGGGCCTTATAGCTGGAGTTTTCGGAGCTCATGATTGAACACTCCGAGACGAGGTGTTAGGAAATTGCTCGTACGCAAGGCCGGACAATTCAAAAAATCAATACACAACTCTTTCAATCTTGCCTCACCGCCACGCGGACGAAGTGAAAATGGCTCCTGACATCTCCTCCGTTCCCAGTCGGTTACGGAAGGATGATGGCCTGCTCGGAGTGGCCGATACGCTTTGAGAGTGGCTTCCAGAGCGTCGACCATCGGCGCCGGACCGCAGAGAAAGATCACGGTGTCAGGACCGGGCGGCGGCAGCTGCCCGCGAAGAATGGCCTCGGTGATGCGGCCCGTGCCCTGCGACCAGCCTGCAGGCGGCTGCTCCAACACATGATAACAATGGAAGGTCGCGTGCTCGCGCGCATCTTCATCCCACTCGTCTCGAAAAATGATGTCGGCCTCGGCCTTGTTGGCAAAGACCAGAAACAACTCGACCGCCAGGCTCCTGGCGAGAATCCAGCGAATGATTGAAATCATCGGGGTGATGCCAGTGCCGCCCGCCACAAACCCCACCTTCTTCGCCATGCCGTCCACCCAATGGCCGCCAGGATTCGGCCCGCTCATCAGCACGGTGTCTCCGGGCTCCTGCTCATGGAGATACTTCGAAATCGTGCCGGTTTCGTACCGCTTGACCGTCAGGTCGAAGTACCCGGTGGCGCCGGGCATCGACGACGGCGTGTAGGGCCGTTTCACCGGTTTTCCGTCGATCGTCGCGTGGACGTAGAGATGATCGCCGGGCAGCATGTCCAACGTGGCATCGTCAGGCAGGGCAAAGCAAAACGTCTTCGTGTCGTGGGTATCGCGATGAATGGCCGTGAGCTCGTAGGGCACGGGTGTCTTCGACTTGATGCGCGTGACGGGTCCCGACATCATCGCTCTATCATACGAGCCTGAGGGAACGCTCGCAACTGAGGAAGCAGACGCGGGCCACCGAAGAGCTTATGGCCGATCGCTTATAGCTGATAGCGCAACCAAAGAAACTCCTGAGGCGTCATACAAATCCAGGACGTCCCCGTTGTTTCATCACAGCCCCAACGCATGTAGGGGTAGCTTCTCTCCGTCAAAATGCTGCAAACTGAGCTACTCATGCAACAAGATTGATTGGAATAAGACAGACAGGAAGGTCATGCCAAGACAACTTTTCACTTTGTTTGGAATTGCTCTCGCGTTGAGTGCGAGTGGTTGTGGCGACCAGACTCCAGTGGTAACCCCGGCAAATACTCCTGAGGGGCTCTGGTTCGGAACTACCAATACCAACCGGACTCTTACTGCCGCCCTCCTTGACGACGGTACCTACTATCTTCTCTATTCCGTCGTGGCCAACCCCAATCAGATCGCCGGTGTCATACAAGGCACCGGCACCTCGAACAACGGGAGCTTCACCTCACCAAACACGAAAGACATCGGTATTGGCGTCACGGTGCTGGATGCGACCATCTCTGCCGACTATGCTGCACGCCAGTTCCTCAATGGTTCGATCGCGTACTCGGGAGCGGGCACGGTGACGTTCACCAGTTCCTACAACACCGCGTATGATACGACGCCGACCGTTGCCAGTCTTGCCGGCGTCTACAGCGGCCAAGCAGGTAGCTCCGGGGGCATGCAGACAGCGAATGTGACGGCCGCAGCTGATGGAACGTTTACGGGGACTGAGCAAAACGGGTGCACGTTTACAGGTAAAGCGACGGCAAGGACTCGCGGAAACGTCTTCGATCAGAGCATTACATTCGGCGGGGCGCCCTGCTTTTTCGCCGGCAGTACCTTCCAGGGGATCGTGTACTTCGATATTGCAACCCGTCGACTGTATACGGTCGCTCCGAACAGTCTTCGCACAGATGCGGCGATCTTTTTTGGCACGAAGATCTTTTGACGGGACGTACGTCCCTTTCAATGGCTCCTGGAATCTTTTTCAGCTCTGGGCGCCACCCGGGCAGAATGCAACCGGGTTACGTCCACTTTCAGGTACAGGGTTGCGGCTTACGACGGTCCTTCTAAAAGATTTCCCGTATCCTTCAAGCCAGCTCCAACTGATCCTCTGTTCGATGAAGCTAGTGCCGCGCGCGCGGACGAGGCGATCAGCACAGTAAAGTGTCTCCGTTTTTTTCTGCAGTCTCGTGCCCAGCTTTGACATGGCGTTTCCGATTCCCTTCACCGGTGAACATGAACGGACAGGGCCATCTCACTCTTTGAGATTCAAGTAGGCTAAATCATGGACAAAAAGACAATAGGCATCCCTTCCAGTTGGCACTACATCTGCATAATCCCACCATTAAGAAGCGTCCGTACTACCCAAGCGGCAAGACCGCAGAAAAGAGCCGGCCTATGGTGGTGCGACAACATCCCCGATTTCCAGCGTCTTTTTCCGGCACCCTCATCCACCAAAGTCACCTCTATCAGATTAGCAAAGCGAGGGATCTCTCACGGAAAGGATGTCGGCTCGAAAGTGCCTTTCGAGCCTCCGCCGGAATGAAGGTGGATCTTTTGCTCTACGTCGCTGAAGAAGCGACCCCGATCCTGATCCAAGGCGCCGTCGTACGCTGGTCCGGCGCGCACGGGATCGGGATCCAGTTTCAGTCCCTCGCCTCACCTCACCAGGAACGATTGGACAGCACCCTGAAGCGCCTCGAATCCACAGCAAGTCACAGCTAATCGCGCGCGGACGGCGCAAAAACAGGTCTGATACTGCCCCCCTCATACAAGCAACGGGCGGTTAACTGGTTTGAGGCGGAATGCGGCGAGCGCGATAGCCCTCATAGTCCGGGACGAGCCGGGCATATTCCGTGGGCATCAACGAGGAGGAAATCATAAAATCCGCCGAGGCCCGATTACAGGCGATAGGGATATTCCAGACGACGGCGATCCGCAACAGCGCCTTCACGTCCGGATCGTGCGGCTGCGGTTCGAGCGGATCCCAGAAGAAAATGAGAAACTCGATGTCTCCGTCCGTGATCTTTGCACCGATCTGCTGGTCGCCTCCCAGGGGACCGCTTTGCAGTCTGGCCACCGGCAACTTCAGCTCGGTTTCGAGCAGCGAGCCGGTCGTCCCCGTCGCCATCAGACGGTGTTGTGCCAGCAGGCTGCGATTGAATGTCGCCCACGCGAGCAGGTCCGGCTTCTTGTTATCGTGCGCCACCAGCGCGATCGTTTTCTGCTCACCCATTTTCACTGTCTGAAACTCCATAGCGGTCTCCCTTCGTACGGACTCTTTGCTTGTCTCACCGCTCGAGCAGGCTGAGTGAACCGTCTAACGATGTTCCAACAATCGGTGACCCCGAACAATACATTAAGACAGGGCAGAGCATGGGCTACCGCGCGGGGACGAGCGACAAGCAAAGGAACTTTTTGTTTACTTGTCCCCCTCTCTCTATTCTTTGTACAACCAGGCTCCCACTTCCGTGGCCGCCACGATCTCGACGAGTCCCACCACGACCGCGATGGTAAAGAGGTGGCCGGGGAGCAAGCCGCGCGGACCCCAGTTCACCGACGGAAGAAGACTGCCGAGCACCCACACCGCCAGTCCCGCATACAGCGCCGTCTTCGGCCCTGCGCCGAAGCGTGGACGAATCGCGGCATAGAGCCACACCGCCGTGAACCCATAGGCAAATCCCAGCAGGACATGCAGCGTCACGTTGGTCCCCGTTTCCCGGAGCGGGTGCCCCAAGGCCTGCATCGCTTGCCGCCACTCAGGTCCCAGGATCACCCCTTCCAGAATCCCCTCAACGACGTCGATGATGATCCCGGCGACGAGACCTCCGAGAACCACTTGCTTCCAGTTGATCTTCCCCACAGTCAACCTCCTTGTTAGGATCCGGTGCGAGAGATTGACGAGAGGCTAGGCTGCTAGCGGAAAAGTGTCAAGCAGACGGAGGGGACGACGGAAAATAGCGACTGCGTCAAAGATTATAAAAGCCCGCCGCGCGGGGACGAGGCGATTCGAAATAGTGAAACTGTCCACGTTTTGTCGGTCGTGCGATCGCTCAGCGCACCGAGAGCCGCGTGAGCGCAGCCGCCGCCGCATCACGCACATCGGGATCGGAATCCGCCTGAACGACGCGCGTGAGGGCCGGCGCAAGAGATGGTGCCTCAAATTCTCCAAGAGCACGGACGGCTCGGAGCCTGGTCCGCGAATCCGAATCGAACATCAACGCCTTGAGCAGTTCGATCGCCCGGCTATCTTTTAGCCGGCCCAGCTCATCAACGGCATTCTCCTGAGCCATCGCTGCGAAGTGGAGATCGAGGTTGGGAAAGGTCTCGGCCGGGGACTCGAGCGTGTCCAAGGGCGTGGCTGATCGAGGATGTCGCTCACGATCGACGTGTCGATCCAAGGCCTGAATCAGTGCGCCGGTGGTGTCGAGATGGGCATCAATCCGTCCCCGGATCAGGTCACCGAGAAAATAAAAATACGGATTCGCCTCGAACCTTTCCACGACTTCCACATAGGGAGCAGTCACCACCTCAGCATACGCAGGTGACTCATGAATCTTCGTGGAAAACAGCCGACCCTGTTGAGGATGATCGAGCAGAACGACGCAGACAATCTCCGTACCAAAAAAATTGAAGGAGATCTCCTTTCCACGTTCTTCCCGATACTCCACCGTAAGCGTCAGATCATGCGGACTCTCAGGAGCCTGCGTCACGGTAAACCCAGCGGAGGCCAATTTCATTCTCAGCGATGGGACGATTCCAAAGGACACCCGCCCACGCGGCCGCCACGTGCTGGTTTGAACATCCAAATAAATAACGGGTTCTTGGCCGACTCCGGCCGTTGTTGGATGGCTCGGAGTGTCTTCCCCTGCAGTCGACAGAGCAGTAACACTCAACCCGATGATGAAGAGAGAGCCGACAAGCAGAAGCCTCATCATGGTGCAGGCCTCGGCGAACGGAATAGGGACTGTAATGCTAGGGGCTGAGGAAGGCGGAGTCAAGATGGATTTTAGAGCTCTAGCCGCACGAGGGGGGTGCCAACTGATCAGCCGCTTGGGCCTATGAGTCGCCAATAAATGAGAATGTCCCGGTTTTCCTGCGCAATCCGACTTGGGAACTCTGCGGGGCATCCTGTCACCGCCGCGCGCGGACGAGGCGATCACAAAAAAGGCGAGTGTCCCTCGTTACCCTGACACGGCCTTTTCTTGCACACGGCCCAACCAATCTCGGGCCCAACTTGACCTGTGGTCCGATCCTCAACGACACCCATGAAGCCCGCGATAAGCTCAAGATCATGTTTTTCCTCCGTCAGGACTACCGCCAAGGTGAACGGAGCTTGGGACAGGCCTGTGGGCACGCTCTTCGGTGAGAGTCCATGTGCGACTGTAAGTCGCTCGCGCGGAATGGCCAAGATAGGATTTCTGACCGTCGGCGTCTTTGTTCTGGGATCGTTGACGTACGGAAATAGATCAGCGAGCCAGCCAGTTATGACCTCTCCCCCATAAATCTCCTTTGGCTTATAGATATGGCGCCAAAACGTACGCGAGGGAGTTCCTTTCGCTGTCTCAACAAACGCATCACATAGAGGCTTGAGCCTGTCCGTCCACCATTCGAGATGATACCCCTCGATGACGTCGACGCGCTTTCGAATCTCGACCCAGTCAGCGACCGTGCCCTTCAATGTCACAGACGGAATCCCGCAAATGCACGTGAGACGGTACTCGAAATACTGCTGAAACGCGTCCATCATCGCCACCTGGCTAGCCGTTTTTACGACCGGCGTGGTGGTGCTGAAATTACATATCATCAGTTGATAGAGCGCGGCTCCTACATGTTCACCGATCGCAGTACTCCATTGTTGAATGGCACCGGCCCAGTGTTCAGCGTTGATGAGCGCGTCAACTTCCACGGACAGCGCCATCTTGCCCTTATGGGTGACAAAACGGGAGCGAAGCGCTTCTGCATGATTGTTGATGTGCTGGGCAAACCCCTGAGCAAGCGTGAGCCAAATGGCATCTGGTGTGAGCACCAGAGGTCTATGCTCGCTAAATGCAAAGTGGACCGCATTCACCAGTCCATGCTCACTCGCTTCTCTCGCCGACACAATCTTGAACGAGGCCTCATGACTGAAAGCCAGGAAAGGTGTCCCAAGTCTCTCTCCAACTTTGGACCTAACCTTCATCACGGGTAATCGTTCCGTGCAAGGCTCCACATCGTCGACCTGGAAAGAGATTTCGTTGTCTGATTGCTGAAGGAGTGGCGCTTTGTCTGTGAGAAGTGAGGTTAGATCATTCATCTGACACCTCCCTCGTAGGCGGGACTAGCAACTTCACGGAAGGCAGGAGATGTGCCAAGCTTAACAAGTGACAAAAACAATGACAACCCAAGCGGATAGCAGGGATAGAGATTCAAGCGGCCGTATCAAGAAAGATACAAGTTGAATCTTAGCTGTGATGAAATGGATTCACCCCTAAGGGAGCTGCACGGCGAGTATAAGATTCCGCCGTGCGCGGACGAGGCGATCAGAAAAGCAGACCCCGCGACGCTTTTTCCCCTCCTGCTTTACAGCCGGCAAAGTACCAGGTGAATCTCGACCCCTGCGCGACTACAATACTCCAAGACAATCGGGCTGGCTCAGCCTGCCGCGCTGTTCACCTCAAGCAGAAGGGAGTACTCGCATGCGCCCTCTCACCACATACATATCGCGGAAGTCGGGTCTGGTATGCATGAGGGTCGTCGTGGCTTCCGCCTTGGGACTCTCCATGGCGTCCAGCCTCTATGCCGCGGACCTCACGGTGTCTGAAAGCTCATTCAGCTGCATTAAGGATTGGACCAAAGTCAGAAATACCTACATCAAGCACGAGGATCCCGAGAAGCTCAAGGAAGCGGTGCGTATTTTCAAGAACAGCGTGCCGGATAAGGAGTACCCGGCCGGCACGTTCCTCCAGCTACTGCCGAACGAGGCGATGGTGAAGCACTCGCGCCAAAACTTTCCCGGGACCAACGGCTGGGAATTTTTTGATCTGGACCTCTCGGCTCAAGGCACGAAGATCAAGACTCGTGGAGAGCAGACGGTGAATTTTCAAGGGGTGAAGTGCTTCAGCTGTCACCAGCCGGCGATCAAGTATGACTTCGTCTGCGAAAGGAGCCATGGCTGCGCGCCAGTGCCGCTGGACGATCAAAAGATCGCAGAACTGCAGGCAGCTGACCCGCGGTGCAAGAAGAATTAGGCCTAAGCGTTCACTTCAAGACAGAAGGCATCGGCCGGAGAAGGGCAGAACAATAGAGAGAGGTCGGTAGTTAGAACCGCCGCGCGCGGACGAGATGATGAGACGGGCACGGCACTATATTTCTTCACTTGATTGCTCGTTGAGCCACGTCTCGAACGCGTCATGGAGCATGCGTTTATGGCGCGGTTGATACCCAGGGATGATTGAGTAATCTCCCGACTCCAACATCTTTCGAATCATGCCCGCAGGATACGACGCGCCCTGCTCTTGATGATCTTTGTGCCGCACGGCCAGGCGACTCCCAGATTCGCCTGTCTGGCCCTCATCGAAAACATGCCAATCACAGTCTCCCGAAAATCGAAGGTAGGCCATGGTGTTACCCGAGAGCTAATACAATCCCGCGCCCGGACGAGGCGATCAGAAAAATAAAATGTTCCCGCTCTCTGGCTCCGAGGTGATCATCACAATGGCGGCACTCATGGGGTCGTAGGACCCCAAGCAGCCCGCACGATAGGGCCAGAGCTAAGAAGGCGTCGGAGCGCCCCGTCATCATCTTCATCGTAGATTTCCCCGACGACCTCCTCCAGGATGTCCTCTAATGTGACAACGCCTAAACGCTCCTTTGCCGAGTAGACAACACCCATATGCATCCGGCGTTCCTGAAGACGCCGGAGACCGGTGAGCAGCGGCGTGTCGGCTTGTAGTTCGACCACAGGTCTTGTCAGCAACCCCCAATCCTCCCGGCCGGATGCACGCAATGCCGCGAATTCCTTTGTGTTGAGTATTCCGATGACCTGGCCTTCCTTCAGGACAGGAAGACGCGTGTGGCCGGAAGAGATCACCGCTGCCTCGACCTCGCTGGCGGCGCTCTCAACATCCACCGCAGTCACCTTGTCCCAAGGCAGATAGATCTCTCTGATTCGTTTCCGTTCAAGATCGACCAGATTCATGACGTATTGCCGATGCTGAGTCGAAAGGAGCCCCAGTTCCACTGTGGCATCCGCGGCCTCGCTCTCTTTCGATTCGCCGATTCGTTGTCTCGACAAGAACCGGAGAAGCCAGAGGAATCGTTTCGTCGACCATTCCAGCACCGTCACCACAGGACTAAGAATCTTCTCAAACAGACTCAACCAGGGCGCTGTGAACAATGCGAGGCTCAACGAATGTCTGAGCGCCAGACTTTTCGGAACCAGTTCGCCGAGCACCACCGTGAAATAGGTCAAGGGCAGCACCACCAGGCCGATCGCAATCGCATCGGCCATATTTTCACTGACGTCCAACCATCGTTTGATGACCGGGCTCAGGTCCTCTTCCGCTCCAACTCCACCAACGACGCCAGCCAGTGCCAGTGCAAGTGTGAGGCCGATCTGGATCACGGAAAGCGTCCTTTCGGGTGTCTCTCTCAATCGAAGAAGAATGCCTGCCCGGCTATGCCCCTGACGCACCAATTGGCGGAGGCTCGGTTTGTTCACCACCACAAACGCCATTTCTGTAAGGACGAGAAGAGCGTTGAAGAGCAAACACACGAAAATGATGCCTGTCTCTTTCATCTTCCCTGCCCTTTCTCCGCCGCGCTGTTTGTGCTACCAGCCTGCGAACGGGATAGTGTAGACCGCTACGTCTCCCTTATAGATGGACCCTGAGCACGGCCACGGCAAAACAGCCGCCGCGCGCTGGCAAGTTATTCAATAAACTAGAATGTTCCCGTCTGTTCGTTCCCCGCGTCGCCGCAAAGAAAACGGGTAGCTCAGAGATTTCGTCCGTGCTTCGTCTTCCACACGTTGACGAAGGCGGCGAGTTTGTCCCCCGACGAAGCGCGCTCGTCAGCCAGCTTTTCCAGAAACTCCGACAGACGCCTTGATTTGACTACGGTGTACAAGATCAGGGCGCCAGTCGGAATCAGGAAGAGCAGGAAATAGAGCCACTTTGTCAGCATTGGGCTATCAGCCTCAGCGATCAGGTTCATGCCAAGGAAGCCGCTCGTCGCCATGCCGATCAGGCCGAACGTCGTGACGACAGTGAGGCGCACCATCGTCTCCCCTTGCCGGCGTAGCGCGTCGCTGTCCAGATATTGACTCATGTCCTCGATGGCGTCCCTGACCGCAACATACAGTTGGGCCGTGCCCAAGTGCGCGCTGGTCATGCGGAACAGCTCCTTCACTTGGACATGGTCCGATACATCGTGGAACCAGTAGCGGTGGGTGAAGCGAAGGAAAATTCCCAGCGTTTGACGAATGACGCGCCTGAATTGTCTGACCGATTCCAGGTTGGTGATATCCAGCTGGTTCATCGCATCGACGAGGCGATCTGACAGCATGAGCAGTGCCGACTTATGAAAATGGGAGATCAGGAAGAGCACGAAATACTCGTGCCGGAACTGCTCGAGGCCCGTTTTGCGGGCGGCGAAGAATCGCTCGCTGCGGTCGCACACCTCCGTGAAGACGCGTCCGTTACAGATGAAGCGCGTCCCCGGGTGCTCGTGGTCCTGCTCGTTCCAGTACCGGTCGTAGCAGTAGCGCTCTTCGAAATCGCGCAGGTGACGTTCAGAATAAGGCAGCGACTCGGGCGGTCCCGGCGCCGCGGCCAGTCCCAGTCGCATGAACTCCCCTCGGGCCAATGCGCTGGGGTCGTCCATCGTCAGATAGGCCATCAGCGGCATCAGGTGGGATTCGATCTGCCGATAACGGATGAGGCCTTTCTTCCCGGAGTGGTGGAGCACCAGCGGTTCAAGCAGAAACTCCCAATGGGAGGCGATGCAAGGGGCCCGGTACCGGCAGGCGAATGAGAGATATTTCTCCTGGTGTTCATAGTCTGAAACCGCCAGCACCTTATCGTCGGCTGACAGCCATTCCACCTGCTCGAGGCAATGGCCTCCGCGCCCGCTGGGTTCCCAATAGGTGGGATACCCTCTGGCAAAACGAAACATGGTGTCCTGCGCCCGGTGGAGCGGGATGTCGTCCGCATAGATTTCCACGGACAGGATGACCACGTCGATATCATAGAAAAAATACAGATCCACATGCGCGACATCAAACGTGACCGGTTCGGCGCGGCGGTCGGGGTACGTCATCCGCACCTTGGCGACATCGTTGCGGCGAAACACGCGGATCGGTGATTCCTGATCGATGCCGGGACCACTGCCTTTCCCCTCGCCGTAAAGGAAGCGTTGGACGTAGGGCAAAAACGTGACGAATTCGGTGTAGTGTCGTTCCTGAAACAGGCTCGGATCGCCCGTGAACTCGTCCACCACCTCCCGCCAGGGGTTGTTGGCATCCGGCGTCTGGAGCAGCTCACAATGCTTCTGGACCTGCTCGCCTTCGCGGATCTGCATGAGCTGCAGGGGCCAGAGCAGGATCTGCCTGAAATGCCGGACGACATTGCTGGTTTGAATAGGGATAGAGTCAGGCATGTCCAGAGACGTCCGTGTTTTGCGCGCCTCTACGCTATGCGGCGGCGAGGCAAAAATCAAGACAGAGCGCTTGAGTGCTTCCAGCCCGGCGCGTGCGGACGTGGCTCCGCAATGTTTGGTAGCAAAACCCGACTCCCGATCTCTGGCGAGAGGACCTTGTGAAACACCAGGGGCTTGATTAGAGTGGGCCTATGACTGACGTGGAGTGGCTGCCATTGATCCTCGTGTTGGGCGGTCTGCTGATCACGCTCGGACTGCGGTGGTACCGGAAACGCCGCGCTGCCAAGGCGGCGGATAGGTTGCTGGCCGAGGTGCTCAAGGGCAAGGATGCGTTCCGCCGGTAATCGCTCAAGTCCGCGGGCGCCTGAAGACCCTCGCTATCGTGGTCTAGCCTGCGATCGCGCAGTAACATCTGCCCCCACCCTTCACAGCACAGGAGACCGTGGAGTCCCCGACGGGACCGGACACAGTCTGGCTCTGCGAATGTCTGGTAGCAAGACCTGCTCCTCCTCTTTGCCGCAAAACAGCCGCCGCGCGCGGACGAGGCGAGCTCTACTTTCCACCTTGGACGGAAAGTTCCCAGCGGTAGCCATCAGGATCGTGGAACCATAAGCCCATGTGGGGTGAGCCGGGTGACTCCGGGCCGATTTCGTTGCCAGGATCTTCGATCTTAACCTTGTGCTTCTTCATATGACCGAGCGCCTTTCGCAACGCGGTCATGGTCGGCAGATGAAACGACATGTGACCAATCGTTTTCGGTGACGGTTTACCTTTCAGCAGGACGATTGTCACGTTGTCGTTGCCAACTGCGACGCCCTCTTCGAACTCGAACTCCTTGCGCAATCCCAGCACGCGCACGAACCATTTCGCGCTGCGCCGCGGATCACGGACGGCTAGTCCGAAGTGACCGACAGTGCCAATTGTGAACGGTACCTTCATGGCTGCTACCTTATCGGAACACGTGAACGCTTGCCAAGTGCGGGCCGGCGAAGGGTCCTCCGCCGCCTCACGAGCGAGGCGCTGGCCCTGGGCTCCGCGACGTCGGAACTCATCCCCGCCCGACAAGAACAGGCCCTCGACCCGCCGCGCGCGGACGAGATCTCCCTTCTCTTGATCGTCGCATCTTCAGCCGACGATGCAGAGAGCGAGAAACGGCACCAGGTTGAACAACATGATACCGATCTTATAGACACTCATCCCGGCGTAGTGAAGCGCGTCGAATTGATCCCTCGACAGACGGAACCATCGGCCATGGATGCCTAGCATCCAATCGTGGGCAAAGACAAAGAACAGGAACCACACCGTCATGATTCCGTAATTGATGACAGTAGCCCATAGAAGAAAGTTGCGCGCGACTTTACTGCTCATCTGATCCTCCTTTTGGCAAGTACCGAGGGCAGGCTACTTCGGAGAAGGAAACGTGTCAACAGCAGGACCGGCGAAATGGCTGTCATTCAGAAGACAACCGCCGCGCGCGGACGAGGCACACGCACGGGAAGGAGAATGTTGCCGTTCCTTCGTCTATTTCGAAGAGGCTCTCCATACATTGACCGCAAACAGAAGCACGGAGATGCCGATCACGGACGAGCCGATGCCTGCGACCGGTTCGAGTGCGGCGTTCCCCTGTAGAATGCCGATCAAGGCGAGCATCGTGACAGGCAGCGCCAGGTTATGGAGCCAAAACTGAATCTTCGCCAACGTGTTCGCGGCGATCTCCGGAAACTGGCGGTAAATCAGACCAATCAACGCCAGGGAGGCCCAGCCGAGCAAGTTGAGATGAGCGTGGACTGGAAAGAGGGTATGATTTCCGGACATACCCATCGCGATTCCCAAACCAACGCCGAGGACGAGATACACCACCGCGACCTTCAGCCACACGACACCAGCGGTATGAGACATAGCGGCCTCCTATGGGTGGGAGAAAGGAGACGGTAGGCTACTTGCTCAGACAGGGCCTGTCAACGAGAAGATCCGACCCAAGGCGAGATCACGAACACTGCCGCACGCGGACGAGGCGAAATGGTTCTGACACCGTTTTCTTCGCTCCAGGGCATAGACATGAAGCTGGATCAGCCAATCAAACCGCCGCGCGTGGACGAGGGGATCAGAAAAGTGGGATGTTCCCGTTCCCCTACCAGCGGATTTTCACCTGAGACCTATGGAACGAAGGGCAATGTGTTGAGGGTATAAACCTGGCGAGAGAACAACTGAAGCAGATAAACCCTTTTGAAGCTCGAGGTATACCCGTGGGCAAGCACGGCAGGCGTAAAATCGAAGGTTCCGGACAAGCTGAAATCGTCCGCCACGACCAAAAGCCAACAGTTTGGATGGGTCTCGGCATAGCTTGCGAATTTTCCGTTCTTCTTGGAGATGGTTTCTTGGATCAGCTCAACGGAGCACTTAGGAACATACTCAGAGTCCGGCGCCGACCAATTCGACTTGGTGAGCCAGGCAAATCGCCAGACCGAGATCTGATCTATTTCCTCAGGGAACCATTCCCGGTTTATCCAATTGAATTCCGCCTTCTTGCATGAATCGGAATCAGGCAGATTACGAATCACCAAACTCACGAGCTTTTGCGCAAGAGGGGAAACCTCTGACTTCCCAATGGCATGTCCCGACTTAAAGAATACGGACACATGAACTGGAGGATTCGCAGTTGCATGATATAAACGGTGAGCATGGGAAAGCACCCGATCACGTAGGTTTTCAACTACTTTCCTTGGTTTGCCCTTGATATCTGATTGGTGGAAGATCCGCGTCACTTCTAGACCAACGCGATTTGTTCCACTTGTTAGAGTGAAGTCAGGCGCTTCTCCGGGGTCAATCTCGAATTCAAGATTGCCCGCCTCGAGAAAACGTCTTGCAAAGAACATCTCCTCACGTTTCTTATCAAGCATCATGTGGGTTTATTCTCGAGGGAGGGTCTCTACAGATATCCTGAGCTTTTTTTCCGTGAGTAACTGCTGCGCCCGGACGAAGCGTTTAAAAAGAAGAATGTCCTGTTATCTGATCCCAGCGACATTCGCTGGAACAGCAGGGACCCACTCTGCCTCCTGAGAAGGAAAGCTGGAACTGACCGAGGGGGCCATCTAATATAAGTCCGGGACCCACAGCCTCTGCTTTTCGCGCAGCGACTCAATGTCAACCGGTAACAGACTCAAATTCAGCGTATAAAGGGGAAACTGCCAGCGATCGATGATCTGTTGGTAATCGCTGTCGCTGCGCTCCTGAAGGAGGCCGCTCGATTCAAGCCGTTTCAATGTACGATGATTGAGCTGACGCAGTTGTGTCGACTGCATCTCTGGGAGCATCGCTTCTGACCGCCAGATGTCAGCGATCGCCGTTAGTGCATCGGCGGTCGACATTCCAACCTCGTGTAGCAGCCCGGCAACCAAAAGCGCACCAGACTCCACAGGGGTAAAGAAACCCGTCGAAGAATCGTAATAGATGCCGGGATGAAACCACGTATGGCCATCCTCGTGTGCCACATAGTCTACGTAGAGAGCCTCCTCACGGCGCCGAATTATGTCGTTGCGGAACACCCAGTCTACGTCGTTTGGGCCGTCAAGATAGAATTGCTCACGATACTGATCGAGATATTCTTGCAACTGTTCGAGCGTTGCAGGGCACATCAAGCACGCTTGAGCGTAGAGACCTTTCGCCAAGTGATCGTTGAATCGTCCTAGCTGAGCAGCGAAGCGCTTCCCTGGCTGTCTGGGACACCGCACTGCGTCCATCAGGACAAGATATTTCGAAGCTTCCTCTTCACTCAGAGCCTGCAAGACACGCGCGCCATGATAGTGCTTTGCTTCTGCAAGCGTGATCGCACTGGCGTAAAGTCGACGTGCGTTGGCCATAACTAGGCCAAGCCCCTCTGCGGCCTCGGCAAAGAAACCTGCATCGCTAAGCTGTGACAGATCCTTGATAGCACGAACTCGCATCTCGTCCAACCTTAGGGTTGGAGATAGGCTACGACTCTATGGCGAAGGGTGTCAACTTAGCGAAATGGCGAAATGCAGCCTCAAGGGGTGGCCTGGATTAGTCCCCAACTGCGAACGTCCAATATGAAAATGGTCCCTCCGAGCTTGCTCGATACTCCCTTCAAAGGGTAGCCTGGGTCGTCGCTTCACTGCGCGCGTCGAACGAGAATCTCTTGTGTCGTTCTCTGCACCATCACACCCTCTCGCCCAAGGGAGTCACCGGACTGTCCTTCACTGCGCGCATCGGACGAGCACAGCCTCATCGTGCGCGTTCTGCGAGCAAGAAGGATGGTCTGGTGGCTCCCTATCCGTACCCTTCTCGAGGCCGCGCGTTCCGCGAGCAAAGGCGATGACCCGGGCAACCCTTCCCCTTCCTATTGCACGAGGCCCACGCGGAGGAACACTTCTGCATAGGTACCGGCCGGGGCGTCGGCCATGGGATCGGCGTAAACGGCGCGCCAGCGGTTCAATCCGAGCATTCCTTCACCATAAGGAATTGTCGCCACCTGACTTCGATGCTCCGCGATGGCTAGCCTCTTTTTCTCCACATAAGCGTCAATGTACTCCAGGCGATCCCATCTGGCGAACGGGCCCCACACTTCGTAAGCCCAGACCCCTCCCGACGGCGTAAGTCCCGATTCGCTGACACTTTCTCGCACCAACTGGCCCGCTTGGCGATGGCCCGGATGTCGATCGAGTTCTTCGTGAAGCGTATAGACCTCGGTAGGTTTGAGGCGAGTCATGAGCTCGACGAGTTTTCGCCTGACTGCCTTCACATCGACCTCGTCTGCCGCGTCCGGCTGGTCACAGAAGATGACGTCCTTCACACCCAAGACCTCTCCGGCCCGCAGCGCTTCAGCCCGCCGCACTTCAGCCATTCGTTGCTCCGTCCAGCCGAAGGGGTTCGACGCCCGGCCGCCATCTGTCACGATCAGCGAGGTAATCTCGGCTTGCTCCTGCACCAGTTTCGCGACGGTTCCTCCCATGCCGATTTCCATGTCATCGGGGTGGGCACTGACAATGAGGATGTTGCGACTCATAGGCTGAATGGTGCGGTAGGCAGCAAGAAATTAGCGACAGGCTACTTTTTGCTCGGTACTGTGTCAACTGAAGGAATGCTTGAATCGGTTTCATCCGTGCGCGCATCGAACATATGAATACTCCTTCCAAGCTCGCTCGTTACCTTCTTCAGGGATGGGGACTGATTGATCTCCCACTGCGCGCGTCCAACGATATAAATGATCCTTCCGAGCTTGCTCGTTACCTTCTTCAAAGGGTGGCCTGGATCGGTCCCAACGTGCGCGCGTCGAACGAGGCCCTTCTTAGGGCGCGCGTTCCGCGAGCACAGGGACCGACCAGGCTGCCCTTCTCTTCTCTAATTGGAGATGACCCTGGGCGCCTGGAGGCGGCTGAGACAGTCTCGCCAGAGTGTGGCCGGGTCTATGTCAAAGATGCCGAAAGAATCCGGCGGCAAGAGCGCCCACGACCCCTGGAGCATTTCATATCCCAGCTGCCCCGGAGCCCACCCGGCAAATCCGGCAAAAGCCCGGAAGGTTTCGGTCGGTTCGGCCTGTTTAATGATGCGTTCCAGGACGCGAGCGTACCTCCCACATAGACCCCGTCGAAGACCGATCGTGCGTCTGCGGGAGGCTCCTTGACTCGGAACAGCAGGAGAAGGCGGGCTGTTTCCACCGGCCCACCCGCAAATAATCGGTAGCTCGTCCCCTTGAGCACGGTGAGGTCCGGCAACGCCTGAGACAGGAGGACGTTCGTGGAGCGATTCAGAAGAGCCCGAGTGTTCCGCCAGGCCCGTGCTCCACGATAAGCACGACGGCTTGGCGGAAGTTCGGATCCTCCAGCGATGGGCTGGCCACTAAGAGCACACCTTTCCCGACCGATATCTGCGCCAATTCCATCCCCGCCAGAGCTGGTATCGCCTGCAGGACGGTCAAGAGTCCCCCGAGCAGGAAGCTCGCGGTGGCCCTCCACATACCAGCGGAACCCGGCGCGCTCGAGCAGTCAGACGGAGGCAGCATGAGGGAGCTTCCACATGATGGTGAGATGGCTTCCATAGTATGAGGGAAAGAATCGGGAGCATTGTACTGTTTCAACGCTGGTCTGGTCCACATTTACGTGCGCACGGCAGGCAACTTCCTACCGCGCAGGTCATTCGGAACTTACTCGACCCTCAAATGAAGGGGCGGCCTGGTCGATCCTCAACTGCGCGTGTCGAACGAGGCCCTTCTGAGGGCGCGCGTTCCGCGAGCAGGAGGAGCACCAGGCTACCCTTCTCCTCCCGCGCGATGCGCGAGCATAGAAGATCATCAGGCTCCATCCCCTCCTCACTAGGCCGGGTCGGCGAGAGTTACCGGACACTTATGTGGTAAACTGAACAGACGAATAGATGAGGGGGACCCGATGTTGATCTCCCGCAGGGGGCTTACGGTATCGGTTGTATTCTTGCTGTGGCTCTCTGTTTCCACTGCCAATGTGCCCGTAAGCTCAGCTGCCGATCCTATCTACAAATACACAGACGAGTCGGGCACACAGAACTTCACCACGGAATTGTATTCGATCCCGGAGAAATATCGTAGCCGGGCCATCCCGCTTGATAGCGAATCGTCTTCGGTATCTCCGCCCCTCTTCTCCGGTGAACAACAGACTCCATCCGCAAACGTCCGGGTGGTCACAGCGACCGGCGAATACCGGATGGGAGATCACGACACCCGAACCGATGCCGTTCGCTTGGCCGTCGAAGCCGCCAAACGAGAGGCCCTCGAACAGGTTGCCACCTATTTGGAGAGTGTGACCGAGGTGCAGAATATGGATGTCACGAGAGATGACATCCGAACCTATACGGCCGGAATCGTCATGGTCCTGGATCAGAAGATCACCACTACGCTTGAGGGAGAAACGGTGGTGATCCGCGCCGATCTCACGGCGCAGGTCGACCCCAACGAAGTCGCCCAGGCCATCACGGCACTTCGAGAAAACGAGAGCGCCAAGACCGAACTCGCGGCGCTCAGGGCAGAGACGGACCAATTGCACCAACAGCTCGATGCGGCCAACCTGGCATTGGCCACCGCCGTGTCGCCGGAGGAGGTTCAAGCTCTGAGTCAGGAACGTCAGGACCTCTTAAACCAACTGCAAACGAATGCCCTCGTTTCCCAAGCCTGGACCGACTGGGTCTATGTGACGCCGGTCATCTACCCCTATCCTTGGATCGGTAGGCAACAAGTCCACGGATTGCTGCTTCAGGCGCAACACCTGTATCCACGGAATCGTCATCTCCCGGCTCTGCAACAGGTCGTCGCGTCACAGGCCGGCAACATGCCACCCGCGCCGCCGGGAGTTCCCTCGCGGGTGCAGCCTCATCCTTCGTTGCTTGTCCCGCCGCCGGCCACTCTGCACGTCACGCCACCACCGCCGCAGACTTTGCTCCCAGGTTCGGCCAACGCAGCAACCAATGCCAATGCCTTGAGGGCACCGGCAGCAGTGCCGCAGCAACGGTTTTCAAGTCCTCTGCCTCCCACACTGCAGCAGGTCCATCCACCCCATGTCGCCCAACCTAACCCTCCCGTGCTTCGCGCACCTTATTCGGTACCACGCAACAGCCCGTCCATGAGTCCGCGATATTTTGGCGGGGGTGGAGGACGTTCTGGTGGAGGCGGTCACTCCGGCGGTCGCGGTGGCGGTGGGCATCGCTAGCCGTTCGACGAGCACAGTTTCATCGTGCGCCTTGCGCGAGCACAGGGGTAGAGCACACCACCCCTCTCCTCCTTCCTTGCGTGCATCAGATGGAAGACGGGCTCAGGCTCTGATATCTTCACAATCGCGAGGTAAGGAGGGCCCGACCGGATGCACCATTTATGATTCGCATCAGACCAGCAACCGAAGCGGACTTCGCGGCCCTTCTTCAAGTTCAAAAGGCCGCCTTCGGCGAATACGCCAATCTCTACGAAGTGAGCGCTTGGACCACGGAAACGCTCGACAGCCTCAGGCAGGATGCCAAGGAGAAACGTATCTTGGTGGCGGAGGCGCAGGGAGTGGTTGTCGGATCAGTGCGCTTTTGGACGGTGGCTGGTGTGTGCGTGATCCGGTTGTTATCCGTGAGTCCCGCCCAGCAGCGCGAGGGGGTGGGGAAAGCGCTGATCCGAGAAATCGAACGGGTCACGACCGATGCCCATAAGTTCTATGCCTGCACCATGCTGCGCACGGCCAGAAACATTCACTTTTTCTTAGGTCTCGGCTACAAGGCGGAAACTGTTCTCCCCGACCACTACCACCACCTCGATCTCATTTGTTTTGCCAAATATCGCGAGTCGACGAAGAACGCGATTCCCTCCCCTGCCTAAGGTTGCAGGATGAATGGTACATTGGAAGAGCTGATGACGCTCAGAGGTGCCGAGGCACCGTCGAGGACGATGCGCGACGTGAGGTGATCCGATTCTTATTTTCTGGCTGAACCGGCTTCTGATGTCAGGTGGAGGACTTCCGACTCGGCCAGCCCTCGCTCTCGCCGTGAATTGCCGGAGCGCAGGAGTTTATCGCCAAGGCCGACCGCCAGATTGCGGTAGATGATGACGCCGATGTCGGGACGTCGGCGAATGAGATCCGCCAGATCGCGCTGGGGCAGTTCGGCCGCCTCCACGTGGCCCTCGGCCGTCGCTGTGGCAGAGTGGGGGCGGGCCGAGAGGAGCGAGACTTCGCCACAAGTTTCCCCGGTGCGGACAGTACCGATCATGACAGCAGGGCTTCCGCACGTAATGGCCACTTGTCCTTGCAGCAGGATATAGAGCCGGTCCGCCGGATCCTGTTCCGCGAAAAGGCGCTCGCCTGCCCGCACTTCCCGCACCGTGCAGGCTCCGGCAAGCCTGATCGCCTGCTCGCTGTTCATCCCCTGAAACAACGGAATCTCCTTGATGGCCTGTGCCATGCGCGGCGCAATCACGCAGCTGGAAAAGCCGCGCATCACGACGTCGGCCACGGCCTGCACCGGTTCCGTCAACGCGAGCGGCCCCAGATCTTGTAGCTTGTTCAATCGCACCATCTTCAGGATGTCGAGTCGCTCCACTTGATAGAAGACCATGGCCGGCACATAGGCGACCGGGAGAAAATTCAGTTCCAGGAGGGTGCGTTGCATCCGCGGCGCATAGGCGCTGACGTCGATCTCGATGTATTCGATGCCCATCTCGTCTCGACACTTCCGCTCTAACTCAGCGAGGAGAAATCGCACGACATCGTCCGCCAGGGCGATCAGCTCGAACACGCGGACGGTGTGCTCGACGGGATCCATTGTGTAGCCGACGGCCCCGACGATGTGGCCGCCGGAGCGGGCCAGAAAGTAACTGGTTTGCCGCGCCTGGAGCTTGAAGAATCCGTAATCCAGCCGCATGGGGCCGAAGATTTCCCGGTTGCGCACCCGGCCCCGCTCGATGCGCAGCAGAGCCGGATAGCCTTCGGCCTGCAGCTGTTCGATGGTGTAGTCTCCCCCGGCGGGGTACGGCGCGGAGTCTTCGTCGACGATGAAGTCCGGCGTGAGCGGCGGCTGGCTCATCACGAGATTGGCTAAGGCATAGGCCTCGGGAATGATCCGTGGGTTGTTGCGGCGCAAGGCCAACGCATCGCCGAAATACCGGGCCAGCAGGGCAAAGCTCTCGCGGTGGCGGAAGACATGCTTCAAGGGCAGGAAGCCGGTCGCGATGAAGCCCCGCGCGAGGCTGATGCGCTGAGCATAGGGGTGCACGGTGCGCGCGACGACCAGGCCGACGTGCAGGCGGTTCTGAATGGCTTCGAGCCGCTTGTCCATGAGCAGCCTGCCGACCTGCAAACGGCGGTAGTCCGGATGGACCGCGAGGCGGCCGAACTCTCCGACCAGATCGGAATGGGCCCCGAAGTCGAAGAGCACGGAAGCCGTGCCGATGACCCGGCCGGTGTCGGTGTCTTCGGCGACGAGAATGAGTGCGTCGTCCGTGAAGACGGAGCGCTTCAACCAGAGTTCGTCGTAGACCTCGTGATGGGGATAGTCGGCGCCGTAGACCTCGAGAAAGATCTCGCGGATCTGGCCGACATCTTCTTCGCGGGCTTCTCTGATCCGAATCATGACAGCCCTGTGCGCATGGTCACGTGCGCGGCTTGTGCTCGCTGAGTCGCTGGCCGGCGATTTTGGCAATGGCCTGGTAATAGGCCGCGCCGACGGCCAAGGCCTTTTCGTCGAAATCGAACTTGCTGGAGTGGGCGGGAAATCCTTCTTTGCCCGGGACCTGGCTGCCGAACCGGACATAGGCCCCGGGAATTTTTTCCATGTAGTAGCTGAAATCCTCTGCGCCCATGTTGGCCGTCTTGAGCGGCAACACATTGGCCTCCCCGACCGCCGTGACTGCCGCGCAGCGCGCAAGGCTTGCCATCTCAGACGTGTTGATCAGCGGCGGCGTGCCTTCTTTCACGGTGACCTGGATCTTGGCACCGTGCAGTTGGGCAATGGATTCGGCGATGCGGCGGATGGAGGCGAGGAGTTGTTGCCGGACAGGAGGATCCTGCGCACGAACCGTCCCCTCCAGCCTCGCCTGTCCTGCGATGACGTTCGCCGCGGTCCCTGCGTGGAACTGCCCCACGGACACCACCGACGGACGGGCCGGATCGACTTCGCGCGAGACGATCGTCTGCAAGGCCATGATCATCAGACTCCCGACCACGACGGCGTCGATGCTTTCGTGCGGACGGGCTCCGTGCGCGCCTTGCCCGATAATCTCAATCGTGAAATTATCCGACGACGCGTTGACGGCGCCTTCAGCCACGACGATGGCCCCAGGATGGTAGTGGCGGTCGAGATGGCCGCCGAAAATCATGCCGGCGCCCTCCAGCGCTCCTGCCTTAATCATGGCGAGCGCGCCGGTGCCCTTTTCCTCTGCCGGCTGAAAAATCAATCGCACGGGGGCCGGCAAGTCCTTCTCGTCGGAGAGGAGTGCGGCCGCACCCAGCAACATCGTGGTGTGCCCGTCGTGGCCGCAGGCGTGCATGACGCCGTCGTGGACCGACGCGAATTCCAAGCCGGTGTCTTCCTGAATCGGCAGCGCGTCCGTATCGGCACGCAACACGACGCAGGGGACTCCAGCGCGTCCGGGAATGTCGGCGACGACTCCGTGACCGGCGACGTGGGCCCGATACTTGATGGCCAGTCCATCGAGAAATTTGCAGATGACGGCGGCGGTATTCGTTTCCTGTCCGCTCAGTTCGGGATATTGATGGAGCACTCGTCGAAGCTGAACGAGACGGTGTCTGAGCGGCTCAGGAATCAACGGCATGATTGCAACCTTGACGGTGAACGCACGACGGCCTGTAGGCTTACCCTTCGCCGGGTCCGGCCAGACCGGCGATCTGACGACAACTGGCCTATGCTAGCATAGACCCGACCGAGGTTTCTGCAACGGGATTGCCACTCCTTGGATGATGCTCTTGCTACTCTCGCTCGTTTTCCTCCCCAGGAAGGTGGCCTGAATGGTCTCCCACTGCGCGCGTCCAATGAGGGCCTTCTGATTCTTCACCTTCTCCATAGGGGGTAGGCAAACCGTCCTTCACTGCGCGCATCGAGCGACCACTATGATGATCCCTCCGAGCTTGCTCATTTCCCCGCCCCAGGATGCCTTCGGGCTACGCGCACATTACCGGAGGAGCGAGGTATCCGCCGAGTCTTGACCGGGAAGGAAAGCTGGAACTGACCAAAGTCCCACGGTCGCGAGACCGTGGCTGCGGGAATTCCAGAAGGCTTCCGCCCGGTGAAGCCCGGACGGATCGCTCTGGGAGGTATGTGCGCGTACGCCGAAGGCATCCCTCCCTTTTTCGGTTATAGTGACCCTATGGCGTCTCGACCCAATCGACATACTCCCAAACATTCTCGCCGACGAAAGAGGCGCGGGCACCGGCGGCCGCTCAGAACGCTCTGGCGCTTCCTCCGCGCGCGTTGGCGTACGTCCCGTGCGGTCATGAAGGCGGTGCTGGCCTCGCCGCCGACGGTGCGTGCCATCGTGATTTCGGCGACCATCCTCCTCCTATGGCTCGGCGTCAACTGGGCGTATCACGCGTACAACAAGCCGACTGAGGTCTTCTTTCCGTTGGACGACGCGCTCGACAAGAGCCCGTCGGAGACGTGGAAGCAGTATGGGTCGCTCTTCCGCGAGCATTCGACATCGGTCATCACAGCTGAGTTTCTCGCCGCGCTGGCGCAGATGGAGAGTACGGGAAATCCTGTGGCGCGGACCTATTGGCGATGGCGTCTCTCGTGGAATCCCTTGGAGTGGTACCAACCGGCGTCGAGCGCGGTCGGCATGTACCAGATCACCGACGGAACCTTCCGCGAGGCGACGCGCTACTGCATCCACGACCACGTGGTGGTCGAGGACGGCCCGTGGCACGACCTGCAATCCTGCTGGTTCAACAGCCTCTACACTCGTGTCCTGCCGAGCCATGCGATCGAGGTGACCTCGGCGTCGCTCGATCGCGCGGTCGCCAACGCGATCGGCACACGATGGGGCGGCAGGGTCACGCTCCGGCAAAAGCAGGATCTCGCAGCCTTGATTCACCTTTGTGGAGCCGGGGCCGGCCAGGCCTATGCCGCGCGCGGCTTCCGGCTGGCCCTCCACCAACGGTGCGGCGACCACGACGTGCGCGCCTACCTCATGCGGGTCAATGCAATGAAAGGCGAGTTCGCCAGGCTGGCGGCAGGAGACAAAACGATCAGACAGGCGCGCTAGTCCACCGCGGAGTCTCCGAACATGTCCTTCACTGCGCGCGTCGGACGAAGGCCTTTCAATTCGATAAACCCCTATTTGGTGGAGTGGCCCAGGCTGCTCTCCACTTCTTCTTGAGCGCTAGGAATTTCAAAGATCCTTTCCTGCAGGAACATCCACCTTACCTTTTTCAAAAACCTCCCTCTGAAATCATAAGGAATATGGGTCGATTTCCCGAATGATTTGAATTATCCTCTGGCCTGTTCAAAAACAAATGAATACGGAACCGCTCCTAGCGAACCGTCGCGGCTGGCTCATGTGGCACCTCCCTTCGGTGATTATGCACGGAAGGTGTCCTCGAAATCAGGGGAAGACTAGAGTTCCGTTTTTTTATGGCGAATTCGAAGATCTGTGAAATGTTTGGGTACACGAAAGAAGAGTTGCTCCAACTTCATGTGAGAGACACCTATATTCCCTCAGAAAAAGCCTTAGCTCAGCAACGCCTCGAACAAGTTCGCTTTGACAAGCCTTTGCGTTTTAACCGATTGTTACTGAGAAAAGATGGGACGGTCATTCTGGTCGAAATCAGTGCAACGAAGATGTCCGATGATCGGTACGTTGCTATTGTACGAAACCTCACTTGACAGAAATTAGGTCAATAGCAACCTCAAAATCAGTTGTTTTAGAATTAAGGGCTCAGCCTGTAACAAGCCCTTTCCCTTCCTTCATCTTGTATTCACTTTTCAAGAACCGTTTTTGAACAATTAAATGAATCCGCCTACTTTCGATTCAACGTGCAAAGATCCTGCGTTTCTTTTGTCCCTCGCTTCATGTTATTGGTGTTTTTATGGAGTACAATGGGAGCATTGACAACCTATGAAGTGGTCTTCCCCTGATTTCGCGGAACCCTTGGCTGGGGTGGGCCAGTGAGCCTGAGTAGGCTGGAGTAGGGTCGCGGAGACGGTTTCCTAAACTGCGGGTTGGACAGTCAACTCTGTACGAGAAGGGGATACGTCGGGGGGCTAAATTCACCCTTCGTCCTAGCTGCCCCCGCGGCGCAGGTTCGTGAAGAGACCGATCATGATGATGAGCGCTGCGGCGCCGCCGTACCAGGGCGTGATAGCCCATGGATTGCCGTTCTGCACATAGCTGACGATCCAGTGCCCGGCAAACACGAGCCCTAGCACGATCAAGGCAGCAACAATAAGGCTTCCTTCTATAGGTGATCTATCAGGGGGCATAAGTCGGTGTTTTCCTGCCGCGATCCTAAGGGAAGACCGTGGCATACGCAAGCACTCGACAAGATTGGGTGTCAGAAATGAACGGGCCACCTCTTCAGGTGGCCCGTTCCATTTTTGCCCTCTCCTTCCTCCAGCGGAGCGGGAGATGCCTCCTGCAAGAGTGGTGGGGATGCTTCCAACTGCGCGCGTCGAACGAGCACATTCTTATCGTGCGCGTTCCGCGAGCAAGAGGACGACCAGGCCACCCTCATTTCTTATTGCTGGCGAACGCTTCATCTCTCTTTCGCCTCTGGCCTGGGCTTCCAGTCCAGGCTGTAATACTCTCCCCGGTCCCGCGCCCAGGGATCGAACGCATTCACCACACCTTGAAGCTCGCCGGTCAGTTCCGGCATCGTCCGCAGCAGGACTCGTTTCATGGGAGAGACTTGCTGCTTATGGCCATTGGGCATGCCCTGCTCCATCATCTCCTGGGCCCGGTCCATTGTGCATCACCCACTCGACGCCGAGGGTGCTGTAGAACTCCGGGCGAAAACTGGAGGTGAAGAACCGGTCGCTGAAGAGGCGGCGCGAGGCGTTGAGAATGAATACGACGAACTGGGTTTCGGAAATGGCGAAGCCATGCGGCCGCCTGAATTCCGCCAGCCATCCGACCACGGTATCGACGTCCTCGATGTTGTCGATCAGGCTGCCGTTCGGATGCCCCAGACAATCGTTGATGGGCGATTTGTCGTCGTTCAGCTGCGCCTCGGTGATCTTCTTGGATTCATCGCACTGGTGTTGCCCATACACTTCACGCAACGTCTTCACGAGCTGCTCCTGGTCGCGACGGGCTGAAGAGTCCTTGGGTACACGCGTATCGACGAAATCATCGAAGCTGGTCAATTGCTTCAGACCGTACTGCCGGCGGAACTCGTTATAGCGCGGGACTCCCCGCTCCCGGTCCCGGATGAGATCCAGCGCCGCCACGTCGATCTGCTGCGTGGGAGATTGCAAGCGATTCATCTTGAGGTTCTGCAGAAACTGCGGATGGTTCTGGAGCGTCAGCAACCCCAGCCGCTGGCGGCCCATGCTGAGCGCCCAATTCGCCAGGCCCTTCTGCCGCATGGATTCGGTCGCCTTGCCCCGGAAGGTCTCGATCACCGGCACTTTCTGTCGGATGACGTTCGGCTCCTTGTTCCACTCACGGTATTCGATCAAGTCCGGCAGCAATGGGTGCAGCCGGTACACCGTGATGAACTCTTCGGGGAAATTGAAGGGGGAGCCGAAATGGTTGACGCCCCCGTTGATATGATCATCGTTTTTCAGATCCCATCGGTCTTGTTTGCCGGGATCGATCAGGCCCACGAGCGGCACCCCCTCATACACATGGTTGCCCAACCCGAAGATGCCAGGTCCGCCGGCCAGCGCCGCATAGAGGCTGTTCGCTTTCTTGGCATCCTCCGAATCGTCGAGGCGGCGCACGACTTCTTTCAGCGCGTCCGCCACGACCTCCTGCTTCTCAAAGACCCCCTGCCAGTTGGCGTTCATGCCCCGGTTTAACGGCTCGTCGTAGAGCAGTTGCGTGGTCCATTCGATGGTGTGGATTTTGGCAATTTCGGCCGCGACGACCAGCCGGGCGACTTCGAACAACTCGTTCGCCGTGACGTCTCTGTAGCGGATGACGGCATCGGGGCTGGCGGGGTTTCTCAAGCCACTGTCCCCCTCGGGCGTGCGAGTTGACTGGTTCCGGAATTCCTCGACGAAGGCGTTGTGCTCCCTGGCAAACACGTTGTGATAGAAACTCAGCCCGATGCTCCAGTTGTCGGGAAAGGCCGTGGCCTCCTGACCGGACCATTCAGGATTGATCGGGTCACCCGGTTCAAAGACCGGCAGGTAGCCCAGCTTGTCGCCTCCGCTCACCCCCTCTCGGACCGGCATCAGCAACAATTTGGCTTGGTCTTTCGGATCGCGCTTCACTCGCTTGCCGGACCGTTCGTCGTATCCATAGAGCTGCGAGGCATCCCACCAGGCTGTGACGTGATTCGCGGTGGTCTTCGGCGCCCGCGTGAGATAGGTCTTGCCGCCCTGCATAAATGATCTGGGCTCCGTGCCTTCAGCGATAATCGCCGCGTCGATCTTGTCATCGGGCCGGCAACCCAGCTTCTTGACGTCATCGCCCGTGAGTTGCCGCTCGACGTTCTTGACCAGTTGCGTCGCGCAGCCGACCGCCATCCACTCCGGCCGATTGTGCCCCTCTTCCAGATGAGCAAACCAGTCGTGGGTCATGAACTGGATCCAGAACGCCGCCAGCACATTGAAGAACGGCGCCTTCTGGTATTCGCACTCGGCCTCTTTTGCGCCACCAGGCAGGCCGTAGCCTTCGTGACATCTGTCCGGCTGCGACTGCGCCCGCGTGAACAGCTTCCGGCTGATGATCTGCGGGTCCGGCTTCAACAGCCCTAATCGATCCCCATGGCGATTCCTGGTCGTTTCATTCAGACCCAGATCGGGAAACGTCGTGTTGAACTCCACGTTCCGCGCAAAGAGTTGATGCGTCGATCCCATCAGCGGATTGCGGATGTCATTACAAATACCCGTCAGGGTGCGGAAGCGAATCAACTCTCCCCGACAGACTTGCGTCCGGTCGCCGCCGACGGCCTTGAAGTCGGGATGGCTCGGCGGTAATCGCATTTCCGGCCAGGTCTTCAGTACCGGCCCTGCCTCGCCGTCGCGACCTGTGACATAGGCTTCGTAGGTCTTGTTGTTGTCGAAGAGATTGAACTTGATGAGTTCGATACGTTGCAACTCCAGCTCATAGATCGCGCCGTTGATCCCCTGCGCATTGGGACCCAGCACCTTGGCATTGGCCAGGAGCCGCGCAGGAGCGAGCGACGTGGCATCGCCGGCGGCCCAATAATTCGGCCAATCCAGCCACGGTCCCTCCCGAAGACTCGCGGCATGCTTCCCCCCGAGACAACGTGCGGTTGACTCCGGAACCTTCCCCAGGAATCGCTGTTCTCTGGTCTTCGCGACCTTCTGAATATCCCGTTGCAGGAGCATCTCGGCGCAATCTCTCGTGGAATCCGCAAAAATATCGAGCGGACTTTGCCCGTCGCACGCGCCGAGAGCACAGAGTCCCGTGACGATCACAAGCCATGACCATATACCGATTCGTTTCATAGGCAGCCTTCATTAACAACGGAAAGCATGTGACGCCACATAACCGGCCCTAGGCTACGTCTCGAGCAAAGAAGAATCAACAATCCCTAAGAGGAAAACACGTATTTCCTCGGCGGCTGGAATACAATTCTCTCTCCCCTACTCCGGTGTTAAGATAACGGCTCACGGAGGACAAGGACTTCGATGCCCGCTTCTTCTTTACCCTCACTCACGATCAACAAAGGCACCTGTTATGCGGTGTTTGCGTACGATATCGGGTGGTCGATCAATTTGGAGGAAGTCAACCGCCGGATCACGGCTGACACGGAGCGAAGCCGCCTCCGGCATAAGACGAGATCCCCGCAATATTTCGAATACCGACCGGCTCCGCTGCGCCTCATGCAGGAAGGGGGAAGCCTCGCGGTCGGCCAGTATCAATCCAGCCCTACGGTCGAAGTGATGGTGTATGACTTCGGCGCCGTGACTATCACCTACCGGTTTAGGCTGGACGGCCCCTTCGAGGGCTTGCTGGAACTCAGCGAGTCGCTCTACGAGAACAAGCCCTTGCTGACGGAATCACGCATGAGGGTCGAGCAGCTTGTTCAAGCCATTCATCCATCGATCGAACGGCCCAAGATCGCCAAAGAGGTAGAGGATTACATTATCTTCTCGATTGAATCCTATTCGCCGGCGCAAGCGCTCCCGCTATGGACTAGCCGGGAGGCGGAGCTGGCGCACGTGCTTCGCGGCGAACGAACACCGCTCGCAGACCAAGAAATTCGAGATGCCACATCCTGCCGCATTTCGTACGGAGTCGAGGACGCCGCGCTCATCGACTGGCACTCGGCCGTGCTCTTCGGAACAGAGATGGACGACGTGCGGGCCGTGCTGGAATTTGCCAATGTGGAACTCTTGGAAATGCGGATGCTCGACGAACAGCTCGATACGGCGCTGGACGAGGGGTACGCAGCGCTCGCTCGCAAGCCCCGCCTGCTGCCGCTCCCCGGTGCGCACGACCAGGACACCACGTATATCGCGCAGCTGCAAGTCGACGGCGCGCTCCTCTTCGAGCGGGTGACGAACACCCTGAAACTCTTAGGCGACCAGTACCTGGCGCGCGTCTATCGCCTCGCGTCCCAACGGTTCCACCTGGAAGCCTGGGATGCGAGCATTCTGCGCAAGCTGGAAACATTGGAAAGCATCTACGGCAAGATGTCGGACCGCGCGACCACCCGCCGCATGGAGGTGCTTGAATGGATCATCATCGTCCTGATCGCCGTCTCCATCGCGGTATCGTTCTTTCCGATGGGCGGGCACTAGGCCGACGCTGAACGATTCGCCGCCGAACGCGGACGAGTCGATCAGAAGAGTGGAATGCCCCCTGTGCAGCGCCCCTGAGAAAGGACTTGTATCGGCGAGCCTCTCTGTTATGCGCCTGTCCACGACGCCAGCGATGAAGAGAACGCTCCTGGCCGGAGCGATCGGTAATGTGCTCGAATGGTATGACTTCGCTCTCTATGGATACTTCGCTCCCGTGTTCGCCGCCTTGTTCTTCCCGTCCGATTCTCCCTCGGTGTCGTTGATCGCCGCCTTTGGAGTCTTTGCCGTCGGGTTTCTCGCAAGGCCTCTCGGGGCAATGCTGTTCGGCTATTGGGGCGATACGCTGGGACGACGCAATGCGCTGGCTTGGTCGATCCTACTCATGGCCATCCCGACCTGCCTGGTGGGGCTTCTGCCGACGTACGAAACCATAGGGGCGCTCGCCCCCATCGCCCTGACGATCTGCCGATTTCTCCAGGGATTGTCGGTCGGCGGAGAATTCACCGGGTCCGCCACCTTTCTTGTCGAACATGCGGCAGCCTCGCAACGCGGCTATATCGGGAGTTGGGCAGGATTCAGTGCTCAGATCGGAGCACTCTTGGGATCCGGCGTGGGCGCGCTGATCGCGTCGAGCCTCACGGAAGAGGCGCTCCATCAGTGGGGTTGGCGGATACCCTTCGTGATGGGCAGCCTCATCGCCGTGGTGGGATGGTACGTGCGAACCAGCGTTCCGGAGTCGCCGGCCTTCGAATCCGTTCGCCGTGCGGGAGGGCTCGCATCAGCCCCTGTCCGTGACGTGTTCGTCTCGCATCGACTCGCAGTCGCCAAGGTGATCGGGCTTGTGTGGTTGCACGGCGTCGCGTTTTATCTATTGTACGTCTATCTGACGACCTACCTCGTGACGGTCACGACCGTTCCGCTCGCGACCGTGCTTTCCCTCAATACGGTTTGCATGACGCTCCTGGCCCTGTCGATTCCCTTGATGGGCGCCTGGTCGGATCGAATCGGGCAGACTCCCCTGCTGATGACGGGATCCGCGGGACTTGCGCTCCTGTCCTATCCATCTTTCCTCTGGCTCACGAGCAATAACCTGCCTCATATGATCGCGGCGCAAGTCCTGCTTACCCTGCTGGTTGCCTGCTATATGGGGCCATTCTTCGCCGCTATCGCCGACCTCTTTCCCACGCCGCAACGCTATACCGGCATCTCGGTCGGCTACAACATCGGGGCTGCATTATTCGGCGGCACTGCCCCACTGATCGCCACGCTCCTCATCGAATGGAGCGGCAACGTCCTGGCGCCCGCCTTCTACTTGACCTTCTGCGCGACCGTTTCCCTCGCCGTCACTCTCACGCTTCGCAACAGAGGGCTCGTCGGCGTGGGCCCGCCAGAGTCCTCACCTTTCACCTCTTGACCGGGTTGCCACCGCGGCGTAAAGTGAAACTGCTTCATCGTACCGCCTCGCTCTATTAGGTATCGGCCATGGTCCTCCATGGAAAACAGATCCAACGGCGTGGCCTTGCCGGCTGTACCCTTCTCACTAATCTCGCGCTTCCCAACGACATAGCCAGTTTGCCTCGCGAAGGGGCTCGTGTGCGCACTCGGGCCTGCGCTCACACCGGCCCCGCCCATCCCAAGAACGTTCAGCAGAACGAGCCGAACAAGTCCGCTGCGATTCACCAAACGCGGTATCACGTCGCTCGAGCCGGACGGCATGCGGGAGCTGACCACGCGTCGAACGGCCCGAGGCACGAAGGAGGTCGTTATGTCGTACCGATACACCACCATCGACGTCATCGTGGGTGTGGGCATGTGCGCCATCGTCTTCGGCGCACTCCTGTTCTTTGTCGCCACCACTGGCACCTTCCAGGGCGCACCAGTCGCGTACAGTCCTCTTGAGCAACCAACAGGGATACTCGCCGGCATGACCATGCTCCAGCCGGTCCTTGGCCAAGCCATTGTCGATCGTGCGCTGTTGGATCGCCGCACCACCCGGGGCATGGCAGAAGTCATTGGCGAGTGGAACCGCGCGACCATGGCCGAGCACGATCTGCAATCCCTCCCCGGCGGGCCGTTCGGAATGGTTCTGCGCGAGGCAGCCACCGTCCCAGGTAATCACGCTGCCCGGGTCCAAACCGTCATGGGGCGAGAGATCGTGAATTTCACGAAGCGCGGTATTCGAAGCGAGGCGTTGTCTGCAGATCAATACTTTTCCCGGTACAACGATCGCATGATCCGCACGACCGAAGCCAGAGGGCAAGGTCTAGACCGGGAATTCGCCTCGACGTGGCAGGCGACTCTCGGGCGCGAGATAGTAGAGGCGGCTCAGAACTACGGACGCCTGAGCACGTCGATCCAGGAACAACTGGGTAGGGCAATTCTGCACATGACGCACCTGCAAGCGACGTTGGAAGAGCGACGGGCCGAAAACCAAAATCAACTAGCCAGTTTGATCGTCGCGGCCGTTCGCACCGAGGCCCTGGCGGATCGGCTTGAGCAACTCGCCGCAGCCGAACTCACGCCATCGCAAACGGTGGTGGCCTCACAGGACACAGCCTCGTTGCCGCAGATCCCGATGGGCTTCCTGATTGCAGCCGCTGTGGGCTTGGCCGGGATCTTTTTCGGAGGGCTCACGATGGCCGGATCGATCCGGGAACGAAAAGCGATGGAGGAGATGAAGCGCAACAGTGCCCGATGGGTCCATCGAATAGCGGCGTAACTCAGGACGGGAAGGAAACACGGACAAGAGGCAGCCTGTCATCCAAGAGAAACGCATGCCGGAGGTCCGTTGTGCCACAGGTGGCGGACCATCGAATCTCAAGCATGCCGGCATAGTTTTCCGGCAGCCTGCCAGGAACAACCCTCTACTGTTCCAGAGAAGAGCGGTGTCCGTCTTTCGCTTGCTCAGCGGGACCGGACGAGCAGATCGTTACCTTGGCATACTGACGTTGGCGTCGCTGCCGGAGACCGGAGTGGGGCTGAGGTTTTTCTTTGGAATCACGGCGGTGCTCGAACAGGTGCCGGCCTCCTTGTCCACTTTGCGATCCACAATCCGCACGTCGGCGAGCACCTCGTTAACCAGTCCTTCGCGGACGATTTCGATATCCTGCTCCGCTTCCTTCCCCGTGCGCTCACGGATGCGATCGGTCGACCGCTCCGTCACTTTCACGCGGATGAGTTTCGAGAGTTCCACCCGCGCCGCCAGATCGGCTGAGTGCTGGCAGAGATACAGTCCCTTGGCGAGGTCCCCATATCCGGTTGCACGGACGTAGCCATCATCGGATGGAATGATTTCCGCCAAGGGAATCTGGGCACCGGCCTTGTTGGATGGGGCTTGCGTAGCCGGCTGACCCGCTGCGGCAGGCGACTGCGGCTGTGATGGCGTGTCTGTTTGAGCCTGCGGCTGTTCCTGAGCCTGCAACTGTCGAAACGCCTTGTCGGAGTGCTGGCGCACCTGGTCTGGGTTGGGCGGCGGCGCCTGCGGCGTCGAGCAACCGGAGGGCATCAGCAGGCTGCCCCACAGCAGTACGATGCCGCTTGATCGTTTGAGCCGGAGAATTTGTGCGCCCCTCGTCATGCTCCTCTCCCGTGAGATTCCCCTAACGTATCGTCGCGGCCACCCTGTCCCTGTTCCCCGCAGTTCGTTGCACCGATCCCGTGCGCATGCGCAGGAACCGTAGTCTCAAACGGTCGAGGTAGAGATAGACGATCGGCGTCGTGTAGAGCGTGAGCAGCTGGCTGACAAGCAGGCCACCCACGATCGCGATGCCGAGCGGCCGCCGTAACTCCGACCCCACGCCCATTCCGACTGCCAGAGGCAGCGCCCCCAGCAGCGCCGCCATGGTCGTCATCATGATCGGCCGGAAGCGCATCAGACAGGCTTCATAGATCGCCTCCTCCGGCGGTTTCCCTTCCTTCCGCTCCGCATCCAACGCAAAGTCGATCATCATAATGGCATTCTTCTTCACGATGCCGATCAACAGAATGATACCGATCAACGCGATCATGCTCAACTCCGCCTTAAAGACGAGCAGCGCGAGCAACGCGCCGACTCCAGCGGATGGGATCGTGGACAGAATCGTGAGCGGGTGGATGTAGCTCTCATAGAGGATCCCGAGCACGATGTAGACCGTGATCAGCGCAGCGAGGATCAACAGCGGCTGATTCTCCACTGAAGCTTGAAAGGCCTTGGCCGTGCCTTGGAAGGTGCCCCGGATATCGCCAGGCAGGCCGATCTCCCGCATGGATTTCTCAATCGTCTGCACTGCCTCTCCGAGCGAGAAACCCGGCGCCATATTAAACGACAGCGTGATGCCGGGAAACTGTCCCTGGTGGTTGACGGCCAGCACCGTTGCGGTGAGCTCGTACCGAGACACCGCGCTCAACGGTACCTGCGCCCCGATCGGGCGACCGGACATAGAGGTCGTGCAGCGTGGACGGGTTCTGCCAATACTCCGGAGCGACCTCCATCACGACGTGATACTGGTTGAGCGGGGTATACATGATCGAGACCTGCCGCTGACCGAAGGCGTCGTAGAGGGTGTCGTCGATGAGCTGGGGGCTGAGGCCCAGCCGCGAGGCCGTGCCGCGGTCGAAGACGACCAACGATTGCAGCCCCTTGTCCTGCTGATCGCTGTTCACATCGGCGATCTCCGGCAAGGAGCGAAGCTTCCGCTCGACCTTTGGCGCCCAGGTGTTGAGCTCGGCCAGGTTCACGCTCTGCAGCGTGTACTGATATTGCGCGCTGCTGGCACGCCCGCCGATCCGCAAATCCTGGACCGCCTGCAAATACGTCGGTGCACCAGGCACGTTGGCGAGCTTGGGGCGCAGCCTGGCGATCACTTGATCGACGCTGAGCTTCCGTTCCCCGAGTGGCTTCAACGAAATGAACATGCGCCCGCTATTGGTCGTGCTTCCTCCGCCACCGGCGAACCCCATGACGGTGTCCACGGCGGGATCGCTCTGGATGATCTCCACCACCTCGGCGAGCTTCTGGCGGATGGCCTGAAACGACATATCCTGCGAGGCCTGGATGTTCCCGCTGAGGCGACCGGTGTCCTGCTGGGGAAAGAACCCTTTGGGGACGATCACATAGAGGTAGATGCTGAGGCCCATGGTCGCCAGCGTCACGGCGAGCATGCTGCGCGGATGTCGCAGCACCCAGGCCAGACTCGTCGCGTAGCCGGCACGCATTCCCTCGAAGCGCCGCTCGCTGACCCGGTACCACCATCCGTGAGATCCGCTCTGTTCCGGTTTCAGCAATCTGGCGCACATCATGGGCGTCGTGGTGAGCGAGACGAGGAGCGAGACGATGATGGCCACGGAGAGTGTCACCGCGAATTCGCGGAACAGCCGGCCCACCATTCCGCCCATCAACAAGATAGGGATGAACACCGCCACGAGCGAGAGGCTCATCGAGAGGACGGTAAAGGTGATCTCCTTCGCCCCGCGCAATGCCGCCTGGAACGGCGGGACACCCTGTTCGCGGTACCGGCTGATGTTCTCCAGGACGACGATCGCGTCGTCCACGACGAAGCCGGTCGCGATTGTGAGCGCCATGAGCGAGAGATTATCCAGGCTGTACCCGCAGAGGTACATGACGCCGAACGTCGAGATGAGCGAGACCGGTACCGCGACGCAGGGAATGAGCGTGGCGCGGATGTCACGGAGGAAGACGAAGACCACCAGGATGACGAGGATTACGGAGATGGCGAGCGTCCGTTCGACGTCGTGCAGCGAGGCGCGAATGACCGGCGTCCGGTCCATTACCACCGACAGCGTCATGCTGCCGGGAATGGACGCCTCCAGTTGCGGGAGCAGCGCGCGGACCCGATCCACCGTCTCGATGATGTTGGCCCCCGGCTGCCGGTAGATGATGACGAGCACCGCCGGCTTGCCGTTGGCCAATCCCGTCGCCCGCAGATCTTCCACCGAGTTTTCGACGGTCGCCACGTCCGACAGCTGCACGGCCCGGCCTCCCCGGTAGGCCACGACCAAGGGCAAATAGTCCTCGGCGGCATGGAGTTGATCATTGCTCCGGATCTCCCAGGTGCGAGTCCCGTCCGCCAGCTGACCCTTCGGCCGGTTCACATTGGTGCTGCTCAGCATCCGGCGGACGTCTCCCAGCCCGATCCCGTACTTGTTCAGCGCGGAGGGATTCAATTCGACGCGGACAGCCGGGAGCGAGCCGCCTCCCACGGTTACCTGCCCCACCCCGTCGACCTGTGAGAGCTTCTGCTGCAGAATGCTCGACGCGGCGTCGTACATCCTGCCACGGCCCACGATCTCCGAGGTCACTGCGAGGATCAGCACAGGGGCATCGGCCGGGTTGACCTTGCGATAAATGGGATTGCTCGGAAGAATTGCAGGGAGGTCGGCGCGCGCCGCGTTGATCGCCGCCTGGACGTCACGGGCGGCGCCGTCGATGTCGCGGCTCAGCTCAAACTGTAAGGTGACGCTCGTGGAGCCGCGTGTGCTGGTGGAGGTCATCTCGGTCACGCCTGCGATGCGCGTGAACTGGCGCTCCAGCGGGGCCGCGACCGAGGTCGCCATGGTCTCGGGGCCGGCGCCAGGCAGATTCGCTGAGACGTTGATGGTCGGAAATTCCACTTGTGGAAGAGCAGCCACGGGAAGGAACCGGAAGGCGACCACTCCGACGAGCGTGACGCCGATCGTCAACAACGTGGTCGCGACCGGCCGTTGAATGAACGTGGCCGAGATGTTCATGCCGAGCTCGTATCTATGGCTTCTCGACTCGCGGTCGAGGACCGGCGTTCCCCGATCCGTCGCGCCAAGCGGTCGAACGCGAGGTACACGACCGGTGTCGTGTAGAGGGTCATTATCTGGCTGACGATCAGCCCGCCGACGATGGCAATGCCGAGGGGTCGCCGCAATTCCGATCCGACGCCCGTACTCATCGCCAGCGGCAACGCGCCAAGCAAGGCCGCCATCGTCGTCATCATGATCGGCCGGAACCGCAACAGGCAGGCTTCATAGATCGCCTCTTCCGGCCGCTTCCCTTCCTTCCGCTCTGCCTCCAGCGCAAAGTCGATCATCATAATGGCGTTCTTCTTCACGATGCCGATCAGGAGAACGATGCCGATCAAGGCGATTACGCTGAACTCGGTCCGGAAGAGGATCAGCGCGAGAAGTGCCCCGACTCCCGCGGATGGCAGTGTGGAGAGGATCGTCAGGGGATGGATATAGCTCTCGTACAGAATTCCGAGCACGATATAGACGGTAACAAGTGCTGCGAGAATCAGCCATGGCTGGTTATCCAGCGAGGCCTGGAAGGCTTGGGCTGTGCCCTGAAAACTTCCCCGGATGCTGGGCGGCAGGTCGATCTCCAGAGTGGCCCGCTCGATCGCCGCCACCGCGTCGCCGAGCGAGTGGCCCGGCGCGAGATTGAACGAGAGCGTGACGGCGGGGAACTGTCCCTGACGGCTCACCACGAGCGGGGTCGTTGTTTCCGCAACCTGCGTGAACACGTTCAACGGCACCTGGCCGCCGCTCAGGGACCGGACATCGAGGAACTGCAACGATTGTGGACTCTGCTGAAACTCGGGCATCACTTCCAGCACGACACGATACTGGTTCAATTGGGTAAACATCGTGGACACCTGCCGCTGACCGAACGCGTCGTACAGGGTGTCGACAATCAGCTGTGGACGTGATGCCCATGCGCGACGCTGTGTTGCGGTCGATGACCAGCATGGACGCCAGCCCCTGGTCCTGTTGGTCGCTGCTCACGTCGCGCAGTTCGGGAAGCGTCTGCAAGTGCTCGACGAGCTTGGGCGCCCACCGGTTCAGCTCCTCGGGGTCCGCATCTTCGAGGGCGTACTGGTACTGCGTCCGGCTCACGCGGTCCTCCACCGTGAGATCCTGCACCGGCTGCATGAACAAGGCGATCCCTTCGACCGTCGCCAGCTGCGATTGCAGGCGGCGGATGACGTCGCTGGCACTGATCCTCCGCTCGGCCAGGGGCTTCAAGTTGATCTGGATGCGTCCGCTGTTGAGCGTGCTGTTGGTGCCATCCACCCCGATGAACGAGGAGAGACTGGCGACGGCCGGATCAGTCAGGATCGTACCGGCCAGAGCCTGCTGCCGCTCGACCATCGCCGGGAACGAGATCGACTGGGGGGCCTCGGAGATTCCCAGGATCACGCCCGTATCCTGAATAGGAAAGAAACCCTTGGGCACGACGACATAGAGCAGCACGGTGAAGATCAACGTGCCCACCGCCACGACCAGCGTGGCCGGTTGATGGTTCAACACCCATCGCAAGGTCCTGCCGTAGGCCGCGATGGTCCGGTCGAACAACTCTTGGGAGGCACGGTAGAACCTACCTTGCTCCGCCTTCGTGGTGTGGCGAAGCAGCCTGGCGCACATCATCGGCGTCAGCGTCAGCGAGACCACCGCCGAGATGATGATCGTGACGCTGAGGGTGATGGCAAACTCCCGGAACAACCGGCCCACCACGTCGCCCATGAACAGGAGCGGAATCAAGACGGCGATGAGCGAGATGGTCAGGGAGAGGATGGTGAAGGCGATCTGCTTCGATCCCTTGAATGCGGCCTCGAGCGGCGAGTCGCCTTTCTCGATGTACCGCGCGATGTTCTCGATCATCACGATCGCATCGTCCACCACGAAACCCGTCGAGATCGTGAGCGCCATCAACGTCAGGTTGTTCAGGCTGAACCCCATCAGATACATGACCCCGAAGGTGCCGACCAGCGACAACGGCACGGCCGCGGCGGGAATGACGGTGGCAGGACAGGGTGCGGAGGAACAGAAAGATCACCATGATCACCAGCGCCACAGCCAGCATCAGCTCAAACTGCACGTCCCGGACCGACGCACGAATGGAGATCGTGCGGTCGGTCAGTACGGTGACCTGGACGGACGACGGCAGCGCACTTTGCAACTGTGGCAGCAGCTTCTTGATGCGGTCCACGACGTCGATGACATTGGCGCCCGGTTGCCGCTGGATGTTGACGATCACCGCCGGAACCTCGTTCATCCAGGCCGCCTGCTTGACGTTCTCCACATCGTCGATCACGTCGGCGACATCGGACAAATGCACCGGCGCTCCGTTGCGATAGGTGACGATCAGCGGCTGATATTCTTTGCTCGAAAGCAGCTGATCCGTCGCACTGATGATGGAAGCCCGCTTCGGGCCGTCGAAGGCGCCCTTCGCCTGATTGACGTTCGCTGCGGCCACGACGACGCGCAGATCCTCCAGCGTGAGCCCGTAGGCCGACAAGGCTCTCGGATTCGCCTGAATCCGCACAGCCGGCCGCTGCCCGCCGCTGATGCTCACGAGCCCGACGCCGGACAATTGCGAAATCTTCTGAGCGAACCGGGTTTCAGCGAGATCTTCCACCTGAGGCAGAGGCAGGGTGTCGCGACGTCAGCGCCAGCGTCAGGATCGGCGCGTCCGCCGGATTGACCTTGCTGTAGACGGGCGGGCTCGGCAGATCGCGCGGCAAAAATGTGGAGGCCCCGTTGATGGCGGCCTGCACTTCCTGCTCGGCGACGTCCAGGTCGAGCTCCAAACTGAATTGCAGCGTGATGATCGAACTGCCGCCGGAACTCGTAGAGGTCATCTGGTTCAGTCCGGGCATCTGCCCGAACTGGCGCTCCAACGGGGCGGTGACGGAGGAGGCCATCACGTCCGGACTTGCGCCCGGATAGAAGGTGAGCACCTGAATGGTCGGGTAATCGACTTGGGGAAGGGCCGAAACCGGCAGCTGACGATAGGCGATGAACCCGGCGAGCAGAATGGCGGCCATAGACAGGGCCGTCGCAACCGGCCGCAGGATGAACAGGCGGGAGGGATTCACGACCGTGTCCCTTTCCGCTGCGTATCGGCTCCTTTCGGCGGCTGGTCGGTTCCAGTTGCGGGCTCGCCACTTTGACTCCGGACGTCTACCTTACTGCCCTCCCGTAACTTTTCGGTGCCATCCACCACGACGAGTTCATCGGGCGACAGGCCGGCCTCGATGGACGCGTCCTCTCCATGGCTCACCCCGACCGTGACGGGTCGCACCGCCACCGTCCGGTCGGCATTCACCACGTAGACGAATGTCCCCTTCGGCCCTCGTTGCACGGCGGCAGTCGGTACGACCGTGGTCCCGCGCTTGATGTCCAACAGCAAACGCGCGTTGACGAACTGATTGGGGAACAATTCACTGTCGTCGTTCGGGAAGACCGCTTTCAGCCGGACCGTGCCGGTGTTCGGATCGATCTGGTTGTCCACCGTCAGCAACGTTCCTGTGGCCAGTTTTCGTTTCTGCTCCCGATCGAAGGCCTCGACCGTCAACTGTTCCCCGGTTTTGAGCTTATCCATCACGGCCGGGAGACTATCTTCGGCGATGGTGAACACCACGGTGATCGGTTGGAGTTGCGTGATGACCAAGAGTCCATTGGCATCGTTCGCGCGGACCAGGTTGCCCTGATCCACGAGGCGCAAGCCGATGCGCCCATTGATGGGAGCGGTGATGCGGGAGTAGGTCAGCTGCAGCTTGGCGTTGTCGATCTGCCCTTGATCGGTCTGGACCATCCCTTCAAGCTGGCGGACCATGGCCTCC
This sequence comes from uncultured Nitrospiraceae bacterium, assembly GCA_963720035.1. Lineage (GTDB taxonomy): Bacteria > Nitrospirota > Nitrospiria > Nitrospirales > Nitrospiraceae > Palsa-1315. The sequence goes on along the minus strand of CAVREB010000003.1, from coordinate 137,552 downwards.
TGGGTATCGAGTTGCTGCTTGGGAATATATCCCTGCTTCAACAGTCCACGGTATCGTTCGAGGTCGACTTGGGCATTTCTCAGCTGCGACCGGTCGCGCGCCATCTGTCCCTCGGCCTGGGTCAATTGCACCTGAAAGGGACGGGGATCGATTTCGGCCAGCAGGTCCCCGGTGCGGACTTCCTGCCCTTCTTTGAACAGCACCCGCATCAGTTGCCCGTCGACGCGACTCCTCACCGTCACGGTATTGAGCGGAATGACCGACCCGAGTCCGTTGAGATAGACGCCGATGTCGCCTGTTTTCGCTGCCGCGGCCACGACCGGCACGGTCCTCGTTGCCTGGGGGTTCTGCCCTTGGCCGGCGGCACGTAATTGTGTCTCATCGGACTTAGTCAACAGGGCATACCCGCCAACGGCAAAGACACAGGCCACGAATAACCCGAGCAACCAGCGCTTGAGCTGGCTGGCAAAACCGATGGATTCCGGCATCTCGTCCTTTCCTGGTTCTTCCTTAAACGTCGTCAACGCAGCCTACGACAGGCTCATGACACCATCCGGCCAGGTTCTTACTTCGTCCATTTCAGCCGTTCCTGGGTGGTTTGCAAGTACTCGCGCGAGACTTGCCAGTGCCGTTGGAATTTGGCATAGAGCTCATCCAACTCTTCTTGCTGTTCCACAGACAACTTCGTCTTGATCTCGGCCATCCCTTGGGTCAGAGCCAGTTCGACTTCCGGCTGAAGCAAGAAGCGCAATTTTAAGATTTCCACATGAGTCCGGCTGACAATCGGCTCGATGTCGGCTTGTTGAGCCGGCGTCAAAGCCAATTCGTGGGTCAGGCGCTTCATGATTCGCTCGTGTCTCGCGGCAGGGCCTCGCTCCCATCGATGTTCCTGTTCGTACTGGTGGTAGAGGGTGGCCCCGGCGATGCCCGTCAGCATTCCCGCCAAGAACAAGACAACAAGTCCACCCCACAATTTCCCTGGTGTCATGACAGGTTCCTCCTCCATACGTCCCACTTACTCGCTAAGCGGCACCACCGCATCGACCTCATTCGACAGCAACGAGGAAAGTTCGACTGCATCCTGGTTGCTGTAGAGCAACACGGAGCCGGTGAACACCAGGGCCAATACGGCGGCCACTGCGGCTGTTCTCCACACAAGGCGGTCGAGCCCCAGAGACATCATCGATTGGCCGTGTCCTGCGGCTTCCCGGCGAATGTCCCGCATGACCCGGAGAGTCCAGTCGGCACCGAGCGAAGGCTCTGGGCGCGATCGATGGGCTTCCCTCAACGCGCGCTCTAGCTTCTTGAGGTTTTCGTCATTGAGTCGTGTCATCTTCCTGTCGCTTCCTTTCAACTAGGAGTTTGCGGAGGATCTGCCGGGCTCGATGCGCTCGCACCTTCACGTTGACCACGCTCCACCCCAGCAGGCGTGCTGCCTCACGAACGGAATAACCATCAAGATGGACCAGAGTCAGCACAAGGCGGTTTTCAGCTGAGAGATGGCCTAAGGCCCATCGCAGTAGGTCCGCCGCCTCCTGCCGCCTGGCCTGCTCCCGAAATTGGTCGTCAGATTCCGCCGCCAGCACATGGTCCATCCAAGCCTGGTGCTCCGTGGTCAGGGCGCTCACCGGTAGGTCCTCCCGTCGCCTCGTTCGCCAGAAGTCATAGCACGTGCGGACGGCGATACCGGACAACCAATGTTCGAAGGGGATCTGCCGCGAAAAGCTCGACAAGCTGGTGTAGGCCCGGACAAAGACGTCATGAGCGACCTCCGCCACGCGATCGGGCGGCACATGTCCATTCGTGATTTTCGCGACGTGCTGCTGATATCGCTCGATCAACTCCGCAAAACGGTCGACCTCTCCGTGCAACACCCGCCGGATAATCTCGAGATCATCGGACACTAGAGTCTGCACTCCCATGAAGCCGGGGCACCTCGCCGCTGCGTGCCCGGGCATCGCATCATACCTCATATGCGGATGTGACCACACCAGATCCCGAGTGGGCACTCGCCGTGCGGTCACGTCACCCAGTGGCTTAACTGGTCTGTAGACTTCTCTCAGCATCACGTGGCGTACTCTCCGAGGCCGGAGTCATCCCCTCGGCCGTCTGTTCGTGATCATCCGCATCCATACCTTGGCTGCTGAACATGCGTGCGCGATGCATCTGCCGCATCTGGTCACGAATGGCTTTCTGTTTTTCACGCTGTTCGGGGGTCAGCACTGCGTAGAGATCGCGCTTGGCTTTGATCCCCATGAAACTTAGCTTGGCTTTGAACGATTCGCGCTCTTTGATCTTGGCTTCGATGACGGACAGCTCCGTCTTCTCATCCGCCACAAGCGCCATGAGCTCCCGTTCCGCCACCTGGACATCCGCGTGAGCCCGGATCTGCGCGCGGTCCTGGTCAAGAGCGAGGACCTTCAGCTTGGTGACCTGGTCGTCCGTCAGACCGAGGTCCTTCTGATGCATCAGGAGGTGGCGAAGGATATGGGACGTCATGCCGCCGTGACCCGACATGCCGTGGTGAGCCATGCCGAACGCGTGGCCACCACCCCGGCAGGCTGAACCTCCGTCCGCCCAGGCCTCTGGAATGGTTATTCCCAGCAAAACCGTTCCCGCCGCGACCCCGAGAAGCATTTTCAGTCCGTTATTCATAGGGAGCCTCCTTGGTGAAAAAAAGAGTTCCTTCTGGAGCAACTCGTCACTGTTGCGACTGTCACCCCTTCATCCACTAAGTCGCTCCGCCAAGGGAAAAGGTTACAGACACTGGCCAAGGGGACGGGGAGGTGGTGAGGTGTCAGCCAGTCTTCCGAACGAGGCTGGACTTGAAGCGCAAATGTCGCGTGGGTGAAGGCCACGTCAATGATTCGATGGAACGGACGCGCGGTGAGGCGCGGACTGTGCCGTTCGCTTAGAAGCAGGATTGGGCGAGCAGATTGTTAGCGTGGCACACTGACGCCGGTATCGCAGCCGGAAACCGGCGGGGACTGAGGTTCTTCCACTTGCTCCTCAAGGGGGGGGTCTGGATCTATCCCCTATTGCGCACATCGAGCGATACAATGCTCCGTCCAAGCTCGCTCGTTCTTCTCCTCTGGGGGACTGCCTGGTTGGTGTCCCACTGCGCGCGTCCAACGAGGGCCTTCCGAGGCCGCGCGTTGCGCGAGCACAGGATACTGACCAGGCAGCCCCCCTCCTATGTTTCCATCATTTCCAACCGCGCATCGAATTCATGCCCGCAGGCCGTGCAGCGGATGCAATCCGATTCGACAGTAAATTCGTCTGATCTGATCCCCATGCCACCGCAATCCGGGCAACGCGCAAGGTGGACCCTCTGATCGTTCACGGTTTCGTATTGCGTGCCACGAAGACAATACACCGGCTTCCCCTCAAGCAGCCACGGGTTACCCGCGTGGTCGACCACCGGTAACGTCAGATAATGATGCTTCACGTAGTCTTCAAGTTCCTGCCGGTCGGCGAACCCGTCCTTTATCAACTTCCCCCCCACCACCTCATAGAGCTTGTTCTCTTTCACGATCGCCTTGGTTGGACCCATGTCATACCTCCCTGCTTCCGTAGATAGAGACTGATACGGTCGATTAGACGACACCCGAGTAGTATCGGAGAATGTTGCTCACGGAAATCACCCCGATGATAGCTCCATCTTGCGTCACGGCCAGATGCCTGGTGGCCTGCTCCTTCATCATGCGCACGGCGTCGATAATCGGCCGATCACCTTCAATGGCCACCACCGGCGTCCGCATGCAGTTTTTGACCACGGTCGTCTTGGGATCAAGACCATTGGCCACCACCTCGCGAGCCAGAATGGAATCTGTGATGAATCCCACGTAGGACTGGCTATCCGTCACCAGGAGTGAACCCAGCTTCCACTGCTGCATCAATTGCCCCGCTTCTCGCAGCCTGGCATCCTGAGACACATTCCGAATTTCGAAGGACATGTGTTCGGCAACCTGAGGGCCGGTGAGAACCTGCCGACCGGTCTTGTGTTTCTTGGGTTCGTCGGACCGGCGCGCCTCCAGTTCCGAGATACAGGTTTCCAATACCCGGCTGCGTTGCAAGAGGCTTTGGCGCAGGCTATCCATGCCAGTGCCTTCCGGCGCCTCATCCGGCATATTCACCAATCCCGCGGCCTCGCCCAACTCTGCATATTCATAGGCTTCTAACAACTCAGACGTCTCCCCGAGAAGATCGGCAATCATGCGCTCTGTTTCCATGTCGAACTCTTCCAAGCTGCGCGTGGGCTTGCCCTTGCCCAGATAGGGAGCGAAGTCGGTGAGCTGCTTTCGCAGCCGTTCAATGCTGCGGTCAACAGAGACCCGTGGCTTCTTAGAAATGGTGCGCGTCTTGTCCATGGCGCCTCCTATGATGATGACAATGGCGGAGAATGGCCGATCTTACCCCCGCTGGATCAGTGAGGGCAAGCGGCTGGAAGAAGAACTCTGCTTTCCGAGAGGGAAAATCGACTGTCAGTCGCGGTGGGATGTTAGAACGACAGATAGTGACAGGGGCCGAATGTCCGGCGACACCCAACCAGGTACAGATTTCCGTGTGACTCCACCCGAACAGGCCTGGTCCATCGGGCTTCAAAGACATTCGCGGTCCGACTCCATCTTGAGCGGGGGGTATACACTTCGATCAACTGCTTCGCGAGAGGGGCCCGGCCCATGAGGAGGAGCATTCCTTCCGTGCTCCGATTGAGTGCGAAGGCCACTCCTTGCTCGATGAGGACCGACTCTACCTCCATGGCTTCGAGCAGCTTACACGAACACATGGATCGATACTCCATGCGCGGCTCGCACCGGCGCTCCGGCGGAGGGATGGTGCTAGCAGGCATCACGGCAGACGCTTGGTCGATGTCTTTATTTCCTACGTTCGATTCCCGTGTGGTGCCTGCTGTGTAGCGTGAGAGTATTGCTTCGAGGGTGTGCTTCGCCATGCTCAGGCCTCCAGTCTCATCGAGTGAGGTGACGTCTTAGCAGGATACTGAAAAAATCCCGCCAGCGGCGTTCTCGACATCCGTGAAGCGTGAGAACTGGCTAGTAGCTCCGGCTTGTTTGGGTTGTCTTGTTTATTTGGTTGGACTAGAGAAACCAGATGAACCAGAGAAACCGCACTCTGCTAGAATTTCATGGAAGTATAAAGCAAACACCATACCTGCACAGGAGGGAGAGCCGACACCCTCGTTATGGGGTGTTTCGACGTACCTGCGCCCCCATAATCATCCTCAGGACGCAGATCCCTACGAAGGGAAACAAGTTCACCTTCGAGATCAGAATCACTGTATCCCGTCGATTTCACGAGGGTCTTGCTGCTGTAGCCAATAACCTACAGCAGCCAGGGGGTTTCTTCACATCGAAACTCCCAGTCAGGGGAGATGGAGACATGGCGGGCAACTGGTGCGAGATAGGCAGAGAGGCGGAGGTGTTACGAGGAAGGCATGGCATGGAGCGCGATAAATCTTTTGAGCTGCAATGCGCCCGTGAACGTCAGATGCATGAATTCCAATCCATACGTCTGGTCCTTCGCCCACCGGACCGTGGCTCGGTCGACGGCCAGGGCTCCGAGCTGTTGCGGTAGCTGCAAGGTCACCTTCACCTGATCTCCCTGCTTGATGGAGGCTTCGCTCGACACGCGGGCACCCTTTATCGACACGTCATGGACCACGCCGAGACCAAGAGGGTCCTTGGCGAACCAGCGTGAAACGCCTTTCCTGGAAATCGAACAGGCAAATGGGACCGGGATACGGAGCCTGACATGTTCTCGCAACTCGATGATCCTGTCTTTCTCAGAGCCGTCGCTCTCCATATCTCTCCCTACCTTTCCTGAAACATACTGTACACAACGTTGTTCTGATCGTGAAACAATTTGTGGATTTCAGGAAGATCCTCGCGACGCGCGAGATCAGGCGAAAAAGACGCGATTCGAGGTTCAAAGTTCCGAAAACCTCGAACTTCGAGCCCTCGCCCGGCTCGCCTATCCCGCTAACGCGGTGCAGGGGCTGGGTGCTGTTGTTACAAGGTCGCCAATGCTAGTGACGCCGCCTGTCGGAGCGCATCGAGTCGTCGGGCGTGGTGATGATCCGCTTCCAAGAGCTGCAAAACTCCAAGACCCTCCAGCACCTTGGTCACGACTGGATGTGCCCCGAATCATCAAGTCCCAACCGATGGAGTTTTGCGGGGCGGGTCATTCGCCCGCCCCGCACGTAGGATCTGGACCTACTCTTAGGGGGGCTAGATTAGCGGAGAAAAAGGAACCAGAGATACACCGCGCTCATGAGTACCGACCCCAACATGACGGGAAACCCGAACCTGAAGAACTGCCAGAATGAGATGGGATAGCCGGCTTTGCGCGCAATATCAATAATTACGACGTTTGCACTTGCGCCGATGATCGTGCCGTTCCCCCCCAGACAGGCCCCAAGCGCCAGCGCCCACCAGAGCGGAAGGATGTCCGGTTGATGCACCAGGGAGGCATAATCAGAAATCTCGGGATGAAGCGAGCGTGCGAGGTCCACAATCAACGGATTCATCGCCGCGACATAGGGAATATTATCCACGGTGGCTGAGAGAATTGCCGACCCCCAAAGCACCGCCATCGTGGATCCCGTAAGATTCCCCCGCGTCACCGCCACCAACTGATCTGCCACGTAGCGAATCACGCCGACCTTGACCAATCCACCCACCAGTACAAACAGCCCGATAAAAAAGAAGATGGTTTTCCATTCGACATCGGTGAGAAACGACAACTCCCCCACATCTTCTGGCTTCCGTCTCGCATGACCGATCAGCATGAACATGCTCGCGCCAAGGAGAGCAATCGTGGCCGGCTCAAGATGAATGAGCGAATGTATACAGAACCCGACGTTGACGATCCCCAGCAACCAGAGACAGCGGTGCAAGAACTGTCGATCTGAAACTGCCTCCCGTGAACTCAAAGCCAGAACCGCCGTTCGGAGATGCGGCGCCACGGTCATTGTTCGCCCAAAGGTGACCCACAGGACAGCCACGAACACGGCCATGATCAACAGCACAATTGGAGCCAAGACCACCAGAAAATCAAGATAGCCTAATCCGGCTTTACTGGCGATCATGATATTGGGCGGATCACCGACCAGCGTCGCGGTCCCGCCAATATTCGACGCGAGTGCCTCGGTCACAAGGAACATTGTGGGATTGAGCTCCAATCGCTTGGTAATAGCCAACGTGACCGGTGCCATGAGCAGCACGGTTGTGACGTTATCGAGCAAAGCCGAGAGTCCGGCCGTCAATAGTGCCAGCAACACCAACAGACGAAACGGTTTCGCGTCGGCCCGCTGCGCCGCCCAGATGGCCAAGACCTCGAAGAGACCAGTTTCCCGCACAACGTTAATGATCACCATCATCCCGATCAGCAGAAACACGACATTGTAGTCGACCCCAAACTCATGGGAATAGAACGCTTCGTCTTGCGACACCACGCCGGACCCGATCATCACCGCCGCGCCGAACAACGCCACAATCGTCTTGTGAGTCCGCTCGGTTATGATGACGAGATAGCACACACCGAAGATGAGCAGGGCCAGAGAAACAGAAGTCATTCAATACCTCTTGTCGCCTAAAGGATGACGCCGGGTGCAGATCACTCGCTCTCAATCGATACTGTAGGTTGTCCTAGCAAACTCGGCGTTGGGAGTCCACCAAAACTGCGCATCCCCTTCCTGAATGCATCGGAGCGATCTAGCCCGGACTATTCATGGATACCTGCGACGTCGCACGTTCACGATTTGGCTTCAGGCAGGGAAGTAAACTCGGAGACGCGCCGTGGGTGCTTACGGAAATCGAGAAGCAATTCGGTTTGGAGTCTTCCACCCTTCATCCGTCGCACATGTTCTCGTTCGTCGCTCTGCGCCGGCGGTTCGAGAACGAACCTCTGTGGTTGTGCACAAATCCCCCCTCCCTACACGCTTTCCAGTCCAGCAATTTTTATACTTGACTGATCGTTCCAGTATAGGGTATATGGGATTTTGTCACGAGAATTGGAGTCTCATCCCATGCCCCGCCCGAAAGAATTCAATCCAGACGATGCGCTCGAGCAAGCGATGCAAGTCTTCTGGCACAAGGGCTATGAAGCCACGTCGATGGAAGATCTGCTCACGGCGATGAACCTCAACCGCGGGAGCCTCTACGCCACCTTCGGCGACAAACGCGAATTGTTCTTGAAGGCGATGGATCGCTATTGCGCGGGTGGCGGGATCGGCAGTCGGATCTCCATTTTGAATCAACCAGGCCCGGCACTTCCTCTGATTCGCCGATTCATCGGCGCCATGTTGGAATTCGGCCTCTCCGATCCCTTGCGCCGCGGCTGCCTCATTACCAATACTGTCATGGAACTGGCTCCGCACGAGAAAGATATTGCCCGGAAAGTGGCGGGACGGCTGCAGATGGCCGAAGAGGCCTTCTTCAAACTGCTCACGCGTGCGAAGCAAGAAGGTGAACTCGCGAACGATAAAGACCCGCGTGCGCTGTCACGAGTCCTGGTTACGATGATGCAAGGGACCATCGTAATGATCAAATCCGGTGCGTCGGCTGACGCGGTGAAACAGACAGCGGAGACGGCGCTCTCGATTCTAGACTGAACGGCTATCTCTTGTTTGGTGCTTGTAGTGAGATGGTTGTTTAAGACCGATGGTTGGAGGGACTTCCATGAAGCTGGATGACCACCCTACCGTTCAATTGCTGCGCCGGACAAGTCTGGAACAGTCCTTCCCCGTTTCGACGAGCATCCTGGATGCTGTGTGGCTTCGGACGATCTGTCTCGATGCGGGAGCTACCGACGTGGGCTTCGTGGAGCTGGGACGACCGGCCCTGGCTGATCAACGCGACGACATACTTCGGATCTTCCCGCGAGCGCGGTCCTTCATCAGTTTCGTCGTGCGGATGAACCGCGAGCCGATTCGCAGCCCCGCCAGATCCGTTGCCAACTTGGAGTTCCATCACACCGGTGACCGCGTCAACGAGGTCGCTCGCACGATCGTGGAGGCACTTGAAACTCGCGGAGTGCGGGCCCTGAATCCTTCGATGGGATTTCCCATGGAGATGGACCGCTTCCCCGGAAAGATCTGGGTGGTTTCGCACAAACCGATTGCCGTGGCAGCCGGACTCGGTCAAATGGGCATTCACCGAAACGTCATTCATCCCAAGTTTGGCAGTTTCGTGCTCTTGGGTACCATCGTCCTGGATGCCGAGATCAGCGCCTACGATGCCCCGCTCGCATACAACCCTTGCCTGGAATGCAAGCTCTGCGTGGCTGCCTGCCCGACCGGCGCCATCGGTGCCGACGGCCATTTCGACTTCTCCGCCTGCTACACACACAACTATCGAGAGTTCATGGGAGGCTTCACAGACTGGGTCGAGCAGATCGCGGACAGTGAGAATGCCCGACAGTACCGGCAGGAAGTCACCGACCCTGAATCAGCATCCATGTGGCAAAGCTTATCGTTCGGCGCCAACTACAAGGCCGCCTACTGCCTCGCGGTCTGCCCGGCCGGTGAAGATGTAATCAAGCCGTTTCTCACGGATCGGAAGTCGTTCACAACAGACGTCGTCAAGCCACTCCAGGAAAAGGTCGAACACGTGTACGTCGTCCCCGGATCTGATGCAGAAACCCACGTCGCTCGTCGCTTCCCCCGGAAAATCATCAAGCCGGTTGGCAATGGACTTCGTCCCGGTTCGATCGATCAATTCTTGGCCGGCCTCCCGAACGCCTTTCAGCGAGGAAAGGCAGAGGGTCTCAACGCGACATACCATTTTACCTTCACTGGTACTGAGGCTTGCCAGACGACCGTTACCATTCGCGACAAGAAGATCGGCATTCAGGACAGTCACGTCGGAAAACCTGACCTCAGCATCACAGCCGACAGTATGACGTGGCTGCGATTTGTGCGCAAAGAAGGCAGCCTGGTTTGGGCCCTGCTCACCCGCAGGATTCGCCTCAAGGGATCGCCGCGACTATTAATGGCATTCGGGAAATGTTTTCCGTCGTGAATAATAGGGTCCCGGCCGGCCTCGGCAGCCGAGTGAGTTCACTTACCTACCGGAGGGTCTACCATGTTGAAGAAGATTGTTATTGTCGTTGTCGTGATGATCGCCACACTGCTCGCCTATGCGGCGACCAAACCTGACACCTTCCATGTCCAACGTGCGATGAGTATGAAAGCACCGCCGGAGAAGGTCTTCCCGCTCATCAACGACCTCCACAGCCATGGCTCCTGGTCGCCCTGGGAGAAGATGGACCCAGCGATGAAGAAAACCCTGAGCGGCGCTCCAATCGGCAAGGGAGCCGTGTATGAGTGGCAAGGGAACAGTCAAGTCGGTGCAGGACGCATCGAGATCACGGACTCCGTTCCGTCGACCAAGGTGACGATGAAGCTGGATATGTTCACGCCATTTGAAGCCCACAACGTCGTAGAGTTCACCTTGGACACCGCATACGACTCGACCGAGGTCACGTGGGCTATGCACGGACCTCAGCCCTACATGATGAAGGTCTTGAGCGTCTTTATGGATTGCGACAAAATGGTCGGCAAGAACTTCGAGACCGGCCTGGCCAACATGAAGGCTCTCGTGGAGACCTAGGAGTGGACGCAATGATGTGACCGGCAGAGCGTCTTCACGCAACCGTCGCTTCTGCTGCGAAGTCGCGCTGCCAGAATCAGGTTACAATGCGATGACATTTCAGTCACGAGTGTACACACAAGAGACAGCAATCATTAACTCAACAACACTGAAGGAGGGACTCATGATGTGGCGACTTTCTCAACTCATGGTGACCGGACTGGTTCTGCTGAGTTTGAGCGGCTGCAGTTATCTCTTCTATCCCCGGGCCGGGGACTATCGCGACCAGGCGAAGGGCGCGACCGGGGTCGAGACGATGATCAATCTGGCAAACATGATGGAAGCCACCGCAAGCAAGGCGAAGGGCGGGAAAGGCGTCGATAACGCCTTCGATGATTTGCACAATCAGTTCCATGCTCTCAATGATGCGTTCTGCGGTGTGACGGAGGCGCAGGCCAAGACACCGGCCTACGACCTGGCTGTGACGCACAAGAAGGAATTGATGGCGATCTTCAAGCGGCTGTGGAAATTCAAGGACGATCAACCCCAACGTGACCAGCATCTTGATCTCCTTACCGCCGAGTTGAAGGAACTGCGCGACACATTGCAGATGATCAAGTAGCACCAGAGAAGGGAGGCGCATGATGGCACGCTCAACGACCAACGATCCTCTCCGCGCAACCACCGGCCCCGTCGTCTTGTTGATCGGCACACGCAAGGGTGCATTCGTACTGCGCGGCGATCGCACCCGCCGCACGTGGAAAGTGTCCGCGCCGATGTTCCTCGGGCACATCGTGCAACATGTGGTGCTGGATCCGCGGGATCGCCGGACGATACTCATGGCGGCCAGCACCGGCCACTTGGGACCGACGATCTTTCGCTCAACCGACCTGGGCAAGACCTGGAAGGAAGCGAAGACTCCGCCGGCCTTTTCGAAAGCGCCGGAAGGCCAGAACGGCCGGGTGGTGAATCACGTGTTTTGGCTCACGCCGGGACATCCCAGTGAGCCGGGCCTGTGGTACGCCGGCACCTCGCCGCAGGGACTCTTCCGCTCCAGCGACGGAGGCGTCACGTGGGAGCCATTTTCCTACATCAACGACGATCCGCAGTACCGCGAGTGGATGGGCACCGTGCAGGACGGCACCCCGGATGGACCAAAGCTGCACTCGATCCTCATCGACCCGCGCGATCCCGCCCACCTCTACTTCGCCATGTCCGGAGGCGGTGTGCATGAATCGGTCGATGGCGGCCGAACCTGGACGACCATCGTGCAAGGGCTTGAAGTGGTCGAGGGGTTCGACGCGGCCACCATCACCTTCCACGATCCCCATTGCGTCCGGCTCTGTCCGAACAATCCGGACCGGTTGTACCAGCAGAATCACTGCGGAATTTACAGGATGGACCGATCTGAAGGCCGATGGATTCGCATCGGCAAGAACATGCCGAAGAAAGTCGGGGACATCGGCTTTCCCATGGTGCTGCACCCGCGCGATGCCGATACCGCATGGGTGTTCCCGATGGACGGCTCGACGGTGTGGCCGCGCGTGAGTCCTGGGGGTAAACCCGCTGCCTACGTCACGCGCAATGGCGGTAAGACCTGGACGAGACAGGACAAGGGCTTTCCGCGAGCGAATGCCTGGTGGACGGTGAAACGGCAAGCCATGACCGCAGACGCCCATGAGCAGGTGGGACTCTATCTCGGCACGACCAGCGGCGAGGTCTGGGCAAGTCGTACAGGCGGCACGAGTTGGACTTGCCTGGCCCGCCACCTTCCTGAAATTTACTCGGTGGAAGCAGCGGAGTTCTAACCATGATCGTCCACATCCCCAGTGCGCTTCGTTCCTATACCAATCAGAAAAGCGAAGTAGCGGCCGAAGGCCAGACCGTGGCCGAAGTGGTGTCAGCATTGGATCGTTCCTATCCCGGCCTGCGCTTTCGCATCATCACCGAACAGGACACGATTCGACAGCACATCAGAATCTTCGTCAATGAAGAACAGGCGCGGGATCTGTCTGTTGCGCTTCGACCAGACGATCAGATCCACATCATCTGCGCCTTGAGCGGCGGCTGACGTTCCATCGACGTTCGTTCCAACTCCTGACGAAAAGGAAAGATATGACACAGCAATCTTCTCAGCAGATCATCGAAGGCCAACGTCAGGACTGGAACCGGGTTGCCGACGGCTGGGAGAAATGGGATCGTTTTTTCGATGATCAGATGGCCTGTTTCAATCACCGGCTCGTGGCCGATGCTCGACTGCGAGCGGGCATGCAGGTCCTCGATCTGGGTTCGGGCACCGGTTATCCCGCGCTCCTTGGCGCACAAACGGTTGGGCCGAGTGGAAGCGTGAGCGGCCTGGACCTCGCCGAGCAGATGCTCGCCGTCGCGCGACGCAAGGCCACGGCGCTGGGCCTGGCGAATGTGACGTTCCGTACGGGCGACGCGACGACACTACCGTTTGAGGCGAACTCGTTCGATGCGGTGACCAGCCGCTTCTGCCTGATGTTTCTGCCGGAGATTCCGAAGGCCGCCGCTGAAATCGCACGCGTACTGAGGCCCGGAGGCTGGGTCGCAACCGCCGTCTGGTCTTCACCGGAGAAGAATCCTTCGATCGGCCTCTCGATGGAGGCGATTAAGAAGGTGGTCGACCTACCGCCGCCGGACCCTACCGCCCCCGGCATCTTTCGCCTCGCCAAACCCGGCGACCTCGCGGGGATGCTGCAACAGGCCGGATTAGTCGATGTGATGGACCAGGAATTTCTCGCGGAATGGTCGTATGCCTCAGCCGAGGAGTATTACACCAGCCTCACGGAAATCGCGGCACCGGTACAGAATCTCATGGCAAAACTCTCGGCATCTCAAGTGGAAGAGGTAAGGCAGCCTCATCACCCAGGCTGCGACCCAATACCAGCGTGGCAACCGCATCACCTTTCCTCTCGCCGTGAGAATAGTCGCGGCACGCAAACCACGTTGACCGACTCCCGTGGCACCGAAACACGACGGGTTCAGAGACTTCGTGCTGGATCAACTCAACGAGCTACCAGGCGTGACCTGCCGCGCCATGTTCGGCGGATACGGGCTGTACTGTGATAGGGTGTTCTTCGGCATCGTCCAGAAGGGCCGGCTCTATTTCAAGACGAATGCAACCACGGCGCCACGATATCGCGAGCGTAAGATGACACCATTCAGACCCAACGCCAAACAGACCCTCAACAACTATTACGAAGTCCCGGTGGACGTCCTGGAGGATGCGGGAGAACTGACGATATGGGCTCAGCAGGCCAGCAACCTCTGATGACATTCGCGGCGCACAGGCCAGCTCGCTTGCCATTCCGACGCCTGCTTCTTGTCGGACTCCTCGGCTGTGTGTTTCCTTTTCCTCTGTGGGCCGAGACGCCCCCTCTGCCTTCGAGCGTGTGGCAGAGCGCGCCCGATCAAACACCCGCCCCACGAATGCCCTGGGTCCTCCGCGACCGAGCCATCGCATTGAGCCCCCAGTCGCTTCAGACCTTGAAAGATGCTGCCGCCAGGCCACATCCTCCTATCTCCATCGAACTCTTCGATGACACCCGGTATGAGCTGGATATCACCTCCACCATCTCCCGGAGCAACGACTCAGCCGTGATACGCGGGCTTCTCAAGCAGACCACTCACGGGGACTTCACTTTTTATATCACCGGCAGCGTGATGGCGGGCACCATCCACGTTGGCGATCGCCTCTTTAAAGTCGAACATGTATCCAACGGCCACCATCGCCTGCTGGAAGTGAATCCTGCAAAACTCCCCCCAGACTAGTCTCCATCCTCTGCTCTGCCCGTAGAGATTGGCCCTTCGCTGTGCCAGAATTATCTAAATATGGCTCTAACCCTCTGGACGCTCGGCCATTCGACGAGACCGATCGATGAATTCATCGGCTTGTTGCGCGCCCATCAGATCAGCCTGCTCATCGATGTCCGCACCGTTCCTCGATCCCGCTACAATCCGCAGTTCAATAGGGATACGCTGGCCGAGTCGTTACGCGATGCGGGGATCGCGTATCACCACTGCCCTGAGCTTGGCGGGTTACGTAAACCGAGGAAAGATTCGGTGAATCGAGGCTGGCGGAACGAGAGCTTTCGCGGGTACGCCGACTATATGCAGACGGAAGCATTTCACAACGCCATCGACGCGCTGATGGCCTCTGGCAGCCAAGAACGGACGACGGTCATGTGCGCGGAAGCAGTGCCCTGGCGCTGCCATCGGTCGTTGATTGCCGATGCGCTGGTGAGCCGTGGCTGGGACATCCGGCATATCATGTCTTCCGAGAAAGCCACCCAGCACGTCCTCACTTCCTTTGCTCAATTCGAAAAGGGAACACTGACCTATCCGAAACCGACCGATCCCCCTTCGTTGTTCTAGCCGAGTGCGATGATGTACCAACCCCTGGCCGATCTGGTTCTGATTGTTCACCTGGGGTTCGTGGTCTTTGTCCTATTTGGCGGACTGCTTGTGCTGAGGTGGCGGTGGATCGCCTGGCTGCACCTGCCGGCTGCTGTGTGGGGTGCGGTCGTGGAATTCAGCGGCTGGATCTGCCCGCTCACACCGTTAGAGAATTGGTTGCGCGCGCAGGGTGGCGAGATCGGCTATGAACAGGATTTCATAGCACGCTACCTGTTGCCGATCCTCTACCCCGGGGACCTGACACGAGACCTTCAGTTGCTGTTGGGCACAGTGGTGGTCGTCCTTAATGCCGCCGTCTATTGGTGGCTCTGGCGGGCAGTGCGGACTCGTGGTGAGTCTCGGAATCGATAGGATTCGGTCGCGCGAGCGAATTTCGGCACGACTCTGGTTCACGCGCGGCCTGTTCCAGGGAACAATGCCCGTCACAAGAGGTAGCCTCGACAGCGATCCCTTGTGTGCCTATCGAGGCTATAAGATATGCTTCATCGCAGCGACTCAGGATGGCCCGCCCAACATTGGATCCATGCACGTAGTCCTGCTCCCCCTCCTACGCGTGACGGGGAACCGAACAGACTGCTCAAAAAGGCCGTCCAGCAAGGCCGCAGCGAGTGAAGGGCCGAGGCGTACCCTCTGGGGTACGTTGAGGGTCTGAACGATGCGAGAACGCTGCTGGCGGACTTTTTCAGCAGTCTGCCATAGGAAAACGGAGTTGACGGACCGGCAGAGGAGTTGATACATGGAGAGGCCTGCATATCTTCAATCGACTGTGAGGACGCTATGCCGATAGATGAGATTACCCAAAAGGTCAGCGATCGCTATGCTCGGGCTGCGTCAACAGGCGAGCAGATGTGTTGCCCGACCAGTTACGACATGGCCGATCTCCAGTCTTTCATCCCGGAAGAAGTCCTCAAGATTTCGTATGGATGCGGGACGCCAGCCGGGTTAAAAACCGTCTCTCCCGGTGAAACCGTGCTGGATATCGGTTCAGGTGGCGGCATCGATTGTTTCGAAGCCTCCCGGCTCGTCGGCCCTACTGGTCACGTCATCGGGATCGACATGACGGACACGATGCTGGCCATCGCCCGAAAGAATGCCCCCATCGTCGCAGCCAATCTTGGCTATCCGACTTCCAACGTCGAGTTCCGCAAAGGTCTGGCGGATACGATGCCGGTGATCGACGGCGCCGTCGATCTGATCATCTCCAATTGTGTGATCAATCTGGCACCGGATAAACGGAAGGTCTTCAGGGAAATGTTTCGCGTCGCCAAACCGGGTGGACGATTTACGATCTCCGACATCGTGGCCGATCAGCCCGTTCCTCAATATTTGGTGCATGACGCCGAAAAGTGGGGCGACTGTCTCTCCGGGGCGCTGACGCTCACCGACTATGTCGCGGGGATGGTGGGAGCCGGCTTCCTGGGCATTCATCTGATCAAGTCCTCGCCCTGGCAGGTGATCGACGGCATTCACTTCTTCTCCGTCACCTTGACGGGATATAAACTTCCCGCCAGCGCGCCTGGGTCGGCCGTTCGTTATGCCACGCTCCGCGGACCGTTCAGCCGAGTGGTCGATGAACTGGGCACGACCTACTTCCGAGGCATTCCCCAGCCAATCACGCCGGACGTTGTGTGCCTGCTGAGCCAGGCTCCGTTGGCTTCTCACTTTATCCTGTCCTCCGGCCCGCTGTGGTTGGATCGAGTAGATGACCGATGGACTGCGGTCTATCCGGCAGACGCCCCCTGTCTCTGGCAAGGGCATTTCGCCATGCTCGCCGGACCCTTCGTCGAAGCTGCCGATGACGATCACCATGTATATCGCAGAGGCGAACCGTTGGAGATCTGTTCCAAGACGTTACACGTATTAGAAACCGACTGCTACGCTCCTCATTTCGCGATCATCAATCGCGCGGACCGGAACGTCAGCGGTGACACTGTCGCCTGCTCCCCCAATGGAAGCTGCTGCTGATACTTGGTGACGAGAAGTCACGCGGGCAATCTCGGCGATCGGTGCTGAAACGGGCCTCGACTATTGTGAAAACGAATCCTATGGCGCTGACCCTACTGGGACAACATAACCCCCTCGCCTCCCCAACGGAGCAATTGAAGATTCTCGGGAGGACAACGAGCTGCCCCCCCTTCGAGACGCAACTCGATCAGATCGGTCTGCTTCCGCTTCGCGCCACCGGGATCACGGTCTTTCAGATCAATGTGGGCAAACTCTGCAATCAGACTTGTCGGCACTGTCATGTCGATTCGGGACCTGACCGAACCGAACGCATGTCGAGAGAAACGGCAGAGCAATGCATCCGGGCTCTCGCTAAGACCGATATTCCGACGGTCGATATCACGGGTGGAGCCCCGGAACTGAACCCGAACTTTCGCTGGCTCGTCGAACAGGCTCGTTCCCTCGATCGCCATGTGTTGGATCGGTGCAACCTCTCCGTATTGCTGCTCCCATCCCAGGCCGATCTGGGCGAGTTCCTGGCCGCGCATCGTGTCGAAATCATCGCGTCGCTGCCCTCCTACCGCGCCAGCCAGACCGACGCGCAGCGAGGTGAGGGCGTCTTTGAGAAATCGATCGAGGCGCCTGCACCTCCTCAATCGACTCGGCTACGGCCAGTCCTGACAGCGGCCTCGTCGTTGAACCTCGTCTACAATCCGGTAGGAGCCTTCCTCCCTCCCAAGCAAGAGGCCATCGAAGCGCAGTTTCGAAAAGAACTCCGGGCTCGCCATGGCGTCGAGTTCAACCATCTCTATACGATCACCAACATGCCGATCAGCCGGTTTCTTGAGTTTCTCCTGGAGAGCGGCAACTACGAGCAGTATATGGAGCGATTGGCCAACGCCTTCAACCCCGCTGCCGCGGCCGGCGTCATGTGCCGCTACACGATCTCGGTGAGCTGGGATGGCACCCTCTACGACTGCGACTTCAACCAGATGCTTGACCTGCCGATCGACGACGGGGCGCCTGCCCATATCCGCGACTTTGATCCGGTTCAACTCAATCAGCGCGAGATCACGACGGGCAACCATTGCTACGGCTGTACCGCCGGCTCAGGCTCGTCCTGTGGCGGCGCCGTCACGACCTAACTTCCCCGCTTTTCTCGATCTGCCAGAAACTGTCGAATGGCAGCGGCAATCTCGTCGCGGACACGGCAAAAGGCGAGACGACGGGCATCTGAGTCTGCAACAGCTGCGGGGTCATCGAAACTCCAATGGATCAGTCGCGTCGAACCGGGCCAGCGCGGACAGGTTTCCTTAGCTCGATCGCACACCGTGATCACATAGTCGAACGATTGGCCGACAAATTCAGTCATGCTCTTTGATCGTTGGCCGGAAATATCGACGCCGACTTCTCCCATCGTGACGACCGCACCTGGATTCAGGGCGACAGGATGGGTCCCGGCGCTGAAGACCTCAAAGCGATCACCGGCAAGATGCCGCAGCAATCCTTCGGCTATTTGGCTGCGTGCGGAGTTCCCTGTGCAGAGAAAGAGTATCCGTTGCTTCATAAAGTGGTCCTCAACCTTTCTCACACCGTTCGAGGGACTGATCGCTTCCTTTGGATTCAACAGAACGAGCAGGTTAACTGAAACACTCCTCGCAGGAGCATCGACACGACGATAAATATCAACATGTAGGTTGCCCACTCAGTGAGGACCTGCTTCAGAGTTACCGGTGCCATTAAACCCTGCCACGTCGTGTTGAACCAGTTCTCCCACACAAACACCAATAGTTGGACGCCTAAGGCGAGAAGCCCAACAATTCCTAAGATTCTGAAGTAATCCCAATCCATAGCAGGCGCTGAAGGTGCAGACAAATCGCCGAGTGAAGCGCGAGACGTTTTCTGATGTTCCTTCCGTTGTCTTTTTCCTAAATATCGTATTTATGGCGTCCATTTGAAGGCTGATAAATGGGCAAGCCCTGTCGAGTGCTTTGGTTCACGTTTCTCATCCGTTCGTCAATGCAACAGCTGAAAGAGCGGGTTGACCGCATACGCCATGAGTGCAGCACAGGGGAGGGTAAAGAGCCAGGCATAGACAATTCGCACGCTCACCCCCCAGCGTACTGCCGAGAATCGCCTGACTGACCCGACGCCCATGATCGAGGAGGCAACTGTATGCGTAGTGCTGACCGGGAGCCCGAAGTGTGCGGTCCCGAGGAGAATGACGGCTGCACTCGTTTCGGCTGCGAAGCCGTGAACCGGCTCCATTTTCACGATTCCCATCCCGAGCGTGCGAATGATTCGCCAGCCGCCGATCGCGGTTCCCAATCCCATCGCGACCGCACAGGTCACAATCACCCATGTAGGCACTTCAACTCGATCCAACAGGCCACCTGAGACGAGCGCCAAGGTGATAATCCCCATAACTTTCTGTGCATCGTTCGAGCCATGGCTGAAGGCCATGAGACTGGAGGAGACCAATTGTAATCGCCTGAATAGGGTATTCCCCACGCTACGAGTTACTCGAAACGTCATCCAATAGATGGCGACGAGGAGAAAATACCCCACGAGAAACCCCATGAACGGTGAGAGGAAGAGCGCCTCAAGCACCGTAGTCAGCCCCGAAAATTTGACCGCCGCCGTACCGCCTTGCGCAAGAGCCGCTCCCACCAGGCCACCTAGTAACGCGTGAGAGGAACTTGTGGGAAGTCCCAAGGTGAGGGTGATGAGATTCCAGACCAGAGCTCCCACCAAGGCCGCGCAGACTGCCCCTTGGTTCACGGTTGACGGCTCCACAATGCCCCCACCGACCATCTTCGCGACCGCCGTCGACATAAAAGCGCCGGCCACGTTCAGAGTCGCGGCCAGCATCACAGCGTGAGTTGGAGAGAGAACCCGAGTTGAAACGACGGTGGCGATCGCATTCGCGGCATCATGCCACCCATTAGAAAAATCAAACACGAGGGCCAAGGCTACGACCAGGATAAGCACAAGGGTGATCTCACCCATTCCAGCGCCTCACTTTCACATTGATCTCGAGACAATTTTACCTTTGCCGGCCTGGTCGGCATGCATGACAGTTTTCATGCCGCTGGTTCTACCGTGAACCAATGTCTGGTTTGATTGCAGACACCACACACCGACAACATGACCGGCACCTCCACCAGTACACCCACCACGGTTGCCAACGCGGCTCCGGATTCGGCACCGAACAGCGCAATGGCCGTCGCCACCGCCAACTCGAAAAAGTTGCTGGCCCCGATCAAGGCGCCGGGCGCCGCGATCGCATAGGGCACACGAAACCGATGCATGAGCCCGTAGGCTAATGCGGCATTCACATAGACCTGGAGCAGGATGGGCACTGCGATCAATACAACATGAACGGTTTTGCCCATGATGTTCTGGGCCTGGAAGGCGAAGATGAAGACCAATGTGAGGAGCAAGGCCGCGATGGTGACCGGGGCAAATCGCGGTAGCAGCACGTCTTCAACCCACCGCTGACCCCGTTGACGCACGAGCCAGGCCCGAAGCCCCCAACCAATCGCCAGCGGAATCACGATAAAGGCCAGGACAGAGTACAGCAAGACGTCAAAGGGAACGGACAACGACGAAGCGCCGCTCACCAGGAAGCCGACAATGGGCGCAAACAGCACGAGCATGATCAGATCGTTCACGGACACCTGAACCAGCGTATAAGCAGGGTCCCCGTCTGTCAGATAGCTCCAGACAAACACCATCGCGGTGCAGGGGGCTGCGGCCAGAATGATCGCCCCTGCGATGTATTGATCGGCTTCAGCCGGCGTAATCCAGGAGGAAAAGACAACGCGGAAGAAGAGCCACGCAAAGAACGCCATCGAAAACGGTTTGACCACCCAATTGACGAACAGCGTAATGACGAGTCCGGTAGGGCGCGTACCGACATGACGAATCGAGGCGAAATCGACCTTCATCATCATCGGCACGATCATCAGCCAGATAAGCACGGCGATCGGCAGATTGATATGGCTACCTTGCCCGAACTCCATCGTCCGCAATGTCTGGACAAGGCTTGAAGCTACCTGCCCGAGCATCACACCCGCGACCATGCAGAGCGTGACCCAGACTGTCAGATAACGCTCAAAAGGATTCAACTGCTTCGCGACTACGGGCGGCGCACCTATCAGCGTGGTTTCCATAGGCCTTCTGAACCAATCATCAAGAATTATTGATCAGTCAAACAAAAAAAGTTAACAGCGCTGGCTCGGCCGTACTGTCTTCCTCACGGTCTTGAGCGATGCCACAAGATCCTCAAGCTCCTCGACCGCGTCAAAATTGATTGCGTAATAGATCCAGCGGCCTTCAGGACGATCCTGAATCAAGCCTGCGTCCTTCAGTACTTTTAGGTGAAAAGAGAGACGTGACTGCCCGGCCTGAAGAGCATCGGTCAGTTCACAGACGCAACGCTCGCCCTCCTTGAGCTGATCGAGTATGTCCAGCCTGGTCTCATCTGCAAGCGCGTGGCACAGTTCGGCAGTTTTGGCTCGATTTTTCCCCGACAGCGTAGGCATCCCTTCTTATACATCAAGAATTCATGATGGATCAACAGGAGATTATCCTGATTGCGTATGCTTCTGGCAGTCTGCTAAGGTGACGCCGGCAGAGATCCTCACAATTATCTTCGGACGAATACCTCACATGGCCTGGGACCCTAAAGATCCTTGGAGTAAGAAGAGCGACCCGCTTGAAGATGCCCTCAAGCAGGCCCAATCGCAATTCAAGAATCTGATGCCCTCAAGCGGATTCAGAAACATCGCGTTGGCAGGGTTGCTCGTCTTTCTCGCCTGGCAGAGCGCGTTCATCGTCGCCCCGGATGAGGAGGGCGTCGTCAAGCGATTCGGCGTCCCTGTTCGAACTGTGGGACCTGGCCCCCACGGGAAAATCCCCCTCATCGAAACGGTTCTGCAGCCGAAAGTCGAAAAACTCCACCGTATAGAGGTCGGCTTCCGCACAGATCGGCAAGGCCGCCAGCAAATGCTGGCGCAGGAAGCTCTGATGCTCACCGGCGATATGAATATCCTGGCCATCGAATTCATTGTGCAATACAAGATCAAAGAGTCTGCAAACTATCTCTTTAGCGTCGCGGAAATCCATGAGACGATCGGCAAAGCTGCCGAGGCCTCCATGCGGGAGGTGGTTGGCAAGAGCAAGATCGACGAGGCGTTAACGACCGGCAAAGCCCAAATCCAGCAGGACACCCTGGTGCTCCTCCAATCTATTCTCGACCAATATCGTGGCGGCGTCCAGGTCGCAGCCGTCCAACTTCAGGATGTCGATCCTCCCGAGGCCGTCGCGGCTGCATTCAAGGATGTGACGAATGCGAAGGAAGATCGAGAGAAACTGATCAACCAGTCTCAGAGCTATCGCAACGATATTCTCCCTAAAGCCAAAGGCGAAGCTGCTCAGGTGGTGAACCAGGCCAAGGGCTACGCCCAGGCGCGACTGAATCGCGCCCAAGGTGAGGCCAACCGTTTTGTGGCGACCCTGAAGGAATACAACCAGGCCAAAGACATCATCAGCAAGCGGCTCTACATCGAAACCATGGAAGAGATCCTGCCGAACATCGAGAAAATCATCATTGATGGCAAGGCAGGCGATCGTGTGCTTCCGTACCTTCCGCTCGAGCGTCTCAAACCTAGAGCCGGCACCGCCGCTGAGGAGCAGAAGCCATGACCAAGCAGGGGTTCATCATTGCACTCCTGGTGGTCGTCATCGGGCTGTTCCTACTGGGGGCCTCACCGCTCTTCATCGTAGACATCACCCAGAATGCAATCGTGGTCCAACTCGGGAAACCAGTTCGCAATCTCACGGAGCCCGGGCTCTATGTGAAAGTTCCGTTTATTCAAGAAGTCACCTACTTCGATAAGCGCCTGCTGGACTACGATTCAGATCCCCAAGATGTGATCACTCAAGACAAGAAAACCCTCCTTCTGGACAACTTTGCCAAATGGCGGATTGTCGACCCACTCAAAGTTTACCAGAACTTTCAAAGCCAACGAGGAGCGCTGCAACGGCTGCACGACATTATCTATTCTGAACTCCGAGTCGAACTCGGACGCCATGACCTTCTGGAAATCGTCGCGACAGGCCGTGCTGATCTTATGAAAATCGTGACCCAACGGTCGAATGATAAGGCGTCCGCGTATGGGATCGAGATTCAGGATGTGAGAATCAAACGCGCTGACCTTCCTGAGCAGAACGAGAAGGCTGTGTTCGCCCGGATGCAAGCTGAACGGGAACGACAGGCGAAACAATACCGTGCCGAAGGCGCCGAGGAAGCACAGAAAATCCGTTCAGAGGCGGAAAAGGATCGCGAGATTATTCTGGCTCAGGCGTACAAGGAATCGGAAGAGCTTCGGGGTGCGGGGGATGCGAAGGCCTTTAAAGTCTACGCTGACGCCTACCGGCAGGATCCTCATTTTTTTGAATTTACTCGCTCGATGGAAGCCTACAAGAAAACCTTCAAAGATAAGTCCACCCTGGTGGTGAGTCCAGACTCAGAATTCTTCCGCTATCTTAAGCAGCGCTAGCCTTCAGGACAGCCCCACAATCTCCCCCGTGCCTGGATCGATTCCAATACGCTCCCCTGCTGGCTTCTTGGGCAGCCCGGGCATGAGTTGAATACCTGAACAGACCGCCGTGAGAAACCCGGCCCCTGCAAGGATTCGTACTTCCTTGATCGGCAGCGTAAATCCGGATGGGCGCCCTTTCAACGCCGGATCGTGCGACAGCGATAATGGTGTCTTGGCCATACAGATGGGCAGGTGATCAAGTCCGAGCTGCTGAGCCACCTCGATGTCTCGTTCGGCTGCTGCGTTGAACGACACGGCAGAGGCCCCATACATTTGAGTGGCAATAGTCTGGATTTTCTTCTTGATCGGCCAGGCGATGTCATATAAATGCCTGAACGCAGACCTTTCCTCTGTGGCTCTAACCACCGCCTCCGCTAACGCTTCAGCCCCCTTGCCGCCATCGGCCCAATGGGTTGAGACCGCAGCATCCACCGCACCAACCTCTCGGGACCGCTCTCGAACCCATTCCAGCTCAGCCAGCGGATCATCGATGAACGCATTGACCGCCACCACCACAGGAACCCCATGCGCTTTCACGTTCGCGATGTGCTGTTCCAAGTTCGAAAAGCCTTTTGCCAACGCCTCCTGATTTGGCCCGGTAAGCCCTGCCGGAAGCGGAGCTCCAGACTTGACCGCTGCTCCGCCGCCATGGAGCTTGAGCGCGCGGAGCGTTGCCACCACCACGGCCGCCGCTGGCTTGAACCCTGAGAGACGGCATTTGATGTTGAAAAATTTCTCCGCCCCGAGATCACTGCCAAATCCAGCCTCCGTGACAACATAGTCCGCGCAACGCAGGGCAATGGCGTCGGAAAGAATCGAACAATTCCCGTGGGCAATATTACCGAACGGACCCGTATGCACGAAGGCCGGTGTTCCCTCCAGCGTCTGAACCAAGTTCGGTAACAACGCTTCTCTAAGCAAGACTGCCATGGCTCCAGCACATCCAAACTCCTCTGCCCGCACTGGCTTGCCATCCGTTGTAAACCCAACGATGATCTGCCCAAGCCTGCGGCGCAGGTCGGCTTGACTCGATGCCAAAGCGAGCATTGCCATCACTTCGGAAGCTTCCGTGATCACAAACTGGCCCGTGCGACCTGCAGTCCCCTCTCCCAGCGAGATCCGACGAAGCGCCCGATCGCTGACTCCCAACGTTCGTGGCCAGGTGATCCGCTTCGGATCCACGTGAAGCGCGTTCCCATGAAACATGTGATTATCAACAAATGCTGACAAGAGATTGTGACTGGCAGATACAGCGTGGGCGTCACCGGTCAAATGGAGGTTGATGTCTTCCATCGGGAGAACTTGCGCCCGTCCTCCCCCTGTTCCTCCACCTTTGATCCCAAACACCGGACCCAAGGAGGGCTGTCGAAGTGTGACGGCCGTTCGATGGCCGAGGCGGGAAAGGCCCATGGCAAGCCCGATCGAAGTTGTCGTCTTGCCTTCCCCGAGCGGGGTCGGATTGATGGCAGTCAGGAGTATATACCTGCCTAGGGGTGCAGCATGAAGCCGCTCAAGTACGTCGAGCGAAACTTTCGCCTTCAGCTTTCCATAGGGAACTAGCTCGCTGGCCCGGATGCCAAGCTGATCAGCGACATTCTGAATCGGACGCGCCTTCACTGATCGGTTGATCTCAATATCTGTCATAGGTCGAGTAACGGAATGATCCCTACCACCGTAATGGCGCGGCAGTATAGCACAGGAATTGAGTCGATTCGGTGGGTGCTGTTGGATGGATGGGAAGGCTGATTACAGCGTGGCCTCGTCATGAACCCGGTCGGTTCTTGGAAAGGCCAATGAATTATATGGGAAAGCTAAAGAGCTATTCAAGGATGTACTTCACTGGGTCAAACGCCTGGCCATGAACCTTGACCATGTAGTGCAAGTGGGGCCCCGTGGCCAGTCCGGTACTACCGACTAAGCCAACGACTTCTCCACGCTTAACGCGCTGCCCCTCTTTGACTAATGCCTTGGCCAGATGACCATAGAGGGTTTCAATGCCGAATCCATGGTCGACTTTTACGAGATTCCCCAACTTAGGGTCGAAGCCGACTGTTGTGACTCGTCCTTGGGCCGGAGCCTGAACTGGCGCATTGGCAGCAGCTCCGATATCCAACCCATCATGCCAAGCAGGCTTTTCAGTGAATGGAGAAACCCTTGGCCCGAACCCAGATGTTACCCACCCCTTCACCGGCCAAATGGATGGGGTTGCTGCCCATCGAGAAGATTTCTGTTCGGCGGCCAAGGACAATTCTTGAAGGGATTGTTCCTGAGTCGCAGCTTCTTTCGACAGCCAATCTATTCCATCCTTGATTGAGGCAATCATCTCCTGCTCGGTGAGGCTGCTCGGATCAGAAGATGGGCTAGTTTGGCTAGTCAGAGCATTCTGACTGGTTTCCACTGAGTTGCGGTGTTGAGGTTGAGCCCCAGCGTCACTCTTGGAAGACTTCTCTGAGGTAGGTACCGTATTGCCCTCCGGAAGAGGAACATCCTCACCACCTCGACCATTTACCGCATCCCCTGTTTTCTGGGTCTCGATTCCCAACATGACACGAAGTCTTTGATTGACCTCCTTCATGCTCATTAAACGCTTCTTGAGATCGTCGACGGCGCCAGAAAAGGCTGCTGTCTGTTCCCGTGCACTCATGGCTTCTGCACGAAATGCTGAGAGTTCCCAGACCTCGCCCGTTCTAATCACGTAATGCGAGATGATAAGAATGTCGGCTAGGACGAAAATAGCTCCGACAACCAATAGCTTACTGACAAACTTGCGGGGGAAACTAAACCGCAGTGGCTTAGCTGTTGAGCCACGGAAGATTACGACCGTATAGGCATCGCTGTTTTCTGCGCCGTTCACTTGTCCCATGAACTTCACCCCCTGCTGAATGGGCTCCTCAGCTTCCTAAGATAGTCCTGCACGAGTGTACCTATCCAGGTCGCTTCGGTCAACCCCTCCCTTTGGTGATGAAAAATACCTTCACTAACAATTAGTTGTGGGTCTCACTACGCACCCACCCAATGTATTGATCAAGCCCTTCATTAACCGGCAGCCCGATAATTTCAGGAGTCTCGTAAGTATGCATCGCCTTGATCGCCTTTTCGAGCGCACGATACCGAGATCTGGTGGATTTCAATATGAGCAGAACTTCCTGTGCTTTAACTACCTTTCCCTTCCAACGATAAATCGATTGAATCCGTGGGATAATGTTGGCACAGGCAGCCAGCTTCGCATTCACCATTTCTTCGCCAATCCTTACCGCTTCCTTCGTATTTGCCACCGTAACCAAGATGACAAGGATCTGTCCTGATAATTTCTTCATAGGGTGCGACCATTGTAGCAAAGTAGCCAATCAAGTTCTTTGCCCTGGAATGCCCCCTACGATCCTCTGCTCAGATGATAAAGCAATTTCTGGGCCTATTACGTATACAAACCAACTATTATATTAATTTATCAATGGCTTACGTTTATCAATCTAAGCCTTGACTGTTTTATCAGACGCCAAATTGAGTTGCAATTACCGCACAAAGACAAGATGTTGACAAAAATGTACAATTTTTGTTCTCCCGTCTCCCAAGAAAGAAAGGATGCGACTTCTTCAGGTGACCGCACTCACTACCTCAGAAAATGCCAGACCGAGGGGGCCTTGAGACTCATTGACAGGATTTTCACCCCTCACATATGATGTGATGTCTAATAAGGAGGCCACTCAATGGGCTTTGCCATATCCCCGAAAGAATTGAAAACAAGACTTGATAAAGGCGACAAGCTAGTACTGGTTGATGTGAGGGAGGAATGGGAGTATTCCCTTGCGAAACTGGATGGCTCAATCCTAATTCCCCTTGGAACACTCCCTCAATCGCTAGCTCGGTTGAACCGCGATACGGAGATCATTGCCATCTGCCACCATGGCATGAGAAGCGCCGATGCGACGAATTTCCTTCTTCAACAAGGATTCCCGAATGTGAAGAATTTGGTGGGGGGAATCGACGCCTGGTCGACCCAGGTGGATAAAACCGTTCCTCGATACTAACCCAGCCGCACCAAGCCTGGAGCACCGGTGCTCTCCCTCGTCTGCCTTGAACGGCAGAGTCGATTCTAGCTCATGCGCTCTCGGAAATAGGCGACGGTGCGCTTGAGACCTTCACCGAGTTCAGTTCTCGGCTCCCAGGACAGTTCTTGACGGAGCTTGCTCGAATCAATCACGCTACGTGCCTGTTCGCCCTTTTTGGCTGGCCCATGAACTTCCTTGTATGTCGAATTCGTGTGGGTGATTAAGGTCCTGAGCAAATCGTTAATTGAAGTTTCTTTCCCCGTCCCGACATTATACGTCCCTTGCGTCTCCTGACCCATCACCGCAAGATTTGCCTCAACGACATCTTCGACGTAAACGAAGTCTCGCGTTTGCCGTCCATTCCCGTTGATGATCGCTTGCTCGTTATTCAGGAGCTTTTGAATAAAAATCGCAACCACACCAGCCTCTCCTTCAGGATCCTGACGTGGGCCATACACATTGGCATAGCGCAGACTCACCATTTGAAGTCCGCTCACTCGTTGATAGTAGGATAGATAGTGTTCGCCACACAGCTTGCTGATGCCGTAAGGAGACAGAGGCTGTGTGATATGGGACTCGGGGGCAGGATAGATCTCTTGCTCGCCATAGATGGCCCCACCGGAAGAAGAAAACACCACCTTCCGCACACCGTGCCTGACTGCTTGTTGCAGCACGTTCAACATCCCAAGGACATTCACCTGGGCATCAAAGACTGGATCCTCAACAGATTTGCGGACATCCATCTGTGCGGCAAGATGCATGACAATATTGGGCCGTTCGTTGCGAAATACCCGTTCAAGTCGCCAACTCTGAATGTCTAGCTTGTAGAAACGAGCGGCGCGGTTGAGGTTTCTCCGCTTCCCAGTGGACAGATTGTCCACAACAACGACCTCGTGCCCTTCCTGGACAAGACGATCGACCAAATGTGACCCGATAAAACCGGCGCCTCCGGTCACTAGTACCTTCATGCATTCCCCCATCGCCTATTAGTCCATGCCATCATCTGCTCGCCGCCTACCTAAACAGGTTGTTCTCCCGTGCAAACCCAACAAGAATCTCCCGATTCCCTTTTCGCCCTATCACGGGAGAATCGAGTACACCTTTCAGCTGAAGGCCCAAATGAGCGGCACAGGCAATGACCTTCTCAGTCACCGCCTCGCGCTGCACATCGTCTCGCACGATTCCCCCTCGCCCCACCTGCCCTTTACCAACTTCAAACTGTGGCTTCACTAACGCCACAACGATTGCGGGGCTATTGAGTAGGTGGACGACCGCGGGCAAGACCAATGTCAGAGAAATAAAGGAAACGTCGATCACCGCCAGGTCGATCAACTCAGGAACCACTGTACGGTCAACATACCGAATATTGGTCCGTTCGAGCAAGACAACACGCGAATCTTGCCGGAGTTTCCACTCGAACTGCCCATACCCCACGTCGATGGCGTAGACACGGCTCGCTCCTCGTTGCAACAAACAGTCGGTGAACCCGCCGGTCGAACACCCCACGTCGAGACCAATCGCTTCGCGCGGATCAATTTGAAAGGCATCAAGCGCCGCAGCTAATTTGTCACCCGATCGACTGACGAACAGTGCGGGCTGCACGATCTCGATTCGCGCATCCAGCGGCACCAACTTCGCAGGCTTATCCACCATGACCCCCTCAACCGATACTCCGCCCGCCAAGACCGTTCTGGCCGCAGCCTCCCGGCTGGGCACCAAGCCCTGAGCCATCAGCACACGGTCCAACCGTTCTTTGTGAACACGAGGGGTGGAAGTCATAGAGACTGGGGAAGCAACGCTTCGGAACGTAGGCGGATCCAGGAGCCTGGACTAGGAAATCTAGGAGGACGGTTCATCGGCTTCGTCGTCTGGGGAGTAGGCGTGGATTCGTTTCTTGCCGTTCTTATCTTGCACGAGCACTTCGACTTTGTGCTCGGCTTCTTCTAGAATTTTGAGACAGTTCTTCGAAAGGCGAATGCCCTCCTCGAAGATCTTGAGCGATTCGTCCAGAGGAAGATCACTCTTTTCCAGCTCACCAACAATGGCTTCCAGCCGCGCCATTGCCTGCTCAAATTTCACTGCTGCCACAGCACCCCTCGTTATTATATGGATGGAGGCTCATTATACTCGACCACACCGCGATTTCAAACTGAGGAATCGTCAAACACACGCGTGACCATGCAACCTAGTCGCCCGCTTGCCAATTGAGCCTCCAACTCCTGTCCAACCTCCACATCCTTCGCTCGATGGAGAATCTGACCAGCCGGAACGGTGTGAAGGATGCTGTAGCCGCGTCCAAGAATCGCCAACGGACTCAGGGTATTGAGTTGCGCCAGCATCGCGTGGATCCGGTGACCACGCTGCGCCAATATCACCCCCATCTGACCTTCAAGGCGCTTAGAGAATTGCGGGACCGTCGCCAATCCCTGCTTGATCACGACAATAGGATTGAGACCGGATAGATTGCGCTGCGCCTCGTGTATTCGTTCACGCCCAGAAGTGAGCAGGCGTTGAAGCAGTTCGCGCAATCGATCCACCATATCATCTGTCCGTTGTGCCGCTTCCTGGAGACGGAAGCGTACATCCGTCACCCCTCGCATGCCGGCATCGAGCCGCTGCCGCTCGAAGGCACAATGCCGGAACATGATCTGGCCCGTACGGGCGGTCAGCTCCCGCAATCGCTCCACGACCTCAGCCAACACCGGGACCACAGCTTCGGCTGCCGCCGACGGCGTCGGGGCTCGGAGATCGGCGACGAAATCGGCAAGCGTCACATCGATTTCATGCCCGACCGCCGACACCACTGGAACATGGGAAGCCGCAATGGCGCGCACCACGATCTCTTCGTTGAAACTCCAGAGATCTTCCAACGATCCTCCGCCTCGCCCGACAATGATGACATCCACAGAACCCCAGTCGTTCAAAGCAGCGAGCGCCTCAGCAATTTTACGCCCGGCACTCTCCCCCTGGACCTGCACCGGGGCAATGAGAATATGGAGCGTCGGCCAGCGTCGCCGAAGAACAGCCAGGATATCCCGAATCGCTGCCCCGGTCAGCGATGTGACAACACCCACCGTCCGAGGAAATGCCGGGATCGGCTTCTTTCTGTCCTGATCAAACAACCCTTCCGCGGCCAGCCGTTCTTTTAACTGTTCAAATGCCAGCTGCAGCGCGCCGATTCCCTTCGGCTCCACCGTGTCGAGCACAATCTGATACTCTCCCCGCGGTTCGTAGACCGTGAGCCGTCCCCGCACGATAACTTGTAGCCCTTCTTGCAAGGTAAAGCGCAGGCGCACCGCGCTGGACCGGAACAGCACCGCGCGGATTTGGCTCGTCTTGTCCTTGAGTGTGCAATAGACGTGTCCCGATCCGGGAGCACGGAGATTGGAAAGCTCGCCTTCCAACCAGATGTCGGAAAATTGTTCTTCGATTGAGGTGCGAAGCAGCCCCGTCAACTCCGAAACCGTTAACACCCGTTTCGGAGGACCGGCCTGAGAGAAAAAGTCAGGGAAACCGGAAAGGCTCGTGGTGAGGCTCCTTTAATCGATGATGCGAATTCGTTCGATCGAGAGCGCCTTCCCAAGGCGCGCATCAAGTTCCAGCAGCACCGCGCAAAAGACTGAGGGACCTGAAGCCACTTCAAAGCGCCGTGGCATCCCTGTCAGAAACTTCTCGATCGCCAACTCTTTCTTCACCCCGATCACGGAATGGAGCGGACCGGTCATTCCGATATCCGTCACATACGCGGTCCCTTTCGGGAGAATCTGATCATCGGCCGTTTGCACATGCGTATGGGTACCGACCACGGCGACGACCTCTCCGTCCAGATAGTGCCCCATCGCCATTTTCTCTGACGTCGCTTCCGCATGCATATCGACAATCACGGCAGCCGTTCGTTTCTTCAACGCGGCCAATTCTTTCTTAGCTACCTGAAACGGGCAGTCCAACGTCGGCATGTAGGCCCGCCCCATCAGTTGGAGAACTCCCAGCTGCTCCCCGCCAGCCGACTCGACCACCACACTCCCATAACCCGGCACACCACTCGGATAATTAGCCGGCCGAAGTAGGCGTGGCTCTCGGGGAAAGTAGTCAAGAATTTCCTTCTTATCCCAGGCATGATTCCCGGTCGTAATGACCGCGAGGCCGAGGTCGAACAACTCTTCCGCCAACTCTGGCGTGATGCCAAACCCAGCAGCCGCGTTCTCCCCGTTACCGATAACGATGTCGATCTGTCGCTGGGCCACCAGTTTGGGAACAGCCCGGGCCACAGCACGGCGCCCAGGCTCTCCGAAGATATCGCCAATGAAGAGGACCTTCACTTAGCATACTCCACATACCGACTCTCTCGAATCACGGTCACTCTGATCGTGCCGGGGTAGGTCAGTTCCTGCTCAATCTTTTTTGCCAGGTCCCGAGACAGTTGAAATGACTCGGCATCGGTAATGTCTTCCTGCCGAACGATGACGCGAATCTCTCGGCCCGCTTGAATAGCGTAGGCCTTCTGCACCCCTTTGATCCCTGTGGCGAGCGACTCCAGCTTCTCCAGCCGCTTCACGTAGGTCTCCAGAGCTTCACGTCTGGCCCCAGGCCTGGCCGCGGACAATGCTTCAGCCGCAGCAACCAAGACGGATTCGGGACAGATCGGTTCCACTTGCTCGTGGTGCCCCGCAATGGCATTCACAATCCTCTCGCTCTCGCCATATTTCTTGGCAATCTCAGCGCCCAGCATGGCATGCGGGCCCTCTTCTTCGTGACTAACGGCTTTCCCGATATCGTGCAGGAGCGCGCCCCGTCTCGCCAACTTTACATCGAGACCAAGCTCCGACGCCATAATGCCGCAGATGTACGCGGCTTCACGCGAATGATAGAGATTGTTTTGCCCGTAGCTGGTCCGGTACTTGAGCCGACCGAGCACCTTGATCAACTCCGGGTGAAAGTCCGAGAGCCCTAACTCAAAAATGATCTTCTCGGCTTCTTCATACATCAGTTTGTCGATATCGACTTTGACCTTCTCGACGATCTCCTCGATCCGCGTCGGATGGATGCGTCCGTCATGCATCAACCGTTCAAGCGAAACCTTAGCGATCTCCCGACGCAACGGATCAAAGCCCGATATAATGACGGCCTCCGGCGTTTCATCGATGATCAAATCGATCCCGGTTGCGGCCTCGATCGCACGGATATTGCGTCCTTCCCGCCCGATGATCCGCCCCTTCATCGCGTCGTTCGGAATCGGCACGACAGAAATCGTGGATTCGGAGACGTAATCACGCACCACCCGTTGAATCGAGCAGGTAATGATCTCGCGCGCTTCCCGTTCCGCATTCTCCCGCGCCTCTTCTAACGTCCGCTTGGAATGCCCAACGGCCTCGAGCCGCGCCTGGCTTTCCATTTCCTGGATGAGCTGCTTCTTCGCCTCGTCGGCCGTCATCCCCGCGACGCGTTCCAGCGCCTCACGGTGCTCCTTCTCCACTCGAGCACAGATCGCCTCCTTGGCCGCCAGCTTCTCATCACGCTTTACCAGATCCAGCTCTCGCTTCTGGATCTCACTATCCCTCTTGTCTACCGCACTGATCCGATTCTCGACCGTCTCATCGCGCTGTATCAAACGCTTTTCGACAGTGGCGAGTTCGGCCATCTTGGCCTTCTGCTCCTTCTCGAGTTCCACTTTCGACTGCAGAAGAAGGTCTCTCGCTTCCAGCTTCGCTTCTTTGACAATGTTGTCAGCCTCACGCAGGGCGTTCTGCACAGCCTGGCGGGCCTGCTCTTCTTCTTGAGCTTTCTTCCCGGCGCTCGATGAGCGACGAATCAGCTCATAGAGCCCGATTCCGAACAATCCTCCAACGAGTCCTATCAGCAGGTACGCAATAATTGAGGTCGAAATTTGACTCACCCCCTTACAGTCGCGAGACGAGAGGATCACTCCTTCTCAGCCTCGTCTTGATACAAGGTTGGTCGACGGTCCTGTTGATGATAGGAAGTGAAGTGGAAAGATGAGGAAATAGAAGAGGACGGCCCGAAACGCGGTCTACTAGACTTAATCCGAGAACGGACTCCACGCGGATGGACGTATTGCTGGTTTGAGATGACGAGTGCGTCTTGTGCGGGGCAGATCCCACGAGCTCCGTCTCCGTCGGTACACTCTCATACGCATGAGAGGATTCAGCGCGCGAACCGGAAGCAGCCGAAGACTGTTCCCGTAAACCGCACTTCCCGGCGGCAGCATGAACTCCATCACTTTGCCCAGCATCTCCAAAAAGTTACACATGAGGAGGACGAACCCTTGTGCACATTCTAACTGCCTCAATTTCGCCAGCATCAAGAACCCACATCCATTCTGCAGTGACTGCATCGTATCCCCGGATTACTGAACCGGTTCGAACATGACCTGATCGTATCCCTATCGTAGAATCCACTCCATCCTAACTCACGTTTCACGATAGCAAAGAGGGGCGCCCTTTGCAAGTTGAATCTAGCCAAAGAGCGAGGTCGGTACCTGCTCCTCGATCGATTCAATGAGCGACGCCATCCGCCGCTCGACATCCGCTTCACCCTGGGCACGCTTCCGTTCGAGCTCAAACAACTGATGGGCCAAATTGAGTGCGGTCAGCACGGCGAGTTTAGAGGGGGTCGTTGTATTCATCCCTTCCGCGAGATGGCGCATCTGGCCATCTACAAAGCTCGCGAGGCGCCGGATCTCGGCCTCGTCCGCCTCGCCACGAATCGCGTACCGTTGGCCGTAAATTTCAACGTCAATGGTCTTAGTCAAGGGCCACCTCCTTGCGTTCTTCAAAGCACTCCAACAACTCGATGTCGCCGAGGACTTTTTCGATACGAGACTTGATATCGACACGCTCTTGTTCCCACCGTCGATTCGAATCATCCTTCTCCGCAAGTCGTTGCCGAACAACCTTTAATTCCTCTTCAGCCGCCGCATTCTTTTTCTTCAGCTCTTGAACGAGCTTCACCAGGTCTCTAATACGATTTTCGAGCGCATCCAGCCGATCGAGTGCCACTTCCTGACTGCCCTCCTTATAACCCTACAGGTTGTGGCGCACTATAGAAACTTGTCTAGATCTTGTCAAGAAATGACCATCAGGAGGCCTCGCCTAGCCTAATGTATTCTCGGTAGCTCCGCAGTACGCGCTTCACATACTGCCGCGTCTCCAGATATGGGATCAATTCGACGAACTCATCCTGACTTCGCCCACGGTGCAGCGCAATCCAACTTCCGACAGCCATTGGCCCTGCATTATATGAGGCAATTGTGTATGCGACATTCCCGGAAAATTGTTCGAGTAACTGTTCGACGTAGTGGACGCCGATCCGAATATTGGTCTCTTGATCGAAGAGGTCATCCCGTCCGACCGCGGGAAGCCCGAGCCGCTGCGCCACATTATTCGCAGTCGCCGGCATCACCTGCATCAAGCCAATCGCACCAACCCGCGACACAGCCCGCCAATCGTATTGACTCTCCTCCCGAATGATCGCCGCCACCAGATAGGGATCAACGCCTCTAGCGCCCTGGCCCTTAATCGTGGGAAGGAGACCTGTTGGATAGGCCACCTTCCACAGCGAGGGTTCGACGACACCGCCCGTCCGCTCCAATTTATCGCGGAACCTGGCCCTCGCGAGTCGGAGGGCATGGTGGTAGGCACCGACCTCGTTCAACATCGTCGCGAGCGCCATGAGAGCGTCAGGGTCTCGGCTGTAGCGATCGGTCAATCCCGCCAACTCTCGTGCAGCATCCGAGTCCAACCCCAGCGTCTTGAGCTCAATGGCCCGACGGTACGCCGACTGCTGCTCGATTTCCGCCCTGCTAGACACCGAGCGTGTGGCCTCATCATTCGCAGGCGTGCCACCGTTCAACGGGACAGTCGCCGAAATCGATTCTGATGCAAGGGCCTCCGGCAACGGGATATCGATCCGTTCGCGAGCCAGCTGGCAGTAGTAGGTATAGACGAATCGTTGGCAGAGTTGCACATACACGTCATGCGCGTGGGGTTCCTGGCTCAATTCTGCTGTGCGCCCCATCCAATAGAGGGCCTGCGGCTCAAAATCGCTATCGTGCTGATCGGCGAGCAGTCGCAGCTCGTCACCCGCCTCACGATAGCGCGCCATACGGTAATACACCCAGCCCACGCGCCACCGTGCCTCAGCTCGCTGAGACGCCGGTTCTCCGACCTTTGTCACCTGCCGGTACCGCACAATCGCGTCGTCAAAGCGGCCCTGATCTTCCAACCAAATCCCGGCGAACAGGGTGATCTGACCCTTCTGCTCCGCTGAGAGCGAAGAGGTCGGCAGCGTACGGGCGAGATCTATCAACTTGTCGCCCTCTCCTTGTCGAAGATAGACGCGGGCGAGCCAGACCGACGCTTCGCGGGACTCCGTCACCCCATCTTTTGCCAGCGCACGAAACGTCTCTTGAGCTTGGTTATACTGTTTCAGCCGTACCTGCGCGATACCAAGCTTCAGCTTTGCCTCGGCGCGCCGAGGCGACTGTGGATCAGCCGCGAGAAACTTTCGAAGCTCCTCGATCGCCTCGGCATGGAAGGCTTGTCCAAGATACGCCTGAGCCCGAGCCAGCCGCTCATTCGCCTGAACGACCCAGGGTTCGCCACCAAGATTCGAGGCCAGTAATGCTTCCGCTTCTTTCGCTTCCGCGCTGTATGCAAACCGAATCCAGAGCTGTTTCAGGGTCTCGCGACCGTCCAGAATGTTGGTCGCTCGGAGTTGGCAGGCGGCCCGCCGAAGGAGCGTCTTGGGAGTCCCCGGCTCCATATCATTCAGCTCCACCGCTTTAGCAAACCAGGCCATCGCTTCAGGACAACTCGAGGCTTGATACCACGCTTCCCCTGCTCGATACGCGACCTTGGTCAGCAAATAGGAGTCAGGCACCGCCTGCGGAATGCTTTCGAACATCTCCGCCGCCTGTTTCGCGTCCCCGAGATTCAACAACGCCTCCCCCGTCCATAATCGGATATAGTCATCCAAGGCCGGGAAGTCCCGCTGTGCCGGCCGAAGAAATTGAATCGCCACAGCAGGGTTCCGTTCAAGGAGCAACACTCCGGACAGCAATCCTGCACGCTTGGCCCAGAGTGTGGCGGGGAATCGCTCCATCAGCCGTTGCAGCCGATCAAGCTTGAGCAACAAGACTTGCTCTTTATTGAGAGCCTTGCCGAGTCGTTCTTTCGGCTGCGCAGCTGCTTGGAAGCAAGCTTCCACCGTCTCGCAGGCGTCGGTTTCAGCTGGGAGCGATGGAGACAGAGACTCGCCGGACGCTTGCTCAGAGAGCAGCACAGACCCGCAGACTCCAATAGCTGTGGCAAAGAGCAGATTTCGCAAAGCTCGTCGGTTCATTCTGTCATGCACCCCTCGCCTTCCTCTCGAGTAATATCATTTATAGCAGCGTCCCTCCCCTGTTGCCAGCAAGCCGCGTGAATCCTGTACCTTGTTCCACTTTTTCAGGCTGTGGTAGGCTGCCCCATGCGCTATGAGCAAAACATCCTCCCATCGAGACCCGTTCCAACCAACCTCTTGGCTCTTACTGAAGAAGAGCTGGGCCGGTTCGTACAACAATTCGGATGGCCCCGCTATCGAACCGGTCAAATTCTGCGCTGGCTCTATCAACAGCGCGCCCGCAGCATCGCGCAGATGACCGATCTCTCGCAGAAAGATCGAGAACAGCTGGCCGAGATCGCCACGATTCGACGCACGCAGGACTGCACGGTGCTTGAGTCGACCGACGGCACGCGCAAATTACTCCTGACATTAGATGACGGTCTCCGCATCGAAACGGTACTGATTCCGGACGAGGATCGGCTCACACTCTGCGTCTCGACCCAGGTCGGATGCATGCTGGATTGCGGCTTCTGCCTGACCGGCACGATGGGGCTGAAACGAAACCTCAAGGCGCATGAGATCGTCGATCAGGTGCTCACGGCACAGGACCATTTGACCTGCACAGAACGCCTGACCAACCTCGTCTTCATGGGCATGGGGGAGCCCCTTGCCAATATCGACGCGCTTTCTACCGCCATCCACTGTCTCACGAATAAATCGTGGGGGCTAGGCTGGTCGCCGCGCCGCATTACGGTGTCGACCGCTGGTCTCGCCGCTCGGTTGAAGGACGTGGCCACGCTCGGCGTGAATCTTGCGATCTCCTTGAATGGCACGACGGAGGAACAGCGCCAGCGCTTGATGCCAGCAGTCAGCCAGATCGCCTCGCTCAAAACGCTCATGGCCGCGTGCCGCCGCTATCCGCTCGCCCCGACCAGACGGCTGACGTTTGAATATGTGTTGCTCGCCGGGGTGAACGATCGCGACGAGGACGCCCATCGACTGGTGAAACTGCTCAAGGGCCTCCGTTGCAAGGTGAACCTGATTCCCTTTAATGAATTTCCAGGCAATGCCTTCCGTCGGCCGACCGATCGCAGCGTGCTGGCATTCCAGACTATTCTCACGCATGCCGGCATCGACACCTTCATTCGCAAGAGCCGCGGACGAGACGTCCTCGGCGCCTGCGGCCAATTGGGCAATCTCTCACCCGAATACGCAGGACGTGCCTTGACACAAATTGAATCCCGTTGCTAGCATGCACTGTGCGCGCCGCCCAAACATGACCTGGCTGTATTCCCGACACATCATGCAAATATCCTGGTTGATTGCCGCGAGCAGTCTCGTCTTCGCCTTCACCTCGCCCGCCACCGCAACGGAACCTCGTGAGTTCATCCTTTCCAATGGAATGAAAGTCCTGTTAGTCGAAGTTCCCAAAGCTCCGGTTGCGACAGTCCAAGTCTGGTACAAAGTCGGCTCACGCAACGAAGTCATGGGCCGTGCGGGCTTATCCCACATGCTTGAACATATGATGTTCAAGGGCACCGCGAAATATCCCAAAGGCACCTTCTCCCGTCTCATTCGCAAGAACGGCGGGATGGACAATGCCTTCACGAGCCAGGACTTCACCGCCTACTTCGAGAATCTCGCGGCAGACCGCGTCGAGCTGGCCCTGGAGCTCGAGGCCGATCGCATGCAGGGGCTCGTGCTCGAGATGAGTGAGTTGACGACGGAGCGAGAGGTCGTGAAAGAAGAACGACGCCTTCGCACGGAGGACGACCCACAAGGTGCGCTCGTCGAGGCGCTCTTCGCCCAGGCCTATCTCAGCCATCCGTACCATTGGCCGGTGATCGGCTGGTTCGGCGACCTGGATGCGATGACCCTGGACGACCTGCAACGACATTACGACACGTATTACTCCCCCAACAATGCGACCCTCGTTGTGGTGGGCGACATCAAAGCCGACAGCCTGCTCCCCATGATCAAACAGCTGTTCGAACCGATTCCCCGAGGACCAGAGCCCAAGCCGATCGCCACCATGGAATCGGAACAAAAAGGTGAACGCCGCTTCCTCCTCAAGCGAGATGCGCAAGTCCCTTTCGTCATAATGGGCTATCGCGTGCCGAATTTTACGAGCGAAGACTCGTACGCTCTCGATATTCTTGATTCGATTCTGTCGCATGGGAAAAGTTCGCGCTTGTACCAGAATCTCGTGTATGAGCAAAAATCGTCGCTTGCCGTCGGTGCAGAATACAGCTTGCTGCAGACCGATCCTGGCCTTTTCTACTTCTATGCCCTCGTGAGCCCTGGCCAGAAACCGGAGGTGGTCGAAGAAGCCCTTCATCGAGAGATCAAACGCCTCCAAGCCGATCCGCCGACGGAGCAAGAACTCCAACGGGCGAAGAACCAGGTCGAAGCCACCCATGTTTTCGAACAGGACTCCAACTTCCGGCATGCCATGTTGCTCGGGCAGGCTGAATCCGTTGGCGCGGGGTGGCGGAAAATCGACCAGTTTGTCGAACGGATCCGGGCGGTGACGACCAAAGACATTCAGCGCGTCGCCCGCCAATACTTGACGGAAGACAACCGGACCGTCGGCACGTTGATTCCCGTTCCCCCCAAACAACCGGAGGCACCCTCCACCGCCGCGCAACAGGGAAGGCCCTAATCATGTCGACGATGAGACAGGGACAGATCGCACTTCTTCGACAGGCGCTCCTGAGCCTTCGTGATGGGATTCTGTGCATTCCTCTTGGCATCCAGTCCCTCTGTGGCGGCAGAGATCGCCCCGACGAAATTTGTGACCCCGAACGGCATCACGGTGCTCGTCCTTGAACAACATTTCCTCCCCATCGTTGAGATCCACGCACTGATCAAGACCGGCAGTGCGCAAGATCCCCCCGATAAAGCCGGACTCGCGAACCTCGTCGCCAGTCTCCTGGACGAAGGGACGACCACGCGGACGTCAAAACAGCTGGCGGAGCAGATCGATTTCGTTGGCGGGGCCCTGGAAGCCAAGGCCTCGGAGGATTTCACCACCGCCTCCGCCCGCGTACTCAAGAAGGACATCGAACTCGGCTTCACCCTGCTCGCGGACATGCTCCAGCACCCCGCGTTTCATAAGCAGGAATTCGAACGGATACGCACCCAACTGCTGGGCGAGATGGCGAGCGACAACGACGACCCGGGGCACATCGCCATGAAGGCGTTCAATCAGCTCGTCTTCCACGGACACCCCTACCGTTGGCCCGTGAATGGAACGGAAGAGACGCTCAACAAGATCACCCTGGCCGACGTGCAGGCCTTCTATGCTCGGGAATATTCCCCTTCCCAAGCCATCCTGACCATCGTCGGCGACGTCACGCTTGAGCAAGCCACTGCACTGGTACAGACCCATTTTGGAACCTGGAAAAAAGGGACGGCGACAGCGCGGAATACGAAAAAGCCCTCGCCGGTGGAACGAAGAACCGTTCAACTCATCGAGAAAGATCTCACTCAATCCACTATTGTGCTTGGTCATGGGGGCCTTCCGCGCGCTCATCCGGATTTTTATTCGGTCACGGTGATGAACTACATCCTGGGGGCCGGCGGATTTTCCTCCCGCTTGATGGATTCGATTCGCGACAAGCAGGGATTGGCCTATGGGATCATGAGCCACTTCGACGCCCGGCTGATGCCCGGTTCATTCTGGGTCAACCTCCAAACCAAGACGGAGACGACGAACCAAGCCATCACCGGCGTCCTGGCTGAAATCAAGTCCATTCGTGACGCACCTGTGTCCGACCAAGAGTTGTCTGAAGCCAAATCATTCTTGATCGGCAGCTTCCCGCTACGATTTGATTCCACCGCGAAGCTCGCGCAGGTGCTCGCCCAAGTGGAGTTCTATGGCCTGGGGTTCGAATACTTTTCGGAATACCCGAAATGGATAGACCGAGTCACGAAGGAAGACGTTCAACGCGTCGCCAAACAGTACCTGGACCCCAAACGGTACGCCTTAGTGGTGGTGGGCAACATCGCCAAAGCGAAGGTGAAAAACTAGTCAACTGTGCATCGACTTCAAGGTCAGGCATCCATGGTGACCGAATCCATCCAGGAAAAACTCAGGATACTCCGTCAGGTGATCTCGGACATGCAGTCCGTCCTGGTCGCCTTCTCCGGCGGGATTGATAGCACCGTCGTCCTGAAAATCGCCCATGAACAACTCGGTGAACGCGCGCTAGGCATCACCGCTGTCTCACCGACGTTTCCCACGATCGAACTCGACGGCGCGAAACAGGTAGCCTCAGAGATCGGCGCGCGGCATGAACTGGTCTACACCGATCAACTTGAGATTCCAGCCTTTGTGCAGAACGATGCAACCCGCTGCTTCCATTGCAAAACAGACCTCTATCAATTGCTGGACGGATTGCGCGAACCACGCGCGAGCCAGTGGATTGTGGACGGGACGAATCTCGACGATCTCGGGGACGATCGACCAGGAATCAAAGCCGCACGCGAGTGGGGAGTTCGAAGCCCGCTGGTCGAAGCCTCCCTCTCGAAATCCGATGTGCGGGCACTCGCCCAGGTCTTGGGACTCTCAAATTGGGATAAGCCGGCAGCCGCCTGCCTCTCTTCCAGAATTCCTCGCGGTATACCGATCACGATCGAAAGTCTCCGTCGCGTGGAGCAGGCTGAAGAAATTCTACAGGCTGAGGGATTTCGCCATGTGCGTGTACGGGAGCACGGAGAGGTGGCGCGAATCGAGGTCGGGGCAGAGGAGTTTTCTCGGCTGAATCAGCCGGACCTGCGCGCGCACATCAGTGCCCGTCTCCGCAAGGTTGGGTTTCGCTTCGTCTGTGTGGATTTGGAAGGATACAGACCGGGCGGGACCAGCCTAGGCTGACCCGCCCGATCCAAGAATTATCGCTGGTAGGATTTTGACAGGGCCTCGAGCGCCTCGTCTGCGAATTTCCGGTGGTCCGCATCAGTCAGACTGCGCTGCACCACCTTCTCTGCCACCATCAATGCCAAGTCCGTCGTTTGGGCGCGAATATCCTGAATCGCCTTGCGACGCTCATGATCGATCTCACGCGTCGCATCGCCCTTGATCCGCTCGGCCTCGGTCGTCAGCCGCTGCTCATTTTCCTCCATGAGCCGCTGCGCCCGCTCTTTGGCGGCAGCCAGAATTCCTTCTGCCTCTTTTGCAGCGGTGTTCAGCTTGGCCTCGTACTCCTTGAGCTTCCGTTCGGCCTCTGACCGATGACGTTCGGCTTGATCGAGACTGTCCTTAATTTTCTTTTCCCGCTCTTCCAACACCCTCAAGATGCCGGGAAAGGCAAACTTGTAAAGCACGAAGAAGAGAATCGCGAACGACAGGACTTCCCAAAAGATCAGGGAAGAAAAAAAGTGAGATTCAAACTGCGGCATGGTGTATCTCTCTTCTTCTAAAGGATGATCAAAATGGCCTTCCAACAAGGCCGCAAAGCGTAAGAACCTCGAGGCGTATTTTCGAAGTACGTTAAGAGGTTCGAGCCCTCGAGAACGACGTTGGAGGCCTATGTCAGCATCCTATTTGCGGAGGCCCATGATGATGAAGGCAATGACCAGGCCGTACAGCGCAATGGCTTCCACCAGCGCGAACCCGATCCACATATACTTTCCGACGCGGGCTTCTGCTTCCGGCTGGCGGGCCACCGCTTCAATCATCTTCCCGAAGATGTAGCCGATACCCACACCGGCTCCGGCAAACCCTGCCGCCGCTAATCCCATGCCCAACAATGCTGCTGCTGCTGAATCCATTGTGTCCTACTCCTCCCTTGTCTGAACTCACACGCGCTAGTGCGCGTGCTCATCATGGCCGTGCAGATGGAATGCGTCTCCCAAATAGACGCAGGTCAACACGGTAAAAATATAGGCTTGAATGAACGCGATACCGACTTCCAATCCGTTCATCGCGATCGTAAACGCAAAGGGCAACCACCCGATCAACAATCCGCCGCTGATGGCCAGACCGAACAGGACCCCGAGAATCACGTGGCCGGCCGTCATATTCGCAAACAACCGAACGGCCAGTGAAATGGGCCGCGCCAATTGGCTGATCAACTCGATCGGTATCATCAACGGCAGAAGCCAGGCGGGCGTACCGGGCGGAACGAGAATGCCCAGGAACTTCACTCCGTGTAAGAAGAATCCCATGACCAGGCTGAGCCCATACACCAGGCAGGCGAACACGGCTGTCACGATAATCTGACTCGTCACCGTGTAGCTGCCGGGGATCAACCCGATAAGATTACAGAAGAGAATAAAAAGAAAAAGGGTGGCGATCAGAGGGAAAAATCGCATCCCCTCTTTGCCCATCGTATCCATGATGATGCCGCGAATAAAATCCACCATCATCTCCGCCATGCTCTGCAACTTGCCCGGCACCAGCTTGCGTGCCGATCCCGCCATCACCATGAGCACCGCCACCAGCGAGACGACAACCCACATGATGACAACGGCTTTATTAATGGAAATATCCAATCCGCCGAGCGAAATCGGTATCCAGTTATGAAGCTCGAACGGATGAAGCGGACTTTCTTCCATGGCGCTTTCGTACTTTCTATTGAAACGCGTTATGTCTTCGGCCACCGCTGCGCCGACCGGTACGCATTCCTGATCCCGGCAACGACGCCCAACACAAGACCTCCGACCATCCCCCAGGGAGTGGAGCCGAAGAGGTATGTGTCACACACCCAACCCAACCCTCCTCCGACAATCACCGCAGCGAGCAGATCGGTTCCGATCCGGACCGCTTGGCCGAGCCCCGCGTACAATGGATCTTGTGAAGGGGGCATGTCGTACCCACGGAGGAGAGTGCAATGCAGCCCATAACGCAAGGACTCTGCCGATGGCGGGCGCGCAATTCAAGCAGAATCATCCTAAATTTGTCAAGCCGATCATGCGCTGTGACACAGCCGAAACAGTCGGGTATAGTGAGTGGCGCCGTATTTGTAGAGCGATACACGTTCACCCATGACTCGTTTCTCCCAACCATCATTCCTGATCGGTCCCCCACAGCCCCTGGTCCTCACGATGGAAGGCCAAGGGAGGACACCCTTTGAGCTGTACCGCCTGATTGCGTCTCCCTCTCAACCAT
Organism: uncultured Nitrospiraceae bacterium; assembly: GCA_963720035.1. Lineage (GTDB taxonomy): Bacteria > Nitrospirota > Nitrospiria > Nitrospirales > Nitrospiraceae > Palsa-1315. Next base: position 93,448 of record CAVREB010000003.1, on the reverse strand, counting down.
CGTTCCTACTCGACAGCGGGAAGGGGACAGGCGGCGGGAGCCCACTATTCATTTCTAGGGAGTAACCCCTTCTCAGTGCTGACTGGGCGACAAGGACAATCCTCCCTCCGGACCCACGAAGGACGCGAATGCTCGTCGAAAGATCCCTTCGGAAGCCTCTGCCGACTATTCGCTGGCCCCCAGATCGAGCCTCCTCCAGGCCTGCCCCCTTTTTGGGGCGGAGCCGTCGGCTACCTCAGCTACGACCTCGTGCGCGACTTTGAAACGCTTCCGTCCATTGCTAAGGAGGATCTGCTGCTCCCCCATCTGCAATTCGGTCTGTATGACATCATCACCGCCGTCGATCATCTGACCGACCGCTTGCAGATTATCTTTTGTCCGCCCATGGAACGGTTTTTGGGAGAGCCACGAGAGAAGCTCTATCGCGAGGGCTTAGACAGGCTGGCCGAGTGGGAGGCCAGGTTGAGCGGACAGGCCATCTCCCCTCAATGAGATCTCCCCTCCTCTCAATCAGATGGCCTTTCACCCGGACCAAACGCGGGATGCCTACCTCGATCGAGTCAGGCGCTGCCAGGAATACATTGCGGCGGGAGACATCTACCAGGCCAACCTGTCGCATCGATTTACCCTACAACCTCCCAGACGCCTACAACGATGGCAGAGATCGACAGCCCTACGAGCAGGAACTCTATCGACGTCTGCAAGCCGTTAATCCCTCGCCTTTCTCGGGGCTCTTGCACTTCGACGACGTCACGTTGATCAGTTCCTCGCCCGAACGGCTAGTGCGCCTGCGCGACCGACATGCGGACACGCGCCCGATTGCCGGAACCAGACCGCGCGGGCTCGACGCCCGTGACGATCAACGGCTCATCGGCGAATTACTCGCGAATGAGAAGGAGCGGGCGGAACACCTCATGCTTGTCGATCTCGAACGAAACGACCTGGGCCGCGTCTGCCAATTCGGCAGCGTGCAGGTCGATGAATTCATGGCAATTGAGCAGTACTCCCACGTCAGCCACATCGTCTCCAATATCAACGGCACCTTGCGGCCGGACGCTACGCCCTTCGATCTGATTCAGGCGCTATTTCCTGGGGGGACCATCACGGGCGTGCCAAAGATCCGCTGCATGGAGATTATTGAGGAGTTGGAGCCGGTACGCCGTGGCCCCTATACCGGATCTTTTGGCTACATCGGCTGGAACGGCGACCTCGATCTCAATATCGTGATTCGAACATTGGTATGGTGTGCGGGAAAGGGATACTTGCAGGTCGGGGCCGGGATTGTCGCCGACTCCGATCCGGCCAAGGAATACGAGGAAACACTCCAGAAGGCCCAGGCTTTCTTCAGCGCACTGCAACGGACGTAACGATGTGGATTTATCTCAAAGATCGGTTCGTGAAAGAAGAGGAGGCCGTTGTCTCCGTCTTCGATCACGGCTTTCTCTACGGTGATGGCGTCTATGAAACGATTCGCTCCTACGGGAGCCGGATCTTCATGCGGGACCAACATCTCGCTCGGCTTCGACGATCTGCGGATGCAATCGGCCTGACCATCCCGATTCCCGAACACAGGTGGCCGACGCTCCTCCATGAGGCCATGACGCGGAATGACGTCGGACACGAACGCACCGACGCATACCTCCGTATCACCATTTCCCGAGGAGCCGGCGACATCGGCTTGGATCCGGCCCTCTGCCCAACCCCCACCGTGGTGATCATGACCAAACCGCTTCACCCTCCCGCGCCTCAACAATACCAGGCCGGCGTGAGCCTGATCCTCGCCCGAACAAGACGGAACTTGCCCAGCGCGCTCTCGCCGCAGATCAAGGCCACAAACTTTTTGAACAATATCCTGGCTAAACGGGAAGCCATCGCGGCCGGTGCCTTCGACAGCATCCTGCTCAATTGGGAATCACATCTGACGGAATGCACCGTCAGCAATCTCTTTTTCGTCCGAGCAGGCCGGCTCTGCACCCCGGCACTTGCATGCGGCCTGCTGGACGGTATCACGCGCGACATTGTGCTCAGCCTCGCTCGGGAAGCGCAGATTCCGGTTGACGAAGGACATTTCGGGATCGAGTCGATCCATAAGGCAGGCGAGTGCTTTCTCACCAACACGACGATGGAAGTGATGCCAGTTACCATGGTGGACGGGCATCCGGTTGGGGATGGAACACCAGGACCTCTCACCCAGCAGCTCCATAGACTATTTATTGTCAACCGATCCCGTTTTTTAGAACCCTAGTAGATCGACCCCCTCCCAGACCCTATTGTTTTCATGCACTATTTGTTCTTGGCCCTCAGGCACAAGATCTGCAGTTTCTTGACACCCAGTGGCAGACTGATATCGTTACGACCATGCACAACACCTTTTATATAATAATGACATCCCTCAGGCGGCACGCGGCCATCTGGGCTGAGCACGACGGTGATCGCGACAATCGGCTCGCTCGCCTTCTCCGTGCCAACAACCACGGCAGAAATTTATCAGTTTGTTACGCACGACGGCTCGATCTCTCTCACGAATGTCCCGTCAGACTCGCGCTATCGAAAAGTTGAGATCGAGTCCAGCCGATTCCACGCCACCTTGTCCGAGCGAGATCTCGAACCAGTCATCCGCCGCTATTCCTCAGAGCATCAACTCCATCCCGCGTTGATCCGAGCCATCATCAAAGCTGAATCGAACTTTGATCCGCGGGCGGTTTCCCGCGCCGGCGCTATCGGCCTGATGCAATTGATGCCGCAGACCGCCGTGCGTCTGGATGTGCGGGATATGTATGATCCGGATGATAATGTGGCCGGAGGGACAAAATACTTACGCCAGCTGCTCGACCGCTTCCATGGGAATTTACCGCTGGCCCTTGCGGCCTACAATGCTGGAGAGAATGCGGTCGACCGCTATCAGGCGCTCCCCCCGTTCGATGAAACCAGACAATACGTTCGGAAGGTTCTCCGATACTACCGCACGTTCCTTGTGCGCGATGGCGTCATTAGGGAACGAACGGTCAGCCGATACGCCCCCGCAGAGACAACAGCAACCCCCGCGATTTCTGAGCTGTCTTCTCGCTAACGACTTCCCCACTCGATAGGCGACTGTGCTGCTGCCAGCCGGCCCGCTTGGCTTCTGGAAAATCCGACCGGTAATGGGCCCCGACGCTATTTTCTCGCCACAGCGCCGCTTCCGCGACGCATTGTGCCACCTGCACCATGTTCTTCACTTCCAGCGCTGCTCGGTTTGCAAACGGCTGGGCCACGAGTTGGGCCCACCGTGACAGTTGCGCACAGGCCCGGATGAGTGATTCGCCCGAGCGAATGACGCCGACCTGCCCCCACATCGTTCGCCTGAGTGAGCTTCGCAACTTTTCCGCATCCTCCAGTGCGCCGAATTGGCCGGCTCCGATCGTGGCCTCCTGAGACGACAGTGTCGGGAACTCCTGTCGGTCGGCAAACTCCACGGCTGCCGCTGCTGCGCGCGCGCCAAACACCAATCCTTCGAGCAAGGAATTACTCGCCAGACGATTTGCCCCATGGACACCGCTACAGGCCACCTCCCCGGCGGCGAAAAGCCCTGGAACCGTCGTCGCCCCATTCAGATCAGTCCAGACCCCGCCCATCATGTAATGCGCGCTTGGAGACACAGGGATCCATTCCTCCGTGATATCGATGTCATAGCGCAGGCAGGTCGCGTAAATCGTCGGGAAACGCCGCTTCACGAACTCTGCACCCAAGTGGGTAACGTCAAGATAGACATGACGCGCTTTCGTCGCCGCCATCTCTGCCAAGATCGCCCGCGACACGATGTCTCTCGGCGCTAACGCCCCCATGGGGTGGTACCGCTGCATGAAGACTGCACCCTTGTTGTTGCGCAGCTGCGCCCCTTCGCCTCGCATTGCCTCCGACAGCAAGAACGGAGGACTCGACGGCAAATACAGTGCAGTGGGATGGAATTGAACGAACTCCATATCTTGAAGCACCGCGCCCGCACGCAGAGCCATGGCCATCCCATCACCAGTGGCATTCGGAGGATTGGTCGTCCGCGCATAGATCTGCCCGGCCCCGCCGGTGGTCAGCACGACCGCGCGAGCCGGCAGCACGAACTGGCGGCCAGACCCTTCATCCAACACAACGGCCCCGCAGCAACGTCCGGCGTCGACCACAAGATCCACGGTAAAGTGATGATCCAATCGCTGAATACGCTCCTGCCGATTCACCTCGGCTATCAACACTCGCACCATCTCGTTCCCCGTCGCATCTCCCCGCGCGCGCAGAATGCGGCTTCGACTGTGGGCAGCCTCTCGAGCAAACGCGAACTTGCCATCGACTTTGTCGAACTTGGCCCCCCACCTGATCAGCTCTTGAATTCGCTCAGGTCCTTCTTCGACGAGGACCCGCACCGCTTCTTTCCGGCAGAGCCCATGCCCCGCCTTGAGCGTGTCGGTTAAATGGATCGCCACATCGTCTTCTTCACTCATCGCCACCGCCACCCCGCCTTGCGCGTGGATCGAACTGCTCTGAAGCGGATGCCCTTTCGTCAGCACCATGACACGGCCGGCACGACTCAGCTCCAGCGCCGCACGGAGACCGGCCACACCACTCCCGATGACCAGGAAGTCGGCCTGAACAGGAGCACGGGATCGACGAGTTGGCATGGATTATTTCTTCTTGGGAGAAAGTCTGGGATCGTTTGTGGTCTGTCGAGCTTTCATGCCAAAGGGAGAATCGCCTTGAACCCCGCGCAAAAGAATCGACTTTGTGCCGACCCACTGCAATCGCGTATGGCCTCTCTGGCGGAGGCCCGGATCGTCCGCATCTTTTTTCCACAGCCCTTGCCAATGCACGAACACATCGATATCGTCCCCTTCGATCATAATGCGCTCGACCGCGAACTCCAACGTGATCGCACTATATGTTTCGAAATCGCCCTGGGCCTCTTCCCGCAGCCGGTCAAGCTGGTCAATCGGCATCATGAGTGAGGCCAGATCCGACGAATCTTTCTTCACATAGGCCTGGCGAAGCGATTCCACCGCCCGATCGATGCGGAGGTACCGTTCGTGATCTTCGGGATATTGAATCGTCTTGCCACCGCATCCGACGCCGATCAAGGATACCCAGCCGAGCAGGAGCAAGACGGGAAGCAGCGGAAATTTGTACGGTGACGTCATGGTTGCAGTATAGGAATGGGTATCAGGCAGGTCAAGCGGCCCGTAAACCGGCCCCCGCCGCAATCGTGATCACTTTAATCCGTTGATGGTCTTGCAATTTGAGGCGAAAACTTCTAGACTGCCCACTTCGCAGGAGAGAACGCATGTCCAGTGTTTTGAAAAAACGCCGTAAGAAAATGCGCAAGCATAAGTACAAGAAGTTGCGCCGGCGTCAAAAGTTTGAACGTCGTAAAAGCTAGGCTCACCCGAGAACGGGGAGGAGGGGTCCGTGCCCGAAGGCAAGAAGGTTCGCATCCGCGTCCGGACTGTGAACTGCGTCTACGTTGGCGACTTTCTCATTCCTCCCATGCGGAATCGTGTGTCCGATGCGATCAACGAAGAACAACGTCTCTTTATCAGCCTCACCGACGTGGTGATCGATGATAAGGATCGCTCGGACTTTGTGGCCATCAATAAGAACCTGATCGAGTCCATCGCACAGCTCTAGCTGTCTGCACCGCCACCGGCTTGAGTCTCTACCTCCGCGCCGTTCTCTCTTGGTTTTTCGTAGCCGCCTCCTCTAAGATCGCCCCTCATCATGTCCACCTTCTCACCATTTCTCCCGTTCCTGAAACCCTATCTGTCCCGCATGGTGCTGGCAGGCGTGCTTGTCATGGGTGTCGCCGCCATCAATCTGGCCCTGCTCCGGTTGGCCGGCACTCTGTGGGACGTCATTACCGTGCAGCACGACCAGTCCCGGATGACAGACTTGATCACAGTCTTTCTCGGACTCGTAGTCCTGCAGGGCCTCTGCTCGATGGGCCACAGCTATCTGACCGCATGGATTTCCCAGCGAATCGTCGCCGATTTTCGCCAACATCTCTTTGCGCATCTGCATACCTTATCGGTGAGCTTCTTTGCCCGCCGGCGAACCGGCGAACTCCTTTCACGGCTCATGAACGACGTGACGGTTATCCAGTCGGTCGTCACCGAAACGCCGATCGACAGCGCGAAACAGCTGGTGACCTTCGTCGGAGGAATCACCTTCTTATTGACGATGAATTGGCGCCTCTGCCTCTTGATCCTGGTTCTGCTCCCTTTGCTCGTCCTCGTGGCCAAGTTCTTCGGGCGAAGACTGAAATCTCTCTCGACCTCGATTCAAGATCAAACCGCTGCACTGAGCACCCTGATCGAGGAAGTGATCTCCGGCATCCGTATCGTGAAGTCCTTCGTCCAAACACAGCGCGAAGAGACCAGGTTTGCCACGCAAGTCGAACAGACCTTGGCGTTGACGATGCGACGGGCCAGCATCATGGCGGTGTTTATTCCCGTCATCAGCCTCCTCACCTTCTCCGCCGCGGCCGCGGTGTTGTGGTATGGGGGACGCCAGGTCATCGACGGGAGCGTGTCGCCGGGCGATCTCTTTGCGTTCGTCCTCTTTGCCGGCATTCTGATCGGCCCTTTCAGCTCCGCCGCCCGCGTGTTCGCGCAGATCAGGGAGGCGCAGGGGGCCACCCAACGGGTGTTCGAAATTCTGGACACACATTCCGAAGTGAGTGACTCCCCCACGGCCACGCCACTGTCCACCGTCTCGGGACACATCCGGGCAGAACACCTCAGCTTTGCCTACGATCCACGCCAACCGGTCTTGACGGATATGTCGTTCGAAGCCAAGCCGGGCGAACTGGTCGCCATCGTCGGTCCCACCGGCGCCGGAAAAACGACCGTCATGAACTTGCTCCACCGCTTCTACGATCCGACTGAGGGGCACATCACCATCGACGGGCAGGATCTCCGCCAGGTCACAATGGACAGTTGGTATCGGCAGATTGCGCTGGTCCCGCAAGAGACGATCTTGTTCGGCGGGACGATTCTCGACAATATCCGATACGGAAACAGGGAAGCCACTGAGGAGGAGGTGGTGACGGCCAGCCGAGCGGCCCATGCTCATGACTTCATCATGAGCCTCCCGGACCAGTATCAGACCATCGTGGGGGAAAAAGGAATCAATGTGTCGGGCGGACAGCGTCAGCGCATCGCCATCGCCAGGGCCATAGTGAAAAATCCACGGATCTTGTTATTGGATGAAGCCACCTCTGCCCTCGACAGTGAGTCAGAACGACTCGTCCAGGAGGCACTGGAGCAACTCATGAAAGGCCGAACGACCTTTGTGGTCGCCCACCGCTTGACGACCATCCAACGAGCTGATCGCATTCTCGTCCTCAACAAAGGACGCCTCGTTGAAACCGGCACCCATGCCGAACTGATGGACCGTAAAGGGCTCTACCAGTACCTCTACAGCCTTCGACTCACCGAACTCCCCGCGTAAGCCTCGAAGACTTGCCGCATTGGTCCTGGACTCAACTCAGTTTCCGCCCCAGACCGACCGATAACGAAAGAGCCTGCAGGATGCCCAAACAGGCCGTCCTCTTCGTACGTCGTTCCTGAAGCGTCGTTCGTCTCTCGTTGCGAGAACCAGCTGCGGCATGTTCGTGAGATACGTTTCACAACTCACGCTTCACGGGTGTCGAAGTGAGGCTGGCGGACTGAGCCAGTCTCCTGCTAGGGTGGTAACAAATAGCCCGCTCCGCCGACTCTTCTCCTGCACGAACCGTTGAGGAGGCACATGCCACATTCAGACCGAACCGTCCCATCAAGCCCAGCCAGTCCACCACCGCTCACCGCGGAACAGCAGCGCCTCGATGAAGACGCCCGCCGCCAACAACATTGGAAACGCTGGGGCCCCTATCTGAGCGAACGGGCCTGGGGGACCGTCCGCGAAGACTACAGCCCTCACGGGACCGCCTGGGAATCGTTTCCCCACGACCAGGCCCACTCGCGCGCCTATCGCTGGAATGAGGACGGACTGGCCGGCATCTCCGATCGCCACCAATACATCTGCTTCGCCATCGCCCTCTGGAACGGACGAGATCCCATTTTGAAGGAACGGGTCTTTGGCCTCACGGGCAACGAAGGGAACCACGGCGAAGACGTCAAAGACTATTACTTCTATCTCGATTCGACACCGACCCACTCCTACATGAAGTACCTCTACAAGTACCCGCAGGCGGAGTTTCCCTACGCGAAGCTCGTGGAAGAAAATCGTCGGCGCGGCCGGCGTGACCAGGAGTACGAACTGATCAACACCGGCATCTTTGATGAGGATCGCTACTTCGACGTGGTGGTGGAGTATGCCAAGGCCACACCGGAAGATCTCTTCATCCGCATCCAGGTCATCAACCAGGGGCCCGATCCTGCTGAGCTGACGCTCCTGCCCACGCTCTGGTTTCGAAACACGTGGTCCTGGGGGCTCGACGCGAGGCGGCCCCGAATGCGGGAAGGAGCAGCAGCCAAGGGCATGAGCGTCATCGAACTGGACCACGAATACTATGGCCGACGCCGCCTCTGGTGCGATCGCCAACCGACACTACTCTTCACAGAGAATGAAACGAACAGCAGCCGGCTCTACGGAGACGCAGAGGGAACCCGCTATGTAAAAGACAGCTTTCATGACTACGTGGTGCAGGACGACAAAGGGGCGGTGAATCCCGACAAGATCGGCTCGAAGGCCGCGGCCCACTATACCTTCTCATTGGCTCCAGGTGCAGCGGACACCATTTACCTTCGCTTGACGAACGAAGACAGCGACAAGAGCCTCACGCGCGAAACCTTCGACGCGACCTTCACGCAACGGATTCAGGAAGCCAACGAGTTCTACGACAGCCTCGCCCCGAGCGATCTCTCTGAAGATGCACGACGCGTGCAGCGCCAGGCCTTTGCCGGACTGCTCTGGAGCAAGCAGTTCTACCACTATGACCTGGCGCGGTGGCTCAAAGGCGACCCGCTCGGGCCGGAACCACCGCGCGAACGGCTCCATGGCCGGAACGCGGACTGGACGCATCTCTACAATGCCGATGTGATTTCGATGCCGGACAAGTGGGAATATCCCTGGTATGCGGCCTGGGACCTGGCGTTTCACTGCATCCCGCTGGCCTTGGTCGACGCGACCTTTGCCAAAGAGCAACTGATCCTCATGCTCCGCGAATGGTACATGCACCCGAACGGTCAGATCCCTGCGTACGAATGGGCCTTCTGCGACGTCAACCCACCGGTCCATGCCTGGGCAGCATGGCGTGTCTACAAGATCGAGAAGAAACGCAAAGGCGTGGGAGACCGGCTCTTCCTTGAGCGTGTGTTCCACAAACTGCTCTTGAATTTCACCTGGTGGGTCAATCGCAAAGATGCTGATGGCAAGAACATCTTCCAGGGCGGCTTCCTCGGGCTCGACAACATTGGCGTCTTCGACCGCAGTGCCCCGTTGCCGACCGGCGGCCATATCGAACAAACGGATGCGACGAGTTGGATGGGCATGTATTGCCTCAACATGCTCTCGATCGCGTTGGAACTGGCCCGAGAAAATCGGGCATATGAGGACGTCGCGAGCAAATTCTTCGAGCACTTCGTGTACATCTGCCGGGCCATCAACAACATCGGTGGTGAGAAGATCGAGCTCTGGAACAAAGACGACGGATTCTTCTACGACGTGCTCCATCTTCCTGACGGGCGGACATTTCCCTTAAAAGTCCGGTCGCTGGTCGGACTGATCCCGCTTTTTGCCGTGGAGACGTTGGATTCTGAACTCATCGATCGCCTCCCCCGGTTCAAACACCGGATGCAGTGGTTCATCGAAAACCGTCCGGACTTCAGCTCGCATGTGGAAACCCAATCACAGGACGGCGAGGTCCGGCGCTTCCTGTCCCTGGTGGACCGCGACCGGCTGAAATCCGTGCTGCGCTATATGCTGGACGAAAAGGAGTTCCTGTCTCCCTACGGCATTCGCGCCCTCTCGCGCTACCATAAGGATCACCCCTACGTCCTGTCGGCCATGGGCGTGGACCATCGAGTGGACTATGAACCGGCCGAATCGAGCACGGGAAATTTCGGCGGGAACTCCAACTGGCGTGGCCCGATCTGGTTTCCCGTCAACTATCTGCTGATCGAATCGCTCCAAAAGTTCCATTACTTCCTCGGCGATGAGTACAAGGTCGAATACCCGACCAGGTCCGGCCAGTCTGTCCCCTTGAATGAAGTCGCAGCAGAATTGTCACGGCGGCTCACCCACATCTTTCTCCGCGACCAAACCGGGCGACGCCCCGTCTTCGGAGGCACAACCAAGTTCCAGGATGATCCCCTCTGGCGAGACGCAGTTCCCTTCTACGAATACTTCCATGGAGACAACGGCGCCGGCATCGGCTCGAGTCACCAAACGGGATGGACGGGATTGGTGGCGAAGCTGATTCAGCAGTCGGGGGAGTAAGAAGGCACAGAGTGAACGGTCTTCTTGCTCGCGCAACGCGCGGCCTGTCGGGAAACGAGGCGTCTCGGCGCCGCGAGGGTGGGCGGGCGAGAATGGGAGGAAGGCCCCCCGGAATCCTTCGGGAAATCTTGCTTACATCCCGATCGCTTCTATCACTTGCAGGTCTTCAGCGGTGAGGGTGAGCTGTTCAGCTTGGAGATCTTCTTTCATATGTTGCGGGTTCGTAGTGCCGGTCAAGGGGAGCATCCCGACCTGCATCGCAAACCGGAACACGACTTGCGCGAGACCGGTCCCTAGCCGTTGGGCGATAGCCCGAATGCCTGGATCAGCAAAGACCTCTCGATTGGCGGTCAACAGCGAAAAGCCCTGATAGATGATGCCATGGGCCCGGCAGATTTCCCGCACCTCTTTGTCCCATCCAAGTGCGGCGTAACAGCGGTTTTGCACCACCATGGGTTTCACCGTTGCCTGAGCACAGAGCTGGGTGAGTTGCTCGGCCGTGACATTGCTGATGCCGATCATTTTCGTTTTCCCTGACTGATAGAGCCCTTCGATAGCGGCCCACACCTCCCGGTCCGCGTCTCCCAATCCCTGCCGCTGATAGGGCCCGTGCAAGACATAGGAGTCGAGATAGTCGGTGTGCAGGTGGGACAACGAGCTGTCGAAGGACTGTGCCACTTGGGTGGCGAGATTGGCCGAGGCATCGTAGGGGGTGCGATGGTCCTGCCCATTCGTCGGCGTAAATTTGGTCTGGAGAAACAGGCGATCTCGCGTGACCCCTTGCCGAGCGAGGGCCAGCAAAGCCTCCCCCACCAGAGCCTCCTGGTAATGGATCAGTTGGTTGGCCGTATCGATAGCCGTGAAGCCTGCCGCTACCGCTAACTGCACCAGTTGCGTCGTAGCCTCTTTTTTCCACGCCGTGCCATACATGAACGAAGGAAGCGACACATTGTTATAGGAGGTCAAAGGCATGCTGCGTCCTCCAAAATGAACAGACTGCCGATGCTTGCGGGGGCATGCTACGAGCCGTCACGAAGAAGCGGAGCGCTGAGCTCGAATGAGATCCGACACAGGGTAACCCAACTGCTGGGCCCGCTCGACCAGACGCCGATACGTGGCCTCCTCCAGTTGAGGAGTCCGGGACAGGATCCAGAGGAATCGATGATCAGGAGTACCCACCATGGCAGTCCGATACTCCGGGTCGAGATCGAGAATCCAATAGTTCCCGTCGCGGGATGAGCCAAACGGCCGCGCGAACCAGTTGTCGAAGACCACCGTGAGTTTCGCGTTGGTCTTGGCATCGACCACGGTCGCCACTCCCTCTGCCTGCTCGACCTTGCCGGTATCCGTCACACACTCATTGTGTACGCCGACTGCCCCATCAGAACGGTTGGAATACATCGCCTTGGAGTCCACGCAGTGACGCTGAAACCACATCGGGAGCCGTGCAATTTCATACCAGGTGCCGGCATAGCGAGAGAGATCCACCGACGCGACCGTCGACAGTTCACCTCTCGTATCCACTCCCGCGCAGGCCCCCAGCATGAGGCACAAGACCGTCAGCGCGAGACGGGCGCTCACAGAGCCTGAACGGTCGGCGCCACGTCGCAGTAGCAACGTCCTGATCGGGATCAGCCTCTCATCCTCCGCCGCAGCAGCAGGCCGCGGCGACAAAGCCGCGGCTCTACGATGTTTCCGAAGAGCGGCGCTATTTCCGGACAGCGATCCCGTGAGTATCGGCCGTTTCTTTTCCATCTTTCATGTTCGTAATGGCTGCCTGCCCTTTATAGTGACCGACCTTCCCTCCGCCATCGACGTGAATGACACCGACGCCGGGGATCGTCCCTTTGGCATTATTCGCCGTCTTGTCATTCCCGGTAAGCGGGTTGGGGCCGCGCAACCCGACGAAGACATATTGGCCGTCGGGCGCGTTGTCCATGAGATCAGGAGCAGGATCCTTGTTCGCATCCGTCACCAGATCGATTGAGCCCACGCTCAGATTCGAGAGCGTATCGATGATTTCGACGTTGTTCCCCGCCCGATCCGCACTCCAGACAAAGCGTCCCACCCCGGCCATCCCGTGGGAATCAGCAAACTTGTCGTCCCGTTGAGACACCAGCTTGGCCGAGACCGATTTCGGAAGGTTGGACAGGTCGAGGGCGTATACATCATAGGAGAGAGGCGCCACCGGCCAGCCGCCACCGGAATTGATATACATCGTGTCGCCGACCTGAATGCCGCCACAGCCGGCAGGGTGAATCTGATTATTGTCGAGCGTGGCCACAACTTTCATCGGCGTGGTGGTGACATCGAACACCAACAGCCCTCCTCCACGTAGCGTGACGAAGGCATAACGGCTGGATGACTCCGTGATCGGGCAAATCGGTGATGTATCAGGACGCTCGCCGTTCTCGAGGGCTGCGAGGTTCACCACATCCTTTTCGGGATCAAAGCTGAATTTATGAGTGGCGTAGTCGGTCCAGATCCGAATGAACTTCTTCTCGGCGATATTCGCCGCAATCGCCATCTTCTGATCTGGCGTCGGCCAGGCCGCATGGACATTCTTCCCCATCGACAAACAGGCCTCCGGTTTACGCGTCTTGGCATCCATAAAAAGCACGTGGCCGCTCAGGAAGGAGAGGATCGCGTGATCCTGGTCCTTGTTGAAGAACAGCATATGCGGACGCCGGACCGGCTTCTTGGTCGCCTCTTCGCAAAATGTGTTGATCTCACCGGAGAGATCGATGGTGACGGCCGGTTTCACAGCGGCAGGATTCGCCGCAAGCGCCGCTCCGTCATAGATATAGAGAAAGCCGCCGCTTTCCTTCGCCGTATCGGATTGATCCGTCAGCCACACTTCATAGGCGGAGGCTGGAGCCATGCCACCGACTCCCACTCCTGCCCCAACCAGGGCGCTCGCCGCGATGGCAAGAATAAGACGAGGTAGACCTCTGCTCACCACATCATGAACTGTCATGTACGGGCCTCCTTCAACCAGACGTGACAGGTGCGAATAGAGTCGCTTGCTGACATGCAATGACCATCGCACCCGTAGGAAAGGATATAGAGTAAGAGGATTCAGATGAGAGATCAATGGCCCAACCGTCGAGGCCGCATTCCCAGGCCGCTGGCGATTCAGCGCCTACCGGGCGATACACGGATCTCTCTCCACCAGCTGCATAACCGGCAGCTCAGCCCAGGTCATGCCATCTTGCCACGCGACTGTGGGAATGAGTATGAGCCAGAACCAGAGGCCGGGTGGCGGAATAGTAGCGGAAATCTGACGGCCCTTATTGGATCTCTTCAGAATCTGAGCGATCCGCCAATGTGGGAGACAGCCGTTCAAGCCGTCTCCCGGACACATTGGCAGCAGTAACTTATCGGCGGGAGGCCTGATCGCGGCGGCAGCTTTCTTCCGCTAACATCTTCTGACCCGCGGTTGCGTCCTTGGGGATACGTGCCAGACACGCACTTGAGGTATCCTCCACAGACCCCGAGGCAACCTGGTTGATGCCCGTTGCCGTAGCGGGTGCCGACTCGGCACCCGACCCGGCACCTGACGATCCCATCGTTTCCTCACTCGCACAGCCGCCAACCATCAAGCCCAACAGGGCGATGAAACCGAATACACTCACTGACCGATATGCCATGGTGCGATCCCCCTTCATATAAAAACCATTAACCCTGGACTGGGGCGATCCTACTCCCGATGTCAGATAAGAACAAGCCTGAACATGGTGCCAGAGCGCGGAAGGCCGCTGAAGCGGCAGCATACACACCGCCTTCAAATCCCTAGTGCCTTCCCCAGATCGTCCTTCTTCTTGAATGTCTTTCCCCTGAATTCCTCAGCATGCTCCTCGCTGCCGAGATCCCCGTCAGAGTTAGAATGACCAAGCAGGTCTACTGCACCAAACTCCACCACCAAAGCAGCAAGCGCTGCATCTTTCGGTGCAACTATCCCGAGTTGCTCGCCGGCGAGCGCTAGAATCCCAGTTCCTTTTCGAGATCCGCCTGGCCTTTCTTGAACTGTTTCTTTTCCGCCGCGTCCTTTCTTCTTTGTCAGCGCATCCAGTTCCGCTTCCCGCTTTTTGGCAGCCTCATCTTGCTTTCTCGTAGCTGCCTGTTGCGCCTCTTCTTCCCGCTGCTCCTTGAGCGAGGCCACTTGTGCCGCTTTAAGTGCATCGTCCGGTACCGTTGTCCAGTTCAGCCGGTATCCCGGCCGTTTGAAAGCCAGCTCTTGATACACCACGACGTACCGTGTCGGGTAGCTGCGCTGGCCGATCTGCCGCTCCTCCAACACATAGACGGTCGGGGCGCCGTAGAGGTTTGGCTGATAGCTATCGAAGTACATCCGGCCCGTGCTTCCCTGCATCGACACCGATTGCAGCTTCTGCATGTATTCCATGTACGCCTCCATGTTCGTGGCCGGATCCGGAGGCTTCTCATTCTCTAGCTGCTTGCCCGCCGCCTGTTGTGCCTGGTTGAGTGCTTCCTCTTCATCTTGTAACTGATAGCGATACTGCTCTTTGAACTGGTCCCATTTATGAGGACCTTTTTTCGCCTTGGTCTTAAAAAACTGAGCTGGCTCCGTCTTGCCTTTCGCCAGATACGACAGACGGCCCTTTGTCGCATCGCTGGAGTCAAAGAGGTAGACGCTGTCCGGGGCGACCGGCATCGAATACTTCGCAGCATCCTCCCGCTTTTCAACGGCTGGGCCATTGCGTAAGTGCACGACACGCTGTTTCAGCAAGCTAATGGCGTCCCCCTTTCCTTGGTAAAGCATACTGGATACAGCCTGCCTCACGTCAGGCACCGGATCGTTGGTCAATGGGATCAGCATGTTCACATCCTGATCTTGCGGCCCTATCATGCCGAGCGCATGCACCGCGTCAATCCGCAATTCGACTTCAGGTCTTTTTCGAAACAATCGAACAATATCAGGGATGTACTTGCGATCAGCGGTAGAACCTAACGTCAACAAGTCCTCCTTCAAGATCGCGACGAAATCGGTTCTTTGTTTGTCACAACTCGCATCTTTCACTCCCTTGCCACTGCAGTCCCGCAGATAGTTCGCCACTATCTGATCTTCTCGGTCATCGGCTGGTGCCGAAGCGGCCGTCGCTGGTTGCTGGCCCGCAGTCGATGGTGATGCTGCCCAAAGAAGACGGAGAGTGAAGAGAAGCCCAAGTGCATGACTAAGCCTGTGATGATGGCGGAAGGGACTTCACCTGGTTTCATACGTATCCTCCTCACAACTACTCGTCCAGCTACAAGAGCTGTGCTATCTCGCCTCCAATCATCTACCGCTGGATTTCCAAATCTTCCAAGTCTTCATCTTGACCCGCCCCACCGGTGTATCCTCCAGCGCCCTTAACGTGGCGCCATGCCTTTTTTCGTTTCTCACGTTCCGCCGCCAGCTTCTTGAGATAATTCCCATTCTCGATATCTCTAATGCTGTTCGCTTCCGTCGGACAGGCCGCTTTCAATGCCGGCAGTTTCTCCTTGATGTATTCCTGAGCCGTCCTGACAGTCCTTTCCCATTTCTTTCTGTAGGTGGTCCATGGAAGTCTAACCTTTCCACGTCTCGTAGAAATCATTCATGAGTTCCCTGCACGATTTCGGCCCCGCTGGCCCTGCTGGACTCGCTGGAGGCCATAAGAGCAGGGTGATGGACAGTGAGACCGCAGAGAGAAGCATCCGCAAACTTGCCATAGTCCCTCCTATACTCAGTCAACGTGATGCAGTATAACGGGGTCTGTGAAGACCAACATCCGCGCCTTCCTGGCGCCCATGGCGTTCTGCACTGCCGCGCTGATTGTCTATGCCGGAGCCTTCCACGGGGATTTTCATTACGACGACTCCCTCACGATTCTCGAAAATCCGCATCTCTCAAACTGGCACACCTTCATCGGCCATCTCGATCACATGGTGCGGCCTGTCTTGTACGCCACGTTTCTGCTCGATCGCTCGCTGTATGGAACGAACCCGGCCGGGCTACCATCTGCTCAATCTCCTGCTTCACCTCGGTTCAGGGCTTCTGATCTATTGCATCATCGCCAGGGCGGTGGCGGATGAACGCTCCGTTGTTCCGTTTTGGACCTCGCTGCTCTTCCTGATCCATCCAATTGCTACCGAAACGGTGACCTATATTTCCGGACGCGCCTCCGGCTTAATGACGTTCTTTTATCTCCTGGCGTTCTTCCTCTACATCAAGGCGTCAGAGGAATTCAGAACCGCACTGCCTCGCCGGTTCTATCTGTCGGGCGCCGTCGCATCGTTTTCCTGCTGGCGATCGGCTCCAAGGAAACGGCGGTCACGCTTCCGATCATTCTGCTCCTTTGGGATGCGGTCATATGCCGGTTGAAAGGTCCGGCGCTCCGCGCTGCCATACTCTTACGCCATTCGCCCTTTTGGATCGCCCTGCTACTCGCGGCCGCCTGGGCCTGGAGCCATCCGCGCTATACGGCGCTCGCGGAATTCAGTTTCACGATCCGACCGCTCTGGGACCACCTGCTGAGCGAATTGCACGCCGCGGCCTACGCGCTGTTGCTATTGTTTTCTCCCTGGAACCAGAACTTCGATCACGATCTCCCGGTATTTCACTCGCTGACACAATGGCCGCTTCCACTCGATCTCTTGCTGCTCTCGGCCGTAACGGCCGGCATCTTTTTCTCCGCCAGGCGGCTTCCGCTGGTCGCATTCGGCTTGAGCTGGTTCTTCTTACAGTTGCTGCCCACCAGTCTGATCCCACGCAACGACTTCTTGAGCGAGCGCAATCTCTACCTGCCCGCGATCGGGCTGCTGCTTGCGATCGTTGCGCTTGGTTCGCATCTCTTTCAATGGCTCCTCACGATCGTCCGGCGGCCGGCTCTCGTGCGCTTCGGCTCGTCCGTGCTTGCGACAGGCTTGATCGCCGCACTTTGCTTCTTCACCTACCAGCGGAACCTGCTCTACCAAGACCGCCTCCTGCTCTGGTCCGACGCGGTCCGAAAATCCCCGAACAAAGCGAGGCCGCACAATAATCTGGGCTACGCCTATGCGCTTCGGGACGACTGGGACCGCGCGATCGAAGAATTTCGCACGGCAGCCCGGCTCGATCCCGATTTCATCATCGCTCAACAGAACCTCCGCGATGCCTATCTCCACCATGTCGGGCGGCAATAACGAGGCTCACTCTCTCAACTTGCCGTGCCTTGCATGACCGTCTGCCCATAGCGCAGCAGCCGTGAGGCCTGCTCCCATTGATCCATCAGATTCAACGCGACGAGCAGCAGGCGGTGCCCGTCCTTGAACATGCTGGCGATGAGACAGCGACCTGCCTTGCTCGTATAACCGGTTTTCACGCCGTTTACATCCGGATCAACCAGCAGTTCGTTCGTGCTATGCAGCGACATTTGCCTGGTGCCATCCACCGTCGAGATGTCGCGGACCAGCGTCCGGACCATCATGGAGAAGAACGGCTGCTGCAGCGCCTGCTCAGTCAGTTTCGCGAGGTCGGCGGCTGTCGAATAGTGCCCGGGCGCATCGAACCCACAGGGGTTGGCAAAATGGGTGTTCTTCAGTCCCAGCTTTGCCGGCCCGCTCGTTCATCATCGCAACGAACCGCTTGTCATCACCGCCGATATGCCAGGCCACCGCCTCGCAGGCATCATTCGCGCTCGCCACCAGCATAGCCGTCACCAGATCACGAAGGAGAAATTCTTCGCCAGGTCGAAAGTTGTAGGCCGAGTGATGTACGAGCGCGCGGCGATCGATCTTTACCACCTCTTGAAGTGGAGCGGATTCCAGCGCCACCAGCGCCGTCATAATCTTCGTCAGGCTGGCAGGAGGAAGCCGCCGTGTCGGATTCCTCTCGAGCAGGACCCGACCGGACTTGGAGCTCGACCATGTACAAGGCGGCTGCCTTGACAACCGGCTGATCGGAAATGGTGAGCGGCCCATCACGCGCAAGGATGCCGTTCGGAAAGGCCGTCAGTATCGTCAGGCGAGATCGCGACGATCAGCCCGTTGCTTCGCACACGACCCTCCACGTCGCGCCTATCGACCAAACAAGCTCTTCATGAAACCGCCGGCCTTCTCTAAGTCCGAGGGCTCTTCCGGAGCCGGCGTAGGTTCAGGAGCCGGTTGAGTCTCTTGCGGTGTCACGACCTCGGGCCGCGTGCCCGGTCTTCGAGTACTCGGGGGAGGCGTCCCGGTCATGTCCGGACGACCCATCGGCTGTCCCATGCCGGCACGCCCCATACCCATCATGCCGCCCATATCCAGTTTCGTGAAGCCTTCCGGGATCTCGAAGAGCTTCGGGTCCTGCCTGCCGATCTGGACGTTCGTGAGCTCGGTCAACATCCGCTTCGTTTCCTTACCTTCCTTGTAGAGGAGATCCTGTTTGATGGAAATTCCCTCGCTCGTCCGCCAGGAGAACCCCCCGTACTTTTTGCCGTCCGTGCTCGTCGCGATGGTCTTATACTTCGTGACGTTCATGCCGTTCAGCGTCTCATCGCCGATTCTTGTGTCTTCGTAGGTCCACTGCGACGGATCGTTGCCCCTTCCCTGGCCTCCTCCGATCGCATGTTCCATATACATCTTCTCTGAGGGCATCACCTGCCACATAACTCTGGTGTCGTACCGGAAAATCTGGACTGCCCCCTCGCCTGCGCCGGTCAGCATTTCCTTGCGTTCTTTGGTCGGTGTGACATAGACACGCTGCTTCATGGTGCCTTCTTCGTTTTGGATTGTCGAATCGGCAGAGTATTCGACTTGAGGGCGGCTCGGTTGAGCCGACCAGAGTGGTGTCGAAACGAACACACCGGCGAGAACGATTAACGTGCACAGTTGTCGTGACATGGCAGACTCCTTCAGAAAGGTTGGTTGTACCGCCTGACTCCCCCGACATTGCGTCGGCCGGCCATACCTACAAGGATTAAATATGCGGGATGATTCGGGACGGAAGGGTACCGCCCCCAAAAGCAGAAGTAAAGTGGGAGGGAACCTCTCGAGGCGAATGAAGGGAACTATCGATGCCATCGCGGCGACTGGCGAAGGGCCGCGCCCTTTAAATCCATCTCGAGCAGGACCGGACCATGTGCTTTCTTCTGATTGAGCGCACTAGGGCCCGGTTTGAGACGACTTACGGTTGGCGGTGCCTTGCAAATCCATCTCGAGCAGGACCGCACTGTCGGGTTTCTTGGGATCGAGCTTGAGCGGCATCCGATCGACCACCAGTTTGACCAAGGGCACCGCGACGATGTGCGGAGCCTTGTCCGAGGGATTGGAATAGAGCCCGAGCCGGACATTCTTCGGCCTTTGACTCGGCGTCAGTTGAGGCTTGAGGTCTGCCTCCACGAATCCCACCAGCATCCCGCTGCCATCGGCGAGCTTATGGATCTCATAGGCATTGGTAGCGGGAGGCATCTGTTCCAACGGGAGATCCGGACTCTGCGTGACCAAGGCCAATCCCAGGAGCCTTGGGGTAATAAAGCCAAAACTCCCCGTCGGCGCGACCGAGAAACGGATCCCCGGGGCGGAAGAACTGAGTTCGGACACCCCGTTTTTGGCCCGCAATTGACGCCGTAACTCCACTTCACTTCCGGTCGTCTCGATAAAGACCGCCGCCGGTGCGGCTGTTTGCACAGGCAACACCTCCGTCTTCCCTCCTCCTCGTGCCGCATCGAGCGAAGCAGGGAGGAGGCTCATCAGGAACAGGCCCAGCAGCGAGCCGGCGAGCACGTGCCGGACAGGAGTAAGTCGAGTCAAGCGTGTGACGATGTCATACATGGGTGCGAGTCCTCCTGGTACAGCGGTAAAGAGCGATTCCTCAGACAACGGATACGCCTCTTGTTTACCAAGCTTAGCCTATGCGGTGCAATCTAAGACCCGCGAAACGTGAACCGTAAGGCGTGAAACGGAAGAGACGAAATGCCGCGCGGCGCGATAAGAGATAATAAAAATTCCCGCCACCGTTGTTCCTTGACTCCCCCCTCCAACGAGGAATAGGGTTCTCGGTAGACGTCGCAGTACAGTGTACTCAACAATACGTTGAGAGGTCCTGTATGACGACCATCGGACGAACCATTCTCACGCTCGCGCTAACGGCGCTCCTCACCGGATGCGTCGGCACCCGCATCGAGTACTTCACGGATACGGCCTATCCATCGCGAGAAATCGCTGCTCCCGTCGGTTGGCTGACAGCAGAGCCCGAACAAGCCCACGTGGAAGTAGCACGTATTACGGTACGAAGCTCAAACTATAGTATGGAGACCCTTCGGCAAACGATGCTGGATCGCGCCCGCGCATTGGGGGCCGATGCGATCGTGCCGGACGTGCCAATGGTCGTGCGGTCTCAGACGGGCAGTCCTTACTTTAGTCCCTACTTTGAGCCGGGCTTGCTGGGCCCAGCCGGAGTGTCGTTTCAACTATATGGATACGGATGGTACACGCCCTACAGCTCCAACCCCTACATCCTAACCCAAGGCATGACAGACCAACGCCGGGTGGAGCATGTCCTGTCAGGCATCGCCATCCGCTTTGAGGAGCCTCCGAACCCTATCGACGTGCGGTAAGCCACCACGATAGTCTCAGATACTCCTTCCCACGTTCCTTCAAAGGACGCACAGCGGGGGGGGTCTTTCCGCTAGATTCTTCCCAAGTGGTGGGGCGCCGCGAAACAGAGGCCGCCGCCTCTTTACCGTCGCGCCATCAGATAAGCTTTCTGACTCCTCTTTCCCCTGGTGCAAGTGATGAAACGACGCCCTCCGTGGCATTATTCGCAGATCTTAGGAAAGCCGACAGGGATCTGGCCATGCCCCATCTCTAGACTCCCCGATAGCATCACTGCTCCTGACATCGCCGCAAATCGGCCTGTCCCAGTTCAATTTGGAACGAGCGGAGTCGCGAAACGATGTCCGCTCGTCTCTGGGTCAGGCCTTACTTGGCCATCCGGATAAACCGTCGTCATTCAATCAACCCCCTGATCTTTCGTGGAAATGCTCCCGCGCTGATGGAGCCGGATACGACGCCATCTCTGTCTCGGTGCTGGAGGCATTTGAGAATCTGGTGGGGTCCGAGTCTTGCTGAGCGAGGTGAGAGCGGATCATCGAGAACTCAGAAGCGAGGCGCCGTGACGTCCCCAACTACATTCAGCGTGACGCGAAAC
Source organism: uncultured Nitrospiraceae bacterium (assembly GCA_963720035.1). Lineage (GTDB taxonomy): Bacteria > Nitrospirota > Nitrospiria > Nitrospirales > Nitrospiraceae > Palsa-1315. The sequence continues at coordinate 71,841 of CAVREB010000003.1, read as the reverse complement.
ATCCTGGGAGTCCTTGGGACCATATTCCTCATGATAGCCTCTGCTCCGGAACTTCCTGCGGACCAGGGGATAGACGTGCAAATACCCGCATCGAGGTTTCAGATTCTTGAAGGGTCCAAGGGAGAAGCCGTGCTCGATACCGAAACCCAGTTGATCTGGGAACGAAGTCCCAGCTCTGCCGAGACGGCCTGGGCGAATGCGTCGCTCCGCTGTGCGCTTACCTCAACCGGGGGCCGGCTCGGATGGAGGCTGCCGTCGTTCTTCGAGCTGATGACCCTGGTCGAACCATCTCCGCTGGCCACCGCAAACAAGCCCAGCCTGCCGGCCGGCCACCCATTCCGTGGCGTGAGAACCGGTCTCTATTGGACGACCAACTCACAGGACACCGAACCGAATAATGCCTATGCCATTGATTTTCTTCGAGGGGATCTCACGTCGCAGCGGAAAAACCTGGCCCATGCCTGGTGGTGCGTGCGTGGCGGAACCTCGAATGCCCCTGCCATCAATCTTCGCAGCCGCAACCAGGATTCAATCTAGTTCAACCTCGCCTAAGGCTTCATCTCGAAAACCTCTTCACGCCGGCTTGACAAGGCGAACGCAGAGGCGCACCGTGAGGAACGATTTTGTCCCCTCGGTTAACCCTTGCACAAGCCAGGAGGTGGAGCATGAGGCAGAGACCCAATGTGACGACATGTGTACTCGCGTCGATACTGGCCATCGGCATCGCCGTTCCGGTCGTGTTTGCAGCCGAATTTTCGCGCGATGACGCAGCCCGCTATATCCTCGCCACGGCCAAAGCCTTCCGGACCGTGTACACCAAACAGATCGTGGCGCAGGCGGCCAAGTCGAACGTCAAGCCGGATGAGAACTGGACAAAGGACGATCACTCCATCATGCTTCCTGCTCAATTTCTGAAGGCAGCCGGGTCAGAGTTGAAGGATTTTGAACTCAGCCTGATCGGATTGACGCCCATCTACAAGGAAAACCTCCCGAAGACCAAAGCGGAAGAAGCGGCGCTGATAAAACTCGCGGCCAATCCAGCCACAGGGATTCTGACCTTCGAAGACGGCAACCAATTTAAAGGAGTGGCAGCCGACCTCGCCATCGCAGACTCCTGCGTCGCCTGCCACAACGCCCATCCCACCAGCGCGAAGAAAGATTTCAAGAAGGGCGACCTTATGGGAGCCATCGTCGTACGGTTCAACAAGTAGGTCCTCGCGCAGCATCCCTGCACACATCACGGGCCGGAAGGAACACTCCTTCCGGCCCGTTGCATAATGGCACAGCCGTCGCGCTCACTAGCGCCGCGAAGCGGTTGCTGATCCCCTCTCTAATTTCACGGCCCCTCTATTGCGTCGGTGGGAGGGCTTCATTTCTATGGTCACGTTTGTCTCTTTCAATCTCGCACTCACCGTTCTCGCAGACCTTCGTTTGTGCTTGCTGGCTCTGATCACAGGAACTCTTATCCTCTTCACTAATGGCATTATCGAGGCATTGTTTCAGCTCTTCCTGAGCTGCCTTGAGACATTCTGCGCAACGGCTTTGTGCGTATACAGGAATGTCAAGAAACAGCACCATGAACAAGACAAAAGCGAGTCTTACCTTCATCACAGAACGTCCCTTCCAACAGCCGAGTCAACATGTGCCGCGAATCAAATGCCTGACACTCTCCTTCTCATGCACATCAACGTGAAGGACTTCGACCAAGATTCCATATTTTCTCGGCCTTCGTGCCGAGATACCAGAAGCTGAGACCCAACAGGGCAAAAATAATCGCTTTGTGTATGGAATTCCAGAACAGTTCAAAGAAGCGCGTATAGAGATTGATGAACAGAAAGGTCAGCCCAAACCCCTTGGTGATGCCATTATCATATTTCAACCCATGATAGATGGACCCGCAGGCCACCAAGCCAAACAAGATCGACCAGTGGAACAGCTCAATCTGCTTCGCTCGCTCCCAGGCATGCAGGTCTCCATAGTTCCCAAAGATCGACATGATCCAGAGGGCAATGAAGAGATACAGCAGCCCCATCGCAAGCGTGCTGCGGAAGAATCGTTTCGCCGTCCGGTGCGTTTCGAGCGCAAGAGCGCCGGCGGTGAGCACCCCGCCGAAGAGCACGAAGCGTAAGGGGAAGTTCATCCCGAGGTAATAGGCCCCCCATCCGGACATATAGCCGGTTTCCGTTCCCATCCACCCACCCAGCGAGGCAATGGCAAACACCCAAATGAGATTCGACTCCACTGCCACTCCAATAATCCCGTAGACGACAAAAGACAGCAGGAGAAGCAAGGAGAAATGCCCGCTGCCCGTATCCAGTGCCATGCCCAACTGATAAATGGCTCCGGCCGTGGCCAGCACCCCCAGGAAGAGAATCGCTTCATTGCTATAGAACCGAGCCTGGTCCTGCGCTCGCCTGCTCACACCCCACCAATACAGCCCCGCTGCAACAATCGCCATCCCCACACACTTGACGGCGTGCGGCGCGTCAAACAGTCGCTCGATCAGTCGCTCGAGCAATTGAGCCAGGACCCGATCCGCAAGGACCGAACTCACGGCCGTCACAATACAGATGAGGGCCACCCAGAACGAATACTTTGCGAGGCGCCGCCAATCGAAGGCTTGCACTTCAATCGTACCGGCCAACTGCCCTGCTTGAGCGTCAGGGAGCACCCCCTCCTCTCTCCACTGCTCGATCGCATCTTGGAGGAGGGCTGCCTGTTTCCGTGGAAGTCGCATGGTCGCCTCACATTATAGGTTGCATCGAGATCGTCAAACCATAAACCAAGGATAGCTCAGGCTAGGATTGAAAGAGAAAACTGTCAACGGAATGATGCGAAAAATGATGCGGAAATGCCGGTAGTTCGAGAGATGGGTGCGGCGTCAAACAGGAACAGCGGCATTGGCCTGGATCCGAAGGATCACGAATTCCGCAGGCTTCACTGGGAGCAAACCCGACCAGCACAGTGAGCAGGCCCTTCTCGATATCGCGCTGGGTCATGGAGAACCGGTCACATTTCACAAAGTACGCCATGTCTGGCGTAATCCCCTGCAACTCCTAGTGCTCATGCCGGTGATGCAATTCCGACAGGTGCGGGTGATCATGGGTGAGGGGCAGGTGCAGATGCAGATGAGCATGCGGTTCTTGAAGAACAGCCTCTCCGTCATGCCGGTGGTCGTGATGATCTTCGTGCTGATGAACATGGTCGTGTTCTAATGCCTCATGCCTGTGTGCATGTGCGTGGTGCGCCCGGAGGAGCAGGGTGATTCCCAGCAGCATGAGCGCTGTGGCGGTCGCGTCTTGCATGGTCCATCGCTCGCCCAAGACCGGCACGGCAACCAGCGCTCCGATAAAGGGAGCGGTGGCGAAGAACCCCGCCTCGCGCGCCGCGCCGAGCAGCCGGAGGGCGCGCATGTCGAGCACCAAACTCACCCCGTAACTGACGAGTCCCAGCAGCAATGTCGCCAGCGTCACCCTGACCGAGGGCCACGGTTGGCTGGTGAGAACCGCCAGGCCGAGTATCCCGAGACCAGCGCCGAGGGTCTTCATGCGCGTGATCACCAGCGGATCGCGAAGTGAGAGACGTTGACTCAGATTGTTATCGATCGCCCAGCAGAGACAGGCGCCCAGCACGGCAAGGATGCCAACAACGTCGCCACGGATCGCGCCGGGCTGATACGTGAGTATCCCGGCAGCAACAACGATCGCGAGGACGCCGGCAAGTTCGAGTCGGCCCAAATGTTCGCGAAAGACAAGCACAGCGACCAGCACGGTGAAGGGCGCTTCCAGATTCAAGAGTAATGAGGTCAGGACGCCTGAGAGGCGTGCCAGTCCAAATAACATCAGAAAGGGACCGAGCATGCCGCCGGTGAGAATCACCCCCGCCAGCAATCCGACATCGGCCCGACGAACCGGGGCCTCTTCTACGCCAGGATGAAACGGACGGCCGATCATCTCGAAGAGGAACAATCCCAGGCCTGCGCCAAGATAGAGCAAGCCCGCGATCAGCATCGGACCACTCTCCGGCAGCAACAGCTTGGCGAAGGGAGGACTGATGCCGAACAACAGGGCAGCAGCAAGCCCGAAGAAGGCTCCTTGCCATTTCGATGGACTCATGGGATGGCAGCTTACCGAGGACGAAAGGAAGGTGCAACGGAGGAGAATTTACCGGCGGTCTGGCCGGACATCACCACACGGGCAGTAGCCAGAAACAAGCGGAGGAACGCCGCGCGCCGCAAAGCGGGGTATGAGATTGTATACCTACGTCCGGCCGGAGGACGATCGACAGGTGCTTAGTGCCAGTCGTTCAATTTCGCGGCCGGTGGATTGATTCGGAAGAGTCTCCCGAATCTCCACGTGGTACATGTCGTCCCTGTAACTCACCGCGACCTCGTACTGAGAACCGGGTCGTGGCTTCAGCAGCGTCTCGTACGTGATGGTGCCGCTCCGGTTTCCAAAGAATGAGGAACTGTCAAAGACGAACACCAGATAACTCCATCTGTGAGGCGGGATTCCGATATCAATCTTAGGATCAGCCAGCTGGACCGTGCCTTCATAGTCGAGGACACAATTCTCACCGGCGCGATGGATGTCAACGGCTGCGCGGACTCGTGAGAACCACGACCCCGAATCAGTGGCGGTATGAACGTGCAGGTTCTTGTCGAGCGTGTTCGGATACGTCTTGGTTCCGAAACAGCCGGCAAGGAGGCTCGCGGTACAGATCGAGAGCACGACGAAGGTGGTCCTGTCGATGTCGAGAGGTTTCCCCATTGCTCGGTTCTCAGGTAGCAGCGTCACTTCGTGAGGTCAGGACACCCAATATTCTCGCCGGTCGCCCAATTCTTCACCGCCTGGATCAGAACGCCGTGGCCCATCGAAGGGCGATAGAGATCGATGCGGGTCTTGGTTTGAGTAACGGGTTGCGCATCCGCGACCAGAAGATAATAGCCTCCCTCCGGTTCCTTGCTGACCGCGACGACGCCCTGATCATGGTGGAACTGCACATGCAACTCGGCTTTCTTTCCCGTCACCATCACCGTGGGCTTGTAGGTGGTCACAATGACCTGATAGCTCGTGTTGGTTTGGGACGTCGTCTTGATTGTCTTCGATAAACAGTTCGGTCCCATCTTTTGGAAGGTGCTGGCCACCTGGCTGAAGGGGCGATCGACCTCAAACGTCTCGACTTTTGCCGAAAACGCCCCGGGAACGGCTTTGCGAAACTCCTCGGCGGTTTGCGGATGAGAGATACATCCGAAAAGAGCGAGGAGATTCAGGACAACGATGAGCACACGGTAACGGTTCATGACATCCTCCTGCCTGCGCAATCGATGGATTGGTCAGATAACGATCACGATAGCTGTATTTGAAATCCAAACCGAAGGAGGGTCAATGGAATTGTAGTTTTCTAAGGGGACGCCGCGCGCCGAGAATCTATTCGGGGAGTTCCCAATCCGGATTCCACGCCACCTCCCAGACATGCCCGTCGGGGTCTTGGAACGAGCCGGTGTAGCCGCCCCAGAATGCATCGTGCGGCCGGTCCGTAATCGTGGCGCCGGCTTTTTGGACTTGGGCCATCACCGCATCCACCTCGGCTTTGCTTGCAACATTGTGGCCGAGCGTGAATTCCGTTGCGCTCCGAGGGCCAAGCGGAACTTTAGCTTCGTGTGCGATAGAATTCCGGGGCCAGATGGCGAGCTTTACGCCATGTTGGAGATCGAAGAAGGCGACTGCGCCATACTCGAACTCCGTGCCGACGATGCCCTTTGTCGGCAGACCGAGTCCATCGCGATAAAACCTCAGCCCCCGCTCCAAGTCGTCGACACCCAGCGTAATGACGGTGATTCGCGGCTTCATAGTCGTACAACTCCTCCGCTCTGGCGCAAGAAGGAAGGAAATTTCCGACAGGCTACGTTTCAAGGAGGAAGGTGTCAACTTTCAGAGGAGAAACTCTGCACGACGCAAAACGGAGCCATCGCCGTATTCGCTAGTTCACGTTCGCTCCAGGTCGAGCAGCTGTTTTTTCCGGTGGAGCCCCCAGCGATAGCCCGCAAGGTTTCCGTTGCCTCGAATGGCGCGATGGCAAGGGATGGCGACCGCGATGCGGTTCGCGGCGCAGGCTCTAGCCACGGCACGAACAGCCGTCGGTTGCCCAATTGACCGTGCGATCTCTTGATAGGACCGGGTCTGTCCGCGAGGAATCTGTTGCAGCGCCTGCCAGACCTTGCGTTGAAAGGCCGTCGCCTTCACGTCCAGCGGGAGATGATCCATGTCTGCGCTCCCGTTGAGGCACTTGAGAAAACGACAGACATGCTTCTCTAATCCCTTTGTGTCGCGACGAAGCACCGCGTTCGGATAGTCATTGTGAAGCGATGTGACCAGCGCCGCCTCGGTATCTCCAAGGCTCACGGTCGCAATCCCCCGCTCCGTGACCGCCACGAGCATGCGACCGACTGCCGTCGGCACGGTAGTATAGCGAAGCGTGACTCCCATCCCGCCGGAGCGAAACGCAGAGGGCGTCATGCCGAGGTCTGTATGCATTCGTGCATACAGACGACTGCTGGATCCGAAGCCGGCTTCGTAAGTCGCGTTCGTTACAGTCTCGCCTCGTTTCAATGATGCGGTAAACCGCTCCATTCTCTTGGCATCTTGGTACGCCTTCGGGGAGAGCCCGACCTCGCGCGTGAAAGCTCGCTGCAAATGAAACGGACTGAGTCCGACTTGAGCAGCCAGCCGTTGAAGCGTGATCGGCTCGTCCGCATGTTCATCCAGATAGCGTCGCGCTCGTTCAACCCGCTCTTCTGCCTCGGAGCCGGCAGACGACTGAGGCCGACAGCGAAGGCAGGCGCGATATCCTGCCGCCTCCGCTCGTTGCGCCGAATCGAAAAACGTCACATGGTTGCGACTCGGCCGGCGAGATGGACAAGAGGGGCGGCAATAGACTTTCGTTGAGGACACCCCGTAAACGAATCTATCATCGCAGCGACGATCACGGTTCAGCACGGCCTCCCACGCATGGTCTGCATTGACTGGCGACATAAGCCCCTCCCTCGTCGTTGGGCCATGATACCGCCTAAACGGGTCGAGGCACTATCCGATTGTTGCGCTCAAACTCAGAGGGTGATGTTCAGAGATGGGAGCCGCGCGCCGCGAAACAGTCCCTGACACCGTTTTCTTCTCACGGCTTCCACCCCCGCGCCAGCTTTTCTTCGGCCTGCTCGGTGGAAAGGGTAGACAGCATCGATACGCTCATTTTGTGGAGGGATACATCTCGACACGCTCACGAATCTTTACCCATTTGTCCCATCCATAGCTTTTTGCCGTGCTCCTGATTGCTTCCCGAGCGGTATCAATTGTCCTGTTCATAATTTCTCGGTTCACGGTGGGGTGGTACCGAACGACAATCAGGAGTGTCTCGTGATCCACTTGAACAATGGCTAGCGAATACGGATGGTCGGCACTTGCATCCTGTCGAAGCTGGGATTCACTGCTAATGCCAGCCACTCGATTTCCGTTGGTGTGTAGGGTGTGAGGCCAGGCCGGTTCGGCGTCTGTTGCTCGTTTCTATTATCACGTTCGACTCTTTCTCTTTCAATCTTGCACTCACCGTTCACGCAGACCTTCGCATGCGCTTGCCGACTCTCATCACAAGAAATCTTATCATCTGCGCTAATGGCATTATCGAGGCATTTTTTCAGCTCTTCCTCAGCTGCCTTGAGACATTCTGAACAAGGGCTTTGTGCGTATACAGGAGAGCCAAGAAACAAGAGTGGGAACAACGCGAACACGAGTCTTACATTCATAACAGGATCTCCCGTAAGAAGTGCCGAGGAAATATTCGCCGCGCGCCGCGATGCTTTTCAAGGAAGCTGCAGGCCTATTGCGAACGTCGCTGCATAGCCGTCGGCCACCGGAGTTGGAGCCAGCATAAGTTGATCGCCACCACGCCGGAAGATCCGATCATCCTGATTTCGCGCGGTGCGCCTTCCTTTCGCGGCATAGGGCGGATCAGCGTGGACGCGATCCGTCAATCCATCGTCGAAATACATTTGCGACGTGAATTCGAAGTTCCGTCCGGCCTGAGGCGCTGTGCGAACCTTGACGTGAATGTGCACTGTCCGGCCCTCATACCAGCCCGGGTAGATGGTGAGAAACTTGGCCTCGCCGCGCGCGTCGGTGATCTGGTAGCCACGAAAGAACTTCTGGCCGATGGTGTTGAAACCCGGATCCCGTCACGTCCGAGTAGACGCCCAGCGCATCGCAATGCCAGATGTCCACCTGAGCGCCCGGCAGCGGCTGACAGTCTCCGGCGCCGAGGCGCGAGATCGCCAGGGTCAAAGCCAGCGGCGTACCGGGCCTGACTCGCCCATCAGTCGGATCCGAGCGAATGTCGGAGCGATTCAAGCGCTCGTCGACGAAATACGGACCTTCGGTTTGCTCTGGTCGCACGACACAGGCGGGTGCAGGCATGGCGGCAACAGCCCGCCTAGGGATTAGACTGCCAGCCATCAGCCAGGCCACCCCAGTGGCGCTCAACAGTGTGAGAATTTCACGACGGGAAAGGAGACGCCCCACGGTCTCGTCTTCATGCGTCATCGGAGTCTTCCTTCAGTTGGGACAGGCTACGTATCGGAGAGGAAGGTGTCAACTTTCGAATCGGCCCGCCGCGCGCCGCGAAACGGGTGTCTGGCGTCCGCCAACTACGACGTCATCATTATCGACCCCGTCCTGACGAGGAACACTTGCCCATAACCCGCCGCCTTCAGGAAAGAAAATTCTGGTGCTCGAATGGGAAGGCCGTTTGCTAACGGCAGGAAACGGCTTTTGAGATCCGGCGCCCCAGGGCCTCTTTCACAAGAGGCCCTGGTGGCCTTGAAGATGGCTGAAAGCAGCCCTATTCCACTTCGACGGTGATGGTCTGGGTGGCCGAGACGAGTTTGTGGTCCTTCGTGGCACCGGTCACGGTGATCTGGTGTTTCCCTTTGCTCAGGCCCTTGAACGTCCCGGGAAAACCCTTCTGATACTGATTGTCCAAGTATACGTGGGCATGCGCAGCTTCGGAGCCCTTGGTCAACTCGTACTTCAGCTCAAAGCTGTCGCTGACCTTGTCCCCGTCCTTGGGAGACGTAATCACAATCTTCGACCCGTCCTCGATCGGCTGATCCGCCGCGAAGACTGGTGCTCCGCTGAGACAGCCCACTAACGCGATCCCCAACCCCATGAACCCGATACGTCCCATCACATGCATTACGGCCTCCTTGTTTGAACCAGCTGAATGAACACTGCACCTTACCATCCTTTACGGGAAATCTTCTTGTCTGGATTCCAATCGCGATGAAATGGAGAATTCTACTTTTTCGCATTGTCCCAGTCCATACGCGCTGCACGTATCGAGCGACCATGATCATCTAAATGATCCCTCCAAGCTCGCTCGTTCGCCTCCCCAGAAATGGGCGGTTCGCCTTCCCGAAGGCAGCCTGGATCGATCCTCCAATGCGCGCATTCGAACGCGCCCACCTCACTGGCACGCCGAGCGCGCCATTACCGCGGGCGAGGACCTTCTAGGCCGCGCCTTGCGCGAGCACAGAAGATCATCAGGCTCCATCCCCTCCCTCCATTAATATGGTACGGTAGAGGCAAGCAGGAGCCTGACGATGACCATCAAGGCACAATTTCCAGACGAGCAGAGCGCCGAGGGGGCTTTCACCAGGCAGCCGGATGCCTTTAAGGACTGGGTGACCTCGAATGGGAGTTCCGGCTATCCGGCAGCGAGCGGCCGCTATCATCTCTATGTCTCCTGGGCCTGCCCCTGGGCACACCGGACGATCATTGTGCGGAAACTCAAGAAGCTCGAAGACGTGATCGGCATGACGGTCGTGGACCCGATCCGCGACGAGCGGGGTTGGGCGTTCCGCGAAGGGCCGGGCCATTCGCTCGATCCCGTCAACGGATTCCAGTTCCTCAGCCAGGCCTACAAGGCCACCGATCCTGACTATCGGGGACGGTTTACCGTCCCTGTGTTGTGGGACAGGGTGACGAAACGCATCGTCAGCAATTCCGACGACGACCTCATGCGCATGTTCAACGGCGAGTTCAATCGCTTCACCGAGAGCTCGATCGACCTGTATCAGGAAGGAATCAGGAAAGAGATCGACGACCTCAATACCTTCATCTACGAGAACGTGAACAACGGGGTCTATCGCGCGGGATTCGCCACCTCGCAGCAGGCCTATGAACGAGCCGTGTTGCGCCTCTTCGACGCCCTCGATCAACTCGAGGCCCGGCTGGCGCGCCAACGCTATCTTTTCGGCTCACAATTCGTCGAAACCGATTGGCGCTTGTTCGTCACCCTCGTGCGCTTCGACGCCGTCTACTACGGCCATTTCAAGTGCAACCTCAGGCGGATCATCGACTACCCGAACCTCTTCGGCTACCTCAAAGACCTCTATCAGACCGACGGCATCGCCGACACTGTGAACTTCGACCACATCAAGCGGCATTACTACATCACCCACGACGACATCAATCCGACCGGTATCGTCCCCCTTGGTCCCGACCAGGATCTCACCACCCCCCACGGCCGCGAACTTCTGCCATAACGATTAGGCTGTCGAAAACTCCGCCAGCATGGTTCTCCCATCGTTCAGACCCTCAACGTACCCCGGAGGGCACGCCTCGGCCCTTCAGTCGCTGCGGCCTTGCTGAACGGCCTTTTTGAACTGCCTGCTAGACGCTACTATTTCACCTCGCCGTAGCATTTCAGGACAGTCCGCCAGGGACCATTGCCCTATTCTGCTACGGAACCTGCCTGTTGCCTCGCCTCCCTTTGTCCTGCTTCTGCGCTAACCGCGCAACACATCGAACCTTTGCGAGATCCATCCTGCACGAGGGTGATGGCATTCCCCTTGCTCTCTTATTCTTTCGAGCGCCAATGTAAGCGGCTCACCCTTTACCGCCGGAGGTCGCCATGCCCGTCCTCAAGAAACTCCAAGGCTATCTCGACAGCCACAAGATTCCCTACGAGGTGGTCAGCCATAGTGCGGCCTACACCGCACGAGGGACGGCTGAGGCCCTCCACGTGCCTGGAGACATGTTCGCCAAAGTGGTGATCGTCAAAGCCAACCAGCGGTTTGTGATGGCGGTCGTCCCCTCCACCTGGCGGGTGGATTTCAAGCGACTCGAAGAGGTACTGGACACCCGGCACGTGAGACTTGCGACGGAATCAGAATTCGCGGATCTCTTTCCAGACTGCGAAGTGGGGACGATGCCCCCGTTCGGCAATCTCTATAACATGGCCGTCTATGTCGATCAGTTACTCACGCGAGATGAGCACATCTTCTTCGACGCCGGGACCCATACAGGAGCCATGAAGCTCCGCTATCGAGACTTCGCAGAACTGGTTCGCCCCACGGTGGCGCAGTTTCATCGTGAGCCCTCAACACTGCAGTACTAGCAGACTGCGCCTCCAGTCGCTCTGGCTCCTGTAAGCTGGTTCATCCGGTTAGTCTGGTTCAACCAAACAAACCAGATGAACCAGACAGACCACAAACGAAGAGGCCGCCGCTCAACCCTCTTTCGCGACAAGCCTTGCATGGCTGATAGGTTCGTGGTAAGGTGCAACGTGATCGCGTAAGACCTTCCGTGCTCGGAGGCTGCAGTCCTCCAGCAGATATGAAGTCTGACGCGATCTTTTTTTTGCCCGCACGCAGCCATCCTGCATCTGCTGAGCATTCCTCCGAAAGCGTAACCATCCATCGCTCGAATTGCCAGTCTGACATCGCCGTGGGGGCGTCCGTTATAACTTAAAGAGGTGAATCGTTGTTTCAAGAATTATGGTCAACAGTCCGAGCATTCCTCCGCGACACCGCAGGGAGTCTCTATCACATTGTCGTCGTCGCCCTGAGTGCAGGCATTGCGCTCTTGCTCCCGGCAGGCGCCAAACAGTTTTTGTCATTCTGGTCTCAGGTCGAACATGACAAGCTCTCGCTCATCGCCGTGGAAGTGACGGTGGCGATCCTCCTGATCGTCTGCCTCAACTACTTCCATCGCAGCATGCGAGACCGGGCCCTCGCCAATGTGGCGACCGGTGCCGGCCTCGTCTCGTTCTTCCCGCGCCGCACGCGTGGGGCGCAACGGCACATCAAGCAACTCAAGGAAGAGCAGGGCACAGGCCGAACCATCTCGGTCATCGGGTCAAGCGGCCACAGCACCTTTATTGATCAAGTGGGAGACCTGTCGTCGGTCCTCGACAAGTGCCTGGGGGCCAGAATCATGCTGGTGAATCCCTACAGCCAGGAAGCGAGCGCGCGCATACAGGCGATCAACCATCCCGAGTTCACGCTGGAAACATTTCGGGAAGAAGTTCGGCAAAGTATCCAGCTCCTCAAGCGGCTGAAAGCCATGGGAAAGGCCGTTAAACTCAAGCTCTACTCGGATTCCCCGTTGATGAAATTGGTGATCCTCGGAGATTACCTCTGGCTCCAGCATTACCATGCCGATCTGGATGTCCAGACCATGCCTGAGTATGTCCTGCGGCACAACCGCAAGGACCACGGCCTCTATACCCTCTATGCCCACTACTTCGTGCAGCGATGGGGGAGCGGCGAGATTCCGGAATATGATCTCGACACGGACGAGCTGGTCTATCGAAGTAGAACCGGCAACGAGATCCGGAGAGAGCGGTTTGAGATTGAGACGGCGTCAGAAGAAGTCGGAGCCCTGCTGGAACCGCTCGAACTCACCGCTGAACCGGCCCAACTCGGCTGAGCCGATCGGGCCAATCAGAGACCAGCTACGGTGCGATCGAACTCCTCCCGAGCCTTCGCGATTAAAAGAGCGGATGATGGGGGCTGGATGTAAACGGAGCCGCGCTCGGCGCAGCACCCGCATTCCCGAGAAAGCGCCAGGCTCCGTCCTCATGCACCAGATAGTGGACCTCGCGGAACCAGCTATCCAGCGTGATACGCGTGCCGCCCTGGGTTTCCGTGCCGTATAACCCGCCGGTGCAGGTGATTTCCGCATGCAGTTGAGATCCTGACCGGAACACTTTCACTTCCGAGAAGAGATGGGTGGACGACAGATTGCGGTAATGGGCGAATACTTCGCCCCAGATCCGGCGCACATCCGCTGGTTTCAAGCCATGATAGTTGTAGGCCTTGGCGTAGAATTGCAGCAGCGGCTCGAGATCCTGTTTCTGCACGGCTGCTTCGGCACGACCGAACGCCGACAGAATCTCCCGCACGGTCGGATGTGAGGCGGCCGCCGCATGATCCTGAATGGCGCGGCCATCGACCGTCAATGACACCTCAGGCAAGAATCTCCACCACCGCATGGCCCTCCGGCGAGGGCGTAAGCCAGAAAACTGCCAATACCGTGAGAACCATACGCCGCACTGATTGCCTGGTCATGACATGATCTCCGGAAGAAGGTGTAATTGGCGCCGAGGAGCAGGCAGACCTGCGGGTCTCAGGCACGACACTGAATCATTTCTCGTGAGCTGACCCGACCGCTCGCTGCTAGCCTTCGAAGATGAGCATGAGGTAGGCCAGAAACAGCAATAAGTGTACGGCCCCGAGCAAGACATTCGTTCGTGAGCTGCCAAAGGTCAAGGTGCTGATCCCCAAGGTCAGCAGCAACAGGGTCATATCGACGGGACCAAGTCCGAGGGTAATGGTCTTGCCCGTGAGGAACCCAATGGTCAGGACGGCCGGAATGGTGAGACTGATCGTCGCCAGGACCGATCCCAACAGAACATTGACGGACCGCTGGAGCTGGTTCGCCAGGGCTGCGCGCGCTGCGCCGAGCGACTCGGGAGCCAGGATGAGCACGGCAACCAAAAACCCGCCTAATGCCGATGGCGCATGCCACTCATGGATGGCAAAATTGATCGGCACCGCCATCTGTTTGCTCAGAATGACGAGCGGTGCAAGATACATCAGCAAGAAAAGCGTGTGATACCCCACAGAGCAGCGCTCACAGGCATCACCCTCCCCGTGTGGCGGTCCTGTTACGGCATCATCTGACTCAGGCGACATGAAATAGTTACGGTGACGTAAGTTCTGGATCGCTAGAAACACACCGTACAGCCCGATCGACATGACGATGAGAAACACGGCTTGAGACGGCGAGAGGGTGGGGCCGGGAGACGAGGTCGTGAAGTTCGGCAGGATCAAGCCGAGCACGGCCAACGGCACAATTACCGCGAGAAACGCGTTGGCGCCTTGAAGGTTGTACGTCTGTTCGTGGTACCGCAAGCCGCCCAGCAAGAGCGACAATCCGACCATGCCGTTCAACACAATCATCACCACCGCGAACATGGCATCCCGGGCCAACGACGACCCGCCCTGAGCGGTATACATGACCGCCGCGATCATCATGACTTCGATGCCGGTGACGGACAGTGTGAGAACGAGCGTCCCGAGGGGCTCGCCAAGCTTGATGGCCACAACCTCCGCATGGCGAACAACCGCAAAGGCCGAGAACAGCACCACGCCGAAGAGCCAGACCAGGATGAACGCAAACCAGAGCGGGTTGGATAGGTCGGCCAGCCACTGTTGACCGAACGCGAGAAACGCGACCGTCGTCGCGATGCTCCCCAGAAGCGGCCATTCCCGGTAAGCCAAACTCAGAAAATTCAGACGCGGCCCGTTGTCCGAAGAAAAGACCGCGTCGGCCGACTGTGGTTGCTGAGTCTTCATCTGTGTGATTCCGTTCGGGATCTGCGCCAGAATGGGGGCCGCACTCCTACTCCTGGCTGGTAGGGCCGTACACAGAACGAAGCACTGGTGCAGGACACCCTGCGCTTAACTGAAATATATTGGTCGGTCAGAACTGGACGTAACCTACTGACTTACCTAGGACCTGTCAACGAGGCACAGCCTACAGCAGGATGCTGAAAAATTCCGCAAGCAGCGTTCTCGGCTCATCGAAATCCTCAACGGGGACCCGGCCGCCTCACCGACTCGGCGGCGCGCACAGACGTGGTGCTCCTTATTCGTCGCACCGTGCGCCCCAGAGGGTACGCCTCGGGCCTTCACTCGCTGCGGCCTTGCTGGACAGCCTTTTTGAGCATCCTGCAGAAATGTTTTCCTGTTGTGCCCCAAGTGCGGAAGCGTGGATAGAATTGAAGGCCTACCATCAGCCCAAGACCGGCTCTATTGTTTGCTTTCAATGGGGAACAGATTACTACTAAGATGGAAAATGTGCTAACCGTACCGATGATGGCCCTGCGGTGTAGACATACAATTTATTTTTTCAGAAAGTCTGTCCCTCATGTCCATACAGTGGTTTCCCGGTCACATGAATACGGCGCGCAAAGAAGCGGCCAAGACGATGGAGGTGATCGATGTCATCGTCGAAGTGCTGGATGCGCGCATACCGGAAGCCAGCTGCAATCCGCTGATCGAAGAGCTGCGTGTGGTCCGCCAGCGTCCTAGCCTGAAAGTGCTCAACAAGGCCGATCTCGCCGATCCCGCCGTCACTCAGGCCTGGCTCGACCTGTACAACCGGCAACCGGGCGTCAGCGCCGTGGCCCTATCTTGTAGTCATGCGGGCGATGCAGCCAAGGTGCCCCAGCTCTGTCAGCCGCTCGCCCCCCATCGCAACAGTAGCGCGAAGCCGCTACGCATGCTGATCATGGGAGTCCCCAACGTCGGCAAATCGACCCTGATGAACAGCTCCTCAAACGCCGTATCGCTCGTGTGGGCGACGAACCAGCCGTGACCAAAGTCCAGCAACGTCACAAACTGAACGACCGCATGGCCATCACCGACTCACCAGGACTGTTGTGGGGGACCATCAAAGACCCTCACGTGGGCCTCCTGCTCGCCACGGTCAACGCCGTAGGCCACACGGTCGTCGATGACGAAGCGGTCGCCGAGTTTCTCGCCACCATCCTGCTTGCGCGCTATCCTGCCCGGCTCACGGCCCGCTACGGTTTTGCGGTGGAGGGGTTGACTGGTGCGGGCGTGATCGACGCCATCGCCAAGAAGCGCGGCTGCCTGCTGACCAGGAGCGGCGGCGGGCTGGACCGAGACAAGGCGGCAAGGATTCTCTTGTCGGACTACCGCAACGGAACACTCGGCCGCACCAGCTTGGAGACGCCAGGGACGCGCGAAGAAGTGCGGAGCTGAAATAATTTCCTCCTTTTGACACATTTTCCACTTCTCAGGCCAGCGCCGATGACGTAGAATGCCCTCGCTCACCCACCCACGACTACATTCGATGATTGAAGTGAATGATGAGCTCCCTGTATGAATAGGCTTTCGTGCGATTCCATTGATTCCATCGATCATGATTCGGGATCAGAGGGATTCCAATGGAACAGTGTGATCCCCTTCCTGAGCATCCACCTGATGTGTCTGTGGGTCGTTCAGACCGGAATCAGCCTGGAGCTGGTGGCACTGGGCATTGCGAGCTATTACCTGAGAATGTTCGCGATCACGGCAGGATATCACCGCTACTTCTCACACCGTTCGTACAAGACCAGCCGGGTCTTCCAGTTTATCTTGGCATTTTTCGCGATGACATCTGCGCAAAAGGGAGTGTTATGGTGGGCCTCACACCATCGGCACCACCACAAGCACTCAGACAGGGAACAAGATCGTCACTCCCCGTTGCAAAGAGGGTTCTGGTTTTCCCATGTCGGATGGATACTGTCTGACGATTCCGTGAGGACCGATTTCGCTCTCGTGAGGGACCTGGCTAAATACCCCGAACTACGCCTTCTCAACCGGTTTCACTTCATTCCGCCCTTGCTGTACGCACTCCTGATGTATGGGCTGTGGGGTTTTCCGGGACTGGTCTGGGGATTCTTCATTTCCACCACCGTACTCTACCATTGCACGTTCTTCATCAATTCCCTGACGCACATCGTCGGCCGGGTTCGGTACAACTCCCGCGATGGAAGCAGGAACAGTTTCATTCTGGCCGTTCTCTGTTGTGGAGAAGGTTGGCACAACAACCACCATTACTACCAGTCGGCTGTCAATCAGGGGTGGTTTTGGTGGGAAGTGGACTTTTCCTACTACATCTTAACCATTCTCTCCTGGTTCGGGATCGTGTGGGACCTGAGAACCCCTCCTGACCACATCAAAAAAGCCGGGATCCTCGCTCCCGTAAACACGCTAACCATGTAGCGAGACTCACCGGAGCGGTAGCTCGTATGGTGTCGTATTCCATTGTGGTCCATGCCTCAGACTAGTCTCCTCGAAGTGATTTGCATGGAACGCAACATCCATCAGGTCAAGGAAAGACGGTTATCTCTATGAACTCAAAGCAGGTTATTCAAGGGCTGCTCGAAAAGGCCCAGGTGCACATTGATGGGTCTCACCCTGGGGATATCCAGGTACACAATGACCGATTCTATGATCGTGTACTGACTGAGGGTTCACTTGGACTCGGAGAGTCCTACATGGAGGGGTGGTGGGATGCCAAGCAGCTGGATGAGTTCTTTTTCAAATTTCATTCTGTGGAACTCGACAAGACCGTGCGTGATAAGCGGCTCATTCTCAACGCGTTCAAGGCTCGCCTGTTTAACATGCAGAACAGGCGTCGCTCAACACGAGTGGCACAACAGCACTATGATTTGAGCAACGAGTTTTACGAACGAATGCTTGGCCCTAACATGCAATACACCTGTGCCTATTGGAAGCGAGCGCAGAATCTGACTGAGGCACAAAAGCATAAGCTGGATTTGATCTGTCGAAAGCTGCAACTCAAGAAAGGCGAACGCGTTCTGGAGCTGGGGTGCGGGTGGGGAGGATTTGCTCATTACGCTGCCTCCAACTATGGCTGTTCAGTGGTCGCCTACAATATCTCCGAGCAACAAGTGGCGTACGCGCGTCGCTGGTGTACCGGACTTCCCGTTGAAATCATGCTCAAAGACTATCGTGAAGCGACCGGGGAATTTGACAAGGTCGCCGCCATTGGCATTTGCGAACACGTGGGATTTAAGAATTATCGCGCTCTCATGGAAGTGGCCCACAGGACAATAAAACCACACGGCCTGTTCTTACTCCACAGCATCGGGAACAATGCCTCGGTTACTACCGCCGATCCCTGGTTCGATAAATACATTTTCCCGGGCGGCATGCTTCCATCCGTTGCGCAACTGAGCGCAGCGATGGAAGGGCTCTTTGTCATGGAGGACTGGCATAATTTCGGGACTGACTATGACCGCACCCTCCTGGCATGGCAGGAGAATGTTGACAGGCAGCGGGGTGAATTGGGGTCGACCTTCGACGAGCGTTTCTCCCGTATGTGGCGCTACTATCTTCTTTCTCTCGCGGGGGCATTCCGGGCCCGTACCATCCACCTCTGGCAGATTGTGATGTCGAAGCGTGGCTTGCTTGGCGGATATGAATCAGTACGGTAACGGCCATGATCTCGCATGAAGATTATGCGCTCAAACGGGAGTCTTTGATCAAGACCCTTCGTGCGTCGAGCACGACCGGACCCCTCGCACTCGAGAAATCAACTTCCAATCTGTTCCGACAGCGTGTTCAGGAGCAAAGGCACAGACTGGATGTGCGCCACTTGAATCAGGTGATCCACGTTGACGAGAAAGAGCGTTTTGCAGAAGTAGAAGGCATGACGACCTACGAGGACCTTGTCCGCGAAACTCTGCCCTTCCAGTTGATGCCTGCCGTCGTCCCCCAACTGAAGTCGATTACCATTGGCGGCGCGACTGCGGGGGTGGGCATTGAATCATCCTCGTTCAAGTATGGTTTCGTCCACGAAACGATACTGGCAATTGAAGTCCTCCTACCCGATGGGACGATCGCGGTAGCCACCAAAGATAATGAGCACAGAGATTTGTTTTTCGGGTTCGCCAATTCGTATGGCACGCTGGGCTATGCGCTCAAAGTAAAAGTGAAGCTCGTGCCTGTCACGAAATTTGTCAAACTCCGGCACGAGCGTTTTTCAGATCTGGAGACCTATTTCCAAGCGCTTGGACGTAAATGCCAGGACAGGCAGGTGGATTTCGTCGACGGCACGCTGTTCGATGAGCATGAGCTCTATATGACGACGGGCGAATTTGTCGACCAGGCCGAATGGCTCAGCGATTACACGTATCGACACATCTATTATCAATCGATCCGACAAAAAAAGGTCGACTTCCTCACGACGCACGACTATCTGTGGCGATGGGACACCGATTGGTTCTGGTGTTCGAAACATTTTCTCGTGCAGCATCCGTTCGTCCGGTGGTTATGGGGAAAGAAGCATCTCAACTCCACGGTATATTGGAAACTGCGCAAGATGGTCAACAATTCACGGATCGCGCAGCTGGTTGCCAGGACTCTCGGGGGGCGGCAAGAGGCGGTGATTCAGGACGTGGAGATCCCTCTTGAGCATGCGCCGGCTTTTGCGCAGTTCTTCAATAGGGAGATCGGGATCAAGCCCGTGTGGATCTGTCCGGTCGCTGCCTATGATCCATCGGTCTCCTATCCGTTGTATCCCATGATTCCCCGAACGTTGTATGTCAACTTCGGATTCTGGGACGCCGTCAGCACCGATCACGAGGAGGGCTATTTCAACAGGAAAGTAGAGGCCAAGGTTCGGGAACTGGGTGGCAAAAAATCTCTCTATTCAAATTCGTTTTATTCACGTAAAGAATTTTGGGAGTTGTACGATGAACCAGCATACCGCAAGCTCAAAGCTCGCTACGATCCGACAGGCAAGCTGAAGGATCTTTACGAGAAATGCGTCCTCACCAAGTGACTCGTCGGACCCATCTAATTGACCCCTCCAAGCTCGCTCGGTATCTCTTTAGGGATGGGGACTGACTGATCTTCCACTGCGCGTAGCTTTCTCACCCGCCCACCCACTGGCACGCCGAGACGTGCCATTAGCCCGGGCGAGGGCCTTTCAATTTCTTCGTCTCTCGTCAAGGGCGCGGCCAAGGTTGCCCTTTACTGCGCGCATCGAACGAGCACCTTCCGAGCGTGCGCGTTCTGCGAGCAAGAAGGGCACCTGGCCGCGCCCTCCTTATCCTTCTTAAGCCGCGCGTTGCGCGAGCACAGAAGATCAGCAGTCTCCATCACACTCCCACTCTAACGAAGTCGATGTACCCTCGCTCGACGTCCGTGCTTATGAGTTCTACGCTCACGCTATCTCCGACGTCGAGGCCGCTCGTGCCCGTCACCACTCTCCCTTCAACCGGCGGCTCAAGGAGCCGGACCCACGTGCCGCTCTCTGACGCGCCCGTCACAATGGCGTCGAAGCGCTGCCCGATCCGCGATTCGAGCAATAAGGCGGCGGCTGATTTGCGGAGCCGCCGCTCGACTTTTTCGGCGTCGTCTTCTTTCTCGGTGCAATGGTCGGCCAGATACTTCAGTTCTTCCGTGCGGTAGGGCGTTGGCGCGCCGGCCAGCGCCGCTTTGACCAGCCGCTGGGTGATGAGATCGGGAAAGCGTCGGTTGGGAGCCGTGGAATGGGTGTACCCCTTCACCGCCAGCCCGAAATGTTCCGGAGAGCCATCCTTCGACTGATCCAGCACATACTCGCCTCTGCCAATGAGCTTCACGATAGCCAGGGACAAATCTGGAAATCTGAGGGGGTCGGCCCGCCGCCGCGTGACGAGGAAGGCTTCGAGCGCACTCGCGTCCGGCTTCGGGGGTAAGTGCTCGCCCCAGCGGGCCGCCACCTCGATAATCCGCTGCCAACGTTCGGGAGAGCGCAGGATACGGCGGAAGGAGGGAACGCCCTTTCCTTTGAGATAGGACACGGTCGCCTGATTTGCTGCGATCATAAAATCTTCGATCAGTTCCTTGGCGCGATTCTTCTGCTCGACCCTGAGATCGGTCAGCACCTCACCGTCAAACACGGCCCGTGGCTCAATCGTTTCAAGACTCAGCGCTCCCTGCTGGTGTCGTCGTGCCTTGAGCCGCTGCGCGATCTGGTTTTGGAGGCGAAGTTGCGCATCGAGCCCGGAGATGGCCTTGACCCGCTCAGGCGCGGGCGCCTCCCCTGCGAGCCAGGCTGCGACGCTGTTATAGGCCAGCTTCGCGTGGTTGCGGACCAGGGCCCGAAAGAGGCTCGAACTCAGAACCGCCCCATCCTGCGCAATCACCATCTCTACGATGATCGCGAGGCGGTCCTGCCCTTCGCCGAGAGACGTCAGATCGGTCGACAGCTTTTCCGGCAGCATGGGGAACATGTCGCCGGCCGTATAGACCGATGTCGTATTGTGCTTGGCATGAGTATCAAGAGCGGATTCCTTCCCGACCAGCGCGTCCACGTCAGCAATCGCGACCAGTATGTTCACAGACCGATCAGGTCGTGGCTCGGCTACGGTGAGTTGGTCGAGGTCTCGGGAATCGTCGTTGTCGATCGACGCCCAGAGGAGACCCGTTAAGTCACGCAGGTTCGAGGGCCGATCGGTGGCAGCAGTTTCTATCCGGGCAAGTTCGGCCATCGCCGCAGCTGAAAAATCAGGCAAGAGGCCTCGTTCGATCATGGCGCGGCGGGCGATACTCCTTAGATCTGTGCGATGACTTTTCATTTCCCCTTCAATACTGCGCCCGTCGAACAAAGGCTTTCCAATTTCTATTTCTCCAAACCTTTCCTGAGGGGAGTGGCCAGACTGTCCTTTACTGCGCACATCGAGCGGCCCTCTTCCTTCTATATGATCCTTCCAAGCTCGCTCGTTTCACTCTCCCGTGAATGGCACCCGTGTTGGTCCCACTGCGGCCGTCGAGCGAGCACATTCTGATCGTGCGCGCTCCGGGAGCAAGGGATCGACACGGGTGTCATTCCTACTTCTTCTTCGTGCGCTGGGGCTTCGTCGTACCAGCCATGACAACTACCTGCGTCTGAGGCGAGAAAGCCTCCTCGATGTGGTGCTTTCCATTGCTTGTGAGGATGACGATCCCGTTGTGGCTCTCGATGCGCTGGAGGAGATGGGCTGTCTCAGCATTCGCATATCGGTCATGGGCATCTTTGACCTTACTGCGTGTCCCGAACAGCCCGTCTGCTTCATCGAAGAAGAGGATCGAGCGACTGGCTGCGGCTTTATCAAATACGCTGTTCAGATTCTTCTCAGTCTCTCCGATGTATTGGCTCACGACCGCCGACAAATCCACCCTGAATAAATCTACTTTCAAAGTTTCGGCCAAGGTCTCTGCTGCCTTTCTCCGACGGAGCGCCGTGGAACCGGACAGGATCAGGACCGCGGCGGATGTCCCCTTGGACTTCTTCGCCCGACGCACCGGCGTTGCCTTCTGCTTCCCTGCTGCCTTCTTCATCGCGGCCTTCGCTCTCTTCCCTCTCATTACTTTGGCTGCCATATTTCCTTCTCGCTCCTCTTGGTGCATTGAACTGCCGGCCCTGTCCAATCTCCTATCACCCACGAACCATCCCGAATATGCAGGGACGACTTGCGGATCTTATCTGCAATTGATCACAATGACCAGCGACTCACCCAGCAGGGATTCAGCCAACTGAAAGACTTCGTCCGATGACGCCAACGGCGCTGATTGAACAGGAACTCGCGGCAGCCGAAGCCGCGCGGCAGGACAGCAACGACGGGAAAGCGCGAGTCTGCGCGCGCCGCGCCGTGGCCCTCGCCACCGAAGCGTGGTTAGCGCGGCTTCCGCTTCCACGATGGCGCGGGGATGCGATGGAACATCTCCGGCAGATTCAGCAGAGCGCGTTCTTCCCTCTTCCCATCCGCCAGGCGGCCGAACGATTGCGCACCTCAGTGACCCGTCAGCACCAAGCCCCCTTCACGACAGACCCAATCGCCGACGCAAGACTCATCATCGCCCACCTCAGCAACACTGCCTAAAAAAACACACCACATTGACTATGCCTCAGCCAGTTCGTTACCCAACCAAGTAAGGGGATAAGGAGCTTTCGACTGCGGCCGTCGAGCGAGGCCTTCTACTCCCCCCAAACCTTGCCTAAAGGGAGCAGCCAGACTGTCCTTCCCTGCGCGCGTCGAACGAGCACATTCTTATCGTGCGCGTTCCGCGAGCAAGAAGGATGGTCTGGCTGCTCCCTCCCCCCCTACCACCCTAATGCCCATTGATGCCCATTCCTCTCCAGTAACTCATCCGCTTCGCTTGGTCCCCAGGAACCGGCCGAGTAGAAGTGGATGGAATTTTCGCCGGTCAACAACGGGTCATAGAGGCGCCACGCCGTTTCGGTAAAATCTGCGCCGACGAAGAGAGTCTGATCGCCGATCATCACGTCGCGGAGGAGAGTTTCATAGGCTTCAGGGAGCTGGCCGAACGCTTTTTCATAGTCGAACTGCAGCGCATGGTCGCTCAGTTGGAACGGCCTCCCCGGGCTCTTCACAGAAAAACAGAGCGAGAACCCTTCACTGGGCTGGAGCGTGATCAGCAGCTTGTTGGGGGGGATACTTCCGGGATCGAGGGACCGGAACACTTGGGTGGGAGCCTCGCGAAAGGTCACCGCGATCTGGGTCAGTTTGCGCGGGAAGCGTTTGCCCGTCCTGAGATAGAAGGGTACGCCCTTCCATCGCCAGTTGTGAATCTCCGCTTTCAGGGCGACATACGTTTCCGTGATTGAATCCTCCGGGACTCCCCGTTCCTCGCGATAGCCTCGAATCGTCTGGCCGGCGACCTGCCAGGACGTGTACTGGCCAAAGACGACATCCTGTTGCGTGATCGGCGCAATGGAGTGGAGTACTTTGAGTTTTTCGCTCTGGATCGCGGCGGCATCGAAGGAGACCGGCACTTCCATCGCAACGACGGTCATGAGTTGGGTCAGATGGTTCTGGACCATATCGCGAAGCGCCCCGGCCTGCTGGTAGTAGGCCCCGCGATGCTCGACTCCGAGATCTTCGGCAACGGTAATCTGAACGTTCTCGATGGTGTCTCGTTTCCAGATCGATTCAAAAATCGGGTTCGCGAAGCGGAATGCCAGGAGATTCTGCACCGTTTCTTTGCCGAGGTAATGATCGATGCGGTAGATCTGGGATTCCTCGATATATTGATGCAGAGTCGTATTGAGGTGCCGGGCTGAATGAAAGTCGTGGCCAAATGGTTTTTCGAACACGACGCGGACCCACCCGTGGCTCTTGAGCAGTCCCGCCTGGTTCAACCGTTCCATCGCAATGGGCACGGTATCCGGTGGCAACGCCAGGTAGAACACCCGATTCTCCGGCATCTTGTGCATGCGCTCCAGCTTTCGGATATACAAGGCCAACGCTTCATAATCTTGCGCTCCCCCTTCGTGCACAGTCTGGTAGTGAAGACACTCATCGCACCAGAGCCGCAATTCTGTTTCATTGCGCCAGCCCGCTGTCTCCAGACCTTCGAAGGCCCAGAGTCGAAACCCCTCCTCACCCATCTCGGGCAAGGCGGCGCCGACAATCAGCGTGTTGCGAGTTTCCAGGATTCCCTGATCCCGCAAATGATATAGCGCGGGCAGGAGCTTCCGACGCGTCAGATCGCCAGTCGCGCCGATGATGACAAAGACATGGGGCTCAACCTGATGTTCCGCCATCTGCAGGGTCCTCCGTGTGAACAGTCAGCAGTTTCTTAGCATGATGCTGAAACATCCGCCAGTGCTGGACACCGTGGCGCTTCACGCGCCCGGACGATTCCGATCACACAGAAGACCGCTCCGTATTCTTGGAATTCCAACGCAACCAGCCTTGCCGGATGAACCACTTCTCAATCTCCACCGCGATGAACACGACTGACGAGAGCGCCAGGCACAGAACCAGTTCGTCGAGATCGAGTGGTTCCGTCTTGAAGATCAGATTCAACGACGGCACATAGATCGTCGCCATCTGCAGCGCAACCGTCAGCGCCACCGCACCCAGGAGAGGGAGATTGGACCAGGGGCCAACTTGGAAGAACGAGGCATGTTCGGATCGAAGCGCGAGCACATTGCCCATCTGCGACAACGTCAGGACGGTGAAGACCATCGTCTGCCAGTGGGCATGTCCCGTGCGATAGGCCCAGGCCTGGGTGACGAGTGTCACGCCGCCCATGAGCAGACCCACCCAGATTATGTCCTGCCACATGCCATCCGCGAAGATGCTTTCGCGTGGCGGTCTGGGCGGCCGCTCCATGAGGCCTTTTTCTTCCGGCTCAACCGCTAGCGCCAGCCCCGGCAATCCGTCGGTAACAAGGTTGATCCACAAAATGTGAATCGGCAGCAGAGGAATCGGCATTCCCAGAAATGGCGCCAGAAAGATGGTCCAGACCTCCGCCGTATTAGAAGATAGTGCGTACTTGATGAACTTGCGGATATTGTCGAAGATCCGCCGCCCCTCCCCCACCGCCGTCACGATCGTGGCGAAATTGTCATCGAGCAAGATCATGTGCGCCGATTCGCGCGCCACATCGGTTCCGGTCAGCCCCATGGCCACGCCAATGTCGGCCCGGTTGAGCGCCGGGGCATCGTTCACGCCATCGCCGGTCATCGCGACGAATTCGCCTTTATCTTGCAACCCCTTCACGATCGTAATCTTCTGCTCAGGCGACACGCGCGCATAGACCCGGATCCCCTCCACTCGCGCCTCGTACTCATCCAGCGTCAACCTCGCTAACTCCTGCCCCGTCAACACCGCATCGTTGTTCTCGATGATACCGAGGCGCAGGGCAATTGCGCGGGCCGTCGCTGGGTGATCGCCGGTAATCATCACGGGCGTGATGCCGGCCGATTTGCAGAGGGCCACCGCCTCCCTCGCTTCGTCCCGCGGCGGGTCCATCAAGCCAACCAGTCCAAGAAATGTCAGCCCACGCTCGACCGTGTCAGGGGTGAGCTCTGCCGGCAGATCCGGCCACGTCCGATAAGCTACAGCCAATACGCGCAAACCATCCGCCGCCATCCGGTCGGCTCGATCCAAAATTGCTTTCTGATCGAGCGCGATCCGGGCATCGCCGGTTAACTGGCCATCGCACAAGGCCACGACCTGCTCGGGCGCACCCTTGGTGAAGGCCACGACCTCCGATCCCTCCTGGTGCAGGGTCGTCATGCATTTGCGGTCTGAATCGAACGGCAGTTCAGCCACCCGCGGCGCCCGCACCAGCAGTTCTGCTTTCCCGTAGCCCTTGTCTTCTGCTCCTTGATAGAGCGCGACTTCCGTCGGATCGCCGATGATCCGGCCTTCCTTATTACGAGTCGCGTCGTTGCTGAGCGCCATGGCCTTCATCAGCCAACGCCAGGACTCCTGTTTACTCGTGAATCCACTCTCCGGCTGGCCGCTCACAACGAGTTGCTCCACTCGCATCTTGTTCTGTGTGAGCGTGCCAGTCTTGTCCGAACAGATGTAAGTGACGGACCCCAGCGTCTCCACCGCCGGCAGTCGGCGAATCAGCGCGTGCTTCTTCACCATCCGACGAGCGCCTAAGGCCAGCGACACGGTTACTACTGCAGGGAGCGCTTCCGGGATCGCTGCGACAGCCAGACTCACTGCCGTCAGAAACATCAACACGACCGATTCGCCACGCATCACTCCTAGGGCAAACACGATGGCACAAATCGCCAAAGCCGCCAGGGCCAGCCGCTGCCCGAACATTGCGAGCCGCTTCTGGAGCGGGGTCTTCACGGCCTCTTCTTTCCCAAGCAGGGAGGCAATTCTGCCCAATTCGGTCTGCATGCCGGTCGCGAACACAAGGCCGCTGCCGCGGCCATAGGTCACGCTGGTTCCCTTGTAGGCGAGGTTCACCCGGTCGCCTAGCGGCACTTCGGCCTCCTGCAACGGAGCCGTGCGCTTTTCAACCGGAACCGACTCACCGGTCAGCGGCGATTCATCCACTTTCAGTTGGACGGTTTCGATCAGCCGTAGATCAGCCGGCATCACGTTGCCGGCCTCCAGCAACACGACATCACCGGGCACAAGCTGCAGGGCGGAGATTTCTGTCACGTGACCGCCGCGCCGGACTCGCGCCGTGGACGCCGCGAGCAACTTCAGCGCAGCGATCGCTCGCTCAGCGCGGTACTCCTGAACAAAACCGATCACCCCGTTGAGCAGCACGATCACGACGATGGCAATTGCATCGGGCGGCTCGCCGATGATTCCGGAAATGATCGCAGCTCCGATCAAGACGAGGATCATGAAGTCGGTGAATTGATCGAGGAGCATGCGCCAGAGAGGGCGCGGGGGTCGCTCACGTATTTCGTTCAGGCCATATTGGACGATTCGACGCGAGGCTTCACCGGCGCTCAAACCGGCCAGCGGGTCAACGGTCAGCCGCTGAGCGACCTCTAGCACAGACAACCCATGCCATAGCGGCACATCAGCATCACGTGAATTTGAGGAGACGGGGAAAGAGCTTCTGGTAAATGCCATCACGAAGGAGCCCGCAGCTACGCCATGACGGTGATCGCCACGGTCGCGAGGCAACTCTATCATGTCTCATGGCTGAGTGCCCGTACTCCGCCTGGCGCTGTAGACAGCAAGTTACCTTGCGATCGCGCATTGACCGCGCCCCGTTCGGACCGATCCAAACAGGAGCATGGCCGTGGGCACCCTCGATACCGAATTGATCGTGGACGTAGAGAGCCTGATCAGCACAGGCTGCATTCACGTGGAGACAGGGAAAGGAGCAGGGGGTTGGATTAATGGAAGCGATGTGCGAAGGAAGCCCTGCCCGACCGGTTCAGACAAGAAGGGGGCCACACCCTCCCGCGATGGCGTGGCCCCCTGACCGGCCCTCTCTGCCTACTCGATCGCTTACTCCGGCTGCTTCATGCCATACATAGTTTGAGATTTTTCTAAATGGATTGTGAATAACTCCTGCATGCGTCCGGCAGCACCCCGCTTTTCCTGACCGGCGGTCACTAAGCCTCCCCGCCGAAAGCCCTTGGGGTCTTCGTAGGGGCCGATCTTTGAAGCTGCTGCCTCATAGCGATCCGCCTCCCCTTCTAATTGCTGCGCCTTGCTCTGATAGAGTATCGCCGCTGCCCTGTGATCGTCGGCGTTTCCGTTGGATGCAAGCGTACTCTCCGGTTGGGTAGCAGTTACACCGCTGCACCCTACGAGGCCGAGCAAGCCCGCCAGCGGGAGGGCCGCAAGTAAGCCGTATGTGGATTTGCGCGACATCTTCTCTCTACCTCCTTGTTCAGGTTGTCCAGTGAATGCCTGTGAGATTTTCTTTCTCTTTCCCCCTCTGTTCCCCAAGAATTACCCATCGCAGCCAATGGATTGATTGTTGGGTTCTTCCTGGTCATACAGTCACACAAACTCTGCCTGGGGGGTATCAGGGGAACCCTGAAACACCGAAGAAAAACACCTGAGGAGAGATTGGACCTCGCATGGCACGGCGAGGGAATTGCCGAAGGTGCCAGAGACCGAGGCACAGACGCAGGAGGCGCATAATGTGAGGGGAAACCTTGCTAAAAGGAAAAGTCCATCTGTGAGACTGTGAGGCTCTGCGCAGACGTGGGAAGAACGAATTGAGGCCGGTCCGCTAGCCCGCAATATTCATGACGGTTCGTCGCGAAATCGCGCAGTCGCCAAGCGAGACAGGCGCGCGGAGCCGCGAGGGAGGGAGGCATACTTGAAACAGTATGTTGACCGACTGAGCGACGAGCCCGCCTGCCTGGACGCTGGTCTGACCGCGTCCAGGCTTGTCGCAGCGGGGAATCCGCGATTGCAGCAGAAACGTTCATGAATAATGCGGGCTATGGTCCCAACGTGACAAGACCAGTCTTGATCGCATACCGAACCAGCCCCGCCACATCATGGATGCCGAGCCGGCGCATAAGTTCGCTTCGGTGGGTTTCGACAGTTTTGACGCTCAGGTTCAGCTTGTGGGCAATCGCTTTGGTCGAGCTGCCCTCCGCGATTAACTGCAGGATCTCCCGCTGACGAGAGGTGAGATCATGAAGGGGACCGGCTTGATCTTTCCGACGAGCCAGGTACTCATCCACCAGCGGCTTCGACACACTTGGCGTCAGGAAGGTCTCGCCGCGCATGACGGCCTTGAGGGCCAATTCCAACTCGGCAGGCTCCGCCCCTTTGAGAAGATAGCCGGTAGCTCCCGCATCGAGGGCTTGTCCGACATATTCTTCGTTCGCATGCATCGAGAGGATGATCACCCGGACTCCCGGCCATTGTTTGACGATACGACCCGCCGCATCCAAGCCATTCAGTCCCGGCATCGCAATATCCATGAGCACCACATCAGGCTGTTCACGGGCTACGACCTCGACCGCCTCATGTCCGGTGCTCGCTTCGCCGATGACCGAGACATTCGGCAAGCTCTGCAGCAAGGCGCGGAGACCTGCTCGAATCAGGACATGATCGTCGGCCAACATGACTCGAATCGACATGGGCGCCTCCAAGCCTCCCTATCCGCCTTCCGCAGCCCCACGGGGGCGGAGCGGAATCCGCACGCGAACCTCCGTGCCCTGATCCTGCAATGACTGAATCGTGATTCGCCCACCCAGCGCGTGCGCCCGCTCCTGCATTCCGAGCAACCCAAGGGTCGAGCGGCCGGCAGCCGTGGCCGGCGTCTCCGGGGCGCCAATACCGATTCCGTCGTCCTTGATGCAGAGATCAAGAGAGTGATGCATCTCTCGCAAGGCCACATGAATCTTTGTCGCCCTTGCGTGGCGCAGGATATTGGTGATCGACTCTTGAATGATACGAAAACAGGCCACGGACAAGTCAGGCTCCAGATCCTGAGGCACGTTCTCCGCCTCGACCTCGGCGACAAGGCCTGCCCGCTTCGCTTGACGCTCGACATACCAGCGGACCGCTGGTACTAACCCGAGGTCGTCCAGCAATGAGGGACGTAAGTCCAGAGAAAGATCCCTGACCCGTTGAAGAATTTTGTCCAGAATCCCCAGACTGTCGTTCAACGAATCCTGAACGATCGATGTATCGGCGACTCTCTGCATGGTCTGCAGGTTCATCTTAATCGCGGTCACCGCCTGACCGATTTCATCGTGAAGATCATGGGCGAGCTGCCGGCGCTCCCGTTCCTGTACCTGCATGAGCTGGCGAGACAAGGTCTGCAGTTGCGCGTGGGCTGACCGCAAGGACTCCTCGGCCTCCCGGCGCGTGAGATAGGACGAAACGCTGTCGGCCAGGGAATCGATGAGATAGCGCTCTTCGATAAGAAACGGCCCTTCCCGCTCTCCCGGTCTCTGCTCCAGATAGGCGACATCGATGGAACCGCTGGTTCCCTTCGCAGTCACGAACGGAGCCCGCTGCATCCATACTGTTTCTTGAAAGGGTGGCGTCGTCACAGTCAGTCCCTCAAACCTGATACGCGCCGCCGTGATCTCCGGATATTGCCAGGCCGGTGGAATGAGCACCACAATCTCTCCGAAGATCTCTTCCAGCGCTTTCGTGCTGTCTTGCAGCACCCGCACAGTTCCATGCAGCGCGGTCAGCTCCTTGACCCGTTCTCTGAGATGGTGCAATAGCTCTTCCTGGGCTCTTTCACCTTTCGGAGCCCGATTGGAAATACCCTGCTTTGATGGGTTCGATGCGGGAACTCGCTTCTCTGATTTTACGGTGGACGGCACGTTACGAGGCGATTGTCGTTGGCTCATGGATATACCCAAGACATGCAGCAGAGCGGTCTTCTCGATGGATATCCTACCGGCGATCGACAATCCGAAACAAGGTTCCGGCAGAACGATGCCGGGAACTTTTTCAGCATCCTGCTAGAAGTAGTTTCCTCGCCCTCACGCGTCGATCAGCCCTTGCCCCGTTAGCCCACGATCCGAAACTAGAGGACATCCCCAGAACATGGCCCCTTGACCATCAGGATGCCTTCCGAATTCGATCAACGTGAACTGCTTTTCCCGCAATAGATGCTGTCCCTCAACCCGATGTTCATGAGGAGAAGGGACCAAAGAGCATGTCGGGGCATGCGTCCGGTGAGCAACAACATGGCGGAGGAAGCTGTCAGGCAAAGGACTGGCACTACTCCCCTGCTTGACGAATTGGACGAGTATCACTGCGAAGCTATCTCACGACGAGGACCGAACAGGAGCTGTGCTGGACCACCCTTGTCGAGACGCTGCCCAGCAGGAAGCGCGCGATGGCGCCCAGCCCTTTGGCCCCCATCACGATGAGATCGGCACGGTGTTTGGAGGCCACCTTCATGATCTCCTCGGCAGGCTTCCCAAGCTGACAGACAGCCTCGGCCGTAAATCCCGCCTTGACCAGCTTCCGCACGCTCTGTTCGACCATGCTGCGCCCCGCCTCCTTCAGCTCCGGATACTTGATGAACGGCATCACATGGATCACCGTCACCTGAATCGGCACAGGCCCGCCCTTACCGGTCGAACTATCCGGCTGAAACTTGCTCAGCATAAACGCCAGCGCTTTGGCCGATGCGTCCGATCCATCGGTCGCCAGAGTGATCCGCCGCAACGGTACAGCCTCCCCCTTGACGACGAGCACAGGACAGGTCGCATGATGGATGAGATTCGTCGACACGCTGCCGAGCATGAAACGGTCGAGGGCGTCGAGGCCCTGACTTCCCACTACCAGGAGCCCGTCCCGTTTGGGCGCACGTTTCAAGATCACCGGGGCGACAGCCCCTTGCTCCTTGCGGGCCGTGCCCTTAAGCTTCAACGACGCCAACTGCTGCTTGGCCTCCTTGAGGGTTTTGGTCGAGCGCGCCTCCATGCGCTGAATTTCTTCCTGGATGTATCTCTCGTTGCCGGCCATCACCGGCTGCGCCAGAAACGGCGCGCGGAGCGCGCCAATGTCGAGCACATGCAGCGCCGTCACCCGCGGCGGCTCGACGAACGGCAGCTTGGCCACCCAGTCCAGCCCCCATCGCCCATACTTCGATCCATCCGTCGCCACAAGCACATTCATGTTGCGCATCCTTTCGATTGAGTTCCTCCCCCATTCGAACCGACAGGCTGAAACCGGCTTTGAAATGCCTCCGGCGACATCCCCGCGAGGGCCGCGCAACGGCCAAGTGTCACCGGATCCTTGAAGTCCTCGTCGGACAGCCTGATCATGTACTGGCGCGCAATCTGATATGACTGCGCCGTGACATCCACCATCCGCACTTTCGCGCGGCCGCTGACGGGATCCACCATTTGCTTGAACGGAATCGGCGTAAACCGGCCATCCTGAATCGACACCATGGCCGCAGTGCCTCCATCGAGAAGAAACTGCGCCGCACAATAGCCGAGATCACGGGTGTATTCCATATCGAACGGAATCGGGTCCGCACAGCGTAATTCATAACCTACATTCTTGGCGACGATCGACGTGGCAAGCCCCAAGGCTTTCATTTCTTTCGTCACTTCACGCCGGAGCACATCGCCGATATCCACGTCTGCTAATCGCAGGTGGCCATGTTCATCCCGCTCGACATGGTCCAATCCACCCAGGTCTTTCGGGTCAAGAATCTCGATCAGTCCTTCCGCCAACACGACAACTCCATCGGAGCGCCCTCCGCTGAGACGCTTGATCATCGTCCCGATCACAAGATCCAACAGGCGTTGGAGTCTCACGGGTCGCTCCCCGAACTCCTCTGGAATAACGGTGAGGGTGGCGCCGGCGGCCTTGCCGATGCCGAGGGCCAAATGGCCGGCTTTGCGCCCCATCGTCACCGCAAGGTACCAACGCGACGTCGTCTGGGCATCCACCATGAGATTTTTCACGATCTCCACGCCGAAATGGCGGGCAGTCTGAAAGCCGAAGGTCGGGATGCCATGCGGGAGATCGAGATCGTTGTCGATCGTCTTAGGCACATGGACGACTTGAATGCGGCCAGACGAGCGCTCCTCCAGCTTGAGCGCCGAGAAGGCCGTGTCGTCGCCGCCGATGGTCACGAGCCGCGTGATCCCAAGCCTCGTTAAAGCCGATAGGACATTATCAAGAGACTCAGACTTCTTGGTGGGGTTCGCCCGCGAGGTTGCCAGATAAGACCCACCTTGGAAGTGAATCCGGCCGACTTCTTCGATGGAGAGGGGGCGCACCTGACTTGTGCTCCCCTCCATGAGCCACTTGAATCCATCGATGATGCCGAGCACGTCGCAGCCGCCGAGAATGCTTCGGATCGTGACCGCACTAATCACGCTGTTGATCCCAGGAGCCGGCCCTCCACCCACCAGTATTCCAACGGTCTTTCTCTGCAATGTCATCTGTCCTCCTAGAATTTTGCCCGGCGATCTTCCAACTTCTTCATAATCTGCGGCATGGTTGTATACTCCATCTCTTCGAGAGGCAACCGGTGGGGCTCGAAGGGGTCAGCCGTTACCGAACGCCTACCGAATGCCCCTCGCGTTCCCCACGAAGATACACAAACCAATAGATCAAGGCCACCAGGACCGTCCCGCCAAGGATGTTACCGATCGTCACCAGCACGAGATTGCTCAATGCTCCGAGTACTGAAAGCGGGGCTGGTCCGCCTGCTGCCAGCACGATACCGATCGGAAGGAAATACATATTGGCGACGGAGTGCTCGAACCCGCAAGCGACGAAGGCGCTGATGGGGAGGAAAATCGCGAGGATCTTGTCCGTGACGCTCCTCGCTCCCATGCACAACCAGACCGCCAGACAAACCAGCGCGTTGCATAAGATGCCACGGGCCACCGCCGAGACCGGATCGAGCGCGATCTTGCTGCGCGCGATCTGGACCATCGTCTCTCCGACGGCTCCACCGCCAAGCGTCTGCACACCAGCCAGCAATACGAGGGCGGCAGTGCCGACTGCACCGAGGAGGTTGCCGATATAAACCCACAACCAATTCTTGACCACCTGGTTCGTCCGGACACAGCCGACGGCCCAGGCCATGGCGATGAGATTGTTTCCGGTAAAGAGTTCCGCCCCGCCCACGACCACCAGTACAAGGCCCAGGCTAAACGTCAGGCCCCCCGCGAGGCGCAGGAGCCCGAACGGGACCGCAGCATCGTTCCCGGTCGTCACAGTGACTGTGTAAAACAGCGCGCCCAGCGCGATAAACGCTCCTGCCAGGAGAGCCAGCGCCATCATCGTCGACACCGGCGTTGTGACTTTCGCTAACCCGATCTTGCAGACACGGTCTGCGATCTGAGCCGGTGCGTAGGCATCGAGCGTCGGAGGATTCGGCTGGTTCATCGGTTTTTCAATCTTTCAGCAATTAACTCTCAGCCTTCAGCTCCAGAGCCATTATTCTGGCTGACAGCTGAACGCTGATGGCTGATCGCTTCCTTCATAAGATTAATTGGCGTCGCATATGCCGCAGTTCCGCTTCATCTTCCGGATCGAGTTCATCCCGTTCAATCGGTTCCACGCGCACGGCAGACACCTTGTACTCCGGGCACTTTGAACTTTCATCCGCACTCGACGAGAGCAGTTCATTCACCGTTGAAGCAGGGAAGTGAAAGCTGGTGAAGAGATGCCCCGGAAGGACACGTTCACTCCCCACGGCAGGGAGCAGGGCGTCGCCGCGGGCACTTACCAAACGAACGATCTCACCTTCGCGCAGATGCAGCCCCTCCATATCGGCCGGATGCATTTCCAGCACATCGGTATCGACCAGTTCTAGAATGTCCGTCCGACGTGTTTGGGCCCCGCAGTTGTAATGCTGGAGAATGCGGCCCGTGGTCAGCACGAACGGATAGTCGGCCGTAGGCGCCTCACCAGGCGGCAAGTACTCGACGCCGACAAACTGTGCCTTCCCCTTTGGAAATGTCTCCTGGTGCATCAAGGACGTGCCTTCGTGCGTGGCAGTCGGCACCGGCCACTGCAAACCGGCATGCTGGTCGAGCCGATCGTAGGACACACCGGCACACATCGGCGTGAGCTTCGCGATCTCGTCCATAATCTCCGAGGGATGCTGATAGGGCATGGGGTAACCCATCCGGTTTGAGACTTCGCAGACCACGCGCCAATCCGGAAGGATCCCGTTTGGAGGCTCCACCGCTTTCCTGATCCGCTGAATACGCCGTTCAAGATTGGTGAAGGTGCCGTCCTTCTCGAGGAACGACGCCCCAGGCAGTACCAGGTGCGCAAACTTCGTGGTCTCGCTGAGAAACAGATCTTGCACCACCAGAAACTCCACGTGCTTCAACGCCTCGTGCACTTTCTTCAAATTCGGGTCGGTCTGCGCGACGTCATACCCGATGATCCAGAGTCCCTTGAGACGACCAGCAATGGCAGCGTCCCACATGTCGGGCGTTTTCATGCCGCGCTTCGTGGGCAAGGGACGGCCGGTGATGGCCTGATGCAGCGCTGCCAGCTTCGGATCGTCCAAGCTCTGATAGCCGGAAAAGTAGGTCGGGAGGCAGCCCATATCTGAGGCCCCCTGCACATTATTTTGTCCACGCAAGGGATTGATGCCGGTGCCTGGCTTTCCGATGTTGCCGGTGGCCAGGGCCAGGTTACAGAGCGCGATGACCCCATGACTGCCCCAGCGATGTTCTGTCACACCGAGGCCATGGACGCAGAGCGATGCGCTGCTGCTCCCATAGAGCCGGGCCGCCTGGTAGATGAGATGGGCCGGCACGCCGGTGATGGCTTCAGCCGCCTCCGGAGTACAGTCCGAGACGGTCTTGAGCCAGTCATCGATTCCCCCGGTCCTTGTCGAGATGAAACCCTGATCGAGGAGCCCTTCCTTGACCAGGACGTGGCCCAACGCATTGAGCAAGGCAACGTTGCTGCCTGGTCGCAGTTGCAGATGCAGATCGGCCAACCGCGCCAGCTCCGTGCGCCTGGGATCGATGACGATCAAGGGCACCCCTCGCCGATGCGCCTGTTTGATCCTGGCCCCGACCACGGGATGGGACTCCGTCGGATTCGCCCCCACCACCATAATCAGGTGAGCCAGATCGAGATCCTGAATGGAATTCGTCGCAGCCGAGGCACCGAGCGTTTCCATCATGCCAGTGACGGTCGCGCTGTGGCAGACGCGGGCACAGTTGTCGATGTGGTTCGTCCCGATCACGCAACGCATGAACTTCGCAAACAGATAATTTTCTTCGTTCGTGCCCCGGCTGGATGAAATGGTCGCGAGGGCATCAGGACCATGCTGGTTCTTGATGCGCGTGAACTCCTGCGCGACCAAATCCAATGCCGATTCCCAGGAAATCTCTTCCCAGCCGGTGCCGCGACGCAGCAGCGGGACTCGCAGCCGATCGGGCGCATCGTTATACGTCCAGCCGAACCGTCCCTTCATGCAGGCGTGCCCCTTGTTCGAAGGCCCATCGTCTGCCGGCATCATCGTCACCACGCGACCATCTCGCACACCGGCCTCGAACGCACAACCCACACCACAATAGGCGCAAGTCGTGCGCACGGATTCAGTCGGTGCGCCATGCTCCAGCACCGTCTTCTCTGCGAGCGCACCAGTCGGACATTCCTTCACGCAGGCGCCGCAGGACACGCAGTTGGATGTGGTAAAGGCTGCCGCTTCACCCATCAAAGAGCCGGCTCCCGCAGCCGGTCTTGCCGAAAATCCTCGCCCGATCATGGTCAACGCGAACGTGCCTTGAATTTCGTCGCAGGCCCGCACGCAGCGCGCGCAGGACACGCAGGCAGCGTTATCGAAGGAAAAGAACGGATTCGAGTCATCGCGATAGGCCAGCCGGCGCGCCGGATTGTGGTAGCGTACAGAACGGACCCCATAGGAAATAGCCAGGCGCTGCAGCGCCTCCGGCACGGGACCAGCGGCCGGCTGTTCAGAAAGATACAACTCGACGATGTTGCGCCGCAGCCGTTGGAGCCGTTTGGTTTTTGTCTGCACGACGAGCCCTTCTCGCGCGGGCGTCGTACAGGTCGCAACAGTCCCGCTCTGTCCCTCGATCTCGCACAGGCAGAGTCGACAGGACCCAAAGGGGTTGAGGTGGTCTGACGCACAGAGGCTCGGGATGGCGATCCCGGCTTTCTTGGCAGCCTGGTAAACCGTGTCGCCGGGCTCGGCGGCGACGCGTTCGCCATCGATCGTGATGTTCATGGTGATCAGCTTTCAGCGTTTAGCCATCAGCAATCAGCTCACTGGTGAGGGCTGAAGGCTGACAGCTTACTTCGGAATTCGTCTCCGAAATGTTCGATCGCGGTCAGGACCGGATAGGGCGCTCGCCCTCCCAAGGCACAGAGACTGGCGGTCTTCATGGTCTCGCCGAGGTCGGACAGGAGGAGAAGATCCTCCTTGGTTCCCTGACCGCTCTGAATCCGTTCGAGAATTTCACGACCTCGCACCGACCCAACCCGGCAGGGCGTACATTTCCCGCAAGATTCGTCCGCCGTGAAGGCCATGAAGTGCCGCGCCAACTCAACCATGTTCGTCTCATCATCGTAGACGACAATGCCGCCATGCCCGAGAATAGCTCCGGCCCCGGCGAACGCGTCATAGCAGATGGGAATATCGAGTTGCGACTCAGGAAACAGGCTCCCCAAGGGCCCCCCGACCTGCACGGCTTTGAACCGCGCCCCAGGCGCCATACCACCGCCGAATCGATCCAAGACATCATGGAGCGTCATACCAAAAGGAATTTCCACCAGACCAGGCTGCTTCACCCGACCTCCGATCTGGAGCGCCATCGTACCGCACGACCCTTCTGTGCCGAGTGAGGCATGCCAGGCGCCGCCGTTCGCCAGAATGTTGGGAATCGTCGCGAACGTCAGGACGTTGCTGACGATCGTCGGTTTGCCATAGAGTCCGGACTCTGCCGGGTAGGGCGGTTTCGCCAGCACGACACCACGACGGCCCTCCAGTGATTCCAGCAAGGCTGTTTCTTCACCGCAGACGTAGGAACCGGCGCCGACCACCACTTCAAGGTCGAACGGGTAATCGTCGCAGTCCAACAAGTCCGCCTCGCGCGCCTTCTGAATCGCAAACCGCATAGCCTGCGCCGCCGCTGGATATTCGTACCGGCAATAGAGATACCCGCGCGTCGCCCCGATCGCCCTGGCGCAAATCATCATGCCTTCGATCAATCGGAAGGGATCGCCCTCCATGATCATCCGATCGCAATAGGTGCCGGCGTCCCCTTCGTCGGCATTCGCCACCACATACTTCTCCTCCGACCCGGTCTGCTGCGCGACCTGCCATTTTTTCCACACAGGAAACGCCGCACCCCCGCGACCTCGTAATCGCGAGATGCGCAACTCTTCGATGATCGCCTCCGGCGACAGGCTCTGTGCCGCTGCCAATCCTTTGAGTCCGCCCCGTGTTTGATATTCATCGAGCGCAAGAGGGTCAGTGATGCCGAAATTGGCGAAGGTGAAGCGGGTCTGTTGCTGCAGAAACGGGATCTCTGCAACCGGTGTCCCACCCACGCCGCCCACGATGCGAGGCAAGTCATCCGGCGCTACGTTGAACCAGGCCTCACGCCCGTTGGGCGTATCTCGCTCCACCATCGGTTCCAGAAAGAAGGCTCCGCGCGAAGACGTGTGAATCAGTTGAATCTCAGGACGATTGCTCCAGACATCGGCAAGTCGTCCGGCGCCGGTCGCACGGGAGGAAGTGTCGTTAGAGAGATAGAGGCGCGTCGTCTTCATCTACCTATAGGGCTCCAGAAGTGAGGGAACGTCGGAAGGTGCCACTCTCCCACGGAGATCCTCATCGATCATCACAGTCGGCGACACCGCGCAGTTTCCCGCGCAGGACATCTTATCCACAGTGAACCGCCCTTCCGGCGTGCGCTCTCCGACATCAACGCGCAGGTGGTCTTGGATCGCACGGAGGACCAGCCCGCCCTGGTTGGCTGTGCAGGATTCGCCCATGCAGACGCGAATGAGGTGCCTACCAGGCGACTGAGTCCTGAGGTCAGAATAGTAGGATAAGACCCCGGCGACCTGGGCATCCGTCACGTCTAACACTTGCGCAATCTGAGGGATGGCACACGTCGGCACATGGCCCAGGGCAGACTGGACAGCCAGGAGCGTCTTGAGGATGTTCGACTTGGCAGGTGGCACAGGTCGACAGAGTTCGAGCGCCTCGGCGAGTCTGGGCCTATGCCGAGTCATCATCGAGCGACCTCGTCGAGCCCCACATGGGCTCTCAGCTTGTTGTAGTCAAAAGCCGCATGGCCTACGCGCCTGATTCCAGGGTCGTGGCGCTCCATATCGGCAATTAAGGCGGCGACCTGCTCGCGACCGGCCGCTGAGGTGGCGAGGTGACGAGGCATGTGATTTCCCAACGACGGGCAGGCCTGTTCCGCCCACTCTAAGTACAGAGTCTCTAAGAATTTGTTCAAGAGGTCCCGATCTTCCTCCACCGAAATCACCAACGTGAGAGGCTCCTTGACGGCCAACTCTGATTCCTTGAGCTGTCGAGGCGGTGGCGCACAGGTCTCGCCGCGGAAATGAAGAGAGAATCCGAACGTCGCAGCCAGCTTATGTTTGATGGCATCAAGCCGCTCTCGCGAATCGCACTCCACCCACAACTGGGTCGTTGTGAGAATTAGCCTTGCAACCACCACAGATTCAAGGGCGCCGTAAGCCCCTCGCTGCACGAAGTGCTGCGCATCCTTCGAGGCAGAGGCTCTACCGGATGGAGGGGCCGCCGCTTCCCGCTCGAACCCTTCAAGACCTGCCATTGCCTCAGTCATGTATCCGTACTCGGCATGATCATACAAGGCCAAGGCATACAGATAGGGCAGATAGGGCTGCCCGCCTTCTGCTACATAGCGAATACTCACCACAGCGTCAACGAGCGCGGCAAACCGCATGCGAGCGAAGGTCCACAGCAAAACGTGCCCATAGCGCTTGGCGAATTCCGGCCACTCACCGAGTTCGAAGGACCCAGCGGAAATTTCCACCTGTCGCCGATAGTCGAGCGTGGCGTTCAGCAGGCCTTTCCCGTCCTCGTTGGATAACACGATCGCGGCGCCCGCAATCACCGCCCGCTCCCACTCCACATCACCGGGCTCGCGAATCAGCCGCGTGAAAAGGACCTGTCCCGGTTGTAGCCCCTTACGGAACGCTCCGTCCGGCACGCGATAGACCCGCGCATCCCCTACCGAACGGAAGACCAGGCGCTGGACCTGTTCGTCGACCGACAGGAATTCGGCCAGATCGAGAGAGGAATGTTTCAGCGGATCCAACCACTCCCGCTCTTCTTGTGGAATATGCTCTGTGATGACGTCGCGCAACTGCTCGATCAACGTCAGTTGCCCGTCCTGGGGGTAGAAGTCGGCGTAGAATAAAAGATTGGCTAACTCCGTTTCCTGCGGCAGGGGGGATAACAGCGAACCGGCGCCACCTTCAAGATAAGGCTGAAGGGCGAGACCCAGTGCGATCTGCCGCTGGGCAGCTAACCCCGGCTCCAACGAAAGGGATTCCAACCGAGCGAGCAACGCATCGAGCGAAGGGACAAGAGGCACCCAGAGGCCAGCTGTCGTTTCACTCGCGAGCTTCATGAATTTCTTCCATCACGATGGCCTCGGCATCGAGCCAGTCCTCGAGATCGTGTCCGTCTCGATACCCCCGCTCTTGCCACAGTTCGAAGGCCTTCTGCGAAATCCGTTCCCACATGCCCTCCGGCAGCTCGATGGGTCGGGGCGATGCCGCCAAGGGCGAACGCATCGAGGGTTTCCTTTTTCTTGTTTGTTTTGCTGCACTCGTCATCACCCACTCCTTGGTTAAGTGTTCACTACGGGAGGCGTCGCTGCCGGAATCACCCGGCGATGGCCAGGTCCGAACTTCGGGCTGCGCACTGTCAGGACGGGACAGCGAGCTTTTCGCAGGACGGCCTCCGCCACGCTGCCTGACAGGGCGTGCGAGATCCCGCGGCGCCCGTGCGTGCCCATGACGATGAGGTCGCAGGGCTGGGTCTGGGCAGAATCCAAAATTGAATCGGCCGGAAGGCCACCCCGCAGCCGAGACTCCACAGGTAATTGAGTCACTTTCAGTGCGGACGCCAACTCCTCCAGTCGTTTCGTCCAGCTCTCGACTTCCGAATGACGTGTCCTACTCTGCCCGAGGGTAAAGTCCAAGCCGTACGACACAGGCTCCAACACATGCAGCAGCAGCAGGGAGGCCTTCGCCTGCTGCGCCACCACGGCTGCAAACTCCAAGGCATCGAGAGAACAATCGGAAAAATCGACCGGTACGAGGATGCGCTCCAGCGTGACAGGCCTCGACAGGGGACCCTCCTCCTGCTCGCTGTCCGCCGGCTCGGTTCGCACCGCCAGCACCGGGCAGGGGGCTCCACGAATGACCCGCTCAGCGGTACTGCCTAACAAGACGTGCGCGAGACCGGTCTTCCCTCTGGTCCCTACGACGATGAGGTCCGAATCCTCCGCCCGCGCCGCAGTGATCACCTCTTCACTTGGAATCCCCGTCGCCACCCTGGTCGTAACCGCAATGCCTCGCCGTTCCGCACGGCCCTTGAGGTCGACTAACTGCGACGATGCGTCTTTGAGTAGATCAGCCAAGTATTGCTGATTCACGGGGTAATCGGGATTGAGTCCCGGCATAAATTCGGCGACACTGAGCACCGTCAAGGAAGTCTTCCACGAGCAGGCGAGGGCGCAGGCATAGTCTTCCGCCCGCTTGGCCCACCGTGAAAAATCCGTAGCAAACAAAATTCGTGTGATCAAGGGCGTCGTCTCCTCACATTCCAAAGGGCTTTTGTCGCAAGGTCAAAGGCCAGGGCGAAGAAGGAATTATTACCCCTCGCCCATCCCTTCTCGCCTCTGACATATTTCTCACACAGCCTCCACGCTGAGCAAGAGCAGCTCGCCGGCCATGTTCGGATGGATCGAACAGCGGAACTCATGCCTGCCAGGCCGCGACATGTTGAACCGAATGACCG
Organism: uncultured Nitrospiraceae bacterium; assembly: GCA_963720035.1. GTDB lineage: Bacteria > Nitrospirota > Nitrospiria > Nitrospirales > Nitrospiraceae > Palsa-1315. The sequence goes on along the minus strand of CAVREB010000003.1, from coordinate 30,194 downwards.
CATCCCGTTTGGGATCGAGAAATACTCCGCTCAGACCTCGTCCATAGACGATCACCCCGTCTTTCTCGATCTGAGTGGGAATGCCCTCAAACATGGTCGAGCCAAAGTCGTGCCGTTCGGCATCCTCGTTCCTGACCTTAATCACTGAAGGAAATCCAAGGCGCAACGCCCCCTGCTTGGTCACAAACTTGAAATCCTTGATCGTGACCTCGACGACTTGCTCCGACTGCGAAAACACTGGTCCCGCCGCCTCCCACCAGAACCCGCATGTGACGGCAAGCACAAAAACCCATCCCCACTGCTGCGCCTTCTGACTTCTCATGTACCCCTCCCTCTAGCAGGATGCTGAAAAAGTCCGCCAGCGTCGTTCTCGCATCGTTCAGACCCTCAACGTACCCCAGAGGGTACGCCTCGGCCCTTCACTCGCTGCGGCCTTGCTGGACGGGCTTTTTGAGCATCCTGCAAAAATGTTCATCCCGTTGTGCCACACCTGCGGACCACCGAAATTCAAGCACGCCATCGTAGTTTTTCCGCAACCTGCCAGACTCGTTTCCCCATCATCGTTTCGGCTTGGGTGGCAGCGGAACAGTCAGCACCGGGCAGCCAGCGGTCCGCACCACCTTTTCTGCCGTACTGCCGAAAAAGATCTTGTCCACATTCCCTGAACGCCCGCCATAACTCCCCATCACTACCAGATCCACTTTTTCCATCCGGGCCGTCTTCGCGATCTCCATAAACGGCCCGCCCTCCAATACAATTCGCGTCACGGTCACGCCCTTGGCCGAGTCTGATTCGAGCAATCGCCGCACATTGAGTCGCGCATGATGGCGCAGCCGCCGCTTCTGACCCTGCGCGTCTGAGGGCACAGACAATAACCCCAGCTGATTGAAGGTCGCCAGGGCGCTCGTGTCGATCACATGCAGAAGCAATAGCTCGGCTTGAAAGGTCTGGGCAAGCGCCAGAGCGACGCGGAAAGCTTCTTCTGAACATGGAGAAAAATCTACCGGCACAAGAATCTTGGTAAAGAGCGATTCAGCCATGTAACCTCCCAAAAGATTGACTCATTACCCCTTATCAGCAAGGCCGGTGCCACCGAGCCACGAGCCGACAACTCTGTCTAATAGCACAATGGATCAGGCGATTTCACATTTGGACCTGCTATCACCTATGAGCCATCAACTCCCTGATCCATCTCTGGGGGGTGTCCTGCTACAGTAGGCTTTTCAACTCTGTGGCAGAAGGCAACAGAAGACGTGAACCGTAGGCGTGAGGCGTGAGGAGACAGACGAGGCCGAATGACTTTCACTCTTCACCCCTTACGACTCACCCCTCACGCCTCACGCGGCTGTTAAGGCAACGGCATCAGACTTGCTGAATCTCTCTGTACATCGAATTTGGAGGCGGATCCATGACAAGGACACAGTGGCTGCTGTTGGGTGCTGTTCTTCTCGGACTAGCGGTGGGACTGTACCTTCTGTTTTTCTGCCCCACGGAATGCCAATGAGCTTCGAATGACTCCGTAACGAGGGAATTGACGACGGTGCATGACCGCCGCGACAGAGTTGATGAATCGGCGAATTCCTTGACTTCCCGACCAACCAGACTGGGCGGCATCTGCTCGCCCCTTCGCCCGCGATCGGAAGGTGAAAAATGAAATACGGACCGTGGGGACGACAATGAATGAACAGACAGTAAGACTCACGCGGGGGGGCCTCACCCTTGAAGGGATCCTCGGCCTTCCGGCGCAGGCGCTCGGAATGGTGGTCTTCGCCCACGGAAGCGGCAGCGGGCGATTCAGTCCGCGTAACAATTTCGTCGCCCGCCATCTCCAGCAAGGAAAGGTGGCCACGCTGCTGATCGATCTACTGACCCCGGATGAAGCCGAAGACCGCCGCAAGGTCTTCGACATCGATCTGCTGGCAGATCGGGTCCTGTTGGCCAAAGCCTGGCTCGAACAGGATGATCGGACGAAGGGCCTGGGCATCGGCTATTTCGGCGCCAGCACCGGCGCCGGTGCGGCCCTGCAGGCGGCAGCCCGCGATCCCTCGTCGATTCGGGCTGTCGTGTCACGAGGCGGCAGACCAGATCTGGCCGAACCTTATCTCCCGTCGGTCACCGCACCGACTCTGCTGATTATCGGTGGTGACGACGAGCCGGTCATCGAGATGAATCGAGCAGCCTACCGACTCCTCACCTGTCCTAAACGTCTTGTCATCGTGCCGGGCGCCTCGCATCTATTTGAAGAGCCCGGCACACTTGAACAGGTTGCGGAGCATGCTCTCACCTGGTTTCAGCAACACTTTCATCTCGCCCCGCACGAGGGCAAAGGTGTGCGAACAAAGGAGCGTCCTCGATGAAAACATTACTCGTGGTTGACGGATCGGATAACTCCTATGAAGCAGTTCATGCCCTGAAATACTTTGCCCGGGCAGAGCAGCTCACCCTCCTTCACGCGTTGGACATCCCGAGGCCGGCATATCCAATGATGGTGCCGGAAGTGGCGGAGGAGCTCTATAAGACGATCGAGCAGAGCATGCGGGAAGACGGCGAACGGCTGCTCGATCGGGTTCAGTCCCTCCTCCCGATACATGCAGGTCCCTCGACGAAACAGCTTCGAATCGGGTCTCCGGCAGAGGTGATTGTTTCGACGGCCGAGGAGCAAAAAGCCGACCTCATCGTGATGGGAGCACGGGGTCTTGGCCCCATCAAGGAGCGGCTACTCGGCAGTGTGTCACACCGCATCCTCGCCCTGGCCTCCTGCGCGACATTGATCGTGAACGGCCCGGTCAAGGCCATGAAACAGATCTTGCTGCCGCTCCAGGGTTTATCCGACGCAGAAGCTGCAATTCGTTTTCTACAACAGAAGCCGTTTCATGATGCAGTTGAGGTGACGCTGCTGACGGTCCTGCCTTCGACACAACCGCCATGGCCGGTCGATGCGCCCGCCGCCGAGAAACTGGAGGAGCAGGCCTTCCAAAGCGCGCGCGACTACATCGACGCTGTGGCAGAACGTCTGCGCGTCCTAGGTTATCAGGCGCGCGGGATCGCCGTGCTCGGGACACCGTCTGCCATGATCCTGCAAGAAGCCACCAAACTGCGATCCGATCTGATTCTGATGGGCACGAGTGGCCGGCAAGGAATCACCCGCTTCGTGCTCGGCAGCGTGTCTCATGCCGTGTTACACAAGATGCCATGCCCGGTATTGGCATTTCACTGAGGCAGCGGCTGGCAGGATGCTGAAAAAGTCCGCCTGCTTCGTTCTCGCCTCGAAAGCATCCTCAACGTAGCCCAGAGGGTATGCCTCGGGCCTTCACTCGCTGCGGCCTTGCTGAACGGCCTTTTTGAGCATCCTGCAGAGCTGAACCGAAATGGTTTTTTTAGAATCCTGCTAAAGGAATTTTGCTTTGACCAGGTCGCAGATCTGGCGGGCCGCGCCGCCTGAGGGAGTGGTGGTGCTGTCGATTCGGAGGTCCGGGTTGATCGGTACTTCGTAGGGCGATTGAAGTCCCGGGACGGTGAGAGATTCGCCCAACTGGCCCTTTCGATAGGTCCCTTTCCGGTCTCGCTCCATGCAGGTCCTGAGAGGGCATTCCACGGAAACCTCAATGAACCGAGGGATCACAGACCTCGCAAAGTCCCGATAGAGCCGGCGGCTCGCCGTGGCATCGAACACCACGGTCACACCATGTGCCACAAGCTTCTGTCCCGTGAATGCCAACGCTCGATAGAAGAGATCTCGCTCCGCTTCTGAATAGGTCGGTGTCGGCGTGATGACCCGCCTGACCTCATCGGATTCCAATACCTCCACCACTAGCCCCATCGCCTCAAGTTGAGGTTTTAACGCCGAGACGATCGTGCTCTTGCCAGAGGCCGGCAGGCCGGTGATCCAAATGGCGAAACTTTGAGGGCGATTCATGAACCCCACCGAGCGATCAGCCTTCGGCTTGTGAAGAGAACAGTGATGTCAAATTCTAATGAGAGCTGAGAGCTGACAGGTGACAGCTCATTCACTCCCGACAATATTCGTTCACCCGGGAAGGATCGAAGCGCGGCTCATCCAGCACATGTTCGATAAATCGGAAGATGGTCCGGCGCACCTCGATCGGCAGCTTGGGATACCACAGAGGATTCGCCAGGACCAAGCCTCGAAACGCAAAGAAGGGGGCGGCCGACTCTGTGACCGCATGATCCTGGCTTGCCTCCACATAGGTGTCCCAAAAGAGTCGGAACATCACTTCCAACGGCCCCTGTAAGGTGCCCCAGCGACAGAGAGAGAAAAACAGATAGTTGATCGTCATCGAGGTCACGTCGTCCGCCGGTTCCCCCCACTCCCCTCGTGACCGGTCGAGTACTGAAAAATCCGTTCCTTTCCGGAACAAGACATTCCAGGGATGAAAATCTCCATGGACTTGAGACAGACGCTGGGTCTCCCCACGCAGGCGCCAACGCCAGCGGTTGCAGGACTCTTCGACGTCACGCAACAGATCTTCCGTAATGAAGCCGAATCGCTCCGGGTAACTATCGGTCAATCCCATGATGCATTCGCCGTGACCAATCAGTTCTCGAAGCCGCCGGCGGTAGAGATTCGGGTCCCGCCGTTTCCTGGCATGAATCTCCGCCAGGTAGCGTGCCAGGGCGATCGTCCGCTCTCGATCCCGCTTCCGAAGCTTTCCGCCTTTGGCCAATCGCTCTAAATCGAGATGATAACTGGCCCCCTCCGTCCACTGGGTCAGGACGAAGAATTCGCGCGCCTCGGCCACCGAGATCAGCTGCCGATCATCGGTAAACGCCCCGACGTCGAGCGCGTTCACATGACGCGGCAGCCGGCCATAGGAGTCATAGTCCCAGAGAATGGCCTGCGCGCGATCCGCAGGGTGCTCATGGCCGAAGGGCCCCGGCTTCATGGTCTCCAGAACCGCCGACTGAATCTTCCGCCCGACTTGAAATGTCAGCTTAACCGGCGTGCCATAGCCATACTGTTTCTGCGCTCCTTCTGAGCTCGCTTTTCCAATGACTCCATAGGACAATAGGCTGGCCTTCTCGCCAAAGCGGGCGCGGAGATAACGCTCTAATGATTGTTTGCTCAGAGGCGGCATCATTCTATGCGAACGCAAGTCACGTTCCACATCGTGAGGGCATGGGGCGAGAGGCACGAGGCAAAAGATAGAGTTCACATTCGCACCATAGCCCCTCGCCTTTTAGCCCTTAGCCGCCTATTTCACTGGTGCATTGAGCTTCACTGCCAAGAGCGCAACTGAGGAAAAATGCGCCACTCGGAGCCAGGGCCAAAGCAAGCGGCACAGGGCCAGACGTAAGAATATTCAGGCCCATAGCCTCGCGCCTCCAGTCCTCGCCTCCTTTCAAGGGGCGGCACATCGCTTGCTGATATCAACCACCAGAGGACCACGATTAACTCCAAAAGGAGGCAGTATGGATTTGGAAATTGAAAGTAGAAACGTCGCGATGACTCCCCGCTGGAAAAGTGAGATCGAAACCCGCATGGCAGACCTCCAACAGAGGCATGAAGATCTGATTCATGGGCGAGTCACCCTCACGAAAAATCCCCACCACAAAAAGCTGAACAATGTCGCCGAGGCGCTCATCGTCGTCACGCTCCCCGGCCGCCAGACCATGACGGCCCGCAAGGAAGACAAGACGTTCGAAGAGGCCATCAGAACCGCCTTCGACGCCATTGCCATCGAACTCCGCAAGTACCACGAGAAGCGGGGTCGCACCGAGGTGCGCACGTCTCCGATCCCGCCATTGCGAGGCGTGATCTGCAAACTGTTCCCGAAAGAGGGATATGGATTCATCCTCAAGGAGGGCGGCGGCGAAGTGTACTTTCACAAACACGCGCTGCAGGGTCTCACGTTCGATGAATTGAATGACGGGACTGACGTCGCCTTCAACATTGAAGAGGGCGAGAAAGGCCTTCAGGCGTCGACGGTTCACCGTCCGTCCCCCATCGTCCCATAGCAGGATGCTGAAAATGTCCGCCAGCTTCGTTCTCGCATCGCTCAGAGGCTCAACGTACCGAAGCGTACGCCTCGCCTCTTCGCTCGCTGCGGCCTTGCGTTACGGCCTTTTTGAGCCTCCTGCGTACGGTGTTCCCATTGCCCTACAGGAGTCACGATGACCGTCGACAAATTCAAGATCCCCGTTTCCATGCTGGCACCAACCGTCGATCCGGCACAGCTGGGGTTCGACGATACCAGTGAACTGGAGTCCCTGAACGAAATCATCGGGCAAGAACGAGCCGTCGAGGCCTTGGATTTCGGCCTGCAAATAAAGGGCCCCGGCTTCAATCTCTATGTGTCTGGTCCGGTCGGGACCGGCAAGGGGACGCTCGTTCGCAGCATGGTGAAACGAATGGCCCAGGGCGCGCCGGCCCCGGCCGACTGGTGTTATGTAAATAATTTTCAGGACGCGTCGCGTCCCGTCTGCCTCTCATTTCCGGCAGGACAAGGCTGCGTGTTCAAACGCGAGATGACTGCATTCATCGAAAGCCTACGGCGTGACATTCCCCTCGCCTTCGAAAGCAAAAAATATCTGGATGCCAGGGCCAAAATTGTCGAGGACACAGAATCGAAGAAGAAAGTGCTCTTTCAGGACCTGACGGCACTGAGCCTGAAGCGGGGGTTCGGATTCGAAGAAACCCCTGTAGGGTTCGGGCTCGTTCCCCTCAAAGACGGCCATCCGATGACGGACGAGCAGATGGAGTCCATCACGGAGCAGGAGCAGCAAGAGTTGACGGAGCGGCGAAAAACGCTTGAGGGCGAGATCCGCGAATTTCACGTTCGCATCCACGGCCTCGAGAAAGAAGCCGAACACCAGCTGCGCCTGCTGGATCACCAACTGGTGGCTAACCTCCTGGAAGGTCGCTATGAGACGATGCGCCGCGCCTACCTGGACTTGCCGGCGATCTCCGGCTATCTCGAACGAGTCCACCACGACATTATTCATCACTACAAGGATTTCCTCCCGCACGAAGGCCCGGCAATCCACATTCCAGGGCTTGAATCCCGCCGGCCCGATATGACCCGGTACCTCGTCAATCTCATTGTCGAGCATGACCCAACGGCGGGGGCGCCAGTGATCGACGAATCCCACCCCACCTATACCAACCTGATCGGGAAGATCGAGCGGAAAGCCCAGATGGGCGTCATGTACACCGACTTTACTGAAATTCGGGGTGGCGCGGTCCTGCTCGCCAACGGCGGATATTTGATCGTCAATGCGATGGATGTCCTCCGCCAGCCTTTTTCCTGGGACGCGCTGAAACGGGTGATTAAGACCGGAGCGGTCAAGATCGAAGACCCCGCCGAATTCTATGGCTTTTCCACCGCAGGGCTCAGGCCGGAACCGATTCCCGTCAGCGTAAAAGTCATCATGGTCGGACCTCCGATGCTGTACCACCTCCTTCAGGCCTACGAAGAAGACTTTGCGAAGCTCTTTAAGGTGAAGGCGGACTTCGACACCGAGGTGGTGCGGAGCGAACGGCAGGATCGCCAATATGCACGCTTCATCGCCAAACTCTGCCGGGAGGAAGGGCTCCCGCATTTCGGAGTCGATGCCGTGGCCGAGGTCATCCGGCAGGGGTTTCGATTTGCGGAACGACACGACCGGCTCTCGCTGCGATTGAGTCTGGTCAGCGACCTCATCCGGGAGGCCTGCTACTGGGCCAAGAAGGAGGGTCATGCGTTCGTCTCACGCGCAGACGTAGAAGCAGCAGTCGCGCACAAGCGCCATCGGTCGAATCTGGCAGAACACTGGATCCAGGACGAGATCCGAGAAGGCACCTTGATGGTGGATCTGGACAAGGAAGTCGTGGGTCAGGTCAACGGACTCTCCGTACACCAACTCGGTGACTATGCCTTCGGCCGCCCGACCAGGATTACCGCGCGCACTTCCGTCGGCACCAAAGGAGTGATCGACATTCAACGCGAAGCGGAACTCGCAGGCAACATCCATAGCAAAGGCGTGATGACGCTCGTGGGATACCTCTCCGGCAAGTTTGCCGGAGTCCACCCCTTCGCGTTGAGCGCCTCACTGACGTTCGAACAGACCTACTCTGAAGTGGAGGGTGACAGCGCCGCAGTGGCCGAGTTGGCCGCCATCCTGTCCAGCCTCGCGGATCTCCCAATTCGTCAATGGCTGGCCGTGACCGGATCGGTCAACCAGCTTGGCGAGGTGCAGCCGATCGGCGGCGTGAATGAAAAGATCGAAGGATTCTTCGAATCCTGTGTGCGGCGAGGACTGACCGGGAAACAAGGCGTCGTTATTCCCGCCCGCAACAGCAAACATCTCGCCCTGCGGCGCGAGGTCGTCGAGGCGGTGGAAGCCGGTCGATTCACGATCTATGGGGTGAACACGATAGAAGAAGCCATCGAATTGCTCACCGGCGTGCCAGCCGGTGAACGAAAGCTAGATGGAGAGTACCCCCCCGACACAGTCTACGGCCGTGCGGCGCAACGACTCGCGGAACTGGCTCAGGCCATCGCCGAATGGAGCGAGGGCGAAACGAAACCAGACGGACATATCATCACAGAAGTCTAGGGGGATAGTTCATGCCCATGTACGACTACAAGTGTCTGGATTGCGGGAAGGAATCGTTGGTGGTCTTGACCTTGAAGGAACATGAGTCCACCAAAGTGACATGCCCGAAGTGCGGCAGCACCAAGATGCAGCAACTCTATACGTCGTTTGTTGCCCACACGACAAAGAAAAGCTAGGAGACCGCGATGCGTATCATCTCTGGGAACGCAATGTCGGCACTCAGAGTCACCCTGAGCCTGGGACTCATCGGCCTGCTGTTCGCTCCTCCCCTCCACGCGCAAGAGTATCCTGCCGATATCACACGCGGCAAAGCCGTGTATCAGCGCAATTGCCAGGGCTGCCATGGTGTCGGAGGCTGGGGGGATGGACCGGACGCAAAAAACCTCAAGGTGGCACCGGCCAACTTCCATCGCTTTACATCCTTTTTGAAATCCGACGAAGAACTGTTACGAACTATCGAACACGGCGTCGTCTTCAGCCCCATGCATTCATGGCGAGGTCAACTGACGGACGGCGAAATGCAGGACGTGGTTGCGTACATTCGTCTGTTGGCACAGCAGGGGCGTTAGCACACTCTTTGATATGACCATTCTGAAGCCATGAGTTCACTAAGAGAAGAGCTGTGCGTGCGCGATGCCTTGCTGATCGCCGATATCCAGAACGACTTTCTCCCCGGTGGAGCCCTGGGGGTGAAGGGAGGCGACGAGATCGTCCCTGTCCTACGCGGGTACATCGATCGTTTCCAATCACGCGGCCTGCCGATTTTTTTGTCGCGAGATTGGCATCCCCCCAACCATTGTTCCTTTCGCGAGCAGGGCGGGCCCTGGCCAATTCATTGCGTCGCCGGGTCGACCGGCGCTCTGCCTCCTCCGTCATTCCCCATCCCTGAGACGGCCACTATCATTCATAAGGCGACCCTGCCGGACAAGGAAGCCTATTCGGCATTCCAAGATACGCCCCTGCACAAGCACTTGCAGGCTGCGGGCATCGCACGGCTCTTCATCGGCGGGCTCGCGACGGACTATTGCGTTCTCAACACGGTCAAAGACGCGCGGGTGCTCGGCTACCACGTCTGCTTGCTGACCGATGCAATCAGGGCCGTCAATGTGGCCTGGGAGGATGGACGCAAGGCGGAAGAGGCCATGATTCAATTGGGAGCGATCCCGACCCGTCTAGAAAGCCTCGCTGCATGAATCCCTGCTCCAGCATTCTCCTGACCGACCTCTATCAACTCACCATGGTGCAGGCCTATCTCGAACAGGGCATGGAAGACGAAGCTGTGTTCGAATTGTTCGTCCGCAAGCTGCCGATCCATCGCAATTTCCTGCTGGCCGCCGGGCTCGAACAGGTGGTGGAGTTCCTCTCAGGGCTTCATGTCACGACGGAAGAGCTGGCATGGCTCGAATCGACCGGACGGTTTAACTCGACGCTGCTGCGTTATTTGGAAGGGTTGCGGTTCACAGGCGAAGTCCAAGCGATGCCGGAAGGAACGATCTTCTTTCCGCATGAGCCGATTCTCCGAATCGTCGCGCCTCTTCCCCAGGCCCAACTCGTCGAAACCCGCATCATGAATCTGTTGAATTTCCAAACCATGATTGCGTCGAAGGCGGCCCGGTCCGTGCTGGTCGCAGGCGGGAAACCGCTCATCGATTTCGGATTGCGTCGGGCTCACGGTGCGGAGGCCGGCCTGCTCGCTGCGCGAGCCAGCTATCTGGCCGGCTTCGCCGGAACCTCGACGGTCCTCGCCGGCATGGAATATGACATTCCGATCTACGGCACCATGGCCCATTCATTTGTGCAGGCCCATAAAGACGAGATGATCGCCTTCGAGCATTTCGCTCTGGCGCAGCCAAAGAACGCAGTCCTCTTGATCGATACCTACGACACGGAGGCTGCGGCACACAAAGTCGTGGCGCTGGCTCCCATCTTGAGACAACAGGGCATCATGGTGAAGGGTGTGCGGTTAGATAGCGGCGACCTGGCAGACCATGCGCGAAAAGTCCGGCGCATCTTGGATGAGGGGGGATTGCCACAAGCCCAGATCCTGGCGAGCGGCAATCTTGACGAATTCCAACTGCAGCGGCTGATCGCCGGTGGAGCACCGATCGACAGTTTTGCCGTCGGCACCGCCATGACCACGTCGGCCGATGCACCGTCGCTCGATTGTGCCTACAAACTTCAAGAGTATGCGGGCCGACCCTGCCGGAAGCGATCGGAAGGGAAAGCCACCTGGCCTGGCCGCAAACAGGTCTACCGGCAGTACGCCCTTGATGGACGATGTGATTACGATCTCGTGACCACGGTGCAAGCCCCCGGAACAGGAGATCCGCTTTTGCATCCCGTGATGAGAGAGGGCCGCCGTCTCGCTCCTGCTCAGGAATTGACGGATTTGCGTCAACGGGCCGCCACACAGTTGGCACTGTTGCCGGATTCGCTTCGCAGGCTTGAGTGCGACCACCCCTATGACGTTCGGATCTCGCAACCGCTTCAGGATCTCGCGCTTGCCGTGGACCAATCTGTGTAATAATCATGCGCCACACCACCGAGGAATCTTTCTTAAGGAGACACGAATGAACAGAACGTATGCCGGAGTCTGCGCCGTCCACAGCCTGCTGATCGCGGTGCTGACCATCAGCATACCGGCCATCACCCAAGCAGCGGAGCCGAGTCAGGCAAGCAGTCACGCCACCCGCTGTGAGAGCAAGTACAGAAAAAAACCCGTTCCGCCCAAGCAGCTGCAGGCGATCGTGGAATCGCATGGACAGTGGCTTGAACACCGTGAGAAGCCGGAATATCAACGCGCGGATCTGTGCCAGGCAGACTTGCGGCAAGCGAAACTCGTCGGGGCCAATCTGGAACGGGCGCGATTGGAAGAGACCATCCTCCGCCAGGCGAACCTGTACCAAAGTAATTTGTCACAAGCGAGTCTCGCCGGAGCTGATCTCACGAAAGCCGTCTTGGAAGATAGCAGCCTGGCGGGAGCCGATCTCCGGCATGCACGATTGTCGAACGCCAATCTGTTCCGTGCGATAGGCGATGAAGCGGCGCTCTACAATGCCGTCCTGACCGGTGCACAATTGCACGAATCCAGCTTCGAGAGGGCCCATTTCGAGGAGGCGGACCTCGCTTCAGCTGACCTGACGAACGCCTCCTTCATCGAGAGCTACTTCTACGGCGCCAACCTCCACCGGGCCATCTTGGTAGGAACCGATCTGATGGGGGCCGACCTCCGCCGAACAGTCCTGACCAATGCCAACCTGCGTCAGGCCAATCTACAAGGAGCACTCCTCGACGGTGCACGGCTCGACGGAGCCCTGATGGTGGAAGCAGACCTGGAAAGCGCCTATCTCGACGACACCAGTCTGGTCGGGGCCAACCTGCGGGAGGCCATCCTCCGTGGGGCGGACCTGCGATACGCGAATTTCCGCTCGGCCGGCTTGCAGCAGGCTGATCTGGAGGAGGCCAATCTGGAAGGAGCGCAGTTGATCAAGGCGAAGGTACAGTCAGGCAATCTTCGGATGGCGATTTTCTATAAGGCCGTCCTGGACCAGGCTGATTTCCGAGATGCCAGACTCTATCGATCGGTGCTGATCGGCGCCAGGGGAACCGGCACCATCTTTACGAAGGCGGACCTCAGCGAGATCTACGCACCGAAAGCCCAATTCCATCAGGCACAATTCAATGAGGCGACCATGGAATCGGCCAATCTCGTCGCAGCGGACCTGAACGGTTCGAACTTCACCCGCGCGAATCTCATCCATGCCAACCTCCAAGAGGCGAACCTCCGAGGCGCCACGTTATCCGGAGCCGATCTCACCGGTGCGCGACTCGACATGGCAGATCTCCACCGCGCGACGTTGCACGGAGCCAACCTGTCTTTGGTTTCAGGTTTGACGCAGGCCCAACTCGATATGGCCTGCGTGGACGAGCAGACGAAACTGCCGGCGGAACTCAGCCGCCCGGCTCCATGCGCGGCGGCCAAGACCAAGCGCTAGCGCCTGCTCCTCTGTAAAGAAGGCGCAGGAGCAGCTATCCGGGCGGGTATCGAGGCAGGGAAACCGTTGAAGTCTTCTGTCCACAAAACCTGTAAGAAGTCCCGCCCGAAAACTCTCGAAAATTCAGCCTGCCAAGACTAGCTGTTTGGTGTCCTTGAATCAGAAGATTGGAGGACAGGTTTAGTCGAAGGAACAGCGGTTTAGGAAGGCGATTTCACGATCCTACATCAGCCCACTCAAGCTCTTTCAGGCGATGTCTGGCCAAGAGTTAGGGGAAAAGCGAACTTTGGCCGGAATGAGCAAGGTGAGGTGGGCTTGAGCACACTCACTGTGGCTAAACTGTGCAGAACTATTGTGTGCCATTGGCAGTTACGACCGCCTGTGCCGAATCGCCGGAATGCCTCCTCATCCTGTCAAGCACGGCCCCTCGTCAGTTTCACAAATCTACGAGATCATATTGGAACACAAAGTTCAGGCGGAAGACATCCGCTCGGCTTCCGTCTGCTACAACATGCTGCCCCCACAGGAGTGCCGCCCCGATGGTAAACCCGGCTCCCGGACGGTACATGAGATTGCCTTCCGTATACTGTGTTTGTTTGAAATCGGAACCGATGGCACCACTCGGCAGGTTGGCGTGGAGGTAGCCGTAGGTCGCGGTCGAACGCCATCGCTCGTCCCAGAAGTGTTGATAGGCGGCGAACCCGCCGTAGGTCGGGATCGCTTGCAGGCGCACTGGGTTGGAGAACCCCACGTCCGTTCCCGATCCGGCGTTCAGGTCGTTGATATAGCGCCCGATCCCTTCACCGAAAGTCCCCTGCAAGATGATGTTGTCTCTCTTGTAGACCGTTCCTGCGGCCGAGAGCATGCCGCCCCACCCAAAGACCTGGCGCTCTATCTGCGTGCCGCTGAATCCACCCAACGATCGAAACAGCCACGAATTCTGAATGTGAAATCGGCTCTCTTCATACCGATACTTCAGGACAAAATCCGGTAGCGGTGTCGTCGGCGTGATGGGAACCGGGCCGGTCGGGGTGTTAACGCTTGTCGGCGCCTCCGTCCCTGGCTGTTCAATGGACAGCGCGATGTTATTTTCTTTGTTGATCGCATGGGTATAGCGAATGAGGGGCTGCAACCGGAACGTCATCGCGTTGGGCCCCTTGAAATCCACCGTGTCGGGAAAGGCGTCAGCATCTTGAAATGCGCTCCAGGTTTGTCCTACGAGGACGTTGCTCCATTGTCCATAAAAGTGACGGAGCCTGAACGCCGGCACGTTGTCCGGGTTGTTGGCGAAATCGTTTTCATAATAGATTCGCATGGGCCCGCCGAACGAGTGGTTGCTGCGGAACTCGAAGCTGAGCCGCGACGGGACGATGCTCATACTGGTGCTGTCGTTACCCGGGTTCGGACCTGTCGGAATTGAGGAGGTCACGAACATGGAATTATTGCCGGCCGGCTTGAAGTCATGAATCAGGTCCGTCCTGGCAAATCCTCCCATCCGGAGCATGCTCTGGGTTCCAGGAATCAAAAAGAAGCCTCTGAGTTCCGGATCGAATGGCGCGTTATCCAATCGGGCCGCGGCATAGGCATTCGCGTTCAGTAAGCGCCGTTCTCTCTCGTGTTCGGGCACGGTGGCGGTTGTCCCTGCGGTAGGCCGTGAGGGGCCTACCTCAGGTGAAACAGTGCGGTCACCCCCTTTCGACGCCTCACGCTCCTTCTTCATGTCCTCCACGGTCCGTTCGAGTGACCGGACCCGCTCCTGCAAGTCCTCGGCAGGAGGTGCTTCGGGGCCTTGCCTGGAGGTAGGGAGGTCTTGCGCCAAAGCCGGAAGGAGGTTCGCCGGGACAATCTGCACCAGCGCAAACACGATCAGCGCAACTCCGGCGAAACCGATCGCCGACTGAATTCTTAATAGCTGTGGATTTAGGAGCAGGGGTTCAACCTCCAGTGGAGAAAACGGCCGGTGCCAGCGAACGCCAGCAGGCTCACTGCGAGAATCGATGTCTTTCTTAATGCCCTTCATGTCTAGCTCCTTTCATTCGGAACATAGCCGTGAGGACTGATACGAGGTGCCCCCCTCCCGCAGCTAGAAGCAACGCCGATGCGGAGCTGCCACTTCCTGTCGGCCCTTCAGCGCAGCGGGAATTTCCGTCAGCGCGTTCCCTTCGTTGGTCGGACCACAGGGAAGTTCTATATTGCAAAAACTGTGACGCGAGGTCAACTGGAAAGAGCGTGGACAGAAACAATACTTATGTATATTAAACCAGTGGCTTGCGTGGTGACTCCGACGACGAGGGGGAGGGGGGAGGTGCACACGGCTGTGGAAGAACGCCACAGAGGGTCGGCGAACAAGGAGGGTGAAATGCCTCAACTTGCATCTGACGTGAGGGAAGGCAAGATCACGGATTGCCACTTCCGTGAGCTCCGCCATCCCCGTGCCACGCGAATGGTCCGGGGCGGAGTAGGTCTGTATAAGGCGCAGCGGCTACTGGAACATCCATCTCCGATCATGGCGCAGCACTATGCTCATCACGATCCGGAGAGTTTGCGGAATGGTAGCGACATATTGGACGTCGGGCGGGTGGTTAGCACACATTAAACACAATCGCGGGTCGTGTCCAGGTTGCGGTCGGTGAGGCTGTAGACAAGGGCACAGAAGAGAGAGGAAACAGTGTCATGAACAGTGTACTGGCGAGGACAACTCTGAGCGGTTTCGCGGGTGGATGGTTAGTGAATGTCTTGTAGTAGCTCGCCGCGAGCTTTTTCCTTTGCGGCCCGCTGTTCCTCGACAAGTGTGAACGCGTAGTAGTATTTGTAAATGTTGGCCACGTACGTGACCGTTTCCTTGCCGATTCGCTGCGCGGCGATCAGCTCGACGTTATTGAACCAGATGTTCGGATTGAGCCCGCGCCGTTCCGATTCCTTCCGGAGTTTCTGTACCCGAGCTGGACCGGCGTTGTAAGCCGCGAACGAAAACAGGATCTTGTTGCGCGTATCCATCGGCTCGCTTTCGAAGTATTGGTCCCGGACCAACCGGACATACTTGATGCCGGCATGGATGTTCGGTTCAAGCTGCGTAACGTCGCCTGTGTTCATTTCCTTGCCGGTGGCGGGCATCAGTTGCATTACGCCGATTGCGCCGACATCGCTTTTGGCGTTCTGATCGAGCAAAGATTCCTGGTAGCCCTGGGCGATCATCAAGAGATAGTCCATGTCGTACTGGGCGCCATATTTCCGGAAGAACTCGACCGTCTTCTCAAATTTCTTGATCTCGTTGGACGATGTGGCCTGCTTGACGACCCGCGGGTTGCCGTCGCCGCCGTACTTCTTGAGCAGCTCGTTTCCGAAGGCGGATTTCCCGCCGTGCTTCTTCGCAAATTCGGCAATCTCCGCTTTCAGTTTCGGGCTGTCCTTCCGGATCATCCAGGCCAAGTCGCCTCCCTCGTGGATGACGATGCCTCTGTGCGGTTTGAGCTTTTTGAAGACTTTCGCCCAGAGGAGGGCCTGGTAGCGATCCACGACGATAATGCCGAGAAGCCCGGCATTGACCATTTCCAGCAGATCATCGTCCTGCAGATCCTCCGGCGCGGCTTTGAGGATCACCGGAGGTTTGTGTTCTTGAGCGAACCGCTCGTTGAGGTGCTCCAGGTGGGTCCAATAGCTTGATGACTTGCGGGCGAAGACTTCTTTTCCCGAGAGATCGTCGATGGAGGAGAGTTCGGGTGACGCAGGTCCTGTCACAGCGATTTCCCTGACTCCGCGGAAAAAGGGCGCGCCGAAATCCACTTGTTCGAGCCGTTCCGGTGTGACGGTCAGGATGCCGGCCGCAATGTCGCCGCGTCCCTCCAGAAGCCCCGGGATCAACTGGTCGCGCGATGTCGGGATATAGACCACATGAAGATGGATATGTTTGCCGCGCGTCTGGTAACGACTGTTGAGGTCTTCCTGAAAGGCCTTGAGGAGTTCATATTCAGCGCCGGTCTGTCTGGCGCCGTTGAACCAGTATGAGGTGCGGGATGGCGCCACAAGCGCCCGAATGACGCGGCGTTCGACCATCCCGTCGAGGTCCCCGGTCCAAGGCTTAAGTTTGGGGGCCTGGATCAGCTCATTCTGGTCAGGTCGTTGCTGATCCTGGGCGAAGACGGGCAGGGCGAGCGAGGCGCACACGTAGATGACGGTCAGAAAGACATGCTTCATGAAGGCTTCCCTTGTACGGATGGGCTGTCGGAAGCTCTGAGTCTCTCAAGCGGCGCGAGGCTAGCATTCATAGGCCTATTGGTCAAGAAGATGTCCTGCCCGGGCAAATCTGGTCCAGGGTGAGTGGTAGATTGGACCGCAACGAGGGAGGTCGCTCACATGCCCAAGAAACGGTACAGGCCCGAAGAGATCATCCAACATCTGCGGACGGTTGAGATCGAAACCGGCAAAGGCCTGGCGGTGCTCGACGCTCCGAAAGGCTTTCGGAAACGTGCCCACTCGTTGTTTGTATCCCTGCCACCATGGGGGTGGCAGGGATGCCAATTCACCCTGTCTCAATAGAGGGGGTTCAGTCCCCTGCACCAGGTCCTCAGCGCGTTCAAGCAGGTAGAGAAACTTATTTCTTGTCCAGCTTCGAGAATTTCGTTCCTTCAAACGATATGTTGTACATCAACCCCTTTTGACCTAAGACGAATCCGACGATCGGGTCTTTCAGGGTGTTCGTGTCGATGACACCGCCGGCTCCCAACGTGGCCAGGGAGACGGAGCCGTCCACCCCCGCCTTCCATCCGTCGCTTGCTCGAAAACCTTTCAGGGCTTCCGCATCCAGAAACACGAGAACAATGATCTTGACCTCTCCCCCGAGTTGCAATCCAAATGACCCCTGCAAGGTACTGTAGTAATCCACCGTCTTGCCACCGATCCGGAGCGCCCCTTCTCCGTACTCTCCCCCAAAGCCCGCTCCTCCCTTGAGCACTTTCGGGAACACCAGCACGCCTTTGCTGGTCTCGAGGAAACTCTTGCCGTTTTTCACGTCTTTTTCGAACAACACCAGCGCTTCGTCCGCGCCAGCGTCAATTTCTTTAGCCGAGGCCGCTAAGGCTGGGCCGGAGAGCCACCCGCTCAACAACACTATGAACCCTGCCAGTGCGGCTACGAGCCGCACGCCACGGAACCCGCAAGAGAGTTGTCTCACCATGATCATTGCTCCTTTAGTGAAGAGCCGGCATCAACGTACCGACTCGATGGTGGATGTTCGCCCTTCATGGAACAGGGGCTTCCAGAAATTTCCTGATCTCCGCCTCGTTCTGAGCGATCACCTTAGCCGCCGCGGCGATGGTGAGACCTCCATGACTTGATGATCGATCCCGTTTTGGTTAGTCATAGGTCTCCGCCCGGTCAGATGCGAGGTCGCCAGGATACACTGCAGCATGAATGCCAGTCAATCTCGAAGGGGACTCTTTGGAGAGAAACAGCAGACTAACTGAGGGGTTCGATATGTCGCAGAGCCAAAGAAGGAAGGACAATCAATAAAGAAGCGGGGCGTTTCGGGCCAGCGAGTCTCAGTAACGCTGTCGCTTATTTCCCCGGGAATACTTGGCGCCACAGTAATAATCTAGGGCGGCTGATGTCCTGGCGCCTGACCGATGATGTGGATACGGGGACCGTGTGGAAGCGGGATCACGCGATCCTCGTCGGTCTCGCCCCCTAGCACCCACACGAACAGTTTCCCTGCATCGTTCAACTCCGGATCCTTCGGCGCCCCATACTGTTCCTTCTGCATCGACTCATCGTAGAGGCCGATGCAACCGTGTGAGACCGGATAGCCCGGCATGTCCCGTCCATGGATCCAATAGGACACCCCTTCCCTATTTATATGGAACCGGAGCGCGTAGTTCATCGGGTACGGCCGATCCGTCCCTTCGATCGTATAGAGGTTGGATTGATGTTGCAGATGGGCAGCGGTCACACGAAATACTCCCGTAGGCGTTTCGTTGGGTCCATTCCCGGAGGCGATGGGGGTCGCGAAGCGAAGGGCTCCGAATTCATAGGCTCCGAGAAACTGCTCTGTCAGATCGATCAGAATGAATTTGTCTTTCAGCTCTCCCGGGGGATAGACCAGCGGTAAGGGAGTAAACTGAGCTAGATCCTCGAGCCGCCTCGGCACTTTGATCGAGAGACCAGGGCGCGCATGACGCCGATCGATCCGATTGAATCGTGCACCCTCAACCCAGTACTCGCCAAAAATCGTTTCCAGCGATTCGCCCGGTGGGATGATGCGGCAATCCCACTCCAACCTGGCATCACTGGGATAGTGGATCTCGCAGGGACCGCGATGCTTCTTGGGAGATTCGGCTTGCGAGATCGCGAGGAGGACCGTGACCACCATCGCAATGATGACAACCCGTACTACCCAGAGCCGCGACAACGCAACCTCGGGACGCCGTTCATCGGGAATCTGATACGCCACAACCCGAAGTGGCGTGGACAAATGGAGAGTTTCATCAGCGCCGTTTCATGAGTACGTTCGTCTCGCGTTTCACCTTTCACGTCTCACGCGAGTTCAAGACCAATACTGCGACGCCTTGGTATAGCCGAACAATAGATCTCGCCGCGCCAGGATACCGACGAGTTTGCCGTTCCGAACGACAGGCACCCGCGTGATGTAGCGATCCTGGAACAGATTCGCGACCTCCTCCAGCTTCATATCCTCGCTGGCCGTCACCGGGTGCGTACTCATCATTTCGACCGCCATTATCTTCCGCAGATCCCGACCCTCGATCATCGCTTGAAGCAAATCATACTCGCTCACCAGGCCAACCAAGGTCCGGTCCTCTTCCACCACTGGCAGGCTGCCGAAGTTTCGCTGGGTCATCAGCCGGCTGATGGTCAAGGCATCGGTCCTGGAGCCGCATGTAAAGACGGCATCCTGCATCATTTGTCCCACCGTTAACGTCTTCGGATCGCAGGCTGTCGAAAGAAACTCCGTTCGTCGCATAGACCCTCCTTTTTCATCCTCTATCCCGCAGGCTGCGAGGAAACCATGTTGGCACGCAAAAGCGCCGGTGATTCGAGCCTGCTACACAACAAAAGAGCCTTCCCGCAGGATGCTCAAAAGGACCGTCCAGGAAGGCCGCAGCGAGCGACCAAAGATGGTCCTTCCAAGCTTGCTCGTGTACGTTTCTCCTCTGGATGGCCCGGATGAGTCCCCCACTGCGCGCGTCCAACGAGGGTCTTCTGAGACCGCGCGTTGCGCGAGCACAGGGGACTCACCGGGCCATCCCCCTCCTGCTGGCGGACTTTTTCAGCGTCCTGCTACGCCGGCAGCCAGGTATGCACGAAGAAGATCCCGGCGAGCGATGATGCCCACGAGCTTGTCTTTCGCGTCCACCACCGGCACGCGAATCAAATCGCTGGCCCTGAACACATGAACCAGCGTCGGGAGTATCGTTTCCTGGCGGACGGAATAGGGGTTATACGTCATGACATCAACGGCGGCGACGGCACCAAGCTTGTGTCCGTCATCCAACGCAGCCAACAGATCATGTTCGCTGACGATGCCCAGGAGCTTATCTTTGGCATCCACCACCGGCACCGCCCCGTATCCCTCAATCATGAGCGATGCGATGACGTCGCCTTTGGTCTTGAGATGAGCAGACTGCACCCGTTTCTGCATGACCTGCTTGACCGTCATCACGCCGAAATCTTTTTTCGTACTCCCCCTGGCCTTCTTCGCCATCTTCTTCGTCGGCATGTGTCCCCTCCTCACTATTGATCTAACAGGATGCTCATGGCTCATTGACCGGCCGCTTCTCCAGACGGTGCAGTGATTCCTCTCTCCTCCGTCCAGCGGAGATGCACCGTCTTAGTCCTTCCCGCTTCTACCGTTACCCCCTTAAGACCCTGCGTCCGATCCGCATAGACCGCCGTGAGGTGATAGGTGCCGGACGGAAGGTCGACAAACAACCAAGGCCCGTTCACATGATTACGGGGAATGTTGATCGGAGGTCCTCCTTTTGCTGACTGAATGGTGACCGCAACTCCAGCCAGAAAAGGCTTTCCTCCCGCAGTGAACACGAGCTTCAGCGAGAAGGGGGGATACTCGGCGCTGCGTTCCTCGATCCCGACTCCGGCGCTGAAATAGCGGACACCCTCTGCCCGATAGAGCGGGAGCGAGCCTTTGGACAGCTGACCGTCCACATGAAATTCCAATTCGAGAAACTCGCCGGACTCCACGATTGGAGAACCCGGTCCCCCTTCCGCTAAACTCATTCCCCCACACAGACTAGCCCACAACGCCAGCACCGGAATCAGAATCAGTCTCATAGCCTCAGCCTCCTCACCTTCATAGTCACACCTCGCAATGTAAGTGCCACAGCCTTGAATCAGGCAAGGCTTCCACTTCTCGCGTGGGCATTATGCATTTCCTCGCTGATCTTTTTCCCGTCCTTCAGAACTGGGGCCAATCACCACAGTCACCCCTTCTACGCTGCTGCAAAACGCCTCAGGGCCTGGCTCAGAGACACCAGCTTCTCTCTCCACAAACCATGAGAATTCTTGCGCGTCTCACAAATAATGCACCATGTGTCACAGGCACATCCAATGCAGATCTGATACCCGGAGTCGCCCGCTGGTTGCTTGCCGTTATGGTCGTTAAGGAAGGGAGTCTGTCATGCGAATTCTTTGTGCCGTGGATGGGTCTGAATACTCGCAGTGGGGGGTACAAGCACTCGAAGCGCTCGCCGGCCGTGAGCCGGAATATGTGACGCTGCTCCATGTGGTCGATCCGTCGGCCCTCCAGACAGCCAGAGGCAGGAACCCCGTAGCAGAGAAGCGCGCCCTGGCGGCCATGGAGAAGGCCGGTGGAATCCTCCTCCGCGAGGCAGAGCGATCAGCTCGAGTCGCCCTCGGACAGGCTGCGACCGGCCCTCGCACCAAGTTCCACACCACCTTAGCCCATGGCCCCCTCGCGCAGACGATCGTGCGACAGGCGCGACGGGTAAAGGCAGATCTCATCCTCATCGGATCCCGCGGGTTGAGCGACATTCAAGGATTCTTGTTGGGAAGCATCTCCCGGCAGGTCGCGTCGATCGCCCGCTGCTCCGTCTTCGTCGTGAAACAGCCGATCCCGCGACTGACGCGTGTGGTCCTCGCGGTCGATGATTCGAAGCACTCCCGAGCCGCCGCTAGATTTCTCCGATCTCGCATTCTCCCGGAATCCGCCACGACCACCATCCTCTCCTCGGCCGAGAGACCTGTGACCGACTTGGCTGTTCGATACTTATCCAAAACCCAAGTCGCAGAGTTGGAACAACCGGTCATCGAACGAGCCACTCGACTCGTCACGGCATTGCGGGATGAATTTCTGAAAGAGGGCTATGCCGTCGACACGGACGTGCAGATGGACCATGTCATCGACACGATCGTCAAACAGGTGGAGGCAATTCATGCCGACCTCCTGGTGATCGGGTCCCGCGACTTGACCAAGAGCGAGCGGCTCCATCTCGGCAGCGTCTCGGAGAGTCTCCTGAGACACGCCCCTTGTTCCGTCCTGATCGTGCGAGGGACGCGTGCCTGACCCCGACAAGCCACACCTCCACCAACTGACGGCTGGGGAAATCTTCAAATACCTGGGAACCAGGGAAGGCGGCTTGTCGCCCGAAGAGGCACAGCAGCGGCTCAGCCGATACGGCCCCAATGTTCTGAAGGAGCCGAGTCACTATTCATTGATTCGAGGGTTCCTCCGCCAGTTCACTCACTTCCTGGCCATTTTGCTCTGGATCGCCGCCGCCCTGGCATTCACGGCAGAATTCATGCAGCCCGGCGAAGGTATGGCCACGCTGGGCTGGGCGATTCTCGGCGTGATCGTCATCAACGCCGTCTTTGCCTTCTTTCAGGAATATAAGGCGGAGCGCGCGGTGCATGCCCTCCATCGCCTCCTCCCTGCCAGGGCATGGGTGCTGCGAAGCAACCAGCCGCATGACGTGTCGCGTAGCGAGATCGTGCCGGGTGACGTGCTCTTGATCGAGGAGGGAGAACAAATCCCTGCCGACGCCCGGCTCGTCGAAGCCACCGAAATGCGTGTCGACATCTCCTCTCTCACAGGCGAATCCCAACCGAAGCGGCGGACAGCGGAGCCGGTGGCCGATGGACATCTACTGGACATTCCCAATCTCGTGTTCGCCGGCACCCCCGTGCTCTCCGGCAGAGGTCGGGCCGTGGTGTTCGCCACCGGCATGCAGACGGAATTCGGCAAGATCGCCCGCCTCTCCACGAGCGTGGAGACAGGCCTCAGCCCGCTGCAGAAAGAGATCGCAAAGATCACCCATGTAGTCGCGCTGCTGTCGGTCGCCATGGGTGGGATCTTTTTCGTCATCGGCGTCTCCATGGGCTTGAGCTTCTGGATCAGCGCGATCTTCGGGATCGGCATCATCGTAGCGAACGTGCCGGAAGGACTGCTCCCCACTGTAACGCTGGCCTTGGCGTTGGGCAGCCAGCGCATGGCCAAACGTCACGCGCTCATCAAGCAACTGACATCCGTTGAAACCTTGGGTTGCACCACCGTCATCTGCACAGATAAGACGGGGACGCTGACCGAGAACCGGATGCGCGTGGCTCGTTTCTATATGGACCATCTCGAAGTCGAGGTACAGGAAAGCTGTCTGGTGATCGCCGGACGCGTCACCACCGCGATCGAGGCCAAGGAATATGCGCCGCTCTTCGATGCGATCATCCACTGCCACAATGCCAAGCGCGTGCGGCGGACCGACGGCCGCCTCACCGTCACGGGCGATCCAACCGAAGTGGCCCTGGTCGAGTTCGCACTGGATCATGGACTCCTCCACCATGAACCGTTGCCCCGGATGGGCGAGCTACCGTTCGACGCGGACCGGAAGCGCATGTCCACTCTCCATTGGCGTGAGAGCCGGCTCGTGGCCTTCGTGAAGGGAGCGCCGGAATTGCTCATGCCCCTCTGCAATCAGATGCTCCACCAGGGTGCACGCTCGCCGATGAGTCAGGAGGACCGCCAGCGCATCATGGCGCAAAGCCAGACCTTCGCGCACCAGGCCTATCGGGTCCTGGCCGTGGCCATGCGTGAAATTGAGCAGGGTGTCGAGAAGCTGGACATCGATCATGTGGAACAGAACCTCACCTTCCTCGGCCTCGTGGCGATGATGGATCCCCCGCGCCACGAAGTACCGGAGGCCATCGCGCGCTGCCGCCAAGCCGGCGTGCGCGTCATCATGATTACCGGCGACCATCCACTCACGGCCCTGGCCATCGCCCGCCAGATCGGTCTGGCGCCGAAAGAGTCCCGCACCGAGCCGGTCGGATACTGTCCCGTGATCGAAGGGCATCAGGTCGAAACGATGAGCGACGAGGCGCTGCGCCGGCTCCTCACGCCCACCCGTCCTGGCGAGGCTGAGCCGGTCTTCGCGCGCATGGCCCCCCGGCACAAGATGCGCGTGGTGTCGGTGCTGAAAGACATGGGCGAAGTGGTGGCCGTCACGGGTGACGGTGTGAACGACGCCCCTGCCATCAGGAAAGCCGATATCGGCATTGCGATGGGCATCGCCGGAACCGACGTGGCGAAAGAAACGGCGGACATGATCTTGGTCGATGACAACTTTGCTTCAATTGTGAACGCAATCGAAGAGGGTCGAGCTGTGTATTCGAATATTCGCAAATTCGTGACCTACGTCCTGTCGCACAATGTTCCCGAAGTCGTACCCTATTTAGCGTATGGCCTTTTCGGCATGCCCTTGGCCTTGACCATCCCCCAAATCCTGGCTGTGGATCTGGGAACTGATATTGTTCCTGCTCTAGCTTTAGGCACGGAACAACCACATCCCGGAATTATGGAAATCCCACCTCGTCCACGCGGGGAACGACTCATCAACCTCCCGTTAGTGCTTCGCGTGTATGCCTTCGTCGGTCTGATCGAAGCCGGCATTGCCATGGGAGGGTTTTTTCTCTATCTCTTTGTGAATGGTTGGACATGGGGCACACCGCTAGACTGGTCATCTCCTTTATATAAGGAGGCCACGGCGGTGACGCTTCGCCGGCATCGTCCTGGCGCAAGTGGCGAACGTCTTTGCCTGCCGCTCTGACCGCATGTCCGCATTCCGACTGGGCATCTTCACCAATCCCTTGATACTTTGGGGCATTGTCACTGAACTCACCATCCTCGTGTTGATCATCTACACCCCATCGGGAAACGCCATCTTTGGAACCAGCCCCTTGCCTGTCTGGATCTTCGGGCCACTCGCGCTGGGCGCCCTTGTGCTGTTATTCGCAGAGGAAAGTCGTAAGATCATCGTGAACCGATTCACAAACAGTCGCGCAGGCAGAGTCACGCAACAAGCGGGTAAATCATGACCAGTAACCCCCAAGACCAGATTCGTGAGGTCCCTGTCACCGAGATCATTCCCCCCGGATCTTCTTCAGCTCCGGCTCGCCATTCGTCGAGTGCCTCATCCGACCACGAGCACCGGCTCCCCGCCTCCATGCCCGTGCTCCCTTCACCCCGGACCAGGCCCCGTCTTCCCTGGCTCATCGGCATCGTGACCCTGCTCGCGATCATAGGAGCAGGAGCCTGGTATTGGTGGACAGCCGGGACTCCGCCGGTCCACTACAAAACAGCGCTGGTCGATCGAGGCCCCATCACCGCGATTGTCACCGCCACCGGCACGGTCAATCCGGTCGTGTCGGTGCAGGTGGGCAGCCAAGTCTCCGGCAAAATCACCCAACTGATGGCGGACTTCAATTCCGTGGTCACGAAGGGCCAGGTCCTGGCCACGATCGATCAGCAGCCGTTCCAAGCGAGGGTGAGTCAAGCCCGCGCGGCGCTCAAGAGCGGGCGTGGCAATCTGGCGAAAGCGAAGAACATGGCGAATCAGCGAAAACTCGAACTCGATCGCATGACAACCCTGCTCCGGCAACAATTCGTCTCACAGGCGGATCTCGACCTCGCCGCCACAAACTTCCGCGACGCCCAGGCCCAAGTAGATGTCGCGCAGGCGCAGGTGGATCAAGCGGTGGCCACATTGGCCTCAGCCGAACTCGATCTCGGCTATACGCACGATCTATTCCCCGGTCAACGGCATCGTCGTGTCTCGCAACGTCGATGTCGGCCAGACCGTCGCCGCCAGTTTCCAAACGCCGACTCTCTTCGTGATCGCCCAGGACCTGACGCAGATGCAGGTGAACGCCAACGTCAGCGAATCCGACATCGGCGGGGTCGCGGAAGGCAAGCCGTCCAGCTTCCGCGTGGATGCCTATCCCAAGCAGTTCTTCGAGGGCACCGTGACGCAGGTGCGCAATGCGCCCATCAGCATCCAGAACGTGGTGACCTACGACGTGGTGATCACGGTGGACAATCGCGAGCTCAAGCTCAAGCCCGGGATGACGGCGAACGTGACGATCGTGACGGCCAAGAAAGAAAATCCTCTCCGCGTACCGAATGGGGCCTTGCGCTTCCGGATGCCGGGGGTCCCGGTGGACCGCAAGGTCACGCAGGTGTGGGTGATGGATCAGGAGAAGCAGGTGCGACAGACGGTGATCACCACCGGCATCGCCGACTCCCTCTTCACAGAAATCACCGAGGGGACGCTGAAGGAAGGAGACAAGGTGATCCTGGGGATTGAGACGCCAGAAGAACAAGCCCAGAAGAAGTTGCCACCGGGCTTCGATGGCGGCCCGAGGATGAGATGAAGGAAAGTAGCGATCAGCGATCAGCTTCCAGCACTCAGCTTCGGAGCAAACGCCTACGTCTCAGACCGAGCTGAAGGACCTGAAAGCTACTCACCATGTCTTTTCTCTGGCTCACCATTCTTTCCGCCCTGCGCATCCTCCGCCGCAATCCGCTGCGCGCCGGGCTGACCATGCTCGGCATCATCATCGGCATCGGCGCCGTCGTGGCGATGGTCAGCTTGGGTCAGGGCGCCACCGCCTCCGTCCAAGCTGAAATCGCCAGCCTGGGCACCAACGTCCTCATCATCATCCCGGGTGCCACGACCGTCGGCGGCGTGAGGGGCGGACTCGGCACGATTTCCACGCTCACGGTCGACGATGCGGAGGACATCCGGACAAAAGTCGGCAGTGTCACGACGATCATGTATGCCACTCGATCGGTCCTCCAGGTCATTCGTGAGAACAAGAATTGGAGCACCATCGTCCTCGGCGCCACCCCTGAGTTCACCGACATCCGAAGCTGGCCGATTGCGCAAGGCAACTTCTTCACGCAGTCGGACATGGATTCGGCCGCGAAGGTCGTCGGTGCTGGGCAAAACCGTTGTCCAGAATCTGTTCGAGCCTGGTGAAGAGGTGGTGGGAGCCCAGATTCGCATCAGGAACACTCCGCTTCGTGTGATCGGGGTCCTCGCACCGAAGGGCCAATCGATCACGGGTCAGGACCAAGATGATTTTGTGGTGCTCCCCTTCTCAACGGCTGAACGAAAAGTCATGGGCACGAAGTTTCTCGGAACCGTCGGGATCATCCTGGTCGCCACGCAGACGCGCTATGAGATCCCTGCCGTCGTCGCAGACATCAAAGAGCTCTTGCGGGCGCGCCATCACCTCCCCGCCCAGGAGGAGGACGACTTCACCATCCGCACCATGGAAGATATTGCCAAGACCATCGCCGGCACGAGCCGGACCATGATGCTCATGCTGATGAGCATTGCCTCGATTTCGCTGATCGTCGGCGGCATCGGCATCATGAATATTCTCCTGGTGTCGGTCACCGAACGGACGAAAGAAATCGGGCTGCGCATGGCCGTCGGCGCGAAGCGCAGGCACATCCTGCTCCAATTTCTGATCGAAGCGATCATTATGACGGCGATCGGCGGGATCGTCGGCGTGGCCGCCGGCATCGGAGGTGCGAAACTGCTGACCACGATGGTCGGATGGCCGACCATTATCTCTCCGGAAGCCGTCGTCATTGCGTTTCTGTTTTCCCTGATCGTGGGCGTCTTCTTCGGCCTGTATCCCGCAAACAAAGCGTCGAAGATGAACCCCATCGAGGCGCTGCACTACGAGTGAGGTCCGGCACGGGCATGGCGACCATCGCGCAGAATCAGGACATCGCCCAGCGATTGCGAGAAATGGCACAGCTCTTAGAGGACCAGGGAGCGAGTCGGTTTCGCGTGCGGGCCTATCGCGCGGCGGCAGAGACGATCGAACGCTTGACGATCCCCGCCGCAGAGATCGCACAACAACAGGGCACGGACGGGTTGCAATCATTGCCGGGCATCGGGGTGAGCCTGGCGCGATCCATTCATACCCTCGTCGTCACCGGCCGACTGCCGATGTTGGATCGCCTGCGCGGCAGCATGGACCCGGTCTCACTGCTTTCGTCCATTCCAGGGATCGGCCCGGCCCTCGCCCATCGGCTGCACGACGATCTGCATATTGAAACGTTGGAACAACTGGAAATGGCCGCGCACGACGGACGCTTAGCAGAATATCGAAGGGATCGGTCCCAAAAAACTCCTGGGCATCATCGATTCCCTGACCGCGCGATTAGGACGTGTTCGGAGGCTGCCTCAAGCAGCAGGGCCACATGCAACCGGTGAACCTCCCGTCGATGAATTGCTGGATGTGGACAGGGAGTACCGAGAATCTGCTCAGGCGGGCCGGCTACAGACGATCGCGCCACACCGATTCAATCCCAAGAAGGAGGCCTGGCTGCCGATCCTCCACACTCAACGAGGCGC
This sequence comes from uncultured Nitrospiraceae bacterium, assembly GCA_963720035.1. GTDB lineage: Bacteria > Nitrospirota > Nitrospiria > Nitrospirales > Nitrospiraceae > Palsa-1315. The sequence goes on along the minus strand of CAVREB010000003.1, from coordinate 1,951 downwards.
CCGCCATTACACTGCCTTGTTCTCGAACAGCGCCCTGGCCCATCAACTCAAGAAAACGCGCGACTGGGTCATCCTGTACTACGACGATGACCAGGGCGAACGCCAGTGCACCGTGATCACCAGCCACCAAGCCCCATTCAGCGGGAAACGAATCGTACGGGGACGAGAGGAAGACTGTGCAGCCTACTACCAGTCTCACGAAGCCATGACCACAGAGGTAACCTCCCCAGGCTCTTGATGGCAGCTCGCCGCTCTTGTGTCTTCATCGGAATTGTTATTGTTGCAGTTGGCGCAGGATGGTTCGCCATGATCCGGATGCCGGGACAGAGTCACCGGGGGCCGCTGCCTCCTCTGACGGAGGAGCAACGAACGCTGGAGCAGGAACTCCATTCCCACGTCCAGACCCTCGCTGCCCAGATCGGTGAGCGCAACCTGTTTCACCATGACAGGCTCGTCATGGCGGCGGATTATATCCGGACGACCCTCGTCGATGCCGGGTATGAGGTCCACCGGCAACCCTACGAGGTGGAAGGGAAGATCTGTGAGAATATAGAAGCAGAAGTGCGGGGAAGCCGGAGACCGGACGACATCATCGTCATCGGCGCGCACTATGATTCGGTGCAGGGAAGTCCCGGTGCCAACGATAATGCGAGCGGCGTGGCAGCGATGCTCGCCTTGGCTCGTGCGTTCGCGAAGAACCAGCCGACCTGTACGCTGCGATTTGTGGCATTCACCAACGAGGAGCCGCCGCTCTTTCAAACCAAATACATGGGGAGCCGCGTCTACGCCAGCCGTAGCCGCGAGCGTGGCGAAAAGATCTCCCTCATGCTCAGCCTGGAGACCATCGGATACTACTCAGATGAGCCAGGAAGCCAACACCTCCTGTTTCCATTGAATCTCATCTACCCCTCTACCGGAAACTTCATCGCCTTCGTCAGCAACGTAGAGAACGGTGTCCTGGTGCGGCAGCTTCGTGGGATCTTTTCGGCAACAGGCACAATTTCCCTCCGAAGGGGGAGCCTTGTGGGACTTGATTCCCGGCGTCGGTTGGTCCGACCATTGGGCTTTCTGGAAGGAGGGATTCCCGGCAGTGATGGTGACCGACACTGCCCCCTTCCGCTATCCCGCCTACCATTCGCATGCCGACAGGCCCGAGCTCGTTCAGTACGAACGGATGGCGCGCGTCGTCTCAGGCCTGCAGGCTGTCATCGAAGAGATGGCGAATGCACCCGGTGAAAGAGGGTGAACGAGAGGAAAGTCGTCAGACTATCCCTGCTAGGGGAGCAGCCAGACTGTCCTTCACCGCGCATCGAGGGAGCACATTCTGATCGTGCGGCTCGCGAGCAAGAAGATTCTCACTCCCTCGCTCGTTTTCTCTCCCCATTGCTGCGTCCGAACGTGACACATAAAGGGCGGCCTGGGTGAATCCCGAACTGCGCGCGTCGAACGACCACTTTCTGAAGTGGGGGTTCCGCGAGCACGGGATCACCCAGGCCGCCCTTTCATTTCCTATAGTTCGCCCCAGCTCTATTCCTCTGCCTGGACCCCAGGATGATAGGTGCCATACACATATACGGGGATGGACAGGGGGCCGAGATGTTTTTCTACCAGCGGCTTCACTTCCTTCCAGTCGAGCCCGCCCACGCCAGTGGCCAAGCGGGGAAGCGCAACACTCTTGAACTTCTCCGCTTCGATCACCTTGCACAGCGCCTTAAGACAGTGGTTCACGTTCTCGATCGTGGCCCGGCCCGGCTTGGCTCCGTGACCGGCAGCAGCCTCCTGAGTAAACAGATTCACAATCCGAACGCCGCCGACACCCGCCCAAGTCCATAACTCGCCGGTCTTGGGGTAACCGTCTGAGAATAGTGCCGGAAGTCCTTGTACATCGCCGGCCAGCGTTCCCTGAGTGCCAAGGCCAACCCGTTGGCAAAGTTGTCGTTCGGTGCGACGC
>CAVREB010000002.1:0-460000 GCA_963720035.1 uncultured Nitrospiraceae bacterium | reverse complement strand
GCAGACTCCGGTGGTTTTCGTACTGTGGGGACGTGAAGCCCAGAAGAAACGGACGTTGATCACGCAATCGCACCATGCCGTGGTAGCCTGCGCACATCCCTCGCCCTTGTCGGTTAGAAAGTTTTTCGGATGCCGGTGCTTCTCGCAGATCAATCGAGACCTTGCCGATGCCCGGTTACCTCCGATTGACTGGCAGATTCCAGCGATCTAAGCAGGACATACCGGTCTGCACAGGTGGGGCCTTGTGACGGAAGAAACAGAGAGAGGGGAAATGAGCCGCATCCCGAAAGCGATGCTCTGTTGGAGTAGTGGAAAGGACAGCGCCTGGACGCTCCACGTGCTGCGTCAGCGCCAGGAGGTAGAGGTCGTCGGACTCCTCACGACAATCAATGAAGTGCACGACCGTGTCGCCATGCACGCGGTGCGAGTGGCGCTGCTTCAGGCGCAGGCAGAAGCGGTAGGATTGCCCCTGTGGACGGTACCGATCCCCAGCCCTTGCAGCAATCAGCAATATGAATTGGCCATGGGAACGGCGATACGGAGAGCGCTCGCCGATGGTGTGACCGTAATGGCATTCGGCGATCTCTTCCTGGAGGAGGTGCGCCGGTACCGGGAAACGCAACTCGCGGGAACCGGCCTGGCGCCGCTCTTTCCGATCTGGGGTGTGTCCACGGCACTCCTTGCGAGGGAGATGGTCTCGGCGGGCCTCCGGGCTCGTATCACCTGCGTGGACCCGACACAAATTCCCTCGTCTTTCGTGGGACGCGAGTTCGATGATGCGTTGTTGGCGGATCTTCCCGCGAGCGCTGACCCTTGCGGCGAACGGGGCGAGTTTCACACCTTTGCCTATGCCGGCCCTATGTTTCGCCATCCCGTGCCGATTCAAACCGGTGAGATCGTGACGCGAGACGGGTTCGTCTTCGCCGATCTTCATTGAGCATTCATCACGGCAGAGAACCCAAGGTGAGTGTGATGGCTTACCTGGAACAGTCTCGACGGGAAATCAGAGCAAGGAACGGAGAGACGCGAGGCTCGACTCTTAACCCCCCGAGAGGGCCGGTCCAGTCTGCCGAAGGCCGGCCAGGCAGAATAATTATTATTGCTCCATGATATCCAGTCGTTACAGCTAATTGCGCTCCCTCTGGCGTTGACTCTTCCCTCTGCGCCCTGTAAAGTAAGCCGCTGACGTACTGAGCCACGCCGACTATCCCATCTCTCGCACAGCACTCCCTCCCACGTTCCCGTGCGTCTGATTCTCCGGTCTTCGCCGCTTCTACGCCAGAGTGCCCATTGGTTGCCGCACGTTCTGTGGCCCACTACCTCTGTCTCTCACAGGACATGCAGGAGTTGTGGGCACGCCATGTCAGTACACCGGAAAGGAGTGCCAGATGAATCAAGAGCAATTCAAAGCGTTTTGGCCCCAACTTAAGAAGCCACTCACAGCGAAGTGGGAGAAGATCACGGATGCGGATCTTCTGGAGATCGGGGGTAACCTGGTCGCGTTCACTGCCGTGCTGGCGAAACGCTATGGCGCAACCCAGAATGGCGAAGTCAACACCTGGGCCAACCGACGCTATTCCCATTGGTCCGGGAACTATACGAATGCGTATGCAGACCCGGTGAAGAAGGTAGCCTGACGAACCGCGTGGGCTGATCGGACAGGAAGAGGGGCCGATGCTGGGCCCGTTCACGAAGATCGCGACACTGAGAACCCTGACGAGGAAGAGGAAAGGATCGACCCATGAAAAAGATTGTGATCAATAGAAGCTACGACAAGTTTTCGGTGAGTCACGATGCATTCGTACGATTGCGTGAGCTGGGGCAGCAGGACGCGCTCAAGGAAACGGACCTCGGAGCCTACTGGCCTGAGGCGGCGACGCCGAGAGAACCGAGCCTCAATCAGTGCGGAAGACTGATTCCGCGCGATGACTTGAAGTTAGCCCAAGTCGTGGAAGAACTCGGTGTGGCTGCCAATGGCCATGGAGCAGAGTTGCGGGTGGTCGCGATCCCGGACGATGTCCGGTGGGAAATTTCCGCCGTGGGCGGGATAGAACACGTCAGCGAAGTCCATCGCACCTGGGCCTAGCCTGCATACTTCACAAGGCTTCTACTGCAACCGCCGGTACGCTGCTGCGACAAGCCTGCCGGCGGGTGGGCTCGCCGCGCAGTGGGGGACTCATCCGGGCCATCCTATTAGGGCATCGTAAACAAGCGAGCCTGGTAGAACCCATGTTGTGCTACACGTGCGGACATCAAAGTTCTCACGCGTCAGCTAGTTATTCTGTAGCCTGCTTGTGAATCGAGCCTGCCCGATGATGTGGGTTGTAGAGATCCGATGAGCGAAGAATGCGTGCTACCCGTGGGAGGGCAGGCTTGAAGATCGAGCAGTTCCGAAACGAGAAACCCCACATAGCTTCCTGCAGCTGAATCCCGTCTACCTCACCATCACCGTCCACCAGAACTGACTGAAGGACCGTTCGTTAGGCCTTCTCAGGAAGGCGCCCCTGCGTCAGGTCCTGAGGCCCCTCCAGCATCAACTTGGCGCGTTGAAACGCGTTGGTTCTCGCTTCCCATTCCGTGCTGTGACCTTTCGACGAGTCCTGACCCTGCAGGCCATCGTCGAGATGGCTGGAACCAGGAATCGAAAACTTGCACAGCCACTTGCCATTCTTGATCTGGCTGGTAACCAGGATAACTTTCTGGCCTTTCGCGTAGCAGGTCTCTGTCATGGTCGCCTCCGACTCGATCAGGATGCTGAAAAAGTTCGCCGGCCTTTCATGCACCCGTCACGGTTTGCTGCCTGTGTTGCCATCCTGCTGCTAGGACGGCTTCTTGATGAAGCGATCCGCAGTCAGCACGGTCTGCAACGATAGTGTGACCGCCCGGCGATAGGGGGCCTTCTGTCGCAGCATGATGACGAGCTCTTCATCGTCGATCAGAATAGACAAGTCGTCCTGGGTCACGAGCTGCCGATCCGGGGCCCCGATATTCATGCGATATTGCGTCTTTCCATCCGGATTCCGGTTGGTTCCGATGACGATCTCCGTGAGTCCATCGATAAATCCGACATGCCCGTCATGCCGGTGCTTGACCTTTGTGCCATCAGGAATACGGACCCATGACTTGGCTATTCCTGGCTGCACGGGTTTCACGGACTTCGCGGTGTTCATGGTCATGATCTCTCCCTGTAATCCGATATGGAGTGAAGAATGCCTACCAGGCTTTTCATCGCTTACCCCGCCGTTGCGGAGATGCCGAAGCGCTTTGCCCCGGCGAGCGGCCTCGAATCAACTACGAAATGAGTCAGCACGTCGTTGACGGAGGAACAGCTTAGACGACACGAACGATCGCATGGAGGCATCGTCAGCATGGAAGGAGACGCGAGGGATGGGATAGAAGTTATGGTTCAGCATATCGATATACATCATACCACAGACAGGGCTACCATAGCGAATAAGACTGCGAATACCCCGGTCAGTCAGAACCTCGCCCGGCGAGGTCTGGTTGATCTCGTTTCTTTCGTCCATCGAACCAAAAAAACCAAAGAAACCGGGCCAACGAGACCAACCAGACAGACCGGCCCCCCGCCCCGCTCGTCTCGCCCTCTGCTCCTCTCCCCGTGCCACCGGCCTCCCCTCAAGATGGGATGATTTCTCGCAGGATTGAGCGTATTCTCTGGCGCGAATCGTTGAGAGCAACCAGGGCCTGTCTAGAGTCGACTGGAAGAAAAACAAGCAGGGGAGTTCGCATTCTTTGGATAAATGGATAAACGCATGACCTGACCCGGGATTGTTCTGGCGTAAGGGCCGTGACCCCCGGAGGTGTCACTTCCTGCGATGCGTGCCCGGACCGTCAACGAGAGGATCGCCCGATGATACATGCTGCCCGGTATACATCGATTGACCCATCGCTCGTTCGATCGATCGAGCTGCATCCTCTGCCGAAACTGAGGCCAGTCTCCCGCAATCGCCGACTCTCGCGTTCCTGTGCCGTCCTTCTGCTGATCCTGTCCGAAATCTTCCTTGTGCATCCATCTGCTGCTGCCGACCGGAGAGCGAATCAATCACCGGACGATTCCGGCGGATCAATTCAGACCGCGAGCGTAACGCTGGACGGACAAGTGTTGTTCAAGGTTCGCGGAGTGACTGCCTATCCGGCAGAGCTGCGAGCAGGCGCCATCAGGGATCGACTCGAAGGCATCGCGTCGAACCATGCGCTGACACTGGACAGACTGCGCGTGGAGGAGACGCCGGACCGCTCCATCATCAAGCTGTCGGACGAGATGGTGGTCACTCTCTTTGACGTGGATGCCGATACGGAAGGCATCCCGCGCCAGCTCTTGGCCGAAACGTATCTGATTCGCATCAAGGAGGCTGTCGCGAAGTATCGGCATGACCGGAGCCCGCGCGTCCTGGGTCTTCACAGTCTCTACGCGCTGGGGGCCACTGCATCGTTCGCCCTGGTGGTGTGGCTCCTTGTCCTGGCATTCCGACGACTGGACCGGTTTACAGAGCAGCGGTACAGGGCGAAAGTGGAGGACATACGGGTCAAAGCCTTTCGGGTAGTGGAGGGTGAGCGTTTATGGGAAGGCGTGCGGGCGTCGGAACGGATAGCACGCACGCTGCTCATGCTCCTGTTACTGTTCTTCTATTGTCAGTTCGTACTCGGGCTCTTTCCTTGGACCAGGCCCCTCTCGCAGCAGCTTCTGTCGTTACTCCTCGATCCGCTCCGCACGATGGGTCTGGCCATCGTCGGTGCCGTGCCGAGCCTCATTTTCCTCTGTATCCTCGCGGTTGTCGTTCGATTTGGGCTGAAACTTCTGAAATTATATTTCGCCGAGGTCGGGCGCGGCACGATCAGCCACGGTGGGTTTGATCCTGACTGGGCCATGCCGACCTTTCGGATACTTCGCCTGCTGGTCATTGCGTTCGCGGTCGTCGTGGCCTATCCGCACGTGCCTGGATCCCAATCGGAAGCGTTCAAGGGCGTGTCAATCCTACTGGGTGTGATTTTCTCGCTCGGATCGTCGTCCGCCGTTGCCAATTTTATCGCCGGATACACGATGATCTATCGCCGAGCCTTCAAGGTCGGCGACCGCATCATGATCAACGATGTAATGGGGGACGTGACGGAAATGCGGCTGCAGGTCACCCATTTGCGTTCCGTGAAGAACGAGGAAATCACGATTCCGAATTCCTCGATTCTGAACAGTACCGTGACCAATTTCAGCAGGCTCGCGCGAGAGCGGGGGCTGATCCTCCATACCATCGTCGGCGTCGGCTATGAGGCACCCTGGCGGCAAGTGGAGGCCATGCTGCTGGAGGCGGCTGCGCGGACGCCGGGACTGCTCCGCGAACCGGCCCCCTTTGTCCTTCAGCGATCGTTGGACGACTTCGCGGTGAAATACGAGTTGAACGTCTACTGCGATAAGCCGCAAGAGAGTCTCAACTTATACGCCGCGCTACACCGAAATATTCTTGACCTCTTCAATGAGCACGGCGTGCAGATCATGACGCCGGCTTACGAGAGCGATCCCGAGAGTCTAAAAGTCGTGCCGAAAGATCAATGGTACGCGCCGCCGGCCGAGCCTCCGTCTCCAGCGTGACGGAGTTGCTCGTGTGTTGATGGGGACCATACAAAGGGAACAGGAGACTGATCGGTGTGCATGAGCAGATGTCATGATCGGCAGGACAGACTCCGAATCAGGCTGGAAGGGCGGCACGTAACATGAAGACCGCGAAATGGAGGGTTGGTATGAATCAGCGCGATGAAGGAACAGGCCCGCTCCGACTCTATGCAGGCGCCTTGGTGCTAGGGATGATCCTCACCGGATGCGCCGTAGGGCCCTCTAAGGATGACCCGTCCTGGACCCTTGTCCCCATCACCGATGTCAGTATGGTGGCCGGTGAGTGGGAAGGGACTGTCAAGAAATACCGCGCCGTAATCCCGGAGGGAACAATCCATCTCACGATCAACGAGAACGGCGCATATCACTTTGTCGGACAGCGCTTCGATGACGTCGCGCTCGGTTCGGGATTTCTTGAGACACGAGACGGCCGGTTGAGCGCGGATACGGAGCGTCGCATCGCAACCATCGCCTTATACGATCACGAGGGGAAGGCCGTGTTAGTCGTCGACTCGACAGCCCGGCAGACGGAGAAACGGTATCACTTCGAATTGACAAGGACCAAACCATGAACCTGTCGCCAGGTAGTTGATCCTCGCCTTGTACCCTCCGATCGTCATCCGCGATTACAGATAGCTCGTTTCTCTTGTGTATATGGTTTCTCTGGCTTCTTTTGTTCGAAGAACGAAAGAAACGAGACAGGCCAGATTAACGAGATAGACCAGACCAACTCACCCCGCCGCGCGCGTTCCGTTCCCTACGAGACAACAGTGCTTGTATTTTTTGCCGCTGCCGCAGGGACAGGGCGCGTTGCGGCCGATCCCCCGGCGGCGCCGGGGCACCAATGGGAGCAGCGACCCCGTGTCCTGGTGAAACATGTCCCGCAGCATCGCGTACAAGACGGGATCCCGACGTTTCAGCAGCTCGGGCGACGTGAAGAAATACTCGGCCAACACCGCGAAGAATTCGTGCTCATTCGTATAGGCATAGGCGCTGAAGTGGGCGCGATGTTTCGGAGGACGGGCCAGTTCCCGGGCCACGTACCGCATCCACTGCCGGACCACCATCCAGGGCACCTCGGGCGGGAGCCCATACTCGCCCGCTTCCTTCTCGACCAGGTGCGCGAACTCATGCACCCCCACATTCTGCTTGGCCGATTGATGGTCGAATCCCGCCAGGAGAGCCGGCTTGGAGAGAATCATCACCCCGCTCAAATGGTGCAGGCCGACCATCCCGAGAATATTCTCGTCGGACCCTCCACGGCTCTGGTAGGCGTCGTCGAACGCATCCGGATAGATCAGCACCTCATGCAGCCGATGGTATTCCCAGTCGTGGAACCCGAAGATCGGGATCGCCGCACTCGCCGCCACCAGCACCCGAATCGTGTCGTCCACCTCCGTGCGTATGCCCGTGATCCGGACCTCGTCGAGAAAGATCTGCACCAGCTGCCGGAACCGTGCCTTCCCCGCATCGTCGAGCGCCTCGAAGAACGCCACGTGCGCGCGAAGAATCTGCTCCCACTTGGCAGGAAAGGGCTGCTGCATCACCGTCATCCGTCGGAGATACCGTCGCCGCACCCACCAGTACGTGAAAGGAATCAGCCCCAGCAGGACCCACAGGGCAGGGGAGAGCCAGCCCAGCAATCCCGCCGCCCAGGCCACCAGGCCGGCGGCCACGAGCGCCTGTCGCTGATTTCGACCATTGGCCTCCGCCGTCGCGATCATCGATGCGAGCTCCACTGTGAATATGCTGGCAGAGCCAGGATTGTACCGTGAACGAGCCTGTGCTTGTCTCTCTTGTTCTTCTGGTTCATTTGGTCTATCTGGTTTATCTTGTGTGATGAGGTTATCTCGTTTCTTCCGTCTATCGAACCGAAGGAACCAGACCAACCAGGCAGACCAGATGAACGAGACAAACCGTCTTTGCCCTCACGTCCCCATTGATAAAGGCGGGTGATTTCTTCTGAAAAAAGGGGTATCCTCCGCGGCAACGAGACGTCGGAGTCACAGAGGGAGCAGCCTTCTGAGCGATCGCAGGGAGGACAACACAATGGAGCGAGGCATGAAGATCCACACGGCAACCGTCGGGCTGCTGTGTCTCACCACCCTCACCATCGGCGGCTGTGTCGCGTCGAGCACGTACGACACAACCGTCGCCGATCTCGAAGCGACGAAAGGCGAGCTCAAAATCGCCAGAACCCAATCGGTGCTGCTCACCGAACAAGTCAGCGAACTCGAACAACGCAATAACGACCTCGCCAGGCAAATGCAGGCCGCCTTGTCGGAACTCCAGCAGGCCCAGCAGGAGATGGACGCCGAGCACAAGGTCAGGATGGAACGGCTGAGCAAACTCAACCACACGATCGCTCAGCTGACCGCCCAACAAAACAGCCTGCGGTATGGCCTCAAGCGTGCAACCGAAGAGCAGGCCCGGCTGCAATCAGCGGTTGACCGGTATAATCCCCCGCTGGGTGAGGCAGACGAAGTCAGCGCGTCATTCCTCCCTCCTCCGATCGCACCGACCAACGAACAAGCCGGGACAGCTCTGGCCCCATCAGCACCAGCTCCGGTTCCGAACGCGCCAGCTCCCCAACAGACAGTGACGACACAGGCATCTCCGGCAGCTCCGACCGCCGCCAATCCGCCGAAACAACAGCCGGCCGGCAAGCAGACTGCCGCACCGGTCGAGGAGGGCTGGCTGCCAACGCTCAAGGGATGGATCATCGCGCTCTGGCGATCGATCTTTTCCTAGCAGGCTGTTGAAAAAGGGAGCGGGGTAGCTGGGACGATCCCTGTGCTCGCGCAACGCGTGGAAGGAGAAGGGTAGCCTAGTCGTCCTCCTGCTCGCGGAACGCAGAGGGGATGGAGCCTGATGATCTCCTGTGCTCGCGCAACGCGCGGCCTCAGAAGGCCCTCGTTGGACGCGCGCAGTGGGAGATCAATCAGCCCCCATCCCTAAGAAATAACGAGCGAGCTTGGAGGGATCATTTGTAACCTGGTTCGACGCGCGCATTCGAGGATCGACCAGGCCACCCTTTGAAGAGAGAAACGAGCAAGCTTGGAGGGAGCATCTGTAAGCTCGTTGGACGCGCGCAGTTGGGATCATCCCAGCCACCCCTTAGTAAGTGATAGATCGCTGCGGCCTTGCTAATCAAACGTTTTCCCCATCCTGCACGGAGAGATCTGAGCCGGCACTCACCACATCTCCCAATGCCCCTTGCCCAGGACCTCTCGGCTTCCCCACGCCATACGCTCCCATCTCCTTGCGCCCTCTGCGCCCCTTGAATCACCGCCGGACTCTTGAGAACATGAGAGTACGTTTCACAAGAGACGCGTCACGAAGGTACACTCGGGCATCCTGGCTCCGTACGGCACGCCCCATGATCCATCCGGCGACACATGAGAAGAAGAGGGCAGGGCGGCACCGCCTGTGGACGTGGTGCGCCGCCGGTCTGCTGCTCCTCCTTGCCGGCTGCTCGCTCGCCCTCGCCTATCGCTATGCCGACTGGATCATCCTCTGGGAGCTCGATCACTACTTCGATCTCACCTCGGAACAGCGCCAGGACCTGGGCCTGCGGCTCACGCCTCTGCTGGCACGGCACCGGCACGAAGCCATTCCTCAGTACGAAGCCTCCCTCGTGCAGGTCCGGCAACGACTCGAACGGGGGCTCACCAGCCAGGATATCGACTGGGCCTATGCCACCTACGATCGACTGCGCGCCGACCTCTTCGACCGGCTCGTCGCCGACGGAGGCGTCTTCCTCGCCTCCGTCGATTCCCGTCAGGTGCGCACCTTCGAAGAAGCCTTGCAGAAAGACAACGACAAAGCCGCGCGCCTCGTGCAAGCCCCAACGCCGGAGCGGCTCAAGAAGCGGGCTCATGCCACCATCGACATGCTGGAAGACTGGCTGGGGTCCCTGTCCAAAGACCAAGAGGCACAGATCCGCGAATGGAGCTTAGCCCTCCCCGATACCCAACAAGTCTGGCTTGTCTACCGGGAACAGCGCCAGCAGGAACTGCTGGCCCTCCTCCATCAGCCCCGCACGCCCGAGAGTCGTCGCCCGGGAGCTGCGCACCATACTCGTCTATCCGGACCAGCACGCCTCCCAGGCGTATCAAGACGCCGTCCGCCAGATGCGCGCCGCAGTCAAGACCATGGCCCTCGCCATCGATCAGCGAGCCACCGCCGACCAGCGCCACCACGCCGTGACCAAGCTCCAACGGCTCATCGACCAGCTTCACGACCTGCACGTCGAGTAGCGGCTCGCGTCGCGCCAGTCCCGCTCGTCTCGCTCGTAGCGATCAGCTCCTCTAGTCTGTCTTGCTCGTGTGGTCTCTTTGGTCCGCTGAACGAAATAGACCGGAAAAGCCAGTGTGTCTATCGAGCTTGCTTCGTTTGTTTGCTAGATGTCGCTCAGAGAACCAAAGAAACCAGAGCGACCAGAAAACCAAACCCACTACAGAAATCCAAGAGACCACACGAACTAACCAGACGAGCAGAAGCGGAGAGGTGATCGTCCGGCTGAATTCTCGCGCACCCTGGCCGATGTGATCGGCATGAGCAGTGACAAGAGTGTCAGCCAGACGATTCATGATCGTGGCTCCGGCTCCGGAGGATGACTCATCACGGCGCACGACGCGGTCAACAGGGCAGCGCTCTCCTGGTCAAATACCTTCACAGAGTTCTTCCCGCCGTTCTTCGCCGCATACAGGGCCGAGTCTGCCGCCAGGATCAACTCGTTCAGGCCGACGTGAGTCGGGAACGTCGCGACCCCCACGCTGCAGGACAGAGAAAATGAGGCAGACGCAAGGTTCGCCAATTCCGGCAGGCGCGTCAGTGCGCTGACTTGTTGGCGGAGTCGCTCCGCTAAGGCGACGGCGCCTTTGACGGTGGTGTCCGGTAAGAGAACCGCAAATTCGTCCCCTCCATAGCGCGCGGCCACATCGCTCGCGCGCCAGAGGCGCTGGTCTCGCGTACCCGGCAGCCGACCATCGAGGAGATGGCCCAGCTGACGGAGCACCTCATCGCCCGTCTGATGGCCGTAGGTGTCGTTGATGTCTTTGAACTTATCAAAATCTAAGAAGAGCAGCGACAGGGGCGTCCTCGTCCGCATGGCCTGCGCGCCCATCTGGTGCAGCATGTCCTCGAAGTGGGAGTGGTTGTAGAGTCCGGTGAGGCCGTCTCGGAGGGAGCGCTCTTGGAGCTGCTGGTTCAGGGCGTGCAGTTCGCCATTGGCGACTTCAAGCTGCCGGTTCAGGGCTTCGGTGCGCTGTTGTTGCCGTTTCACCTGGGTGATGTCGGTGATCGTCTCCACGATGTGCAAGCGGCCATCCACCGTGCGAGCCTTAGACCACTGCACCAGCATATATTCGTCATTCGGCAGGGGCACTTCGCTGGCGGTAATCTGCCCGGTCTCGACGGCTTCCGGCATCTTGCAAAACGCGCAAGGGGTCGAGCAGCCCGCGATCTTCTCATGGCAGGTCTGGTTGGAAATATCGCCGAACTTCGCAAGAGAAACCTGGTTCTGGAAGACGGCCCTGTAAGAGGCAGGGTCGACGACCGTCACAACGACCGGCTGGGAGTTCAAGAGCTCCTGGGGATCGTATTGGTTGAGTTGAGAGGGCTCAGGGTTCGACATCTCTCGTCCTTCCTGTAGGCACTTCACCCGGCCATGATCGGTCTTCCCCTCCTGCCTATCGGCCTACATGTGCGGTCATGGCCTCCATCTCAAGGATAGAAGTTGGCAAGGGATCGTGCCAGACCCAAACGAAGTACCTCAGAAGGGGGTCAGGGCTTGGTGTGGCGTGCCGCGTAACCCATTGGAATCAAAGGCTTTCCGTCGCGCTCGTTCCTTTATTTCAGTTGGTCTATCTGGTTTCTCTGGTTTCTTTGGTTTGAGGCAAAAACAAACAAGACAAACCAGATCAACCAAACAAACCACCTCCGCCCTCACCTTTCACGCCGAATCCGCGCAGGGCTTTTCCATTCTGGACATTTGTCGTGATCCCGCGTAGATATTCCCGCCGTGGCAGCCACTCCTCCCAAACACTTCTCGCTGATCCGCCAGTTTCACCTGGCCGACTTTCTGACATTGGCCAACGCCGCCTGCGGGCTCGCGGCAGTGTTCCTCAGCATGCGCTACATGGGCAGCCAGTCGCCGGCCCATTTCTTCGCCGCCACGGCCTTGGCGCCGGCGGCCCTGCTCTTTGACTGGCTCGATGGCCGTGTCGCCCGCTGGCGGCACATGCAATCGGCGCTCGGGCGCGAATTGGATTCGCTGGCCGACATCATCTCGTTCGGGGTCGCGCCGGCGGCACTCGGATTCGCCGCCGGCCTGCGTGGTGGGTGGGACTGGATCGCGCTAACGTATTTCGTCTGCTGCGGGGTCAGCCGACTGGCCCGCTACAACGTGACCGCCGAGAGCCTCTCAAGGGGCGGGGACAAGGTGGCCTACTTCGAAGGCACCCCCATTCCCACCACCGTGCTCCTGACCGCGGTACTCGCCCTCGCCGCCTGGCAGGACCGGCTGGGCGAGAACCTCTACTGGGGCGCCTGGACCGTCGGGCCGTTCGACCTGCACCCCTTGTCCTTGCTGTTCATCCTCTCCGGAACCTTGATGATCAGCAAAACATTACGCATCCCAAAAGTATAGCGACGGGCAGCCTGGTCGTCTTCCTGCTCGCGGAACAGAGAGTGGGATGGAGCCTGATGATCTCCTGTGCCGCGCAACGCGCGGCCTCAGAAGGATGGGGAAGGAGCGGCCAGGTGCCCTTCTTGCTCGCAGAGCGCGCAGTGAAGTGTGCTCGCTCGATGCGCGCAGTAAAGGGCAGCCTTGGCCGCTCCTCTATGGAGAAGTATAGGAGGTTAGAAGGCCCTCGCCCGGGCTAATGGCACGTCTCGACGTGCCAGTGGGTGGGAGGGTGAGAAAGTTGCGCGCAGTGGGAGATCAATCAGCCCCCATCCCTAAGAGGGAACGAGCGAGCCTGGAGGGACCATCTGTAAGTATCAGAAGTGATTTCGTTAGACTGCCGATTTACTCGAGAACCCGGCTTGCACGCAAGCCCACCTGCTGAAAATGATTCGGAAGCAGCATGATGCAGTTGGGGTTGAACCCCTGAGCCTTCAATGTATCGATACTCCCCAGGACTTTGCCCCCCTTCGACAAGTCGATCAACGTGATGGACCCGTCGCTCAGACCTTCCAAATTGAGCAGGCTATTCTGGACGAACAGATACCGTTCATCGGGCGACAGGATCGTATGATGGGCGCCTGCAGCGGCGGGAATGGCTTGAAGAAACTTCGGCTGTCGCGGATCGGTATTGTCATACAGATTGACAAACCCCGGCTTGGCCGTGGTGACGTACAAGCGGTCCCCTTTTTTGTTGTAGAGCATTTCCAACGGCATCCCTTGTTCCCGTGGTCCGAAATCATCGACCTGATTGAAGGAAAACGACTGGGTCTTCGGATCCCAGATCCCGGCCCACAGCGTCCCTTCCATCATATTGGTGATGTGCACCACGGGCGGATCAGCCTTCGGGCTGAACATGATTTCGACCGGGGCGGATTTGGCGGGAGAGGGTTTCGATCGAGACTTTGTGCGTCGAGAGCACTTTCCCGGTACTGGCTTCCAGCACCGTGACCGAGTCACCCACTTCGGACATATCCGGCTTGACGTGTAGCTGGTGACGAGAACCCGATCAATGCCGTTGTGAATCGCAATCCCGTGCGGATACAGGATATAGGCCGCTGCCGGTGCAGCCGCACTCACCGTTTTGATCGGCACATCTTTCACGGCGTCACCCATGATCACCGTGCTCGAGCCCATGCAGGTGAGGTACCAGGTCTTGTTATCTTCCGAGACTACGAGATCCTCGCCGACCTGGCAGTCCGGTACGGCGATCGCGCGGAGCCGGTAGGGAAACTTCGTGAGGTCCACGACGTGCAGAATGCTTTTCCCCAAGGCCGTGATATAGGCTTTGCTCCGATCGCGGTTGAAGAAGATGTGGTGAGCGACGAGATCGGAGGGAAGCGGAATCTCCATCAGGATGTTCCCGAAGTCCGCAGACTCGGGATCAATGTCCATGATCGCGATCCCTTCTCGTCTCACCGGCTGGCCCGGCTTACTCTCATAGTTGAGGAGGGCAAGAATTTCCGCCGACGCCAGAGAAGTGCACGAGAGAAGCAGCACCAAGGTCAAGGAGAGGAGCCGGAATGGTTTCATGCTAGCCTCCTTTCTGATTGTGGATGCGGAAAACGTTACTCCTCTCCCAAACTGTATTCAACCGGCGAATTCTCATAGACTGATCCACCCTAGTCCCGCCCTTCCTTCCCGCCAAGAACTCAGAACCCAGAACTCAGACGCTTCTTTGCCCGTCTCGCGCTCATGCTCCAACCCATTGTAAATGCTTCCATTTCAGACGATCGTCCGTTGCTTTTGAGGAATGAAAGAGGTATCTCTGTGCGGCGACGCAGAACCACTCCTCCTTTCAAGATCACAATCTGTGATGTTGACGCGGAGCGAGACCATCAAACAGTTGCCCGATGTCTTCACCGAGCATGTTGTCGCCCTGTGGTTCAGCCTTCTTCGAAGCAAATAGGTTATACAGCTGAAACAAGCGCTTGACCAACGTTCGCAATAATGCGAACATGACAACAGGGTAAGTGGTGCCGAGGACTCAGGTTGTCTTTTATCAGGAGGCGGCAGGCTCGGTTCCAGTCCTCGATTGGCTGGACACCTTGCCGGCCAAAGCCCAGGATAAATGCCGGGTCAAGATTGAACGGTTACAAGACCTGGGCCATGAACTGCGGAGACCGGAGGCGGACCTGCTCCGGGACGGGATCTATGAACTGCGTGTGGGACTGCAGGGGATCAATTACCGAATCCTGTATTTCTTCCACGGAAAGGTCGCTGCAGTCTTGGCCCATGGTCTGGTCAAAGAACGCGTCGTTCCTCCACGAGAGATCGAAGAGGCCATCAAGCGAAAGCAGCGATTTGAACGTGATCCCGGCACCCATACCTACCAGGAGGAGTAATAATGCCGAAGACAAAGCGCGCCACGACTGACGCCGTCAAAATCCTGCATCGCCGCTATTATCAGGGTAGACCGGACCGGCTGGCGGCATTAGAAGAAGCGCGAGCCAATGACAGTGTCGCACGGAAGATGACTGCACTCCGGGTACAAGCCGGCCTCACCCAGCGGCAACTCGCCAAACTCGTCGGTACCACCGCATCGGTCATCTGCCGTCTGGAAAGTGCCGACTACGAAGGCCATTCGCTGGCGATGTTGAACCGGGTTGCCGCAGCCTTGAACCAGCGAGTCGAGATTCGGTTCGTGCAGACCGGCCGCCGTCTGCAACAGGCCTGACGGCCTCACGTCTTTCAGCCATCAGCTTCCTGCCTTCCCGATCCCTCCCACCCTCTCACCTCCAACCTTCCTCCAATCTGCGGCGTGCTTTCCCGTCGAGGAAACGGGTATTCTTCCGCGGCCCACTTGAGACCGACATGAAGCCAATACAAAACTGGATCCCGCTGCCGCTCTATACGCAAGTGCTCATCGCCGTGGCCTGCGGCGCCCTGCTCGGAGTGGCGTTTGGTCAGGAGCCCTATCTGGGCGGCCTGCGCAACGAGGATCTGGGCCGGTTCGGCCTGCTCGTCGTCACGCTGCTCAAGACGCTCGCCGTCCCGCTCATCTTCTTCGCGATCCTCGATGCGCTCATCCGCACCAGCCTCCCGCTGCGCCAGGGGACCAAGCTGCTCGTCATCTGCCTCGTCAACGTCTCAGTCGCCATGACGATCGGCCTCGTCATCATGAACACCTGGAAGCCGGGCCTGGCCTGGGTCGGCCACGTCGACGAGTTACTGCACCTCGTGCCTGGCTCCCAACCATCGGTGGGCAACCTCGCGCCAGCGCCGAGCGGGACGCAGAGTCCGCTCGAGGTCCTCGCGTCCTATATTCCCCGCACCATCATGGCGCCGTTTTCCAGCAGCAACGTCATCGGCGTCGTCCTCGTCGCCCTGGTCATCGGCGCCACGCTTCGCCGCTTGAAGGGCGCTGCAGATCAGGGTCGCGGAGTCGTCCATGCGCTGGCGCGGACCATCGAGCGTATCTATGCTCTCCTCGTGCAGCTGCTCGGGTGGATCATCCTCGTGGTGCCGCTCGCCGTCTTCGGCGTCGTCGCGCAGGTCGTCGGGAAAGCGGGGGTCGGCGTCTTCTCCGTCCTCTGGATCTTTCTCGCCGCCATGCTCGTGGGGCTTGCCATCCACTCGCTCGTCTACTATCCGCTCGTCGCCTGGCTCGTCGGGAAGAAGTCGCCGAAGATCTATCTGGGGCAGGGGGCCGACGCGATCATGACCGCCGTGTCGTGCAACAGCAGCCTCGCCACCGTGCCGGTCACGCTCCGGTGCCTCGAGCGCATGCAGGTCTCGCCGCAATCGGCGCGCCTCGCGGCCTGTGTCGGCACGAACCTCAACAACGACGGCATCACCCTCTACGAAGCGATGGCCGCGCTCTTTCTCGCCCAAGCGCTGGGCTTCGATCTGCCGATGGCGAATCAGGTGTTGATCGTCGTCGCCTCGATCATCGCGGGGGCCGGCGTGGCCGGCATTCCGGAGGCCGGGCTGATCGTGTTGCCGCTCGTCCTCGCAGCCGCGGGCCTGCCGGATCAGGTCATCATCGCGGCCATTCCACTGATCATGACGGTGGATTGGATCATCGCCAGAGCCCGCTCGGGCGTGAACGTCATGAGCGACATGCTGGTCGCCATCCTCCTCGATGCAGGGCAAGTCACCCCCGCCACCGAACCGGCCGCGATGCCGTACCAATCCGAAGCCACGACTCCCACTGAGCCACAGACATCCTAAGCAGAATGCTGGTTTCTTTGGTCGGTTTGGTTTTGCTGGTTCAAGCAACGAGACCAACCAGATAGACCAAACAGACCTGCCCCCCGTCGCGCATTACCCGCCCTTCCCTTGCGACCAGGGAGACAATTAGTGTATATACACGAATGTGTTTACGTGGGACATCCCGAAGGCCATTGCCAACTTCGAGAAACATGGCGTCCCGTTCGAAGAGGCGGCCACGGTCTTTGGCGATGCCAACGGTCTCGACTGGGAGGACATTGCACATTCGCACCGGGAACAGCGGTTCAAGCGACTTGGCATATCGGTGACCAAACGGCTGTTGCTGGTCGTGTATACGATACGGAGGACGGAACATGAAGAAGAAAAATTTAGGATCATCAGTGCGCGGCCGGCGAGCCGGCGGGAGCGTCAAGCCTATACCCGACGCACAGATTGATTTCTCGGACATCCCGGAGTCCACAGAGGAAGAACTCCGGCGCGCGCATCGGGTCGGCAGACCGGCAAGCGGCATGGCGAAGCAGTTGATCGCCATTCGTCTCTCGCCGCGGCTGTTGAGCCAGCTCCGAAAGATGGCCGCCAAGCAAGGGAAGCCCTATCAGTCACTGATTCATGAGCTCTTAGAAAAAGCGGCCTCCAAAGCCGCATAAGGGTGTTTCGTTTCTCTGGTTTCTTTAGTTGATGAGCTTCTGACAACCAGACAGACCAAATAAACGAAATAGACCATTCTCTCCCCCAACTCAGTACTCAGCACTGTCTTTCTCACTCACCTCGTGCATTGCTCTGTACCGGTCAGCTTGTTACACTGCCTGCCAGGAGAAGAGGAAATCCGACGATCACAAGAGCGGAACCTTTATTGTGTGTTTACCAAGGAGGAACGCATGAATCGTGATTTTCGGATGGTCTGCCTGCTGGCCATCAGCTGTATGACGTTGTTGAGCGCGGGATGCTCAAGCAAAGCGGTCCGATCGGGCGGTACCGCCGCCAACCCCGCACCGACCGACGCAACGCCCAGCTTGTCCATGACCGATCCTTCCGGCACCGAACGGCCGAGCTCCGGCATTGCGATGGCCAAGGTGGACCCGGCCACCGCGAGACGGGAAATGGACGAAATGCGAGCAGAACAAAACGCGACGGCGGCTGCCGGCCTGCGCGATGTCTATTTTGACTACGATAGCTGGAACATCAGTGAGGATGGGCGACAGGCGCTCACCAGGGATGCCGAGTGGCTGCGCACGCATCCGGCCGTCCAGCTGAAAGTGGAAGGGCACTGCGATGAGCGGGGCAGCACCACCTACAACTTCGTGCTGGCGGAGAAGCGGGCCAAGTCGGTCCGCAATTATTTGAGTGCGCTTGGGATTAAGCCTGAGCGCTTCATCGTCGTGTCCTACGGCAAAGAGCGCCCGTTTTGTAGAGACCGCTCCGAAGCCTGTTATCAGCAGAACCGGCGCGGCCATCTTGTCGTCAGGCCGTGACACCGTCGATTGATTGCCTGATTAGAAATTAGGAAATAACCGAGACGGCCCGGGCTATGGGTCGTCTCGGTTATTCTCCCGCCTTTCCCGCTCGTCCCGCCCCTCTCGCTCTCCGCTGCACCGACCAAATAGACCAGACCAACGAGATAGACCGTCTGCGCGCTCACCTTTCACCGACTCAAATGCTTCCATTTCAGGCGCAACCGCGTTGATTTTTCGTGATGAAAACGGTAAGTCCTCTTGCCTCAAATCCTCTCGCACAGAAGGGAAAAGTACATGAGCGTTCTGGTACCTCGCGAACGAATTGAGCAGACAATCCTCCTGCATCCGTGGTCATCGAGTCATGCTGAGCACAGACCTTGCCGCTCTCTATGCAGTTGAGCCGCGTGTGCTTATCCAGGCCGTGAAACGCAACAGGGACCGATTTCCAGCCGACTTCATGTTTCAACTGACGGAGCAGGAATTCGACCACTTGAAATCACAAATTGTGATTTCAAGTTGGGGCGGTCTACGGAGAGCCTATCCCTATGCCTTCACCGAGCAGGGTGTGGCAATGCTTTCCAGCGTATTGCGAAGCAAGAGAGCCATCCAAGTCAACATTGCCATCATGCGAGCGTTTGTCCAGCTTCGAGAAATGATCGCCTCGAACAAAGGGCTTGCCCGACGCCTCACTGAGCTGGAGAAAAAGTACGATGGCCAGTTTCGGGTTGTCTTCGAAGCCATTCGTGAACTCATGGCGGAGCCTCCGTCGAGATCCCGCCGCATCGGATTCAAGACCTGAGATGTGGGTCGCAATCCTTTCCGCCTCCGCCCTCTCCATTTATCATGATGACAGAGTCTGTGTGGTTCGCCGAACGAAATAGGCCAGATACACCAGTGTGTCTATCCGGTCTCTCAAGTCTATCTCGTGCATTTCGATCAGCGAAGCAAAGAAACCAGAGCGACCAGAAAGCCACGCAAACGAAAAAAACCAAAGAACCCACGCGAACAAGCCAGACGAGCAGGAGCGGAGAGCTGCGACCCCGGCGGCATTCTCGCGCGCCAGGGCCAATATGATCGGCATGAGCAGGGGCAAGAGTGCTAGCCAGACGGTTCATGATCGGGCCCCTATTATCGGAATTCGCCCGGGATGGGATGTAATGTTTACCGACTTTCTCTTTTGGGCTGGCCCTAAGGGCTCCGACGAAACCGGGATCTCGGGAAAAGGTCCGGACAAATTCCACCACCATTTTATATGCGGTCGTTCTAAGACGACTCTTGCAGGCAACATGTGCTCAGCTCCACGACTCTCATCAATGAACTCATTCACAACTGATAGACCTCACGCCAATCCTGATCCGCATAAATCATGCCCTCTGGCGGAAAATGTATGCCCTCATAATTTCTATGAAATTGAAAGGGGGGATCAGACACAAAAGACACAGATGAATCTAAATTGATTCCTGCCCGAATCTTGTTTGATTCTCAGGTACGATTCACGTAATCACCACTGCCATTCCACTGATCATGACAGTGGATTGGATCATCGCCAGGGTCCGCTCGGGCGTGAACGTCATGAGCGACATGCTGGTTGCCATCCTCCTCGCCCCGGTCCGCTAGCTCTACCCGTAATTTAATGCGTGTTTATCCTCGAAAGGTGGGGTGCTTTCTCGCGGGGAAAGGGGTAGAAGTGGGGTGCCTTCGCTCTTCGCTCCCGGACCTCCCGGAGCAGGGGACAGGTGACCAAGTGGCGCCTCGCTCCGTCGCCTCTCGCGACACCCCTTCCACGGCGGTCTGAGCGGAAGCCTTCTGGAATTCCCTCAGTCACGGTTGTGCCAACCGTGATTCTTCGGTCAGTTCCAGCTTTCCTTCTCAGGACGCCGGGTGGGGCCCCGCCGCTATGGCGAATGTCGCGGAGCGCACTCGGTCACCTGAGGGTGGAGAAGGATCTCGCCTCGGCGGATACCTCGCTCCTCCGGTCATGCTCGCGAAACCCAAAGGCATCCCTGTGGAGGGGCGAAGGGCAAAGACTGCCCCGCCGCCTAGGACGCGCCGGCCGTCTGTCTTGTTTATTTGGTTTTTCTGGTGTGTTGGTCCGATTAACGATACCAACCAGACAGACCAGACCAGACAGGCTCCGGGAGATTGACCACAGTCTCATCACCGCTGTATGGTTTTGCCGTACAGGGGATGTTCGATGAAACACGCGCGTGTACCGGTCACAGTCTCGCTTCCCTCGAATCTTGCCGAAAGCTTCGAAAAGCTGGCTAAGGCCGAATCGAAAAACAAGAGTCAGCTGTTCAGGGAGATGCTCACGACCTATGAACGACGTCGTCGCGAAGAGCGCTTTTTTGATTTGCAACGCTATGGCGTGAAGAAAGCGAGGAAGAAGAGCATTCTCACCGAGGCCGATGTCGAAAAGTTGGTATTCCGAGGCCGCTGACAGTGTGCGTCGTCTTCGATACCAACACTCTTTCAAGGTTTGCGTTCTGACAATGCGGCTACCCGGTTATTTCCTTGACGCACCAGACAGACCAGGATCCCGCAGCGTGGGAGTCGGGATTCAAGAGGAGGAAGCGTCGATGATGTGCGTGATGTGCAAAACCGGAGAAACTCACCCGGGCACAGCGACGGTGACTCTTGAGCGCGAGGGCGCAACAGTTGTCATTAAAGGAGTCCCGGCGCGGGTGTGTAAGAATTGCGGAGAAGAGTACGTGGAAGAAAGCGTCACAGCTCGCCTGTTGAAGACAGCCGAAGAAGCAGTCCGCGCGGGAGTCCAGGTGGACGTGAGAACCTACGCGGCTGCCTAGAACAGCATTCGTCCTTCCCCAGCCTCACCCTCCTCGGTCTATCTGGTGTGTTTGGTTTTTCTGGTTCAAGTAACGGGAATTGACACTATGTCAGATATGACATATGATCTTGTCAGTCAACGGATCGTCGTGTGACCATGGGCAGGATGGGCAAACCACTCGTCTGGCTTCGGGGCGAGGTCAAGACGCCGCCGTTTTCCCAAGCCGCGCGCCTCGAAGCGGGATATGTACTCAGGTTGTTGCAGCAGGGCGAATCTCTTGGGCTCCCGCACTCACGGCCCATGCCGGTCATTGGACCACGGTGCCATGAGTTGCGGATCAACGATGAGGCCGGCACGTTTCGGATCATATACAGGGCAGATACTGATGCGATTGTCATTCTCGATGTGTTTAAGAAGAAGACTCAACAGACGCCCCAAACGATCATTGAGACTTGCAGACGTCGACTCCGAGAGTATGACCAACTGAATGCACAGTAGGAGCATCACAATGAAGAAAACTAAACGCGCAAAACTGGAAGCAGCCGGATGGGTTGTCGGGTCTGTGAAGGAGTTTCTCGGGCTGTCGGAGGCTGACGCGGTCCTCATTGAAATGAAGTTGGCGCTCAGTCGGAGCCTCCGGGACCGACGAAAGAAACGGGGCCTGTCGCAAGTCCAGCTCGCTGAACGACTCCAATCCAGCCAATCCCGAGTGGCTAAAATGGAAGCCGGTGACCCGTCAGTGTCGATGGACCTCCTCGTCAGCTCGCTCCTGCTTCTTGGAGCCAGTTCCGCCGATCTCGCCAACGTCATTAGGGGAGGAGAAAAAAGAAAAGATCCTCACGCCGCCTAGGGCCTGCCGGATCAGGTCATCGTCGCGGCCATTCCACTCATCATGACGGTGGATTGGATCATCGCCAGAGCCAGCTCGAGCGTGAACGTCATGAGCGACATGCTGGTCGCCATCCTCCTCGATGCAGGGCGCGTCATACCAGCCGCCGAACCGAGCGCGATTCCGTACCAATCCGAAGCCACTCATCCCACTGGGCCACAGACATTCTGAGGAGAGAGCTGGTTTCTCTGGTCTGCCAGGTCTTTCTGGTCTCTTTGGTTCTGCTGGTGGGTTTTCCAGTCTGCCCAACCAGACAGACCGAATAGACGAGATAGACTCACCCCGTCGTGCGATTCCCGCCTTTCCCGCTCTTCGTGCCCTTCTCGCCCTCCGTGCCGTCCGCCCTCCGCTCCCGTTCCCAGCTTCAGCCATTTCGAGCGCCACAGGCGTCAAGACGGAGGCCGGAGACCTGGAGGTTGCTGTTGCTGGCGTTCCAGTCGTGAATTGGCTAGACTACGCGCAGGAGGCGAGTGATGGGTATCCGCGAACAGCTCCAGTCCAAGAGAAAGAAAATTCTTCAGATCGCTGCGCGTCACGGCGCGCACAAGGTGCGCGTGTTTGGATCGGTGGCCAGAGGAACGGCCCGGCGAGGAAGCGACGTAGACTTCTTGGTCGAGATGGAGGAAGGCCGCAGTCTTCTCGATCATGCCGCCTTGATTCTCGATTTGGAGCGCTTGCTCAAACGCCCGGTCGATGTGGCCTCAGAACGCGGACTCCGCCAGCCGCTTCGGAAAGAAGTCCTCAGAGACGCGATCGCCTTATGAGGGATGATCGCGGCCGCCTGCAAGATATCCTGGATGCCATCAAGCGGATCGAACGGTATGCGAAGCGCGGTCGGTCCGTCTTCGAGGAAGACGAACTCGTCCATACCTGGATGATTCACCATATTCAAATCATTGGCGAAGCAGCCAGCCAACTCACCCCTGCCTTTCGCAAGACCCATCAGCAAGTCCCTTGGCTACAGATCATCAAAATGCGTCATGTGTTGGTCCATGACTATCTCGGCATTGACCTGGCAGAAGTCTGGGCCGTGGTAGAACGGGATCTGCCGACTCTCAAGAAGCAAGTCAGTCGCATGCTCAAGCCTCCGGTCACACGTCCCTCGAGGAAATGAGCCAACACTTCCCTGGTAACGTCTAATCAGGGTCGATTAACTGCTTTCTGACCCCTCGCCCTCTGGTTTCTCTGGTTCTTCTGGTTGAATTTCCCATCCGGTTAACCAGACAAACCAGACAGACGAGACAGACGAGATAGACTAGATCCACCAGTCGAACCATCCCGCGTTTCGCGCCTTTCCCTCAGTCCTGCGGCCCTATGAGCGTGGCCGCCAGGGGCTGGTTGATTTCCGGGAGAGAATGATTACTTGGTAATTGAGAGAGGTGGAAAGCTCCGAGAGGTCAGCAGCCTGGTTCGAATGTGACCCGCTTTTGTGCAGCCAGCGTGCAAAGGGCGCCGCTCCTGCTTCAGTGGCGGGGTGATGGTTCAAGGGACGCGCCATCGATGCTCGGTGCCAGTAGGCACGGCCGTTAAATGCGAGCCTGAACGAAGATTGAGGCGCGGGGCAATCAGCGAGGGCGACTGAAGGATTGCTGAACGTCACCCGGTTCGGATGGCAGGTCTGGTTTCCCACACAAGAGCGGGCCGTCTTGTCAGGAGGCTGAAACAGTCCGCCAGCTTCGTTCTCAGCTCATCGAAATCCTCAACGTACCCCCGAGGGTACGCCTCCGGTTTCGACTCGCCTGCGGCCTTGCTGGACGAACTGTTTGAGCCTCCTGCGAGTATCAAGCGCATCGGAACTCAGTCCGGGTCCCGCTAGTTCCGCTCCTCTCGCCCTCTGCCTAACAGACCGGAAAGACCAGACAGACCAGATGAATCAGATAAACCAGGCATGCCCTACGACGTATAGGTCTCATTAAAACCACACACTATAAGTGGAGAGTTCGCTTAGCTAGTAGGGGAGTCAGCGAGGAAGGTCACAAAAAAATCGGAGCGGGGGCGGGTCTGAGAGCGCTCTGTGTATTGTGGAGGTCTTGGAGGAGCTTTAGGCTTCCCACCCGTCGGTGGGCCTGCTCACCACCCCTGCGCTTGACCTCGATTCCCCTGAATGTTCCTCTCACCGAGGCCTCCGCTCAATTACAAGATAACCGTCCTTCGCGAGAGGTCAAGCGTTGGAGCATGGGAGGGCAGACTAGACGGTCTCCTGTGCTCGTGCAACGCGCGGTCTCTGTGAAGACCCTCGTTGGACACGCGCAGTGGGAGACCATCTAGCCCGCCCTCAAGGGGGAGGGAAGAGCGGTGGTGACACTGCACAGAAGTCTGACAGTCGAGTCCTAAACCGGGACCGGTTCAAGACAGTCCCGCTCGTCGCGCTCTTCCCGCCATTGCCCCTCCCGCTAGCTCTACCCGTAATTAAATGCGTGTTTATCCCCTGAAAGGCAGGGTGCTTTCCCGCGGGGAAAGAGGTATTCTGCGACGGCATAATTGGGCCTAATCGAAGATCTCATCTATCGCTGATGATGTTCACACGATGCTCCTAAAAGCTTCTGATCCTTACTCGCTCCACAATCCCTCAACGTGTGAACGCCGGGTATACCTGCGGTATCAAGGATTGCAGGAAGAAAAACCTGGCCCTTATGAAGAAGTGTTGCGAATTCTTGGTGACCGCCATGAAAAAGCGCATCTCGGGACATTCCAAAAAGTTGTAGACCTGAACCAAGCATCTGCATCTGAGCGTGAACGAAGGACCAGGGAGGAAGTAGCAAAAGGAGCTGCGGTCATTTATCAGGGTGGGCTCAGGACGAAAGCACAGCTTAAGGGCGTGGAATGTGAAATCGTAGGGAACCCGGACTTCCTTATCTGCGAAGGTGACAGCTATGTGATTCGAGACTCAAAAATGTCTCGAAGGGTCACCGAGAGAGACCATCCTGAAATTTTCGGACAATTGCAGATATATGGCTGGCTCTATGAACAGACTTTTGGTAAGCAACCGCTTCGACTTGAGGTCCACAGCGGCACTGGTGCAATTATAGAAATTCCATACGCCGGCGCGGCGGCAGCCCGCCAGACTTTAGAAGAGATTGCATCGCTAAAGCAGCTTGGACAAGAGCCTTACAGTCCAGTGGGTTGGTCAAAATGTGCGGGGTGTGGTTTCAAGAATCGATGCTGGCCTATGGCTGAAAAGTCCAGAGATGTTGCCCTCGTGTACGGGATCGATCAAGGACTCGCCATTGGTTTGCGGCAGCAAGGCATAGAAAGTTTCGGCCAGTTGCTCTCACATTTCGATGCAGCCTCGTTAGCCGAACTGAAACGGCCGTGGGGTAAGAGTACTCAACAAAAAGTTGGAACAAAAGCTGACTCGATTCTTCGGATGGCCAAATCAATGGCGACTGGGCAGGAAGAAGATCATTCAAACTCCCGATATCTCGCAGCACGCAAATTATGTGATGTTCGATTTGGAAGGACTCCCACCACATCTTGATGAATTGGAAAAAATATATCTCTGGGGCATGCAGGTGTTCGGAGAAACGCCTGGTAGGTACAGGGCAGCCTGTGCTGCATTTGGTGAGAGTGGCGACCGCCAGGGATGGGAGGCTCTCTTGAATGAAGCCAAAGCCATCTTTGATGGATACGGAGACATTCCCTGGGTTCACTGGCATCACTACGAGAAGACGAATTTAAACAGGTACATTGAGCGTTTTGGAGATATCAACGGAATCGCAGGGAGGGTCAAGAAGAATCTGCTAGATCTGTTACCAATCACTCAAGCGTCAGTGGCACTTCCATTGCCCAGTTACAGTCTAAAGGTTATCGAAAAGTATATAGGGTTTAAGCGGACCCAAACAGAGTTTGGCGGAGAATGGTCCATGGCAAAGTATATTGAGGCTACTGAATCTGATGACGAAAAGCAGAGAGTTGCGCTCTTGGATGAAATTAAAAAGTACAACGAGGAAGATCTCGCGGCTACCTGGGCTGTACTCCAGTGGCTGCAAAGTAAGCGGTCTTCATAGTATTCACTGAATGGTCGCACTTCGAAGTCAGATCAAATGCCTACGCTGAACTGGATTGGGAAAGAGGCGGTGGTGAATCATCACCACCGGGTCCCGTTTCACCTGCTGAAAGATGTTCCCGGCCTTGCCTGCGGCGAGCCGGGAGCGGGAACCTGATCGTCCAGGGCGACAACCTGCTTGCGCTTAAGGCCCTCCTGCCCTACTACGCCGGCCAGGTGAAGTGCATCTACATCGACCCGCCGTACAACACGGGCAACGAGAACTGGGTCTACAACGACAACGTCAACAGCCCGGAAATCCGCGAGTGGCTGGGCAAAGTGGTCGGCAAGGAGGGCGAGACGCTCGATCGTCACGACCGTTGGTTATGCATGATGTACCCGCGCCTCGCGCTGCTCAGGAAGTTTCTCCGAGAAGACGGGGCAATTTTCGTCTCCATCGACGACAACGAGGTGCAAAATTTACGAGCCATCATGGATGAGATTTTTGGCCAGAAGAATTTCGTCGCGCAGTTTGTTTGGAATACGGAAGGACACACCGACAACCAGTTTCACGTGAAGGTGAATCACGAGTACTTGGTGATGTATGCGGCACGTGAAGCTAGTTTGAAGCTTGGCTACGTGGTGGATCCGAATACGCGAGAGGACAGCAACCTGTGGGCGGGTATTGCTGAGAACTCGATCACCAAGAATGGGCCAGCCAATCCAGCGAGTGAGGTTGAGTTGCCAATTGGCTTTCCTGTGGCAGTTGAAGACCTGCACCTTCCCCTGACAGATATCCCGACAGGCCTGCTGCAGGCGATGAAAGAAAAGCGACTGCCTAGTAATCAGCTAAAGGCACAATTCGGGCGCGTGCAGTTCCCATTGAGATTCGACCCTATGGAAGCGAAGGATGGACGTTTAACAAGGAAGTGCCGTGTTTATTCTGGTTGGGCGAACGCTAACAAACTTCGAAGCTTCATCGCTGCTGGCTGTGTCCCCATTGACGACGACGACGGAATGAAAATTAAATTCTACCTAAGCGCGAACGGGGTGATCTATTACCGCAGAGATCGTGGTGAGCGAGCGCGCAACATTCTCTCGGTGCTTCGCAATCTTGGCACGACGGAAAAGATGCGCTCTGAATTGGAAAGTATGGGAATCAAGTTCCAATATCCGAAGCCCAAAGAGCTATTGAAATACATCATCCGCGCGGGTTCGGACGACGGGGATTTGATTCTCGACTCGTTCGCAGGCAGCGGCACAACTGGTCATGCAGTCATTGAACTAAACTCGGCCTCCAGCGGCAGTCGCCGCTTTATACTTATCCAGATGCCTTGGGAGAATCAGGAGCAGCGCGAAACGGGTAAGAATCTTGCCCGCGACATCACCGCTGAGCGTGTGCGGCGAGTGGCCGAGGGTTACAAGAACGCCAATGGCGAGCAAGTGGACGGACTTGGGGGCAGCTTCCGCTATTGCGAATTAGGCGAGCCGCTGTTTGACGAGAGCGGGAAGATTCGCGAGGCCGTCAGCTTCGCCGACCTTGCGCGCCACGTCTATTTCACTGAAACGGGCGAGCCGCTCCCGCGCGAGCGCGTGACGAAATCGCCATTCATCGGCGAGTGTCGGGGCGTCGGAGTCTATCTATTGTTCAACGGCATTCTGGAGGACAAGAGCCCGCAGGGAGGCAACGTGCTCACGCGCTCCGTGTTGGCGCAACTGCCGCCATTCGACGGCCAGAAGGTTATCTACTGCGCCGGATGCTTGCTTGGGAAAGATCGACTCCAAGCTGAGCGTATTCTTGTTCGGCAGACTCCGTACGAAATCAAAGTGTCATGATCACCCTGAAGGACTATCAACAACGCGTGTTGGATTCGCTGCGCGAATTCTTTCGCTTGGCTGCCCGCACCTACGATCCCGATTCGGCATTTCGGAACGTGACGCGGCGGACGTGCGGGGAAGCCGATGCCCTATTTCCCGGTGTCGGTTGCAGGGCTGGAGTCGCGTATGCCCTATGTGTGCCTGCGCGTGCCCACCGGCGGCGGCAAGACGCTGCTTGCCTGCTATGCTGCGGGGTTGGCCTTGCACGACTCTGACGCGGGCCGACCATGCGGTAGTACTCTGGCTCGTGCCCAGCAACACCATCCTCGATCAGACCGCAGATGCCCTGCGCGATCCGCGGCATGACTATCGCCGCGCGCTAGAGCTGGCATGCGGCGCAGTGGAAGTGGTGACCATCGAGGAGGCGTTGCGCCTTTCGCGCGCAACAGTCGAAGGGCAGACGGTTGTGATCGTGGCGACCATTCAATCCTTCCGTGTCGAGGACACGACAGGACGCAAGGTCTACGACCAGAACGGCGCATTTGCCGAACATCTTCTCAATGTTCCGGCCGATCGTCTTGCTGATCTTTTGCCCGGTGCAGATGGCAAACCCAAACCGTCGCTGGTGAACATGCTGCGGCTTCGCCGTCCTATCGTCATTGTGGACGAAGCGCACAACGCACGTACTGACCTATCCTTTTCCGCACTTGGCGACGTGCTGCCGTCGTGCATTGTCGAGTTTACGGCCACGCCGGCGCGGGAAAAGACTCCCTCGAACGTGCTGCATCGCATCTCGGCGGCTGAATTGAAAACGGCAGAGATGGTGAAGCTGCCGCTACGGGTCATTTCCCGGCATCCGAGCCAGCGTGACCAACTGCTGGCGGAGGCGATCACGCTACGTGTCGATCTCGAAAAGCTGGCTGTGGCCGAGGCACAACAGACGAGCGAGTATATCCGGCCAATTCTCTTGATCCAAGCTGAACGTGTCGATGCCTGTGAGCCGTTACGCGACCGGCTGGTGAGTGAGTTCGGTCTCTCAAAGGACGAAGTGAAAATCTCCGTCGGCAGGCTCGATGAGTTGAAAGATGTGAAGAATATTTCGTCGGCGAAGTGCCCGGTGCGCGTGCATCATCACGGTGGAAAAGCTGCGGGAGGGATGGGATTGCCCGTTTGCCTACGTGTTATGCAGTCTCAAGGAGACACGTTCGGCTATGGCCATCGAGCAGATCGTCGGACGCATTCTCCGACTGCCACACGCGCAGGCCAAACAGCATCCCGACCTCAACTGCGCCTATGCCTTCTCGGTATCGGATTCGATTCCGGACGTGCTCGCGGAATTACGCGACGCGCTGGAGCACAACGGCTTCACGACAGCAGAGGCCGAGCGCATCATCATTCCGGTCCCGCAAGGTACACTCCCGCTGGGCGTGCAGCCACAGACCGTGCGAGTGGCGCCGAGCGCCATTGACGCACTCGTGGCACAGGTGCAAGTCGCGGCGCTTGGAGGCAAAGTGCGAATCGACGCCACAGCAGGCGAGATCACGGTCGTGGTCCCGCTCGATCATGAGGACACCGAAAAGCTGAAGAGTTGCGTCAAGACTCCCGAAGCCAAGGCTCAGGTGGAGGAAGTTGTCGCGCTTGTGCGAGAAGCGGAGAAGGCGTTCGGCGGCAGTGGGGCAACGCGCGTGCCCTCGCCCTACGAGCGGCAACTGGACTTTTTTGTCCCGTTGCTCTGTGTTCTCGAAAATGGAATGCTGTACGAGTTTGAGAGTACGTTTCTGATCGAACACCCGTGGAAGCTTAGCGAGAAAGATGCCTCACTCTCACAAGACTATAGCCCTCTTGTACGCCCCTACGGCAAAGCCGGACTCGTGGACGTCGGAGTCAAAGGGGAGGTGCAGACCAGCGTGATCCAAGAAACTCTGGGGGCGGACTTTGTCGGTACGTTGCATCAGCAGGTGCTCCAACTTGGTGGTGCGAACGAATGGTCGCTAGAAACCCTGGTTGCATGGTTGGACCGGGAAATTGACCATCACGACATACCCGCCGGCGAATCGGCGGAGTTTCTGAGAAAAGTCATCCGAGGACTCATGGCGAAGTTGGGTATAACAGATGTCAGTACTCTGGCGCTCGACCGTTTTCGTCTCCGCGATGAGATTGCGGCACTTATTCAGGGTCATCGAGAGAGCGAGCGCAAGGTGTCGTTTCAGTTGTTGCTTCTCCAGAATTCGCCGCTGACCGTCGACGAAGGGCGAACGATCAACTTCAAGACGATGGGCTATGAACCGAGCCGTGTCTATGATGGGGGCTTTCAGTTTCAAAAACACTACTTCGGGCCAAGACCGGGAGAATTATCCGAAAAGACGTCCGATGGCCAACTCACGGAAGAGTTTCAGTGCGCGCAGTTCCTCGACGGACTTCCCCAAGTGCAGTTTTGGGTGCGAAATCTCTCGCGCAAGGCCACATCGTTCCGTCTGCAAACCTCGACAGATTGGTTTTATCCAGACTTCCTTTGCCAACTTACTGATGGGCGGGTGCTTGCGGTCGAATATAAAGGGAAGCATCTGTATGACGGTGTGGATGCTGAGGAAAAGAGGGCGGTGGGAGCAGTGTGGGCATCTCGGAGTGGCGGGCGCTGTCTGTTCGTCATGCCGACGCAAGGCAACTTTTCTGTTATCGAAAAAGCGGCAACTGAGAAGAACTAAAGGTGTCAGGACCCATCTCCAATAGATCGTGCCGGTCATCATCGCCCAAGAAATCGTCGACGACCTCGAAGCCACCCTCGAACAATTCAGGCTGATTGCGAAGGGTCTACGGAAGGAAACGCAATGATGGCGAAAGACACTACTCTTTGGGGAATTCACGGTGGAAAGTCCGGTGATGCCGATATCCTATTCTTGAAGAAGGATGTTATCGCACTTGGATGGCCAAAAGTCCCAGACCTTGGAAAGCTAAAAGCGGACCGTGAACCCTTCAAGAGCGCTGTAATTATCGCCTATCCAGATAAGAAACCTGGGGCAATCCCAGTTGATGCTGGTCAACTATTTCGTTTCGTCCATGAAATGAAAGTAGGTGATTTAGTTATTTATCCTTCCAAGAGAGACAGACAAGTCCACATTGGTCAGGTAGAAGGAGCTTATGTTTACAGCCCGAAGTTGGAACCAGGTTATCCACATCAACGCGCGGTGAAGTGGCTAAAGAGTTTTCCTCGCACGAACTTTTCGCAAGGAGCCCTTTATGAGATCGGTGCAGCGATGAGTTTATTCGTTGTTAAGAATTTCGCTGATGAGTTCCGAGCTGCGATTGAGGGAAAACCTGCTGGCCTATCGGTCGCCCAGGATGAATCCGTTGCGGCCGTGGCCGAAGACATCGAGGAAACCACACGAGACTTTGTTCTAAAACGGCTTGCGCAAGAGATGAAAGGACATCCCTTCGCGGAATTGGTTGCTCACCTGCTCAACACGATGGGCTACCGAACGCGTATATCACCGGAAGGCCCTGATGGGGGTATTGACATCGTTGCACATAAGGATGAATTGGGTTTCGAGCCTCCGATAGTTAAGGTTCAGGTGAAAAGCGGGGAAGGAAGCATCGGAGATCCGATCGTATCGGCTCTCTATGGAAAGGTTGCGGCAGGCGAGTTCGGCTTGCTGGTCACACTTGGCACGTTCACATCACAGGCGCGCAGTTTTGCCAAGTCAAAGAGCAATCTGCGGCTGATCGATGGTAGCGAGTTAGTGGCACTCATCTTCCAACATTACGAGCAATTCGATTCCCGCTACAAGGGCTTGCTCCCTCTACGGCGTGTGTATGTCCCAGAGGTATTGGAAGAAGCTGAGGAGTGAACATGAACCCTCAGTTACATAGCGCTGAACTCTTTGCCCTCCTCCCGTCCATCCTCTACCAGGCGTTCAGTGGTGATATGGTCAATTAGAGGCAGAGGCTATGCCGCGATGTCTTCCTTCTGAAGTCCGAGCACATCTGGATAAGGCGGTCGAATCAGCTATCTTGGCGGTTGAGGTTTACAACAAGCCTGCCACGAAATTTAGGTCTGGCGGGTATATCGTCCTAATGGTCGTGGCATGGACTGCCTTGTTTCATGCAATCTTTCTAAAGCGCAGAGTGAAGCCCTATTACCGAAATGATCCGAAGAATCCTAGGAGTCGCTACATAAAAATTGCGGGAGACTACAAGGCTTGGGAGCTTTCTGAATGTGTGAATGTGTTCTTTGGGTCGAATAACCCTGCCATGCGTAGCAATCTAAAGTTCTTTATCGGGCTTAGGAACAAGATCGAGCATCGTTCTATGCCTCAACTGGATGTAAAGATCTTCGGAGAGTGCCAGGCTCAACTCTTTAACTTTGAGGAGTTGGTTGTTAAGGAATTTGGGCAGAAATATGCCATCAACGAAAGTCTCACTCTGAGCCTGCAATTCTCAAGAGTCCAGCATGAGGAGCAAGCAAGAGCCATCAGGGAGTTACACCGTCCGTTGGCCAAGAACGTTGAATCCTATATTCAAACGTTCCGTTCATCACTGAGTGCCGATATAGAAAGCGATCACTCCTATAGCTATAAAGTATTCCTGATTCCTAAACTGGCCAATCACCAAGGGCAAGCTGATGTAGCTGTTGAGTTCATCAAGTTTGATCAAAACAATCCAGACCAGATGAAGGATTACGAGAAGCTCATCTCTCTAATGAAGCCGGTATCGGTCCAAGTTGCGAACCGTGGAAACCTTACAGCCGGGGCTGTTGCAAGAGCAGTAGCAAGTGCGCTCGGAAAGCCATTCACCGCGAGTTCCCATCATGTGCGCGCGTGGCGGTTTTACCGTATTCGTCCATCCAAGGGGGCTGCAAAACCAGAAGTCACTCAAACTCAGTATTGCCAGTGGGACGAGGCACATAAAGACTATGTGTATACCGATGCTTGGAAACAATTTCTTATCTCTGAATTGAAAGATCCGACTAAATACGATCAAGTAATCAAAGGGAGAGCACCTGAGTCAGCAGGCTCAGCAGGCGCAAGCGTGGTTGAAGCAACTGCACTAACCCAATGACTTCTGAATGAGGGCATGGTTTCGTTATTTGGCATATGTGTATTTCTGACCCGCTTGTGCTGTTCTCTAGACATGTAGTGGACAAAAGAGCCGTGCCATCATATTCCCGTCGCATCTAGTCTACCCATCATCTTTAGGAAGTTGTCAGACTGGCCTTCAGTGCGCGCATCGGACGAGCACCGTCTTATCGTGCGCGTTCTGCGAGCAAGAAGGATGGTCTGGCGGCTCCTTTCCTATCCCTCCAAGCTTGCTCGTTTCTCTCTTCAAAGGGTGGGCTGGTCGATCCTCGAATGCGCGCGTCGAACGAGGCCCTTCTGAGGGCGCGCGTTCCACGAGCAGGAGGACGACCAGGCTACCCTTCTCCTCCCACGGCGGCCTCAGTAAGTGACTACGCACGCGCGAGAATCACCTCTTCACTATACAGTCTGTCTGTGCGTGCTATGCTTGTCGGTATACTCGACAATTGAACGCGTTAACGAGCACGGATGACGAACGAATACCTCAGCAATCGCTGGATCCAGGTTGGACTAGCACTTGTAACCTTTGGGTGGGGTCCGCTGTTGGGTATTGTTCTGTTGGCGGCGTTGGGCCTCTGGCCTGACCCGAACCCGAATCCAATTGGTCCAGGCGTCTTGTTCTTTCTCACCTCGTGGCCCGCAATTATCTGTCTCGCGATGGGGCTGTTTCAGGTACGGCACAAATAGCCGGAGTTTGCGCCCGCCACTCCCACGGCTAACCCGCCATCAGATCGTTGATCACCTGCCCCAAACGCCGGTGCTCAGTTTCCGTGATCCGAAAAAAGGCCAGCCCGAATGTCTGGCCGCTCACCCACTGCACGCTGGCCGCCTCAACCATGAGCGGCCATTCTACGTCTGGCGCATAGATACGCAGCTCCAACGACATACCCGGCTCCACGGTGACCGGACTCTCGATGCGACATCCGCCCATAGACAGATCTAGCATGATGCCTGTCCCTTCCAGTGTCGAGTCAGCTGAAAACATGGTGCGGAATTGCACACGGAGCCGCGGCGTCATCCGGCGATCCGTCGTCTTCATATCCATGACGGATCGGCCTTCTACCTTCCCATCAATGAGGCGTTGGCCATAGGCGATCCCATGGATATCGGCTTCCTGCTCCGTCGCATACACGCCATCGACCGAGAATTCGCGAGTTCGGACGCCACGGTGATCCTCCACAGAGATGTAGATGCGAAGCCGCCATTTCTCACCGTCTACTGGGTGATGCGGGGCGGACTGAATTGTGTATCCTTGATACTCGACGATCTTTTCCATTGGCGTAATTCTTCCCGTTCGGTAGTAGCCCCTTCTTTTCACGCTTCTGAATTCGTTCCTCAATCAGTGCCAAGATCAAGCCCTGTACGGTGCGGTGCCCAGCCGCAGCCACTGTCCGACAGTCGATCGTGACCGCTGCTTTCGTGCGGTACCCACGCTCGATGTGGCTTCGCCAACCGGTGTCAGGCCCTTTTTGGGGGAAATTTGGGCAACCCGGTTTCAGATCGGCTCGAATTGGGGTTCCTGGACATCGAGAACTGCATACGCCTCCTCCAGCGTTCGAACCACGTGCAGGTTCGGGCGTTTCTCGGCGACTAGCATCTCAAACATGCGCGCCATCCCGAAGACGTGGGGAGTCGGAGCCACGAATACCACCGGCCGGCTCGGATCCGGCATGATCGGCGTGGAGGCGGCGAGTTCCCGAATCGTCTGGGCAGAGAATTCGATGGTCGTCACGGCAGAAAAATCGGTGATGCCCGCGTGCGGATCGATGCGTGCGACCTGCGCCTGGCCGAGTCGATACACTTCCTTCAACTCGTCATCAGTCACGCGTCCCTCGAACTGGGCTCGAAGGATCCGGTTCGTCGGGTCGAATACAATTTGGTAGGGCATGCGAGTTCCTTCCTTTATGTTCCCTTCGGCAGCGAGTACCACGTCATAGCCCTTCCGCCGGAGGAACGTGTCGAGGAGCTCCCGATGTCCTGCTCATCATCAATCACGAGAATCACGGCCATGGCACCTCCCAGGACAACATGTGTACTGCCCCACGTAATTTCTGGACAGCCTGTTATTCCTTGTTGACGATCCATTCTGCAGACAATTCTGGCGTTTTCGAGGAATCGCGTCTTGCCTCTAATAAGTAGGCTCGGAACGACCGCCCTGACCCGCCCAACCGTGACAGACAGTATATCGGCCCATTTCACGAGGGTGACAACCTGGATAAATAGGAGGTATGCTCGTCCCGCTTAAGGGGAGGTTGAGATGGGCTCCAGCTCTGACTCATCAGCTTCGAGTGTCAAGCGACGCATTCTCTCTGGGGCGAAGGTTGCTCGAAGCAGACGTATCCCTTCTTCTGACCGTGCGGCCTCCCTTCAGGAGCTGAAGGCCACTGCGTCTCGGTGTCATACCCCGAAGCAGTTTCGTGAACTCCTGGAGCGCCTCCGAGCGGTCATCCCGTACGAGAAATTTACCGGCACATGGGGCTATCCCTCGCGTATGACCATCCGCTATATCTTCAATGAGGGTTTTCCCACTGACTTAATCCGCTGGCGTCTCACCACCGGCGCGTTGTGGACGAGTCCCGCGTTTCAGGAATGGCTTCGGTTGAAGCGAGCTTTCCTGTGGTGCGATGCCGCGAAGCGTCTGAAGGCGCAATTTGATCCCGAATTGCTGACGCGGATGACCCAGGCCGGTCTGCAATATTCACTGTGCGGAGGCTTCGCCAGCCGAGACCGCTTCGTAATGTTTGCTGCCGCCATGTCATCCGCACGGAGTGGCCGCGCCCACCTCAAACAATTCGAATTAATTGTTCCATCGCTGGTCCAGGCGAGCCAGCGTGCCTACCCGCGCACGCTCCTCACGAAGCGCGAGACCGCCGTCCTTGAGCGTCGTGGCAAGGGAGAGATTAGCAAACAGATTGCGGCAGCGGAGAGGATCAGTGAGCGCACGGTCAGGGAACACTTGCAGCAGATCAAAAGGAAACTTTACACCGATGATCTCGTGAATGCCGTCGTCATCGCGGTCAAAAGCGGGATGCTACTTCCCCCCTGGAAGAAATAATGGGTTGCTTCACTACTGCTCTTGAGCAAAGCACTGCTGCTCTATGTGCCCAAGCCACTTGGTTACGCGAAGGCGACGACGAGATTGGATCACTACGCGAAGTTATTGCCGGCCGGCGAACAGCGTCTTGTGAAACTGTTGGGTAAGCAACCGGGGCAACTTGGCAGCAAGTGAACGTAGTCGAGAAGCAGGAGTCGGAAGTGAGGGTGGCACGGACCCAACGAAGTCAAGGCTGAAAGGGCCGTTCTGTGTGGAGGATCGGGTTTGAACACTACGGTGAGGCCGTTGGGTATCTATACCGCGACGGGATCTAACCCTCAAACGGAAATCCCTGTTAATATCAAATACCCTCACAGAGATGTGGTCAAGGAGAAGCAAGCGATGTCGAAACCCTCACAATCTAGTGCCGTTCTTGTGGCGATCCATACCCCTCGTGTGACCGGGGAGGAACTAGAAAGTTCTCTTCAAGAGCTCACACGTCTTGTGAAAACCCTCGGTTACAATGTCGTCGGCCAAGTCAGACAAAAACGTAGTTCCGATAAATTCGCGACGGTCCTGGGTAAGGGAAAACTCGCCGAATTGGCGCTGTGGACCGGTGGTTCTGGAAAAGTAGCGGCTTCGTTTGAAAGAACGACGAACAAAGCCGCGTTGAAGCGCGAGGCTGCTGCATCGGACGCTGCGGATGAATCAGAGGAAGGCGAATCGGATGAAACGATCGAGGCCTCACCCAGTCCTCGTGAACGGGCGCAGATAGTAATCGTGGACTGTGATCTTTCGCCTTCACAATTGAGAAATCTTGAAAGTGCCGCCGGAGTTCCTGTGCTCGATCGTACCGGTGTAATCATTGAGATTTTTAGTCGACACGCCCGTACACGAGCGGCCCGACTCCAGGTGGAGATCGCTAGGCTCAATTATCTTGCGCCACGTTTGCGTGAAACCAGTGGCGGCAGAGAACGGAAAAGCGGGGGGATCGGAGGCAAGGGGGCAGGAGAGACGAGTCTTGAGCTCGAAAAGCGCAGAATTCGCGATCGCATGAAAGAACTCAGAGCAGAGTTGGCGGCGATTGGGGACGAACATCAAACGCGCCGCGCGAGACGGGAAAACGAATTGACGGTAGCTCTCGTCGGTTACACCAATGCCGGCAAATCATCGCTGATGCGAGCGATGACTGGAATCGATGTACTCGTTGCCGACAAGCTGTTCGCAACACTCGATACCACCATCCGGCCATTGCATCCTGAAACGCGTCCGAAGGTGCTCATGACCGATACGGTTGGATTTATCAAAAAGCTCCCGCATGACCTGGTGGCTTCGTTCAAGTCGACGCTTGATGAAGCGGCCAGTGCCTCGCTGTTGCTTTTTGTCGTCGATGCCTCAGATCCGTCCTTTCGATCCCAGCTCGAAGTCACGCGGAAGGTGTTAACCGAAGTTGGAGCCACGGGTATTCCCAGCCTATTGGTGTTAAATAAACAAGATCGTCTCGGACCGGAAGATCTCGCGTCACTGAAGGCGGAATATCCCGACGCCTTTTTTCTTTCCACGAGAAGCAAGGAAGATCTGAAAGCGTTACGCGAGCACATTATGACGTACTTTGAGAGCGATATGATCGACGAGGAATTATGTATTCCTTTTACTGCTCAAGGGGTCATTGGAGAGGTCAGAGCTCGGATGCGTATCTTGTCCGAAGAATATAATGCCGAGGGACTAAAGATACGTGTGAGATCTACCCCTGAGAACCTTTCTTATATCAAAAAGAAGCTAACGCGATGAGGCGCGGAGCTGGTCGGCCCCCCGAGTTTTAGGCCACAGTGAAGGAGAGTTTCCGGCATACTTGACCCCTGGATGGGGAAGGCGGAGTGACCAGACCTTCTGGGTGATGTGATTGCGACGGTGGGGGAGGACAGACGGTAGGTCATGCGGCCACCACCAGCAGGTCAATGGCAAAGCTGAGCGGTCGCTCCGTGGTCTGTTGGGTCCCGTTCGGGACACCAGGTACAAATACTTACATACCTGCTTACGACAACCCATTTCTAGATAGAACCCCTACGTGTTCCCGGCGTGTTCATTCTACGGCAAAACACGCCCTAAAACGCCTCACTCCACCTGAATAGAACCCAATGTGGTCCAACCGGCGAGAAGCCACTCTAGAAGAGGCATTCAGCTGTGCTGACAAGGGTTTATGTAGAAGTACTGGAAAGGCTTACAAAGCCGCTGCTCTATCCGACTAAACTGTCCTGCACTAGTCTGTTATTGTTTTCAGCAGGTTCCGCATCGGTCATATAGGTAGCCATGTGGTAGCAGGACTCCGTAACCTATTGCCATTTCAATTGATTGTGAGACGCAGCAAACTAATAAACCGCAGGTCGCCCGTCCGATCCGGGTCCTCTCAATCCGCCGCTTTACTATCGATAACTGGAATTATCAATAGTAAAACCGCGTTTTAGGACGTGCCCACTGCGAGAGTGATCATGGAACATTGTGTTGTGGACACTGCTGGTCCGCCAGTGATGTTCCCACTGCGCTTCCGGGATGT
Organism: uncultured Nitrospiraceae bacterium; assembly: GCA_963720035.1. Taxonomy (GTDB): domain Bacteria; phylum Nitrospirota; class Nitrospiria; order Nitrospirales; family Nitrospiraceae; genus Palsa-1315. The sequence continues at coordinate 421,919 of CAVREB010000002.1, read as the reverse complement.
ACGCTTCGAAGATGTAATCTTAACCGCGGTGTGCCGCCTCGATTGCAGCGATGTCGATCTTTTTCATCTGCATCATCGCATCGAACGCGCGCTTGGCGGCGGCGGAATCGGGATCGGTTATCGCTTTCATCAGAGCCACCGGCGTAATCTGCCAGGACAAGCCCCATTTGTCCTTGCACCAGCCGCACGCACTCTCTTCGCCGCCGTTGCCGACGATCGCGTTCCAGTAACGATCGGTTTCAGCCTGATCGGCGGTTGCGACCTGAAACGAGAATGCTTCGTTGTGCTTGAACGCGGGTCCACCATTGAGTCCGAGGCAGGGAATTCCCATACGATAAACTCGACCGTCAACACATCGCCCTTCTTGCCGGACGGAAAGTCTCCCGGTGCCGCGATACACCGCGCCAACAGATGAATCGGGAAAGGTCTTGGCGTAAAACCGCGCCGCGTCCTCGGCGTCGCCATCGTACCAAAGGCAAATCGTGTTCTTTGCTGGCTTGGTCATATCACTTCTCCATCGTGATGAGCCGCCCGACGACGGAGTAAACGATGCGATCGCAGTCGGACATTAGCTCGGCGAATCGATTGCATCATGATCGAACCTGAACCAGAAAGGCAACCAACAGGACAGTTACACCATAAGCTATGCAAGTCATTTGCCTCCAAGGCGCAAGAAACATCGGGAGAATCCGAGTGGAAGACGATCCAGCCGCTTTTGCCCGAACAAGCCGCGCGGCGTGTCGCGTGTGGATGACCGGCGGGTTCTCAATGGCATCTTCTTTGTTCTGCGCTCAGGCTGCCCATCCCTCCAAGCTCGCTCGTTCTCTCTTTAGGGATGGGGGCTGATTGATCTCCCACTGCGCGCGTCCATACGGATGGCAGCATCGGCGTAGGTGATGCTAGGGCATCTTGCAGATCGAATCGAGGGCGGCCAATCTCGTCCGGAGAAAATTTCTGATATTGTTCCACTGCACATCGCCACTCACCATGCCGATAGGTGTATGTGCATTTTGAAAGCGGGCCTTCGCTGTCGGTCCGCCAATTTGAAGAAGAACGGCTTTTGTCTCTGCGGCCCATTTCCCTGCTTCTTTATCCCACCTCGCCGTGAGGGCATCTCTCTGATCTCGAAAGGTTCCAGCCCTTCTGCTCTGCCAGTACTCCTTATCTATGCGTTCTCTCAGTGCATAGCCCTGTTTCAGCTGCGTTGTGCATCTAGCCTCTGATCGAGTTGCGGTCGCTTGCGCCTCGGTTGTCCCTGCGGGAGGTAGCGCGCCATTGTTCTCAACTTCTCCACGACCCTGGCGCACTGACGGCTCTTCAGTGGTTGGTGTCTTGGGTGAAACGCTGCAGGCACTGAGAAGTAGACAGAGGAAAACCCCGAGCAGTTTGTTCGCCATTGACATGTGCTCACCTTGCAGATTCGGTATAGAAGGATAGCTATTTCGACAAGCTCACGCAAGCACCTATCGAACCGTCTTCATCTTCTGTTGAGGACGGAGAACACCAACCGCGCAAGGCTTGACGGGAGTATCGGCGACGGGAGGTGGGGGCGAGGGCCGGTTCATCTGGTCTATCTCGTCTATCTGGTTTGTCTGGTTGGTCGGACCGGAAAATCATCCAGAAGAACCAGACAGACCAGAAAGACCAGCCAACCAGACAGACGAGCCCATGCGCGTTGCGCGAGCACAGAAGACCATCAGGCTCCATCCCACTCTTTGTTCCGCGAGCAGGAGGAGGACCAGGCTACCCTTCTCCTCCCATGATTCATGTGAATCTGTTCGGCGGCGGGAATCGCGTCTGGCCCAACAGCGTGACGAATCCCTTCAGTCCAACCGTAGGAGGTGAGCAATGGCTGAAATAATCAATTTCGACAAAGTCACCACGCTGCTTTTGCAGCATGGCGAGTGGTATGAGGTCGACCCCGGGACGCTGACTTCAATTCCCGCAGCTAACTTTTTGTCCGGTCACTCTGGAGCCAATGCATATGCCTGGGGAAGCCATGGCGCCCGGTTAGCTTGCCCATGCAGTGCGGTCGTGCTCGTCCGATATTCAACGTGAACGAGAACACGACAGGGCCAACGAAGTTGATTCCCGTGGCGCCATGAGAGTGGTGGAAGTGATAGCATAGCAAAGTGTTGAAGACACGCAGTTCACTATCTGACATGAGAGGAGCAAGCCATGTTGAAGACATGCATACGCATCGTGATGGCAGTGGGAGTGCTGACCGTGATCGGAACAGGATCGCCATGGGCGACTGAACAGAAGAGCCCTCCCGCCGGAGGAAACAAGGTGACACTGATGCTGGGTGGAAAATTCTGTGACAGCTACCCGGAGGATGTCGAGACTGCTTTGAAGAAAGTGCCGGGAGTCAAGGCAGTGGACCTCAAGAGCATGCCCGGTCACGCTGTCGTGGAGGTCGAGCCAGGGAAAGCCAAGCCGGATCAGTTAGTGGCGGCCGTCAACGGGGTGAAAGGCTCTGGCTGGCACTGCACCGCACAGCTGATGAAATGAAAGAGGACCGTCTGTCTCACGCGTGAGAGGAACCGGGACATTCTCCTTTTTGTGTGTGGAAGCATGAGAAGCGCGGGCGAAGGGAGTGAGGCGGAGTAGCCGTGGCTGCCCTTTACTCCGCGCGTTCCGCGAGCACAGGAGGGTAACGGACCACCTTCCGACACTACATTACCGGAACAGAAAATCCCCGATGAAACCACCCCTGCTTGTCGGCCGGGGCGGCATGAAGTAATAGCCGCCTTCCACGGCATGATAGAAGTCCTCCAACCGGTCATGACCACCCTTGGCCTTACTGACCATGCTCTTTTTAATGGTCTCGTACTGGCTCGGGTCCGCCTGGTAGCAGATGAACAGTAACCCCGTCTCGAATGGCGACCAAAAGGGATACGAGCGCCGGTAGATTTTGATATCGCGCCGGCCCAGCTTCACGTCGCTTTTCTTCTTGTGGCTTGTCGTCGGTGCGTCGGGATGCTCTCCGCTGTCGGCCTTGCGACGACCCATGGAGTCTTCCTGTTCCCTGAGCGAGAGCTTGTTCCAGTCGGCCACATCTTCGCGGATCTTGCGGAAGAGCATGTAGGAGCCGTCCCTGAAGGCAGGATCGGCGTCACCGACGAGCACCACGTCGGGCCGATCCTCCGCACCGGGGTTGGCCGTGCCATCGATAAAACCGAGCACGCCGCGATTGCCGGGGAAGGAGAAGCCCTGATGGTAGGCCTTGGGTGTGAACGCCTTAGTCAGGAGGCCGAGCAGCGTCTTGCCTGCTGTGTGGTTCGCGAACTTCACGTTGCTGCAAATTTGCACGACCACGTCTGCCTGTGTCTCTGCAGGGTCGTATTCGTCGCCTTCAAAGCGCGGCATGGAACGTAGGGCCTTGGGCCGCCGCTTAGGCGCGCACTTGTCCACAAATCCGCTGCTGAAGCCAATGGTCACAGTCAGGCCAGACGCCATGTGTTGCTCCATGAGGCGTCCCGCCTCCTCGGAGATATACTGGATCGCGTCTTGAAGTGTGGTGTGGTTGTTGGTGGCGGCGTTGAGGAAAATGATGTCCAGATGTTCTTGCGGCGCATCGAGGACGCCTGGCTGTGCATTCATAGGCTCTCCGTCAAGCTAGGCCATGAACTGATCTGTGCACCCATGCCGGGATGTTTGCCACATACTGTTTGATCGATCATCGATCGTGTTCGGTTATCGTTCGCACCTCCTGGAAGTATGAGCACGCCCGGCAGTTCACTCTATTCCCTCACAGCAGACAGCGCAACCTCCTCCCCCAGATCACCGAGCGCCATGACCCTTATGCGCCAGCGCGTGTCCACGGCCCTGAGCAATCAGCCGGCGGTTTGCGGGAAACGCGGCAATCCCGGCGAGGACGAGAGAGACGATGAGGCTGACCCAGAAGAGCGGCTCCGTGAGCCCCGCATCCATCGCCCCTGGTATGACGACGATTACCGCGTTGTCAACGATCTCCATGATCGTAATGGACAGCGTGTCCGACGCGAAGGCCAGCGCGAATGCCACGCGAAACTCCATCCCCGCGTTCAGCAGCGGTAGCAGGGTCAGGAGATAGCCAAACACAAAGGCAAGTACAGTCGAGATCATGATCGTGAGCCAGTTGTCCCAGCCCAACGCGGTGCCGATCACCATCCCCAGCACCTCGCCGATTGAGCAGCCGGTCAGACAATGAATGGTGGCGCTGAACGCGAGGTGGTTCAGGGAGGGTCGGCCGGTGCTATGTGTCGCGTGATCCATTTGTCTGGATGCGTGGCCATGCTTGCCCTTTAGTGCCCGTTCGACGCGAGCAAGATGGGCACCTGGCCGCTCCTTCCCCATCCTTCTGATGGCGCGCGTTCCGGGAGCAAAGAAAGCTCCTCACGCCTTTGCGCCACCCCCCGCGTTGCGCGAGCACAGAAGATTATCAGGCTCCATCCCCTTCCGCCAATCCCTACGACCGCGGCCTACGGATCGAAGGGGGCTGATTCAATCCTTGAGGTATGAAATGTCCTTCCAGCCGCTGAACTGCTCGCGCTAAACTCGGATCACCGTCATGAACGATTTAGTTTCTGCTCAGATTGTGATTGGTGTGGATGTGGGTGGTCCGAAGAAGGGCTTTCACGCCGTTGCGCTCCGTGGGGGGCAATTCTTCGAGCAGTATGCCACGCTCGACGTGAGGGAGGTGGTCTCCTGGTGCCGGAAGCTCGAGGCCTCCGCGATCGGGATTGATGCTTCCTGCTGTTGGAGCCGCACCGGTCGGGCGAGACTCTGCGAGCGTGCACTGGCCGCCGAGGGATTCCACACCTTCGCCACGCCGAGCCGGACAATAGGGGAGCGCAATCCATTCTATCGCTGGATGTGCAACGGGGCTGAACTGTTCCGCCTTCTCACTCCGCAGTACCAACTCTTTGACGGGAAATACTCGACAGGCAGTGCGGTGTGTTTCGAGACCTTTCCTCACGCCGTGGCTTGCGCACTGGCGAAAAAGATTCTGCCCGCCAAAAATAAGCGCACCGACCGTCCCAGACTGCTTTGCGAAGCAGGGCTTTCCATCGACTCTCTCACCAACATCGACATGGTAGATGCTGCGCTGTGCGCCCTCACTGCTGATCACCTCTTGGCAGGCTCGTTCAAATCCTATGGCGACGCTGAAGAAGGCTTTATCGTCGTCCCGAGGATATAGGCTGGCGGGGACCTCTACTGTGTTTCTTGCACTGTTCTCTAGACGGGGAATCATCAGGGAGAAAAGGAAGCCCGAAAACTGGTGCATTCTTCTTTCCCATCAACTTCTGCCGGTGAACCAGTCCGCTGTCGGGCTCCCCTCCAGCGCGCGTGAAGCGAAGGAGTGCATCGCCGCTCGTGGTGTGAAGCGCTGAGCGATTCGCTGGGGTCCTCCGGCCCTCCGGGGGCTTCCTCCACAACGTCACGAAGCTCTTATCAGGAACAGCGGTTATTTCCAGCATACGCTCATGTGCGTATGTACCGTCCCGTACAACCATTGAGGGATTGGAACGCCCCTGGTTCCTGATTAGACTACAACAACACCGCGGAGGGCTGGCATCATGTCACGATGGAAACTGCAGCGAGAAAGCCGACGGCGAACACGCAACGCACTACAATTGCTGACACTCACTGGCGCAGTTCGGCCGGCGGACGTTGAAATACGGTATCAGGGGACTGACAGATTGCTCGTGACGTGGCCAAGCGATAGCGACCCTCGGTTCTCGGAAGCTGTTGCGAATCGCCACTCCATTTGGAACACAGATATCTGGGAGTTGTGGAACACGTACCGTCATGGATCAGCCCCACAATACCCCGCGCACTAGGGGGCCGGCCTCGGGTTTTCAAGACCAATTGGAGCAGGATCCATACGGTCTTTCGCGTATCCGACGGAGTAGGAGGAAGCCTTGATAGGACCAACAATAGCACCTGTTCCAAATCCCCGCATCACGACCTTACTCGAACGTCCACTAAACCGGAGGATGTACAATGCGCACGCCAGATTCACGCAATGCGCTCAATTCCCGTTTAGCACGACGCTGGTCAGTACACTATCACATACAATTTGCGTATCCCGATTATGCCGGGGAAGGCATGACATTAGACGTTTCGGAAAGAGGGCTACGCATGATCACCAACCGAGAGATCGCGCCGGGGGTTCAGTTGTATGCCCGCCTACTGCTCACGGACGGCTCTTACATTGACTTCCCGACTGCCACGGTGAAGTGGTGTGAGAGTGGAGAAATCGGTCTCGAAGCATCTGAGCTGGAGCAAGACGATGAACGCCGTTTATCAGCACTGCTTCACCATTTAGAACTACCAGTGACTAGCGTCCCCGGATAGTCAGGACCAGTGAGGAGGGCCTTAGGCGTCAGAGAAAGGAGGTTACCGTGAAATACGTACCAGCTCTATTAGGTACATTCATGTTGGTATGGTCGGTAAGCTGCACTCCGCATCCGTATACTGTGTGCCGTGGCGAGGATTATTGTACGCCGCCATTAACCCACGAAGAAGCAATTCAGGCGGCGCAGTTAAAGAAAACATGGGACGACGAGAAGCTGTTTGTACGACCAATCGGGCATTGACAGACGGTTACCACGAACAAGCGAAGCTTTAGTAGAGCAACATCTGTCCGAGCTTCTATACCGGGATCAATGACAGAGGAGAATAAAGGTTCCAGGAGCCCTTTCTGGTTTGCCTGCGCCAGGTCGAATAGGGGATAGTCTCTGTGCACGGGAGAGGCGTTCATGTCTAAGGGCGGGTTTGCACTGCTCCTCGCTGGACTCTGCCTCGTCGTGCTGCCCGTATCCACGCGATCCGTGGAGCCGGAGCCGGATCGAGGCGTCTGGCGTACGGCAGCGTAGGCTTTGTTCTCACGTCACAAGTCGCAAACTTGGAACAATGTGCGTTTCTCTGGGCTGGTCTGTTATACTCCCCTTCAAGGAGATCCTGGCCATGAAAGAACAATTGACCGCTGTGTATCAGCAAGTGCCGGAGGGATACATTGCGTTCGTTGAAGAATTGCCGGGTGCCAATACTCAGGGCGATACGATCGAGGAAGCTCGGGCCAATCTTCAAGAGGCCGTTCAATTGGTCCTAGAATCGAACCGTGCTCTCGCCGAAGAAACGCTTCGAAACAAGACTGTGATCCGCGAGCCACTCGCCTCCATTTCATGAAGCGGATCGATTTGATCCGTCACCTCGAACGCCACGGTGTTCAGTTTCTCCGCGAGGGCGGCAGTCACAGTGTCTACGTCAACCGTTCCACCGGGAAAACTTCCACAATCCCCCGCCACCGGGAAATCAACGACTTTCTGGCACAGAAGATCTGCAAAGATTTAGACGTTCCAAGGCCATAGCCAATCCCTGTGAAAAGAAAAAGGTCCAGAGATCTTTTTCTGATTCGCCTGCGCTGAGGTCGAAGAGGCGGTAATCTCTGTGCACCAAGGAGGCGTTCATGTCTGAGGGCGTCTTCGCACCTCTTCTCGCCGCGCGTGTGGGTGGAAAACGGGGACATTCTATTTTTCCGGAAGCGCCTGACGGTTGCTTGGGCTGATCTCCAGGCGGGTAGTAGGCTGGAAGAAAAGAGCGGTGCCAGCCACGATCTGGTTTTAGATCTCTTCTGACATCTTTTTACTAGCTCCCCAAAGGAGTCACCAGACTAGCCTTCACTGCGCGCATCGGACGAGCACTGTCTTATCGTGCGCGTTCTGCGAGCAAGAAGGATGGTCTGGCGGCTCCTTTCCTATCCCTCCAAGCTTGCTCGTTTCTCTCTTTAAATGGTGGTCTGGTCGATCCTCGAATGCGCGCGTCGAACGAGGCCCTTCTGATTCTTTATACATCCCTTTAGAGGAGTGGCCAGGCTGCCCTTTACTGCGCGCATCGGACGATATAGATGCTCCCTCCAAGCTCGCTTGTTCTCTCTTTCGGGATGGGGCCTGATTGATCTTCCATTGCGCGCGTCCAACGAGGGGAGTCCGCGACCGCGCGTTGCGCGAGCACAGAAGATCATCAGGCTCCATCCCTCTCCATCCTTCTCAGTCCGCCTGTCGCAACGTGCCTGTATCATTGAACTATTCAAGGCCACATTATACTGCTTGACTCACGTGCTCATTGCGCCCAGGGTAATATCGTTCGGTGTGAAGCCCCGCTGACTGCCCAATCTCTTGCGCTTCCTCATCCTTCCCGGCGTGACCGATTCCTCAGTCTCCGACGCTCCGATGCCAGAGTCTCTCTGAACGACGGCTTGTCTGGTCTCATGGTCTGCTGATGGAGGCGGCCAGGACGCTGGCCCTGCTCCAGAGGACTGTTCGACCTACATCTGCCTTCCATAGAGAGGAGTGACGCATGCTCTCCCATGCCGTGATGTTCCTGGTCGTCGGCTTGATGGTCGGGGCCTTGAATCTCGCCGGGGTGCCTTCGGTCGCGGTCCAGATTCCCTGGAATCTGTTCTTGCTCGGGACCCTGTTGGTCTCGATCTATGTGGTCGCGGGGCGCACCGTTCAAGTGGCGTGGCTGGGGTCGGTCCGGTTGTCCGACGGTTTCCGGCGTGATGACCTGGTCCCAACCTATATCTGTACACAAGGAGGACGATCCGATGAACGCTGATCAACTCAAGGGGAAATGGGCGCAGTTCAAAGGCGAACTGAAACAGAAGTATGGCAAGTTTACCGATGATGACTTAAAGCAGATCGAAGGCAGTTACGACAAGTTCATCGGCAAAGTTCAGGAGCGGTATGGCGAGAAGAAAGACGAACTCATGAAGTGGGCCGACCAGTGGCATCAGAAGGCGGCGCCGAAAGTTGCGGAGAAGAAGCCCAAGTGAATGGATGCCATTCACGAAAGACGTTTGACGAAACACTTTTACATCTCGGTTAAGGAGAAGATTATGACCACACGTTATGTCCTGACATCTCTGCACAGCTCTGGTTGTCGGTGGGGCCCTCATCGCCGGATCGGCGAACGCGCTTGGCAAGGCCGACGAGAAGACGCCGATCAATGACTCGTGGCTGACGTCGAAGACCAAGATTGCGCTGTTTGCCGATGCGCGGGTCAAAGGGAGTGAAATCAATGTCGAGACCACACAGGGCGTGGTGATCATCCGTGGCAAGGTGGATACCGACTCGGCGAAGCAGGCGGCGGAAGGGATTGCCAAAGGGATCGACGGCGTCAAGAGTGTGAAGAACGAATTGCAAGTGGTGGCCCCTGCCAAACGCGAGGCGGTGGAAGAGAAGGATGAGGCGATTACGACCAGGGTCAAGGAGCAGATTGCAAAAGACGCCTCTCTGAAGAAAGCCGGTATCCATAGCTCAGACGAATGCGGGCGTGGTCTCACTCAGCGGCGAGGTGCCGGACCTCATGACCAGTGCCCAGGCGTCTTGGACTGCCTGGCAGGTCCCCGGCGTGAAGTCGGTGAAGAACGATCTCACGGTGAAAGAGAAGGCCTAAGGTCTTACTCGCACGATACGCGTGCTCTCCGTCCGTCGATATCCGACCATCGTGGTGTCGGCGGACGACGGAGCCGCTCACTTAGTCAACCCTTCATAATTCGGCAGCATGAGGAGGTACACGATGATCAAGCAAGCTGGTTCAAATCCCAAAACGCCGACCATGTCGGCCGGCACGCCCAAGGACAGTGCAACCGGTCAGAAGGCCGGTCAAACTGAACGGGCATCGAAGGGTGCTCACACTCAAGACCTGATCGCGCGGCGCGCCTACGAACTGTATGAGCAACGAGACCGGCAGGAAGGCCGGGACTTGGAGGACTGGTTGAACGCAGAACGGCAAGTGGTTGGCGCAGCAAGCCATTCGTGAAACGGACCATGACGGTCCTGAACGTTCACTACTATTGACGATAAGGAGATGAAGCCATGAACACACTGATGCGGTGGGACCCTATCAGCAGAACTCGATGGAATCCTTTCAAGGAGCGGGATGAATTGGAAAACCGGTTGGCGACGATGTTTGCAGCTCGGGAGTCGACCGGGAATGGAGGGAAGGAAGCCCTGACTGTGGCCCAGTGGTCGCCACTGGTGGACATTACAGAGGATGAGAAGGAATACCTCATTAAGGCCGAGTTGCCGGACATGAAGAAAGAGGATGTGCGACTTACGGTGGAGAACGAAGTCCTGGCGATTTCCGGCGAACGGAAATTCGAGAAGGAAGAAAAGGGGAAGAAATATCACCGGGTCGAACGATCCTATGGGAGCTTCGTGCGCAGCTTTTCCCTTCCGGAGGACGCGGATGGAAGCAAGGTGTCTGCCGACTTCAAGGACGGGATGCTCCAAGTACACCTCCCGAAATCCCAGAAGGCGAAGCCGAAAGCTATCGAGATCAAGGTAGGCTAGTGCTGCGTTGACCGAATGATGAGGGGCGTCAGGGAAGGTGTTCTCACGCCGCTGCGACGATGGAATCTTCCTGACGCTCCCCCCTCACACCGCTTCCGTCGCACGACGGGGACGAAATACTCGGGGTCATTGCTTGACCGTGCACCTCACCCCTTTGCCGAACAAACCAGAAAGACGACACAGAGTCCTCCTGACAATCCTCTCAGACAGTTCTCTCACCCTATCGGTCCGTTCATGAACAATAGAGGGTGTGTGGCGGTGGCACCTATGAGATTGGGACAAGGAAAGAGTGATCCTATGCTGCGAAGGAATCGCTGGTGGCTCATCCTTGTACTGATCCTCCCGATGGCAATCAGCGGATGCGACACGAGCAGACAAGCCTCGAAACCCTCGTTAACTGACAACGGCCGCTTTATGGATCTGTGGGGCATCTATTCCCACTGCTCCCAAAGCGAAGACCTCGATGCGATGCGTGTCGATGCACAACGATTGCGCCTCGCCGTAGACGGGATGGACCCCGCCGCAGGTCCGACACCTCCTGAGAGTGAGGAGCGGGCATTTATGGGACCGACCGTCCGCCTCTCGGCGGATCCAGCCGCGATGGCTGCTGCCTGTACCCTTCGTGCGGGTCAGGTTGCGCAGGGAATGGGGCGTCTGTACGTTGCACGAGAGATGTTTCAGATGATCGTCACAAACTTTCCGCAACCACGCTATCGCTATTACGCGGCTCAAGCCCGGGAGGGTCTCGAGCGACTGGACGCTGCGAGATCCGGCTGGTTCCAACAGCAGACGGCTACCTGGAGGCGTTGCTCACCGGGCGCTATGAAGGACCTGCCCCCTGTGGTTGTACCTGCCGCGATCTGAGTCAGGCGTAGCAAAGAACAGGTACCGGGAGTCAGTTCTTGCCGTGCATGCCCTGGGCGCGGGGTTTGTACTATACTCTGTCCATGCCTATTCCTTCCGATCTGTCCTTCATAGATTCCCTCACCAGTGAGCAGCGCCAGATCTTCTATGAGCGCCATCGGTTCCTCGCGATTCTCATGATTCTCATCGTCCTCCTCTTCCCGTTCGCCGGCCTCTATGTGACCGGCTTGTTCGGGGCAGTGCTCGGCCTGCTGCTGTCCCTGGCGGCCTTTTATCTGACGCCCTATGTCTGGCTCACCCTCGCTCGTCACCTCACAGGGTAAAGGTTCGCTGCAAAAGCATAGCCTTAGAGGAGGCGGGGTCAGATTGAGGTGCTCCAAATTACTGTGAGTGGCTATTTATGTGGAGACATGCTAGAGTGTCGGTGTTTCATGGCGGCGGGCCTCGCGTGAAACATCAAATTGAACGGCCCATTACGGATGTTGTTGTTACCGAGAATCTGATCGGAAGTCTGACCCAAGTCGCCTCGTTGTTTGCGTCTTCGGCCCTCTCCTTCCCCTCGTGAAGCTGTTCTCGAGTTCCCCACAATATCAATTTTCAGAAGGAGGACCCCCATGGGTTCAAAACTTTATGTCGGCGGGTTGCCCTATGCGGCAACTGAATCACAGTTAACCACCTTGTTCGCAGCACACGGGACTGTCGAGTCCGCGCGTGTGATCACCGACAAGTTTACGGGACAGTCACGAGGCTTCGGCTTCGTCGAAATGGCCACGCAGGAAGAAGCTAAGGCGGCGATTACCGGCTTGAACGGCACACAGATGGACGGACGCCCGTTGACTGTGAACGAAGCCAAGCCACAAGAACCCCGCACCGGCGGTGGTGGCGGTGGACGCGGCGGCAACGGACGTGGCGGCGACGATTTCGGCAATCGCAGCCGGTTCTAAGCACGACGCGACACAACGAGCGGGGCGTCTCATCCGAGGCGCCCCGCCTTCACCCAGAGGATCACCCATGTCACAGTCCCAGCAGCCAGCATCGCCGCGTAAAAAGGCCACCATTAATTATCTGTCCACGGTCCTGTTCGGTCTCGTGGCTTGTGGCGCTCTGATTGGAGTCCCGGCCTTTGCCTACACGTACGGGTTCACATGGCTGGACTGGACCATGTTCGCCGTGCTGTATGTCGTGACCGGTTTGGGCATTACCGTTGGCTACCACCGTCTGCTGGCGCACCGCAGCTTCGATTGCCTTCATTGGGTGAAGGCAGGATTGCTCATCGCCGGTGGATGGGCGCTCGAAAACTCGGCGCTGAAGTGGGCCGCGGACCATATCCGCCACCATGCGAACTGCGACCAAGAGGCCGATCCGTACAACGCCCAGCGGGGATTCTGGTACAGCCACTGCGGATGGGTGTTCATCAAGGATACCTATGCGGATGACAAATACGCGTCGCGTTTGCGACAAGACCCCCTCGTGATGTGGCAGCACCGCTACTACCTGCCCATCGTCCTCTCAGGTTTGGCGCTCCCGTTCGTGGTGGGATTTCTGTACAATGGCTGGATCGCGGGGCTGGGGTGTTTCCTGCTTGCCGGCGTCGGACGAACCTTTGCCGTACTCAATTCGACGTTTTGCATTAATTCGGTCTGCCATCTCTGGGGACGGCAACCACATGGCCAGGCTGATTCCAGCCGGGATAGCTGGTTGGTCTCGCTCCTGACCTTTGGCGAAGGCTACCATAACTATCACCATAGCTATCAAAGCGATTACCGCAATGGCCCACGCTGGTACAACTTCGATCCGTCGAAATGGCTGATCTTCACGCTCTCCCTCCTCGGCCTGGCCAACTCGTTACGTACGGCCTCCAACGAGAACAAGTAAGGGCTGGCTTTCACGAAGGTAAAAAATAAAAGGGGTCGGGAGTCTTTTCTCGCCGCAATGTCCACCGCTCTTCTCCCTTCTCCCTTCTCCCTGAGGGCGGGGTTCGTGAGTTGATGTCGTGATTCTCCTCGGGTAGAGTCCAGCCACAATAAGCGCTCCTCTCGTAACCCGGAGCCTGGACATGCCCCCAATCGTTGTGCAGAACGAGAAGCTCCTGCCCTACATGACGGACCATTACGATCCGGCGCGTCTGAGACAGCTCCGACGTTTTCTTGAGCGTCATGGCACGTTTACGTTCGCTCCGCTTCGCACGCACTTGTTTCCTGCTTGCGTCGTCACTCGTTCAACCAGCCAGAGCGGATACCAGCATGTCTGGGTCCGGGATAACGTCCATGTGAGTCATGCCTTCTATATCTCTGGCCGCGTGCGTGCAGCTGCGCAAATCATGTCCGCCCTGATGCAGTTCTTCACCCGGCACCGTCGCCGGTTTGAGGACATCATCGATGGGAGTGCCAAGAGTGCCGATCCCATGTCCCGCCCTCATGTCCGCTTCAATGGTGTCACCTTTCAGGAGTCCCGAGAAACGTGGGCCCATGCTCAGAACGATGCGCTCGGCATTTTTCTTTGGATGTACTGCACGCTTGCCTGCGAAGGGATCTTGAAGCCACCTCGTCATGAGGTGGAGACGCTGACTCTCTTCCCGCGTTACTTTGAGGCCATTCGCTATTGGGCGGACGAGGACAGTGGGCATTGGGAAGAAGGACGGAAGATCGAAGTCTCAAGTATCGGAGCTGTGGTGGCCGGGCTGGCAAAGCTTCGAGCGTTCTTCTCTGAAGGACGCGCACGCGCGGCCCTCAGTGGCCGGAGCTCGCAGGTCTCCGACACCTTCCTGCGAACGCTGGAACGACGTGGACGAAACGAGCTCAAGCGGATTCTACCGCATGAATGTGTCCAAACGTCTTCAGCAAAGAAGCGACGATACGACGGCGCGCTCTTATTTCTCGTCTACCCCCTTGAGGTCGTTGGAGAGGCGATGAGCGGTCGTATTCTCAAGGACATTGCCGGGAGTCTGGAGGGGCCTTACGGCATCAAGCGGTACGTCGGTGATTCCTATTGGGCTGCCGACTACAAGGAGAAATTGGACCCGACACAACGCACGGTCGATTTCAGCGACAGGGTTGAGATGAGAAATAAACTCCTTGCACCAGGGCAGGAGGCTCAGTGGTGTCTGTTCGATCCCATCATGTCGGCGGCGTACGGCCGACGATACCAACATACCGCACGGAAACGGGATCTCGACCTACAGACCCACTATTTCAATCGTTCGCTTGGCCAGCTCACGGGGAAGGTCAAGGGCATTCAAGAATTCCAATGCCCGGAGGCGTACTATCTGGAGAGAGGAAAATATGTACCGAACGACCAAACTCCTCTCTTGTGGACGCAAGCGAACCTGCTCGTGGCCCTCAAGTTGATGGAAAAGAGTTTGTCTGCCCGGGGGAAGAAACAAGTCGGGTGCACTCTTGTCTAAAATAATGATTTGTCATTGCATCTTGGCCCTCATCTGATCTGAGCAATTCTTCCTGAACGAGTGTGATTGAGTGCAATTGAGTGAGATCTGGAGGCGGGAGGAAAACCGGGAGCGAACCGCGCGTGAAACCAGGAGTGGAATCACTCGGACCGGTAGGCTCAGTCACTTTCTTTGAGTCGATCTGACAGGTTGCCTTCCCTCTGTTGGGCAATTGATCGACAGTCATCCTTGTGTCTAGAGGCTTCCCCCTCCGCGTTCGCAAACTCCATGAACGCGTCAAAATTGGACTGCAAACCATATGCACCATAGAGCACCTCGAGATCTCTCAGCACTCTGCCCAAGGTTGCCAAGAGCTTCGCTTCTTCTCGCTTGACCTGGCACCGTAATCGAGATGCCTCAATTGCGCGATGCACGGCGAACAGTAACGTGCCTTCCTCGACCGATTTTACCAACACGTCATAGGCACCGGCGTTCATGGCTTGCGCGATGAGATCCTCATTGTGTTTTTCGAGCAGAAGCAGGACCGGACACTCGGGATGAATCTTTCGCACGGCGCGCACAAATCCGATGCCTTCGAGGCGAGGCTGGTGTGCGTCACACATGATGGCTGCGTACTCCGTCGACCGTATCCGCTCCAGAGACGCGAGCGCGGAATCTGCCGTCTCGATCTGAGCGTCAGGAAGCTTGAGGCGCAACGTCGCAGCCATTGTGTCGAGGAGAATAGCATCATCGTCAATGATGAGAACACGGGAGGTTCGCATTGTCATGTTTCCAGGAGAAAGATCCTCAGCCCGATACCCCTCGACGCCTAATACCAAATTTGTGCCGCATCAGCAAACTGTCCGCGTCCGCTCTCATTGATGCCGATTCCACCAAAGGGATCAGTCTTATTAGCTGGTGGTGACTATCTTGCCGGCCAGTCACAGTTCTGCCTTTCTGCAGGCATTCCATGGTAATCCCAGCGTGCGAGGATGCGGCCGAGTCCTCTGCAGTGAGATCGTCATCGCGGCAGCCAACGGGTCTCATTATATGCTAACTTGCTCAGCGAGTGTCGGTGCAGAAAGTCATGCTGACATCACAGCGGGGAGAATGACAGCCGAATGAGAATCTGGCCCGGGCGTCCATACCCCTTAGGATCAACGTGGGACGGCGAGGGAGTAAACTTTGCGCTGTTTTCTGAAAATGCCACGGCTGTGGAGCTGTGTCTGTTTGACGAACCTGACGCGACTCAGGAAGCTCACCGGATTCGGATCGAGGACTGCACCCATCACGTCTGGCATGTGTACCTGCCGGAGGTACGGCCCGGACAGCATTATGGCTACCGCGTCCATGGGCCTTATGAGCCGGAAGCCGGGCATCGCTTCAACCCTGCCAAGCTCTTGTTGGATCCCTATGCGAAGGCGATTGCAGGAACGATCGATTGGTCAGATGCGCTGTACGGGTACCGGATGGGTGACCCCCATGCGGATCTCTCACTCAACGAGGAGGATAACGCCAGGTATCTACCCAAATGTGTGGTGATCGACCAGGCTTTCACCTGGGGCGGAGACCAATTGTTGCGAACTCGTTGGGATCGGACGGTGATCTATGAACTGCATGTGAAAGGGTTTACAGCCAGACATCCGGACATTCCGAAGAACTTGCGTGGCACCTATGCCGGCCTCGCGACGCCGGCGGTGATCGAACATCTGCAGAATTTGGGTGTCACTGCCGTCGAGTTGCTGCCGGTTCATCATTTCATTCGCGATAAACACCTTGTCGATCGCGGCCTCACCAACTACTGGGGCTATAACTCGATCGGGTTTTTTGCGCCGGACAGTCACTATGCGACCACTTCGGTGCGAGCGCAGCATGTGTGGGAGTTCAAAACGATGGTGAAGGCGTTCCACAGTGCCGGCATCGAAGTCATTCTCGACGTGGTCTACAACCACACGGGAGAAGGCAATCACCTGGGCCCGACGCTATCGTTTCGCGGCATCGACAACGCGTCGTACTATCGACTGGTTTCCAAACAGCCCCGCTATTACCTGGATTACACCGGTTGCGGCAATACGCTGAACGTGCGCCACCCTCGGGTCCTCCAGCTCATCATGGACAGCCTGCGTTACTGGGTACTGGAGATGCATGTGGATGGCTTCCGATTCGATCTGGCCTCCACGCTGGCCAGAGAACTGCACGACGTGGACCGGCTCAGCGCGTTTTTCGACATCATTCATCAGGATCCGGTGCTCTCGCAGGTGAAACTGATCGCCGAACCGTGGGACTTAGGTGAAGGCGGTTACCAGGTCGGCAACTTTCCGGCCGGCTGGGCTGAATGGAACGGACGGTATCGTGACACGATCCGGCGGTACTGGAAAGGGGACGGAGGCCAAGTGGCGGAGTTGGCGTATCGACTGTCCGGGAGCAACGATCTCTATGAGGGCAGTGGACGCCGGCCCCATGCGAGCATTAATTTCGTGACGGCGCACGATGGGTTCACGCTGCATGATCTGGTTGCGTATCACCAGAAGCGCAACGAGGCCAACGGTGAAGGCAATCGTGACGGCACAGATGACAATCTCAGCTGGAATTGCGGGGTGGACGGACCGACTGCGAAACCTTCGATCGTTGCGCTCCGAGAACGACAGAAGCGCAACATGTTAGCCACGTTGCTCTTGTCACAAGGCGTACCGATGATCGGCGGCGGCGATGAGATGGGGCGGACGCAACGTGGCAACAACAACGCCTATTGTCAGGACAATGACATCAGTTGGGTCGACTGGAATCTGAGTAAGCCACAGCATGCACTCGTTGCCTTCACGAAGAGCCTCATCGCGCTGCGACAGCAACATCCCGTGTTCCGCCGCCGCCGATTCTTTCAAGGCCGCCGCATCCGTGGCGCGGAGGTCAAGGATATCTCCTGGCTGCGCCCGGATGGGAGAGAGATGACGGATGAAGACTGGGCCAAAGGGTATGTCCGCTGCCTTGGCGTACGGCTATCCGGCGATGCCATCGAGGAGAAAGACTCGAAGGGGAGACCACTCCTGGACGAGACCTTCCTGATGTTGCTCAATGCACACCACGAGCCACGGCCTTTCACGCTGCCCGCGCACAAGCGCGGTGTGCGGTGGCAGCCGGTGCTGGACACGGCCGTATCCACAGGTCACGAAAAGCCGATTACCCTCTTGAGAGGCGGATTTCAGTACGATCTTGAAGCCCGGTCGCTCGCCGTGCTCCGATTGCGACAAAAATCCTGATTCAACTTCCGAGGTGCTTTCTCACCGGCCCGAATTGTGAGGGCCACATCTGTTCCCTCTTTCGGGATAGGGGCTGATCGATCCTCCATTGCGCGCAACTTTCTCACCCGCCCTACCCTCCGACTGCTTCGCAATCGATTTCCCGGGACGTGCCATTAGCCCGGGCGACCACCTTCCAATTCTCTATACCTCTCTTTAGAGGAGTGGCCGAGGCTGCCCTCCACCAAAATTCTTCTAAAAACCTAGGTATTAAACGTCTTCTCTTTCGCTTCTAACTAGGTTTCGGCTAAGCACCTCCACCCAAGTTGCGGTCACCATTTCATTTGCATGAATGGGAACATGGCTAATCTCCATGCCAACATCGGCAGCAATGTGGTAGCGAGACCCGCGAACTGCTGCCCCTCTCAAGATATTTAGAGCCGCAGCGAACTAACAAACCGCAGATCATCACAGCGATTGAGTCTGTGCTTTAGCGCCGTAACGACAACCGAATGTAGACAACAAGGCGTTCACGATGTTTTTTCTTCACTCCTTCGTTGCTACTATCGGCTGAGGGATTGGAAATCCGTCTGGCCAAGACTGGGGCCCCGACCTCGACCTGATTGATTTGAAGTGACGCGGGATGTTCCAATGCGCGCTTCCCCGTTCCAGGAATGTCCATAATCGCTCAGTTTCCTGGTCATAGCCCCGGGGCATTCGATTCCAGGCACGCCATGGAGTTGCACAATGGGTGCTTCTTCCGTTCCGCAGTAGTGGCATAACAGTTGCTCCACCCTAAAGCACGCACGAGGTTGGAGACACGCGTCATGCCTAATGGTAGGCCTCCAGTCGGACCACGGGAAAGTGATGGCTCGGACCGTCGTCTGCACCGCCGCTTTCCCGCCTTCTATGTCAGTCGCCTCTACCACACTGAGAAGGAACCGGAGATAGGTTTCGTCGTCGACATCTCGTCGAGCGGCTGTCGAGTTGCCTGTAGTTCTCCGCTCCAACCCGAGATGGTACTCGGCATGTCTGTCGTGCTGCCCAATCACGTCCTCCCGTTAGTCGTTCACCAGGCGGTGGTTCGGTGGACTCGCGATCCGATGTATGGCTTGGCGTTCGTTGATCTGCACTCCGAGGCTCAGCAGCAACTACGCCAGGTTCTCCACAAGGCCGAGCTTGGGCTCCCTGAGGTATAGAGCTTAAAATCCATTCGGCCTACAATATCCATCCTGCTACCACGCTGCTACCAGGACAGGACAAATCACCCCCATCTGCCCCCATGTCAGGCGCATCCTGGTCTGTGCTTTCTTGTGGGGTTAGGTTGTCTGAGGTGGTACTGGAGACAGTTCGTAAACCGCAGGTCGCTCGTTCAATCCTGGTTGTTGTGCCCCGCTTAAATTGTGGACAGGTCGCGAAGTCAGGTGGATGCAGGAAACCCATTGAGTTTATTCAAAACCATCACAACGTAAGACAGCCGAGGCCCTTTCAACAGAGTCACGAGCGAGTGCACCCGGATGTCCCTTAAGAAGCGGGGCCTCGGAAGCGACCGAATTCTTTACAAAAAGGCTGGTCACAAACGAGAAACAATTTGTCCACAAATTAATTGGGGCAGTCCATCACGCTGTCTCATTGACCCAGAACGAGGGGACGGGAATCCGGTTCCTGCTGGGACAGGCAGTGCAGCGTACCGAAGCCCCAGACGAGATCCACGGCGTGGATCCCGACCACGCGTCGGCTCGGGAAACACTCGGAGAGGATGCCCAGGGCCTCGCGGTCCTTGGGATCATTGAAGGTCGGTACCAGGATCAAGCCGTTTGCAACGTAGAAATTTGCGTAGCTCGCGGGAAGCCGCTGCCCGTCGAAGTACAGTGGCGCGGGCATCGGGAGCGAGATCACTTCGATTCTCCTTCCTTTCGCATCTCGCATTCCTTTGAGGCGCTCGTGATTATCCGACAACGCCCGATAGTTCGCGTCGGCCGGGCTGCGCTCCGAGCACAACAGCACGCGCCCCGGCGACACGAAGCGGCAGAGATCGTCAACATGCCCATGGGTATCATCGCCGGCGATGCCTTCCCCCAGCCAGAGCACCTTCTCGATGCCGAGGTGCTCGCGGAAGACGGCTTCGACGCCTTCACGCCCGAGGCCCGGGTTCCTGGCCTGAACATTTGACAGAAGACACTCCTCCGTACAGATCAATGTCCCTTCGCCGTCCACATCGATCGCGCCACCCTCCAGGACCACGCGTTGGCCGTTCGCCTCGGGTGTGACGGCTTGGACACCGGCAAGCCGAGCGATGGCGCCAGACACCTTGACGTCCTTCTTCCAGTTGTCGTATTTGGCCCAGGCATTGAAGCGCCAGCACACCGCCCGCCGCTCGCCACCTTTAGCGATCACGAACGTGGGCGCGCTGTCCCGAAGCCAGGATCTATTCGTCCGGATACAGTGGAAGGTCACGCGCTTCAGATCGACACCCGTCCGCCGGAGCATCGCCTTTGCCTTTCCCTCCAGGACCCGATCCTCGACAAGCAACCGAACCGGCTCGACTACGGACAGATGACGCACGAATTCCGCGATGGTCCAAGGGATGGCTCCGAACTTCCCTGGCCAGTCTTTGGTCTCGTGAGGCCAGGCCAGCCACGTGGCGCGGTGGGGAGCCCACTCAGCGGGCATCAAGAAGCGCATCGTTAGTGTCTGTCGATGACTCGTTGGGTGAGGGCCGCGTATGCGTCGATGCGCCGATCCCGGAGGAACGGCCAGTTCCGTCGCACCTCGGCGATGCGGCCGAGGTCGCACTCCACGACCAGGACCTCCGGACCATCCGAAGTCGCTTCGGCCAGGACGACCCCGAACGGATCGGCTACGAAGGAATGCCCCCAAAACTCAAGTCCACCATCTGGCGGGCCTTCGTGACCGACGCGATTCACGGCCACCACGAACACGCCGTTGGCGATGGCGTGGGACCGTTGGATGATCTGCCAGGCCGCGACCTGTTCTTTGCCCGAGCGCGCCTTCTCCGAAGGGTGCCAGCCGATGGCCGTGGGGTAGGCGAGTAGCACCGAGCCCTGAAGGGTGCAGAGGCGCGCGGCCTCCGGGAACCACTGATCCCAGCACACCAGGGTGCTCACGGTACCAAAGCGGGTATCGAAGGCCTGAAACCCGAGGTCACCGGGCGTGAAGTAGTACTTCTCGTAGTACAAGGGGTCGTCGGGAATATGCATCTTCCGGTAGACACCCGCCATCCTCCCGTCGGCATCCAGGACGACGGCGCTGTTGTGATAGACGCCTTCCGTCCGTTTTTCGAAGACGGATCCAATGATGACTACGCTGAGCTCCTTTGCCACAGCCCCTAACGCGTGGGTCGTGGGACCCGGCACCGGCTCCGCCAGCTCGAAGGTCTCGGGGTCCTGGCTCTGGCAGAAGTACTGTGTGCGGAAGAGCTCAGGGAGACAGATCACTTGCGCCCCGGACTTGGCAGCCTGGCGGATGCTTTTTACCGCGCTGTCCAGATTCTCGTCTGGCTCGGTGGCCATCTGCATCTGGATCAGGCCCAGCGTGAATGTGGTGGCTTTGATCTCGGCCATGGGATGGATGGTAGCCTTCTTTGCCACGGTCCTCAAGGAGAAAGTTGCCTGCGTTGGTTCGCGTGTTGCGCAGGGAGCCTGAATGAGCTGGAGTGTGGTGGAGGTGTGTACAAAATGAGCACAGAGCGAGGCATATGGGGTCGAATTAGCTTGTCAGTGGATTCTCTGCCCGGCTCTCTCCCACCGGGCGGTTTTTGTGGCTTCGTCCCAGGACCAGTAGATGATCGAAACCTTGCCAATAATCTGACCTGTCTTTACGTATCCCAAAAAACGACTGTCGTTGCTCTCCTCTCGATTGTCACCCAGCACGAAATAGCAGTTTTCCGGAACAGTCAACGGCCCTATGTTGTCTCTGGGATTGAGTGCCTTCTCAATTATCCTCGTATCTACTGTTGTGCCCCGCTTAGAATGTGGACAGGCAGAATTAGCCATCGGGATTGCGGAAGACTCAGTGAAATCTGGTCAAAACGATCGTAGTAGGAGACGGCCGGGGACCTCGTCACAGATTAGAAGGCGAGTACGACCGATATCCCTTTGGAACTGGAGCCTCGGAAGCGACTGAATACTTTACGAAAAAGCTGGTCACACACGAGAAACAATCTGTCCACAAATTAAGTGGGGCAGTGCAAAGCGGTGTTTGCCGAGGCCGACGGGCTCACGGTAACGGTAGACGGTGGAATGGTTAATCTTAAGGCCTGACATCAGCCGGCAGTTCCGGGTATCTCGCCATACGAAATCACATCGGTCCAGACCCTAAAGCTCTCCAATGTGTTGGGTCCGAACGTCGTGGCGATCGCGACATCGGACGCGTCGCGGCCTCGCGCCATCAGGACGCGGCCCGCGCGCCGCACATTGTTGCGCGGGTCGAAAATGTGCCAGCGGCCCCCGATCCAGACCTCGAACCAGGCCGCGAAATCCATCAAGCCGAAAGGAGATGGCATTCCGATATCGCTCAGATAGCCGGTGCAGTACCGCGCCGGAATATTCATGCAGCGGCAGAAGGCGATGGCGAGATGCGCGAAGTCGCGGCAGACGCCGGTCCGTTCGTTGAAAGCCTCCGCGGCGGTGCGGGTGGCGCGGGCGTTCTGATAGTTGAAGGCAATATGGTTATGCACGTAATCGCAGATGGCCTGCACGCGCGGGTACCCCGGAGTTGTGCCACTGAAGAGTTGCCATGCCGTCTGAGACAGCAAATCGGTCTCACAATAGCGGCTGCCCAACAGGAACACGAGGGTTTCTTCGGGCAGATCCTGTACGGAGTCCTGCCAGGCAACGGACACCATCTCATCGAGCTGGCCGCTATCTCTGATGACGCCGTCGGCAGTCAGGCGGAGCCGGCCCGCAGGCGCGAGGAGGCGGTTGCACCGGTTTCCGAAGGCGTCGCGGTAGCCGGTGATCGGAATGAATGGCTCGGCGGTAAGGTAATCGGGGACGACTATGTCGGAGGCCCTTGAATCGTGGATATTCACGACCAGGATCATCGGCGTGGGTTGTGGAAAGTTGTAAATGAGTTCGAACCCGGTCCGGAGCTGCATGGCAAACACCCTCAATATGCGGCAAGGAAATCCGCGAGATGGGCTGACGCGATGCCGTCCCTCTGTGTCCTCACGAGACTCATCACGACCGGCAGCTCCGGCAGCACGAGTGCCAACCTCCCATTTCGCGTGCCGGACTTTCCGTCCGGACGGAGACCGAAGCAGTCTAGTGGTGAAGGGCGTACCACGCTATTCCCGCAAACACAATCATGAGAGCCAACAAGGCACTCAGGAGACTGAGCAGATACCAATCGATCTTCATGGCGGCGGCTCCAACGTCCCAGCGAATTGGCCGGGACAAACAGTCTTTTCTGTGCCAGTCTTTGTGCCTGTGAGTAGACCTGGACCATCTCCCGCCACCCTACACCAACCAATCAGGAAAAGAAAAACCCCTTGTAACCATTGACGATTACAAGGGGCCTTTCGTTACTGTCCAGGTTACTTATCCCCTACGCGACCAGCGCAACCCCGTGAATTTCGAAGCGGAGGAGCGGTCCCAACGCTGGTTGGAAACGTTGCCCTTCACTGCGCGCATCGAGCGACCATCACTTTTCCAAATGCTCCCTCCAAGCTCGCTCGTTTCTCTCTTCAAAGGGTGGCCTGGTCGATCCTCGAATGCGCGCGTCGAACGAGGCCCTTCTGAGGGCGCGCGTTCCGCGAGCAGGAGGACGACCGGTTACCCTTCTCCTCCCCCGCGTTGCGCGAGCACAGAAGATCATCAGGCTCCATCCCACTCTCTGTTTCGCTAGTACAGGACACCAACGGGTTACACTGACCCGCGACTCTCTTTCGAACCGCGCTCAATGAGCACTTTGGTAAAGAGAATGATCCCAAGGACCTGGGTCCATTCGGACACGATATTCCCCACCACCGCGCCCCATCTGTCCATCGGATTGAGTGCACCGTACAGCACTATCCAACCAATCCCGGTGATCACAACAAACAGGGTCAGCGAATGCGAGATCAGGAACTCGCGCACCCGGTTTTTAAAGTGCCGTGGCATTTTCCGGCTCTCGGTCGATCCCTTCTCGAACAGCCATTTGGTCGCCATGACCATGAGCACGGTGCCTGACCAATCGGCAATGGCATTGCCATAAAATGCCCCGAGGTGTGTCTCGGGGTCAGCCCGCCGGTAGAGGATGACCCACGTGCCTAGAATTAGCACACTGACCAGGGTGAGAGAGTGGTTATGGACAAAGCGCCGGAGCGCAGAATGCCGCTGTCTATTCATAGAAGGCCTCATGATGTTCGAAGGAGCGGCGTTCAGATTTTCCGGACGTACTGTCTCAGTGTAACCATGAACTTCGTGAAACACTTCGGACAGTAGGTGTGCGTGAGAGGGAGATCGGCCAGCTTCACGCCATGGGTCTGCTGATACGTCCGCTGCGTGACCCAGTGCTCACGATGAGCAGAAGTTCCGGTCTCCTCTCGAATGTGTCCGCAGATACAACAGACGTGGAGCAGCTTCGGTGCGATGAACGTCTCTCTCGACGGAGCGGAAGGCGCCTTACGAGTGGTCTGAGCGACCAGTTTTCCAGGAGACATACGCCACCTCCTTTATTCACCCGCCAGACAGGACACAGCAACGCGGCGATGTGTTGAGCCCTATGAGGGCACTCGCATTAAGTGTACCGAACAATTTACTAGCGTCAAATACTAATAGAAATAATACAAAGCGGTCAGGCGTCTTTTCTTCAGGTCTGACATGATACCTGCAAGCTGGCTTAACTCTCTCCTTTGGAATGGCACCCTTGCAGGTCTAACCGCGGCCGTCGAACGAGGCCCTTCTGATTCTCTATACCTCCCTTTAGAGGAGTGGCCGAGGCTGCCCTTTACTGCGCGCATCGGACAATATACATGCTCCCTCCAAGCTTGCTTATTCTCTCTTTCGGGATGGGGGCTGATTGATCTTCCACTGCGCGCGTCCAACGAGGGGAGTCCGCGACCGCGCGTTGCGCGAGCACAGAAGATCATCAGGCTCCATCCCCTCCGCGTTCTGCGAGCAAGAAGGGCACCTGGCCGCTCCTCCGCATCCTTCCTCTTGCAGCAAAGAAAGGCTGGGACTATAATTTCCCGCGGAATCAGCTCAAAAAGACCACGTTCCAGAAGCAGAACCATTTCGCGTTGCCACCTTTCACCGATGGGAGGTCGTCATGGCAGAAAAACAATACAAACAACTCGGTTGTCTGGATGTAGACCCCAAGGGAGGTTGTGCTTTTCAGGTGCGGGCTGAGACGGAGGGTGAGGTGATGCGGTTAGCAGGCGAACATGCAAAGGTGGCGCATAAGGAGTCGTCCCTTCCACCTGAGATGGCTGCTAAGGTCAAAGCCGCCATCAAGACGGTTACTGTGAACGTCTGATACCGTTGAAATTCAGATGTTGGTGCTAGGCCCGACAGCGCGCCACCATGGTGGCGCGCTTCTGATGGGGGCACTTGCACGCGGCAGGAGCTACGCCATCCCGGACGTCGCTAATTATCTGAGCGCACAGGCGCTGCTCTGAACGAGTGCTATGCCAATCTCGAGTGCAAGGTCGTCGATACGAAGATGGCGGCCACATACAACGTGTTTATCCTCGAGGTTCTCAAGGCGTGGATCGACCCCTTAAACAAGAACCCTCGGACGATTCACCATTGCGGGAAAGGCACCTTCATGGTGGCCGGCAGAACGATCACGTTGCCCTCCAAGATGAAATAGCAGCCCGCGCAATCAGTACGGCCGATAATTCATCGAATCCCCTCAATCAGTACGATCCCGGCAACCCTGAACAATGAAGGTCAACTGGAACGGGCGAAGAAATCCTGACCATTTCAGGTGTAATTCTGATACAATGGCCGGAAATCCCAGGGGTGGGACTGCTAGGATGATCGTCTATCCAAGTGGAGAAGAAGAGTTCACCGTCCCAGGGATGTTCTCTGCACTCCGCACACTCATCGACAGCAAGGGGAAGACCATCACGCCAGGCGACATCTCCGGTACGACACGACCTGAACAGCGATCAGACGAAGAAGCCGCAAAGTAGTTCTCTCCCGTTCACCAAATCAACAAAGCCTACTCGGAACCCGTACCAGGCCACGCCGGATTCCACCGTTGGATGAGCCCCGGCAACTGTTTCTCTCCTCAATCGTCTTGACAGTCCTCCACGGACGGCCTAGCCTTCGGTTATCAATAACGAGTCATTGACTTAAGTTACTGTACATTGACGAGCGATGATTGGTTCCAAGACAGGGCTGAGAATACAACTCGTTGCGGTTTCATGTCTGCTGATGCTTGTCGTGGCGTGCTCTAGGCCGGTGCCCACGGACTGGATCACGGTAAAAGACAGAACGCTAACAGGCGATGGCTCTGTCACCTATGCCGCCCCCTCCACAATCCGCAAGACCGGCACCAAGGTGAGGATGTGGTCGCTGATCGACTCCAAGGATATCCAAGGGGCTGCGTTGGATAGGCCGCATATCTCCTGGATGGACGAATGGGAATACGAGTGCCAAAATAAGAGTTTCTCTCCAATTGTATTCACAGAGTATTCAGGGAAAATGGGAACCGGGGAGAACATGTTTAGTCTCACTCCAGCTTCAGACCAATGGCTGGCAGTGAGGCCTGGGAGCGTCAGCGAGACGCTCTGGACAATAGCCTGCGGGAAGGAGTGAAGTGCTCTATTGAAGGGGGGCCGCAGGGACCGCCTAGCCTTTCGACTATGAGTCGAGGAACTGTATGTCTCCAACATCCAAAATCAGCCAGTCATCCCTGCCAGAGGCCAACCTTCGAGGCACTATCGAATCACCGACGAAACCAGGCGTCTATTGGTTTCAGAGCGAGACCATGTCTAGGGCGATGATGGTGGAGGTTCGTGTGACAAATGGGCAGTTGACGGCATGGTGGCCCAATCAGGACGAACCTGTTGCCAAGATGAAAGGCCACTGGCGCGGCCCGATCACTCCATTCGATGAACGAGAGACCCGCTAGCGACCCGAAAGTATCCCGCCGTCAAACGCAAGAGGCCGCCAAAACGTTCAGGGAATTTGTGAGGCGCGCGCCCAACACGCCGGCTAATCATCCTTGGATTGAGCAGGCACAGACGTTCCTTGAGACGGTGAGGGAGAGGCGACACGACGGAGGTGGCCGGCAGGGTTCAGGACCGTGAGCACAGGATCAGCGGCTCAGGGGATGTCAGTCGAGCCTGATGGACGGAAGTGGCTCGCCAGGAAGAAAAGGAGTGAATCAAATGAAGATGTTCACCATAGTCTGTAGGGAGAAATTTGATGTGAATGTGGTTGCCCTGTTTAATAAGCTGGGGATCAAAGGATACACGGTGATGTCCGGGGCGGGTGGCAGTGGCCACAGGGGTGAGGCCGGGAAGCACGGCTGGGCAGATCACAACACGCTCTTCCTCGTCGCCCTCGACGATGCTCAGATGGCCACACTTGTAACCGCCGCGAAGGAGTTGCATGTCAGGCTCGTTGCAGAGAACGGCGGAATGGAGGTCGCGCTCAAGGCGTTTCTCCATCCCTGTGAAGTGGTTCTGTAACGAGCTAGAATCCCAATAAGCCCAGTGCCGCCGTGGGAGTGGCGGAAGAGGAGACGTTGAGGCAATCAATAGTGTGGGAGCTATGAGATATCGGCCAGCGGGAAATTGGCTGAGAATGAACGATGCTGCCCAAGCCGGGAATTGATTTTAGGCCGACTTAGCATCTTCAACGCTGATGCGAGTTTCACAGGTGTTGTATCAGAACTTCCATAATTTGCGATCAGAGAAGGAGTGATGTTGAGTGAGAGGGAATAACGAGAAAATCGCTCTGCGATACGACCGTTCTATGATCGCTGGACATCTCTATGAGCCTTCCCTCCGAAATGCCCGACTCACCCGTGTCAAAATCCCAGCCTGGAAAACCGGAGAGCGTCGGTCGATTTCTAAGGCAATTTGCATTATCCACCAGTCGCTCTAAAAATAAATGTCTGAGAGCCCGACGACACTGAGGAACAACCGCGATGCGCTGATTGGCCGTTTTGCGCCGGGTCTTCGGCAACTTCTGAACTACCGGCGGGAATGGCTGCGCATCGACCTGGTGGCTGGCGTTTCGGTCGCCGCCGTGGCGGTGCCCACCGCGATCGCCTACGCGCAACTCATTGGCTTCGAGCCGATCGTGGGGCTGTATGCGGCCATTCTTCCGCTCGTGGCCTACGCGCTGTTCGGTACCTCGCGTCAGCTAATCGTGAATCCCGACGCGGCCACGTGCGCCATCTTTGCCGCCACAGTGCTGCCGCTCGCCGCCGGCGACTCCGACGCCCTCCGGTCACTGTCCATGGCGCTGGCGGTATTGACCGGGCTGGTGTGCATCGCTGCGGGGATCTTCCGATTCGGCTTCCTTGCCGACTTTCTCTCAAAACCGATTCTGGTCGGTTATCTCAACGGCGTGGCCATCAGCATCTTTCTCGGTCAGATTGGAAAAGTGTTCGGCTTCTCCATGCAATCTCGCGGCATCATCCCGATGCTCATCGAGTTTGCCGGTAAGCTGCCTCAAACGCATCTGCCGACACTTATCGTGGGATTGGCGACCCTCGCCGTCATCATGGGAAGCAAACGCTTGTCGCCTCGCGCACCGGCGCCGTTGCTGGCCACGGTGGCGGCCGTGGCGCTGGTCTATGGTCTCGGTCTGGAAGACAGAGGTGTGGCGGTTGTGGGCAAGTTGCCGGCGGGACTCCCGGGCCTGAGCTGGCCCCAACTCGATGCGGAAAATCTGAAACTCCTTCTCGGCGGCGCTTTGGGGGTGGCCCTTGTGAGTTTCAGCAGCGGTATGGTGACGGCGCGGAGCTTTGCCGCGCGGAATCGCTATGACATCGACGTCGACCAGGAGTTCATCGCGCTGGGTGCCTGTCAGATCGCCTCCGGCTTGTCGCAGGGGTTTGCCGTAACCGGGGCCGATTCGCGAACTGCAGTCAACGATACAATGGGCGGCAAGACTCAGATGGTTGGGCTGATCGCGGCCGCGACGATGGCGGCGGTGCTCTTCTTCCTGACCGAGCCCCTGCAGTATCTGCCTGTGGCGGCATTGGGCGCGGTGCTGATCGTTGCTGCCATCGGCCTGTTTGATGTTGCGGCCCTGAGCAAGATGTGGCGTGTGAACCGAGCGGAGTGTGTCTTGTCCCTGTTCACAACGCTCGGGGTTATTTGGCTGGATTTGCTGCAGGGCATTCTCCTGGCGGTGGGGAGCGCGTTGCTCCTGCTGATCAAGCGCGCCTCGCGACCGCCGGATGCCATGTTGGGGCGTGTGCCAGGAATGAGAGGCTGGCACGACGTGGCTGACCACCAAGAGGCCGCCACTCATCCAGGCCTTATGGTCTACCGATTCGGTGCCGGAATCATGTTTTTCAATGCGGACTACTTCAAGAAACGGGTAATGGAGCTGGTCGCAAGCCACGCCGACATCGAATGGATTATTGTGGATGGAAGCACCATCAACCTGGTGGACATCACCGGGGCGGAAATGCTCGAATCCCTTGCCGGAGAACTGGCCGCAAAGGGCGTCCGCTTCGGCTTGGCGAACGCACGCCGTGAGGTGCGCACCGTACTCGAAAGCGCCGGGGTACTTGAACGCATCGGTTCCGATTCCATCTTCTCGACACTCAACACGGCGAGCGACGCTTTCCTCCATCGCGTAAGGAGATCCTAGAGGTCGGAATGCAATTTGTTTTTCAACCGACCGATGAGTGCCAAAATGCGTTCTTTTTGACCCCTCAAATCGCCCTTTGTGAAACGTACGGAAATCGGGATTTTTCCGCTGGCAGCAATCACGATACAACGATACTGTGCCGATGGCCCACCGCGTGCATCCCAGGAGTACCTGTCGTAATATTGACGCAGAGGATCGTCCGAGCAGACCTAGACTCTACCAAGGCGAGACGAGCTAATGCGCGCATGGCTCATGGATTCAATGGATGGTGTCGGAGCCCTACGGTTCGGCGAGGTGGCGGATCCTCAACCGGACTCAGGCCAGGTGCTGCTACGAGTAAAAATCGCCGCACTGAATCCCGCGGATGCCTTTCTGGCACAAGGGCTGTATCCAGCCCATCCGCCACTGCCCCATATTCTCGGGCGTGATGGAGTGGGCGACGTGGTGGCGGTCGGGCCTGGCCTGTCCCCTATCGGGGTGGGCGAGACGGTGGGTATCCTGCGCTGCGACGTGGGAGTGGGCCGGTGGGGAACGCTGGCAGAGAAAGTGGTGGTGCCCATGGACAGTGTCACCCGAGTGCCCCGTGGCTGGTCCATCGAAGAGTTGGCCGGCGCTCCCCTGGTCTATTTGACTGCCTGGCAGGCGCTGACGCAGTGGAACGACCCTCCCGCGCCGCCGCCGGCTGGTGGTGTCCTTCTCGTGACTGGCGCGTCAGGCGGTGTCGGCGTGGCATCCGTGCAGCTCGGGAAATCGATGGGGCTTACCGTGGTGGCCTTGTCACGCAGTGAGGAGAAGCGCGCCACGTTGAACCGGCTCGGGGCTGATGTCGTGTGTGATCCGGCGGATAGAAATCTCGTGAACGATGTGAAGGCCGCAATCAGTCCGAAGCGAGTGGACTTGGTCGTCGATAGCGTGGGTGGCGCGCTGTTGACTCGGGTGATCGACCTGCTTGGCTATGGCGGCAGGATTAGCGTGGTGGGCAGGAGCGGGGGGGTCGTGCCGGAATTCAACACGGCGAGCTTGTTGTTCCGCCGCATTCGGATGGGCGGGGTGTCGGTGGGGGACTCTTCCGCACAGGCAACGCAGGCGGCGTGGCAGGAGATCGTTGATCGACTGGATGCCATGGGCCACCGGCCGCAGGTGGACAGCATCGTCCCGTTCGAAGAGGTGAGGCGAGGATTCAAGCGATTGGACGAGGGGCCGATGGGAAAAGTGCTGGTCCGTGTGGCTGGTTAACACAACGGAGACATTCGCCATTTCTAGAGGCATCCGCCAGCAAGCTCAGACCGGTCGGAGACAGCACTGCGGCAGCTGAGCTTGGGATGGGGACGAGCAATTCGTACGCCCCTGCGCGTGAGGGCCCACGCGATTCGGGAGAAGAGAACCATCGATGAAGGCGAAAGAAGGAGTCATCGACCTCCTGAACACAATCTTGTCCGCCGACCTGATCGCCATCAATCAATATTTTGTGCATGCCAAGATGTGTGAGCATTGGGGCTACGAACGGCTGCACCACAAAGTCCGCGAGCGCAGCATCGATGAGATGAAGGATGCCGACCGACTCATTGGCCATATTCTCTATTTGGAGGATGTCCCCAAGGTGCACCGCACGATCACCGTGCATCTGGGAGAAACGGTTCCCGAGCAACTTCAAATCGATCTCAAGGCTGAGCAGGACATGCTCACGCTGCTGAGTGAAGGGGTGCTGCTCTGTACCAAGGTCGCCGACTTCACGACCCGTCACCTGCTAGAAGACGTGGCAAAAGATGTCGATGCGCATATCGATTGGATTGAAACGCAGATGGACACCATCAAGCAGGTTGGCCTCGAGAACTATCTCTCCGAGCAGATCAAGAAAGACAGCTAGCATGCGGGAACAACAACGGGAACGCTCTTCATGTCTTGTGGCGTCAGTTGGTTGCTTGTTTCTCTCCTTCTTTGAATGAGGCCCATGCTGGTTCAACTGCGGCCGTCGAGTAATCGCTTTCTTTATACTCTTTTTGGCGAGGGGGCCGGCATAGTCTCCACTGCGCGCAACTTTCTCACCCGCCCACCCACTGGCACGCCGAGACGTGCCCTTACCCCGGGCGAGGGCGTTCCGCTTCCTTCTGAGCCAGCGCGTTACAAGAACACAGCTATCAATGTTCCCTCCAAGCTTGCTCGTTATCTCTTCAGGGATGGGGGCTGAGTGATCTTCCACTGCGCGCGTCCAACGAGGGGAGTCCGCGACCGCGCGTTGCGCGAGCACAGAAGATCATCAGGCTCCATCCCCTCCTCTGTTCCGCGAGCACAGGGACTTAACAGGCTGGACGCTACCTATTCTCCAGCCGGTTGTAATCCAGCAGTCCCGCTTCGATCGGGTCGGTCCGGCGGTAGGCCTCGTGGACCCCATCGCTGTGCGGCCAGAAGTCCGGGCTGGTACGACGCACGGCGAAGCGCTCGGCGAGCTTGTGATAGTCTGCCTCGCTGGTGAGCCCGGCCACCGCCGCGATGAACTCGGGCAGTGCCGGCTGCTCCACACGATAGAAGGCGTTGGGGTAGGCACCGATGAGGCCGCGCGCCACGGTGAGCGCATCTTCATCCGGGAGGCGGCGGGATTCTTGGTTGAAGAGCGAGGCGACGTTGCTGAATCCGTTGTCGTGCAGCAGCGTGTACATTCGGTCCTGACGCGCCTCCGCTCCCGTCCGGTTCGTGACGGTGAGCACCGCGACTTCGGGCAGCCATTGCAGCGCCTTTCCATGGATCTGCGCCAAGGCGCGTAACTGTGCGCGCAGCTCTGCGTCCGACTCGCCTTGGACTTCGTAGGCCTGAGTCAGCGCCCCGGTGAGCCGTTGACGCAACAGGTCGAACAGCTCGCGTTTGGGTGTGTCGGTCTTGTAGGGAATACCGATTTCCTGCTCGACGCGGATGTGACGCTTGAAGAGATAGTCCATGACCGACTTGTGTGCGTCCCGATACCAGAAGTCCCGCTCCCGCTCCCGCTCCCGACTGGGCAACATCAATAGAAAGTTGGATTCCCCCTCCATGCGCATGAAATCCATGTAGAGCCGCGTGTCGATCTGGTGTCCTGCAAAGCCGAAGACGTCGAAGCCGGCGACGAGCAGATAGTGAATTCGCTCGAACAGGTCGTAGGACACAAGCCAGGCGGTTTTAGGATCCTCACCGACCAAGCCCTGCACGACGGAGGCGCTATCGGCATGACGGAACACGGTGAGGGCTGCGTTGCGGTTCTGTCCTCGCACCGTTCCATATGAAGGACAGGTCGGCCGCCTCGTGCTGGATCTTAAGGCCTTCGATGTAGGCTTGCTTGGCTTTGAGGTATTCGTCCTGCATGTCGGAGTACTTCAACCAGGAGAGCAGGCCGAGCCGAGTCGTCCCTTCGGCGGTCGGTAGGTAGAGATGTTTGCTGGTCTTCGCCAGGAACTCCTCGTTCTTCTCGAGCACGGCGCTGTCCGGGTCCACGAAGAAGATCCAGAATCGTTCTTCGATGACGTCCAGCGCGACCGGCCCGCGGCAGACGGGACCCTTGATGAACTGCATGACGAAGGCGAGGGCGTCGTCGAGCAGAAACCGGTAGCGCGAACGGACCGGCAGGTCGCGGAAGGCTACGAAGGGGTTGGACGCCACGCTCGCCTCGTAGCCAGGCAGGGTGCGGACATCGTACGGTGCCTCGAGGAACAGCTCGGTATAGCGTTGCTTGCGCGAGGGCCCGAGTGCGTAAGGGATGTGTGTTTTGGCGAGGAGGCTGGCGTGCACCGGCTGGAGACGATAGTAGACGCGGGGCACGCCGGGGTCGTCATAGGGCCGGCGCGTGGCAATCAGGTCGATTGGCTGACCCGGCGCCGAGCGGGACCGCACGAGTCGAAACCACTGGCGTTCGGGGAGGTCGTCGAAATAGAGATGAGTGATGGACAGGTGCTCGTAGAGGTAACGGCTCATCAACCGGTGCTTGGGAGAATCGCCGTTGAGAAAGGCTTCCCACTCCTCGACCTGTGCGTTGGGGAAGGACGAGACGGGATCCGGTTCACGGTACGGAGCGCCTTGCTCGATCCACCGCATGAGGGTCCGGTGTTCCTGGTCGGTCACACCAGGCAAGCCATAGGGCATGCCCCACAGCGGGTACTTGGCGGCAAAGGAATCAAATTGAGAGTCGGTAGGACATTGCTGGTGGCGATCCAGCGACAGGTCGAATGTCTCGGGCAGGAGCGGCTGCGGAGGCAGCGGGTGTTTCCGCTTGAGCGCCAGCATGCGCGCCAGCACCCCGGCACGGCGGGCTTCTTCGGTCGGTTGTTCCTGTACGACGGGAAAGAATTGCTTCTTGCGCCAGGCCGCGACCGACTGGGCATCCTCAAACAGGCGCGTCGGCTCGGCCGTGAGGAGCCGCGTGGGGTCGTAGACGGGTTTTTTGTTCGCGCCCCGTGCTAGCCCTTCGTAGGCAGTCAGGTTCAGTTGGCAGGGTGCATCGTAGCAGCCGTGGCATACGGCACAACGTCGTTCGAAGATCGGCTGCACGTCCCGCCAATAGTCGACGGTTGCGATGCCGGCCGTACTCGGGGGAGGCGCGAGAGCATCGTCTGAGTTCATGGGCCCGGATGGCGTTGGTTGCGCGCATCCGACCAGGGTCAACAGGAGGAGACCCCAAGCCCACCGGTTGCCTGCGGTCATGTATTGGGGCTGGACCGCCGCGACCTTCTCTCTGCCCTTGTCCTGACGCCTGGCTGCGCTGTTCATTCTCGTCTCTCTCCCGCCGCCGTTCGGTGACTGTAGCACAAGGTTGAATAAGAAGATCGGGGATTCTATCAGGAGAAGAAAAAGGTGTTAGGATCTTCTCTGATTCGCCTGCGCTGCGGTCGAAGAGGCGGTCATCTCTGTGCACCAAGGAGGCGTTCATGTCTAAGGAAGGCTTTGCACTGCTCCTCGCCGGTCTCTGCCTCGTCGTGCTGCCGGTTTCCACGCGATCGGCGGAGCCGGAGCCGGATCGAGGCGTCTGGCGCACGGCAGCGCCCGCGCCGACGAAGCGGACTGAGGTGGCCGCCGTGACGCTGCGTGACAAGATTTATGTCGTGGGGGGGTTCGAGCAGCCCGGCTTGGGCAATGTGATACATCTTGCGATCACTCCGTCCCTCGAAGAATACGATCCATCCACGGACCGCTGGACCACCAAAGCTCCCATGCCGGTTGGCCTGCATCATGTCGGCATCGGTGTGACAGGCGGGCGAATGTACGTCATCGGCGGGTACAGGCAGTCGGGACTCACCGTCTGGGAACCCGTCGCCACTGTGTACGCCTACGATCCAGCCACGGATACGTGGTCCCAGCGCGCGCCCATGCCGACCGCTCGCGGCGCGTTGTCGGTCACGGAGCATGACGGGAAGCTGTACGCCATCGGCGGCTACGACCGGAAGGCCAATAGCGCCGCGGTCGAGGTCTACGATCCGGAGCGCAACACCTGGGCCTCGCGCGCGCCTCTGCCGACGCCGCGCGATCATCTGGCGACCGCGACCCTGTCCGGGAAGGTCTATGCGATCGGCGGACGCCTGAATGGTGACTATCGACGGAATCTTTCCGTCACGGAATCGTACGATCCCGTCACTGATCAATGGAGACGCGCCGCGGATCTGCCGACTGCCCGCAGTGGAATCACCGCATCTGTGGTTGGCGGAAGAGTCTACGTATTCGGCGGCGAAGGCGGCGAGGGCACGTTCCGTGAAAACGAAGCCTATGACCCGGCGCGTGACGCCTGGCAGACCATGGCGCCGATGCCGACTGCGCGCCACGGCCTGGGGTCGGCTGTGGTGCATGGGCGTATCCACGTCCTCAGTGGCGGTCCGACTCCCGGAGGCTCCTTCAGCGATCTGAATGAAGTCTTTATCCCGCCGGGAGAAAGAAAGGGGAATGGAGGATAGTCTTCAGCAGGGCGAAGGTGAACCGGGAAGAGCTTATCGTCAGGCGATCCGAAAGGCCGGCCGCCGCCAAGCGTAAACCGACCAGGTCACATGCTTGAGAATGATGGCCTGCAGTCGTCTTCGTCCTTCCGATGAGAGTGGGAGGAACTCGGCCCCGAATACACGGCCGTGCACGCGGCGCACGATCGTACCGATCAAGCACATGGGTGGCTCTCCGTCCGGCAGAAAAAGAATGAGCGTAATGTGACTACCTGGAGCGGGCGGCTCCTGACTGTAGATTTGGCATCCCGTTTTCGAGATATCAAGCAGCGTGCCTTCTACCTTGGCCCTGTCTTTGAGACGTTCTTCGGAGGCGAAAGTGACCGGACAATCCATTGGCACCCGTTCCGCGGCTCGGCGGTCCAGATTGGCATCTTCGGCCTGTTCTGCGTCGGTGCCATCCGGGAAGGGATCGGCACCTTTCAGGTCCACCGTAACATCTAAAGGAATCGTGTCCATCCAACCAGCCTCTTGTCTGAGCGCCTATGCGGTCGCGTTACTTTCAGGGTATCCCATCGCGTTTTGTTCTGCCTTCCCAGAGAGAGGGGAATGGACCCCCTCTAACGGGGGATGCAGTCCCTTCACAAAAGCACTACAGCACTGAGGTCATTGCTTGATCGTGCACTTTGCGCTCGGACTGCGGGAATCAGGGCGCGCGTTCCGCGAGCACAGGACCAACGTGGGTGTCCTTCCAATCTCACACCTCTCTTTAAAGGAGCGGCCAAGGCTGCCCTTTCCTGCGGCCATCGAGCGATATATATGCTCCCTCCAAGCTCGCTCGTTTCTCTCTTCGAAGGGTGGCCTGGTCGATCCTCGATTGCGCGCGTCGAACGAGGCCCTTCTGAGGGCGCGCGTTCCGCGAGCAGGAGGACGACCAGGCTACCCTTCCCGTTCCTTTTTTGACAATTCGGTGGGAATCTGTACAATGGGCCAACTTTTCATCCCTGACTGCATTCTCGTCTTCATTCATTCTGCTCACTTCATCGTTTCTCGCGCTCACGAATGGGCCATCACGCTCACTT
The DNA here is from genome assembly GCA_963720035.1 of uncultured Nitrospiraceae bacterium. Taxonomy (GTDB): domain Bacteria; phylum Nitrospirota; class Nitrospiria; order Nitrospirales; family Nitrospiraceae; genus Palsa-1315. The sequence goes on along the minus strand of CAVREB010000002.1, from coordinate 385,335 downwards.
TGGGAGGCGGCTGTTTCAGCCGAATAATCTATGTCAATAATGCCGACGACCATGCGTCCCCTCTGTGTCCTGGGAACGCCGGCCTGTCCCCGGTGCAAGGAGACGGGCTTGGAATCCAACGGAGGGTTCTTGACCTGCGCGACCTGTGGCATCGCGATTACGCAACAGGCCCTCTTACGAGAGATCCTCGAGAGGCGGTCTCTTCCTGAGATACCGTAAATGAACGCACAGGAGGCGTGGCTCAATCTTGGTATCGGCGTGCTGCTCGGAGCGGTTTTCCTCGTTGACACCCGTATGGCGTTAGGGTTCACGCCCTGGCTCTTGTATGTGATTCCGCTTGGCCTCACTTATTGGGCCTCTCAGCTCTATGCTCCCTTCTTCGTGGCCGCCGCCTCGACGATTCTGATATTCGTCGGATATGACCTCTCCCCTCCGTTGGTCCCGGAATATGTCGGTCTGACCAATCGGGTGTTTGGCGCCGTCACGTTCTGGGCGCTTGGGTCCTTGATTGTCGCGTATAAGCTTCTCGCGTTGCGCCTGTCCCGCCTCGCCGAACATTTGCGAAGGGAACTCGTGGAACGGACGCAGGATCTCGGTCGCGCGGTCAGTGCGCTCCGGGCGGTGGAGGAGCAGGGGAGCAGGGCAGAACGGAATCTGCCGGAGGTCGGCGATCAGTTCAAGCGACAGGTGACGAACGTGCTGGCGATCGAGAGCCGGCGGCTACGAGAAAAAGTCGGGCGTCTCGAACAGGGAGAATTGCCTGCGCCGGAGGGTGAGGACCTTCTCGATCACACTCGCAGCGAACTGGAACGACTGGGCAAACAGTTGGAACAGCTGCAACGCGACTTACTCCGTCCGTGAGCAAATAGGCGGGGTCGGGACCCAAACGACCATCATCTCTATAAATGTTCCCTCCAAGCTCGCTCGTTTCTCTCTTCAAAGGGTGGCCTGGTCGATCCTCAAGTGCGCGCGTCGAACGAGGTTATAAATGATCCCTCCAAGCTCGCTCGTTATTTCTTAGGGATGGGGGCTGATTGATCTCCCACTGCGCGCGTCCAACGAGGGCCTTCTGAGGCCGCGCGTTGCGCGAGCACAGGAGATCAACAGGCTCCATCCCCTCCGCGTTCCGCGAGCAGGAAGACGACCAGGCTACCCAGGACCCCGACGCGAGACGTGAATCCATTACCTGATTCTCACGCCTCTGTCCGTTTACTTTTTCGGCTGAAAGGCGACATCCGTCACCTTGTTTTCTTCGTCTACCAAGAGCACGGCGCCAGCGCCTTTGGATAACGTCGCCAGCCTCGGCTGAATGAGCGGCCGCACCTGGTACGAGTGCTCCTTGCCGTCCTCGGTGCGAATGACAATCGTATTGTCCTTCAAGGGCGTCTGGATCACCCCCGTGACCTGGCCGAGGTTGCCCTTGAGCGGCGATTTCTGTTGCCCGAGGTCGGCCGCCCGATGCACTGATTCCACGCTCCCCATCGATACGTCGACGATCTTATCCAACTCGTCGATGAGAAAGATGGCATCTGCCCCGACGGGAATGGACGCCACCTTGCTTTTCGCGACCGGCCGGATGAGGTGCGACTCTTCTTTCCCATCCGTCGTACGAATCACCGCCTGATCGTGGCCGGTGGGCATCGGTTCTGCGAGTTGCCCTCGCACCACACGATGGTGGCTGGCTTCACCGGCTTTATGCACATCAACCAGCAGATTTTGATCATTGACGGTGATCTCGACCAGATCTCCCTTTTGAGTTCCGGCAATCCCTTATCTTTTCGCACGTGCATGGGGAGGAATCGAGGCTGGCCCTCACTCATTTTGATTTTGGCCTGGTCGCTTCTGATTTCCTCTACCGTGCCAAGCAGCACCCGGTCCCCGGAAAGAACCTGAGGATCAGTCCCCGCTACCTCAGAAGCAGCTTCAGCAACTGGTACCGTTGCAATGAGCCACATTGTAAGCGCCGCAAGTCGCCACAAGCCTTTTCGTGTCATCATGTTTTCCTTTCCTGATTGTTGTTGGGTAGACATGTTCACTCCCTCCCTATAGATAATCATGTACGGATTCAGAGACTCTTAGAGATTCTTCCTCAGCCGGACGACCTTTCCCCACACCTCGTCCTGTTTCGTCAGCGGAAGGTCTTCATACTTCCGGTTTAGCGATGGACCCTCTCACGCGACACCGTCCTGACCGATCGGCTGAGGGGCTGATCTGAATTTTGGGTGCCGGCACCTGCTCTCGAGATGGAATAGCCAAACCGAGTCGGACGTCGCAGGTTGACTCTCCCGTCACGACTGAGTTGGTCTATGGCGGAGAATATCTGGTTAAAAGTGAAGTGAGAGAGGGCGCGGAACAGCTCCTCAATCGTGCAGGATTCTTTTTCGTCCAAGTGCCGAAGAATGGCCGTCTCGACTTCACTAGGCATAAGCCACGCTGTGCGTCTCTTCCAGTCCGTGAACTTCTTGCGGCATCGTGATATCGATTGCCCACCAGCTGCTACTGTATGTAGCAATACCAATACCAGGCTGATTGTTTGTGTTATTCGAGGAAAATCATGTGGCGAGTTACTGAAGGATGTGACTTAAGGAGCGCTTTCACACATGACGCACGGTGCGAAAGTCACTACACGACTTGCTTGCGCTGATCTCCAGACGGGGAGTAGCTTGGGAAAAAGAGAGGCGCCAGCCGCCATAGTTTCCTTGATGCGAGACCCCAAGAGCCCTCAGGATCAAGCCCCCCCATGCCCATCGTGACTGCCTTAGCCCTCTCGATGTTTTTGCTCACCGTAACCGGCTGCGCGACCTCTAGCGATCCTTCCGCCGCGAAGCAGGAGACGGGCAAAAAAGATTCCACCAAGAAAGTCATCAAACATGATGAGGAGAAGGCGATGAATGAGGAGAGCCAGAACGCCATTATGGATCGTTAGTCTTTAGCGGAGTGGCCGTGGCTGGAGTTTACTGCGCGCATTGACCGAGCACGATTATAATAGTCCCTCCAAGCTAGCTCGTACCTCCCTTTAAGTGTGGCGTGGATTGGTCCCTAACTGCGCACGTCGAACGACCACCGTTTCATCGTGGGGGTTCCGTGAGCAAAGGGGACCTGCCAGGCCACACTCTTCATCCCTCCAAGCTTGCTCGTTTCTCTCTTCAAAGGGTGGCCTGGTCGATCCTCGAATGCGCGCGTCGAACGAGGCCCTTCTGAGGGCGCGCGTTCCGCGAGCAGGAGGACGACCAGGCTACCCTTCCCATCCCTCGCGTTGCACGAGCACAGGAGACCGCTCTAGTCTGCCCTCTCATGCCCCCTCCCCATCCGCCTGGTCCTGTCCGATTACCGCCTCTTTCCCATGGTGTCTTGCAAGAGTTTCTTCCACTCGTCCCGGCTGACGGCGGGCATCGTGGTGATCTCGATGTGTCCGAGCGACGCGTTGAGCACGGCGGCTTTCATGGCCGTCTTGTTGTCCGGAAATTCCCAGACAGCGACGACGTCGTACTCGCCGAGGCAGTAGTAGGCCTGGAGGAGTTTCCCGCCGAGGGCCTTGGCGTTCTGTTTCACCATTTCGGCCCGCTCGATGCCGTTCTCTTTCATGGTTTGAAGCCCGTGCTGCGTGAACTTCACGAGGCTGACGTAGGTCTGCATAATGACCTCCTGGGTGGGAGTGGAGTAGGTGAGATGCTGAAGCAATTCTAGGCTACCTGGTGGGGATGTCACAAGGAGGGCGAGACCAGCGCCACAAGGAACTGCGTCGGCGGGGTGGACTCCCGGATACCCGAGGATTACGATCATAAGGGAAGGAGATACCTGTGCGGTTGCTCTTCAGCCAAGGAGGTGACTCATGTCCTGTCCGCACGTGACTGCTCTTCAGCCCGTGACTGCTCGCACTGTCGGCTGTGAGGAATGCCTGAAAATCGGATCGTCCTGGGTTCATCTCCGTCTTTGCCTGACCTGTGGTCATGTCGGCTGTTGCGACAGCTCGCCCAATCGCCATGCCACGAAACATTTCACGCACACGACCCATCCGGTGATGGCCTCTTTCGAGCCCGGCGAGCGATGGGCCTGGTGTTACGTCGATCAGATGGATCTGGAAGTTCCGGCGCGTATGGCGCGGTCCTTGCGGTAGTGAAGGAGGCTCGTTGACCGGCGAGAGGAGGTGGAGACATGGCCACTCAGGACTTGCAGACGGTCGCTTTCCCCACGCTTGACGACGTCCAAGTCGCCACGCTGGCCAAGTTCGGCACGCGCCGGGCGTTGCGCGACGGGGAGCACCTGTTTAAGGCAGGGGATCGTGAGTACAAATTCTTCGTCGTCGTGCGCGGCGCGGTGGAGATTGTCGAGCATTCGAGCGGCGAGACAAAGAAGGTCGCCTTGCATGAACGGCATGCGTTTGGCGGCGACGTCAGCCTGGTGACCGGCCGGCCGGCGCTCGTCAGTGCGATAGCACGTGGCGAGACCGAGGTCTTCGAAATCTCGCCCAGTGACATCAGGCGCATCATGGGCGAGCGGCCTGCGCTCGGCGAGCTGCTGCTGCGCGCGTTTATTGCGCGGCGCGAGTTGCTCGTGGCGTCGGACTTTCAAGGACTCCGCGTGATCGGGGCCGGTTCCTCGCGCGACACCTTCCGCATTCGTGACTTCCTCGCGAGGAACCAGGTGCCGTTCACCTGGATCGATATGGATCACGACCCTCAGGTCGGCGCACTGCTGCAAAGCTTCGGGCTCACCGAGGCCGACACGCCGGTGGTCGTCTTCGGATCTGAGCCGTTGCTGCGGAATCCCTCGACGAGGGCATTGGCCGACCTTATCGGAGTCAGACGGCCGCTCACGGAGCGGGTCTATGACTTGGTGATCGTCGGTGGTGGTCCGGCGGGATTGGCTGCGGCCGTGTACGCATCGTCGGAAGGGCTGGCCACCGCCGTGATCGATGCGACCGCCCCCGGCGGACAGGCCGGCACTTCCTCTAAGATCGAGAACTACCTCGGCTTCCCGACCGGCATTTCCGGTGCCGACCTCACGAACCGCGCCATGTTGCAAGCCCAGAAATTCGGCGCCCAGTTCTCTTCCCCCTCCCAGGTTGCACGATTGGAGTTCGAAAAGGACCAGGCCGTCGTCTGGCTCGACGATGGCGGGCGTGTCTCGACTCGATGTTTGTTGGTCGCGACGGGTGCCGAGTATCGCAAGCTGGACGTTCCAAAGGCGCGAGCAATTCGAAGGCCTGGGCGTCTACTATGCCGCCACTCCGACGGAGCTGCAGCTCTGCCGCGGCTCGGACGTCGTTGTGGTCGGTGGAGGCAACTCCGCCGGACAAGCCGTCATGTTTCTTTCGGAACAGACCCCGCGCGTGTTCTTACTTCTCCGTGGTGGCGATCTGCGTAAGAATATGTCCAGCTATCTGGCGGACCGCATCGAGAGCGCCGACAACATCGAGGTACTATCCGACGCGGAGATTTGCCGCATGCTGGGGGACCAGTGGTTGGAGGCCGTCGAAATCAAGAACCTCCGCACTGGCGAGACGCGAGCGGTCCAGACCCCTGCCGTCTTCACCTTTATCGGCGCGATCCCCTGCACCAATTGGCTGCCTGCTGAGATAGAGAAGGACCCTAAGGGCTTCGTGAAGACCGGGCCACTGGTGTCAGCCTCGCCGTACTGGACCGCCGATCGGGAGCCGTTCTTCCTCGAGACCAGCCGTCCCGGCGTCTTCGCCGCGGGGGACGTCCGGCTCGGCTCCACTAAGCGCGTGGCCTCTGCAGTGGGGGAGGGGGCCATGGCGGTGCAGTTCGTTCACGAATACTTGAGAGTCAAAGAATGATGGGCACATGAGTCCTCATGTCTCCTTCCGACAGGTATCGGCTCGCATCGGACAGGTAGATATTTTGCACGATCTCAGTTTCGATGTGGAGGCCGGAGAAACCCTGGTGCTCCTGGGTCGTAGCGGCTCGGGCAAGACCACCGCCTTGAAAATGGTGAATGGCTTGCTCCTGCCAAGCGCCGGTGCTGTCTTGATCGAGGGTACATCCACGACCGCCTGGGACCTGATCCGGCTGAGGCGTCGGATCGGGTACGTGATCCAGGATGCGGGCCTCTTTCCGCATTTCACTGTGGCCGCCAATGTCGGGCTGGTTCCGCGTCTGGAAGGTTGGCCACTCCGCGACATTGATGCGCGCGTCGAGTATTTGTTGACTCAGATCGGGCTTCTGCCGGCGCAGTTCGCCACGCGCTATCCCCGCGAGCTGTCCGGCGGTCAACGTCAGCGGGTGGGGGTCGCCCGCGCGCTCGCAGCAGATCCTCCGTTATTGCTGTTGGACGAACCCTTTGGCGCGCTTGATCCGGTGACCCGCGTGGAACTGCAGCAGCAGTTCCTCGACCTGCGCGATCGGCTCAACAAGACGGCTCTGCTCGTCACCCATGATGTCCGGGAAGCGTTGTTGCTGGGCACCCGCATCGGGGTTCTTCACAATGGTCGATTGGTGTTCCTGGGTGGACGCTCCGAGTTCCTCAAGGCCGACGAGAAGGAAGTGCGGGCCTTTCATACGTGCCTCGAGGAGAAGTGGAAGGAGATGATCTGATGTCTTCCGCGTTGGCGCGCGACATCCTCGATTTGACGCTCGAACACCTGTTCCTGGTGAGCCTTTCCATGGCGATTGCCGCGGCGCTCGCCATTCCGGCCGGCATTCTGCTCACCCGGCGCACATTCTTGCAGCCGTGGGTGCTGGGATTTGCGAATGTCATGCAAACCGTGCCGAGTCTGGCGCTCTTCGGATTTCTGATTCCTCTTCCCTTCCTGGGCGGGATCGGCAAACACACGGCGATTGTCGCGCTCGTGCTGTATGCGCTCTTGCCGATCCTGCGAAATACTCTCACCGGCATTCTGAGCGTGGACCCCGCTGTGCGTGAATCGGCGATCGCCATGGGCATGACGGGACGGCAGCTTCTCTGGGAGGTCGAGCTCCCGCTGGCGACCAGGACGATTCTGGCAGGCCTGCGGATCGCGACCGTGACGACGATCGGGACGGCGACGATTGCCGCAGCCATTGGCGGCGGTGGGCTCGGTGTATTTATTTTTCGCGGCCTGGCATCCGTCGATACGACGCTGCTTCTGGCCGGTGCGGTTCCGGCTGCCTTAATGGCGGTGGCGGCCGATCGAGGACTCGAATGGGTCGAACACAAATTGTCGCCTGTTTGATCGTCGGACTATGGGCGGCTGGAATCGTCGGCTGTACGAAGGAACACCCGATCACGGTCGGCTCGAAGAATTTCACCGAGCAAGTCGTCCTCGGCGAGATCGTGGCACAGCATCTGGAACACCGTCTTGGCCGCCGCGTTGATCGTAAACTCAACTTGGGCGGGACCATGTTGGCGCATCAAGCGCTCGTGCGCGGAGAGATTGACCTCTATCCCGAGTACACGGGGACCGCGCTGACGACAATCTTAAAGTTACCACCCACCAGTGATCCGGCTGCTGCGATAACCCTCGTCCGAGCCGAATATCAGGCGCGATTCGGCATGGAATGGATGGACCCGTTGGGCTTCAATAATACGTTCGCGATGGTGATCCGTGGAGAAGATGCTCGAAAGAGCAAGATTGCGACCTTGAGCGATGCGGCGCGGTATTCTCCTGGTTGGAGCCTCGGTGTGGGGTACGAATTCCAGCAGCGGCCGGATGGACTGGCCGGGTTACTGAAGACCTATAATCTTCCCATCCACGGATCGCCTAAGACCATGGATCTCGGCTTGCTGTACAAGGCACTCGAACAAGGACAAGTCAGCATGGTGGCCGGGAATGCCACCGATGGCCAGTTGTCGATTCTGGACGGGGTGGTCCTGCAGGATGACAAGCGTTATTTCCCTCCCTATGACTGTGGCCTGGTCGTGCGTGCCGAACTATTGAAAGACAACCCTTCCTTGCGGCAAGCCCTCATCGAACTGGCCGGACGGTTCACCGACCTGACCATGCGCAAGTTGAACTATCAGGTGGACGGGGAGCATCGCCCCGTACGGGATGTGGCGGAGCAGTTCTTACGGGAAGCCAGTCTGCTTCGTTAATCGACGATCAATAAATTTTCGGCAAAGGCCCAGTCCGTATCGATCCATTGGGCTTCGCAGAGGAATCCCGTACGTCGAGCGATACCGGGAATCTCCTCGACGCGGAATTTGTGGCAGGCTTCCGTCCAGATCGTTTCCCCTTCATTCAACGTAAAGGTGAAGTCCGCGGCCCGAATCGACACGGTTTGGTTTCTGGTCGAGCGGAGATGCATTTCGATCCGACGGTTCATTTCCTGATACCGGGCGTAGTGTTCGAAGTTCGGTAGGAGAAAGTCTCCCCCGAGTTCCCGATTGATCCGAGCGAGCAGATTCAGGTTGAAGGCGGCGGTCACTCCAGTCGGGTCATCATAGGCCAGCAGCATGTCATCGACCGATTTCTCCACGTCAGTCCCCAGTAGAAGAGCGTCGCCTGGCTTCAAATGCCGGCGGATGTCGCGCAGAAAATTCTCCGCTGCCGGCGGATCAAAATTGCCGATGCTGCTTCCCAGGAACAGGACCAGGAGTGTCTGATCAGGCCGGCGGCGGGCCGCGGCTTCCTGCAGCCCTTCCAGATACGATCTTTCCAGTCCAACCATGCTGACTGCGCCGAGATGTCCCAGTTCTTGGTGGCACTTGAGGAGAGCCGCCCCCGAAATGTCGATGGGAAAATATGTCACCGGCTCCCGATCTGCGAGCGCTTCCAAAATCCAGCGGGTCTTTCGGCCACTGCCACTCCCCAGCTCGACCACTGCCACGGGAGGCGGAAGATGTTCGACTATTGCTCCGGCATGGCGGCGGAGGAGTCGCAGCTCGGCACGTGTCAGCCCATATTCCGGCAGCAAGGTGATCGCTTCAAATAGGGCCGTTCCCAGCTCATCGTACAGGTACATTGAAGGCAGTTCGCGTTGGCTTACCTTCCCGAGGCTGTTGCTCACTGCGACGGCGAACTCACGGAGAGCGTCGGTGTGTACAGTCTGTGAAAGCATCATATTAGTTCTCCACGCACCGAAAGCCGGCATAGACATAGGGGTAGTTGGGCCGGAACCAGTTGCGAAACGATCGGCGCAGCAATCTGGCGTCCGTCCGGGAGGACGCACCCTTGAGAACATAATGTTCGCCATCAAAGAAACGAGCCGAGTAGCCGGGATAAAACGAGAGGGGCTGGAATCCTGGAAAAGGCTGGAAGACCGTCGAAGTCCACTCCCATCCGTTGCCAACCAGTTGGGAAATTCCGAATGCGCTGTCTCCAAGCGGTGTCGCGGTGACGGGAATAGGATCCCATCGGTTCCCGTCGAAGTTTCCCCGCCAGCTATCCGGCTGGTCATCGCCCCATGGATAGGATCGTTCTTCTTCGCCGCTCACCGTCCCATACGCTGCCCGATGAAACTCGGCTTCGGTGGGCAATCTCTTTCCAGTCCAGGCTGCAAAGGCGCACGCCTCTTCGTGGGTGACATAGACCGGCCAATCCAATGGCAACGGCGCCTCTCCCCACATGCCTCGCCAGCGCCACCGGCCCTCGTGCCACCTCCAGAAGAGCGGCGGCCTGGCACCGGCGCGAACGAATTCGAGATACTCTCTATTCGTGACCTTGTACTTGCTCATGGCAAACGCAGTGACAGAAACCTCATGACCATCAAATTCGTTGTCCCAGCCAAACCGATGTTGGGCATGGAGGTGCTCGCGTGGTTGACCTAACGTCACCGTGCCCCCAGGAATTTCAATCATCACATGAATGGGAGTTGCGCCAGATGGGGGTGGCGCCACCAGCGGGATATTCTTCTGGTTGATCGACAGGTGATGGAGGAGATAGGCAAAGGTCTCGGCGTGCATCAGCCGATGCTCAAGTGCAACGGAGAGCATCTGCTCCGATATCTGGTAGGAGACATCATCTATGGTCTGCCGAACGCGTATGGTGTACTGTTGGACCTCTGATGTCTCCGGCCAATCCGAGGGCTTGTCCTGTGGGAATTGCCCTGGTTTCGGATCAATCCCGAACGCAAAGAGTTGGTCGAATTCCGGATGGAATGACGGAATCGCTGCCGCTTCGGTTATGAGATTCCAGTCAAAGGCCTCGAGATGACCGAAGTAGAAAATTATCCGGTGGCGCTCGGGGACCGGTCGCTCATAAAAGGCATCAGGCCGAACCAGGCCGAATAGGGCATCGGTGCCCGCGCGAGCTTGAGCCAGCATCTGTGCTAGATGAGTTGGCGTGGTCGTATTGGCGATCATCGATTTGCACCCCCTTCCAGAAGCCACATGTCCTGTAATGTGTTTGGCCGCCTCTTTGGGTGAACGATAATATCAAGCTGCCTCCCTATCCACCTTCCCTTCCGCCACGATGTCGTAATAGAACGAGTGTCGCACCCTCTATTTTTATAAGTTTGGCATCGCCTGATACCTTAAACAAGCAGATATTTGCAGGCAAAAGGTTGCTTATTCTCCTTTTCTCGACGCCGTCGTGCCACTCTCCTACCCTTAAAAAACGTATTGATCACGTCAGTTCGAGGGACTAGAGTAGATTTGTCGAGGGCCACGCAACCACTTACAAGGAGGTTTTCCTATGAAGACGTTTATCGGTTTGCTCGCGTTCGCAGCGATCCTCACTGTTGGGCTGGTACCTCTGACCTACGCAGCTGAGCCAATGGCAGCGCCTGGTGAGATGGCGGCGCCTGGCTCCCAGACTATCAAAGGGGACCTGTTGAGGATCGAAGGGGAGATGTATGTGGTGAAAGATACGTCCGGCAAGGAAGTCCGCTTGCATGTGGACGGAAGCTCTAAGCTGGAAGGCACCTTCAGGTCCGGCGATAAGATCGAGGCCCAGACGACGGACAAGGGCCACGCGCTGTCCATCAAAAAATCTGCCGGTGCAGCTTCTGGGATGCCAAAGTAGAAGTCCTACGCGGATTGAGCCAGTCTTCGGACTGGCTCAATCGCGTTTACTTTGCAGGATCGGAGTTCAGTCTTCCGGCCAGGTCCATGGGGATTGTTGACTTGAGGCGGGTAATCGCGCCCCGCATCTTAGTGTGCACGCGTTCCTTCTCCGCTGCGGAATCAACCGTATTGAGGGATGCTTGGTACAACGCCGCAGCTTCTTCTCCCCGGCCTGATCGCTGCTGTGCAACTGCCGCGTCAGTGAGTAGTTCCGGGTCGTCCGGGGCCAGCGCCAGCGCCTTGCTGTAGACTTGCACTGCCTTATCCCATTGCTCCAGAGATGCGTAGGCCAGGCCGAGGTTCCGGAGGATCCACGGGGCATCCGGCCGAAGTTCGGATGCCACACAGTAGTGGCGGATGGCAAGCTTCAAGAGATCGGCATCCCCATGAAGCACCATCGCGATGGTCTGCAACAGATAGCCGGTGGCGAAAGAACGGTTGGCCTCGGGCTCCGCCATGTTAGGGAGAGGCTGTTGGGCTCGGGCCGGCGGAAACGGCGATGGCGACAGGTGATTCGCGGCCAGCCATTGCCGGATCATCGGAGCAGGGATCGAGTAACTGATGCCCGCTTTCATCATGACGCTTCCGATCGCGACGCCATGAGCGTCCTTCGCTCGTTCCAGGTAGGGTACGGTCGTGACAACCATGGCAGCCACCTCGCCGGTGTCTGTCTGCACAAGCGGGCCCCCGCTGTTCCCGAAGTTCAGAAGACCTGCGGTTTGAAGAAAGTCGACGACTCGCCCGTTCGTCCTCGACTGTCCTGGAACGAGGCCGCTGACCATCGCCGGGATGATCGAAGCATGCAGTGCAAAGCCCATTTGGAGAATATCCGTGATCCGGGGATAGCCGACGGCGATCACTTCGGCCCCTTCTGGTGTAGCGTCCGCTGCCAGCGCGAGGGGGTCTGCCCATGTGTTCGGGATGCGCAGGACTGCCAGATCCAAATCAGGGTCTACGGCCACCACCTCCGGGGCAGCATAGATCTCTCGATCGAGGACATACACGTAGAGACGGGCACTCTCTTCGATCACATGGGCATTCGTGACCAGTAAGCCGCTGGCATCCACGAAGAACCCGCTTCCGAGAGAGAGGCTATGGGCGGCATCGTCGACACCGACGATGAGCACGGTCGCAGCTTTGGCGTGGCGAAAGATGTCTTGTCGCTGGCCCGCGTGGGCGGGCTCCGTGACAGTCAAGAGAAGCAACGCTGCAATTAGCACATGATACATAGTGTGGCTAAAGTCTAGCAGAGCATGGAGGCTCGTCAAATGCTGTGAGCGGGACACATGGATGCCGTTGGACCGGAAAACCGGACCAATCAGCGTCAAAGACCCGAAACTGGGATATTCTCCATTTCTTGAGGCGTCTGCCAGCCACTTTTCCGTCTGCGCACATATAATGGTGCTTCCAAGCTCGCTCGTTATCTCTCTTCAAAGGGATGGGGCCTGATTGATCTTCCACTGCGCGCGTCCAACGAGCCTGCCCTACGAATGTTCCCTCCAAGCTCGCTCGTTTCTCTCTTCAAAGGGTGGCCTGGTCGATCCTCGACTGCGCGCGTCGAACGAGGCCCTTCTGAGGGCGCGCGTTCCGCGAGCAGGAGGACGACCAGGTTACCCTTCTCCTCCCCCGCGTTGCGCGAGCACAGAAGATCATCAGGCTCCATCCCCCCAAACTTGCGCTGATCTCCCGTCGGAGAGTAGGCTCTTCCCGCGTGATGCCCCCGCGCTTCGGAGGCTCGCTATGATTACTGTGAATCGGTTCGGCGGCGGGAAACCCTTCTCGCCCAACAGCGTGACGAATCCCTTCAGTCCTACGGTATGGAGGTGAGCAATGGCTGAAATGATCAATTTCGACAAAGTCACCACGCTGCTGTTGCAGCATGGCGAGTGGTTTGAGGTCGACCCTGGAACGCTTGCTTCAATTCCCGCAACTGACTTTTTGTCCGGTCACACTGGAACCAATGCATTTGCCTGGATAAGCCGCGGTGCCCGGTTAGCTTGCCCATGCAGTGCGGTCGTGCTCGTGCGATATTCAACGTGAACGCTCACCTCTTATAGGGTGCCATGCGCGCTATTCAGCGGTTCGGCAAACAGCTCCAGCAACTTCGAACCAGCCGCGGTCTCACGCAGGAACAGCTCGCGGTGAAGGCGGGGCTGGTCCGCGTCTATGTGACCAAGCTGGAACAGGGGGAGCACGACCCGACGCTTACTATGTTGGTACGATTGGCGAAGGCACTGAGGGTCTCGGTGACGGAGTTGTTAGGAGAGAGCGCGAGTGCGAGCCGGTGGTGGCAGGTGGGGGAGGTTCGCTTTGCGACGCGAGAGGAGGCCGAGGATCACGCCCGCACTCGGAGCGAGATGTTTATCGCCAGCTATCAAAACAAACCGGGAGGCCCCGTGCGCCGTCTCCTCCCTGTTCGCGAGACGAAATAATCCCTTTCGCCGCTTCCCGGTGCAATGCGCTGTCAAAAAAGCTCCACCCTCCTGATGCCGATAATAAAGGACTCCATGCGTTATATGAATTCGGTTCGCTTGCAGGTCATTCTCCTAGGCTTCTTGATCCTGATGCAGGGATGTGCGACGACGAAGTACAACCCCCTCGCTGAGCTGCAGGGTGAGGGGATTGAGCAACTCAACGACCGCAGCTTCCGCGTGGAATATCGCGTGAGTCCGTTCACGTCACAGGATGTGCTGGATGATTTTCTGCGTAGACGATGCGCTGAAGTGACCCTGCGAGAGGGTTATGAGTATTTTGCCATGACGGAGAGATTGGATGTGTTGATGTTTCAGCGATATGCGTCCGTGACGCTCCGCCTGTACAAAAGGCAGGAGGTCATGAACCGGACGTGGTTGTTTGATGCGAGGGACGTGATCGGCAGCCAACGAAATTAGCAGCTGTGCTGAGGCTGATGTCCTGGTGGCATGCGTGTTGAGAGGAGTCTATCGTTGCCTAGGATTCTTCGGCTGGCTCATGAAGATTGGTAAGACTCTCGCGAGGGGCACGACGCACTAACCAAGGAGGCTGATTATGTTGCTAACGATCGTGAGGTGGACCTTCCGTGTAGGACTGGCAAGCCTGCTCTTGCTGGCGCTCCCGATGTTGCCTTGGGCCGTGACCGTTTCCTCAGCGGGCCCAGCTGCGGAGAAGGCTGATCTTCTCGACATCAATACCGCCACTGCGGACCAACTCAAGGAGCTGCCCGGTATTGGCGAGGCCTATGCCCTCAAGATCATCAAGGGCCGCCCGTACGCCAGGAAGGATGAGCTGGTGCAGAAGAACATTCTTCCGCGCGCCACTTATGAGGGGATCAAGTACAAGATTGTGGCAAAGCAGAAGTAAGAGCGGGGAGCGGTTGGCGAAGGGGTCGAGGCAGGAACGTTGTAATTCGAGCCTGTGGAAGAAACAGAAAGACGCGGGATGCCGTAACCGACATCCCGCGTCTTCTGCTATTTGCGAATAGCGAATCAAGCCCTATCGGCGGTGGGCTGTCCGCTGTTGAGGGCCGCCACGGACTTCCTGCCGGTCTGTTTGCCGATCTCGATGGTCGGCTCTCAGGTCCTGCCGATCCCGATGCATGTCCCGTCGATCTGCCCGGAGATCGTGACGATCTCCTTGCCGGTCCTGGCGATCAGCTCGTACATCCCGGCGATCGCCCTGGAGGTCTCGACGGTCGTGACGGACATTCTGCTGGTCCTGTTGGAGTTGGCCGGCACTCGCCCCGGAATGTTCATCATGCTGCAATTGTTGCCGGTCATGACGAAGGGCCCCCTCGTCCTGCCGCATATCCTGACGGTCTGCTCGAATGTCCCGGTTGTCTTGGCGAAGATCTCGGCGGTCTCCTTGAACATCCTGCCGATCCTGACGGATATCCCGCCGGTCTTGTCGCATGTCTTGACGATCTTGGCGTTGATCCCCCTCGGGGGTGCCGGTCTGTGCATAGCCGGGACCGCTGCACAGGATTGCCGCCAGCATCGCGACTTCGAGCACTCTCCGTGACGATTTCCTCATGATTGCTCCTCCTGTAGAACCGTGACTGTTCAGATCCTATTTTCTGACGACGAAATGGACGCTCCTGTTTTTCTGCATACAATCTTCACTGTGCTGTAGACAGACGGGACGATCCTTTCCGTAGCTCGTCGTCTTGAGGTCGACGGAAAGCCCTAAGTCTTGAAGATAAAACTTCACACTCTTGGCACGACGGTCACCCAAAATGATGTTATAGGCGGCCGTTCCCGCTTCGTCGCCACGGCCTTCGAGAAGCAGGCGCGTGACACCTGCGTCCGTGAGTCGTTTGGCGTTCGCCTCCAATACCGGCAGCGCATCCGTCCGGAGAGAGGCTCGATCAAAGTCAAAGAGCACATCATTCAATAATCCATTCGGTAGCCCGGTCTCATTAAGGGCAGACAACTCCGCTCGCATGGACGGCCTAGTTCGCGTGGGCGTCGTACTGAACTGTGGTGGTGGAATGTGTTTGATCACCTGCTCGTTGATCCGTTCCCCATAGGCGATTTGCTCATCACCAGCTCCAGATCCGGACTGGGTGGCACAGCCCTGAACAAGCAACGAAGCCACGGCCAGCATTCCCATTAGAACGAACTCTGGTGCCTTTCGCATATGCTCTCCTTCTCCAGTTGAGGTAGTTTCATGAGATAAGCAAAGGGAGTGCCATCGAACTCCCCAATTGATCTCAGAAGAGCTCAGAGAAGCTCAAAGGAGGCGGGCGTAGACCTGCGTAGAACTGTGGGTATCAACAGCGTTTTTTCGACCCGCTCGAACGACAGAGAGATGAATGACAAGTGGGCTGAAAAAGGACCGTCCGACCTTGCCAGTTTTAGGGCCGCAGCACGGCGAAGTTTGTACATGAATCGCCATGTTTGTGGGCAGGACTGGCTGTCCCGCGGGCAGGGAATAGGGGGCCAGCATGAGTTCTTCCCACTTTCGGAAATAACTCAAAAAGGGGACAATAGCCCGACAGAGGTGTCCGGTGGCTTGGCACGCTTGAGTTTCAAGACAGTTGCTGAACCCAGTACCGGAAAGAGCTTGCGTGCACAGGCGGGAATGACGAGGAGGAAGGTTATGAAGATGATGACAATCGTGTGTCGGGAGCAGTTTGAAGATGAGGTGCTCATGGTTTTTGGCGCCCTGGAAATTACGGGGTACACGGTGATCCACGGGGTTGGTGGCAGCGGGGAAACGGGGGCGGTTTCGGTGACGCACACCTGGTCAGATCGAAACAAGCTGCTCCTCGTGGCCCTCGACGATGATCGAATGGCCACGCTCGTGCAAGCCGTGAGGGAGCTGCAAGCCACGCTGGTGAAGGAGCAGTTGGGGCACCCGGTCGCTTTCAAGGCCTTCCTCCAGCCCTGCGAACTCATCGTGTGACGAAGCGAACGGGATGGGTCACACGAAAAAGACCTGAAACAGGGCCATTCTACTTTTCCATCGGCTCCTGACGGTTGCCTCTGCTGATTTCCGACGGCGGCAGGTGGGAATAACAGAGCGGTGCCAGCCACCATCTCTTTGTTGCGTTAATTTGTTGCATTAAATTAAATGGATCTTCCAAGGGCGATTATCCCGCACGTGACTTTGGACCGCTCCACGGTGAGACGGTCCTCCCCACTGGTTCTCAAGCTGATCGCTGTGTATAACCTGGTTCAAGGATTACTGCTGGTTGCACTTGGATCCGGCGGGTTGTTCCTCTTGGATCAGGATCATTTGCTTGTCATCAGGCACTGGCTCCATGTGATCCACGTGGACCCTGAGAATCGCTCTATTCATTGGCTCCTCACGAAGGTCCTTCCGATTAATGATCAACTGCTGGAGGCATTGAGTATTGGCTCCTTTGTGTATGCGGGACTCGCGTTTGTACAAGGGGGAGGTCTGCTCTTCGCTCAGCCATGGGCTTCCTATCTCACGGTGGTCGTCATCGGTTCGTTTATCCCGTGGGAGCTGTATGGCATGCTGGACCATGTGACTCCGCTGAGGCTCACGACCCTAGGTATCAATGGCGTGATCGTCTGGTATCTCCTCGCGAGAGAATTGCGCGCCAGACACTTCAAGAAGAACGGCTGAGGAGGAGAAGACTGCCAGAGGTGAGTGAGAGCTCTCAGGCCACGGTGACATCAAGGAGTGCTGGGTCGATTTTCCGAATGATTTGAACTATCCTTGGGCCTGTTCAAATACACATGATTCTGAACTTTGCGTTTATTTTTTTCCTGTGCTAGCCTTGGCGCCGAAGACAAGGGCGTCTTCAGCAAAAGACAAGGGCGTCTTGACGCGAGAAGGACAACGAAGTCCTTTTTGGACCAGAGTGGAAGGTCCAGAAAAGGCTTTTTTTATGCTCGAAATGACTGCGAACGTGAAGGCTCCTGACAAGAACTTTCGTAGAGGAGGACATTGTGTACTACAAACACCCAGCGGTAGCGATCGGAATCTTGACCGGCGTGCTCGTGGCCTCTCAGGGATGTCAGACGTCCCCTCCACCCGTCTTTCCTGACATCAGCGGCACACACCTCGCAGAAGGGGCGGATATCCAAGGCGATCCCCAAACGGTCCAGGCCATCTTGTCCCTGTTCAAGAAGGCTGAGGATGCGGTGAAACGCAAGGATCTCGATGGCTTAATGGCGCTCTACTCAGATAAGTATAAGCATGGTGGCTATACCAAGGACACGTGTCAGAGCCGCGTCGAGTGATCTGTTTGCCCAGTATCATGATTTTTCTGGGACCCATATCTTTTCGAAAATCAAGATAGATGCAAACAAAACCGTACCACAGGCCCACGTCACCTGCACCGGAAGCCTTTGGGCAATCTCCAATGAGACGGGCCAACGCGTGAATATTGATAGTTGGTACGGCGAGGTCCACCATTTGACGTTTGAACGATGGGGCCTGGCAGTTGGCTGGAACGTTTTGGGAGATTCCACGAGCCAACGAATCTCGTCCTGCTTTTCCGCCTCATCCCTTCTTCTGAACCAAAGTAGAGGATGACGCAGATCGACCATCGGCTCCTTGAGCACTGGGCTCCGGCTTCGGCCGGAGCCCACATCTCTTCCGCTTCAGACTTTCAAGATGTTTCGGCCTCGGTTTCACAATCAGTTAATTTTGGCCTAAAATAGCAGATAGCTAACATACCCTATCTTTCACGGGCCGCAAGATGGACAAACGTCAGCATGTCCGCGTGTCAGTCCAATTTCGCAGCCATTTTTCATCGAAGAGTCGGATGATGGCTGGTGAGGGAGAGCTGCGAGACCTCTCCCCTGGGGGCTGTCGCGTCGCGAGTGCCGTTGCAGTTCCGGTCGGCGCCGAACTGGAGTGTTGCATCTTTCCAGAGGATGAAGGCAACCCTTTCATCATCGAAGGCGCAACGGTTTGCTGGATCCGCTCCATGGAATTTGGCCTTGCCTTCACCAAGATCCGTCCCGGCATCCAGCGGCAGATACGGGATCTCTGCAGAAAACGGACACCGCTGGGCTAAGAGACTCGTAGGTCGTTCCCGCAAGGACACTCTAGAGGCGGTACTCCAAATCAGTTCTTGTTGACCCCCTCGACAGCTCCCATTGATTTCCAAATGAATCTAGAGGATACGGGCTAGTTCTATACAACGGTTTTGGCACACCCCGGTCTTTCGAAGTTGCAAAAATGACTTCATCTTCCCTATCCCACCTCTGGCTCAAAAACCAGACTTACTTCGGATTCTTGCTGTACGTGTAGCCCATACGTTCCATGCAATTCCTCTCAACCTGAGCTCCTTTGAAGGGCTCGTCGGTTTTGTTGCGTTGAGAATCCAAATAGGCCACTTTCTCGCAATGGGCATAATCGTCCTGGGTTTCCAACTCAGTTCGTCCCTCCTGCTCCCAATGCCCAGAAGGAGCCGTCGCACATCCCGCCAACATTCCAACGAGCACCGTTAAACGGAGAGTCTTCATTATGCTTCCCCCTCCTGTTGCTGCAAATGGCACCTCCCGGTGAATCAGGAGGATTACTCTATGCCCACGAGGGATAGGCCGCAACTCCGCGCACCTATGTCCTGGTGAACAATCGTAACGAAGGGGATGCGCCGATCACCGTCCAGACTCTCGTCGATCAATTATCAAGCAGGCTTGCATGACCGTGGTCTGAACTATTGGATTCGGACAAACTGCAGGTCGCGTGGCCAGACAGACGGCGATCTGACGCCCCACGCTCCTCAGCAGTTGTTTGTGCAACCCCAATTTCTGTGCTACCGTCCCGCACGACAGACGACGGCGTCTTTGGAAAGACATAGGCGTCTTCAAAAGAGAAGGACCATGATGGTCCTTTTTAGACCGCGACGAGCGTCTAAAAGGGACTCCTGTATGGCCCAGGCTCTGAGGAGGCAAGCATGTTCAATCGACTTGCCATTGTTGCCCTGCGGTCTTGTATCTGCTTAGTATTTCAAGGTTGCGCGCTGCTCCAACCCCCACCACAGGACTTAGTCACCAAAGGTGACCACGCTGGAATCGCAAATTACTACCAGGAACAGGCCCACGAACTTCGGGAGAAAGCAAAAAAGTGGGACGCCTTAGCTGAGTCTTACGAACGTCACGGAAACCGGTACGGCAAGCTAGAGGTGGAACAAGATGCGGCGTATTGCAGAGACGTTGCAGCCTCAAATCGAAAAGCGGCAGACAAAGCTGATGCCTTGGCAATCTCACACCGGCGGCTGCTTCCGCAAGGCGTCACTCAGTGAACCCAATCGGCCGTCAGGTTCACTCGGAGCGGGCATCCGCTTCAAAAACTTAATTTATGCTACCTATCCGCTACCAGGACAGGACAAATTACCCCCTTCAGATACTGCGCGCATCGGACGATCTACATGCTCCCTCCAAGCTTGCTTGGTATCTCTTTAGGGATGGGGGCTGATTGATCTTCCGCTGCGCGCAACTTTCTCACCGGCCCTACCCTCCGATTGCTTCGCAATCAATTTCCCGGGACGTGCCATTAGCCCGGGCGAGGGTCTTCTGCGAACGCGCGTTGCGCGAGCACCAGGAATCACCGGGCGACCAAAAAAACTGGGGCAGCAACTATCTTGATAGCCAAGACAGCTGCTGCCCCTATTTTTTGCGGACTCGTCAGCTCCAGCAACATGAGTCGCCGGGCAGGTGACTAATCGACCTGCTGAATCGCCGAGAGCAACCATTTCCCGTTCTGGTACCGCATGAATGTCCAGACTTCGCTCGATTCACTCGGCGTCTCTTCACTGCCCTCGACGAGATAGCCTGGTTCTCCGCGCTTCTTCGTCAAGGAGACAGTATAGTCGCGGGCACTCCAGTGAAGCCCTACCGTCGCGTACTGGGTCGCGACTTCGGTCCAGGCTTCCCGGACCTCCGCACGGAGGAGCACCACATCTTCCACATGATTCTCGATTTCCTGACTGGTGTTCTCGGCCAGGGCGGTGCTGAAATACGTCAGCATTTCCGGCGTGACGAACCGCCGCAACCCGGCCAGGTCTTGTTTGCTCCAGGCAGTTTGAATGTCGATCAACAGTTGCTGAAAGGCCGTCTTGTCAGCGGGGGTGACCTCGATGTCAACCGTCGCTGTCCGTAGGATCGTGGGGGAAGGCTCTGCCGGCAGGGTGCCGCTGAATGCGCTGCTTCGCGTGATCCCGGAAAAATCAGGGACGGGTCGCCGCACTTTCATGAAATAAAATAACGCGCCAGCTCCCAAGAGCATGAGGATGAGGAGTATCCCGGTGGAGCTGGAGGCTCCGCCTGCCTGGCCTGTTTCGCCGACAGGCTCACCGGCCTCGTTGGTACGCGCGCTGCTGTCCGTTGCTCCGAACAGCATATGGCCGATCCATGATCCGGCGATGCCTCCTGCGATCCCGGCCAACAGGGGATTGCGTTGCAGAAACGAGGGCTGCATGGCAGGCGCTGGCTGGGCCGTTGGAGCTGGGCCGCCGGTCGCTGGTTGCGGTGCGGTCGCCGGCCTTGGTGTGGCCGACTGTTCAATCGGCTTCGCGCCGTTCTGGTCATAGGTGCGTGACCCACGGCTGCCGATGCTCCCTGAGGAGCCACTGCTCCGTGAACCGCTGGAATAGCCTCCTCCAGATCCGCCCCTCGCCTTCGCAAAGGATAGGGTCGGGACCCCGACCAGAGAAAACACGATGGTTGCTGCAATGAGTTTCGTTGTATTCAAGAAAAGCATCCTTTCTATCGATGTCGCGGATCAATCGGGCACCCGTCAGTATCCTAGCAGTAAAGGTATCAAGAAAGCGTAAAATTCAAGGACCTCCGGGTGTTAGGAAATAATCTCTCAGGGGATGGGGGCTGATTGATCTCCGACTGCGCGCGTCTAATGATCCATCCAAGCTCGCTTGTACTTCTCCTCCATGGAATGGCACCCATGCAGGTCCCACTGCGGCTCTCGAGCAATATAAATGATCCTTCCGAGCTTGCTCGTTTTCTTCACGGGCAGGGTGGCCCGATTGGTCTCCCACTGCGCACGTCGAACGACCACCGTTTCATCGTGGGGGTTCCGTGAGCACAGGAGACCAACGGGCTACTCCTGCCGATTCTTCCACTTGATGCTGCACCCGATGCTGGCCTTCTGGTTCCCATCGACTTGCTTCCCGGCGAGCACCGCATCGATCGCGGCACGCAGATCGCGGCCGGTGACCGGCTTGTTGCTGCCGGGGCGACTGTCGTCGAGCTGTCCGCGGTAGACGAGCCGCCTCTCCCGATCAAAGAGATAGAAGTCGGGGGTACAGGCCGCCCGATAGGCCTTCGCCACGTCCTGGGTCTCGTCGAAACAGAAGGGAAAGGTGAAGGCGAGACGCTCGGCCATTTCCTTCAGCCGCGGCGGCGCGTCGTCAGGATACTGCACCGGATCGTTGCTGCTGATGCCGATGATGCCAAGCCCTGTGTCTGTATAGTCCCGCCCGATCTTCGCGATCTCCTGCTCGACGTGTACCACATAGGGACAATGGCGGCAGATGAACATGACCAGCAAGGCGGTCTTGCCGGCGAACGAGTCGAGCGAGTGGGTCCGACCGCTTACGACGTCGCGCAACGCAAACGGGGGAGCGACCGTTCCAAGCGGAAGCATGAGGGACGCCATGGCCATGGTGCCTCCTTCCCGATCCTTTCTCAGAACACTCTGCAAGATGCCGCACTGTGATTGCTTCGTCAAGAGGCGCGTCGGCGTCCTGTGTCGCTCAAGCGAGGCTCGCCCTCTCAGTCACCGGCTTCCTGAAAGTACTGGCGATAGCGCTCGATCACCGAGACCTGCTGGTCGCTTCGTGCGAGGCGTTCCCACTCATCTCCCGCGCCGACTTCACCTTCGCGCAGGACGGCCAGATAAAAACCGCAGCGACCGCTCGCATGAAAACGTTTCGGCATGTCAGGACGCGCGAATCGTATGCCGAGTTTATAGCAAGGCATGCGGGGCTGCGTCACCTCGACCACTGCTTCCCCGATGCGGAACTGATCGCCGATGTGGACAGACGATTCGTCCAGCCCCTCTGTGGTAAAGTTCTCGCCGAACATTCCGTACGGCAAGACCATGTCGGGAAATTCTGCCTGCCAAATTGGATAATGTTCAGAGGGATAGACATACACCGCCTTATCCCGCCCGCCGTGAACGGTCAGGTCTGCTTGCTGGTCGCCATCGAGATTGAACCGATACAACATGATGCGGCCGGCCACCGGCTCTTTATAGATACCGGTGGATACAGACTTTCCGTGCCACCGCACCGTACGTGGACGTCCGACTTGCACTGACACGAGTTTCATATCATCCCCCTCCTGGCGAACGGGAATCCCGTTCCTATCCATGACGCGGATTGCCTGCTCGTCTTACCACGAGCAGGCATTCACGTCGACGCTCCAATGCAGGCTGACACCGAGTGCTATACAGAAGTCGGGACGGCGTCCGGTCGTATTGAGGCTAAAAACTCTACGATCTTCGCTCCGATTTCTGCGCTATGCGTTTCGAGCGCGAAATGCCCGGTGTCGAAGAACAGGACCTGCGCGCTCGGATTGTCCCGCTTGAAGGCTTCGGCCCCGGCCGGGAGAAAGAACGGATCAGTTTTGCCCCAGACGGCGAGCGTCGGCGGCTGGTGGATGCGGAAGTAATTCTGGAACTGAGGGTACAGATTGACGTTACTCGCATAGTCGAGAAATAGGTCCAGCTGAATGTCCTCATTGCCTGGGCGTGCCAACAGGGCAGTGTCGAGTGCGTATGACTCCGGGGCCACGCGCGACTCATCTGCCCCGTGCATGTATTGCCACTTTGTGGACTCCTGAGATAGAAAGGCCTTCAGCGCAGTCCGGTTTTCAGGACTGGGGTCGGCCCAGTATTTTTGGATCGGGTTCCAGCCTGCGCTAAGCCCGTCCTCATATGCATTCCCGTTCTGCGATACAATCGCGGTGATCCGTTCCGGATGCCGGAGGGCCAGCCGGAGGCCCACCGGAGCGCCGTAATCGAAGATGTAGAGCGCGTAGCGACTGAGGCCGAGCGTTTCCGTAAACCGCTCTATCACGTCGGCCAAGCGCTCAAACGTGTAGGTAAAACGCGACGTGCTCGGCGCATCAGAGAATCCAAACCCCGGGAGGTCGGGAGCGATCACGCGGAAATGAGGCGCCAGCAGGGGAATCAAGTCGCGGAACATGTGCGACGACGTTGGAAACCCGTGCAGGAGCAGGACGGTCGGGGCTGCTAACGCGCCCGCTTCGCGATAGAAGACCTTGAGTCCGTCCACATCTTGAGTGCGATAGTGCGTTGCGGTGTCATGGTGAGTCATGCTTTCCTCCTTTGAAGATCCTGCCGACGATCAAGCCGGCCGATTGTGTGGTGTAAGAGGTGCCGTTGCCACATTGTAGACTAACCGTCTAAATGTTATATTGACAGTTATACGGACTTATGGGCTAACCTGTCAAGTGATATTTTACTGGTAAGGTAATCATTCGGACTTTGGAGGCTGAGTCGCTATGAGTGAGCTGAAACCTCAGATCCCCTTCCTCTTCGTCGGCAACGAACTCTGTCTGGATTTCATCAACACCCGGTATGTGTTGAATGGACAGCAAGTGGATTTGTTGGCCACGTTCTCGGATTTGGTCACCTGGCTCGTGCAAATACACCTATTGACCGGGGAAGAAGCGAAGAAGATAGAACGGCAATGGGGCAGACAGGCAAAGGGAACACAGACCCTCGAACAGGCGCGGGCGTTTCGCGTCACACTACGGGAGATGGTCGAGCGGATTACTGCCGGCCGGCCCGTACCGCAGGATGCGATCGAGGCCATCAACGAAATGTTGCGCTACCGTATCGGCTATCCCCAATTGACCAGCCGCAGCGGAAGATTTGAGCGGGGGTATCAGGCGGAGTCCCAGGAAGCGAATCAGCTGCTAGGGTTGCTCGCCGAGGCTGCGAGCAACCTATTGTGCAGGGGCGATTTTTCGCTGATCAAGAAATGTCAGAACCCGGCGTGCGTGCTCTTTTTTTATGACACGACCAAGAACCACGCTCGTCATTGGTGCAGTATGACTATCTGTGGTAATCGAAGCAAAGTAGCAGCGCACTATCGTAGACATCGGAGCGGTTGATCATTGTGGAGCAGGCTGGCGTGCTGGTGTCTGAGTCCTGGTCGGCGGAGAACGGCCTGGCTGCGCAATCGCGGAGCGCGCGGCTGTCCCGCGTTGCGCCTCCCACCATCGAGGCATAAAATATGACCATGCCCTCTTGGAATCGTGAGCTGCTCAAGGGATGGTGGGTTCAGCATCTGGTTCTCGGCCTTCTTTTCTGCTCACTCCCTGCATGTTTCTTTCCCAGCCATGTTCCGCAACCCATCCTCCAGCGTGGCGACCGTGCCTCGCTGACCGGAGACTCGACCGTCTCGCAGGATCTCCGCACCTGTCAGACCGATGTGCGCGCGGCGGCGCCGGTGAGCATACAACCCCGGTGGCTTCCACCCCTCGGCGCGACGGGAAATGGCGTGGTGCTCGGGACGGTCGAAGCGCCGCATCCTGTCTGGCCGTCACGCGAGGCCTATCGACAGGCGATCGAGGCTTGTCTGACGGCGCGCGGCTATGAAATCCACGGCTGGCAGCCTTCACACCTCTCATCGTTCCAATGGTCACGTCTCTCTCGCTGAACGGCCTATTTGACCATCCTGCGCCGACCCGGATGCCTTTGTCGCTGCGGTCAAGCAGCGCTCGAGGACATTGAAGAGGGGGAGTGTGTACAATGTCTCATTCGCCTGCGTAACAAAGGATCTTACTTATGCAATACGTTCATCTCGGTCGGTCGGGAGTGAAAGTCAGCCGGCTCTGTCTCGGCACCATGAACTTCGGGCCGCACACGAGCGAGGCGGACAGTTTCGCCATCATGGATCGGGCGCTGGAGTTGGGCATCAACTTTTTCGACACGGCGAATGTCTATGGCTGGAAGGTAGGCGAGGGGTTGACGGAGCAGATCGTGGGCCGCTGGCTCGCGCAGGGAGGGGGACGGCGAGGGAAAGTCGTCCTGGCGACGAAAGTGTTCGGCAAGATGGGCGAGTGGCCGAATCAGGCTCGCTTGTCGGCCCTGCATATCAAACGGGCCTGCGAGGACAGCCTGCGGCGCCTGCAGACGGACTGCATCGACCTCTATCAGATGCATCACGTCGATCGGGAGACGCCCTGGGAGGAAATCTGGCAGGCGATGGAGCAGTTGGTCCGGGAAGGCAAGGTACTCTACGTCGGCAGCAGCAATTTCGCCGGCTGGCACCTGGCCCAGGCGCAAGAATTGGCGCGCAGCCGCCACTTCCTCGGCCTCGTGTCGGAGCAGAGTCTCTATAATTTGAGCGAGCGGACGATCGAGTTGGAAGTGATTCCGGCCTGCGAAGCCTATGGCATCGGCCTGATCCCCTGGAGTCCGCTCGCGCGCGGGCTCTTGGCCGGGGCATTAAAACCGGCGAAGGTCGGCCGACGCGCGGACGAGGATCTGAAGAAGGATGTCGAAAAAAATCGTCCCAAGCTGGAAGCCTATGATGCGCTGTGCACACAACTCGGCGAGCGCCCGGCCGATGTGGCGCTCGCCTGGCTGCTGCATCAAAAGGCCGTCACGTCGCCGATTATTGGACCGCGCACGATGGAGCAATTGAACGGCACGATGCGCGCCCTGAGTCTCACGTTGAGCCAGGAAACACTGAAACGGCTCGACGAGATCTTCCCCGGCCCGGGCGGGCCTGCACCAGAAGCCTACGCCTGGTGACAACGGTCCAACTTGACACGAACTGCGCACGTTGTGCGAGCACAGGAGATCAACAGGCCCCACCCCACCGGCTTGCATCCGTTTGTTGGTGGGGGTTAGGATATCTTCGATTCTGAAGATTCCTATGGGAGGTCGGCATGTGGCCTCTGGTGCTGCTCTTCCTTCTGTTCTCCGCCGCCAGCCTTGCCGAATCCGGCTTCCCTGAGAAATACGAACGCGACTCCAACCTCTTTAAGCCAGCCAGGCTGTTTTCGCCGGACAACCCTCTGAACCCAGCACAGAAGTATCCTGCGCCCGATAATACCCCCAACCCTGGGTACCGGTACGATCCAAACAACCCCACCAATCCGGCGAATCGGTACATTCCCAGCAACCCGTTCAATCCCGCGAACGAATACAACCCGCAGAATCCGATGAACCCGGCCAATCGCTATGACCCAGGCACGCCCTTCCGACCGCTGAACCACTCGCGCTGAACTCGGCTGCGAGTGAAGACGGCGACATTCCATTCTGAACGTTTGGAATGAGGAGCGCGGGTGAAGAGAGTGAGGGAGTGGCCCGGCTGTCCTCCCTCCCGCGCCCATTTGTATCTTCTTCTCTAGTCCAATACCCAACCCAGCAAAGGTGTGAGGAGCTTTCGACTGTGGCCGTCGAGCGAGCACATTCTGATCGTGCGCGCTCCTGGAGCAAAGAAAGCTCCTCGCTCCCTTGGACTTCATCTTCTCCCTATGGCTTCCGAGTATAGGTGATCTCCAACATCTTCATTTCCTTGCCGCGGCGGTGAGTTCCGTACATGTCAAACGTCTGGGTATTACTGTCTACGATTTTCCATACCGCGCGATGTGTCATGTGTCCTCCGCCCGGTTCATCGTGGTTACCCTTCAGCGTGATGGTCTTGCCATCGGTGTTCGCCGTGCCTTCCATCGTAAAGATCCCGGTACCCATACTATCGATCCACGTCGAGACATATCGCTTGCGAAGGTTGTCGTAGGCGGTGATCCCAATTCCGGAGTAGGGTTGTCCCATCATGTCGCCGGTGAGTTCCTGCTGGAGAAAGCGCCCGTCCAGCAACATCTTCATTTCCGCCACGCCGGTTGATTCCATTGGGGGCTTGCCTGGCTCCATCCATTCTTTGGTCTTGGTGGTCCAGCTGCCGGCCAGGCTTGCCAGCTGCTTGTGCGGTTCACCGGGCGTGCCAAGCTTCTTGTAGACCTCCATCATCGCCTGTTGGTCCATCTGCTTCTCGTGCTTCTTGTCCTTCGCCATCGCAACCGAAACGGTCAGAACTAGACAAAGACTGGTGAGCGTAAGATGTGTTAAACGCATGGCTCCCTCCTTGTTGAGTTGACAGCGACCATGTTGTCTTCGTCAGGTTCTGCAGGCTGGAATGACCTGCTACCAGACCTGCTCAAGCGTCGACCAGCACCTTGAATCCACCGTAGACCATACGTTTGACGTCGAACGGCATTGACTTCGGATCACACATCGCTCTAATTCGCGGGTCCTCTATTACTTTCGCGTTGACGCGATCGCGCTGCACCCGCGACTTGAACACGATCCAGGAGAACAGAACGGTCTCGCCTGGCTTGGCCTTGACCGATCGTAGAAACGGGAGCCCGAACTTGACCTTGAGATCGTCGCCCACGCACTCACGGTATTCGAGCGCGCCATGCTGTCGCCAAATCTTGCCCGCCTTTTCGGCCATGCGGCGGTAGGCCGGAATATACTTCTTCGGGACTGGAATGACGAAGCCGTCGACGTAGCGCATGTGCCCCATCCTTTCTTATTTTTCAGTCACGGCCTTCATTTTCGCAAGGCCAGTTTCGAACTGCGGGCCGACCATATTGTCGCAATCCATGAAGAGGCTCATGACCTTCGCCATGTAGGGGGTGGGACCATACATAGCCCAGGTGACGTTCGTGGAGTCGCCGTTGCCCTCTAGGGTGAACTCCGCGATGTTGTGGCCTTCAAACGGTTTGATGAAATCAAGTTTGATCAGGACCTTGGAGGGTGGGGCGATTTCAATGATCTCCATGCGCCCTGTGCCGACTTTTTTATTGCCGTCCCACTCGTACACGGCGCCTTGGCCTTGTCCGGAGCCGCTGTAGGTTCTCTTCAGCAGGGGGTCCATTTTCTCCCACGGAGACCAGGCTGCCCAATTGTGGAAATCGTTGATCAGCGGGAAAATCTTCTCCGGCTGTGCCTTGATGTTGATCGAGCGCTGGACGCGAAACGTGTCCGGCTTGGTCGTGGCATAGATGAGCACCACAGCGATGAGCACCACCACGATGAGTGCGATGATCTCGAACATGGGTTCCTCCTTTCCGCATTCTGGTTGGAGCGGGGCCCCAAGGGAGGCGCGGCCTCTTAACCGCTAGTCGAACGAGGGGGGCTGAAATCGACAGCATCATGCGTCCTCAACGGAATCAGCCCTTTAAGCCGTTGCTCGCGGAGGTACAGGCCAAGCCAGACGAGAATGCCCAGCGCGATTTGGATGAAGACCGGCTCGCCGATTCGCAGGTGCGTCACGATCGCGCCGCCGATGTAGCCGGTCAGCAGAATCGCACCCGTCACCGCAGTGGCCGGAAGGAGGTAGATTGCGACGCAGGAGAACTCGAGAATCCCGAGCGGGACGCGCAGCGACTCCGGGAGTCCCATGTGTGCCATCCCTTCCGTCACCCCGGCCCCGCCCATCAGCTTCATGACCGCGCTCATCGTGAGCAGAAGCGCGATCAGACCAGAGATTACTCGACCGACCCACATCAGCTTGATTTGCATCGCCGTATCCCTCCTTGCGCGATGAGCGCCAATCCTCCCGGTGCCTCCCTCATGGAGACACCGTCTGAGCTATCGCTTTCCGCCCTTCAAGTGCTGTTCGGCTTGCGTGCGTATCCGTTCCTCTTGTTCCCTCAGTTCCGGGGTGAACTCGGCGCCGAAATCCTCCGCTTCGAATACCTGCCGAATTTCGATCTCAGATTCCCCCTCATGGGGATTCGGGCAGCGTTTCACCCAGGAGATCGCCTCTTCCTTCGATTTGACTTGCCACAGCCAGTAGCCCGCGATGAGCTCTTTGGTTTCAGTAAACGGCCCATCGATCACGGTGCGCGTCTTTCCCGAGAACTTCACGCGGGCGCCCTTCGAGCTCGGGTGAAGCCCATCGCCAGCCAGGAGTACCCCGGCCTTCACCAGCTCTTCATTGAACTTGCCCATTTCAGTCAACAGTTGCTGACTCGGCATCACGCCGGCTTCCGAGTCCTTGTTGGCCTTCACAATAATCATGAATCGCATGGTGGTCTCTCCTTTGTGCGTGTCGGGTTTGAGCCGAGCTGCAAATATTCCTATTGAAATGTCATCGCCGCAGAATCTTAAAGAAATAAAAGTGTCAGGTACCTTCTTCGACCAGCTTTGCGCCAGCACTCTTTTGACTTCTTTTTACCACCTCCCCCATGGGAGTCGCCAGCATGGCATTAACGCGCGCATCGAGCAACCACGCTTTTATAATGCTCCCTCCAAGCTCGCTCGTTGTCTCTTAGGGATGGGGGCTGATTGATCTCCCACTGCGCGCGACTTTCTCACCCACCCACCCACTGGCACGCCGAGACGTGCCATTAGCCCGGGCGAGGGTCTTCTGCGAACGCGCGTTGCACGAGCACAGAAGATCATCAGGCTCCATTCCCTCCGCATTTTGAGATGCGTTATTCATGCTCCAAGCTTTTAATGGGTCCAGATCTCCGCGGGGGTTGCTTTGAAGGGATAGACATGGATCATCCACCCTCCGACTTGTGGAACGAATCGCCCACCAGCGCCCTGGCATTCTGATTCGGTAGCAATGGTTCCCTTGAACCCGAACTGTTTCCGGTTCACGCGGCGCATGTTCTCCTCCGGCGGGAAACAGAGATTGACGTGGGCATGCCACTGCGCGACGCTCAACGGCACGCGCTCGTTCAACTGGTCCTCACTCATGTTTCTGGGCGCGGTGTACATCGCCCCTTCAAGCTCGTACCCCTTGTCGGTTTTCTTGTATAAGAGCGCAGTCGGTTCCGCCGGATCAAAGCGAAGCCTCGCCATGAACCGGTGTTGCTTATTCGCAAAGTGGTAATGAGGCTGCTTACGCTCAGGATGAAGCGGTGCATACCCGTCGTCCATGGCCACCCGGTAGTCTTTGTACTTAGCGAGTGCCTGCTGCAGGGTGTGGACAATCTGCTCGGCGCGCTGGGCGTCGGTTGTATTCGCCGGCCGCAACCCGGTCCACCTCATGTGGGGCCCGATATGTTGCTGATGCGGAATCATCGAGTCAACGGCGCCCTCGGCGTGGTCATGATGATCCATGTCCATATTCTGGGCAGCAGACTCTTCTGCTGGTGATTCCCCCGCCTGGGCCCCGATCGCTGTCATACATCAGAGAAAGCTGAGTCCCTGAACAGACCAGGACACAGCTCAGTAAGAATCTGAGCCCGCACGTTGACTTGGGAACGACCAGATGCGCCATGATTGTCCTCCCTTGGATACAGCAGATCGCTTGCAGATCCTGTCTCGGTCTCTAAACGCCTGAGGATCTTATCTTGTACTCCTGGGGCGAGAGACAAACAACGGGGACATTCCACCTTACCGGCAGCGCTTGACGGTTACTTACGCTGTTCTCCAGCAGGGGAGTAGGTTGGTCTCCCTTGCCGCCCGGCTCTTCGTAGGCTCGCCATGGGGGGTTGTGTTCCTCCTTCTGCTGTGGCTGCTCTTCTCCGTCACACCTGCGATTGCTGAACCTGGCTTCTCCCGGAAGTACGAGCGCCACTACAACATCTTCAATCCGATCCTTGACAGCTTCCCGCAGACGGCCTAGCCTTCCCAGTACGGATCTAATTCTTCGTCGATGACATGGGAAGGAATTTGTGAAACCAAAAAAGCCGATCACACTGAAGAAACCGACCAAACCGAAGGCGACGCGCCAGGGACCCGCCCGTCGAACGAAACCAGATTCCCCCCCACCTCCCGTATCGGCAAGTCGCCACGAACGGATCGCCACACGAGCCTTTGAGATCTACGAACGACGCATCCGTCAAGGTCCTCTTGATGACTGGCTTCAGGCGGAGCAGGAGATCCTCAGACAAAAGAAATTGCGGAATGCTGACATGCCGCATCGCGGTGGATACGCCGGTGAGGAGCAGGACTGACAAAGCATCACCAGTGCGACCTTTAACAGCAAGCAGGGCATCACCAAGAAGAGGTTCCAGGAACCTTGCTCACCTTCCAGGATGCGTGTCAGATCGGAACCCGCATATAGTGCGCATAGTGCTGGAGCCATCCTTCTTCAGCGTATGTCCCGAAAGAAGGCACGCGAGACAAACGGGAGACCCAGCTCAATCGACAGCAGAATGAGGGTGGCGCGGAAGACGCTGCGCCAGATGCCGATCTGGACAAACTTGCGCGAATCCGTGACGACCGGCGGCGCCAGCAGCACCGGCGTGACGATGCGGACCAGCTTTCTGCTGAACAACACATCCTCTAGCCTTGGCTCATTCGGGAAACCGCCGAGCCGCTCGAAGAGCGTTCGACGCACAAACATCGCTTGGTCTCCGTATATGATCTTGGACCATCGACACCGCACATTATTGAAATAGGACAACATCCGTAGTCGCCAGTCTGTCCCGGAGAACCGATGCAGAAAGCCACCCGCCTGAATAGAGGCGTCCGTTTCCATTCTATTGAGGCGCGTGAGAGCACCCTCCGGAAGTAACGTGTCAGCATGCAGGAACAACAGCCAGTCGCCGGTTGCATGCTGAGCCCCGTTGTTCATTTGGGAGGCGCGGCCTCGGGGTGCCGTCAGGAAACGCACCCCCGGTTCTCCGCGGACAATCTCACCGGTGCGATCGACGCTCCCTCCGTCCACGACGATGACTTCGAAGTCACCGGGTTGCCCTAACAGGTGTCGCAACGTCTCCGGGAGAGCCTTTTCCTTATTGAGGGTTGGAATAATGACCGAAATCATGCAGGTCCTCGGTCCCGATGAGCGTGCGAACCGAAATGGTTTGTTTTTAGCACGCCGAGAGCAGATGTCAAAGCCCTGAAACATCGATGGCTGGATTGCGAAGGGCGGAAGGTTTTTGTCTACTGCGGGAGAACCAGGCAACCAACTAGGAAACGTATCACATTCATCACAGCGGGGCAGCTTCGAGGTCGGTAAGACTCTTTGACACCCGATTCGGGTTTCTGTCAGCGGGGATTGCTTTACCTCCGCGATCAGGCCGCTTCTGAACCGTTGAGACGTCTGGTTTTCGCCTGCCGGAGCGGGAGGATCAGACGGAAAGTCGTCCCTTCGCCCACTGTACTCTCGACGTTGATGTGGCCTTTA
Source organism: uncultured Nitrospiraceae bacterium (assembly GCA_963720035.1). Classification (GTDB taxonomy): domain Bacteria; phylum Nitrospirota; class Nitrospiria; order Nitrospirales; family Nitrospiraceae; genus Palsa-1315. The sequence continues at coordinate 352,835 of CAVREB010000002.1, read as the reverse complement.
TGGGCATCGACCACGTCTTTGACGATCTTGGTCCCGAGTCCTGTTCCGCCGGCTTTTCGGCTAATGGCACGAGAAGTGAAGAGGCTGTCACGGATATCTGGAGGCATGCCACGCCCTGTATCAGTCACAGAAATGTCGAGAACGTCGGCAGTCTGAGGTGCCTTACCGAGAATGGTGACCGAGCCGCCAGAGGGAATCTCTGGTATGGCATTGTTCACCAGGTTGTAGAAGGCGTTGAAGAGTCGTTGTTCGTCTGCCTCGATGGAAGGCAGACCATCGAGACCCTCGCTGCTGAGCGTGACTCCCTTTTTTTTCGCCATCAGGTCGAGCGTTTTGAAAACATTCTCAACTACGTTCGAGACCCGACATAGCGCAAACTTGGGCGGTGCGCTCATGCCCTTCACGCAGTCCGCAAGCTCTCGGACCCGATCCGAGATCCTTCGAACATCCTCTTGAATCATATCCAGGACCTCATGGCACAGTGCACGGCTTTTCTCCGACTGAGGCGAATCCCGATTGGACGCCTTTCCGAACAACTCATCGAGTTCCTCTTTGAGCAAATCTGCTCCACAGAGGACCGGCATGAGCAAGTTCTTGATATCATGGCTCAAGTCACCGGCCAACTGAGCCACCTCTGCAAGTTTCTTGGCTTCAAATAACCTCGCCTCCTCGATCGCAGGCGTGGCAAGCGAAGAAATGATTGTCAGGACTGCGACGTCATCATCATTGGGCCGTTCGCCGCGCTTATTGAGAATCTCAATCACACCAATCGGTTCGCCTTGCCACCGCTTGAGCGGCAAGATGATCATATTCTTGATCAAGGACCCTGTGGCCTTGTCAATCCGCTCTGGTAGCGAGCCATCGCTCTCGGCATCCACGATGATGGCATGCTGGGCCGATTTGTAGACGGAACCTGCAATACCATAGTTCCACGGAACGGCTGATCCAGGTGGAACCGGCTTATCACCAATGGAACGATAATTGACGAGTTCTTGAGATAACGGATCGGCAATAAGGATGGACCCACTTTCCGCGTTGATTGCCTCCAGCGCGGTGTCCAATGTCTGCACGATCAAATCTTCTAGTCTGTTGTGTGGTGCGAGCGCTTGAGAGATGAGGAGGGCCGTCTCTAATTCTCTATTTCCCCTGGTAAGATGAAGCTCCGCCGCTCGCCGGGGAGCTCGGCGGCGGTCTTGAAGTGCAACGTCCTCGGGAGGCGGGTTATCCTCAGGAAGCACCAGGTCATCCTTTCGGGGCCTCGGTGAACTGCATGGCGATTACGCGCTGAATTGGTCCTTGAACAGGATATGTTTCTTGACCGCTTCCTCGGCGACAGAAAGAAGCTTTTCCTTCTCAATCGGTTTGACCAGATAATCCATGACGCCTTGCTTCATGAGCTTCGTGGCGTCTTGGACATTAGGATGGCCTGTCATGACCACGACCGGAACAGAAGGAAATTGGGTTCGAAAATGGGCGATCGCCCCGACTCCGTCGATCTTCGGCATCTGCATATCACAGAGAATCATATCTACCATGAGCGAGTTATCGTCAGACGTGATTGCATGGATTCCCTTTTCACCATCCTCCGCCTCGACTACGTCGTAGCCAGCTTTGGTTAGGACCATCTTGACGGTCGTCCTGATATGCGCTTCATCATCAACCACTAGAATTCTGCCCAATCCCATAGCCCCCTCCTTTTAAGTTGCGAGTATGTTGAGCCAGAGTAACCTTCAGCCATCCTGCGTTATGACTTTCATTTTGACAAGAAGTTAGTTGAAATATGCTGAGGGCCCAGTCTTCACCGGATCCATCAGAAGGGTGTTCCGTCGTTCCTTCTTCATCTGCAGTCATCCTGTTGGTCTGCCAGTGAACCAGGCCGCAAGCGTGATCATCCGTCTGAGCAGGTCGGCATTCGCTTAGCCAACCCGCTCAGTGACGCGCTTAGATAGAGTGCCGAGGTCCAAGAAAACAATAGTGGGAATGCCCACTAGTAGGACCATTAGTATTCAGACAGCGACTTAACCCTGAGAAGAAGGTGACGTGTATGGGGGAGAATCCGCGGACAGTCTGGGCAGCGAATGGTTCATGCGGATGAATGCAGGAATGGGGTGGAGGTCTTTCCCAGGAGAAGAAGAGAATACTTTCCGGTCAGCAGGGGCAATTACCGCCAGAGCCTCCACCCGTTTCCATTCCAAGAGCCATGGGACCATGGATGAGGAGCCGACAGAGAGGATGGATGTCGGCGACTCGATGACACGGATGACTCCCATACGCCCCTTATGGAACGCGTAGTGTGGTCGTCAATCCTAAGCTGCTCTCGGTCAGCCGCAACTGGCCCGACCGACTGAGCTGTTGCACTTCGAACAGCACGTCGGACCAACGCGATTCCCGTAAGCATTGTATTAACTCGTCCAGAGTACAGTCAGGATTCAGCCGTACCACTTCAAGAATCTGGTTAGCGACAGTTTCGTGTTGCAGCATGCGTTCCTCCTGGTTCTGAACGGAAGCCATTGACTTCAGCTTGAGTAGGCTTTCCCATCTCCTGAAAAGAGGGAGAGGCAGCAAGTTGCATTCCCCAAGTTAAATGGCGCGAGATGATTTCAGATAGCGGGAGAGAGACTCACAATAACAATGGATTGGGGCAACTTCCCAGATATGCTTGAACGGGGGAGAGCCGACCTCCAATGAATCTGTCCGGTTTCACACTACGCGCGTCGAGCGAAAACGCTCTGTGACGCGAGACGTACGAGATGGGCCAAACGGGGAGGGCCTGATGGATTCCCTCCTGCGCGTCTTCCGCGAGCAGGAGGACGACCAGGCTACCCATCCCATCCTTTTTTGTCCGGCCGGGATGATATGATGCACGTTATTCGACAGACCGAATGTCTTATTCGTACTTTTGAGAGGGGACCATGGCCATGAACCTGGCACGTAGCATCGTCGGAATCTCTTTAGGGGGTCTGCTGTTCGCTGGTGCCGGCCTTGCGGCAGAACCGGCTGAGGTGGAAAAGTTCGTGAAGGCCCGCATTGAGATCGGCGAGATGATGACGAACTACTTTCAGGGCGGAGAGCGGTACGGGGAAGGCCAACGGCCGTCGCCTGAGCAGATGAGGGAAATGGGCGCGGACATCAATGCGAAACTCAGCAAGCTCTTGGCGAAGTATGATCTGACGATCGAGGAATATCGAAAGCGCAGCCCGGAGGTCTTCGCCGATGAGGCGGCAGTCAAGGGCTATCTCAACGAGCATCAAGACCTAAAGGCACGGTATGAGGCGCTCCCGCTGGATCGGATGGGACGAGGTGGCAGCGGCAGCGGGCGGGGATACTAGTCGTTCTCCGCTCGTGTGCGAGAACGGGGGGACGAGCCGCTCTTTCACGGAGGCTCGTCATGTGGAGAAATCAATTGGGAGAGTTGCTGTGAAACAGGGCTATCGGTTGATCATTGTCGACAGAGATGGTGTGCTGGTGTCTGAATTCCAATTGACGGAGAAGGCCCTGGCTCAGCCGGAGGCCTTTGTCGCAGGAATCAGAGAGTCGATCGAGCACATCGAAGAGGAGGAGCCGTGAAGCGACGACAACGGCGGCAGTCGGCGTCATGTGCTGACCCGCTTGTCGGAGCCTCGCTCTTCGTCCTTCGTTCCGCTGTCTTTTCCTTGTTGCGTTCCTCGCCAGTGGTTTTCTTTCCTAAGCGCTTCTGTCCCCCCCCGTATCCGTCAACCACAACTCCCCCCTCTTCCTAGTAGTTGACAGGCCTGAACGGGGGCTATAGCCTGCTAGCTCAAGGGCCGGGGAGGAGACGCCTGCTTGTCAGGAAAGGGTTATGACTGACAACGTCGAATTGAAAATGGGGGGAACGGTATCCATGTGCGCACGCTGGGTGGTTCGGATTGTGGTAGTGGTCTGTGTCAGTGTTCTGTGCGCGTCATGGTCGCCGGCTGTCGCGGAGGATGAGTCCGCGGTTCGAGAAACGGGACGTCTGCTCGCGGTTCTGCTCGACGCCGGGCGGGTGACGATTGGACGCAATCAGCTCTTGCTCAATGATCCGGCCAAGGGCGACAAGGGGTTCACGCCCGCGGTGTTTGCACAGCAGACGATAGCCGCCTTTAAGGAGCGGACGGGGCATGACCTAGTCAGCTTGTCCACCGCTACGGTGCCGGAGATGGCGAAGCCGCTACTGGAGCGGCTCTTGGAGGAGAGTAAAAAGACGGTGGCGAGTTACCAGATGGTGATCAACATGCCGGGGATCAAATACAAGGGGCTCATCCCTGCCACATTCGGCACGGAAACGGGGGCGCGATTTCAATCGTGGTCCGGTGTTTATCTGAAACAGACGGCGCCGGATCACCTGCTCCGCAATCCGAAGAACAAGCCGGACCCATTTGAAGCGGCTGAGATGAAGAAGATGAGTGAGCCGTCGTTCCCGCGTGTGGGTGAACAGGTCGTGAGTGCGATGGCGGAGGACGGGAAGACTGTGCGGGTGCTGCTGCCTCTGTTCTATGGAAAAAACTGTCTGAATTGCCACGGCGCCCCGAAAGGGGAGCCAGATGTAACGGGCTATCCGCGAGAAGGGGCGCAGGAGGGGGACCTGGGGGGTGCGATCAGCGTGAAGCTTCCGATGCCGTGACGTTGGCGGCATTCCTACGCGTACGGGTCAGCACTCTCAGGTATGACCGTGTTGTCTCCCGGAGTGTTACGTTGATGATAGACATACGAGCGCGCGTGCTTGTAGGGTCGAGACGCGCGCGGAATCGGTCTGCGCCGGTTTGCAATCTGCCGGCATTGCCTGCTGGAACCCTGGATCCTCTCGTTCGGCTGGGTGGGGCAGGCGTACCGGGCTAAGAAATTCCGTTCTGATGGAAAAACCGGAGTGTTTTTGCTATGGCCACGATTCTTATTATCGATGACGAAGAACTCGTCCGTACACTTCTCCGCTCCGCTCTTGAAGAGGCAGGGTATAAGGTCACGGAGGCTGCTAACGGTCGCCAGGGGCTTGAGCTATACCGCCAGAGGCCGGCGGACCTGGTTATCACCGACATTGTCATGCCCGAGCTGAATGGGCTGGACATGCTCATAGAACTGACGCGTGAATTCCTCCACGCCAGGGTAATCGCGATCTCAGGGGTAGGGGGGGGAAAGAATGCCTTGGATGTTGCGAAACTCCTCGGGGCACGGCAGACCTTCCGGAAGCCTTTTAGCATGGAACATCTGCTGGGTGCTGTGCGGTTCGAATTGGATCATTAGCAAGATGCTGACAAAGCCGGCCGGCTTTGTTCTCGCGTCGCTCAGAGACTCCCCCATGTGCGGCGAAGAGTACAATTCACCTCGTCGCGGCCGCGCCAGGCTTCGCCGCGATGCATTATAGCCGACACTCACTCCGGATCAACTCGACGCAGTCACCACAGGATCTCGAGATTGGGGGCCTATCCGTCACCGCACACGACGAGCTCTCTGTCCCGCTCCCAGCGACGATCTCCCTCTCTCTGATTTCTTGACAATTGATTGTCCGAGATGCGTCATTTTCCAAGCCTGCACGTTCCTTGATGTCCTAGTCTGGACGGATCTTGTGGCCACGTTCGCAGAGCCTCCGCGCCGCAGGCCTGGACCATTTCGTGTCACAGAGTCCTTCGATGGAGATCTTTTCCCCACAGATGGTGTCCTTAATGAGACAAGAAATGCATCACGATGACTTAACCATTTGATGAAGCAGAGGACAGGGGGTGGCGCGGATCTTGAAGTCTTAGATGTTGCTTTGTATGTTGGATAGGGTGGGAAAGGACCCCGGCAGATGAAGCATCTGACTGCAACCGTATCAGCGATGTGTCTGATGGGCCTCTTGTGGTCCTCCCCTGCGGGGGCAGCAAGTGATGGGCCTCCTGCCACTGGCTCTGTAACGGAGGGGGCTATCGGTAAGCTGGATCAGCACGCCCTGAAAAGCGATGTAGTGGGCCAGGCCCCAACCATACAGTCTGGGCCATCGATGTCCTCGAAAGTCTTTCGAGACATTCCCTCGATCAGCGGAGACTACTCGGTGGGAGGAACCACGCTCATGCCATATATCGGTGCCGGTTTCGGGAGTGGTTATGCTTCAGACTTAGAGCGCTCTTTGCATGGCGGCCCTTCCATTCAGACTGACTCCGGCCTTCGGAACCTATTCGGGCCAGGCCACACTCCCAACGAATTCCAAATGGGAATCCGCATCCCGTTCTGAGCAGTCTCCAGACACACGGCGACATTCTCCTCTTCTCTCCGCATCCGTCTGCCGCTTGCGCTGCGGTCGTGAAAGGGAGGGGGCTTATTCCACAGGCTGTTCCCTTTCCCGGAAGATCCCGTTGCGGAAGGTCTGGTTCCTCGGGTGTTCCCACTTCACCCAGGACAAGCCAAGCTAAATTGGGTTATAAGACCTGTGCCAGTGCTGTCGCCCTTGGCCCATGTCCACCATGACCGCAATTGTCCCCTCACCCAACCTCCTGGTGGTTTCTTGAGGACCGCCTGCTCTGCCATGATTCTTGTCGTCGCACTGATTGGTGGGACGCCGTCGCCGATCGTGGCTGGGGATCTCTCCGAGTTGCAAGAACTCGTCGATGAAGCTCGTCTGACGTTTGAGCATTTTGTTCGTCACCCCGATCTCGACTGGTTGCGTTCACACCTCAATGAGGCCAAGGGGCTGCTGATCCTGCCTTCTGTGACGAAGGCCGGGTACGTGCTGGGAGCCACGCATGCGACCGGCCTCTTCCTGGTGAGGGATGACGAGACCAACCGCTGGAGCGAACCGGCTTTCTACCGGGCGGTGGGCGGCAGCGTCGGGATTCAGATTGGCATTGCGCGATCCGAGGCCCTTGTGCTCGTGATGACGGAACGGGGCAAGCAGTCGTTGCTGAGCAGCACCCTTATCTTCGGCCCCGGCCTGACTGTCGCTGTCGGGCCGCTCGGTCGCTCGATCAGCGGCGGGGTCTCGTCGTCGCTCGCGGCAGACTTCATCACCTATGCCAATTCCAAAGGGGCCATGGCCGGCCTGACGCTTGGCGGCATGGTCGTGGCGGTCAGAGATGATGCCCATGAACTCTACTATGGGAAGCCGGTGGCCCCGCCGGACATCCTGGTCGCGGGCACAGTCCACAATTGGTACTCGGCGCGTCTCAGGAAGGCGCTCACGCACGCGACGGGGGGCCAATGGGAAGAATGATTACATGGCCTGCCCTTCTCACCTCAGTCTTCGTCATGGTGACTCTTCTCTTCCTGCCGTCCTGTGCGCCGCTGTTGCCGCAGCAGACTGAGCCGGTGTTCGCCCCCTCGCCTGCGGAGGCCCTCCCTGAGTCCTTCACGGTCGTGACGTGGAACGCGTGGCACGGGCTCGACACGGGCGATTTTTGGGTGACGCCCACGGAGTCTCCGGAGGAGAACCAGGTTCGCTTGCAGCATCAGGTTGCACAACTCGCGGCGACACAGCCTGATATGATTTTCCTGCAGGAGGTCAATCCTCTTCCGGAAAGGGCTCTGGCCTATATCGAAGGCCTGAAGGCGCAGGGCTTGGCCTACCGGCAGGTGCATCAGGTGGATGCCTGCGGGATCCGCCGCCGCGGTGGGGCAGGTTTGATCCCCGGCCTCAACAACGGCCTCGTCATTCTGGCAAAAGAGGCATTGCAGTTACAGAAGCTGGACGGGCTGAAGTTGAGCGGCGATCTGGGGCAATGCGAGAGCGGGTCGGGCTATCAACTGGAAGAGTTGCGATACGGTCTTGTTGCCGAGATCACGATGCCAGGCACCACCATGAAGTATCTGGTGGTGAGCGTCCATCTGCACTCGGGCTTTGAAGCCGGGACTCCGTTCTTGTCTCAGGTCGGCACCCTGTACGAGCAGGGGCGATTCGTGCGTTATCCCTGGCTTCAATGGAGCATCGAGCAGAGCCGCTTGCGACGCATCGGTGAGCTGGACGTCCTGATGCGGGACTTATACCGGCGCAGCCGGGAGGAGCCCTATGCGGGAATCGTGATCGGCGGGGACTTTAACTTTGAGTCAGATTTTCCAGAATATGAGGAGGCCGTCATGCTGCGGCTTCACGATACCTATGTCTCCGCGACGCGATCGGGCGACCTCTACACTGCAGATCCGGTGAGGAATGCCCGCATCGACCCTCACGCGAGCCTCGCGACACCCAAGGAGCTGGAGCGCGAGATTACCGGCGAATCAGCAGAGAATCAGGAGGCCATTCGCGCCGCCTTCCGGACAGAGGTGGCCAGACCAAGGCGGATTGATTATCTCTTCGTCAACGGCTTTTTCCCTGATCACTGCCTTCGGCAAGACCTGTTTGGCACTGGTACGAATGCCGCTGGTTACCCAGCATCGGACCATTTCGGTCTCCTGAATCGCTACACGCGTGACCGGTCGTCGTGCCGACAACAGACGCGTCCGGCGGCCCCGGCACCTTCCGGGGCCCCGGGAACCCGGTGATCCTCTGTTTTTCTCCTGAACCAGGGACGTCCAGAACACGAGGTGGTCGATCGCTTCAGCGGTGGCTGTTGAGCCAGCTCGGCGGGTTGGGAAGTCCTCGGCCCTTCCGAGGTGAGCAGAAGAAATGTTGCGTACCGTCGTTCCTTTAATCTTCCTTCAGGAGGTGCGGTATGTGCCTTTCCTTCATCCTGGCTGCGGTGCTGCTCTCCTCCTGAACTGCCTGGGCCGAAACACGATTCGATGAACAGTCAGAGCGCGGCGACAACATCATTAAACCGATCCTTGACACTTGTCCTCGGTCGGCCTAGCCTTCCCCACTCGACGACGCTCCACCTTAAGCTCCCCGGGCAGGCGCGTGGCAGGTTCACCGCATTCGCCGTAGGACGGCTCATCGAGCGGTAATGCGAGCGGCGTCGAAGCGTGCGGGCGAGGCTTCCGGACATCTGGGCCAAGCTGGAAAAGCGTGGCCGAAAGGCCTGGGGATAGACTGCGCCATCTAGGAAATGCCACGCGAAAGGCCGCGGTACCATCACGTGATCGTGGCCGATACCCGTTACCCGCATGACGGGTGATGCTTCAACTATAGGATCGCCGCCATTGCGGCGAAACTGTGAAGGAAGGGATTAGAACTGCGCCATGAGCTATATTACTGACAACCTGATCCCGAACGAACAGGTACTCTACCGGACCAGGCTGCATTGGAAGATTTTTGTGCCTGCGGTGCTGTTGTTGCTCCTCTGCCTCTCTGTGATTGTGGCGGCGATCGATGGAGGTCTGAATCCCTATCTGTCTCTGAGCCTGCTGGTCGTGCCCCTCGTCGTCTTTGTGTCGGCCTATTTGACGTGGCACTTCTCTGAGTTTGGGGTGACGAACAAGCGCGTCCTAATTAAGACGGGGATTGTCGGTCGCCATACGTTGGAGACCTTGCTCACGAAAGTAGAGAATATCGGGGTGGAGCAGAGCTTATGGGGGAGGCTGTTCGGTTATGGGACGATCTATGTCACTGGTACCGGGTCGACCAAGGAGACGTTCCCGGGGATCGATGCACCTCTGGAATTCCGGAAGCAGATTGAAGCGGCTGCTGTGGCGTTTGAGGAACGGCGTCCGAGTGCGCGTTCGTTGTCGTAACTGTGCAGGCGGAGAGCCTCACGCGCCACGGCTTGGGCGCTGGCGGACATTTTCAACATCCTGTTAATATCGCTTGACCAGGCTCTTGATGGCGTCTAGCATAGGGGGTGCTGTATTGAGCCTCGCTGACTGTTCTATCCCTCGCGCTCCTGCTTCCTTCCTGCGCGTCTGATTCCCCAGTCTCCGCCGCTCCTCAGTCAGCGTGTTTCTGAAGTGCTGCGATCATTGAGTATAACCACGGGGACCGAAGCGGTTCGGTTCTTTCAGGACACACGAGTCCATGGACATGCAGCGGACTTTTCGGTACAGGCCCCAACCTCTGAAGGAGAGATGTGATGACACCCGAAGAACAAATCACGAAGATGAAGAAAGCAATTGCTCAGGCCATTAAGGTGATGGGCGATCGCTTTGGATCGACCGAAGCAGACGTGGATAGGGCTATTGATGATCTGAAGGCGTCCACGCAGACGGCGCCAGCCGCAGCGGCCCAGCCTCCTCAGAACGCGGCAGCCGTAACCGCCGTGGCATAGTGGCCGCAAGCACAGATTGAACAACAGGATCATGGCCTTGAGCGAGGGGCTCGCTGGATTTCGCGAAGTCTGAGAGGACGCGGGCGAGTTGTGGTGCATTCGTTGAGGAACCGTCCACGCCATGGGCCACCAGCATCAGGGGGGATCGTATGAAGAACGCCACGCAAGTCTATGTGCTGACGCTGAATGCCCCGTCAAGAAAAACGGTGCGACTCTGGACGGGAGCGAGCATCCATTCGTTGCGGCACTGCTCCAGTAAGAAAATTGATCGTACGCTGGCGGAGATGCAGCAGCATGTGGATGATTTGCAGCGCGCTATCACCGTGCTGGCGACGGGCGGATCCTATTCCATCAATCGCTCTCGATAATATGCCAGAGCAGTAGGTGCCGCTGACGGGCGGAACACACTCACCAAGAAAGAGAACAGCCATCATGCCGGACGATGTCAACGATAAAAAAATTCATGCCGCAGCCAAGACAGCCGACGCTCCGTCACGGAAACCAGCCGATGGCGATCTCACGTGCAGCGAATCCCAGATTGAAGACATTTTTTCTGAGGGCGAGTCCAGCAGGCCCCTGAGCAAGAGCGACAAGGGTCTTCATCAGAAACGTCAGCCGAAGTCCTCGTAGTAAGACGCCCGAGTGAGGGACGTTTCTACTTCTCTGACCTGCCGAATCTGCGGTGATCTCCTTCTCCCTGCAGACCACAGAAGACTCATGCGAAACGATCCTGCCCGGTTCGTCTCGCTACCCTCCATGGTCATTATCGACGCGTCGCGAAGTGGCTGGTGGTCCCTGGCAGGGCGGCGAAGGATGTTTAGCCGACATCGCGACAGAGGAGCAGCTGCATGACCCAACAACAGACTGAGGTCAGGCCTCGTTGGCCTCTTCCGGCCCATGATTATTGGTCCACCCCCTTCGCTGAATCGTTGCTGCAGCATCTGGATCTTTGCCCTGGAGCCTCCGTTCTCGATATTGCCTCCGGCCACGGGATCCCGGCTTTCTACCTGGCAGAGCAGGTGGGGCCCACCGGCCAGGTTCTGGCCATCGATTTCAGCGGGCGTCAGGTCGAGAGCGCGCGAGCGATCCAAGGAGCACAACTCCCGTGGCTGCGCTTCGAATGCCTCGATATGCGTTCCCTGCCGCCGAACTTGCCCTGTTTCGATCGCATCACCGGCAATCTATCCGTCATGTTTTTCCGTCCCAACCGTTTCGAAGCAATCCAGGGATTGGTGGAACATCTCAAGCCCGGTGGCCAACTGGTGTTGACTTTTCCTTCGCTCGGAACGTTCGATTCACTTTGGCGTCGGATCGATCAGGAAATGGCCGTCCGTGGCCTCCTGCCGGAACGCCGGCGGCTGGAAGCCTATCTCGCCGAACGGCCGTCCGCGGAAGAGGCTCGGGGATGGCTGGACAGGCTTCATCTCGCGCGCATTGTTGTGACTGAGTATCCGTTGGACGTGGCGACTGGCGCCGGTCCGGCCTTTCTCCACCATCCGCTGCTCCGGGGCGGTTTTCTCGATGATGCCTACGAATGTTTCGAGGATCAGGAGCTGGCGGATGAGGTCATGACGAAGGTGTCGGAAGACGTGGGGAGCTTCACGCCGTTGATTGCGCAGCGGTGCGTATTGTCAGGATGGAAGCCGTAGGGCGGTAGCCCGTTTGCCCAAACGTGCAGGGGAGGTCACCCCGTTGCCGCTGGTATCAAAATTGATATCCGACCTCCACGATGTACATATCCACGCCGATAGTGGAGGGTCCGTACGCGCCGGCATCGGAGAAGTGTTGGGCACGAAATCCGGCATAGGCGTGGGAGATTGGATTGACGCGAATCCCCAAGGTCACGACGAGTTGAACCGGACCCCCGAAGTCTTGCTTGGGATACTTGTAGTTGCTGAAGAATCCTGCTCCCACTCCGGCGTCGAAGGTGACAAGCCCCTCCCAGCCACTCAGCGCAAGTTCCGGCACGACCGTCACCATCAGACCGTTTTCACCTGCACCTTGCAGTACACCCGCGCTTGTGATCAATCTCGTCTCCAGCCTCCACGGGCTCTCACCGAGCGGCCATGACCAGGGGAGTCTGAAGACCGCCGCGACGTCAATCATGTCGAAGTAATATTTTTGCCGTTGACCCAAAAGGGGAGATTTTACACTGAAGCCATAGCGGGGGCCGATGCTCAGGAGGGCTATGTCTTCTGCAAGGCTGGGCGTGCAAATCACTGCGGAAAGCCAGAGAGTGAGGATTAGATGCAGGAGGCGTGAAGGTTGAATGCGGCTCATGTGGGGTTTCTCGGTGACTAGAGTGAGTGGGACACGGTTCGACGATTTCTCCAGTTATACACGTTTATTCACACCGCATGCTTGCCGCTGGTCAGGTCCCTGGGTTGCCCCAGCGAGGCTGGCAGTTCTTTGCTCTCTCATTCGTACGACCGCAGCAACGATCGGGCGAGACACCGCCGCATCCGGGAGGCACATGGGTCTAATCGGTCTGAGATCGCTAGAGACTGGGATTCGTTTGCTGCGACGAATCGACTGTGAGGCGAGAAGAGCAGGAAGAGAGTGAATGGGCTGTAACGTGAAGGGGCGCTTCGGATGAAGCGCCCCTTCTGCAGCTCTTGCTGATTGGTGCTTCGTTAGAAGCGGCTGCGACCGCCGCGATCGCCACCGCCACCACCGCCACCAAAACGACCACCGCCACCGCCACCGCCGCCGGTGCGGGGCTCTTGTGGCTTGGCTTCATTGACAGTCAGGGGACGTCCGTCCATCTGGGAGCCGTTCAATGCCGCAATCGCGGCCTTGGCTTCTTCCTGAGTGGCCATCTCGACGAAGCCGAAGCCTCGTGATTGCCCGGTGAACTTGTCCGTGATTACACGCGCAGACTCGACGGTGCCGTGCGCGGCAAAGAGGGTGGTGAGCTGTGATTCAGTTGCCGCATAGGGCAACCCGCCGACATAAAGTTTTGAACCCATGGGGGTTCCTCCTTCTGAAATTGATATTGTCTGAGACTCGAGAACGAATACACGAGGGGAAGGAACGGGCCGAAGACGCGAACAATGGAGCGGCTTGGGTCGAGCTTCCGATCAGATTCTCGGTACCAACAATATCGGTGATGGGCCGTTCTATTTGCCGTTTCACGCGAGGCCCGCCGCATGAAACTGGGAAATACTAGCAGAAGTGCAAGTGAAAAGCTAGAGTTCCAGTTTCCTATTTTTTACGTCGCCTGCACGACGCGGGGGGGGCATGTGCCGGAGGCGAAGATCGAGACTGCTGGCAGGAGCGAGATGGTCAGGCAACTGTCCTACACATCCGAATTGCCGGTGGGACCGGGTCCGTGCCAGATGAGATAGGGTGGTTTTTTCATCGTCTCAGCTGAGCGAGGGTAGAGACGTTGGGCATAGTTGTAGGCATCTGCTTGTGCCACCAGGCAGGTGGCTGCGGCGAGGTGGTTGGAGACGACGCGGAAGGCCCCTCGATCATCCGCTGCGATGGTCGCCATATAGAGGGCACAAGAAAAGCTCCCCTCTTTTGAGCAGGCGGTGCTGATCAAGAGGTGTGAACCATCGGGAAAGGTCATGATCGGATCTAAGTTGGTACGGCCCATGTCTACTCCTTCTCCGTGACGTGCGCGAGGTTAGACCGGTTGGTTCGCGTAGGGGGTCACATATAGCCTGAGGAGGTGTCCCTCCCATTCGGTTCCTTCAAGGGCAACCACGGCGCTCAAGGCCTGTTCGCCGGACCCCATTTCGACGAATCCGTATCCGGCGGACTTTCCCGTATGTTTGAACCGGACCACATAGGCTCTGGCGACCAGACCATACGAGGCGAAGAGGCCGCGCAACTCGCAGTCCGAGACCTTGTCCGGGAGTCCTCCCACATACAGGACCCGCTTCCCCATCGAGATTCCCTTCGTGACCTGTTAGGTCGTCCGAGCGAGCGAGTCTTCGACATACGAGCCTGTCCGCAACGATGTCGCAAGTCCTAGTGAGGAGAGTCCAAGGATGAGCCATTTCGATGGATCGAAGTGGTACCAGCGAGGACCGTTTCGGTAATCGGTCGGATACATGTGATGGTAGTTATGGTACCCCTCGCCAAATGTCACGAGGGACACCAGCCAGCTATCCCGACTGGAGTCTGACGTGCCGTGTGGCTGCTCGTCCCCACAGATGGCAGACGGAGTTGATGCAAAACGTCGAGTTGAGCACGGCGAATGTGCGTCCTAGGCCGGCGAGGAGGAAACAGCCTACGCCACCCATTATGCCATTGTGGAGAAAGCCGATGAGAAACGTGCCGGCCAGGCCGGTGAGGACCAGGAGGGGGTACTGTTGGTGTTGCCAGATCGCAACGGGGTCGTTCGCGACGCGCGTCGCATATTTTGGATCGGCGTACTGATCGGGGGTAAAGAGCCATCCACAGTGGCTATGCCAGAATCCCCGTTGCGCATTGTATGGATCTTTCTCTTCGTCACAGTGCGCGTGGTGACGGAGATGATCGGAGGCCCACTTGATGGCGGAGTTTTGTAGTGCCCAGGCGCCCGCGATCAAGAGTGCGCCCTTGACCCAGTTCGGACAGTCAAAGCTGCGATGGGCCATCAGCCGATGGTAGCCGACAGTGATGCCCAGCCCGCTGATGACATAGAGCAGTCCAAACAGGGACCAGTCCAGCCAGGTGTAGTGGTAGAGATATCCATAGAGGGGGACCCCGATCATGGCACCCATAGCAATGGCGCAAAAAAGGATAATGGTCCAGATCTTGTTGTACCGTCGGCTGATCGGAATCGATAGACCGGTGGGTGTTATGGCGATCGTTGGTGATCGTGGAATCATGTGTTGTTGTGTTGTCTCGCTCATAGGGCCTCTTATTCCAGGGGATTCGTATTGTGGCCTCAGGCCGCCATTATACGCTGCATTTCGATTCGATCAAGGTCTGCCACGGTCATTCTCTACCCGCAGACCGTGCTATCGGACAGGGGCGAGTGGGGCACGGACTGGTGCTGTTCGATGGTCTCCCTGAAGAGACCTGTGTGCGGAGCAGGGCGGAAACTAGAGCATCGATCGCGCGGAATCTAGAGGGAGGGAAGGGAGGCGCGAGGGATAGAATAGTGACCGGACTTCGTCTCAGCCTAGAATAGCATAGTCTTGCTAGGATAGCGAACGTGCCGGTCTGTCATGACAGTGTGAGTAGCCCAATGCCTTGAAAGTAGAGGTCAATTGTGTTTCGCTCGGGAGTATCGAGTTCCTTCCTTAACCAAGAGAGTTGACGCCGGACGGGGTATGCTGTAGGATGATTTTCACATCGTGGTCGCAGTAGTCCGGCGGCACGGCTGTATACACCATAACGGACTTCGCGATCGCATCGCGACCAGGTCCTGTCGGAGTTGATGCCTTCCTGGTTTCTCTCCCCTCGGTTCTCTGATCCCGTCTTAATGCGATCACACTGAAAGGATAGTGCATTGCATACCTCTGTTCACACGAGTTTTCATACCCTTGGTCTGTCTGAACCGCTGTTGCGTGATTTGACCGCAGCGGGCTTGCTGGTTCCCACTCCCATTCAAGCGCAGGCCATTCCACCCGCCCTCGAGGGCCGGGACGTCATGGGTTGTGCCCAAACCGGTACTGGGAAAACGGCAGCATTTGTTGTCCCCATGATCGAACGGCTCGCGGTCCTGCCGAAAGGTCAGCCGCAAGCGTTGATTCTCGCACCGACGCGGGAATTGGCGTTGCAGATTTTTGATTCAATCGATAAGCTCGGTCGAAGCCACCGCATCTCTGCCACGGTCATCGTCGGAGGAAGCGATATGCAGGCGCAAATCAGAGGATTGCGCCAGCGGCCCGATATTCTGGTTGCCACACCGGGGCGTTTGCTGGACCATATGTGGAACGGGACGGTCAATTTGGCCCCGATTAAGATCCTGGTGCTCGATGAAGCCGACCGCATGCTCGATATGGGATTCGCGCCACAGATTAATCAGATTCTTGACGCGTTGCCGTTGGAGCGACAGACGTTACTCTTTTCCGCCACGCTTCCGACGGATGTCACCCGACTGGTTCAAGCGAGCCTGAACGGAGCCGTTCGTGTGATGGTGACGCCCCCCTCGACGACGGCTGAAGGCGTGACCCAGGCGTTGCATCATACGACCTCCCATGAGAAGACCAGTCTGTTGGTGTCATTGCTGGGGGTGGAACGAGGGACCGTCCTTGTATTCGCTCGAACAAAGAGTCGGGTCGATCGACTCGGTCAGACGCTTGAACAGGCGGGTCACCGCGTTGCGGTCATCCACGGCGACCGAACTCTGCCTCAGCGTCTCCGTGCTCTCGACGGATTTAAGCGAGGGCAGGTCAGAATTCTCGTCGCGACGGATATCGCAGCCCGCGGGATTGACGTGGCGAATATCGGCCACGTGGTGAATTACGATTTGCCGAACTCTCCAGAAGACTATATCCATCGTATTGGACGGACAGCCCGGATGAAGATGACAGGGCGAGCCACCAGTTTCGTGACCTCGGAGGATCGTGATCAGCTGCGCGCGATCGAGACGTTGTTGGGGCATGCTGTGCCGCTGGCAGAGGGAAGCCCCGGCCCTAATGATCGCCCGCATTCGAGGGGGGTGGCTGAACGTTCCAGAGGGGACCGTCAGCGGTGGGGGCGTCCAGGCGAGCTGCGACGCCAGCATCAGGCAAGTCCTGTCGTGCCGGAGGGGGTCTAGGTTTCCTAGCGCAGAGTCTCACGACTAGAGAGACTCTGCGACGCGTATCGACTGAATGGTACAGAGGGGTGAGCGATCAGGAGGAGTATCTGCATGACAAACCCAAAGGCTGAGGCGCTGCAACCGGTCAAGAGATGGGTGAGAATCCCGGATGGCACGAAGGTCAGGTTTCGCAGGGATGGACGGGAAGGAATCATCGACGGCCTAACGGAATTGGTCGTCGGTCCTGGCCGCAATCCGGATAGTCGGACGCAGTATCGCATCAACGTCGGAGATCCCGATCGGACGCTGGCGATCGAGGACGATTTGCTGGTCCTGACCGATGAGGATGGCGTGGTGCTAATGGTGAAGCAGAAGGGCGAGTATCGCCGCGTGATTACCCAACAGCTGCAGGCTGTGTTTGCCGCTGATCGCTTTGTAAAGGCGGCGTAGGACGCGAATGATGTGATGCGCGGGGCACGTTCACGTCATCCCTAATACAGCGGCTCTTGTGGGCCCCATTGAAGCCCGGCCAAATCCGGATCCTCTCCTCCCTCTGTGTTCGAGGGGCGATCCGGTTTTTCGCTCTTACGTTGCTCTCGACGGGCGTCTTTCTCGCGCCGCTGAATTTGCTTTGCTTTCTCGCGGTCTCGTTTTGCGATGGTTGTTTTTCCTGCTCGTCCGATGGTGCCCTCCTTTGCGTGGCAACTCGTATTGAGTTGCCAGTCGCCTGACGTTATGCTCCTGTTCCCTCTATGATTGTGACGCCTCCGTCGCTCCGCGACGTCTCTTGCTGGTTGAGTCAGGAGCCTGGACGGTGCTCTTCGCTTCTCGTTCAGCCGTGCGGGAGCGAGTGCCTTGGCCGAACCCACGGCTTGCCATGTTCGACACTTGCCGGCGGATGTCTTCCATTGAGGTCGTCAGAGCGGTATCAAGAGGGCCCGGAAGGCCGAGTACTTCCCATCGGATTTTTGGTTTCCGGGTCGCCCGTGCTCGGTTCTTTCTCGTCTTGTCGGCTCGCCACCCAGTGGATAGCTTCATAAGTGCTCCTTTATTGAACCTGGCATCTCCAACTTGGGAAGCTGCTCGATGGAGATGAGGGGGTCGGATAGAAATGCCGAAATCATTTCGTCCATCTTTCTGCCAGGCATCCACGTACAGAATATGATGGAACGTATGAGCAGCACGTCCTATAGAACCAATCGCGCTGAGACAATCGAATATGATGGGACTGCGCGAGGAGTAGTGCTGGCTCGTACGAGTGGACAGAATACCATGGGTCATGGTGAGAGTCAAATAGGGTATTTAGCTAATGAGGTAAATTTGCATCGTGTCCTATAGTCGTTGGCCTGCGTTGACAGAACCCTTGTCGGGCAGTAGCCTATTTGTCCTGGAAGATTCCTGCCTGCTGCCGGGCGGGGATTATGGGAGAGCATTTGTGCGGGGAGATCGATCGGGGAATCGAGGGGAGGGCTGACATGATGATAAAACGAGTGATGTCCGTAATAGTCTTTGCCCTGTCGGTAGTGTCGCTGATGGGCCTGAACGGATGCGATCGTCAGGTCCCTCCCCCGAAGGCGGTGCAGGAACTTTCGAAAGTTCCTGAGACAGCGGTTGGTGAGATGGCTGGGAGCGCGATCCAGAAGGCCAAGGGAGTTGAGACAACGTTGGGGGATGCGGGCAATCGGACAGCCGCGACCGGTGAGGCGGGGGCTCCGTAAGCTACAGATTTAGATTGAGCGGACATGGGGGTGAGTTCTTCACTGCATGCCAGCATTCAATTGGTGCGATCGAGGAATTATATTTCTGAATGGAGCGACCTGAGGTACAGTAGAAACATCGTAGGGACGCTCTATGGAACAGACTCCACATCGATCTTCTGCCTTGAATAAGTTTCGCCGGCATCCTCGGGTTCGCATCTCTGCTCCATTTGTCTGCGCCCTGTCTCGCTACCAGTCTCGCCGTTGGCTGAGGAGGCCTAGTATCGACTTGGGTGTGGTCTACGATCTTTCGATACGAGGCGCCCGAGTGAGTACGGAGGCTGAAATGAGGCCAGGAGATGAAGTCACCGTGAGCCTGCGCCTCCCTAAACAAATCAAGCCAGCTGATATTGCCGTTGCCACCGTGCAGTGGAAGAAGGACCAATTTTTCGGCCTGGCTTTCACGGAATTATCCCATGCTGCACAGAATCGCCTGCAAAAGTACGTGGCTATCGTTTCAACGACTGCCGCATAGTCTCCCGTTCATTCGTCATCATGTTCCCCACGGCATCGTGTTTCTATTGAGGGACCTGTTGTGCCGAACTCTGATTGGCAACCTGGTGGAAATTGTTTGGTGCGATGGCAAGCGAGACGTATCCTATTAGCCAGAGCTCAGACGGAATGGAGAATTCCGGAAGAAAGGTTGAGATGACGACCGAGTTGAGGCGGTACCCGCGTCTTCGCGTCGCGGCACCCTTCGCCTGTTCGTTCGCACGCATCGGCTTGCAACGGTGGTTAGCTGCTGAACGTGCCGGCTTGGGCGTCGTACTCGATGTTTCGATGAAGGGTGCGAGAGTCATGAGTCCGGCCTCCATGAGCGCGGGAGATCAGCTTGCGATCAGTCTGCGTTTGCCGGATCAGACCGCGACGATGAATGTCGACGCGACAGTGCGATGGGGTAATCGTCACACCTTCGGATTAGAATTTACTGTTGTCTCTCAACTCGCTGAATCCCGTCTGCGGAAATTTCTCTCCCGTGCGCCATTATCACAAACATAAGCCCATTCTTTAATGCGGTCCTTCGCAGGCCTTCTACTCATGAAGAGGAGAAGGAGTGGCGGATCAGCCATACGCCAAGGTGCCGGGAAGGACGAATACGGCTATCTTTTTCGCTAGAGGGAAGGAGGGAGTGCTGTACTTCTGATCGCGTGGATTGGCCGTGGTTGGCAAGGTTGCGGGGATGGCGGTAATGAGGCGAACTGACGTGTTTCTCGTGAGATAAAATCTATGGGTTGAAGAGGCCCTCTGTGAGCTGGTGTGACCTAAGTTCTTGGGGTCCAATTACTTGATGGCCACCGCCTTTACTTCCTTGAACGTGGTGTGGCCGAGGAGGGTCTTCTGAACTCCATCCTGCATGAGGGTCGTCATGCCGTCCTCGATAGCAGCCTTCACCATTTCTTCAGTTCTCGCCTTCGTCTGAATCAAACGTTTCATTCTGTCCGAGCCCAACAGCAACTCGTGCAGGGCCACGCGTCCCTTAAAGCCGGTACGATTGCAGGTTTCACATCCCTTCCCGCGGGATAGGCGGAACGTGTTGTCTTGTGGAATGCCGAGCTTGTCCCAATGTTCAGGTCCATAGCCCTGGCGGATTTCCTCATATTCTAGCGGTGTCCCGACGTACTGCTCCTTGCAGTCCTTGCAAATCCGGCGAGTGAGGCGCTGGGCGAGGACTCCCAGCATCGCATCGGCAAAACTAAACGAGTCGCAGCCCATATCGAGAAGTCGAGCGACAGTTTCCACCGCGCTGTTTGTGTGGAGTGTGCTCATGACAAGGTGTCCGGTCAATGAGGCTTCAATGCCGA
Organism: uncultured Nitrospiraceae bacterium; assembly: GCA_963720035.1. GTDB lineage: Bacteria > Nitrospirota > Nitrospiria > Nitrospirales > Nitrospiraceae > Palsa-1315. The sequence continues at coordinate 332,485 of CAVREB010000002.1, read as the reverse complement.
TTTCAGCCGTTTCCTTATCTCGCATTTCTCCGACCATGATCACGTCCGGGTCGGCACGAAGAAACGCGCGCATGGCAGCGGCAAATGTGAAGTTGATCTTCGGCTGAACTTGAACCTGACGGAGTCCGTACTGTGTGATTTCGACGGGGTCTTCTGCCGTCCAGATCTTAATGTCCGGTGTGTTGATGAAGCCGAGGACGGAGTGCAGGGTCGTGGTTTTTCCTGACCCGGTTGGGCCGACGCAGAGAATAATGCCGTAAGGTTTTGCAGCAATTTCCTTGATCGCGGCGAGATTCCGATCCGAGAACCCCATTTTGTCGAGCGGCAAGGGCTCGCTGGCGGCAAGCAGACGCATGACCACGTCTTCGTTATATCCAGCGGTCGGAATCGTCGCGACGCGCAACTCGATTTCTTTGTTTTCCGACAGTTTGAATTTGATCTTGCCGTCCTGGGGTTTGCGGCGTTCTGCAATGTCGAGGCTGGCCATAATCTTCAGACGCGAGACGATGGCGCGTCGATAGCTTTGCGGAATCTTCATGTATTCGAAACAGTCGCCGTCGACCCGGAACCGGACAAGGGTTTCACGCTTTTCTCCATAGGGTTCGACATGAATATCGGAGGCGCCTTGTCGATAGGCATCGGCGATGATCTGATTGGCCAGTCTGACGATGGCATTGTCGTTTTCGTCGAGCCCCCCTCCGGCCTCCTCCGCCGCCGCCTCTTGGGCATCGCTGACGAGTTCGCCGAGAATGTCGGAGACATTTTCGTCCAACTTTCGTGTGCTGCCAGTATCTCCCTGTCCTGAGGCGGAGGCGAGGAACTGGGCGATATCACGACGAAGGCTGATCGCGAACCGAATGTTAAGGCCTGGGAACGTCCGCTTGATATCCGCCACGCGATCGAGATCGCCGGGATCGTCCGTCAAGATTTCGATGGCGGTCCGGTCCCGCTTGAGGGGCATCCAGTGGTTCTTCTTGAGGTAGTCGACGTTCAGGTTTTTCAGGAGTTCGACATCGACAATCGTTCGATCGCTGTACTCGATGTAGGGGCATTTGTGAAACAGGGCGAGCGACTTGCCGATCTCGAGTTTTGGTACCCTGTACTTCTCAATCAGAATACTCTCGAAGTCTGACACGCCTTTCCGGGACTCGGCAATCGCATTATCCAACTCGTTCTGGGTAATCCGGTTGTTCATGACCAGGAGATCGAACTTGCTTGGGTTTTTCTTCGCGATCTTGCGGAGATTGAAGAAGGCGATACCGAGGGCTTTTGCGATCTCCGCGACGGATTCTTCATCTTTTCTGGTGAAACGTGCCCCGCTCTTTTTGTTGAGGAGTTGGAAGACGCCCATCAAATACTTGTTGTCCGCCACGATTGGGTAGGTCAGGACCTGTTTGGTCTTGAATCCGGTCCGCTTGTCGTAGGACGTGTCGTGGAGGAGTGAGGGATGGACGCCTTGCAACTCGGCGATGTTATAGGCATCGGCTATGTTCACAGGGCGGAGATACTTCGCGCAAAACCCAGCCAGGCTTTGTTCGGTGATGGGAATGCGGATTTCCTCGACTCTGTCTATGTGAGGGACCTTGGAGAAAATCTCTTTCTTGTCCGAATCGAACGCGAAGATGGTGAGGTCTTCGGCGTCGAAGATGCTGAGAATATCTTTACGCAGGTCGAGGAGAATATGGTCAAGATCGCTGGCAGCATGGATTTGGTCCGTGATGCGCTTGACGTTCTCGGCGAACGCCACTTTCTGCTGAAGTTCCTGAAGGTTTTGGGGGACGGGATTAGCTTGCATTACAGAGGCTCCTGACCATCGACTGCGAACGTCGTCGTCGGATTCTTATGCTCGATGAAGATTGAGCCCGATCCACCTGACCACTCATGCCTTGAAGCAGCGATCGAAACTCAGTCTAGCTGATCACGGATGGAAGGCAAGGAAAAGGCGGTTTCAGACTGGCGCGACTACGAGAGTGACAACATGAGTGAAGAGGTTGGCGGCGGTATGGTGTTCAACTCGCTTGTGTGCGAGTCAGATGAGCGGCAACTTGAGCGGGGGGCATCTTGAGTTTCACTCCGTCTTTCCGAGTTTTGACTTCCACGACACCTTCGGCGAGGCCCTTGTCTCCGACGACGACTTGAAACGGGGCTCCCATCAGGTCCGCATCGTTGAACTTCACACCCGCTCGTTCGTCACGGTCATCCCAGAGGACTTCTAGCCCCGCTGCCTGCAGTTCGTCGTAGAGCTGCGCGGTGACTTGGGCGGTCTGTGCCGATTGGGTGAGCGGGAGGAGATGTACATGAAACGGCGCGATCGGGAAGGGCCAGATGATGCCTTTATCGTCGTGGTTCTGTTCGATCGCCGACGCCGCAGTGCGTCCGACGCCGATGCCGTAGCATCCCATAACGGCGAGGCACTCTCTTCCTTGAGGATCCAGGAAGGATGCGTTCATGGTTTCGCTGTATTTGGTGCCGAGCATAAAGACATGCCCGACCTCGATGCCTTTCGTCGCTTTCAGGGTCCCATCTTTCCTCGGTGACGGATCTCCTGCGCAGGCACTGCGGAGATCGGCAAACTGCTCGATCTGAAAATCACGATCCCAATTCGCATCCACATAGTGGGTATCACTCTGATTGCCGCCGACGACCACGTTGCGCAAGGCTTTGACAGCGTGGTCGGCAATAATCCGAACGTTTTTCAGGCCAACGGGGCCGGCAAACCCAACCGGTGCGCCAGTGACTTGCTCGACGACGGCGGGAGTCGCGAGTTCAAGATCAGTCACTCGAAGGAGTCGTTGAATCTTGGCCTCATTCGCCTCATGGTCTCCCCGGACTAACACGGCGACCGTGTCTTTTTCCGACGAATAGAGGAGCGTCTTGACGAGGTGCGTGGGGGAGACGTTCAAGAATCTCGTAACTTCTTCGACCGTCCGGCAGCGGGGCGTCTGTACGGCGCGCAGGGGCCTCGGGGCCTCGGTGTCCACGTCGGTAGGAGCAAGCACTTCGGCCTGCTCGACGTTGGCGGCGTAAGTGCCGGCATCGCTATAGACGATAGTGTTCTCGCCCGTATCGGCGAGCACCATGAACTCGTGAGATGAGCTGCCGCCGATCAGGCCGGTGTCGGCTTCCACGGCACGGAAGGTGAGGCCGCAGCGGGTGAAGATACGGTGGTAGGCATCGTACATCTTCTGGTAGCTGACCTTGGCGCTCGCTTCGTCCTGGTCAAAGCTGTAGGCGTCCTTCATGATGAACTCGCGTCCCCGCATGAGTCCGAAGCGAGGGCGGATTTCGTCGCGAAACTTTGTTTGAATCTGATAGAAGTTCAGCGGCATCTGTCGATAGGAGCGGACTTCGCGCCTGAACAGGTCGGTGATCACTTCCTCATGGGTCGGTCCCAAGCAGAACTCGCGCTCGTGGCGATCCTTAAAGCGGATCAATTCCTTGCCGTAGAAATTCCATCGGCCTGTTTCTCGCCACAATTCTGCGGGAGAGGCAATGGGCATGAGGAGTTCTTGGGCCCCAGCCCGGTTCATTTCCTCACGAATGATCTGTTCGACCTTTCGAATGACCCGGAGGCCGAGTGGCAGGTAGGTGTAGATGCCGGCCGCCACCTTGCGAATCAAACCGGCTCGAAGCATGAGCTTATGGCTGACGGTTTCCGCTTCCCCCGGGTCTTCTCGCAATGTGGGAATTAAGACTTGAGATGTCCGCATGGGCTATGAATGCATCAAAATAACGGGGGAGAGCCTCTTGAGACACTCAAACAATTCAGACGGCAAGGCCGCAGGCGAGAGAAAAGCGGCGGCATAACAGTTCTCACCCGCCCGCCCCGGGTTGCCTGGCAGCTCTCCCTCTGATGGGCATGCTGAGGATTTTGACGAGCCGAGAATGAAATCGTGGGCTTGTTTCAGCATCCTGCTAACGCAAGAAGATCCGTTCAAGATCATTCCAAAACGCAAAGATCATGACGCCAACCAATAACACGAGGCCGGCCTGTTGCGCTATCTCTCTCTGGCGTTCACCGAGGGGTTTCCTGAGGATGCCCTCAATCAGGAAAAACAACAAATGGCCCCCGTCGAGAATGGGAATGGGGAGCAAGTTGAGGACGCCCAGATTGATACTCAGGATGGCAATGAGAAAGACCACACTTGAGGCCCCCTGCGCAGCGGCTTCTCCTGAAATATTGGCGATTGTCAGCGGGCCACCGATATTCTTGCTGGAGATGTCTCCCACGATCATCTTATAGAGGCCGATCGCGGTCAGCTCGGTCCAGCCCCACGTGGCTCCCAATCCATCGTAGACCGACATCAGCGGGGTGCTGGAGCGCATAATCGAACGCCCTGGTCCTGAAATACCGATCTTGCCGACTTCAACCGACTGACCGTTGACCATCGTCTTCTCAGCAGAAGGCGTCACAGTCAGCGAAACTCGATGCCCCTCGCGCAAGACCTCTATCTGTAACCGGCGGCTGGGATTTTCTTTTACGATACCGGTCATCTGCGACCACGTATGGATTGTCTGGCCCTCGATATTGATCACACGGTCCCCGGCTTGAAGCCCTGCTTTCATTGCTGGAGAACCCTGCATGACTGACGTGACGAGGGGCGGTGTTTCTTCGACGCCCAGATAATATCCTGGCTCTTGCCCAGCGGCATGGGGTCCGGGGGCGGTGGTGGGCGTGACCGTCAGCGTTTTGACCTGCCCGTCTCGTTTGATCTCGAGCGTCAGCGCCTGGCCGTTGCTCTTCGCCACGGCGTCGAACAGCTCGGTTCTGGTCGAAATCGTCTGCCCGTTGACTCGGCTGACGTGATCTCCAATCTGGATGCCGGCCGTATCGGCCGGAGAGCCGGGGACCATCGCTTCGATATCGGGGGTTAGATCCTGGAACGTTGGAACAAAAAGCGGAGCACCGGTCGCGAGCCATCCGGCAAATATGAAATAGGCCAAGATGAAGTTAAATCCTGGTCCCGCGGCGACGATCAGGACTTTGCCCCACAAGCATTGGTGCGCAAACGACCGAGCACGATCCTCCTGTGTGGTTGCCTCGGTTTCGTCTTCCCCGAACAATTTCACGTAGCCACCGAGCGGAATGGCTGACAGGAGGTATTCGGTTTCGCCGATTTGGCGACCGAATAGCTTTGGCCCGAACCCAAGAGAGAACTTGAGGACCTTCACACCGACCCAGCGAGCGGCCAGGAAATGCCCGAGTTCATGGAACGCGACTAACACGCCCAGGACGACCAGGAACCACCAGGTCTTCTGCAATAATAACCAGACGGTATCGGGGGACCAAGTGAATGCCGTGAACACGGTGTATGCTCCTTCGTGAAAAACTAGCGTGCCAACGCCACGACCAACGATTCCGCCTTTTCTCGGGCCCAGCGATCCGCCTCCAACGCCTCTTCCAACGTATCCACGTCTTTGGGGCTGTGGGCGTCCATCGTGCTGCGAATAATCTCCACAATATCGGTGAACCGGATGCCCCCGTTCAGGAACGCCTCAACCGCGATTTCGTTTGCGGCATTCATCGTGGCTGGCATCGTCCCGCCGATCCGCAGGGACTCATAGCCGAGACCCAAGCAGGGGAACCGGTCGTGATCCGGCTTGCAGAATGTCAATTTCGCGATCTCGGTCAGATCCAACGATGGAAGATCGAGCGGCAGGCGTCCCGGATATTTCATTGCATAGGAAATAGGTGTTCGCATATCCGGCAATCCTAACTGCGCAATCATGGAACAATCTTTATACTCTACCAGAGAATGGATGATGCTTTCCCGATGGATCATCACCTCGATCTGGGATTCCGGGATGTCGAAGAGCCAGCGGGCTTCGACGACTTCGAGCCCCTTGTTCATGAGGGTGGCAGAATCGATGGTGATTTTGGCGCCCATCTTCCAATTGGGATGCTGGAGTGCCCGTTCTGGTGTGACGTCGTGCAGCTCCTCCTTCGTCAGGGACCAGAGGGCCCCACCGGACGCCGTTAAGATCAGGCGGCGGACGTCCTCTTTGCGATGGCCTTCCAACGACTGGAAGATCGCACTATGCTCGCTGTCGACCGGGAAGATGCGAACGCCATATCGTCGCGCCTCGGCCTGCATCAGTTCCCCCGCCATGACCATCGGTTCTTTATTGGCCAGGGCAATCTGCTTTCCGCTCCGGATCGCCGCAAGGGTGGGCACGAGACCAGCTCCACCGACGATGGCGGAAATGACGAGTTCAGCTTCTGGCGCAGTGGCGACCTGAATCAAGCCCTCTTGCCCATCCAATATTTCGACAGGCAGTCCAGCACAGCGTTGCCGGAGCCTGGCGGCAGCGGAGGCATCCGATAGGGCCACGATGCGAGGCTTGAACCGGCGGACCTGGTCTTCGAGTTTTTCATCATTGCTGCCGGCAGTCAGTCCCGCCACGCAGAACTCCCCGGGGAACCGTTGCACGATATCTAAGGTGCTGGTGCCGATCGACCCAGTCGACCCGAGGATGACAATGGTTTTCATAAGGGCTCCTTCACTCGATGACTCGTAGCCGGCTCGCCATGGTTACATAGTAGTAGAAGGCAGGGGCGGCGAACAAGAGACTATCCAGGCGGTCGAGCATCCCGCCATGGCCCGGGAGGATCCCGCCGGAATCCTTGATGCCGACGCCGCGCTTCATTGCCGATTCGGTCAGATCACCCCAGAGACCTGTGATCGTCAGCAGCATGGCCAAGACCAGACAGTCGAGACCGGACAGCTCGGGGAGAAACCACCAACGAACAGCGTACGCGACGATTATCGCACCTATCAAGCCACCTACCAAGCCTTCGACGGTTTTTTTTGGACTGATCGTGGGAGCCAGGCGATGTCGTCCATAGACGGTGCCGACATAGTAGGCGCCGGTATCAGAGGCCCAGGTCACCAGTAGGAGAAAGAAGATCAGCCATTCACCCTGAGGGAGCAGTCTCGTCATCGAGAGCGAGCCGAGCGTGAGACCCAGGTACAGCACGCCGAACAGCGTCATGGCTCCGTCCCTCAGGCTTTGTTCGAGAGGAGCGCGACTGAAGAGTGGGAGAGAAACAATGCCGACCAGTGCCGCGAGGAGGCTCGGAACGATGATCCCCGGCCGGTGTGCTCCGAGAATCACGGCAGCGAATCCCGCCAGGCCGATCCCCATCAGCCAGGAGTGGCTACGGTTGCTGAAACACAGTCGGTAGAACTCGAAGAGAGCGAGCGCTCCGGCCAGGACCACGACGCCTGAAAATGCGAGGGGCGGGAGGTAGCGAATCACGGCATACAAGAGTGGAGCAAGGACCAGAACGGTATAGATCCGACGGGGGTCAAACCGGGTCGACGCAACTGGCGCTGATTCAGTCGGCTCTTGGCCGGCGGTTTTGTATTCCTGCATATCGAGGTTTACATCGACCACTAGGAAGTAAAGGTGCTGAGAACGCGACCGAATCGCCGCTCGCGGCGCTGGTATTCCAGCAGGGCCTGCACGAGTTCGCGGCGACGGAAGTCGGGCCACAGAGTCGGAGTGAAATAGAGCTCGGTGTAGGCAAGCTGCCAGAGGAGAAAGTTACTGATTCGCGTTTCGCCGCTGGTGCGAATCAACAGGTCGGGATCGGGCAGCCCATGGGTGTAGAGGTGTTGTTGGATTCGTGACTCATCCACTTCGTCCGGTTGCAACTTGCCGTCTTGTGCCTCACGAAGGATCTCCCGCACCGCGTCCACGATCTCGGTGCGACCACCATAGCTGAGGGCGACTGTGAGATGCAGTTTGTCGAGATGGGCGGTTTCCTGTTCGGCGGCCCGGACCCACTGGAGGGCTGAGGCCGGGAGGGAGTCGAGCCGTCCGATCGTGCGTAACCGGACACCCTGCTCAATGAGTTTTGTCCGTTCCGTCGAGAGGTAGTACTCAAGCAAGCCCATGAGCGAGGAGATTTCCTGCGCGGGGCGGTTCCAGTTTTCCTGCGAAAATGCGTAAATTGTCAGGGCGTGGATGCCCAGTTCCAGGCAGACCGTGATCATCTCCCGAACGGATTGTATCCCTTCCCGATGACCGGCGATGCGAGGGAGGCTGCGGAGTTCTGCCCAGCGACCGTTGCCATCCATGATGATGGCGACGTGCTTGGGTAAGAGGTCGGGTTCGAGTTTTGCGGCCAGCTCCTCGATGGACAGCTGGTCCACGGCCGATGATTCGTTCGTGCTCATAGGGTGTAGCTGGTCACGATCCTTATCTTTGGATACAATCTTGCGGTAGGCGAGCAAAGTCTACTGGTGAGGGGGAGTAAAGTCAAACGAATTTTCGTAAAAGTCCTGTAAAAGCGACAAGTTGGATGAACTTGCATTGCGCCTGTGGAAATGAATCGGCTATACTCCGCTGTCCATCTGCATACCAACCGTCGTGAGGATTCTCAAACCATGGGTGAACTTGTTCAACTAGCGTCCTTTGGTCTGACCGAAGGCGAAGTGCTCTCGGCCCTCGGACGGGTCAAAGTCCGCGATGTCGACTATGCCGACCTCTACTTTGAATCTTGTGTGTCCGAGTCCGTCTCGATGGAGGAATCCCTCGTTAAGCGCGCGACGAAGAGTGTGTCGCAGGGTGTGGGGGTACGAGCAACGGCGGGGGAGAAAACCGGCTTTGCCTATTCCGATGAACTGACGAAAAAGGATCTCGAACTGGCGGCCGATACGGCCCGCTATATTGCCAATTCTCCGAGCAGGGCCCACGCGGTTCCGGTGCCTGTCCGCCAACGCCCAACGCGAGATCTCTATCCGGTCGAACGGAAACAAGTCGAAGTCGCCACGGCGGATCGCGTGTCCTTATTGAATGCGATTGATGCCGAGGCGCGCCGCTATGACCCGCGCATCAAGAATGTCATGGCCTCGTTTAACACGGAATATAAGGTGGTGGTCGTTGCCACTTCGGACGGCACGCTGATCGGGGACGTACAGCCGCTTTCGAGGCTGCAAGTCACCTGTATTGCCGAAGAGAACGGCCAACGGCAAGCTGGCTCGTTCGGCGGGGGCGGCCGAGTCGGGTTTGAGTTCTATCACGAGGGCGATCGGTATCTGCGGTATGCACGTGAAGCGGCACGTGAAGCAATTCTCAACCTGTCTGCCGTCGAAGCGCCAGCCGGTGTCATGCCGGTCGTGCTGGGCGGAGGGTGGCCGGGGATTTTGTTGCACGAAGCTATTGGCCACGGACTGGAAGCGGACTTCAATCGAAAGAAAACCTCAGCATTCTCGAACCTCCTCGGCAAACGAGTGGCGTCCGATGTCTGCACGATCGTCGATGATGGAACGTTGCCGGGCCGGCGGGGCTCGCTCAACATGGATGACGAAGGGACCCCGACTGGTCGTACGGTGCTCATCGAGCGCGGGATTCTGCGTGGCTACATCACGGATAAATTAAATGCACGACTGATGGGCATCCCGGTGACCGGCAACGGGCGACGAGAAAGTTACCAAAGTGTGGTGCTGCCGCGAATGACGAATACGTTTATGTTGGCTGGGACTTCGGACCCTGAGGAGATCATCCGTTCGGTCGATCACGGACTGTATGCCGTGTCGTTCGGTGGCGGGCAGGTGGATATCACCAACGGTAAATTCGTGTTTTCCGCCAGCGAAGCCTACTTAATCGAGGATGGGAAGGTGACGAGGCCGGTCAAGGGCGCGACATTGATCGGCAGCGGGCCGGAGATCCTCACGAAAGTCTCGATGGTCGGGCATGACCTCAAGCTCGACGAGGGTATTGGTACCTGTGGCAAAGAAGGCCAATCCGTTCCAGTGGGCGTTGGTCTGCCGACCATTCGAATCGATGAAATCACGGTGGGTGGGACGCAGCGATGAATCAACAGATACAACAGCGCGATGGGTATAGCCAGCTCGCTATGGATCTTTTGGCCAAGGCGAAGCGCAGTGGGGCGACGGAAGCGGACATTATTATCGCCGACGGTGAAACCTTCTCGGTGCAAGTCCGGTTGGGTGCCGTCGATCGCCTCACGAAAGCGCGGGAAAAGCATCTTGGCTTACGTGTATTTGTCGGGAAACGCTCTGCCAGTACCTCCACCTCCGATTTCTCAGCCGACTCCTTGAGAGAACTCGTCGCTGAGACCTGTACCTTGGCGAAGGCGGTCGTGGAAGATCAGGTGTCCGGCTTGCCGGCGGCGGATCAGATGGCGGGAGAGACGCCGGATTTGGATCTCTACGATCCGACCAGACTGAATACGGAACAGCAGATCGAGTTGGCCAAACGGGTCGAGGCTGCTGCCATGTCTACGGACGAGCGCCTGACGAATTCTGAAGGGGGCGACTTCGATTCCTCTTCGGGACGCGTTGTATTGGGCAACAGTCACGGATTCCTGGGTGAGTACCAGAGTTCCAGTTTCTCAATGTCGGCATCGCCCGTCGCCACCGATCCAGAGACCGGGTCCATGCAGCGAGACTCCTGGTACGCTGTGCAACGGAAATTCGCCAAGCTGGATTCTCCGGAGGCGGTAGGACTGGAAGCGGCGCGGCGGACGGTCCGAAAGCTCGGGGCAAGGAAAGTGGCAACCCAACGAGTTCCTGTCGTTTTCGACTCCGAAACGGCCGGAAGTCTCATGGGGAATCTCTGCAGCGCTGTGTCGGGTTATTCACTCTATAAAGGGGCTTCATTCCTTGCAGGCCAACTGGACAAACCGTTGGCCCCTGAGTACGTCACAGTCTATGACGATGGACGAATGGTCGGAGGACTGGGCTCTCGACCGTTCGATGGCGAAGGTTTGCCGACTGGGAAGACGATTGTGGTGGAGCGAGGGGTGTTGAAGAGCTACCTGCTCGATACCTATTCCGGGAGGAAGCTCGGGTTGGCGTCGACCGGCAACGCCTCGCGTAGCGTCGGTGAGAATCCGTCGGTCGGTCCCACAAATTTCTATCTCGCGCCCGGGACCAAGACGGCGCAAGACATTATCAAGACCGTGAATAAGGGGCTATATGTCACGGACCTCATCGGTTTCGGCATCAACATGGTGACTGGTGACTATTCACGGGGGGCCTCTGGTTTTTGGATTGAAGGCGGCGAGTTAACTTACCCCGTGGAAGAGATCACGATTGCGGGCAATCTGAAAGACATGTTTGCAGGGATAGAAATGATCGGTAGCGATCTTGTGTTCCGTGGGCGCATTGCCAGTCCGACGATCAAAATCGGTGAAATGACGCTCGCCGGAAGTTGATAAGTCAAGGAGGGGAGTCGCTATGCGACATGTATGGGTCTCGATTATTCTTATGATGCTTCCTGCGTCAATCTTTGCGGGAGATTTTCGGGTCACGAGTCCCACGGTGAAAGAACAAGGCACCATCGGCAATGAACATGTCTATAACGGCTTCGGCTGCACCGGCCACAATGTGTCGCCGGAGCTGCGGTGGGAGCAGGCGCCGAAGGATGCCAAAAGCTTTGCCGTGACCGTCTATGATCCTGACGCTCCGACAGGAAGCGGCTGGTGGCATTGGGTTATTTTCAACATTCCGCCAGTTGTCAGCTCGCTCCCGCTGGGTGCAGGCAAGTCTGACGGGAGCCAGGCACCACAGGGCGCGATGCAGAGTGTGACCGATTTTGGTCAGCAGGGGTACGGCGGTCCCTGCCCTCCGCAAGGCGATAAGCCCCATCGGTATATTTTTACGGTGTATGCGCTCAAGGTGGATCAGCTCCCGCTCAAGAAAGAAGCGTCGGGTGCGATGGTAGGCTTCTATCTGAATCAGAATGCTTTGGGAAAGGCATCCCTCACGGCCACGTATGGTCGATGAGCCAGGCATTTTTATACGGCACTTCGCTTGAAATATTGACTAAAGGAATACAGCACCATGCCGCTTGATCTCGAACTTGGAAAGACCATGCTCCAGTTGATTACGTCACGGTACGACGACCGGCATTGGCGCAAAAAGATTGAGAAGACCTTGGGGCTGCCGCAATCCGGCGTCGGAGATCCCGCGCAACAGCAGATCTTCATGTATCTCAAGCTCGGGCTCAAGGCCTATAAATCTCGCCGTGCCGATCCTGATTCCTGGATTGTCGGAGGGTATGCCACGAAAGAAATCGTCGAACGAGCGAAGATCCAGCCCCAGCTGGTCGGTCCCGACATTACGGCAGACGAGGTGGCGTTTCTCGGTATCGATCCTGGGAAAGAGATTGATGAAGCCTGGTGGGACGAGATGCTCGTGTCCTGGTTCGATGTGCCGGAGGAAGAAAAACCAGCCGAACCAGAAGGGGAGTCAGCGACGGACTCCGAGTCGGCTTCTACTATGAGGGCCGAAAAGGCGTAACCTTGTTCCGCGCGGACCGGTTTGAGGCCCAGAGCTCCGGCCCTTCGCCGGGTCTGTCAGAACAGTTTCATCTGAGTTGGTTGAGGCTGGTTGATTTCCAGGGTGGGAGCTGCTGTCGGAGTGGCATCCGTGGGTTCGACCGGCTTTGCATGCCGGTCGAGAAATTCTCTGAGCTTTTTGAAGTCCTCACGAAGGGGTTCAAGCATGCCGCCCTGGTGCAAGGCTGCGGCGGGATGCAGTAAGGGGAAAAGGACAAAGTCTTTCAAGTAGAACGCCTGGCCGCGAACCTTTGTAATCCCCACCTTCCGTTCCAGCAATGTTTGCGTCGCCCAATTCCCCAACGTGCAGACGAGTTTCGGACGGATCATCGCGATCTGTTGCATCAGAAACGGTTTGCAAGTCTCGACTTCATCCGGTTCCGGGTCCCGGTTGTTCGGGGGCCGGCACTTGATCACGTTCGCGATGTAGATGTCACTGCGTGACAATCCCGCCGATTGCAGGAGATCGTTCAAGAGTTTTCCCGCAGCCCCGACGAACGGCTCCCCCTGCTGGTCTTCGTTGAAACCAGGCGCTTCCCCTACGAACATCACGTCCGCGTGCGGATTTCCCACACCAAACACCACTTGAGTTCGGCCCATCTTTGCGAGCTTGCAGCGTTGGCAGTTGTGCAGGGATTTGGCGAGGTCTTGGAGCGTCATGGATGGCATCACGACAAACGCGAGATCATTTTATGAGGGCTCCGGAAGGGTTGTCAATCACTGCTTATGCAGCGAGCGGAGAACAGTTAGGACCACAGCTATTCGACTCGGTGGATCGCGTCATCGTCAAGCTGAGCTATCGGAGAGCTATCGCATCGGCGCAATAGTTGCCACTGACAACGGCGCTCTCGAGGTTGGGAGGCCATCCTGTATCGGTCCAGGCTCCTGCTACGAGCAAGTTGGCGATCGGACCGCGTTGGATGGGCCGATGTAATTTTGTTCCAGGACTGAGTGAGAGGATGGCGTTAGGAATTGTCCGACGGTGGGTCGATGCGATCGTGCTTTCAGGCATCAGGAGCCTCAACGATCTGAGCAGGTCAGGGATGAGTATTTCAAGGTTGGAGTCCGGTCGCGCCTGTGAGAATTGACTGTCGGTCGTGATGAGGGAGAAGCCTGTGTAATCAGGCGTTGCCGCTGTGGCGAGTACCGAGTGAAATGCTGTGTCGCCCAACAGGACAAGGCGAGGGCTAACACAGGGTTGCTCGGCATGCACATGAAGGATTGTGCGGTCGACCGAAACCAATTCCGCGAGTTGTTGAAAATAGGCGTAGCGGGTCAGCCATCGCTCCGGAAGCAAGGGAGTGACTTGCTGCGGGGGCAATGCTGCTATATACCAATCGGCCTGCAGTAGGGAGCCATCCCGCAGCAGAACTCCCGAGATGTGATCTCGTTCATAGCAAAGCTGTGCGGCTTCAGTATTGCGCAAGATGGTGGCGCCCGCCACGGTCAGCGCCTCGGTGATCGGTTGTATGAGGCAGGTTTGAAGCGAGTCCCGCACAACCGAGATGCGGCTCTCAGAACGAGTTCTCAGGAACACTGGTTTCATCGATGTTACGAAGGCATCGGCGGATATCGTGGAAAGATCATTGCCGGTCAGCCATTGCGCGAGAGGATTCCAGACAACTCGGCGCGTCTGCGCGCTCTGTCCGATTGACTCGAGCCACTCGTCAGCGGTGCGCTGCTCCAGATCGGCAGGCAGCCGCTCTTCGCTCTCCCAGAGCCGTTCCAGCCAGGATGCCAATTGCCATCGTTCTTTCCAGGGGATGCCGGCAAACCTCAGGAGGTTCACCCAAGTGTGAAGGGGGGCGGGGAGCCAGGCACGCGGGTAACGAACGAGGAAGTCGTCGCGGAGACGAAACTCTAGCGGGATCTCGATCCCTACCGGCTGCTCTGGATCGGGATGCAGTGCATGCAGCAAGGTTTGTGTTGCGTGATGGCAGCCAAGGATGGTGAAGGGCTCAGAGTCGTCACAGAGGTCTTCACTTGTGCCGGCGCCTCCGAGCAGGGGGCGACGATCGATGATCGTGACTCGAAAGCCATGACCGGTGAGGCGGTAGGCGGCGGTGAGACCGGCCGGGTCTCCACCAAGAATCACAACGGACTGAGTGCCAGTGGACGTCACGAGAATCGGGAGCGGAGCCAGACTCCCGCGGCCACCGCCAGTCGATGATTCGTTGAGAGCCGGGCCCGGGGGCCGAATATCTGATGCCCCGGCTCCTCGATCTTTTTCAAAATCTTGAAATACACGGCGCGCATGATTTCAGAAACAGTCAGTGCCCGCCGGTCGCGTGCCGGTAGGGCCTCGAACGCCGCCTGTGCTTTTGCGTAGTACTCATGGGCCCTCGCGGTTTCGAAGTGGAGCAGCTTGCGGAGTTCTTCGCTCTCATGCCGCTGGAGGATTGCCTGATCGCTGAGGCCGAATGTAATGAAATCGTCTTGCGGCAGATAGATGCGACCTTGGGCTGCGTCTGTCCCGATGTCCCGTAGAATGTTTGTCAGCTGGAATGCCATCCCGAGATCGACGGCATAGTCTTGTGCCCTAGCCGATGTCGGTCCGAAAATATGGAGACAGATCAGTCCTACGACCGACGCGACACGATAGCAGTAGAGCGAGAGTTCTTGAAACGAGGCGTAGCGTGACGCCGTGAGATCCATTTCGACCCCTTTAATCAGCTCATCGAAATAGGCCTTTGGAATAGACAGTTGCCTCACATGGTTGGCCAGACTGATGGTCACGGGGAAGGTCGGTGTGCCGCGGTAGGCCGCTTCAAGCTCGGTCCGCCACCGTTGCAGCTCCTCCCGGGGGTTGCTTCCTTCCGGGGGTTCATCGACCGCATTGTCGACTTCCTTACAGAAGGCATAGACCGTATACATCGCGGCGCGCCGTTTTCTCGGGAGGAAGAAAAAGGAATAATAGAAATTGCTCCCACTCTTCTTGGTGAGAGCCGTGCAGTAGGCTTGTGCGTCAGTGACGGAGAGTGAAGTCATGGGTATTGGTGGATCGGCAGTGGTCTAAGGCGGCAGGCCATGGATTCGTGAATGTGGTCGTGGTCTGACGGGTGCAGGAGAGCCGCCAAGAGTTCGATGCCGTCAATCAGGCGAGGGCCTGGTCTGCTGAAATAGGAGGAGGCGTCGACCAGGTAGGTGTGCTCCTCCAGGGCAGGAGAAAGGCGCCATTGACCCGGTTGCTGCATCAGTTGGAACAGCTCTATTTGCGTCCGTTCAACGGAAAAACCGCAGGGCATCACGATGAGAACGTCCGGAGCCGCAGCCAAGACCTCATCCCACGTCACAACCCGCGAGGGGCTACCAGGCTGCGCCAGGACATCCCGCCCGCCGGCGAGTTGGACCATCCCAGGAACCCAATGACCTGCGACATAGAGTGGAGAGAGCCATTCAATACAGACCACGCTAGGGCGATGTGAGATGCCCTGGACGCGAGTGCGAACGGCCTCGAGTCGTTCACGCATGTGCGCGGCAAGACGATGGCCCTCCGCCGACCGGCCGGCGGCGTCGCCGATCCGTACGACGTCATCGATCACATCATGGACCGTACCCGGGTTTAAAGTGAGGACGGTCGGTTGGTGAGGCATGGAACGGAGGGCGTCATGCAATTGGTCCGGCGTGACGGCACAGACTCGACAGAGGTCTTGGGACACGATCAGGTCCGGTTGCGCCTGCCGCAACAGATGGTCTTTCAGGCGATAGAGCCGTTGTCCAGACGCCACGAGTTGATGGACTTGTCGATCGATGTCGGCGCTGGCCATTCCATGAGGAGGAATCATCGGTTCAACCATGATGGGCACATTCCTGACCGATGGCGGGTAGTCGCACTCGTGACTGATCCCGACCAACTCTTCGCTCAGGCCGAGCGAGGCGATCACTTCGGTCGCACTGGGAAGCAGAGAGCAGATTCTCATACCACTCGGTTCTCTTATGGGGCAGGCCACAAGCGTTCACGGAGTTCGCTGAGGCGCACCTGTGCAAGGCTCTGGGCGACTGCATGGGCTTCATGGAGATCCTGGATCGTGTGTGTATTCGCCACGGCGAGGACTTTCATCCCGGCGGTTTTCGCGGAGCGAAGGCCGGGAATGGAATCCTCGACGACCAAACAGGAGCCGGGGGCGATGGTCTGATCCTGGCGTTGTCGATTTAAGGCATCGAGGGCGTGGAGAAACGGTTGCGGATCGGGCTTCCCTCTGGTGACATCTTCTGCGCCGGTGATGTGGAGAAATTCTTTTCGGAGCCCAGCCTGTCCAAGGATGAATTCAATTTCATGGCGGAGGGCACCGGACGCAATGGCCAATGGGTAAGCAGCGGAAGCGTCACGCACAAACTCGCGCACACCGGGGAAAATCACCAGATGATCCTTGACCGACTCCAGGTAGGCATGTGCTTTCCGCTGCATCAGCCGCGCGAGTGCCGATGGATCGGTGGGACGCTTGTGTGCGGCAAGTGCCGCAATAAAGCAGCCTCGATCGTCGTACCCCAGGTAGTTAGCGTAGTAGTCGGACTCGGTCAGGCTGATGCCGATTTCAGCCAGTGTCTGACGAAAACCAGCGAAATGGAGGGGTTCGGTGTCCGCGATCACGCCATCAAAGTCAAAGATGATCGCTGCGAGTGTGTCCATGGGATCGTCTCGATACTGTGGGTTTGGTTACGGGATACAAAACGGGCGGATTATAGCACAGGGAGATCGCCTGAACAGGCGAGAATGCGTCTCGTATAGCAGGGCGATCACGTGAGAGAAAATGGAAGGGTCAGAACTTCAAGCGAAGACGTTTCTCCGATACCCAACCCTGCGCACCTTCATCGGTGCGCACCAAATAGATCCAGCCGCCCGGCTGCAGATCACCGTCCAGGACGATCAGTGTGACCCCTGGACGAACGATTGGCCCAGGCTTGATGCTCGATGAGTCTGCAAACAACGGAATGTTTCCGCTGGGACCAGTTTCGTCTACCGTGACGGTCACTCTCTGTCCTTCGCTGAACATCGGGGCGGGAGGAGGTGCGACTGGTGCAGCGGGTCTCGCCGTCGTTTGGGGTGGAACGACTGCTGGGGCTGCGGGGGCGACGGCAGTGGCGGGGGACGTTGTTGGAGCCAAGGGGGCTGAGGTCTCGCCACTCGGACTTGGAGTGGCTTGTGGCGCGGGTACTGTTGGAGTCACGGGAGCCGGGGCCAACGGCTTTGGTTTCATGGCCATCGGTGGTGGAGTGCTCTCACCCAGGTAGGGGCTCAGCCATTCTGTCAACATCTCCGGTTCCATCGAGACATAGGCAATGCCGCCGACAAGAGCCAGGAGAAGTAACCAGAGGATCGGGCGTCCCCCACCGGACTTCTTGCGGGGGTTAAGCGGGCCCGTTGCTCTCGTGGTGGTCGTTTGATCGAGTTCCTCTTCCGTGAATTCCAAATCCGGTTCCGGTTGGCGGGCGAAGAGGAGCGTCCAACCAACATCGAAAGAATTCCCGACTAATGTCAGGTTCCCAACGAGCGCAGCCATCGAGCACCTCCCTACTGAGCGATTCGATCCCACATGGGCTAATCTGTGAAAATACTTATCACCATCCCCGTGTGGTGTCAATTTTGTTGGGGAATTGGATATGCGAACGGCGAGGTTCAACAGGGATGTGAGGGGGTGCAGGAAAAGACTTGTCGTTCTCGACTCCCTGATCTGAAGACCGTAAGGCCTTTGCATCCGAGCTCGTGCGCGAGCAGAAATGCCGCGGCCACCTCGGCTTTGGTCGCCGTGGCCGGCAAATTGATGGTTTTCGAGACTCCGCTGTCGCTGTATCGCTGAAACATTGCTTGCATACGCACATGATGTTCGGGTGAGACATCATGCGCCGTGACAAACAGCTGACGTAGCTCTTCGGGGATATGAGTCAGATGTTGAATGGAAGGATGCGCTGCCAGGTCAGGCTGGAGTGAGTCGAGATTGAGACCGAGTGCGCGTGCGCGACGGACGAAGGCTGGATGAAGCGAGGTGAACACGACGCCGTCCATGACACGACGGACTTCCTGTACGCCGTATATCGGTTCAATGCCAGGCGAGCAGTCGGCGATAAGGCTGATGCTACCAGTTGGTGCAATGGTGGTCACGGTCGCGTTTCGACGCCGCTGGTGGAGGGTCTGGAGCCGGCTGCCTTGATAGGCAGGAAAGACCCCACGTTCGGCAGCCAGCCCTGTCGACGCGAGATGGGCACGAGATCGCAGGAACTCCATCAGAGTCGTAGCTGTTTGGAGCGCGGCTTCAGAGTTGTAGGGGATATTGAGGGCGATCAGTAGGTCGGCGAAGCCCATGATCCCCAGGCCAATCTTCCTCGTTTGTTTCGTCATGCGGTCGATGTGGGGAAGCGGGAAGTGGTTTCGATCAATTACATTGTCGAGGAAGCGTACGGCGATGGAAATGGTTTCGGCCAATCGGACGAAGTCGATGGTGGGTCGTGCATCCGGTCGGGCGACGAAGCTGGCCACATTGATGGAGCCGAGGGTACAAGATTCATAGGCCAGAAGTGGTTGTTCACCGCAGGGGTTCGTCGACTCGATGGTGCCAAGGAGAGGGGTGGGATTGGCCCGATTGATTGTGTCTAAGAAGACCAGGCCTGGTTCGCCGCTACCCCAAGCGGCTTCGACGAGTCGATCGAATACGAGTTGTGCCGGGAGTCGCATGGTCGGCTTGTTACTGTGGGGGTTGATCAGAGCATAGCTGCGATGGCGTGAGAGTGCCTGCATGAACGAATCGGTGATGCCAACTGAGAGATTGAAATTCGTCATCTCGGTTGGCGTCTGTTTGAGCGCGATGAAGTCGAGGATATCCGGGTGGTCAACACGGAGGATGCCCATATTCGCGCCACGTCTGGTCCCGCCTTGTTTGATGACGTCCGTCGAGAGGTTGAACAGGCGCATGAAGGAAATGGGCCCGGAGGCCACGCCGCTCGACGATGCGACCCGGTCGTTGTGAGGCCGCACGTGGCTAAATGAGAAGCCCGTGCCGCCGCCTGATTGGTGGATGAGGGCCTGATCTCTCAGGCTCTCATAAATGGATGCGAGGGAGTCTTCGACCGGCAGGACGAAACAGGCGGAGAGTTGCTGGAGGCGTCGCCCGGCGTTCATCAGCGTGGGAGAATTGGGAAGAAAGTCGAGCCGGGTCATGCAGTCGTACCAGCGTTGGGCGGCGTGGGGCAGCCGGCTGACGGTGGGGTAGAGTCGTTCAGCCTTTGCGATGTCGGTGGCAACGCGCCAAAACAGCTGCGCCGGAGTCTCGACGATCGTTCCAGCAGCGTTCTTGGCCAGATAGCGCCCGCGGAGGACAATCTTGGCATGGTCTGAGAGTCGTAGTCGTGGAGATTGCGGCGGGCGTGAGGGCGTGGTCGTCTTTTTGACGGACATGGCACCATTATATACCGGCATCAGCCTGATTGATCGCTGGTGTGCAGGGTTTTGTCCTGCTTGCATCTTGAGCGTCCAGTTCGGCAGAATGAGTGTCCACTGACCGAGGACCATGAAATCCTATCGCGAAGAGCTTTGGTTCGAGACGAAGACGCGGCGCGCCTATCTCAACATCACACAGCAGGTTGAGGCGGCGGTCAAGAAGAGCGGCGTTCAAGAAGGGCTTGTGCTGGTCAATGCTATGCATATCACGGCCAGCGTCTATATAAACGATGACGAACCAGGCTTACTCAAGGACTATGACCGTTTCTTAGAAATGCTCGTTCCGCAGGGCGCGACTTATCGGCACAATGAAACGGGAGAGGATAACGGCGACGCTCATATCAAGCGCCAGCTAATGGGGCGAGAAGTCGTCGTCGCGATCACCGAAGGCCGATTGGACTTCGGCCCGTGGGAACAAATTTTCTACGGGGAGTTCGACGGGTTGAGACGAAAACGCGTGTTGGTCAAGGTAATCGGAGCGTGAGCATGATGTCATCCGATCGGTGTCCCGAACCCTGTGGGGATAAACTGTTGCGGCGCTTGCTACCGCAGGGAAAGTTTGGCAACATGGATGGCAGTGACGCACGACTGTGTGGTGGGAGTTTGTCTATATGTTGAGTTGGTCTCGTCCCGACCCTCTCACAAGAGATCTCGTTCACTTGATCAATGCCCGGCGCCATGACCATGGCGATACCGATGCGGCGATCGATACGCTGCAAGCCTTCCTGGAGCAGGGACGGGAGTATGATCTCTTAACGGTGCTGGCGGCGCTGGATGAAGACATGGCGGAATGGCTCTTCGATCTTCTCGCGGAGGCATCCTGTTCCGTGATTCTCGATGGACCGGCCGATGATAAACTGTCCTACGCCATCATGGCGGCATTGGAACTTCCCCTTCAAGCAAATCTATCCCATCCACTCAAGTTGAAGATTGACCCGGTTGCGACGGCAGATCTGTTGCATCGACATCTCCGGCTCTCTGCCGGGACGGTAGTGCGTGTGGAGTCGCGCCTGTTGACCGATTCGACGCTGGAGCCGCTCAGCCTCCAAGGATTGAATGACCATTTGAGCACGGTCGCGGATTCCCAGCGGGCCACCTCAATTGCCGCTCGGCTCTATCCACCCGTTGAGAGTACGGCCTTTCTCTTCTTTGAATTGATCGGTGTTCCGGATTCGGGATTGCCCGATTCGCTGGAGGACCGACATCGCCGGGCACTCCTTGAAGGCCTCGTGGAGCAATGTCCCGAGTTGGCGCTGGCTCCTGATATGATCGAAGCACCAGTCTACGCCGCTTATGCCATGTTCGACGCGCAAAATGCCGTGCGACTCCATCGGCTGGCGGATGAGACCGCGGCAGTCTGGCGCGATCTGGACCCTCTCGTCCGTGCCCGCACGATCGTTCACTTGCATACGCAATGCGGGAACGGCGTGTACATGCCGGTTTGGACCGATTTGTTCGATCCGGAACTTCCTGAAGACCACGGTCCTGTGTGGACCTCTCCTGATGTGTGGGTCTTCACGGCCGATTTGCCCATCGAATGGCCTGGAGAAATGCTCACCAATCGGCTACTCGCCGAGGGCTGCACCAGGTTTGAGAATCACATCGTCGAAACTTCGGAAAATTAACCACAACCCTGCTCCTTTCGGCTCCCTCCCTCGCAGTTCCGCGCGCCCGTCTCGCTCATGACGGACCGCAATGCCGGACCGACTTCTGGTAGAAACCGGACAATTCGTCGATTTTTTTGACCGCTTATCCTATGCTGGGTCTGGTCAGAGAGGAAACAGTCATGACTCAGCAGCAGTCTTCGAGCGGTATCATTGCCGGCGCGATCACCATCCTTGGTCTTGGGCTCGTGTGGGTAACGGTGGCCACCAATTTCCCGTCACAAGAAGAGCTGTCTTCGGCTGTGGCGCCTACTGAGTTTCATCAGGCGGCACGTCCTTCGTCTCCCATGTCTGCACCACCCACACTGGATTTAACCATTCCCACCTCTCCTCCGCTGCCGTCAGATGCGGCAACATCGAGATTGGACGATGATCGGTCGCGCGATTCAAGTGTTGAAGTTCCGGTGGTAACACGATTGGACCCTCGTGCGCTGCAGGCGTCCCGTCTGAAATGCGAAGCCGAGTTCGAACAATTGTGCCCCGAATCTTCCGACGGTTCTGCCCGCACGCGCTGTCTGAAACAGCGCGCCAAACAACTTCCTCCGTTGTGTCAAACCCAGTTGCAGGAGCGGTTTGTGAAGTGGAAGGAAGATCGAAGTCGAATGATGGCGGCGTGCGACGAAGATGCCAAACGGTATTGCAGTTCAGTCAGGCCTGGGAGCGGGCAGATCCTTCAGTGTCTCCAATCGCATGCCCAGGAGGTCTCTGATCGATGCTACCAGACCCTTCCGAAGGAAACGTTCTTCTTCAAATAGTCGTATGGGCGTTAGCGAGAGGCGTTCTTGGTTCCGGAGAGCCCATAGAACATCAGCTTTACACCCGCCACCTCAATCTGGTCCCCATCCTTCAGGTCCTGTTGTCCCACAACATCCGTGCCGTTGACGAGAATAGACTTCGTACCCTGGGAAGGGCTGATGGAGTAGCTGTGGCCTCGTCGGGCGATCGTTGCAGCAGATTTGGGGGCAAACCAGCCGGTCAACCGAATGGCTGCTCCATCTTGTGACCCAATGACATTCACCTGTTTGGTGAGTGGGTATTCCAACCGATCGGTTTTCCCGGCAATAATCAGGACCTTGGCGGTGAGCGTTGGTTCGTCGGGTGTACGATCCGTTCCTCTGAGCACCATGGTTCGGTCCAGATCGACAGAGGGAGCAGGCGCCGCCGTGCTGACGGTCGTACTCTCTTGGAATACGATCCTGTGTTGGCCGATGGTGATCACGTCCGCGTCACGAAGTTGGTGGCGTGTGATCGGCTTGCCGTTGATGGCGGTGCCGTTCGTGCTCTTCAAGTCTTCGAGAAAGTAGACGGCCTGAACCTTGACGATCCGCGCATGATGCCCCGAGACAGCCGGATCCTCGATCGCGAGGGTATTGTCGGCCTTGCGACCGATCGTAAAGGTCTCAAGGCTCAGTTCGATATGCCGTGAGCCTTTCCCGTGAAGTTTGACGAGCAGTTTGGCTGGTTGAGTCAGAGTTTCTGGCATGATGTTCCCTCCTGTGCAAGATCCCTATGATTGGTTATGCGACGAATCGTTTTTTCAGCCGTTCCCACAGTCCTGCTTGAAGTTCATCCCGCAGGGCCACGACGACCACGGTCGTGTTGTCATTGCCGCCGGCTTCATTCGCCATGGCGATGAGGCGATCGGACAGGGAGGGGAGGTCTTCCGATCCCTTGAGGATCTGAAGAATATCGTCTGGGCGGACACCACGGGTGAGTCCGTCTGAGCACAGCAACAGCATGTCCCCGCTCTTGACCGGAACCTCCGTCAGTTCCACGTCGACGCTGCTCTCGACGCCGAGGGCTCTCGTCACGATGTTCCTGCGCGGGGAGCATTCGGCCTCTTCTTCCGTCATGAGCCCCTTGAGAATCTGTTCTGCGACCCAGGAATGGTCTGTGGTGAGGGCTTGGATTGTCCCGTGTCGAACGAGGTAGAGCCGGCTGTCTCCGACATGGGCGATGGCGAGTACCTCCTCACAAAGCAGTGCGGCGACCACAGTGGTACCCATTCCCGCATAGTCAGGCCTGCTCCATGACTCGCGATGAATGACATCGTTCGCTGCACGAATCGCGCTGGCAAGACGATTGGCCGCTGCAGAGACCGTGGCATCGCAGGGGCCGATCAACGGCAGGTCTGCCTGCCGGGCTGCCTCGGCCAGATGCGCATGAATCGTCTCGACTGCGAGGGCGCTGGCAATCTCGCCTGCGTTGCCGCCGCCCATGCCGTCACAGACGACATAGAGTCCGAGCGGAGGGTCGGCCACAAAGCGGTCCTCATTGTGCGGTCGTTTGAGGCCGGTATCGGATTTGGCGCTATGCAATCCTTCGAGAGCCAGACGACACCTCCCTCAGGCTGCGATAGTCTGAATACAGGCCCGGAGCTCACGCGCGAATTCTTCCGCGCGCCGATAGCGGTGCGGCAACTCTTTCTGAAGCGCGCGATCCACGATCTCCTGCACCATCGGGGGAAGATCCCGCCTCAAGGTCTGAATGGCGGGATGCGGATGATGGGCGATGCTGAACAGCAGGGCCGACAAGTTGTCCGCAGTGAACGGCAGCTCCCCCGTGAGGAGTTCGAAGAGCACGACGCCGAGTGAAAAGATGTCCGACCGACCGTCCACTTTCTTTCCTGAGATTTGTTCCGGTGACATGTACGTCGGCGTGCCCAATACCATGTTCGTTTCCGTCTTGCTGCTCGAGGCCATCTTCGCAATCCCGAAATCCATGACTTTGACGACGCGATCCTTCGTGATCATGATGTTAGCCGGCTTGATGTCCCGGTGGACGACGCCTTGCTGATGGGCGTGGTCCAGGGCGTCCGCGACGGTGGCCACGGTCAGGAGGACCTCGTTGACCGGCATCAGATTGGGTTTCCGTGACCACTGTTTCAAGGCGGTTCCCTCGATGAGTTCCATCGCGATATAGCCCAAGTCGCCTTCTTCCCCTGCGTCGTAGATGGTCACGATGTTAGGGTGGGAGAGACGCCCCGTGGATTCTGCTTCGCGGAAAAACCGTGTCTTGAAGTCTCGCAGCTTGTCTTCGTTGTCGATGTGATCGAGTCGCATGGTCTTGATGGCTACAAAACGCTGGATCGTCGGATCTTTTCCCAGGTAGACGAGTCCCATCGCGCCGCGTCCGAGTTCTTTCAACACCCTGTAGCGCCCGAGCATGCCCGGTGTGGAGCCACTGACCGTTGACGTGGCGGCTGGATTCTTTGGTTCCGACGGGGCCTCTGCCTCTCCTTCTTGTACTGCGTCCTCGTCCTCGGAGAGCGTCTGCGCCCCTTGGCGTCGTGTCTGGCTGGGAGGAGTGAAGGCTTCGCGCAGTGCACTCTGGTTGAGGATCCAGGCTGCCGTGAGCCAGAGACCGGAACCCGCGAGACCGATTGCATAGCCCGAAGCGAATCGAGAAGGGCCCATCTGTTCGATCAGTGGTAGTCCCACGGTCTTGAACGCTTTGTCGGCGAAGAGGATGACAATGAGGGTCGTCAGTGGAAGGACGAGATTCCGGAGGAAGCTTGATCCTCGGCCATTTTCCGGGATCCGCTGAGAGGCAGCGAAGGCGAATATCCAGAGGATGGCGAGTGCGAGGATGTCTGCAATCAATCGGATGGCGTGAGGTCCACTGAGGTGCAGAGAGGGAACCCAGACAGATTGGACCAATGCCAGGCTGCTCAGCAAGGGGCCGGCCAGGAGCACGGCCAAGATGGCAAAGGTATAAGGAGCGATCCAAGTCCAGGATTTCGACATAGGAATCTTTGAGGCTGTCCGTGTGAACGTCTCAAAGTGTAGCGGATGGGACGGGAGAGTCAACGAATTGGGGGAAATGAGCTGAGGTGTGATCGCGAATGCGAGAGAAAACGGCGAGGCTGCTAACAGTCAGGCCTGTCCGGCGGCCTGTTTAAGCGGCTCAAGCAGCTTCTCGGGAACTTTCAAGCCACCCCGGCCGGTGCCCACTTCGATGTCCGGTTTGGTGATGCCGTGGAAATCGCTTCCACCGGTCACCAGTAAGTTCAGCCGCTTGGCCAGGTCGAGGTACTCCGTCGTTTGTCGCTTCGTGTGGGTACTGTAGTGGACTTCGATGCCGCCGAGGCCCTCGGCTTTCAATGTCGTCAAGAGAGTGTTCAGCCCTTCTCCGGACACCTTGGCCCAGGTTGGATGGGCCAACACTGCCACGCCGCCGGCGGCTCTGATCCAGGCGATGGCATCCGTCGGCTGGGGCAGTTCACGCGGCCACATAGGCTGGGCGCCCCTCTGCCAGATACCGGTCAAAGGCGTCTTTGGCGGAAGTGACATACTTTTTGTCCATCAAGAGCCGCGCAATGTGCGGCCTTCCGACAGAATCCGTGCCGGCCAGAGCCCTCACTTCTTCATAGGTCACATCCAGTCCCAAAGAGCGCAGCCGTTCGATGATCTGCGGGTTGCGGCTATGACGACTCTCGCGCAATGTTGCTAATCGTTGATTGAGCTCCGGGTCCTGCCAGTGTAAGCAATAGCCAAGGATATGGAGCTCACTGTTGGCAAGGCGGGAGCTGATTTCCACGCCCGGAATGACTTCAATTCCCAACTCAGCCCCTGCTGCTATGGCTTCGGGAATTCCGGACAGAATGTCGTGGTCCGTGATGGCCAGCGCGCTGACCTTTGCCTTGTGGGCGAGCCATAGCACCTCAGCCGGCGAAAGGCTTCCATCGGAGTGGGTCGTGTGGAGATGGAGATCGATGCGACTCATGCCGACTCGTGCGGCAGGCTGCTGGGGCCCGCTTGTTGAGCGACGAGTTGCGCGGTGAAGACAGAACCTGGTCCATGGCTGCCGTCGTGTTCGCCTTCGTCGTACGACAGCACGCGGAGATTGGACGTGAGCCGGAGCAATTCGTTATGCGCGAGGCAAAACTCCCACCGGCGCGGATGGCGATGACGCAAGTAGTTGTCGATGGTAAAGGTTTCGTAGATCAAAACCCCGTTCGGCTTCAGCGATTCGATGAGCGATGGAAACAGTGCGCGATGGAGGTAGAAGAACACGACAATCACGTCATATTCCTGCTTCGGAAATTCCGGCCGTTCATCCGTCGTTCGTTCGAGGTCCACCGTCCGGACATGTAGATTTGGGAGGTTCCGCTGTTTCGCCGTGGCAGCGAGGTGCGCCATGGCCTGTTCATCGCGGTCCATCGCATCGACCTGAAATCCGTGCGAGGCGAGATAGAGCGCATTGCGTCCGGACCCGGCCGCGACGTCGAGCGCCTTCCCCTTCGGCAATCGGTGGAGTTCCTGAGTCAGAAACCGGGCCGCGGTTGGTTCCGCATCCTGAATCTGGTGAGCCAGGCGCGATCGTTCGAGCTGCACGCCCACCGAACCGGTCATATGCTGCAGCGGAGGCGCAAGCTTCCGCAACCAAATCTTGGCCCGATCGATGGGAAACTCACCAAAGAGCATGGTAAGGAGTTGTTCCGCGAAGGTTTCCAACAGCGCGCAATCCTGCGTTGCTGCGATCTCGACGACCCGATCTGCCACCTGCGCATAGTCGACCGCGTGGTGGATGTCATCCGAAGTCGCCGCCGGTTCAGTCTGGCAGTCCAGCTCCAGGTCTACCGCCAACGGTTGGGGCCGCCGGCGCTCCTCCGGAGTCACGCCGCAGCGCCCCTGAAACTCCAGCCGTTCAATGATGATCTTTCCAGCCATGGGAGCATTCTCAAGCATCGGATTTCAGGCTGTCAACCTATCGTTAGAGGGGTGCGCGCGGGGGAGTCGGGCTGTTCCCTCTTCCCATCATTCTTTCCCAGGTTTTTTCCCCTTCCCTCGCAAGGGCGGCCTGGTTGAATCCCCAACTGCGCGCATCGAACGAGCACTGTTTCATCGTGCGCGTTCTGCGAGCACAAGGGGGTTCACCAGGCCCCCCTCCTCGCCCTTGACTGCCCTTTACACCGGCACCTATAATCCCCGCTGCGGATTGGGTTGCAACGCGCTGATTCAGCTAACAAAATGGCAGAATTTACGCACTTCAACGAGTCGGGGCGGGCGCGCATGGTCGACGTCAGCGCTAAAGACTCGACAGAACGGGCCGCGACGGCTCAGGCCACAGTCTTTCTCAAGCCCGAAACCCTTGAAAAGATTCAACGAGGCAAGATTGCCAAGGGCGATGTCCTGTCCGTCGCGCAGGTCGCCGGCGTGATGGGAGCCAAGAAGACCCCGGAACTCATTCCCATGTGCCATCCGATTCTCCTCACCAGCGTCGACATCTCATTCAAAGAAGAGTCTCAGCCTGATCGCGAAGGCCGCTGTTCGATCACCATTCTGGCGACGGCCAAGACGACGGGGCCGACCGGGGTGGAGATGGAAGCGATGACCGCAGCCTCGGTGGCAGCGCTCACGATCTACGATATGTGTAAGGCCATTGATCGGGGGATGAGTTTCAGCGACATCTGTTTGCTTTCAAAGTCGGGCGGCAAGTCCGGCACGTTCACCAAAGTCTAGCCAGCCATGATTACCGTTCGATTGTTCGGCATGACCAAGTCGCTCGCGAAGAATCTCAGTGAGTTGTCGCTGGAGCTAAACGGTGCGCGGCGGGTGAAAGACCTCGTTGCGCTGCTGGAGGCGCAGTATCCACAGATCGGGGAACTCATCCACAAGAAGAAGGTGCTGGTCTCTGTGAATCACGAGATCGCCCACGAGGAGACGGACATTCGAGACGGCGACGAGGTGGCGTTGTTGCCTCCTTTTGCCGGTGGAACATTTACGATGAATGAAACATATGACGATGCCCAGTTCGTCCGCGTGCAGCGGGAAGATTTTTCCGTGGATGCGGAGGTCAATCGGGTACGAGGTCGGTCGAAGCGCATCGGCGGCATTTCGATTTTTCTCGGGACGGCGCGCGATCGGTCCAAAGGGCGGGATGTGGATAGCATCACATTCGAACATTACGAGGGAATGGCACAGAAGAAGCTTCGCGAGATCCGCGAGCGGGCGCTGAAGGATTTTGACATCATCGAGGTCGCGATCCTCCACCGGTATGGCGAAATCGGCATCGGTGAAAACATCGTCTTGATCGTTGTCGGCGCTGAGCATCGGGCCGAGGCGTTCCGTGCCTGCAAGTGGGCGATCGATGAATTGAAACAAATCACGCCGATCTGGAAACTCGAACACACGCCGGAAGGCGAAGTATGGGTCGAAGAACATCCGTAGAACGTAGCGTAAGGGCTTCAGGGCGGCGGGAGGGGAGCCGGTGAATCCAACAGTAGCCAGCGATTCCGTGGTGCCTATCGGCGATGCCTTTGGCCGGCCGCTTCGCAGTTTGCGTCTGTCCGTGACGGATCGATGCAATCTCCGCTGCAAGTACTGCATGCCGGAGGAGGAGTATGTCTGGCTGCCGCGCGAGGATGTGCTGACCCATGAGGAAATGGCGACGCTGACAGGCTATTTCACCGATCTCGGCGTGGAGCGCGTGCGGCTGACGGGCGGAGAACCGTTGCTCCGACGCGATCTACCCCGCTTGGTTCATCTGTTACTGCAAAACCGTCGGGTGACGGATATCGCCCTCACGACGAACGGCATTCTTCTGGCGGACCAGGCGGAGGCGCTCTATGAGGCAGGGCTTCACCGTGTGACGGTCAGCCTCGATACGCTGAGGCCGGAACGATTTCGTCAACTGACCCGCCGTGATGAGTATGCGCGCGTGATGGAAGGGATTGAGTCGGTGGCCCGTGCGGGATTCACCGGGTTGAAGCTCGATACGGTGGCAATTCGGGGATTCAATGACGATGAGTTGGTCGCGCTGATCGAGTTCGGCAAGCAGGTGCAGGCGGAAGTCCGGTTTATCGAGTATATGGACGTCGGAGGCGCGAACGAGTGGTCTCAGCAAAAAGTGCTCTCCCGAGCCGCAATGCTCACCCTGCTGAGCGAGCACTATGGGACGATTGAGCCGATGCCTGAGCGGGGGGCTGCGCCGGCTCAGCGATTTCTGTTGCCGGACGGGACGACCTTTGGGATTATTCCTTCAACGACGACGCCGTTCTGCGCCTCCTGCGACCGCAGCCGGGTGACCGCTGACGGTATGTGGTACCGCTGTCTATACGCGACGACGGGAACGGATCTGCGCAAGTCCCTCCGCTCCGGTTCCTCCGCGGACGAGATGCGGGCCGTCATCCGTGCCGGCTGGGAAGGCCGCCGCGATCGGGGCGCAGAAGAGCGCAAGGCGCTTGAGCGAGACGGATTGCGTGTCGGGGGGCTCATCGGGATTGAGAAACTTCGCGAAGATCCCCATCTTGAAATGCACGCTCGCGGCGGTTGACGCCACACCTTGCCGCCGACACCTGTGCCACTGGGCCAATCCCTGTTGATGCTTCTATGCTGGATATTGAATTCCTGACTATTTTAGGACTTGGGTTAGTGTTGGGGCTTCGCCACGCCTTGGACACGGACCATTTGGCTGCCGTATCCACGGTGCTTGCGCAGCGACCCTCGCTTCGCGCTTCGGGCATGATTGGATTCAGCTGGGGGCTTGGACATACGTTGGTCTTGCTGCTGGTCGGGGCGGTGGTGTTGGTGCTCCGCATGCCGATCCCTGAACCATTTGCGGTGGCAGCCGAGTTCGGCGTCGGCGCCATGCTCGTCCTTCTCGGCGGAATGCTCGGAGTGCGATTGGTTCGAGAACGTTGGCATGCGCATACGCACGACCATGACGGTGCGCAGCACATGCACTTGCATAGTCATGCGCTGGTCGAGGATCACGGGCATCTACATTGGTGGCGTGATTCCGTTCGACCGTTTTGTATCGGCATGGCCCATGGCCTAGCCGGGTCGGCGGCGCTGCTGTTGATCGTGCTGTCGTCTGCACGATCGGTGTCTGAAGGGCTCACCTATATTGCGGTGTTCGGGGTTGGCTCGATCATGGGGATGATGTTGGTCGGCATGGTGGTGAGCCTTCCGGTGTTGTGGTCGCTGAATCTCGGACGTCCTGTCTTTCTTGCGATGCAGGGGCTGGCCAGCCTTGGCAGCGTTGCCGTCGGACTCACCATGATGCTTCAGATCGCCTTCGGCGGTCAGCTGTTCTGACGTCCACACCGTCAGCTTCCTCAATGGGAAATCTACGTGCGTCATGACGGTGGCTATGGTATTCTGCCCTCCTCAAACTCTAGTGAGGCGTGGCTGTCCCGTGTCGGACTAAAAGGAGCGCACCATGGCCTGGTTTAAAAAACAGAAAACGACCGAGCCTGAACCCCCGAAACGATCCAAGATTTCGGAAGGGATGTGGCTCAAGTGTAATCACTGCCGAGAAATCGTCTACCGCAAAGAAGTCGAGCGTAATAATAAGGTCTGCCCGAAGTGCGACTACCATTTTCCGATTTCCGTCATGGAGCGTATTGCGCTCTTGGTCGACTTCGGGACGTTCAAAGAGTGGGATGCGGAGCTCGGCCCCCAGGATCCGCTGAGTTTCCAGGACACAAAATCGTATAAGGATCGGGTGAAGGCGCACCAGGAGAAGACCGGCCGCAAAGATGCCATGGTGATCGGCGAAGGAATGCTCAACAACCGTCGTGTGGTGCTCTGCGTGTTTGACTTCAGTTTTATGGGTGGCAGCATGGGGTCGGTCGTCGGGGAAAAGATCTGCCGGGCGATCGATCGCGCACTGGAGGCCAGGTTGCCGGTCATTTTAGTCACAACCTCCGGAGGAGCCCGGATGCAAGAGGGGATTCTCTCCCTGATGCAGATGGCCAAGACCTCTGCCGCTGTCGCCAAGCTGGGCGAGGCCAAACTCCCGTTTATTTGTCTGTTAGCCGACCCCACGTTCGGGGGCGTCACCGCCAGCGTCGCCATGTTGGGCGATGTGATTCTGGCCGAACCGAAAGCGTTGATCGGCTTTGCCGGTCCCCGCGTGATCGAGCAGACTATCAAGCAGCAGCTGCCGGATCAGTTTCAGCGAGCGGAATTTCTGTTGGAACATGGCATGATCGATATGATCGTGGAGCGCAAACAGCTGAAAGAAACCCTAAGCACCCTCGTCGCCCACTTTTAAGCCAGGACCCTTCATGAACGTCTACTGCGGCAGCCGGTCCTCTCGCCCATCGAGCTTGTTCTCGCTCGGCCTCCTCGCCGGGCCCCAGGGCGTGCGCCTGCGTCGTGATTGCTTTCGAGAAGTCTCGGTGGGCTTAGGTCCCGACCTCCTCGTCACGACGGTCATGAAGAATCCTGGCTAACCTCCTGCCTGGCCTGGTTACACCATGACCTATTTCTCTGCCGTGGCCTATTTGTATCGCCTGCAAAAGCATGGCATCAAGCTGGGTCTTGAGACGATGACGGCGTTGATGGTGCGACTCGGCATGCCGCAGGCCCGGTACCGTACGCTGCACATCGCCGGCACGAATGGAAAAGGATCCACCGCGGCCATGGCCGCCGCTGTGTTGCAGGCGGCAGGCTATCGGGTGGGGCTCTATACCTCGCCTCATCTCGTGGAGTTCCGAGAGCGGATCCGAGTGAACGGCGAGATGATTGCTGAATCGCAGGTGGCACAATTAACCGAACAACTTCAGACCCTCTGCGAACCGGATCTGTCGCCGACTTTCTTCGAATATACGACGGCGATGGCGTTTCAGCACTTTGCCGATTCAGGCGTCGACGTGGCAGTGTTGGAGGTTGGATTGGGCGGCAGATTCGATGCGACCAACGTGGTCACACCCATGGCCTGTGCGGTGACGACGATTTCCCTCGATCATCAGGACTATTTGGGGACCACCCTCTCATCGATCGCGTTCGAGAAGGCCGGCATTATCAAGTCGGGGGTGCCGGTGGTGCTGGGGCGACTCGAAGATGATACGTGGCGGACGATCGAACAGGTGGCGAGGGAGCGGCAGGCCCCGGTGTTTCGTTTGAACGAAGACTTTCGCACAAAGGGAGAGTGGCCCGCGCAATTTTCCTATCGCGGACTGGGCATGCAATATGACGGACTGGTCTGTGCCCTGGAGGGTCGCCACCAACTGGATAACGCCGCCTGTGCGCTGGCGCTGTTAGGAGCGGCGGCCCCTCAGGGGATTGCCGTCACGGCCGAGGCGGTGCGAGCGGGCCTGCGTGCGGTCAATTGGGCCGGACGATTGGAAATAGTTGATCGCCATCCGACGATTCTGCTGGATGGCGCACATAATCCTGCTGCCGCGACAGTCTTGGCCGACTACCTCACGCACTCCGACCGACCTCATCCGCCCCGCCCTGTGGTCCTTGTTCTGGGAATGATGCGCGACAAGGACCATCGAGGCTTTGTCGAACCGCTAAGGAGCCTTGTCGATGAGGTGGTGTTGACGCAGGCGGATCTCCCACGCTCTGCTACCGCTCAGGAACTCCGAGCCTCGCTCGAAGGTCTGCTGTCTCACCCGCATGTCGTGCCGTCACTCAATGATGCGATGGCGTTGGCCAGACAGCTGGCGACGCCGGACGGTCTGGTTTGTGTAACGGGATCGCTCATACTCGTTGGAGAGTTTAAGGCATGGTTCCGTGGCTGTGGGCTTTCGCCGCTTCGGGGCTGACATGGCAGGCATCGCGACGCGGCTGTGGATGTGCCTGGTTGGTTGGTTGTTGCTGGGGATGGTGCTTCCGCCTGTAGGGGTTGCTGCAGGGAATGGGGGAGATTCTGCATCGACGACGACATCCCCCGGTGCGCTCCCGCTCGATATCACCGCAGAACGAATCGATTATCTACAGGAACAAGAAATCTACGAAGCCGATGGCTCAGTGGTGGTCAACCAGGGCACCCTGCGTCTGACGGCCGATCACATGACCATCCAGGCTTTGCCGGGCGTATTGATTGCGACGGGCCACGTACGACTCATCGACCCGCAAGGCCGATCTCGCGACCGAACGGCTGGAACTCAACGTGAATACCGAGGCCGGGGTGGTCACGCACGGGCGGGTGTATCTCAAATCCTCGAATACCTTGGTGGAAGGTCGCCTCCTGCAGCGGTTCTCAGAGGACCATTATCGGGTCAAAGAGGGCCGGTTCACGAACTGCGATGCGCAGGAAGGTGAGACCCCGGCCTGGCGGTTTCAGTTCAAGGATCTCGACCTGAACGCCGGGGACAGCGTGGCCTTTTCCGGTGCATGGCTCTGTGTGAACGATGTCCCGGTGCTTCCTATTCCCACGTTGACGTATCCGCTCTCCAGTCGAAGGAGTGGGTTCCTCATTCCGAATGTCGGGTTTGATAATCGCTTCGGCACCCACCTCCAAGAAAGTTACTATTGGGCTATCAATCCTAGCCAGGACCTGACGATCTCTCCCTACTATTACACTAGCCTCGGCTACGGGAGCGATTTCGAATATCGCTATGCGCTGGATCAGAAATCGAGGGGGCAGTGGTTTCTGAGCGCGCTGCAACAAACCCAAGTGCCGAAAAACAACGCAGGGGATCCCAACGACACCAAAGCGAGAGAACTGCGAGGGCTTCTGAGCGGCAGCCATACGCAACAGGTGACGCCGGATCTTTTGGTTCGCGCCCAGGTTGCGCTCGTGTCGGATTCGCAGTACTACCAACAGCTCAGTAACTCGGGCGCGTTGCGTGCGTCGCCCAGTGGGGAGTCGAACCTCCTGGCGACTCAACGATTGCTCTACGGCAATGCGTATTTTCTTGGCCAGTATTTGCAACCGTTGCAGGAAGGCGGCAAAGATACGTTTCAGCGACTTCCTGAGCTCGGCTATGCGCTAGCCAATACAGCGCCATTTGGCGGACCGGTGCTGTTCGGGCTGGACACCAATTTCGTCTATTTCAACCGGCAGGAAGGCTTCAAGGAAAGTCGGGTCGATCTGGTGCCGGGCCTTTCAACCGATGTCTTAGATATTGGACATGTGGTGGGATTTACCCCCCAAGTGAAGTTCCGGGAGGTGTACTACTCGCGCGGCGTCTCCACCGACCAATCTCTCACTCGCGAGACGGTTTGGGCGTCGTTAGATGCGACGTCCAAAATGAGCCGCCGGTTCAGCCTCCCGGACGGCGGGGGCATGCTGCACACAATCGAACCGGGCGTCATCTATGAGTATGTTCCGGCGACAAACCAGTCGAACATCAACCAGATCGATCAGGTGGACGATCTGCCGATGAAAAATTTATTGACATACTCCCTGCACAGCCGTCTCCTCGAGCAGGAGATCAATGGACGCACGTTTAACTGGCTGGACCTGACGCTCGCGCAGAGCTATCACGTTGGCGCCGTGCAAACTTCAGCCGCCAATTTTAACCCAAATGTTCCTCCGGCTGCCGGAACCGTGACGCAGCCGTTACAGCCGGCAACAGTGCCTGTTGACGGCAAGAAATTTTCCGACCTTTGGATGCGAGCTGTGATCGGCAATACGACACCTCAGTTCACGCAGTCTCAGTTAGCGGCTGCCTCGTTTGGCCGAGGCACCGGTCAGCCGCCCCCGATCAACCAGTATCTGACCATCGATGCGTTTTTCGATCCCTACCAACCCATGATGACTCAATTCAACACTGACCTCCGAGTCCAGCAGTCCAACTACTGGTATCTCGAAGTGGGGCAGCGCTACACGCACGATGGCAATCGTCCACGTCGCGGAGACGTGTGGAATCCGATTTCGTTCAATGAGGTCTATGCCCCAACCCCTGGAATTCAGTTTGTTACAGCAGGCGGTGGGTTTCGAACACCGTGGGGTTGGACAATTGGCGCCAAGACCTACTACGACTTGAATGTAGGCAAGAGCTCGGAGCGTGATATCGTCGCCCTCTACCAGAATCCCTGCAAGTGTTGGTCGCTGGGGCTCTACTATCTGCAGTTCCCAGACCGTGCCCAGTACAACTTCATGTTTAGCCTGACCGGGATCGGCTGGACGGAAAACTACGGCACGGCGGTGGTTCGAAGTATTCTCAGTCCGCTGCTTGTCGGGGAGAGAGGTCTGCCCTGGGCTGCGCCGGGAGGGCCTTACGGAAGGCCACAATCGCTCACGCCCATGTCCCAGCCTGGGATGGGTCCGATTGGACAGTGAACGGATTGTCTGCAGAACGGCTCGTGTGATGCTCAGTCAAGGGCTGGTTCTCGTTGCCGTATCCCAGTTGGTGAGCTGCGGGGCTCCAGCTCCGTCGGGAGGCCTCTGGTCATGTTATGTGGCCAGCGGAGGGATTTGACTCCTCAAAGAGGGCTGGTATACGATGCCCTACCGATTACAAAGTTCACGGTTGTGCTCAGCCAAGGAGGATTGTGACGTGGCAGGTGATGCACTGAAAGTCGAAGATGCAACGTGGGACGCAGACGTCATGAAAGCCTCTGAGCTCGTGATGGTGGACTTCTGGGCCGTCTGGTGCGGTCCCTGCCAAATGGTCGCTCCGATCATCGAGGAATTGGCCAAAGAGTATGCGGGGAAGATAAAAGTACGGAAGCTCAATACCGATGAAAATCCAGAAGTCGCAGGCCGCTATCAGGTCATGAGTATCCCGACGATTCTGTTTTTCAAGAAGGGTCAGGTCGTGGAGAAACTCGTTGGGGCGCGGCCGAAGCGGCAGTTCAAGGAAATGATCGATTCCCTGCTGGCCCAACCAGCCGGCTCTGCCTAAGGAATGTAGCCACCCCCCGCAATGCTCGCCGAGTTGCGCATTGTCAATTTCGCGCTCATTGAGCAGCTCAGTCTCCAATTTCAGTCCGGGTTTACGGTCCTGACCGGAGAGACCGGGGCCGGTAAATCGCTCCTCATTGATGCCATTGCCTTGTTAGTCGGGGGGCGCGCCTCGACGGACCAGATCCGTTCCGGAGAAGACGAGGCGCAGCTCGAAGCCGCGTTTCACCTTCCAGACACCCATCCGCTCATTCAGCGTCTTCGGCGACAAGCCATCATCGGTCAGAACGAGTCGGAGCTAATTCTTCGGCGTGTGCTGTCCCGATCGGGTCGCCATCGGGTGTACGTCAACGGCAGCCTGTGCCCACTGCGCGTGCTCGAAGAACTTGGGCGGCACCCTCGTAGATATCCATGGCCAGCATGAGCAGCAATCGCTGTTGGCTACCACTAAACAATTAGATGCCCTCGATGCGTTCGGACGTCTCTACGAGTTGCGCGGGAGGTACGAGCAGGCCTACCAGGGATGGAAGGAACTCCGTACGCAGTTGGATGCCTTGCAGAGTGAGGGCGTCGATCGTGCAAGACGCGAGGATATGTTGCGATTTCAGGCTCAGGAGATCGAACAAGCTTGCCTGCTGCCCGATGAAGAAGAACGGCTCCGTAGCGAACGACAGCGATTGGTACATGCGCATCGGCTAAGGGAATTGGCCGACGAAGCTCATGTCGAGTTGCAGGCCGATGAGCAGGCTGTTCTCACCAGGATGGGACGGATCGGGCGGACCCTCGCAGAGT
The DNA here is from genome assembly GCA_963720035.1 of uncultured Nitrospiraceae bacterium. Taxonomy (GTDB): domain Bacteria; phylum Nitrospirota; class Nitrospiria; order Nitrospirales; family Nitrospiraceae; genus Palsa-1315. The sequence goes on along the minus strand of CAVREB010000002.1, from coordinate 295,752 downwards.
TGGCCCAGACCGATCCGACGATGGATGATTGTGAGCAGGCTGTTACGGAGTCGGCGATCCAACTCAAAGACCTTGCCGGGCGGTTGCGCGACTATGCCCAACAGTTAGAGGCCGATCCTGATCGACAGGCTGTCGTGGAGGACCGGCTCGATCTGATCCAACGGTTGAAGAAAAAGTATGGAGGGTCGGTTGAGGCGGTTTTAGCGACAGGCAGACAGGTGCAGGAGGAGCTTCAGTTATTGGACAATCGTGAAGAGAGAATTGCTGAGTTGACCGCGCGGCTGGACGAAGAGGCCCGACGACTCCGTACGTTGGCACAGCAGCTGTCTAAGAAGCGAATTGACGCGGCCAAGCGAATGACGACGCTTGTGGGAGCAGAGCTGGTCGCGTTGAAAATGGAGCAGGCGATCTTTCGGGTAACGGTCTTGAGCGATGAGTCGGACGAGGGCCTCGGACCGGCCGGGCGTGATCGAGTGGAGTTCCTTCTCTCAAGCAATCCTGGCGAACCGCCCAGACCTTTGGGGCGAGTGGCCTCCGGCGGGGAACTCTCGCGCATCATGCTGGCGCTCAAGACGGTATTGGCCGAGATGGACCAGGTTCCGGTGCTGGTATTTGACGAAATCGATACGGGAGTCGGTGGGGCGGTCGCTGCAGCCATGGGAACGAGACTGCGCAAACTCGGTGCGTTCCATCAGGTCTTTTGCATCACTCATCTTCCTCAGGTCGCGTCCCAAGCAGAGCATCATCTGCTGGTGGAAAAGGGGCTGGAGAGTCAGCGGACATCCACGTCGGTGAGAGCGCTCAAGGGGATGGGGCGAGAAGAGGAAATCGCCAGAATGTTGGGCGGTCTGACCATAACGAAAAAAGTGCGAGAAACGGCAGCGGAACTCATCGCGGGGGCGAAGGGGAAACGGCCTGAGTGAGTTGGCCGGTTAGGAGTCGGATCGGTCGGTCGGAGTGGTAGCCATCGCCATGGCAGGAAGGGATCCCTTGCATTGCTGGATCACGCGCGTGAAGAGTTCCGTCAACTTTGGTTCGAAGTGGGTGCCGGCGTACGTAAGCATTTGTTGGCAGGCGTCATCAATCGAGAGGGGCATCCGGCCAGGAAGTTCTGCGGTCAGATGGTCGAACGTTTGGGCCAGGCAGACGATACGGGCCAGTTGAGGAATTCCTTCTTCCTGAAGTCCAAATGGATAGCCTGAGCCATCCCACCGTTCATGGTGATAAGCAATAATCTGTCCTACCTCAGCCGGGAGCCCCAGCGGTAACACGAGTTTCGCGCCCTGCTCTGGGTGGTGCCGATTGACTACAGACTCCCCGGTCATAGCGATTTCATCGTCGGCAAATTGATAAGTCTCAGGCCCGATCTTACCGATGTCGTGGAGGAAGGCCCCCAGCGCCAACGATTTCTGTTCAGCAAGTGTCAGGTTGATGCGGTTGGCCAAGAGTGTGGCATAGAAACTGACTCGGCTGCAGTGGTTGAGCAACTGGCGATCCTTGGCTTCAAGCAGGTCGGAGAGCAGAGGGAGGAGGTCCGGCACGGATTCGAAACTAGACGCATGGTCTGACGTCGGTTTCCCGATCGCCTGGTATCCCGCGAGCAATTCCTTCCACGCCTGCGCGCTTTCGGTTTCTGATCCCCAGAGGTCGGTAGACGTCTCGATGAAATGTCTCAGGAAGTCGAGCCGCTGTTTCTTTTCGAGTGTCTGGTTGACGAGGGAAAGTAATTCCGTGACGTTGAAGGGTTTGAGCAGGTAGCCGGCGGCGCCGTGGCGTATCCCTTCCATGGCTGACTTTAAGCTCCCGTACCCGGTGATAATGATGACCTCAACGTCGGCGTGGTGATGCTTGATGTCCTGAAGGAGGTCTAAGCCCTGGCGATCTGGCAGCTTCTGGTCGAGTGTGATGAGGTCGATCGACTGGGAGTTCAGCACGTCCATCGCTGCACTGGCTGACTCCGCTGTCTGGATATTAAAAAAGGGGCGGAGAATAACTTTCAGCGCGTCACGGGGCCCTGCCTCATCGTCAACGACGAGCAAGGTTGGCTTACTCTTCGACAGCTCAGGAGTCAATGGTAAGTTCATAGGGTGTCTTCTACCGCTAATTACTTAATTTGTAAAGCAATTCTTGTTCCGATTCAGTAACTTAGCATCATTGTCTCAACGGAGTGTGGCTTGGGAATGATGGAGACCCATATGTAGTTTTCTTGAACGAAACACTACGTATATCGGCGAGGATCTCCCTAGCTCAGCTGTGCAAAAAAGACGCAGTAGGGGGGAACTGCTGTGCTATTCCTGCACTACGGCCTGAGGTTCGGTGCTCACTTCCTGGTCTGGTCGGCCGATTCCCAGCGTATCCATGCGGTATTTGAGCATTCTGCGGCTGATTCCCAGCAGATTGGCGGCATGGGTTTGGATATAGCTCGTCCGTTTCAAGGCATCCAAGATAATCTCACGCTCGAATTCCATCACGGCTTTCTCGAGCGACAGGCGACCAGCAAGGGTGTCGTCGCGAAGTGAAGAGGATCGGGTGTCGTTTTTGAGAATGGCCGAGAGATGTTCTGGGGTGATGGTGTCCGATCCTTTGGACCAAATGAACGCCTGTTCGATGATGTTCTCCATCTCTCGCACATTGCCCGGCCAGGGATAGCGGGACAGAAGATCGATGGCTTCTTTGGAAAACTCTTGTGGCGGCCGGTTGTCTTCTTCGATCCGTTTCGCCAGAAAATGTTTGGCGAGGAGGGGAACGTCTTCACCACGTTCCCGGAGCGGGGGCAAAAACAGCGCTATGACGTTGATGCGGTAGTAAAGGTCTTCGCGAAATTGCCCTTTGCGGACGAGTTCCTCGAGATTCTTGTTCGTCGCCGTCACAATGCGCACGTCCACCTTGATGGATTGCACCCCACCGACTCTGGTGAATTCTCGTTCTTGCAAGACGCGCAGCAGCTTAGCTTGCGTCATGGCGCTGAGGTCGCCGATCTCGTCGAGGAAGAGCGTGCCGGTGTTGGCGAGTTCAAATTGCCCGACTCGACGAGCCGTGGCGTCCGTAAATGAGCCTTTTTCATGGCCGAACAGCTCACTCTCGATGAGCGTTTCAGGAAGGGCAGCGCAGTTCAACGCGATGAAAGGGCGCTCGCGCCTGCTGCTATTATAGTGGAGCGCCTTGGCGACCAGTTCCTTCCCCGTGCCGCTCTCGCCGGCGATCAGGACGGTCGTGCGGCTGTCGGCGACTTGTTCGATCTTGGTGTAGATGTCCTGCATCGACGGGCTCTTGCCGATCAGGTTGTGAAAGGCATAGCGCCGAACGACTTGCGCACGAAGTTGTTTCACCTCCCGTTGGAGTTCCTGGTCCTTGAGCGCGCGCTCGACGATGATGCGGAGTTCTTCCACGTCGAAGGGTTTCGAGAGATAGTCGGCCGCGCCGAACTTCATCGCATCGACGGCGGTTTTTACCGATTTCGTTCCCGTGAGCATGATGACCGGTGCTGTACGGTCCTCGGCGCGTATGGTTTGGAGTACCGACAGCCCGTCGGTACCCGGCAAGATCACGTCCAGGAGGACCAGATGGGGGGCTTCCTTGCGAAACAGCTCGAGGCCCTCCTGCGCATCGGCGGCTTGGATCGTTTCATATGTCGGCTCCAGCACCGCTTTCAATGAGGCCCGAACGCGGGCCTCATCATCGATCAACAGCACTCGTTTTTTCATAGTGGTGTCCATAGGGTGTTGGTGGCTATGCGGGTAAGGCGGGCAGGCTCACGAAAAACGTGGTGCCGATACCCACCGAGCTCTTCACCCGGATCTCGCCGTGATGTTCTTGAATAATTTGATGGACAATTGTCAAGCCAAGTCCCGTACCTTCGTGTTCTCCACTCTCGTGTTTGGTCGTGAAAAAAGGGTCGAAAATATGCTCGAGATTCGTATCCTGGATTCCCTCGCCGGTATCCTCGATTTCGATGTGGGCCCAGACTTTCCCTCCAGGCTTGACCAGTCTGCTGGTCTGAACGCGTAAACGCCCACCTGCTCCTGCCATCGAGTCCATGGCATTGAGGAGGAGATTGAGTAGGACCTGCTTGATTTGCTGTCTGTCCAGCATGACACGAGGCAGGTCAGGCGCCAACTCTTTTTCAATCTTGATCCCCCGGCTGTCTGCCTTGACGTCGATGAAATAGAGGCATGAGGCGACAATGTCGTTGAAGTCCTCGTCCGTCAGCTTGGGTTCCATATATCGGGCGTAGTCGAGAATTTCCTGGATCAGCCGCTCGATCCGATACACGTCGTCGAGCACCACTTTGCTGAATTCCTGAATAAATTCGCGATCGTCTTTTCGTTCAGGCGCCAATTGGATAAAGGTTTTAATCGACGTGAGGGGGTTTCTGATTTCATGGGCGAAGCCGCCGGCGATCGTCTCAAGGGATTTCAGTCGATCCGTCCGCTTCATGAGTGCGTGTGAACGATGGAGATCCTCATACAGCACAATGGTGTCAAGCGCATTCGTGGCGGTTTGTGCCAGCGCGGCGAGCACGGACCTGGTTAGAGCATTTTCTTCAGCCGAAGGTTGTGTCGCGCCGAGGAGTGAGAAGGCGATGAGACGGCCTTTATTGAGGTGTGGCACGATTCGTGTGGCCTGCATGGATTCCATGGCAGCTCGTGCGCCAGCTCCTGAGTCAGTCTCTCGGATGTCTGCAGGCGAATCGGCCTGTGTCATGATTCGATTGGTTGCGAGCAGGTGATGGGGGAGAGGATGGTTCACGGCCAGCGTCAGAGGAACATGCGTGGGGGAAACCGGGCCGACCATGCTGGCGCGGCGATAGCATTCGTGCTCGCGATCCAGGAGGAACAACGTCCCTTGGGTCGTGGCACCGGCGCGACACAGCTCTTGGATAATGCGATTCCCGAGTGTCGAGAGGTCGGTCATCGTTCCCAGGTCGGCCGCAAACTGTGTGACGATGCTCAATAGCTCGATGGAAGAAGGCGGCAAGATGGCAGTATTCGATGAGCGTGATGTCATAACGAACAGGGAGCGCAGAAGCACCGTGTGATCCGCCAGCTGAAATGCGGATTGAGCATAAAAGATTATGTGTTCAAAGTTGTACGGGTGGGAGTATACACGGCACGGGCACGTTCAGCTAGCGGATTTACCTTTTTCAATGACGACGAAGAGGGCGTGCCCATCGAGCGCAGGAAGGATGCGGGGTGTGAGGATGCCGGCTTGCTGGAGGAATGAGGCCAGTGAACGTCGGTCGAAGGTGTGCAGCAAGCCATGGCGGATAGCCTCTCGGAGTCGCCCCAGGTAGTGCAGGACGATGTGTGCTTGTGAACCAAATTCATCCTGATTCGCTCTGTGGAGATGCCGGCGATAGAGCACCGAAAGATCGGTGTCGGGGTGGAAGACCGTGAGGACTAGGCGCCCCTGCGGATGGAGCATGCGGTACAGCTCACGAATCGTGATCAGTGGAGAGTGGACGAACGGGAGCGACAGATTGCAGATGATACGGTGGAGGGAGTGGTTCTTGAAGGGAAGCCCCTGCGTCCAATCCGCTTGCACCCAATCGGTGGTCAAGGGGGGGTGGATGGTGAGGGTGCCCGCAAAGTCGCTGTCGAGTTCCCGATGCAAGGCACGAAGACTCTGTCGGGCCTGCGTCAGCGAGTCTTGAGAATACCCCAGCCCGATCACGTGAACGGGACGCTCCGGACTCCATCCACGCTGTCGAGAGCGGTAGGCCTGGTTGACCATCGTGGCCCGGAGGAAATCGCCGTGGCCGACTCCCACATCCACTAGGATGGAGCCCGGTTCGAGCGGGCTCAGTAGCCGGTAGAGATCGTCCAAGAGCTTCCAGTACTCATGGAGGTTTCCGAGTTGGGGAAGCTGCTGCAGGTGCGCAACTCTCAAGGCCCTACGCGTGACCTGGGAGAGATTGTGGCGAAGACGGCTGCGCTCGATCTCGACGCGCTGTTGACGGGCCAGCAGGTGACGGGTCTGTGCGGGGAATTCAGCCGGAATGGTCGGCAGCGAGACGGTTGCGGCGATCTGCTCCAAGATCTGTCGGAAGGCCAGGGGGTGTGGTTCGTTGAGCGGGAGATCCTGGCCCATCAGCGGTGCGGGGACGGTTGCCAGACGGGTATGGGCTCCCAGCGCGGTGAGAAAAGCCTGCGGGAGGTCAGCCGGAGGCAACGGCCCGAGCGTGCTGGTGGGAATTGTGAGAATAGCTGAGGGAGAGCGAAGGAGGCGCAGATCCGCGATCGTGGAGGCCAGATCCGTAAAGTGGCCTGCGACGATATCGCCGACAAAGCGATCGACGTTGACGTTGAGCCCGAGCAGGTTGGCGATACCGCGTCGCAGCCCGTATCGGTGGTCAGCCACGAGGTCATGACCGTGGACAGTCATGAGCATGGCCTGGACATCGACGACCGGATTGATCAGGAGAAGCAGGTCGAGAGGACGGGATTGCACCGCCATCTTGAGCGCGACGCGTGCGGCCATGTCGCTCGCCATGACGATCAGTGGAGCGGTCGGCCACGTGTGTTGCACAAACTCCACCACTTTAAGGAGGTCGGCTTGCATGCTCCGTAACGTCGTTTGTTGCAGTTCGCCGTCGCTCAATCCCACGTGGTTGGTGTGGTCGTACCGCAAGACGCGGAGCCGGTGATGCGCCAAGTAGTACGATAAGGTAATGGCGTCCAAAGCGGTCTGGCCATACCCGGGAGCGATGATGACGACCGGCGTGCTCGGTGCGAGCGATTGGCCGAGGTGGTCGTCGGTGATCATAATTGCTTGGCCGCGTGGATTCCGGCACTCTCGCGGAATACTGACGACCGACGCCTGTTGTGAGGAGGATTCCGATTCGCTAGGGGACGTCAGGTATTGTCGGACCACACGGTTCACTTCGCGCTCAGCGTAGGGTGTGAGGCCCTCAAAGCGGAGGCCGACACGTAGGGCAGGATCGGAGCCTTGCTCACGAAATTCACCGGGCCTGGTGGGATCCGGAGCCGACCAGATGATTCGGGCGGGAAGCGCGGAGTCCGGCGTACCAGGCTCATGGGTCCCGGGGTAACTTTGGTTCTGTGTGGCGGCGAAGTGTAATGTGGCGAGCCCGCTCAGGAGCTCAGGCCGAACGTTGAGCTGAAGGCAGGCACCGTCCCGGCTGAGGTTGACCGTCAGCGCGGTCAGTCGGTGAGGGTGACCGGTAGAGTCCATCGCATCGAGCCGGACCGGAAGTCTCACGGCAACCCGAACCGCCTCGCGCGGGTCGTAATCTTCCCGCTCGCTTGGTACGAGGGCGGGGGTGGCAGTCAGTTCGACCTGTGGTCCTGCCGCAAGCAGTACTTCAAGGGAGAAAGGCAAAGTCTGTTCCTGCGCAGCCTGGATCAGCGAGGAAAGGACGGCGGCTTCTTCTCGCTTAGGCGAATCAAATGCGATGACGAGATGGGAAACCGGTGTCCCGGAAGAGAGTGAGATGGGCCGTTCCTGCGCATCCCCTTGCAGTTCGAGGATCCCCACGGCAGTCTTGAGTACAACATAGGCATCTTGTGGCGCGATGGTTGGGAAGTCGTCGGGGAGGGTAATGCAGGCGCCGCCCAGGCTGATGTTGGAAATGGTGCCATCCCACGTCGCTGACCCGACGGTGATCGTGGCAGGCAGAGTGGTTGGAATTCGAGGTGAATGGCGCCGTTCCTGTTGCGGACTTCCAGGAACGGCTATTGGAACAGGTGCCATCGTGGCGCTCTTCGTTTCAGGAGCGAGTGCAGGCGGGGCGGCAGAAACGGAAATCGGCAGTGGAGGCATCTCAAGGGGCGTGCGAGAGGCGACCGGCAGTCGGAGGATCAGACGAAGGGGGCCCTGCATGGGCGCCGACAAATCCAAGGAGCCACTCAGTTGGCGGACGAGCCGATACGACTCGAGGAGATCGATAGACGGGGGTGAAGGAGCCGGAGATTCTGCCGACCACACCATGTCTGATTCGAGCAGCTCGACTTCGACTTCGGTAGTCGGTGCAAGGGGGAAGAGGGCGGGGGCGTCTGCTGAAATGGAGGAAGGCCCGACCGCGCGCGTGGTCACGATGAGTCGGTGCGGACGGCCAACCGTCACCAAATAGGTCTGCAGGTAGTTCAGGACATGGCGAAAGAGCATCGTAACCTGCTCACGATCGCCGACGAGCGGAGGCAGGTGCGAGGAGAACCGCCGGATGATACCTGCACTATCCGTGATCGCCGGGGTTATCGACGTGAGCACGTCGTCAAGGACATCGTTGATGGTGTGTCCTGTGGCGCCTCCCTCTCTCTCGTGGAGGGCCTGTGCCAGTTGTGCTCCGAGTTCGGTCGCTTCTGCGGCGTGGCGGGCCAGTGTTTCGGCTCGGTTCTCCAGACGTGCGTCGCGAATGGTGGTGAGGAGTTGCTGGGACTGCGTCACCAGTGAGGCCAGTGGATCGTGCAGCTGTTGGGACAACAGCGTGATTCGCTGGGCCAGTGCGACCAGTTCATCCGTACGTCGGAGTTCTTGGCGAAGTTGATGGATCGTGCGGTCTTGTTGTTTGGGTTGGGATAGGTCTCGGATCAGTCCCACCGTGCCGAGAAATCGGCGAAGGGGGTCGTAGAGTCCTCTGGCGTTGACCTCCGCCGTGAGGGTCAGCGGTTTGTTGTCCTGCGACGGCTTCGCTTGAAAGGTCAACTCAACGCGGCTGGTGCCACGCGCTCCGGAACGGCGTTCGTTGAGGCGATACCGAGCCACCGACTCCTGGTCGTGGGGAACGAGACTGGTATAGGGCAATCCGATGAGTTCATCGGGCGAGTAGCCCAATAGTGTGACGATGCCCGGACTGACCGTGACAAAACAGCCGCTGGCATCCAGTTCGTAGACGATGTCACTGAGTGATTCGACGAGCCGACGATGACGTTCGCGCGCATGGTCCAGGGCCATTCTCAGGTGACGTTTCTCGAAGGCTTCCTTGGCACAGAACAGGAGTTCCGTGAGAAAGGCCGGAGATTTCTTCGAGAGGAAAAAATCAACATCGGCTTGGAGTGCTTGAAGCGCCGAGGCTGAATCAGTGTGGTCGCTGTGCAGAATAATCGCCGCGTACGGTGCGCGCTGTTTGAGTTCACTGGGCAGTGCGGCGTCAGCCCCGGCGAGGCACTGTTCGTCGATGAGGATGAGGGTCCACTCGTGCGGTGCGGTCCATGCGCGGGCTTCTTCGGCGGAGTAGGCGACGTCCACGCGGCAACCAGGGAAAAATCCTCGCAAACTGATGGTGACCAGTTTAATGGAGTCAGCGTGATCGCTGATAATGAAGATGGTGACCGGCTCACTCTGCGGCATCAAGATATCCCTGTGCTTCCGGGGAATCCGAGCAAGCCCAGTCCCAGTGCAACAACACGACGTTCGCTCGTAACGTGATCTGAGACAAACCAGCCCCTATTCTTCTGCTGTAACCGACTCGGGGCACGCGTCTGAGGATGAAGATGTGAATAGCACAGGCAGAGGTGGGAAACCCAGTCTCCATGCGGTGGAATGGGCTTCTTCTTTGGTAGGGGGAGAGCCTCACGGACTTCGAGGGCGAACAAAATTGAACGGAATTGGAGGGAAACAGGGCGTCGGTTAGGCGAGGGAGCGTCTTGGTACCATGCCGCAGACCGTGCGGCAGATACAGGGGCCTGTGTTGTCGCTACTTGGCGAGTGGAGTAGTGGGTGTCGTCGGACAGGCGCCAGGGGTCATGTACAGCAAATAGTTTCCCATCCCATGTTGTGCCTCTTGTTTTTGCAAGGGATGGTGATGAACCATGACCATCTCATAGTCATCAGCCTTCGTCACAGAAAATCCCTGACTGTCCTTATAGACTTGATGCGGTTGAAACTGGAGGAAGGTCCCGTCCGGTGCGACGTCGGGAACCGTCCGCAGCAGAGTCTGTTTCTTGGTCTTATTGTCCAGGCCGATCATTAAGAGTTCGTCATGCCCATGTGGGTAGGCGAATTTCACACAGCCATCCATCGAGAACTTGAGAGGCGCGCTGTGGACCCGGACTCCCGAGGCAATTTCAATACCTTCATCCGTCTGGTCTGGGCCTCGTTGTGAGAACTTGCTGAAACACACGATATTGACCCCCACCTGGTACACTTCCATTTCTTTGACTGGTTCGCCCTCGGGTGCCATATACATGGTGAAGGTGGCCATCACATCCTTGGTGATCGGCGCCTTGTGATAAAACGCGACAATCGACATGAGGTGATCACCCTTGGCGAGCTTGACCCCGTAGCCTTCCGGAAAACGCGTCTCGGTCATCTCCAGCCCTGCTCCCGCAAAGAACAACGGTTCGCCCGGGCATGAGACGCTCGGTTTGTCGTTGTTGAGCATCAGGATGTGATGGAGATAGTTCTTCGGGAGTTCCTTCCCCGCCTTGGTAAAGACCGCGGTTTTATATCCCACCATATACATATCTTTGGGCAGCTGAAAGTTATGCTTGGGCATCGACGCCGCCAGTTCTCCCTCGTGAGCGGTCGGAAGGTCGACAGGACCGAACGTGAGCGTCACGACATTGTCCTGAATTGTGATGGTCGTGGTTGTTTGATTCTTGAGCGTCGGGACGTCATGGTGATCATGCCCGCCCGACGCAAATGCGGGTGAGCCGATGCACAGAGCGAGAAAACACAACAAGAGCCGGAGCATCGCTCCTCCAGACAATGATGGACAATCAGAAATCGACCTTTTGCGAGGTGGTGCGCTGCCTGGCAGAAAGTAGATGGCGGGTCGATTCATTGTGATAGTGGCACAGGTGTGAGTCGCTTCCACTGGTATGTCCCTCCGTGTTCACGAGGGGGAATATTCTGCCGGGTTCCGACCCGCGAATACCACCACACGCCCTTGGCCTGGGTGCCGTCCTCGGAGAGGAGGAGCTCAAATCCTCCTTCGCGATCGTTACCCGGCTGCTGCCAGGTACCTTGCCAGAGACGGTCGGTGTACTTCGTGGTGACGAATCGTCCACCGTGCTGGGTATAGGGGCCGTTGCCGGCTTTGTCGAGGGTGGCCTTGTAGCGTTTGTCGTCCTCCACCTCGAGAATTTCCCATTCCCCGCTCAGGTCCGGCGTTGACGAAAGTTGAGCATTGCTGGCCAAGTGTTGCGGGGAAGGTGTCGGGGGACGTTGGGCCAGAGGGGCTGCCAGTTGCATGTTCCGGAGCGACTCATGCCAGGACAGCAGAACCCATTGTCCCTCCCGCTCTTCCAGCACACCGCTTTCCCTCAGAGGAAGCACCGTTTTCCGTAGACTGGGTCCCGCTCCCACAAAGCGGATATAGTCCAGTTCCATGGTGAACCAGGCGAGAGTTCCTTTCGTCCAGACTTTCAGCTCATGAATGGGAAGATCGAGTTTGACCACGGAGGAAAACTCCTCTTGCATGTCATGTTCGAACTCCGGCCACCCGACATATTTCCGTCCACCGATAGTATAGCTGGTGATATCCGCGTCATGCGCCATGAGGCGAGAGAGGGTCGGCATATCCATCTCGGCGTTGGCACGAACCAGAGCGCGGATGACTGCCTCCGGACCGGTCGATTCATGTGCCAAACCGACCGTCTGGTGCTCGGTCATCAAGAGGAACGCTACGGCGAACAACGCGCCGCGAACAACGCGGGACATGAGGAGCCTCTTTGTGTGGCGGCCTCCTCTAGCAAGGGAGGAGGAGCTGGTTAGAAATGGAGGCTACACAGCCCGTTTCTTCTTGTCAACGCGAAGCAGGAGGCACCCTAATGGTGATAGGCCACGACGATCACGGTCACATTATCTTCTCCCCCTCTGTTCAGCGCTTGCTCGATCAGATCGTGGCAGGCCCGGTGGGGATCGCCGTTCGCGCGGGAGAGGATCGATGCGATGGCCGCGTCTTCCAACATTTTCGTGAGTCCGTCGCTGCAGAGCACAATCAGATCGTGCGGCGTCACCGGCGTTGAGGTCAGCTCCGGTTTCATATCGACGCCCATCCCCAGGCCTTTGGTCAAGATGTGACGCTCAGGATGTGTGAGCGCCGTGGCCGCATCGATCAGGCCGCGCTGCACAAATTTCTCGACGAGGGTGTGGTCGCGCGTCAATTGCTTGAGCTGTCCTGTCCGATAGAGGTAGGCACGGCTATCTCCCAAATGGGCGATATGGGCGACCGGCATCGGTGCCGGCGTCATCGCCAAGGCGACGAAGGTCGTGCCCATCCCTTTCAAGGACGGTTTCGCCAGCATGAGGTCATGGATTCGTCGGTTGGCGCTTGTCACGAGGTCTGCCAGGAATTCAGCGGCAGCGCTCGGGTGCTCGCGGAGCCAGGCCGCTCGTTCTTGCGCCCGCTGCGTGGCTACGGCCACGGCGGTTTGGGCCGCGAGATCCCCTGCCGGGTGACCACCCATCCCGTCCGCCACGATCCAGACACCGCAGTCATTCAGGAGGGCCAGCGCATCCTGGTTCGATGCTCGAACATGGCCCGTCTCGGTTCGACCGACCCCGATCCACTGCTGGGGCTCTGTCACGGAGCGACCTCGGCCGGCGCTTGGTGACGGGTCGGTGGAAATCCCAGAGAAGACGGGCCGAATCGCGCGACCATCTGGTCGTAGAGCAATGATGCGAGCGGTTCGAGGTTTTGGGTATCGGCCGCGTTGTACCTCAGCAACAGATCGCGTGCGGCCTCGTCTCCCGCGCACCACTGGTGCCACAGGCGAACGGCTTCCCATCCGTCGAGTCCGATCACATCGGTCTCGCGCTCAATCTGGACTTCGTGCTCAATGCGTTTCAGCCCGCCCTGCATGCCGAGCCTGCGCGCCGCGAAACACAGATCGAAGTGGGGTTTCTTGAAATTCAACCGGGGGAACTTCGCCTGCAAGTAGGGAATATCAAACCCGCTGCCGAAAAACGTAATGAAGAGATCTGTCTGCTCCAATTCCGCATGCAATCGGTCCTCCGTTAACGTTTCCCCGCGGACCAGGCTGGTCATGTGCCCGTTCCGATACAATCCGACCACCGTCACATGACCCTCGCGCGCAGACATCCCTGTCGTCTCGATGTCGAGATAGAGCGTGCGATGACGAAACGTCTCGAAGAGGCGCCAGTGCTCCCGACTTTTTAGGCAGGTGCCAAAGAAGTGCGCGTCGCCCTCTTCCAGGCGCGATTGGGCGATGGCGAGTTCGCGGTCATACCACTCTTTTCTTGTCGAGGAGATGCCGGGCAGGGTCGGAGATCGGAGGAATGAAGCCCAATCGAGAATGCCTTCCTGCCAAAGACGGCGTTCGGAACTTTGGCCGATACCTTTGAGAAGGACGAAGGATGACGTGAGCATATGATCGGTGGATTGTAGCCTTGATTTCACCGAATAAACAAGCTAAAGTCCGCGGCCTGAGCGGGTTTTCATCTTATAGTCGTTATAGTCGCTGAAAAGCGCTGGATAGGACGTCATGGCTGATCTCCCCAACAAAATTCGTATCACCGTCGGCTCTGTGCAACTTGACGCGGAACTCAAGTCGACGAAGACGGCGCAGGAAGTCTATGCCGCGTTGCCGGTTGAAAGTCCGGTCAACACATGGGGGGAAGAGCTCTATTTTAAACTGGCCGGGGTAAAGGACCATCGAGAGACGGCGACGAATCAAGTCAAAGTCGGCGATGTCGCTTTCTGGGGAGCCGGGCAGGTCCTGGCCATTTTCTTTGGACGCACACCGATGAGTATGGGGCAGGATCCGGTCCCGGCCGACCGTGTGAATGTGATCGGCCGCATTCTCGGGGATGCCTCGGTGCTGCGGCGTGTCATGGAGGTCCCGACCATTCGGATCGAGCGGATCTAGCCATGCGACTCTCGAAAGAACGGGTTCGCCACATCTCGGAGTCGATTGCCACCAGGTTGGAGCAGGAGGGGCAGGTGACGATCGTCGGGGATCGCAAGGCGTTCGTCGAGCAGATCGATCATGCGATTATCGAAGAACTGTCGATCGAAGACCGCCTGAACGCCGAAGTGCGGCAGCTGTTGAAAGCCTACGAGCAAGATATCGAGCGGGGACAAGTAGACTTTCAGCGGATGTTCACGATGGTGAAGAGTAAGCTGGCACGGGAGCGGGGCATCATCTTATAAGGCGTGAGACGTGAAAGGTGAAACGTGAAACGCAGTATGATTGAATGTTCAACCTCAGTACCTTGCACGTTTCACGTGTGACGATTTCACGGATTGCCATGTTGAGCGAAGACAAAATCAGCCATCTCTCCCACATCATTCTTCAAGTGGTCGCGAAAAGTCCGTTGGTGACGGTGCAGGCCGACGAGGGGCGGGTTCTGAAAGAGATCAAGCGGGTGCTCGCATCCGAGTTGGCGCAAGAAGAAGAAATCGATCGAAAGGTCAGGGCCAAGTTGGCCTCCTACTCGCGCGGGATCGTCGAGGGCAGTGCGGAGTGGGACGTGCTCTATCGAAAAACGTTCGAGGAAGAGACCCGGAAACATACGAAGGGGTGAGATGCCGATGAAACGTGGAAGCGCGATGAAATACTTGTCCCTGCTCGGGATGGTCCTTTTGCTCATCGGGGCAGTCGGCTGTTCCAAGAGCAAGGCGAAGCCGCTGGTCCCGCTGGCGCTCGAGTCCGGAGTGAAGCCGCAAGCAGTGGCCCTGACTGAACAGGGGACGCAGGCCTATCAAGCGAGGCAGTTCGACGACGCGAAGAATTATTTTTCCCAAGCGGTGGCCGCGGCTCCTCAATCGGGGCCAGCGCACTATAACTATGCCTTGGCCTTGAATGCCCTGGGCGAAACTGAGCAAGCGCGCCAACAGTTTGTGGAAGCGGCCAACCTGGCTCCGGGCGACAAAGTGATCTGGGATTCGCCCGCGCTCCGTCCCTTCGGCAGCCCGGACTCTCCAAAGGCATACAAAGAACATCCAGTCGGCACCAGCAGGCCTGGAATCGGTAGCGGGCCGCGATAACCCTAGCAGCCGGATGAGGACTGAGATGGCCAAGGAACTTGAAGTCAGTGATAGAGCTCCTGCCCTGTCCCTTCCCGATCAGGATGGGGAAATGGTCAGCCTGAAAGACTTTGCGGGTAAGCAGGTGGTGCTCTATTTTTATCCCAAGGATAATACTTCAGGCTGTACCAAGGAGTCGTGCGACTTTCGCGATGCCATCACGCCGATCAAGAAGGCGGGGGCCGTCGTGCTTGGCGTGAGTTTTGACGGCCGGGAATCCCACCAGAATTTCATCAAGAAATTTACCTTGCCGTTTACGCTGCTTAGCGACGAGGACAAGGTCGCGGCGAAAGCCTATGGGGTATACAAAGAGAAGAGCATGTACGGCAGAAAGTATTGGGGCATCGAACGCAGTACCTTTGTGATTGACCAGGCCGGCAAGTTGAAGGCGATCTTCCGCAAGGTCAAGGTCGACGGTCATGTGGATGACGTGCTGGCAGCCCTTAAGGCGTGACCTCCTCCGCTTCCACTCCTATGTGGCTGTGCGGCCTATGACTGTTCCCTTCCGTAGAGTCGGTTTCTTCACTATCCTCCTCTTCTGGACTGCGACCACCATCCTCTCCGCGGCTGAGAAGATTCCAGGAACCTTGACGGTTCACGATAGCCTCACCTCGCCCAACCAGCCGGCCACCATTGAAGCGACGCTCACACAGAAGGGGATCCTGACAGAGACCGGTCTGGGAGGAGAACCCATCGAGCTGCTCATCGCCGGCAACGTCGTCGCAACCGCGATGACTGGTGGCGACGGGCGGGCCTTCTTGTCATACACCCCGAAAGCCAAAGCGGCGGTTCCATTTACCGTGCGCGTCGGAAGCACAACGAGAGTCGCCGTGACCGAAGCTGGTGCGAATCTGGCCGTGTGGGAACGTCGCAGCCCGATCATGGCGGTGGAAATGGATGCGCTCATGGAGGTCCCAGTCGGACAGGGGCCGACCATGACCTGGCCCGGGAAGGAGGCGGCAGGCAGACGCCCGATGCCCGACGCCGCAGAGGAACTCGGCAAGCTCACCAAGTTCTACTACAACGTGCTCTATGTGGTGACGCAGGATAAGGCGGCGGGTACCAAGGATCAGGTGAACGCACAAGCCAGACAATGGCTCAGGGAGCAGAAGTTTCCGGTCGGACACATTCTCGTGCTGCCATCCGGTCCAGACGCGTTTGGAGCGAAACTCGATGAACTGCATGCCGCCGGGTGGAAGACGCTCAAAATAGGTGTGGGGAGATCGAAAGTATTCGCCGAAGCGTTTCTGCAGCGGCGCCTCGAAGCCGTGATGGTGCCAGAACCAGCCAAGGGTGAAGCGCCGCGCAAAGCGAAAGTGGCGAAGGAGTGGAAGGACGTGCGCAAGAAATTGTAGCGGGCAACCGGATTGTCCTTCTTGCTCGCGGAACGCGCACGAAGAAGCGGTGCTCTCTCGATGCGCGCAGTGAAGGACAGTCCAGTCGCCCGCTTGTTTCGAAACAATTTGCGCGCGAGTGGGAGGGTGGCGGATAAGAGGATAAGATAGGGCATCGGACGGCGCGGACTTCACCTCGCGGCGGTACAAGACGTTGGCGGAAACTCTCGCAGCTCAAGATTCTAGCGCGACACCCGTATCTTCCATTCACCCCTCCTATCCTTTACTATAGGTTTCAGGTTTCCTTTGATATTGAGGCTCCTCTAAATGCGGGCGAAAACGAGTTTTTCCTGCCAAGCTTGCGGTCACCAGTCGCCACGATGGCTTGGACGCTGTCCTGATTGTAGCGGCTGGAATACCATGAAAGAGGAACGGCAGGTGCCGACCGGCAAGGGGCGGCCTGCTGCGATGAAGATGGCGCAGGCAAGAGCCACCCCGATTGCCGACATCGAAGTGGTAGGTGAAGACCGGCGGCTGACGCATATCGGCGAATTCGACCGGGTGCTGGGGGGTGGAGTCATTCCCGGTTCGGTCATCCTGATCGGCGGCGATCCGGGTATTGGGAAGACAACCTTGTTGCTCCAGGCGCTCCCGTGCCTGTCTTCCAAGGATGAACCGGTGCTGTATGTTTCCGGAGAGGAGTCTCCGAGGCAGATCAAGATGCGGGGGCAGCGGCTTGGTATCGAACATCCGAATCTATTAATCCTGGCGGAAACCTCCCTCGAACAAATTCTCAAGGCGGCGCAGGAGATCCAGCCCGCTGCAATGGTCGTTGACTCGATCCAAACGGTGTATACGGAACAGATTACGTCCGCGCCGGGCAGCATCAGCCAGGTGCAGGAGGTGGCAGGCCAATTGATGTGGTACGCGAAGCGCAGCAGCGTGCCGGTCTTCATCATCGGGCATGTCACCAAAGAAGGGGCAATTGCCGGGCCGCGGTTGTTGGAACATATCGTGGACACGGTGCTGTATTTCGAGGGGGACAAGGGCCACAGCTTTCGTATTCTCCGCGCGGTGAAGAATCGCTTTGGTTCGACCAACGAGATTGGCGTATTCGAAATGAAAGACTCCGGGCTGGAGGAAGTGAGCAATCCCTCGGAGTTGTTTTTGGCTGAACGGTCCCAGCGTACGACGGGATCGGTGGTGGTATCGAGTCTCGAAGGATCGCGGCCGATTCTGGTGGAACTACAAGCATTGGTGTCCTCCACGAGTTATGCGATGCCGAAACGAATGGCGAACGGCGTGGAGCAGAATCGGGTGTCGCTCTTGCTTGCGGTCATGGAGAAGCGGTTGGGTATGCATCTGTCCGGACAAGACGTCTATGTGAACGTCGTCGGTGGGATGCATATCGACGAGCCGGCTATCGATTTAGGCATCGTGGCTGCGATCACATCGAGTTTGCGGGAAGTGCCGATCGAGCCGGGACTGTTGGTGTTAGGCGAGGTGGGGCTCGGCGGTGAAGTGCGCGCGATCAGTCAGGCTGAAATGCGGATTCGTGAAGCGGCGAAGATGGGGTTCAAGCGCTGTCTGTTGCCGGAACGGAACTTGGCCAAGCTAGAACCCATCGACGGGATCGAATTGATCGGGATTCGTGAAGTGGGGGAGGCATTGGATGTGGTTCTGGCGTAGAAAGGGGACAAGTGGACGAGCCTCTGTGGAAGCGCAACGAGTATGGTCTCACCCGCCCACCCCCGGTGCGCCAAGACGCATCGATTACCTCGTCGAATGTGCTCGTTGGCCGTGCGTAAGAGAGGCTCGCTTGACGCTCATTTTCTCTGGCGGAGCCGGTTCAAGAGGAGAGAAGCGAGGGCGCCGATGGGCTCTTTTGCTGATCTGGTTTTTCTTAGTTCCCGTTTTCTCAAGCTGCGCCTCTGTCACCCCGCGCGAGGAAGTCCGGCTCAAGCAGGCGACGGTGGAGGAACTGACGGCATTGCTGAGTCAGCGCGAAGCGGCAATCCAGACGATGAAGGGTCTCTTCAGCGCAAAGGTGCGTGGAGGCATCATCCCCATCGCGTCGCGGATGGAGGGGGCGTTGTATTATCGTCGTCCGAACGCCATGCGCCTGCGCGGGTTCACCGCGGTCGGCAGCGAGCTCTTCGAATATGTGCAGGCTGAGGATCAGTTCCGGTTGCGATTGCCGACGATGGGCCGCGTCCTGTCCGGCAGTCCGTCCGACATGAGCGAGATGGGAAAGCTTGCGCGGCCGTTTCAATTGAGTGTGTGGGCGATGGGTGGCGTGCTGGGCACCGGCACGATCGCGAAAGACGAGACCGTCGCACTCGTGGAAGAGGGAGAGCGCTACCGGCTGGAGGTTTCAGGCCGCTCCCCAAACGGGGCACAGACGATGCGCCGGCGTCTCTGGTTCGAGCGGCAGACGTTGCTTGTCGTTCGGGAAGATCGGCTCACAGAGTCCGGTGCGGTGGAAGCGACCATTGAGTACGAGGACTTCCGTGCGATCGGCGGGGCGGAGGCGATCTCAAGCGCCGGAGATGGGCGGCTGCTGAGGCCGTTTAAGATTTTGTTGGAAGATGGGAAGGGGCAGGGGAGCGTGCAGGTGACGTTTCACGAGATGGTTCCGAATCAGCCGTTGGCCGCCGCCGACCTCGGTCAGGTCTAGCACGATGAAAGTATTGGCAGTCGAAACGGCAACCTCGTGGCAGAGCGTGGCGATACTCGATGAATCGCGCATCCTTGCCCGTCACGACCAGGACGCGGCCGGATCGCATGCCAAGCTGTTGCTGCCCACGATCGATCGGTTGTTCCGTGAGACGGGTCTGACGCTCAAGCAGTTGGACGGTCTCGTCGTGTCGATCGGCCCCGGGTCCTTCACGGGACTTCGCGTCGGCCTGGCGACGCTCCTCGGATTCAGGACGATCAGTCGGCTCCCCTTGGCGGTGGTGCCGACACTGGAGGGTATGGCCTGGAATCTTCGGGGAACATCGACGCTACTCTGCCCCATTCTCAATAGTCGTCGGGGGGAACTGTACTGGGCGCTGTTCCGTTGGACCAGCGAAGATCAATTGGAGCGAGTGGTGTCAGAGCAGGTCGGCACGCCCGTTATGCTGGGGAGCAGCCTCACAGGATCGATTCTCGTATTCGGGGAAGGCTGGACGGTCGAAGCGTCAGCTATCCGTGCGTCGATTCCTCCCTCCGCCACGGTTGCCGAGGCGTCGGACCATGCCATGAAACCCTCGGCCGTCTCGATTGGTCTGGCGGGGATTGAGCGGCTCCGACGTGGTGAGTGTGCAAGAACTGGCATCAGCCCGTTGTACGTGCAACGCACCACAGCGGAACTGAAGTACGAAGAGTCCGGCGGCCAGTCCCCGGTGGCGCTTCGGCAGGAGCGGGTCGCAAGAAAAGTGAAGGCGCGCGTGGCGGGGGCACGGATTCCGTCGGCGGGGGCTCGGGATCTACGACAGAGAGGCACGGGCGGGACCCGGGACGGCGCGTGACGACGTGGCCAGGTCTTAGTAGGATGCTCAAAAAGGCCGTTCAGCAAGGCCGCAGCGAGCGAAGGGCCGAGGCGTACCCTCTGGGGTACGTTGAGGGTCTGAGCGATGCGAGAACGACGCTGGCGGACTTTTTCAGCATCCCTGCCTGAGGGGGAGGGGTAATGGGTGAGTGGGTGATTGAGCCGGCGACCGTCGAAGCGCTGGCTGATATTCTACAAATCGAAGAAGCTTGCTTCTCGGCACCCTGGACGCGCAAAATGTTACAAGCGGAACTGAGCGGTAATCCCTTCGCACATTTTCTGTTGGCAAAGCGGGTGACGCCGGGCGAAGCGGGTTCCGTTTCGATTGTCGGGTATCTCTGTTTCTGGGTTGTCTTTGAGGAAGTACGGCTGATGAACCTGGCGGTCATCGAGTCGATGCGGCACAAAGGTATCGCGAGAGCCTTGGTCATACAGGCCCTGGAGGCGGGGGTGGCACAGGCGGCGATGCGCGCCGTGCTCGAAGTGCGGGCCTCGAACCATGCCGCGCACGCACTCTACCGAAGCCTTGGCTTTCGCGACGTGTCGACCCGACCAACCTACTACACCAATCCCATTGAAGATGCGTTGCTGATGGAACTGGAGCCGATTGTGTCGGAGTCTGGTCGATTGACACACGAAGTCGGTCGCGAGGGAGAACGTATCAGGCCGCTGCATTAATTTCATAACCAGGAGGTGCGACATGCTGACAGACAGTATGATTGCGGAACGGCTGCGCGAATCGAGTCACGAATTCCGTGGACTGGAAGAGGCTCACCACCGGCTAGACCTGGAATTGATCCAACTGCAGAGGCGGCACGTATTGGCTCCGGCCGAAGAACAGGCCATGAAGCATTTGCAGAAAGAGAAGTTGGCAAAGAAAGATAAGATGGCCGAGCTGATTCGTGTCTATCGAGACCACGAACTGCAGGCCGCTCCACATTGAGGAGCATCGTCGTGGGGCTGAGATCAGCCAGCAGCAGGGACTGGAGTCATGGCACAGATCCTCAATCCTCTTGCCGCACATATCCAGACCATAAAGAAGCGTGTGATCATCATCGGGGCCACGATCTTGGTGGCCCTGATGGTGTCGTTTGCCTTTTCCAGCGAGATGGTCGCGTGGCTGAATCGCCCGTTTCCCAATCAACTGGTCTTCTACGGACCGACGGAAGCCTTGTTCGCCTCGATCAAAGTGTCCTTTCTGGCGGCCATTCTTGCGAGCCTGCCAGTCATCTTCTATCAGTGTTGGAAGTTTATTGAACCAGCGCTGCTTCCGAAGGAGCAGCGCTGGGGCATTCCGCTGTTTGCGCTGGCCGGGGCGCTGTTTGCGCTCGGGTTGATCTTCTGCAATCTTGTCATCCTCCCGCTGGTCATCGATTTCTTCGTCAGCTTCGGCATGGATCACGACGTGACCCCGCTCTTGAGTGTCGGGACCTACATCGATTTCAACGTCAAATTTCTGCTGATGTTCGGCTGCGCCTTTGAATTGCCGCTGGTGCTTACCATCCTGGCGCGACTCGGCGTGGTCTCGGCACAGGTGTTGGCGAAGTATCGGAAGCACGCGATCATGACCGCGTTGATCGTGTCGGCCATCGTGACGCCCGATGCGACCCTCTTTACCATGCTCTTGATGGCCGTGCCCTTGATGGTGTTGTATGAGATTGGGATTCTTGGCGCACGCATCTTTGGACGGGGAGGCCCGACCGAAGTCAGCTTGCCACTCGATCCGGATTTGCCGATAGGACCGGCCGGACATCGGGTTCGGTAAGGAGATGAGCGTGGGAAAGGAATCGAGATGAATCCTGTCGGAATCGGCCCGGCTCTTCTCCTGCTGCTTGTGAGTACCGCCGTGGTGGGATCGGCAGCATCAGAATCGCCGCCGGCGGGACCGCCCAGTCGCATACGGCACCGGCTGACGGATCCGGCGCATCGCAGGGCCACTCGTTCGGGCAGGAGACGACCAGTATTCAGGCACTCACCTCTGTCGGGAACGACCTGGTCTATGCAGGCTCGTTTGGCCTTGGCCTATTTCGCAGCGAGGATCGCGGCGCAACCTGGACGAAATCGGGCCACGGCGTCACTGATCCGTTTATTCTGACCCTTACCACAGGGAAAGACGGCGCGATCTATGCCGGCACCTTCCGTGGCGGGGTCTTTCGCTCGCGCGATCGAGGGAAGAGCTGGCAGGCGATCAATAGCGGGCTCAAGCGCCAAGAAATCAAAGCCCTTCTGGCGGTGGGTGATGTGGTGTACGCAGGAACGGCCGACGGGGTCTATCGACTGAGCACGGTCAATGACCGCTGGTCGGTGGTCACCACCGGCTTGGATGACATCCTGGTGCATGCGTTGGCCCTCTCGTCCGACGGGACGCTGTATGCCGGCACTTCAGGAAAAGGCATCTTGCGATTTAAGGCTCAATCGACCGGCTGGGTGCGCCAGCAGCATGGACTCAAAGATCATGAAGGCATGATCGAGAACTTTATTCGTGTGTTGACGATCGATCCCGAGGGCAGCATCTACGCCGGCACGTTCGATGGAGGCGTCTTTCGCAGTGCCGATGGGGGCGTAACCTGGCGGGCCATCAGCCGGGCGCTCCCGAACGATTCGATCCGCGGGATTTTGTTCAACAGCCGGGGGCTCTTTGTGGCGACGGGGCACGGCATTTTCAAAACGACCGACAAGGGGCATCAGTGGGTGCCGCTCAACAAGGGGTTGACGAGCATGTCGATCCAAGTGTTGATCGAGTCTGGCGCCGGAGTGCTCTACGCAGGTACGAGCGAGGGGGCATTCCGAAGCGATGACGATGGACGGACGTGGAATCCGATTAATCAGGGTCTAGAGGGAGGGGCGGCCCCGTCGCCCTTTCTTTTTCGCTAACAAGAAAGGATGGAGGACGATGTCTGAGCCGACGGAAAAGACGCGAGCCATGATTGCGGTCAGCAGTAAGGGGACCCAGCTCGGCGAGATTGTACTGAAATTTTTCCACGATGTGGCGCCAGGTCACGTGAAGAACTTCACGAAGTTGGCCCAAGAGGGGTTCTATAACGGCACGACCTTTCATCGCGTCATTCCCGGCTTCATGATCCAGGGCGGCGATCCCAACAGCAAGAATCCGGATCGTGCGTCGCACGGCATGGGGGGACCGGGGTATCAGATTAAGGCCGAGTTCAACAGCAAGCCGCACAAGCGCGGGGTTGTTTCCATGGCGCGCTCGAACGACCCGGACAGTGCCGGCTCGCAGTTTTTCATCTGCGTGGCGGACGCAAATTTTCTCGATTGGCAGTACACCGCATTCGGCGAAGTGGTCAGCGGGATGGACGTGGCGGACAAGGTGGTCGGCATGAAGCGGGACGGCCGGGACAATCCGCTCGAACGAGTCGAGATGACGGTCACGATTGCCGAATAGCGTGAGGGGTTTCGGAGAAGACCGAAGAGAACATGGACTGCCGGAATCAGTGTGCGAGTCTTTCAAGGTGATCGCCTCACGCCTCACGCCTTACGCCTTACTGTTCTTGGTCGGCTGCGCCATTCCTACGGTGCCCTATCGCTCGGTCTATGAAGATCCGGTCAATTACGTTCGGCTCGAACGTGATGAGACGGTCCTGCCGGAGTGGCCACCCAGCGCGCACGCGCATCCGAAGGCGATGAGCGCCGAGGACGTGGCTCGTATCCTCGGCGGAATCTTGGTCAAAGAACAGCGGATATGGATCCAGAAGTGGCTACAGGGCGAGGCGCCGCTGATACCGGCGTTTCGTCCTGAGGAACTTGCCCTTTTGTCTCGGCAGATCGCAGAGGCCTTCGCCGTAGCCCAACCGGACGAACGCGTGACGTTTTATCTCAGCCAACCGCAAACGTCCGTCAAGCGCATCATCACCTCAGGCGGCGCCTATCTCCACGGCACGGAGCTACATTTTACGTTGGGGAATTGGCAGGTCATCTACGGCATTCCGACCTATGGGATGATCTACGATCGGCGCTATCCCATGCGACCAACGGCCGCGAAGGGGTTCAATCTCTTTTTTGATCCTAGCGAGGCGACGGTCATACAACGGCACAGCTTCTTGGATACCTTGTTGGCCAACACAAAGGATGAATTGGTGATCGATCTGACGAAGGTCGTCTCCGGGCCTATCGCCGCTCTCGTAGGACGCTGAAAAATGGGTGAGGTGGCCTGGGACGATCCCCGTGCTCCCGCAACGCGCGGCCTCAGAAGGCCCTCGTTGGACGCGCGCAGTTGGGATCATCCCAACCACCCCTTAAAGGGATAGTTCGCTGCGGCCTTGCTGGCGGGATTTTTTGAGCGTCCTGTAGAATCGGGTTCTGTCTAACGCAGCGTCGAATCGATCTCCAGCTGGCTCCGTCCTCCCGCTGAATAGGCGAGCGTCACCTCGGCAATCTTATAGTCATACTGGGCTTCCGCCAGCCTGGTTTGTGCCGCCGTGACGGCGACTTCCGACTGAGTCACTTCCACCACCGTGCCGAGGCCGAGCTTGTAGCGCTGCTTGGCCAGACCCAAGGCTTCTTGCGCCGTCTTGACCTGTTCCTCTGCCAACTTGATCTGTTGCACGAAGGTGACCGTATCCAGATAAGAGTTGGTCACTTGTTGCGTGAGAGCCTGTTCGACGTTCACGGTGGCCGCATCCGATGCATTTTTTTGCGCTCTTGCCTCATGGATTTGGTTCTCGATCAGAAAACCGGTGAAGATCGGCATCGACACTAAGGCCCCCGCCGTCCACCATGCTCCAGTCAGCTGATTCTGCCTGGCATCGAACGGCTCGAATGTTCCACCGCTCGCCATAGCGGCGATCGTCGGGAAATATTGTTGCTTCGTGGCTCGCAATTTTGCTTCCGCCGAGGCCGTTTGTTCTTTGAGACGTTGGAGCTCCGGATGGGACAAGCTGTCGCTGATCAACGAGTCCAACGGACGTGTCGGCTTGACGTCGATGGCAATGTCTTCCAACACGTAATCCTCTTGCCCAACCACGCCCATGGCCCGGTTGATGTCCGCATAGCTGGATTTCAGATCGTTGCGGCTTCGAACCAGGAAGGCCTCCGCATTGGTAAGTTCGACGCGCACGAGGTTCCAATCCAGCTTGGATTTGAGTTGCTGGCGGTAGAGCGCCTCGATCTGGCCGGCGATCAGCCCTCGTTCACGAACGGTTTCTTCCGCGATCTGCACGAGCTTGCGCCGTTTAAGGCTGTTCAAGTAGGTACGCTGAACGTTCAGGATTACGAGGGCGCGTCGCGCATTCACATCCTGCCCTTGCGCGCGTTCGGCCAGTTGCGATGACTCGATCAGGTTGCTCGTCACGCCGAAATCATAAATGCGCTGGTTGGCGATTACTCCCGCGGCGAAGATACTTTGATTTTGCTGGAGCAAGGATCCGCCGATGAGGAAGCGGGGGTTGGGGCGTCCTGCCCCGGCGGTGGTGTCGGCGTTCGCATAGACTTGGGGATAATAGGCCGAACGCGTCTGTTCAGTTCTCGCTTCGGATGCTTTCAAGTTGGCATTGCCTTCTTGAACAGCCGGATGATTCTGCAGCGCCAGATCGACGGCGCTCTGCAAGCCGAGGAAGCTCCCGCGGGGAGGCGGTTCGGATGAGCGCGTCGGCGGCTGTGCCGACGCGGGGGCTTGCACGCCGAGTGAGGCGAGAATCGTGAAGGTGATCAGACCGCTAGTGATTGAGTTATGCATGGTGCCTCCTCATGGTCGTATCGTCTGGTGTTCTTGAGCTACTTGGGATTCTTGGGCGTTGCTATTTCAGAAGTCGATGTTGCCGGGGAGGGAGATCCCGCCGACTGCCGTTCGAATTTCTGGACGGCCATTTTCGCCTCGGGCAGGTTGAACGGCGCCGGAGCGACGGGGGAGCCTTCCACCAGCTTGCGCTTGCCGACCACGACGACATCTTCGTCGCCCGCCAACCCGGACGTGATCTCTATCCAGCGGCCGTCGCTGATGCCGGTTTGTACCGGCACCGACTTCGCGTGTCCGGCCTCGATGATGAACACGGACTTGCCTTTGGGCCCGCTGACTGACGGCTTGCGGCGGTAGCACGAGTGCATTGGGAATTTCGCGCAGCCCAAGGGATATCTCCACAAAGGTGCCGGGGCGCAGCGCATGATCAGGGTTCGGGAGGTCGATCTCGACGAGCAGGCTGCGCGTCGAAGGATCGAGCACCAAGGTCGAACGAGTGACCGTGCCGGTGAACGATCGTCCCTCGAGTCCCTTGACGATCACGGCGGCCTTGGTCTTTCCCGGTACCACCAAGGGTGAATCGTCCTGCGGGACGTTCGTGTAGATGCGCACGGTATCGAGGTCCATGATCGTGAAGAGCGGAATGGCTCCGGCCGAAGAAGCCGTGGCGATTTGGATCAGCGCGCCGGGATCGGCAAAACGGGCCGTGATGATTCCGGCATAGGGCGCGCGGACCTTGGTGTAGTCTCGCAGCGCGGCCCGCTGCTCCACCAGATGTTTGGCTCCCTGAGAGGCGGCCTCTGCAACATCGACATCCTGTTTGGCGATCACGTCCGGCGATTCCTTCCAGACTTTGGCCAGCCGTTCGAATGTCAGCTTCTTGATGTGGTAGTCGGACAGAGCCTGGTGGTATTGCTCTTCCACTTCCGGCGCATCGATGATCGCCAGGATCTCATCCTTTTTGACCGCATCGCCTTTGTCGGGACCGATCCATTTCAAATAGCCGGACACTTTGGCGTAGAGCGTTGTTTGATAGAGCGGCGAGATGTTTGCCGGAAGCGTGACGGTGTAGATCAACTCGCGTCTCGTCGGTTTCGTGACCTGCACATCCACCGGCTGGCTCTCGCCTTGAGCCCCGGCCTCGGTCGAGCCCTCGTAGGAGCCGGCCGAGGGGGGAGCGCTGCCCGTTTCAGCCGGTCTGCGTTCTTCGGCACGTTGGGCATAGAGATAGCCTCCGATGCCCAGAGCAACGATCGCCACCAGGGCTGCGATGGGCAACCAGCGACGGTTCGAGGATGGCGAACGAGGGATCTGTTCTTCAAGGTCGTCCATCAAATCTCCTCAGAGGTCGCTTGAGGTGTGGGGGAGTGCACCACGTGCACACGACGGGTCAGGATCACGCTATGCATCACCGGCACGACGAGGAGCGTCATGATGGTGGAGACGGCAAGGCCTCCGACGACCGCGCGGGCCAAGGGAACCATCGTCTCATTCCCTTCACCGAAGCCCAGCGCCAGCGGCAGCAATCCGAGAATCGTCGCGAGGGCCGTCATTAGAATCGGGCGAATGCGGTGGGTGCCGGCTTGGAATACCGCCTGCTCAGCCGTGGCCCCAGCCCGCACCATGCGATTCGCATAGTCCACCAGCAGAATGCTGTTGGAGACCACGATACCCATCATCATGAGGGTGCCGATCATGGATTCCACGTTGACCGACGTGTTGGTCAGTTGCAGCAACAGCACGGTGCCGATCCAGCCCAGCGGAACAGCCACCAGGATGATCAAGGGATCGATCAAGGACCGGAAAAGTCCCACCATTACGAGATAGATCAACAGTACGGCGAGGGGAAGCGCGAGCGCGAAGTTGCCGATAGCTCCCCGCATGTTGGCGACCTCGCCGCGGAGCTGCAGGGTGACGTCCTTCGGGAGCTGAATGGTGGCCATGACCTGTTCAATGTCCTTCGCGACGTGGCCCAGGTCGTTGCCGACAGGTGTGATCAACACGTCGATCAAGCGCGACAGATCGTAGTGGTCCACGGAATCCGGGCCGGTCTTGAACGACAAGGCAGCCACATCCCGGAGGAGTACCGGTGGCCCCCGCCGCTCGTCTCCGGACGCGTAGAAGCCACCGGACATCTCCATCTGGCGCCCGGCGAAGGGTGTGTTCTGGAGCGCCATGGTCGAGCCGCTCGCGCCGGTTGTGGTCAGCGAGGATGTAGAACGCAAGGATGTGCGGGCCCCGATGATCGGGATGTTGAGCAGATCCTCGGTTGTGGTCAGGGATTGTTCCGGATACTGCGCCAGTAGGAAATAGCCGTTACCGCTTTTTGGATCGAGCCAATAGTTGGGGCTCAGCGCAATGTTTGAACTGATGCCGGTGATCACGTCTACGATCACGCGATCCTGCGCAATGCCGTAGTAGGCAGCCTTTGTCCGATCCACGTCGAGGTGCATCTCGGGGTAGCTTTTGCCTTGCTTGATCCGCACATCCACCGTGTTGGGCACGCGCGCGACTTTCTGTTGGATTTCTTCCGCCACCGATCGAATGATGTCAAGCGTCGGCCCTTTCACCTGAATATCGATGGGTGCCCGCAGGCCGAAGTTCAGCACGTCGCTGATGATGCCGCCGGTCTGGAATGAGACCTCGACGCCGGCCAATTCCTCGTGCAGCTTGGTTCGTAATTGGGCGATGTAGTCGTCCGTGTGGCCCTGGTGGCCTGTCACGAGGTTCACGAGTACAAAGGCCGTGTGGTTGCCGGTGTTGGGGGCAAAGCGGGCCGCATCGCCGTAATAGAGCCCGGTATTGGAAATGACCTCTTCAAGGTCGCTTTTCGGGATAGTCTCCTGCACCAGCTGTTCAATCTGCGCCACAATTGCCGTCGTCTTCTCGATCCGCGACCCTTCCGGTGCCGTGATGTGCATGGTGAAATTGCCCGCGTCGATCCGCGGGAAAAACTCCGTGTGCAGGCGGGGGACCAGGAGGACGGCGGTGCCGATGAGGCCAAGGAAGGCCAGGCCGATCACGACCGGCTTGAGGCGCAGACTTGTCCGCAACAGCGGGGTATAGAGCGCCAGGACAAAGCGGAACCAGCCGGTGGAGGCAGAGCTCTCGTCCGTACCGTTGCCGCCGTGGCCCTTCGAGTAAAAGCGGGCGAGGAGCACCGGCGTCACGGACATCGAGACGGCATAGTCAGCGAGCATAGCAAAGGCGACGGTCATGGCGAGAGGCACGAAGAGATATTTGATGATGCCGGTAAAGAACATGATGGGGAGGTACACGATCAGGATGCAGATCGTAGCGACGAGAATCGGCAGCGTCAGCTCGGTCGCGCTGTCTTCCGCCGCCGAGCGGCCGTCTTTGCCCATCTCCAAATGGCGATGCAGGTTCTCCTGCACCACGATGTTGTTGTCCAGTAAGGTGCCGATCACCAGCGCCAACCCGCCGAGGGTCATGATGTTCACGCTCTGGCCTGTCAAATACAGCGCGACGAGCGCGGAGGTGAGCGAGAGGGGAATCGCCAACCCGACGACGAGCGCGGCTTTGATGCTGCTGAGAAACAGGAAGATCATCAGGCCGGCGAGCGCTGCTCCCAGCAGCCCTTCCTTCTGCAAATTGGCAATGGCCTGCCGGATATAGAGCGATTGGTCGTAGATGAATTTGACCGTAGTGCCGGCGGGAATCTCCGTCAGCTTCGGCAGCTTGGCACGAATTCCGTCGGTCACTTCTAGCGTATTCGCCCCTTCCTGCCGCGTGATGGGGATATAGGTGGCCTCGCGGCCGTTCACCCGCACGATGGAGGTTTGAATGGCAGCCGAGTCAGAGGCCGTGCCGATGTCGCGAACGAAAATCGGCGTGCCGTTCACGATTTTGATGGGGATGTCGTTGATCTTCTCGACCACATCGATAAGGCTGTTCGAATAGACGTAGTAGTCCAGATCGCCGATCTTCATGTTGCCGGCCGGGATGATGGCGCTCTGGGAATTAAGGGCTTTGACGACGTCTGATGGGGACACGTCGCGCGCGACCATCCGCTGCTGATCGAGGAAGACGGTGATCTGCCTGACCTTTCCGCCGAGCGGGGGGCCGAACGAAATGCCGGGAATGGTGGCGATCTGCTGGCGTACGGTGAAATAGGCCAGGTCTCGGATTTCTTTCGCACCAAGCGTCTCGCTGCTCACGGAGAGGAGCCCGACCGGCAGGCTTGCCACGCCGAATTTATAGATCGACGGGGGAAAGACGCCAGGCGGGAGCAGGCGAATGATGCTGTAGGCCAGGCTGGTCAGCTCGGACTGGGCCGAGTCGATGCTGTACTCCGGCTGGAAGAAGACTTTGATGTAGCTCATACCCGGAGAGCGATTGGGATTCGATATGTTCGACATAGCTCGCTTCGACGAACCGCTGCTCCATCTTGAGCGTAATCGCCCCTTCCATCTCGCTGGGGCTCAGTCCGCGGTAGAACGTCGTCACGAGAATGGTCGGTATCTTGATCTCAGGAAAAATGTCCACCCGCATCTTTTGATAGGACACGGCCCCGAGGACGAGCAAGATCATGCAGATCGCAAAGACGGCGTAGGGATTCTTGAGCGCAGCGCGGGTCAGCATCTCGTTTCAACCATATGAGGAACACGATTGCGATCTAACCAGTATCGGCAGATATCGCCAGTGCATTGAATGAGTTCAGCAAATGTTCCTGGCTTCACCACATAACCGTTCGTGCCGCTGGCATAGCAGCGAGCGAGATCGGTCGGATCGTCGGAGGTGGTGAAGACGACGACAGGGATCGCGGCGAAGCGGGTATCGTTACGGAGTCGTTTTAAGAAGTCGCAGCCGTTCTGGCCGGAGAGCTGCAAGTCGAGAAGAATGAGAGAGGGGAGGCCTGATCGGTCTCCTGTGCTCGCCGAGGCCGCACGATCAGAATGTGCTCCCTCGATGCGCGCAGTGGGAGACCGATTCAGGCCCCCCTCCTGGAGATAGGAAGAGCGAGCTTGGAGGGACCATTGGAAGTGATGCACGCGGTCCTCAAGAAAGTGGAAGGCCGCCTCCGCGTCATGCTCGGTATAGAGGGCAACATCGAAACCGGTTTGAGTTAGCGCCAGGCGAAAGAGTTCGCACTCGCCGGGGCTGTCTTCGATCAGGAGAATGGAAGAATAAGTCGGCATCAGAGGAATACATCAGCAGGGATTGTGCCGGGCTTGAAGATGAAAAGTGATATGATTAAATCGTACGTAATAACAGTGATTTATGGTGAGAAAGGTGATGTGATTGGTGAGGTGATAGAGGAGAGAGAATTGAGGAGAAATTCCAGAGGAGAATGGAAAAATTCCAGAGGGATGGGGATGGCAGCCTGATCGGCCTCCTGTGTTCGCGCAACGCGCGGCCTGAGAAGGCCCTCGTTGGACGCGCGCAGTCGAGGATTAACTAGCTCACGCTTCCCTTGGGAAGTCAGACGCCTCGAAGCCAGATAGAGGGGAAGGAGAAAGGCTGAAGGGAGTATCAGAGGGGTCGGAAGTCTTTTTCTGAAAGCTCAGTCCCGCCCAACGCGTCCGGTTCTTGTCGTTCGTGAATCGTCGATCGTCTCTTGTGGCCGAAGCGATCAGCACGTCAGCTTTCAGCCATCAGTGCCTTCAGTTGCATCTCGGTTCTCACTGAAAGCCTGAAACGACTCACGTCTCATGAGAGGAAAGCAGCGCCAGCCGTCCACCACGTTCGAATTCTTCAGCAACTGCAAGTAGTCTTATCGACCGTATTCATCGTGGCGGCGCACCCAGGAGGGGCCTTGATTCCCCTCATCCCGGCCCTTGGGCACCAGGTCGAGGTAGTGGTAGGCGACATTGACCATGTCGATGCCACGCGCATAGGTTGAATAGGTGTGAAACACGTTCCCCTTGGAGTCTTTGTAGAAGACGCTGGCTCCTTCCCGATCTGAACTGTCCGGGTCTTGTATCTTATAGTTGAAGAACGCTTTTTTCTTGGCCTCTTCTTCCGGCGTGAATGACACATGGTAGTCGAAATTGAAATCGGAGTCGCCGGATGAGACCCACTTGAAATTCCACCCCATCCGTTTCTTGTAGGCCGCCAACTTGCTGTACGGCGCCCGAGACGCCGCGACCATGGTCACATCGCGGTGGTTCAAATGCACAATAATTCCGTTGAAATTGTCGGCCCAGAAGGAGCAGTGCTTGCACCCCGCGTCCCAATCAGGGCCAAACATGAAGTGATAGACGATCAGTTGACTTCTGCCGTCGAAGAGGTCCGATAAGGTCTCTTTGCCCTTCGGCCCATCAAAGACGTAGTCTTTGTCCACCTTCACCCAGGGAAGCTGCCGCCGTTCCTGACTCAATTGATCGCGCAACCGTGTGAACTTCTTCTCTTTCACCAGCAATGTTTTGCGAGCCGCTAGCCACTCTTTTCGCGATACGACCTTATGTCGTGCCATGGGGTCCTCCCAATGAGGTGTGCGAAACATCTTCTGTTCAAAATGTCACGAGCGGGCTTTATTTTTAGCAAGTCGGGCGATCACGGGGCCGAGTTGGGAGCCAAGTTTCAGCTCCCAGCCGCCCTTGAAGAGTGGGTACATGATCTTTCCGCTGTCGCCTTCCAGTCCTGTATGTTCCATTCGTAAGTGAGTACTGCCGTCACGCGTCGGTGTCAGAATGAAGGTGACGGTACTGGGTGTGTTCATGTTGCTGGTCTTCCAGCTATAGGACAATTGGTTTGGCTTGTCTGCTTTAAGGATCTCGACGTCGATCGAGCCATCGAATTCGGGGTGTGGCTCACAGTGAAATTGAAGCTTATGCCCGACGACCGGTTTGAAGTTTCCCGGCATAAGCCAGTCCGCCACCGCTGCTGGGTCGGTCAAGGCCTCCCAGACATGTTCAATGGAATAGGGATATGTCTGCTCAAGGACGATGTTCTCCATGTTTCCTCCGTAGGTGCTCACCCAACGCATGCAGGCGTTTACGCCAGAAGCGCTCGTAAGGGTGGATCCACAGGGCCACCTGACTCAGCGGCTCCGGGTTCAGTCGGTAGAATATCTTTCGACCATCACGGCGACGAGTGACGAGGTGTGCGTCCTGCAGGACTCGCAAATGCTGGGACACCGCTGGCAGGGTGATATCAAAGGACGCCGCCAGCTTCAGAACGGATTCTTCTTTGTTCGCCAGGCAGTCAAGGATGGCGCGACGGGTGGGATCGGCAACTGCTCGAAAGACCGTGTTCATGGGGCGGATATTAGTTAAGTGAATGCTTAATTGTCAAGTAGGTCGTAAGGCGATGATCGGAATCATTGCGGTCTGAACAGCCGCCGACCGTGTCCGGTCCTCGTCGTCTGTGATAGGCTCCTGAATCGATGACGGCACGCACGCACCATACCGGCCTGGCCGTGATTGCGGTGTTCAAGGTGATGAAGGGTCTGCTGTTACTCTTCCTCGGGTTGGGCCTCCTCAAATTAGTGCATGCTGAGATTGCCACGCTGTTCTCACTTCTGATCGAAGCACTTCATCTGAATGCCGACTCTCGCCTCATTCACGCGCTGGTTCTGAAGGTGGATGCGCTGCAACCGCATAGCGTGCTGGTGGCGGGGTTCGTCAGTCTGGGCTATGCGGGGATGTTGTTGGCGGAAGGTATTGGGCTGTGGCTGGAGTTCACCTGGGCCGCCTACCTGACCGTGGTATCAACGAGCCTACTGCTTCCATTCGAACTCTACGAGGTCGTTGAGCAGGTGACGATTCTTCGGGTCATCGTGCTGCTGTTGAATCTGATCATCGTGCTCTACCTCATCAGCCAATTGAAGCGGCATACCTTGTGCTCACGGGCGCATCTCCCAAGACATGACTCGATCGCCTGATCGAAGCTGTGATTTGCCAGGGCGTAAGGCTCTGCTCCGCCAGCGGCCTACCACGCCTTTCGTTTGTCCCGTATTGCGTGTTCTCCGAGCCTGTGGTTCGGGCATTGGGGCCTGTCGTTGACTCAGGCTCCTTCCTGCACGCCTGGTGTATTCCGCCGAACTCTTGTTATGATCCGGGAGGCTGGAGGTGGCCATGGGCGACGGGCTCGCTCGCTCGGGGAGGTTCCGCGGTGTCAATTGGACGCTGGCGGGCATCTTTGGACTCCTCCTTCTCACCGCCGTTTCTATTGTTCCCCTCACACTGACCGTTCTTCAGCTTCGCCAATCCGATGCCTTCGTGGTTGATATGGCAGGCCGGCAGCGCATGTTGCTGGAACGTCATATGAAAGAACTGCTCCTTGCGGCGGAAGGAGTCGACAGCCCCTATCAACGGACCCGGGAGGTACTCAAGGAACGAGTCGGCGTTCTGATACATGGCGGAAACACGGTAGTCAGGATCGATCAGGGGGAGAGTGTTGTTATTCCCTCGGCCCCGACCGACGAGATTCGGGAGAAACTTCTGCAGCAGCAACACCTCCTGGAGGCATTTGTGGTGAAGGCCGACCGCTTTCTGCAAACTCCACGCTCTGCCGCCGAATATCGAGCAATTCGAGATGACGTCCTCAAGGACAATACTGTGCTGCTGGAGCTGGCCAACGATGCCGTGGCCATGTTGACGCATCATTCGGAGGCTCGAGTACGTGCGCTGATTCGTTGGGAGCTGATCGTGGTGCTGCTTGTGGTGGTTGTGGTGTCGGTGGGGACCTGGCGATTCGTTCAAGCGGAGAATGCCCTCAAACGCAGTCAGGCTATGGCGATACAAGCCCTTCAGCAGAGTGATGCCGTCAAGTCGTCGTTATTGTCCTCCGTCTCCCACGAGTTACGGACGCCCTTGACGGCGGTGAAGACGATGCTGTTCAGCCTTCAGGAGGATGGGGATTCGCAATTGAGTCCTATGCGCAAAGAGTTTCTCAAGGCGATCGACCAGGAACTGGATTATTTGAATAGACTTGTGGGAAATCTCTTGGACATGTCGCGCCTTGAGGCAGGGATGCTGATGCCCCATTGTGAGTGGCATGTTTTGGATGAACTCGTGGAAGGCGCCATCCGACGAGTCGAGGTGTTGCTGGCGGGTCGATCCCTCCACGTTCGCCTGGCTCAGGGTCTCCCACCGATTCACGTCGATGGAGTGCAAATCCAACAGGTTCTCGTGAATCTTCTGGACAACGCGATAAAGTTTTCCCCGCCGGATTCTCCGATCCAGATCACCGCTTCGCTCAAGGCAGAGACTCTGGAGGTGCGCGTATCGAATACCGGCGCGGGGATACCCTCTGACGAACTGGATCGGATCTTTGACCGATTCTACCGGGTGCAGTCCGGACGATCCTCTGGCGCTCCAGGAGCTGGCCTTGGGTTGGCCATCTGTAAGGGCATCGTAGAAGCCCACGGCGGGCATATGATGGCTCTGTCGGTTCCCGGTGAAGACACCACAATCCTGTTTCGGTTACCTCTAAAGACATCGATCCCTGCTCGTGATGGGGTGGTGTCAGACTCACATTTGGTTGAGAAAGCATCATGACGCAGGGAGCGCGCATTCTGGTCGTCGACGACGAACCACAGATCAGACGGTCGCTCCAGGTGAATCTGGAAAGTAAGGGCTATGCAGTTGACACCGCGGAGACGGGCGAGGAGGCGATCGGCGCGTTCCACAATCGACATCCTGACGTCATCATCCTTGATCTGATCATGTCGGGCACGGGCGGAGAGGAAGTGGTACGCCGTATTCGAGAATCTTCCACTGTGCCGATCATCGTCCTGTCGGCGATTGGAGATGAACGCCGAAAGGTCGAGGCACTCGAGGCAGGAGCGGACGACTACATGACGAAGCCGTTCGGCATGGAAGAGCTCTTAGCACGAATTCGTTCGTTGTTGCGCAGGGCGGCCGGAGCGCACAGCGCCCAACCGGTATTTGTCGCGGGAAGCCTCTGTGTGAACTTTGATCGCCGCGAGGTCACGCTGGACGAAAACCCTGTGAAGCTGACGCCGACCGAATATGATCTGTTGAAATACATGATCGAACATTCGGGGAAAGTGCTCACACATCGCATGCTTCTTCAGGCAGTGTGGGGGCAAGCGTATATCGATCAAGCTCAGTACCTGCGCGTGTTCGTCGGACAACTGAGAAAAAAGATCGAGCGGAACCCGACACGTCCCCGCTATATCCTCACCGACCCCGGCGTAGGCTATCGGTTCTGTGCTGACCAGGATGTAATTTCCTAGTCTCAGGACTTCCCTTCCCCCTGCCATCCTCGCTCGCCTTGCTCCCGGGGTATCGACCAGCCCATCTCACTTAATCTTTACACATTCCTTATAAGATCCGAGTCATTCCGATATCGAGCCCTTAGACGATTCGGCAGTACGCTGTCGGTCATCAACCGGTTCTCTGTGCTCTGTCGAGCATTCGAAGGGAGGGCAATATGAGACGGTCTGGTGTTGTGATCTGGATGCTCGTGGTCCTTGTGATCCTCCTGCTCTTCCCATCGGTCTCCTTGGCCGATAATGCCAATGCTATTCCGGGCGGTGGGATGCCGACGGTTGATATTGTGTTTGAAACGACGGAGCCGTACTACCAACCGCAGGTGGCTATTGCATCGGTTGGCGTTCCGGTGCGATGGTCGAATCCTACTGCATCGCCCCACAGCATTCGCCATGATGGCTGCCTGACGGACGAGCATTGTGCTTTTCGTTCGATAGCTGTTCTGCCGGATGATAGTTTCGTCGTTGCGCCATTGCCCCCCGGCCGGTATTCCTACCACTGCGAATTGCATCCGATTATGCGCGGGATTCTTCTTGTGGTCGAATCACAGGCGCGGCCTGAAGGGGAGATCTCTGTTGCTGAGTCTGGGAGGTGAGCCGTGGCGCTAAGTAAAGGCATGTCGTTGTTACCTTCGATGGAGAGCGAACTTACGACCTTCCGGCCTGCGCGATGCCCGCGTTGCCAAGGATTCATGGTGCTTGTGAGGTATGAGGATTGGGGGAGCACGACGAACCCACAGGCTCTGGTCGCGTGGTCCTGCGTGCAATGCGGGGAGGTCATTGATCCGGTAATCTTGGCCAATCGAGCCAGACGGCTCAAGCCGACGGGAGGTCAGGCCCGCTCGCAATCAGCTATGTGATGGCAAGGAGGAACACGCCATGAGCACCGCAAGGGCGGGAGCAGAGCAGGCAATTCTGAACATGCTTCAACGATATGAGGTGCTCATGATTGAAGACCTCATCTGTATCGGTGGACGACCAGATTTCAGCAGGGCACAATTATTTCTCGCAATCGCCCGGCTTAGCCGAAAGAACCTGATCGCACTCCGTCGAGTGGGCTTGAGCTATCAAATTCGCCCGATCAACCAAGCGTGGACCCTCAGCCAGGGGCAGCAACATGAAGAACCGGCTGCTCATCATCGATGATGAGCCACACATCTGCGAAGGCTTGAAAGATCGCCTCGAAGCAATGGGCCATGAAGTCATCGTCGCTCACGATGGGAGGACGGGATTGGCCTTGATGACCCTTGAAGCGAAAGACCTGCCGCTCAATGGGGTGCTTCTGGACGTTAATATGCCCGTCATGGATGGCATCGAGGTCCTCCGGGAGCTCCGCGTTCGGCACCCTGGGGTCCCGGTCCTGATGATGTCGGCCGGGTCGGATCACAGGGTCCTTCAAGAGGCCCTTCACATGGGGGCCAGAGACTATGTTTTGAAACCGTTCGAAGCGACTGTGTTGAAGGAGATCTGTGAGCAAGTATTTCCGCTGCGGGGAGCCGAGGCATGAAGTCCGGTCCACGACGGTGATGTGGTGACGACACACCGATTGCAAGTCTGCAGAATTACCGTGCAGGGGTCGTACGTAACAATCAGAGTCAGGCCTTGCAACCATACATTGTGATTTAGCGCCGCCGGCCACCCACTGCATCCGACTTCCTTAAATGGTGGGATCGGATTGTCTGGCTCGGCTACATCGAAGACAGGCTTCAGATTGTTTTCCGCCTCGCCCACGTACTCACTTAGCACCTGCGATAGATGAGACGTCAAAAATCGAGTCAGAGTTCCCTGGCGATTACCAGGGCGGCCATCTTCATACCGGTGCCGCCTCCCCCGGCGAACGGATTGCTCATACCTTTACAGTAGCTCTCTCGCCTCCTGCACCCCGCTCGACGCAGATCTGGTAGTGCCGATGGAATAAACGAGTGGGAAGGGGATGAACAACTGTATTGGGATCCAG
The DNA here is from genome assembly GCA_963720035.1 of uncultured Nitrospiraceae bacterium. Classification (GTDB taxonomy): domain Bacteria; phylum Nitrospirota; class Nitrospiria; order Nitrospirales; family Nitrospiraceae; genus Palsa-1315. The sequence continues at coordinate 258,083 of CAVREB010000002.1, read as the reverse complement.
GCTTCTTGTGTATCCACCTGCCGACGGAGCGCAAGCCCACCGACTGAAAGCACAATTGTAAGACCCGACTCCCCCTCCTCCGTTGGGCGCGGTACTGGTTCCGCAATACCAGTATTTTCAAGCTGCTTCGATTGACAGTTTTTTCATTTCTCTGTAGCCTCTGCGCAGCCCGGGGTCCTGGTACTGCTAGGAGATCACCCTCGCGGAGTGCGGTGTATGGAATATTTGATTGTGCACTTTCCTCGATCTCGTCGCGTCGTGGTAGACGATGAGTTCAACGGTCGTACAGAGGACCTGATTGAACTCGAGGCCGGTCGACATGTTGTGTCGTTGGGGCCACCCTACAATTATACGCCGGAGGAGCAAACAATCATTTTGAAGGACACGACCGAACTCGAGCCGCGAGAGGTGAGCTTTGATCTGTCGTCTGATGCCTAGATGGACTCTTGTCTGTCTCCTGTTTCTTAGCCTGCCGGGCTGTGCCCACTACTTCGTGAATGCTGAGAAACCGGCAATCCAGCCGGTCAAGGAGTATCGCTTCAATCCTGAGGCGAGCGGCGGCAATTCCAATTCTCTCTTCATCTGCCTGGCGTTTTCAGGGGGTGGGACCCGCGCCGCCGCGCTTTCCTATGGGGTGTTGGAGAAGCTGAAGGAGACCCGGATCACCTGGAAGGGGGAGGAGAAACGCCTCCTCGATGAGGTGGACTGCATCTCGTCGATTTCCGGCGGGTCATTCACCGCTGCCTATTATGGGCTATTCGGAGAACGGATCTTCCAGGATTACCGTGCGCGATTCCTGGAAGCTGATGTGCAGGGTTCGCTTTTCTGGAGTCTGTTCAATCCCTGGAATTGGGTCCGGCTGGCGTCTCCGTATTTCAGCCGGATCGATCTTGCCGCAGAGTACTACGATGAGAACATCTTTGAAGGGAAGTCGTTTAGGACGTTGGCTGAAACAGGCCGTCGGCCTTTTGTCATATTGAACGCAACGAACCTTGCGAACGGCGAGCGGTTCGAGTTCACCCAGGATCAATTCGATTTTTTAGTGTCCGACCTCAATAGTTATCCGGTTGCACGGGCCGTGGCTGCTTCCTCGGCCTTTCCCTTCTTGTTGAGTCCGATCACGCTCAGGAATTATCCGCACGCGCAATTTCAGCTGCCGAAGGATTACGAGCTGGGGCTGAAGGATTACCCTGACAATCGGCGACGCTACTATTGGGCGCGCAACCGAGCGATGTATATGAACGATGCAGCGTTGCCCTATGTGCATCTCATGGATGGCGGCTTGTCCGACAACATCGGGTTGCGTCCGATCGAGGCGGCCCATCAACGTTCCGGCGGATTTATCCGGAAGTTATTCAATCAAGGTGAAATAGAAAAGTTCGTGTTGATTGTGGTGAATGCACACACGTTAGACAAGGACACGATAAGTCAGGACGAGAGCCCGCCGGGCTTTCGTACGGTGGCCTCAAAAACTGCGACGGTTGCTATGGAGCATTACAGCGTGGAGACCGTTGAGGCCGTGAAGGATCTCCGTGATGCAAGGAAGAAGGCGCAGAAAAATATTGAGTCATGCCAGAAGAAACTGGATCAATGTCCGGGGTCACCGCAACTTCCCAAGTTTGCATCTGAGATTGACCCTTATGTAATAGAGGTCGACTTCGAAGCCATCTCCGATCCCGATAAGAGGAAGTATTTCTTGTCTCTGCCGACGAGTTTTGCGCTCGAAAAAGACCAGGTTCAGGCTCTCATCAACGTTGGCCCTCAACTTCTGAATGAGTCGCCGGATTTTCTCGCCTTTATCGAGAGTCTCACATCGCAGTAACCTTGCTCGGAGTGCGAGGAAGGTGTCATGAACCCTATCGGTCTGAACAGCCGCCTTAACCCCGCCAGCCATCACCGTGTCTGGTTTGTTTCTCGCCAAAAAGTCCGAAACGTTTCATCCTTTGCGGATTGCGTTTCACGAGAGGAATGAAGCGTCGCTCGTATCTCGCAACTCTAGCGATCAGCAGTCAGCTTGCAAGCATCAGTTCCCATGCCGTGCAGATAGTCTCATTGCTCTCTGCACGGCTTGAGGTTGTTACTTCATCTTCCTGGGGTCTTGGTACACCATGAGGTGTGCGTAGGGGCTGCCTTCGAACATGATGTAGACGCCGGAGGGGTTCGGGGCAGTCGGGAGCTTCGTGGCTGCTGCGTCGAAGGGCCATATGACCATCCAATGAGGGGGCTCTTTCACAACCTTGGCCCCATCCCCCGACATGACGACTTTCCCAGCTTTTTCAAAGTGTGAACCGCCGCGAGCCATGTAGGCGATGCCAGGCACCGTGTTCGTTGGTTTTGGCGCATTGTTCATGAGGTCCGTCATCCATTGATGAACCGCGGCGTCCATACACATAGGGTCAGGATCCGGGAGATTCATCACGGTCGGGATGCAGGTAAAGCCGTTGGCGCTTTTCTTGGTTTCGGTCAGCTTGCCATCGGCGCCGTAGATCATGACACCGGCCTCTTTCGCAATATGCGCCGGTGCTGCGCTTAACGCCAGCGCTGTCTGGTCCTTCTCGGACATCGCTTTTACTTCTTTGACGGTCGCACCTTTCTTAGACGGCTTGTCGCCTGCAGTCGTGATCGCAGGCATCATGAGGGTACTTGCGACCAGGATGGTGAGCATGATGCGTAGAGTCATGGCCTTCTCCTTCGTGAAGGTGAGTGGGATGTGTTCAGGGTGTCAAAGTTAGCGCGAACGGAAAAAGAAGTCCATACGATTAATAGTGGAGGTAGGGAGTTCCTCCCAATAAAAGCCGATCCTCGCCGGCCACCCACTGCGTCCGAGGATCATAGAGGCAATGGCGATAGCTTGCAGGGAGGGCTGAGGGCGGGAAGAGGAAGATGTGTTATGACGACCGGGGTGGCTCGATGATACGGAACCTGACTTCATCAACACGGGTATCTACTGATGTTCGTTCTCCTGCGAACAACCCACAACTGTAGAGGCCTGGGGCCCATCCGGCTTTAGGGGCGGACAACATAAAATAGCCGGACTGGTCATTCATGGTGGTCATAATGTGGTCCTGTGCTACGGTGCGTTGCTCCCTGGTGATCCCGGATGTTTCCACATAACATCGTGCTGTGAGGGGCACAGCATCATACGAGGCCGACACCAATCCAAACACCAAGTAGATCTCTTCCTGCGAGGTGGGAAAGCTGTCCCCCGGATTCAGAGGAATAAATTCATGGGCACCGGTGGGAAAATCATCCCGCATGACCTTGCTGGCCGCGATGACAAAACGAAACCAACTGAAATCGGCGTCTCTGCCCAGGAGCGACGCCCGCTTGTCCAGCGGGTTATGCGGTTTCATCCGTTCGTCGGTTTTCACTATCAGTTCATCCTCCGACCGGACGGCGGAGGGAGATGGTTCACCGGATGGGATGGTGGCTGCCACCTCTTGCTCCTTCAACTTCGCCAGTTCCGGAACATGGGGACGCACCTTATCCAGCCACCGTGCAATTTTCATTTTGTCGAGCACACGCGTCTCAGGTGGGAGTGCAACATCCTTAGTGTTTTTTTCAAATTCCACGGCCGCGTCATAGAGTGTTTGAAACTGGACAAATGCCTCTTCCCACTGTTCCAAGTCCACTAGACATTGGCCCATCCGATAGACCGTATCCGTATAGTTTTCTTCACTTGTATCAAGGTCAGCTATTTTCCCAAACACGGCCAGCGCGTCCTTGCATTGCCCTAGTTGCATGAGGGTCAGCCCTAACTGATGGACGGCTGTGGGATCCTTCGGGTTGAGGGCCAGCAAACTTCGATAGATCGGTTCTGCCTCCCGATATTGGCCTGCCTCGAAGAGTCTCCAAGCGTCTGCGCGGAGGAGGGCCCATTCCTTCAACTGTGGTGCTGTTACGTCTGGTGTCAGAACGGTATGATGGCGTCGGCCTCGTTCCATGGATTCATAGAGTTGTGCCAGCTGATTCTTGGCAGGGAGCTCCAGCGGAGAACCCGGTGGCAGTCGTTGCAACACGTATTGCACGTCGGCATCTGAACCTTGATAATCCAGGACGTCAAAACGTGCGCGGGCCAGCGCCAATCGCCAACTGAGCACATTCGGAGCGAGTTCAACCGCCTTCTTATACGATTCTAGCGATTCCTCAAGGTGATCGAGTTTGCGGAGTTCTTGCGCCAGCCGCAGATGAACCAACGGATTCTGAATATCGATCTGTGCAATGCGCCGTAACTCAGCGATGGATTCCTCCCCCTGTCCCCACCGGGTCAGCACACTCCACTTGGCCCATCGAACATTCAACGCGGTCGGCTTCTTGGCGAGGACGGTCTCATAGGCCGCCACTGCCTCTTGTGGACCTCGGGATGTGGCAAGAATATCACCGCGCAATTTTTGTAGCGCGAGCGCGTCAGGATGGTCTTCAATCCCTTGGTCAAGGATCTCGAGCGCAGGGATTATCGCACCGCTCTCCCACATCTCGTTGGCCTGTTCGATGGTTTGTTCCTCTGACAGTCCCGGTGGATCTGCCGCGAAGGCTACTGGACCCAACGACAATACAAGTGGCACACCAAGGAGCATGGCGATGGAGCAATATATTGGCCGGACGAGAGTGTCTTGCATATGAAAAGGTCTACCCACGAACAGGTGGACATGCCTTGGTTCAAAATTACTATACCAAGAAAAATGTGATAGTGAAATGAGCCATCGCCGAAATTGCCCATGGATTGTAGATGTGTCCTTGGGCTTGGTAAGGCTACTCGCGCGAGCGATTTTTTCGATCAGGCGGTCCACCGTTTGTCACCTCTCTTGGGGTTATCGTTCTTGCAGAGTCCTAGCTTTTAAGAGGCCAAACGGAGGAAATGGATTCGTGGCAGCAGGGCAGCACGGTCGCCTCGCCGTTGATGGTCCGGGTAAGGCCGATGTTTCCGATAAAGGCAACGGCATAGAGAAAGGTGGCGAGACACACGAGATAGCACAGAGTGCCATAGCTGAATGCAACGATCCGTTTCATAATTGCGTCCTCCTTAGTTTGGCGTTCCGCATCCAGGAAGTCCCGGACGCGGAACGGGATCAGGTGATTGGCTGCGTGGCGATGGTTACAGAGACCGGCACCGGATTCGACACGATATCGAACACCGGAGAGAACTTCGCCAGATCTTCTAGCTCCTTAGCCGAAGCATCTGGCTTGCCGGTCAACTTCATCGGCTTGTTGGGCGGCCTTTCGGAATGAAGACGTGTATTCAGCCCTTGGGCGTAATCTTGCCGGCGAACGACTGAGCCACGATCTTGCCGTCCCGCACGACGAACGTGTCCGTGCCCACCTCGTACACGTTGTCGGCAGTCTCTGCGGTCCACAGAATGTAAGCATAGTCGCCCTCGACGAACTGCTGCTTCATGCTGAACGCTGCGCCAGGTTTTCCAAACTCCGCAATCATCGCCTGGAACAACGGCCTAATCGCGTCGGCTCCCCTGAGCGGTCCGTCCGGCGTGAACAGGACGGCACCCGGCGCATAGTCAGATAGGATGCCCTTGAGGTCGCCCTCGCCAAAACACTTTAAGTGGTGGTCTACAACGTCTTTTGTCGAAGCCATTTCTCGGTCCTCCTTTGTTGGTTCCGGTTGTTGGGCGCATCTTGTTCTCTCAAGCCGGCAAGATATTCTGGTTCACGCGAAAGAGGTTCTCCGGGTCGTAGCGGCGCTTCACCTGCGCGAGGCGATCGTAATTCGGGCCATAGGCAGAGCGCACGCGATCGCCTTCGTCGGCTGTGAGGAAATTGACGTAGACGCCTGCGCTGGCGAACGGCGCCGAGGCATTGAAGAAGTCGCGCGCCCAGCCGATGCAGCGATTGTCGTCGTCCGGGTTCTCCCAGCGGCCGTGGACATTCATGACGAACGCGGCGTCGCGGTGTGCGTATGCCGTGGAGCTTGGAGCCGGTCTGGTGGTGGCGCCGCCGATTGCGCCGATGAAGATCTCGCACTGAGGCGACGGCAACTTCCCGACGTACTGCGATGACGGCGTCGAAGAGCCCGTCCTTGAGCGTCGAGAGATTGTGGGACTTCCAATAATTCCTGGCGCCGGCGGTGAGCAGCGGGTCGAAGGCCTGCTGCCAGGCGACGTAGGGCTGGACGCCGACGTGTTCGCCCAGGGGCGTCCCGAACTTGCGTAACGGTTCGACGAGCGGCTCACCCTGCTTCGGGTCTCCCGCGTAGATCAGCGCGAGCGCGATGATTTCCTTGCCGTGGACCCCCTCGGGGAGAAACGGCAGGGGCGGCGCTTTGCGCAGGATGGTCCACACGGCGAGCTCCTCCGGCGCCGTGGCGAGGAATTCGCGGTACCGCTGCAGCACCGACTTTGCCTGTGAGATCGGATACACGATGAGTCCGCTCAGCACGTCCGGGCCGACAGGATGGAGTCGGAACTCGAAACGTGTGACCACGCCGAAGTTGCCGCCGCCGCCCCGGAGCGCCCAGAAGAGATCAGGGTGCTCGGTCGCGCTGGCGCGCACCACCTCACCGGCCGCGGTCACGACCTCGGCGGACTCGAGGTTGTCGACCGTCATGCCGTACTTGCGGCTGAGCCAGCCGAAGCCTCCGCCGAGCGTCAGTCCGGCGATGCCGGTGGTGGAGTTGATGCCGACCGGCGTGGCGAGGCCGTGGGCCTGGGTGGCGGCGTCGAGGTCCGCGATCGTGGCACCGCCTTCGATGGTCACGCGGCGCCCGGTGGGGTCAACATGCGCGGCCTTCATCTTCGAAAGATCGACCACGAGCCCGTCGTTGCACAGGGCATTGCCGGCGATATGGTGCCCGCCGCCACGGACGGCGAGCAGGAGTCCGTTGTCCCGCGCGAAGTTCACCCCGCGGACGACGTCCGACGTGGTCGCGCAGCGAGCGATGATCGCGGGGCGCTTGTCGATCATCGCATTCCAGATCTGACGTGCGCTGTCGTAGGCACCGTCGCCCGGCAGAAGAATCTCTCCCGTGAAGCCGCCTTTCAACTGCTCGATGGTCCCGGCCTGTAATGTCGTCATGATGTCCTCCTCCTCCGTCAGTGACGGGTTATTAAGATATTGCCCAAACAAGCGCCGGTCGGCATTCCGGCAGAACGCTTCCCAGTTCATGCTTGCACCCGCTCGAGCGACATCCGGCGAAACACGTCCCCGCAGGGCGGCACTGCCGCCTGAAACAAGAGGAACGTCCTTCGGATCAGCGCGAACGACAACGGCTGCCGGAGATTCCATGGCGCCAGCGACAAAATGCGCGCCAGCAGGCAATAGCCGATCAGCACCCGCGCCGCGTTCCCGGCCAACAGGATCCAGTGGATCCAATGCAACGGTCCCCACAATCCGACGATCAGGATCGCCAGGTAGGCAACCCGAACCTGTACGGGAAGGGAGGTGAGGTCCTGCGTGAGCCAGACCACATGAGCGACCTGGACTGCACACAAGGCCATCGCCAGGAAGATTCCCGCCGGCCAGCCAAAGAGGCCGGCGCCAAAGAATCCCATTGTCAGGAACCAGTACCACCAGGTGAGATCGTAAATCGTCGTTACCATGCTACTCCTTCGTGTGAGTGATGACCCGATACCGGGTCGCTACAGCAGCATCGATGCCAGCACGATGGAAGTGAACGAGAAGATGGAAATTCAGCGACTTAGATTCAGGCGAGGGAAAATCGAATGATGCCGAGATCGCGTGAGTTGCGAAATCTCGCGAGCAGATTTGTGAAATCTCGTGAATCGGTGTGGGTGAAACTCGGAGCAGTGAGGGATGAAGACTGGATGACATGAGAAATCTTTGATCAGCGGGACTTTTGAATCTTCAACGCTTTCATGCGCGACGAGAGCGTGGAGGCATTCATTCCTAAAAGCGCGGCCGCGCCCTTTTCGCCGGAAACTTTCCACTTGGCGGCATCGAGCGCGCGCAGAATATTGGTTCGTTCGAGCTGTTCGAGTTCCTTCGCCGTCCGGATCCGGCCGGAGGAGGGGGTGCTGTCTTCTGAAGTCGGCAGGTGAGCCGGCGACGCCTCCGGCAAGGCCCGCTCCAAATTCAATCGTCCGTCCATCGCCGTGATCACGGCCCGCTCGATCACGTTCTGCAGCTCCCGCACGTTGCCGGGCCAACTGTAGCTCGTGAGCAGGCGCCCGCTGTCGGCGGTCAGCGGAGCGATGGTGCGGCCCATCTTGGCGGCAAACCGGCGGGTGAAGGCGGAGGCCAGACGCACCACGTCGTCGCCGCGCTCGCGCAGAGGCGGCAAACGGAGCGGAAACACGTTCAGCCGGTAGAAGAGATCCTCGCGGAATGTTCCCTCGTGGACGGATTTCTCCAGATCGCGATTCGTAGCAGCGAGCACGCGCACATTCACTTTCCTGGTGGAGGAACCTCCAACCGGGTCGAACTCGCCTTCTTGCAATACGCGCAGCAGCTTCGCCTGCAGGTCCAGCGGCAATTCCCCGATCTCGTCGAGAAAGATCGTGCCCTTGTCGGCCAGAGAGAAGCGGCCCGCTCGTTTCTTCGTCGCGCCGGTAAAGGCCCCCGCTTCATGACCGAACAATTCGCTCTCGATCAGCGTCGCAGGGATCGCGGCGCAGTTCACGGTGATCAGCGGCCGCGCAGACCTGGCGCCGGCCGCATGGATCGCGCGCGCCACGAGTTCCTTCCCGGTGCCGGTCTCACCCAGGATGAGCACCGTCGCGTCGGTCTTCGCGACCTGGCCGATGTCGCGCAGCACCTGCCGGAGCGCCTGGCTCTCGCCGATCAAGGCCTCGTCGTCGTGCAGGGCCTGGAGTTCTTCCCGCAACAATTCGGTTTCAGCGGTCAGCGACTGGATCTTCTGCTCCGCTTCCACCCGATCGTGGACGTTGCGGAGGATCAGCGTCGTGAACCTCCGGCGATGCAGCTCGAAACGGGAGAGCGTCGCTTCGGCGGGAAAGGACTCTCCTTCTGGACAGCGGGCGGTGAGCCCGCCGGGAATCCAGCGCGACTGCTCGCCTTCCGGAAGTCCGTCCAACTCGGCGATCAGGGCCAGGAGCCGCTCCGAATCTTGATGACTCACGAATCGCCGGAAATCCTGGCCCGCCATCTTATCCGCCCGACAGCGGAATGCTTTCACCGTGGCGGGATTCACGCGGGTGATGTGGAACCGATCGTCCAGCTCGATGATCGCGTCCATCGCACTGTTGAGGAGCTGCCCGACTTTTTCCTCCCGCTCGTGCACCTCGGCTTCCGCCCGCAGCCGCTGGAGTTCCGCCGCGGCCCGCGCCGCAAAGATCTGAAAGATCGCATAGACCCGCGGGTCCTCCGGAATCGGCCTCCGGTCGATCACCGCCATGTGCCCCAGAATCCGGCCGTCCGTGTCGAGGAGGGGCACACCCAGGTAGCTGACGGCGCCGGCTGCCTTCAATTCTTCCGAGTGAGGAAAGAGCTCCAGAATGCGGTCGGGAAAATGCACCAGCTTGGCCTTGTCGATCACGTGCTCGCAGGCAGTCCCGGCGATATCGACTTCATAGTCCGTGACCCACTGGCTGTCCATCCAGAAGGCGAGGGCGCGGAGACGGCGCTTCTCGGGGAAATATTCCGTCACCCAGGCGCCGTGCGTGCCGAGCGCCTTGGCCAGGTTCTGCACCAGCGCGGCAAAAAACTGCTGGCCTGTTTCCGTGGCGGTCCCTTCGAGGATCGCGCGCAGGGCGGCGTCGGTTTCGAGGTCTTGGAGCGGCTTGGTGAGATCTGGTGGTGGAGAAGACATGAGGGGAAATTATGAGACGAGAGGAGACGCAGATTCAAGAGGGGAGTCAAAGGAGGGAAGAGGAAACGGAGTCTGGAACTGTTCTGCCTAGTAGAGGCCTGAGCCTTGCCGACTGCTCGCCGTGCCCCTCGCTCTCGGCAATCCTGGATCGTGATAAACAACGTGGCCGTGTTACACTCCACGCCCCATGTTCGACGTCATTCTGTATCAGCCTGAAATTCCCCCTAACACCGGTAACATCATCCGTTTATGCGCTAATACGGGCGCAAGACTGCATCTCGTGAAACCCCTTGGTTTTACGCTGGAGGACAAGCAATTGCTCCGGGCAGGACTGGACTATCACGAATTTGCCACGATCACGGTCCACGAAAGTTGGGCCGATTGCGCTGCCAGCGTGAAAGATCGCCGCCTGTTTGCCGTGTCCACCAAAGGCATCCAACGGTACGATCTGGTCGACTATATTGCGGCGATGCCTTTGTGTTTGGTCCGGAAAGCCGCGGGTTGCCGACTGAGATTCTGGAGACTGTTTCCGAGCAACAGTGTATCCGCGTACCCATGGTCCCGGGAAACCGGAGCCTCAATCTCTCCAACGCAGTGGCGGTGGTCATCTACGAAGCGTGGCGGCAGGTCGGATTTGGAACGGGTCTGTAAAGGATGAAGAGCTGATGGCTTATAGCATGAACAAAGAAAGTCCTGCTTTGTTCTGCCTCAGGCCATCGGACATTCGCTATTGGCCATACGCGCATTTCTCCTCATAATACGCATTCACCTTCTTCGCTCATAGCTCACCTTCTTTGAGACAGCGCCCGAATCCCTGTTGTTCGGCAAAGTAGTAAGCATAGTGCAGGGCGGCGAGATTGGCGACGCGTTCTTCTGCCTCGTCACGCGTGTCCGCATAGATGATCTGGATGCCATATCTGGCTGTAAGGGCGTCAAGAAAATCCATCAGCCCAATCTTGTGATATTGGTTGAGCCGCCCTCCGGCTTTGCGATGCTGGAGAGTTCCTTCAATGACCAGGAAACGAGAGGGGAAGGCGAGGACCTGTTCGAGTTCATGGAGAAACGGCGAGCGATTGTGGGAGGGATTTGAAAAGACCGTATAGAGTTCTTCGACGCCCATGCGCTTGATGCACAACAGCTCGGGTACTTCAGCAATGGCATAGCCGCTGACTGGCAATGTCTCTCGCATCGTCCCGGCGATGCGCACGAAGCCGTGAAAGTCGTAGGGGAGGTACTCGCGAGGGTCAACGTAGAGATGAATGGCCGGCACCATGAGTTTGGGTTGGCCTAGCTGAGAGAGCATCATGATGAGCGATCGCGGTCCGCGAGGATCCTGGCTGGATCGAGTGGGCTGTTGAGGGCGTGGCGGGGTGGAGGAGTACGAGCTAGAAGATGGATTTGCTGTAGGAGCGGGGCCTGCGGGTGGCCTGTGAGAGTCCGAGGGTTGGATCTTGGCATCGTAGGTTGCGCGTGCGATTGGGTCACTGAGGGTTTGATAGGCCTGGTTGATCAGTTGTGTCCGGGCTTCTGCTTTCCGGTGCAATGTTGGCGCGTGGCCAAAGCGATCCGGATGCCAGACCTGGATTTGTTCATGCCAGGCTTTCTTGATGTCAGCCTCCGTTGCGGTGGGTAAGAGTTCGAGCAGCGTATAATAGTTGATGATTCGTTCCTCCCGCATTGGTTTCCCCTGTTCAAGAGAAAGAAGTGTAGCGGAGTCTCAGTCTGAGATCTAGGAGGCTGTTCAGGTGGTCTGCCGCAAGGCTGAAATGACGCGTGCGTTCTGTATGGAGGTGGCGGTGTGCTAGAGTCCCGTCTCATGCCGCAATTGATTGATGAAGTTCAGCTATACACGGATGGGGGCTGTCGTGAGAATCCAGGACCTGGAGCCGTTGGTGTGACCACTACGGATGCAGGACAGCACGAATTGTTTGCCCGTGCGGGATGTATTGGCCAAGCCACGAACAATAGGGCTGAATACCGTATGAAAAGTCATTCGCTGACGAGTGCAGCTCCCGCTGCCTGAGTTCCGGCGCGATCATCCGCGCGCATGCTCCCTCGGTTCTCGCCTTCGACCCGGGACCGATCTCACAGCTAAAGCTTGAACAGGTACTCGATGAGCTGAACTCCGCCATAGCTGCCGAATGGCAAGAGCAGCGCCTGCAGCGCAGGCTGCTGAGGGAAGGGTGCGAACGCGCCCTCACGAGTGTTGCGGATGCGCTCCATCAGGATCTTGATCTGCTCCGCGCTGATCGGCTGTCGGGCTGGACTTGCCGCCGCTCCGTCGACTGCGGCTGGCAGCTGGCTGTCTTTCGCCCGGGCCTGCGTGAGCAGCTGCGTCTCGTAGTGCGCGATCGCTGTGCGCGCGCCGACTCGGCGCTCCTACGCAGCAGCACCGCGCTGTGCAGCGCGAAGGCGAGCGCGAGCCCCGTAACGAAGACCAGCGCCAGTGGAAAGTCCATCGTGTCGAAGATGTCGCTCCGCGAGACCACCATGAAGAGAATCTGGACGAACGGCAGATAGATGAGCCAGTGGATACGTTGCGTGGCGAGCAGGATCAGCTGGAAGGCGAGATGGTCGTCGAGATGCGCGCGCGGCACGCCGGTCGCGGTTTCCTCGCGATTGAGTAGCACCGTCGGCCAGATGTTGGGCACGCTGCTCAGGGTCTCGATGAACCGGGCGCAGGCGCGCGTCTCGTAGCTGACCCAGAAAATGACCAGCCAGAGGACCGGGCCGTTGAGGAATACGAGAATATAATGCAGCGTCTCGACGAGCTGGCCGCGATGCGGAAACGCCGATTTGCCGAAGACGGAAAACGCTGTGAAGCCGAGCCCGCCTACGAGCAGCATGGAGGACAAGACCCAGCCCGCCATCTCACGCCAGCGGGTGGCGCGCAGGTAGTTCTGCCATAAGGTGACGATCTCAATCGCCGCACCAGCGGGTTTCTGGTCGGCCTTGCCATCCCGATCGAACGATTCCAGGTCAAGATGCGGGCCGGTCCGCACCGCGGACTTCCAACTGCGCGCGAGTGTCCAGGATTGCGGCAGAGGGAACTCGAAGCGGGTGGAGATAAATTTCTCCTGCTGTCGAATCCGTTTTAGAAACACATAACAGAGGACAAGCATGGTCATGACGCCGAGGAAGCGCACGACGAGGCTTGGCCACACGCTGATGCCCTCCAGCCACACGAAAGGCTCGCCGACACCTTGCGCGAGTGAGTCATTGATGCGCCTCCAGACAACTGTGAGGATTGTGAGCACCACCACAAGCGCGCCGATCGCCAGGGATATTGTGGCCCTCGTCGCCGCATGCTCAGGCGCAGACGCATTGCAAGCGGTGCGCATCGTTTCTTGGAGGCGGCGACTTGACAGGGTGACCAATAGAAGTCCCAACCAGACCATGAATGAAGTCGCCCACGGGTGCTCGAGTGAGAGGCCCTGTGACGGCCAATCCGGCTCGATACTTTCGCACTTTGCCAAGTCACGAGTGCATTTAGTGTCTTTCGCCGCGTCGGTAGGGTCCTCGGCGTAGTCGCTCTTAATCCATTCCCTAAGGCGCTCGACCGACGGAGAGGCGAGATGGACAGCCTCGGTTCTGCCGATCTCGAAGAGCTGAGGCCGCAGCCATTCTTTCATTGTGTCGGTCCAGTGGTCGAAGGGCTGATTTTCGAGCGCCATCTGCGTGGCGAGGTAGGTCGCGGTCTGGTAACTGTCCCGGAACGGCAACGTAAAATACTGGAGTGCTGGACGCAGCGACAGGCCGAAGTTGGACGCGACCACGAGGTTGCGCGCCCAGTCCTTCTGGTCGGCGTGCAGGTAGCGTGCGTCGAGGTCTGTTGTGAAGAAGATCTTGTCCTTGAAACGGCTGCGCAGCGCTTGGAGGATCAGGAGCTTGTCGTACACATCGGAACCGACGATGCCGATCGCCTTGACCCCATTCTTTGCGAAGAAATCCTTGTCGTGATCGAGCCGATCGATCTCGTCGGCAAGCCGACGCAGGTAGTCGAACTGGCTGCGCCCCTCAGCATGCTCAGGCGGCGTATCTTCGAGTTGCGCGCGCAGGTCTTTCGATTTGCTGCTCTCGTTTTTGGGCGGCGCTTTACCACCCGACTTGTCGATGTCTGGGAGCACGCCGTCCAGCCCGCGCAGGTAGGTAAACGTGCGGACCGGGTGGCGGCGCGCTGGTCCCGCAGCGCGCCGAGAATCCGTCGTTGAGATTCCGAGAAAGCGTGCGCCCGTACTCGGTGTCCCACTCGCTGATCAGCACGAGACCGTCCTTGCAGCTGCGCGGAAAGCTGGTATCGTCAGGACCCTTCGCGAATGTCGCCCAAATTCGCTCCCGCAAAGAATCTCGATTGACGCCGCGCTGCCACAGTTCCCACAGTAGCGCGGCCGAGAGCACGTCGTCGGTGCCGGTCGTGCGGATGATCGGGAGTGTGGTCAGATCTGTCAGCTGGGTGGGGTTTTTCATCATGAAGCAACTCCACGATAGCTTGTCCTTCGGTGCCCCATCCGTCGACGTCTTCAGATCGCAACTGGAGATGGTCGCACTCGATGAGAACACCTCGATCCTACTGCTGCTCTCCCGTGCGATAGGTTCTAGCTTCAGATCGAGCTTGTTCTCACGAACGAGACCTGCCAGCATCGCCGAACCAGCCGGCCCGATGAGCTTGACTCTGAGACCCTTGGCCAGATCGGGCGGCTTCAATTCATTGAAAAGATGGTGCAATTCATCGAGTGGCCTAGTCGTGGAGAGTATGTCCTCATTCAGCCAGAGCACCAGCACGTTCGACGACTCGTCTCGCTTCTTGAACCACTCATAGGGCACGGTCAGATTGACGGCGTTGGGCTTGGGCAGTGTGATATGGAAGTATCCGATCGCGTCGGCGTTCTCGGGGCTATAGTCATGAGCACCGAGCGCCGAGACCACCGCGAAGCGCGTGCGGCGCCGGCTTTCGGCCGCCTCGTCGAATGAGCCGCCGAAGACACTTGTGGCGACGACCGTCACTTTGTCGTGCAGCGTCTTGATGCGTTTGTGTAAGGCCTGAGGGGTGTGCGGCGCGGGTAACGTCTCCTTCGCGGACGCGACGGCCTGGTCGGAGAGCTTCTCGTGCTTCTCGACTGCGGCGAACGGGTCCTGCCACAGCCGCGCCTCGACGTCCTGTTGGCTGGTCGGCACGAATTTCACGCGTTCCGGATCGCTCGGGCGCGCGCTTTCCAGCGGCACGTTTTTGACCAGCACGCCGGCCGCCAGCAGCACCACCATTACGATGGGCAAGGGGTTGCCAAACCAGCCCCCGGCTTTGTCGTTCTTGTCGTTGCCCATGTCGCCTCTGCAACTGCTTCAAGGTGAGGATTGTTATTCTTTTGTTGCGCCCAACTGTACGCTCAGCGGGATGAAGGGTCAACGCGAGCGCGTCGCGGGCACTCCTTTCCATGGTGCCGGACGACTGACCGGCCCCGATGGATTCAGATAATCCAGCAACTGATTGGCGTAAAACGCCTCGGCGCGGTTTATGGAGGCGAACCGTCGGTGTGCCTCATGTCTGCGCAGGAAGCGGCGGGTGAAGTTCTGATCTTAGTCAGATGTCAGGCTATATTTCTTCAGTTTCGTGAGTAGCGTCTTATAATCGATCTGGAGGATCTTGGCAGCCTGAGTTTTGTTCCCGTCGCTGGCGCGGAGGACCCGGTCGATGTGCAAACGTTCGATCTCGTCCAACGAAAGGTTCGTCTTATCTCCTGCCGGAAGGGCCGCTCTGTTCTTCGGTAACACTTCGAGGACCTCCTCCTGACTGATCGGCGCGGTGCCCGTAGTCATCAGAACGATCCGCTCAATGACGTTCCGCAGTTCACGGATGTTACCCGGCCATTCATAGGAGTCAAGCGCCTGCAGAGCCTTAGGTGAGAGGGCTAGTTTGGTAGTTCCGGGGATGCGTAGGGTCGAGAGGATGTGTTCGGCCAGTTTCGGAAGATCCTCCTTCCGATCGCGGAGTGGAGGCACGCGCAGGGTGACGGTGTTGATGCGATAGAGTAAGTCGTCGCGGAAGCGGCCTTGGTGCACGAGTTCCTGGATGTCCTGGCCCGTGGCTCCGATGACACGGACGTTGGCCTGGAGCGTACGGGTGCTGCCGACGGGGCGGTACTCGCCGCGATCCAGGAAGCGTAACAGACTCACCTGCATCGGGCCCGGCATCTCGCCCAGTTCGTCCAGAAAGAGCGTGCCTCCTTCTGCGGCGGCGATGAGTCCCGGTTTCGTGGCGGTCGCGCCGGTAAACGAGCCTTTTTCGTGGCCGAAGAGTTCACTCTCCAACAGTTCCCGGCTCACGGCTCCGCAGTTCACAGCGAGAAACGGTCCGCTGGCTCGCCGGCTGAGGTCATGGAGCAGCCGCGCCGCGATTTCTTTGCCCGAGCCGGTTTCTCCCTGAATGAGCACCGCCGCGTTAGACGGTGCGACCTGCGCGATCTGCGCCTTGAGCTTCTGCCAGGCCTGGCTTGGTCCTTCGATGATGACATCGCGCGTGAAACCTCCATGTCGGGCCGCCAGGTTCTCTTTGCGGAGGGCGCGCATGGTGTTCAGTCTGGCCAATGCGGCTTTGACCGCTGCGGCGTCGAAGGGCGTATCCTTCACTAAAAAATCCCATGCCCCCTGCTTGATCGCATCCACCGCGTCTTTGACATCGCCATGGCCGGTCAGCATGAGGACATCCACATCGGGTTGATGCTCGCGGACCCACTTCAAGACGGCTCGACCGTCGAGACCCGGCATACGGAGATCGGTGATGACGCATTCGAAAGTGCTGGTCTGCAGCGCCTCGATGCCTGCTGCCCCATGAGTGACGGCGGTCACCTCACAGCCCTCCTCGCGGAGCGTCTGCTCCAGGACTAAACGAACGTACTCTTCGTCGTCGATAATAAGTGTGCGCATGGGTTGGCTCTCAGTAGTCAGCTTTCAGCTTCAGTGTTCAGTCTTGTCTCAGGGCCGAAGCTGAGAGCTGAAGGCTGACAGTTTCTTGGTCATCCGGGAACGCCAGAAAAAATGTGCTGCCTTTACCGGGCGACGATTCTGCCCAGACGCGGCCCCCGTGTTTGTCCGCGACCATCTTCACGATGGCCAGGCCGACGCCGGTGCCTTCGTACTCCTGGGCATTGTGCAACCGTTCGAAGAGACCGAAGAGTTTCTCCTTCTGGTCGGTGTCGAAGCCGATGCCGTTGTCCTGTATCCAGAGAATACGTTCGGTCGGCGCCTGCTGCCCCCCGATGTTGATAGTCGGAGCCGTGGAATGGCGGGAGAACTTGAGGGCATTATCGAGCAGATTGACCAAGGCCTGACGGATGCTGATTGGTTCGCCATACAGATCGGTGAAGGGGAGATTAACTGTGATCTGAGGTGTGATGCCGGTGAGCTGGCTCTGCCGGTCGACGAGAAGGCTGCTGATCATCTCCAACACGTTGAAGCGGGTGCGTGGGAGGTCCTGCTGTTCCAGTCGTGAATACTTGAGCAGGGCATCGATCATATGCGTGAGGCGTAGCGAGGATTTTCTGATGACGTCGATGTAGTGGGTGACGTGGGAGTCGCCCCGGTCCACGAATTGTTTCTCCAGCAGTGAGGAGAAGCCTTCAATTTCCCGCAATGGCCCCTTCAAATCATGGGCAATCGAATAGGTGAAGGCTTCGAGTTCTCTGGTCTTATGGGTGAGTGCCGCCGTGCGTTCGCGCAGGTTCGTTACCATCGACGATAACGAGGTCGCGAGTGTGCCGACTTCGTCCCGGCTCGGCCAGGACTCGAATTGCGCGGTCAGATCGTGATGGGCCACACGGTCGGCCGTAGCTGCGAGACGGCGCAATGGCTGGGCGATGGAGCGTCGCATCGTCAGATAGGTGAACACGATCAGCAGTCCCAACACTGAGACCAGAACCAGGACGATGAGGCGCGCTTCCTTGACGAGGCGATCACCCTCGAGCTTCATTTCCACGTCGATCTTTCGGTGTATGTCGATCAAGGTGGTGGTGGCCGTTTCGAGGGAGCGAATCGTAATTTCATACTGGAGCGCGGTATTGGTGAGCAGATTCTTGTCCGGCGTCGCGCGCGGGAGCTGTGTCGCAATGGTCCGTTGGTACTCTGACAGGCGTGCGAGGGCCGCAGCGATCTCGTCCATCGTCCGGTCTTCGAGGTCTACCAGATCCGTCCTCCGGTGTTGCGTCAGCATGCCGAAGAGAATGGGATGCGTTCCGGCTGCATGACTGGCGCGATAGGTGTCGATCGAGGTGGTTGCCTGCGACAGCATCTGTTCAAGACGGGCGAGCGTGGCGACCTGTTCGGCAGGGGGTTGATGTTCAACCAGATGGTGGACCTGCTCCAGCATGTGGAAGAACGTCTGCTGCGTTGTGGCGGCCGTCACGACAGCAGGGACGGTGATCCGCTGATGCCGATCGACGTAACTGTTGACGCGGGAGAGATAGACCAGGATGGCTGCCAGGCTGAAGATGAGGACTGTGACAATGAGGCTGAACGACAGGAGAAACTTTTTCCCGATCGTCAAATGGCGAAACCAACCGGTGGGAGCGCCGCGCATGGGGTACCGTACCACAGCGAGAAACTGCGTGCCAGCATGGGATGGTCCACGAGCCACCGTCCTTGAGAATGGTCATGGGGCTCTCCATAGAGGATCTGTTGAGTGGCAGCAGAATATTCCTGCTGCCACTCGCAGGTGCATGCCACTCAAGGCTGTGGCGCGGTTATCTTTTGGCGCGGCTCCAGACCTGGAAAGATGGGCAGGGTAGCGAGTGCTTCTCGATACCGAATCTGGAGTTCTTCCCGTTGATCGGGTGTGAACAGCGACCCTCCGGATCGAACCATTGCCAGATACTCCTCAGGCTCGAAGGTCACATCGAATTCCGCCGAAGCTTCTGGCACGTTCGGCATTTGACGGTCATATTTACCGATGTCGGGTCCGGGGCTGTGTCGATCATGCACCTGGCTGAGGGTGAGGTGCAGAATGGGGCCTCGCACCGACAGCCACCCATTGGAGGTTTCTTCTTCCCCCTGGTCAGTAGCATGACTCAGATGGAAGTGGACACGCTCTGCAGGGGTGGCCTGCGCCAGAGCCTTTGTGAGTGCTGGCGCGAGCACGACGATTTCCTCATCCCTGAACGCACGGGTTCGGTCCGCTTGACCGCTGAACAAGCGATGGATCACGTTCCGCCTTTCCCATGCCCGGACGCCTCGGAGTAAGGTTCCAACCTCTGTCGGCGTCAACACAGTCGGGTGTGTGTTGGATGCTGAGTCGGGATCTCCCTCCAAGCGAACCGTGTTGAGCCCAGATTCATAGATCGTCTTCTGTGGGGAGACTGGTTGACTCGCGCAACCGGCGATCACCGTGAGACCGATGAGGATGAACAGCGCCAGAACTGACCACAGATCGCGCGGATTTCCTGAATGACTGATGCCGTTCATGGTTTGACCTCCTGCGGTTGGGCAATACCGATTTCGGATGGCACGCGATCGAATCCATATTTCTGCAACAGGCTCTGGGTCTCAGGCGTCAACAAGAACTCGATAAAGTCACCGGCACCTGAGATGTTTTTCGAAGTCCATACTGCGGCCACCCCGTAGCGGACGGGGGTATGGGACTCGGCTGGGGCTGTATCAAGAATACGGACGTTTGCATTCGAGAAGGCATCGGTTCGATACACGACGCCGACCTCAGCTTCGCCCTTGGCGACCAGATCGAGCACGGCGCGGGAATGCTCCCCGAAGACGTATTGAGATTTCAGTTGGGAGTCGAGCTTGTTGTATTTGAGAAACTGAGCCGCCACTTTTCCCACCGACGAAGACTTGGGGTCGCCGACGGCAATCCGTCGGACCGGGACTGTCCGCAGATCTTGGATGGAGGCAATGGGGGCGGGGAGCGTGGAGCTGGTGATCAGGACCAGCGACGTGCCGGCATAGACGCGCTTGGTGCCTTGTATCACGAGCCCTTTCTTTTCCAGCTGTTCAATTTCCTCGAACAGCGACGGCAGGAAGACATCCACCGGCGCGCCCTGTTCAATCTGATTGCGGAGTGTTTGAGAGGGTCCGTAGATGACTCGCACGGTGATCTCGCGGTGCTGCGCTTCGAAGAGCGGCAAGACTTTCCGCAGCGCATCCTTGAGGCTGTTGGCGGCTGCGACGGTGAGTGTCTCTGGTTGCGCCTGCACAGGCGGCGCGATCCAGAACGATGCCGTCACGAGACTGAAGAATAGCAAAATTCCTGGCCATTGGCGGTGGTGGTTCATGATTGTTCTCCTGACGATTAAATAATTCGTGTTGTCCTAGAAATAAAACTGGTACTGCACATTGATCCGATTCTCGATAAGGTAGCTACCGAATCCGGGCACACTCTCGAAAGGAAATCTGTCCGGAGCGCTCCCGCCGCTTCCTAGCTGGATGTTGGAATAATCGACAACGAGCCGGTTGTTGTAGGTCCCGTCGAAGCTGTAGTTGATGGCGGCACCGAACTCCTTGACCAAATCACGGGTCTGGTTCGTTGACGGATCCATAAACCCGTAGCGGACAGCGAGTTCGAGTTTTCTGGGGATGATATATTTCCCTACCTGCGCGTACCAGCCATAGGCGTTGCCGAGATCCACCGGTGGTCCTAGGACTACAGCGGTAGTAGGGTCAAACGGAATGGTCCCCGAATTACTGTTCCGCACGTGCTGGAACCGGTAATACCCTTCTGCTTGGAGAGACCATCCCTGGTACTTTGCGATCAAGTCCACTCCCGTGGTTTGGAAATCGTAAATCCCTCCGCCGAGAAGCCGACCGTTGTAGGCCTTTGCCACGCCCTGACGATAGGCACGGTCCACAATATCGGAGCGGGTCGAGCTGAGGTAGTTTTGAGCCGGGTCGTACGCATACCCGGCCCCAATTGCCACTTGCGGGACGCGCGAGTTCAGGATGTCTCCCTGGCCATATCCCGGATTGCCTGAGATTTTATAGAGCAGCCGCGCCGTGTACATCATTTCGCTGGTTCCGAAGCGGGTATCATAGTTGAAAGTTCGACGTTGAGCGGGGGGAAGGCTGCTGTTGTCGGGAAGTGCCTGGCTGACGGCGGTGCCTTCTCGTGTGAGATTGGTCCCGGTTCCGCTCCAGATTCCGATGGCATAGTTGAATTTGTATTGATCCTCATCGCTCAGGATGGAGATCCCGATGTCACGACTGCTGATCAGGTTGGCGGCAAACGCATTCTGGACAATCAAATTGTCCGAGAAGGTCGAGGTGGTAATCGAGCTTATGAGAGCGCGGTTGAACCAAACCCGCTGTTGGCCGAGCTGGACCGTTGCCCAGGGGATATGCCAGGAGGCGATATAGGCGTCGAGCAGCCTGCCCGTTCCGCTGCTGCCTTCTTGATTCCAGGACGTCTGATCGAATTGCAGAGAGAAGTTGTAGCGAAAGTCGGGATCGAAGGCATACCCGAGGAATTGGAGGCGGGCGCGGGGAACTGAAAAAGTACTCGAATCGCTCTGGTGCTCGACGGCTCGAAACTCTACTTGGCCTCCCAAGATCTCAGGATTTCTCGAGTCTCCGACGGTGCCCCAGGCGGAATTGTAGGTACTGTAGCTATAACGCACCTGGGTGAGCAGCCTGAGTTTCAGGAAAAACTTTTCTCCGACGCGGATATTCAAGCCGTTGTTGACGTCGATATTGTAGTTCGGCTTGGAGACTCGTTCTTTCGTCTCGATCACCTTAAGGCCTTTGTCGTATTCCTCTTGGGTGATGAATCCTTTCAGAAAGAGATATTTCAGGCCGGGGTCTTCGCCGGAATAGTACTCCCATTTGCCTTCTTTCTTCACGAGTTGGCCTTCCTCGACGGCCAGTGCGGGCGACGCGCTGGCCAGCAAGGCGACACCCAGAATGGTGCGAACAAACAAACCGGACAATCTCATGTCGTTTCCCCTTCGTATTGTCGGAACTTCCGGTAATTCGGTCAGCCCCGAGATTGATTTGTTGGAAAGCGAAGGCACAGGCATCCAGTGATCTGGACGGTCGACGACTGTTAGATGCGACAACAACGCTGGATCGTCATAGGTCCGTCACTGTGATGGTCGTACCGATGAGTCTCGAAGCGGATCTTTTCCTTGCGTTCGATCCGGAGCATTTTGGAGGCGTGGATGACGACTTCCATAGATCCGAAGCGGATGTCCTTGATGGAGAGCAGAATCTCGTGCGCGAAATCCTGGTTGTGCTGCTGACTCTGAATCACTCGCTGTTGGGTGCTCATGTTCGAGAGGAACCTTTCATTCGTAATCAATGTACATATACCCGATCAAGTATCGTGATTTAGTTAATAAACTAAGTTAACACAGTTTGTCAACAATATATTAAATGATGAAATATCTTAAATTTATATTTATATTCAATGTTATAGATATCGCGCTGGTTTCTTAGCAATTCACGGACAGAATAATTCGATCAACTAAGTAATGGAACGCTTACTTTTGTCTTGACACGTGTAAAGTATGCTTGCTATTTTTCGCGCCATCATGACTCAGAACAGCAAAGCCGAACCCCCCAGCAATATTGAAAACCGTCTCCGTGGCCTGAGGTTGGCGAAGAGCCTCTCTCAAAGTTCGCTTGGCCGATATGGCCGGCATTACTCGTCAAGCAGTCTGTGCGATCGAAGCCAACCAATATCTCCCTACAACCGCGGTCGCGCTTCGTCTTGCCGGAGCGCTCGATTGTTCTGTCGAGGATTTGTTCAGTCTCGTGACAACCGGTGACGTGATTGAGGGAGATCTTCTTACTGGACAACCAGAGGGCAGAACTGATTGGACCAGAGTCCGCGTGAAAGTGGCCAAAGTCGGGGGCCGCACCATCGTTCGTCCGGTTGCCGGTCTGGGCGACGTGCTGAATTACACCGTCCCGGCTGATGGATTGATCCTGGGGTTTGTGGGTGGCTCGGGACGAACTGGGAAGTTGCCGGCTCGCGTTCGTGTGCAGCTCTTGAGAGATCGACGAGTGATCGAACAGGAAATCGCAGTCGCCGGTTGTGATCCGGCCATTTTTTTGGCTGGCGAATATCTGCGTCGGCGGCGTGATACATCCGCAGTCGTGGGGTGGACTCTAGGCAGTGCGGCGGCGATCGAGGCATTGAAGCGTGGAGAGGTTCACCTCGCAGGATTGCACGTTGTGGATCCGAAATCAGGGGAATCCAATCTGCCCTATCTCAGGAAACATCTCGCGGGCAGCGGATTCACGGTCGTCACGTTCGCGACCTGGGAAGAAGGGTTGATGGTGCAACCAGGTAACCCCAAACACATCCGCTCGGTAGCGGATATCATGCGGAAGGGCATTGTCCTGGTGAACCGGGAACAGGGATCGGGGGCGCGAAGCTTGCTCGATCAGAAGCTCAGCGAAGCAGGCATGTCGGCGCACCAACTCATCAATGGGTACGAGCGAATTGTTAGTTCCCATCTGGAGATAGCGAGATTCGTGGCGACTGGCCAAGCCGATGTGGGTGTCGGCGTACGGTCAGTTGCACGACTCCTTGGGCTCGATTTTCTCCCACTACAGGAAGCCCGGTACGATCTGGTTGTTCCGACTGCGTATCTGACTGACCATCCCAGTCTGGCTCCCTTCATGGATACCATCGTCAGTCGCCAGTTCAGATCTGAGGTCGATGCGCTCGGTGGCTATGACATGAGAGACACTGGCAAGTTGCAAACATTGTAAATGAGCTGGAGTGACGGAGGTTCGATGCTCAGGAAACCCATGCGGGATTTCGTAAGAATGACCGCGCTGATCGTCGTCGTTCTGGTCGCCGGAGGAATGGCTCCAGCCGCAGCGAGCGAGCCGCTGATCATCGCTGCCTCTCCGAGTCTGGCCACACCCCTTGGAGCACTTGCGAGGGCCTTCGAAGCCAGTCATCCCGATGTGAAGGTGCGGCTCTATTTTGATTCCGGTCTGGATCTGCGTCGCACGATCGCAGCGATGGAGAATCATCCCACGGGGCAATACTTCATTGGCTCAGGCCCCATTCACATTATTGCACCGGGCGGCGATGAACTGATCACTCGCTTGGAACAGAAATATTATGTGCTACCACAGACGCGCCGGCCTTATGCCACCGTCTCATTGGTGCTTGTCGTGCCTGAATCTCTCGTCGATGCGCCGGCGTCGTTTGAGGCGCTTGGCCAGGATACCAGGATACGAGTGGCCGTCGCAGATCCGATGCTGACCGTGGTTGGGCAAAAGACCAACGAGCTCTTAAAAGCGTTGGGAATCGCAGAGGCTATGAAAGGCCGGCTGGATGTGGCGACGGATGCTCGTGGCGTCTTGGATCACGTGCTCAATGGACAGGCAGATGTCGGCATTATCTTCGGTCCTGATGCCTATGACAAACGGGAGCGAGTTCGAGCTGTGGCCGTCGCACCTGAGCAGGCTGTCCGTCCGATCGTCCATTCCCTGGCAATGGAACGGTACTGTCCCAATCGCCGGCTGTGCGAAGAATTCCTCGCGTTTTCTCAGTCTCCAGAAGCCCGAAGCATTCTTACGGGATTGGGTTATGGGTTGCCCAGGCAAGGGAATTGACGAAGGGACATATTTTTTTACCTTATGTGTCAAGTATACAAGTCATTAGTATATGTATTATGGAGTAGGCAAACAGGCAGGAGGTTCTTCATGTACGTCTGGAGGCAGTTAGCAGTCATGTCGGTCGCCGTTCTCGTTTTGGTTGGTCTTGGTTGTGCGCGGATGCCCTACACGACGACGGTGGTCCATGAGGATCAACGGGTCGCCGTCAGGCTGCAGCGGGAAATCAAGCCGGCAG
The DNA here is from genome assembly GCA_963720035.1 of uncultured Nitrospiraceae bacterium. Classification (GTDB taxonomy): domain Bacteria; phylum Nitrospirota; class Nitrospiria; order Nitrospirales; family Nitrospiraceae; genus Palsa-1315. Next base: position 233,538 of record CAVREB010000002.1, on the reverse strand, counting down.
GATATGCGCATCCGGTCCAGACTACTCCGCAGCAGGTGGCGGCTATATTCCGAGGCTTTTCTCTGCGCGAGCAACAGCGCCTGCCCCTCCGCTGGTTTGCCGAAGAAACTCCTCCGAATAAGATCTTCCGTGAAGACGAATTACAGGTACTGGCCCCGCAGCTTGCCGATGCACTGCAGAAGGTCGGGCCCGAGGAACGGGTTTACTTCGAACTCTTCGCTCCCGGAATGAATCCGCGGTACCGACGCGATGTCACCGCCGGATGGGTTGCAGTCCATGATCAACTGCTCCATCTAACTATCGATTACTTCCATGTTCAGCAGCCGGTTCAAAAGTCCGATCCCTACGATTACAACTATCCAACCCCCTGGACCCCTCCCAAAACATACCTGCTCTATTTCGAGCCGGGTCGATTCTATGTGACAGAGCCCAAGACTGACCGGCGAGGGCTGGACTTTCGGGAGTTCCTGAAAGCAGCCCCGTCGCCCTAATCGCTCATTCGCATCAGCATCCGTTCATGAGGCTCATTCATACAGGAATAACGCATTAGCGGAGAGGGATTTATGAAGGGTCGTGGCATGTGGAAGGCATTCATTTTTGGGGCATTATCCGCCATCCCGGTTGCTCTACTGCGGCGGGAGAGGAATATCGGAATCGCTCTGTGCTTGGCTTGCGCGGCGTGGTTCGGTCCAGAGACGGTCTTTGCCGCAGAGGCGGGGAAATTGGTGGAGAAGGACGGAAAATATGTCTTTGTCGAGAGCATGGATCCTGCAACCAAACTGCTCCTGGAGCGAGCCGTCAAACAGGGCACGATCACCCAGGATGAATACGAGGCGGTCGTCAGAGAATCGCAGGAGCGAGCCTACCTGCTCCAGCCCAGTTTCAAGGCCTGGTACGACCGCGGCTTTAATTTATCCATGAACGACAATGCCTTCTTTCTGAAGATTCGCGCGCGCTTTGCCTTCCGGTTCACGCAGCGCGAACGAAATGAGGCCTATCAGAATTCTGGTGATTCAAAAAACTATCCGGACCTGCTTGGCGTGTTCGGCGATTACCGGGCTAACCGGTCCATCGATGAGGGTTCGACCTTCAATCTGAGAGTCGCGCGCCTCTATTTCATGGGGCACCTGTTCAATCCGGACTTCAAATACTTCATTCAATTGGCGGGGGAGACGGCAGAGAATGCGCAGGCGCCAGGAGCCGTTGGGTTGCTCGACATGAACGTCACGAGCACCCATCTTAGTTGGCTGAACGTGCAGGTGGGACAATACAAGGTTTACTTCAACCGCTCGCAGATCAATTCAACCGCGGCGATGCAGTTCGCAAGCCGGGCGCTGGCGATGGATGCCTTTACCGCTAACGGGCTCAATCGACGCGATGTGGGCATCACGATCATGAACGACGAAGAGATCTACCCGATCAATTATTACTTCGGTGTGTTCAACGGCGCTGGTCCCCTGGTGAACCGCTTCGCGCAATTTAACAGCGAAGAGCCGACCTCCGGCTGTCCAGGCGGACAAACGAGCGGAAATCCCCTTCCCTCTCCGGCGGGATGCCCCGCGAATCAGCGCAATCTGAACGCAAATTTCCGAAGCAATATCGATCAACTGATGTATGTGGCGAGACTCCAGGCCAATATCATGGGCCGGGCCGGGTACGGCGAAGGGGATATGGCCTATTCCGAGACTCCTCAAATGGTGATCGGCGGAGCCTACGCCTATAATCCCGGGATCGATACCAGCACCAACAATGCGTTTGTCGGTATCGACCTCGCCAACTTGAACGTGCGCCGTGCTTTGGCGGCCAATGGGAACGGGCGGATTCTGGGTCAGGGTGTCGTGGACTTCTCAACATGGACGATGGATTATGCTTTCAAATATCGAGGATTTTCTCTGGAGGCGGAATACTGGTTCAAGAACGTGACGCGTCACAATAAAGGACTCCCCTGTATGCAATCCGCTGGGGTAGGGGGACCCTGTACCGTATTTGCTCCCGGACAATTCGGGAACGCGACAGGCTGGTATGTCCAATCGGGCTACTACCTGATTCCAAGAAAAGTGGAGGTCGCCGCTCGCTATGCCTATTGGGACCCGGATACCCATTCCGCGAGCGACTTGATTAAAGAAGTCGATGTCTCTCTGAATTGGTTTCTGAGCGGCACCTACGACCATCAGATTATGCTGACCTACAGCAATGTCGCCATGGGGCAGGGGGGGTTTGCCATCGGACGAAGTGCTCCGTTGCCAGGCACGGGTCCAGTTGTACCTGGTTGCACAACTACTTGTCCGTCAGGTGCCGTTCCTCTGGACTCACGTGCGGGTACCCTGATTGAAAATCTCTTCCGTATCCAGTATCAAATCTTCTTCTAAGGAAATGAGGTAACCCATGATGGAAGACCGGATGCAATGGGTTCCAGACTTCTGCAGGAGTGTGAAGAAGGACTCCACGAGCGATGGGGCACATGCTTGGGTAGAAGGCACCGTGATCAATCGAGTCATAGGGGTCGTTCAATTTCACCATGTAGGGCTTGTCCGAGTCGGTGTGCGAATTAAAATTATGGAGCGAACGGATTTGCGTGTGAAGTGGCCGATCGAAGATGAGCGGTGTTTTGTTGTTGGACAACGAGTACTGGCCACGATTCCTGCCGAGGCCGTTCGGTTAGAAGCCGGGATGTTTCGCCGGAGCAAACAACGGTGGAATCGCTGGATCGGACGCATTGTCTTGGTGGAGTCCGGCGAAGCTGGGACCATCTTTACCGTAAAGATTCACGGCGAGGGCTGGACACTCAAGGCCTATGGTCCTGTGGTGGGGGCTCAGCAGCCGAGCAAACCGTGGGATGTAGTCAATGTGGTTGTGGATCCCCAGAGGGTCGAGCTATCGATCGTGAGTGGGAAATCCTGGTATCGTGGAGTTGACCACGCGTTGGGATTATAGGGATTACGAGTGGGAAGACAGGCAGTACGTGAGAGGAGGAGTTGTGCACATGACAGGACTGAGGCATCATATGCGGTCGTTATATTACTCCGGCTGGGTTGCACTGTTCGCGCTCGTCATAGTCGTGTGTATGTCTTCGATCGGCTCGGCTGCGGCTGAGGACATCACGATTGCCGCAGCGTCTGATTTGAATTTTGCCTTCAAAGAACTCGTGACTGAGTACGAAAGGACGACCGGCAACCATGTGAAGCTGACGCTCGGACTCCTCGGGCAATTTCTACGCGCAAATTCAAAATGGCGCGCCGTTCGATCTGTATTTTTCCGCCGACATCGGCTATCCCAGGAAATTGGAAGAAGCCGGTCTCGCGGTGCCGGGATCGCTCTATCCCTATGCCGTTGGGCGGATTGTCTTGTGGGCCGGTAATGGCTCGCACCTCGATCTCTCTAAGGGGCTGGAGATCTTGCGTGAACCGACGATCAAGAAAATCGCCATCGCCAATCCCAAACATGCTCCCTATGGCAGGGCGGCCGTGGCCGCGATGGAATATTTCAAAGTCTATGACCAGGTCAAAGACAAGCTCATTTTAGGAGAGAATATCTCGCAAGCCGCGCAATTCATCGAATCCGGCGCCTGTGACGCTGGAGTTATCGCATTGTCCTTGGCGCTAGCGCCACCGATGAAGGCAGCCGGACAGTACTGGGAGATTCCAGCGACCGCACACTCGCCTCTGGAACAGGGCGCCGTGATCTTGAAACAGTCCAAAAATCCAGAGGCCGCGAGACAGTTTCTTGAGTTTATCAAAGGTCCCCACGGACAGGAAATCATGAAGCGCTATGGATTTACATTACCCGGTTAAGCAGTGGACAAAGACGATCGGGTTGGCCCTGCTCGTGACTGGCGCCGGCTGTTCCGAGGCAGTGCTGCTCACGCATGAAACCGAGACCGGCGGAGTCGTGACCTATCTATTCAAAGAAGACCGGGGCGGCCCGATGGGGTCGCCTCACCGGAGAGAGGCGCTCAAAGTCATGGAGAAAAAGTGTCTGTCCGGCTACACCGTGCTCAAAGAGGGAGAGGTGCAAGGCTATGGCAGTATGTCCAGTACGGAAGGTCAAGAAGGGGAAGTGACCGGACGGCGCTGGGGGATACAGTTCCGGTGTAAGTAAGGGGATGGTTGTGAACGTACCTGTCCGACTCATAAGCGCAATCGTGATCCTGGTCGCCGTTGCTGTCGTATGGGCGGATGATGAGCCATCGCTCCGACATCACGAGACAGGAGATGACGCGAGCAAGCGAGCGGGTCTTCAAGGGCGCGACTGCCGATCGCCCACTGGTCCGTCTGATGCCTTTGAGAGCGTCCAGGTCGAAACGTCCGACATCAGGTTATACGAACAGTTCTTTGAATCCGTCTTGCAGTCTCCCGTCGTTCAACGGGTGGATCATCCGCGCCTCGACAGTCTCCGCGGGTATTGTTACCGAGGTGTGCTGATCGTCGTCCGACAGGACTTCCGGACGCCTCGTCCGACCGGATGGGTCCAGATTAATTTCTTGGTACAAAATGTCGCCGCGTTGCAGGGCGATTTAGAACGGGCCTATCGGGCCTCTTCCGTCTATCAATTGAGCGAAGAGGATCGCGCGAAGATTGTGCGTTTTCGGCTGAAACCTGACGTGATGCGAGGGGATCGTCAGGTGATACGGCTGGAGGTGGCCGGTCCGGAAGGATTCATGATCGGCTTCGATCAAGACAAGTAGAGGTTGGAGTGAAGTTGTGCGAAACCGATGGCTGAAATCATTCAGCCGTCATACCAAGGAGGGCTCAGATGAAGTTAAGCGCTAGGAACCAATTTACCGGAACAGTGACCCATATCACGCAGGGACAAGCGATGGCGGAGGTGACGGTGAAAGTCGGCAATCTCGAAGTTGTGGCCGCGATTACAGAAGGCTCAGTCAAGAGCATGGGTCTCAAGGTCAATGACTCCGTCACCGTTGCGGTCAAGGCGACTGACGTCATGGTTGGTAAGTAGGCGCCTCGTTGACTTTCCTGCGAACGCCTCCCTACCATGCCGCCGGTTGCAGCTGTGAGTTCGTAGGGAGGCGTGGGTCTTTGTGAATTGGACCGCGATCTGGGTCACCTTCAAATTGGCCAGTCTGACGGCCGGTGTCTTGCTGGTCGTCGGACTGCCGATCGCCTACTGGCTCACTTTTTCAAAATGGCGCTGGAAGTTCATCGTCGAGTCGGTGGTCGCGCTTCCGCTCGTTCTGCCTCCGACGGTGCTGGGTTTTTATATTCTGGTCGCGATCGGTCCACACAGCCCGGTCGGTCGATTCTACAGCGACGTAGTCGGCCATCCGCTCCCCTTTACCTTCGAAGGTCTGCTCCTCGCGTCGATTCTCTATAGTCTGCCATTTGCCGTGCAACCGTTCAGCGCAGCTTTTGAGCAAGTCGATCGTCGCTTGATCGAAGCCTCTTGGACCTTGGGGGTGTCCAAGATCACAACCTTCTTCAAGCTCATCGTCCCGCTGTCCATGGCTGGCCTCGTGACCGGTGCGGTGCTGAGTTTTGCGCACACATTGGGGGAGTTCGGTGTCGTGCTGATGGTGGGGGGCAACATCGAAGGAGAGACGAGGACGGTCTCGATCGATATTTACGATGAGGTTCAAGCGCTCAATTATGCCGGGGCCGCCAAGACGGCGTTGTTGTTGCTCGCGGTCTCCTATGGCGTGCTGCTGATGGTCTATGCGATGAATCGAAAGGTATGGGCGGTATGGCCGCAGAAATGACCATCGACATGACCAAGACCTTTTCCGGTCGGGCGCCTATTCAAGCCCGTCTCCACTATGAGGTCGAGGCCTCGACCGTCTTGATCCTATTCGGTCCGTCCGGGTCCGGCAAATCGACCATTCTCCGGTCGGTTGCGGGACTCGAATGGCCGGAAGACGGGAGAATCCAGTTCCTGTCGAGGACCTGGCTGGATACGAGGTCGGGAATCAGAATCTCCCCGCAAGATCGACACATCGGGTACATGCCGCAAGACTATGCGCTCTTTCCCACGTATTCCGTTGCCGGGAACATCGGTTATGGATTGGGAACACTGGCGTCCCATGACAGGAACAAGAGAATTGCGGAGGTGGTGGAACTGTTCCAATTGCAGGGGCTTGAAGCGGCGAAACCGCGAGAATTGTCCGGCGGCCAACAGCAGCGGGTGGCGCTTGCCAGGGCGGTCGCGCCGCGGCCGCAACTGCTCTTGCTCGACGAACCCTTGTCGGCGTTGGACGCGCCGACCCGTCTTCAACTCAGGGGGGAGCTCAGGAGTCTGCTGAAACAATTGGCTCTGCCGTCGATTATTGTGACCCACGACTGGGCGGAGGCCCTCACGCTGGGAGATGTGATGGCGGTCATGGGTGAGGGACAGGTCCATCAAGTCGGGAAGCCGCACGAGGTGTTCAGTCGACCAGCCGATGCAGACGTGGCGCGCATTGTCGGTGTGGAGACGGTCGTACAAGGCCAGGTGATCGAGAACGCGAACGGGCTGGCCACGGTGGCGGTAAACGGAACGAAACTGAAAGGCTTAAGCAGTGATGCCATCGGCGCAGCCGTCTATGTCTGTATCCGTGCTGAAGATGTGGTGCTGGAACAGGCGGGGAGTGGAATGACCAGTGCCCGGAATCATCTCATAGGGCGGGTGAGCGAAATTGTTCCACAAGGCGTGATGGTGCAGGTGACGATCGACTGTGGCTTTCCCCTCACCGCGACAATCACGCGCGGGGCGGTGGAGGATTTGCGTCTGCTGCCTGGCGCCTCCGTCATCGCCGCGATCAAGGCCGGGGCTGTGCATCTCGTGCCGCGATCTCTCGCCTGAGCGAGACGTTACATTCGAACAGCTTCTTGATGCGGTGGTAAGCATTTCAATCTGGATCGTTGAATTTTCCCCGGCGGGCACGTCTTTCTGTTGTTTCAGTACGACGAATCTCATCTCTCCTCTCGTTCAGTCGGTCACACCTCATTAATATCCCAGGTCTGCATTCTTCTCCTGTTTATGGCTGGTGGCCTTCTAAAAAGGCCCCTGTGATCATTCTCGCCGGGACCGAAGGCGAAAGTGGAGGAGATGAGGGAAATATTAATAAAAAGGTCAAGAGAATTGTTCAGAAAACTCTCTCCCCAACTTCTGTGGATAAGTCTGTTTATAAGGTCTCTTTGCCATCAAAATGCCACGCATTTCTCTATCTAGAACACGTCTTTGCCTAAAAATTAAGCATTGGTTGAAAAGGAGTTGATGCCACAATATATGGTGGTCCTTTCAGAATAATATGTCAGAAACAACAAAACCTAGATAAAGACTGGCATTTCAATGTTCATCATTATGAACCTCTGCACTGGGAGCGCGGTTCCTAGTCGAGTTATGCACAGATTCCTCTCCTGGCCTGGGTTTTCTGCCTCAATATTAGGAGTCCATTGAAGGAGCTTGACAGGCGGTCTTAATATGTGTAACCATTGGTTACATGATGAAGCCAACAGACCTGAAACGAGTTCGAGAACAGCTTGGTCTGACGCAGCAGCAATTGGCCGACGCGCTGCAGACGACACGCGTGTCAGTCGCGCGCTACGAGGCCGGTATGCGCCGTATTCCTGGAATGGTTCAGGTCGCGTTGGATCAGTTGGGCCGATCATCTGAAATTCCCATGGCAGGCATGGTGGCGGCTGGTCTACCGATTGAGCCGGTTCCCCAGTCTGAACTCATCGATGTACCGCCCAGCATGTTACGGGGAGGAGATACGTTTGCGCTCCGCGTCAAAGGGGAATCCATGAAAGATGATGGCATTCTCCCCGGCGATCTTGTGGTCGTGCGGAAACAGGAGACCGCCAAGAACGGGCAGACCGTCGTAGCCCTGGTGAATCATGAGGCCACGATCAAGATCTACTTCAAGAAAGACTCACACATTGAGCTGCGTCCTGCGAACGTGGCGATGCAGCCGATTATCGTGAGACCTTCCGATACGTTTCATATCGAAGGCATTCTCATCGGCGTGATTCGGCATTGTACGGGTTAATTAAAGGAGGGAGGACATGATGCTCACAGCAGGAAGACCCTTTGGGACGGACCGGCTCGTTGACTTGGAACGGACGGTGGATTCCTTGAATGGACAGTTGCGCGAAATGCAATGGGAGTTGTATCGGGCCAAGACGGAGCTGCTTCCAGTTCGGTTGTGGCGGAATCTGGTGGGTCTCAAAGGCGGGCAGGAGTTCATGTCAGCCGTCTGCAGTCGGCGCGCTCGTCCCAACACAAAAATGGTGTCCCATGCTGACCCAAGAGCGTAGGACGGAGATTCCAGTCGTTGGCGCCTGTTCTGACTGTGGGGCGGTGGTCCAGCGGCGAATTGCCTGTATCGATGGGATGACCCATTCAACCGTCGAACTCTGCGAGCGTTGCTGGAGTGCCTCTCAGCAGCGGCAGGCGTTCTCAGGCGGGTGCTGTGGGTAGAGTACGCCGTAGGAGTCTTCTAGCCGAAGTCAATAACGATACGTCGATGAAGAAGAGGTAGTACGGGTGAAGTGAGAAGGGAAAAGAAAATATTCTCCGTGAGGACTCTTTCCGCCGAGTCAGTACGATAAAACTTAGGAGAGCGGCGGGTTCAACCGAAGACTGCTGTAGAGGCGGTGAACCAGACTAAGTATTTATATTTATTTCCAGAAAATCCTTATCCCGCAGAGAGTTACGCAGGTTGAATTCAACCGCGCCCCGCCAAGAAATAAGCCTCCCCACTAATGTTATTTCCTCTTCCGCCGTTCCCACAGCGGCACGGGCTGCGAATCGGCCCACGCGCCTTCTCTTAGCCAATCGGGCGTCCTGCGCTAGCCCTTCCAGCACCACATTCCCCGCGCATATTTTTGATACCACCGTCAGCAGCCGACAGGCGGAGGGCCTTCCTGAGCCTCTCGGTATGCCACTACAGCTATACCGCTGGGCTGCGGAAGGTAAATGGAGGGCCTTGTTCGCGTGCGGGGGGGGCATCACGCGATCCACGACCTAACCCACGTCATGATCGGCGGCAGTATACTCAATGCCAGGCTGTGCCGCACCCTTGGCAACGGCATCCTCGAGCGCAGCGTTGCTCGCCAAGGAGAATCCAGCGATAGCCGCGATTCGTGATACTCCAGCTGCTATCCAGAGTATGTGGTTCAATGGCGGGCGTGACGTTCAAAGATGACTAGCTCAGCGATGGTCGCCAGTTCCTTTTGGAGTGAGTTTTCAATGATAGCAGCTGATAGCAGCGTTACATTTTTTGCCTCCTTTAGGGGCCAATTTTTGTTGGTCTGCCGATCAGGGAGGGACATCTATTGGGCAATTCTTGGCATCGAATGGTGCCAAGTTCCTGGATTGTCGTGGGTTTTGGCGACACCGGATGGTTGCCAGGGCGGCATGGCGATTGCGCTATAGACACCGCAGGCGGATGGGTACTGAGACCCTGCCTGGCAGTACGGAGGCATTACGATCAGGATGCTGATAATAATGTTCCTAAGAATAATTACGGTGCTGTTTCCTCTCAATTTCACCGGCGGCGCCCGCACCAACATGCGTCCATCGCGATCCTGCGAGCGTTTGCTGTGTCTGCGCCTGGCGTGGCTCCTGGGCCCGGTGCTCTTCGCCGGGCTGTCCGGCTGTGGGCCGGCTGCATCCGACGACGCGTCGAACCAGGGGTCCCGCGCGAGCCTGGGTACGCCGTCCGAGTCGCACCCCGCACGCTCCGGCAGCGAACCCCGTGACTATCGCCGCGCCTCCCGCGTCAAGCTACGCGTCAACGCCAGCGGCGAAAGAAGAGCCGGCGCCGCTGCCGGAAAATCTGGTCCTACCCACCTGGATGGCGCAGGCGCTGAATGCTCCGGAGGTCTCTGTGCGGCTCCGGGCTCTGGACACGTGGGCACTGCAGGGAGCCCAGGCACCAATGGATCCGCTGATTGTGGCACTGGATGACGAAGACGACTACGTGCGGTCGAAGGCGATGGCGATCATCGAGCGAAACTGGGCGATCGAGCAGGAGGCCGAGGCTCAGAAGTAAGTGGGGTGGGGTACAGGGATAAGGGGGCAGAGCAAGGCAAGACGCAAGACGGTTCATGAGAGACGCGTCACGCACGACGACGCGTGGGCCCGGAGAGAGTCAGTCGGTGCAACCAGAACATCACCAAGGAGGAACATCATGATGCGAAGCAGATGGAATAGTTGGCTGAGTGGAGTCGGGGGGGTGGTCCTCATCGGAGGCCTGGTCCTGTCGAACTACGGCGGAGGGATCATGCCTGCGGAGGCACACGACCATGAGAGGGAGGCGTACAACCATTATCCGAACCCGTTCAAGCAAATCTTGGACAAACTCAACGAGATCCTCGCGAAGCTCAAGGACGGTGCAGGTGCAGGTGCAGGTGCAGTTGGGGGCGGGGCGGGGAATCATACGTTGCGGTGGGACACCAAGAATGCGTCGGCCTCGCGCTTTACCGTCTTGGCGGACTTTGGCGGCGGGGCTGTATTGGACAACAACACCGGCCTGGTGTGGCAACAATCGCCGGCCACGATGAAGACCACGTGGAGCGATGCCCGCGTCCAATGTTCCGACCAGCCAATCGGAGGCGCGCGAGGGTGGCGGCTGCCCTCACTGCCGGAATTGACGAGTCTGATCGACCCGTCGTTGCCCGCGCCGTTTGTCCCAAGCGTGTTTACAGGCGTCCAATTGGATATCTACTGGTCGGCGACGACGGTTTCGGACAATACTAACAACAAGTGGAGCGTGGACTACTCGAGTGGCCTCACAGGACTCAGCAATAGGATTACCGCCAGCAACTACTACTTGTGCGTGCGCGGTCCGATGCAAGAGTCTGTGTATTGAGGATTTGGTGATTGGAGTGATTTGGTGAAAGGGGGCAGGGGGCATACGCCCCTGCCCCCCTCGACTTTCCCTTCACATCGATAAGGCAAGTTCAGTCTTTGTGCTGCCTCAAGAGCAGAATCATCTGGAAGTCCCGGGGAATTCCTAAAGAACAATGAGAAGGTGTGGTGGCGGTGTCCCGGATTGAACGGGAGACCCGCGGCTTATGAGTCCGCTGCTCTACCAACTGAGCTACACCGCCAGAAAGGATGGTACGTAACCGGGCGATATGATACAGAATGATCTGGAGAGTGTCTACAGTGCGGCGGCAGTAGTTTTGATGTGATCTGCAGCTGTTCGTCGAATTCAATTCTTCCGTTCCTACCCAACTGTTGGTTCTGTCCCATCGTTCCGTTAGACTGGGCGCATGACTCATCCGCTTCCATCCTCCTGTGAACGGGCAATCCTGGAACAATTCCTCAAGGCGGAGGCGATGGCCTTGTGGGCGGTACGCTCTGCGCAAGCGCAGGACGTTCCGCCTGGTGTGCTTCAGTTCTTGCGTCGTCATGAGGAAGAAGAAGCGCAGCATCTCAAACAGTTTGAGCAGCTGCTGGGAACAAGTTCGCACGGCAAGACGGCACTTCCCCGTATGCCCAGTCAATGGAGGGTCCTTGCGGTGCATCTCTACGGATACGAAACGTTGGGATTAGAGTTCGCAAGGCTGTTAGTCGGCTTGCGGCCTGATCTGAGCTCGATTTTTGAAGATGAAGAAGTGCATGTGGGATTCTTCGAGCATGAAGTCCGTACCATCCTCGTTCATGGAGGATCTGCCGCTGACGGTGCGCGACAGGCTGCACAGGCCTGGAGACGGCGGCTGCCTCGCACGGTTGATCGCTATCTTCACGATGAAAGTCTCGCGCCCTTTCGTGATGAGCTTCGGCAACATATTCTCGACGTCATCGACGCGCGCTTTCTTGCCGTCGGATTGTTGGCGCGGTCGGAGGGGCAGGGTGCGTCTCCTGTGAAGACGGCAATCGGGAGGCGGGGGTGTCTTTCGTAGACGAGTCACATGGATAAGCCGCTGCACTGTTTTCTCTTTCGAATCCAGAGAGCCGTGCGCGCGATGATGAATGGGGAGAGGAAGGATGTTGATCGTCCTCTGACAGAGAGGAGCAAGCTGCGGGTCGGCACCCACACCAGAATATCAAGACTCAGACTCGTGAGGGTTTCACGCGCTATGTGGCGCGTTCCAGATTCAGAGTGAATCGTGCTCGGAAGATGAGGAAGAATCTTTGGGCGCTTTGCCAGGAATGTCTTTCTGACGAAGCAGTTTCGTGAAGTAGGTGCGTTGAAGGCCGAGCTCCTCAGATGCGCGTGTTTGGTTCCATCCATTTCTGCGCAACGCCTCTTCGATGATCTTGCGGCTGTAGGCTTCTATGCTCTCATGATAATGACGGGGAGGAGAGGCGGACTCGGCGTCGGTTGTCGAGGGGAACGGTGAATCTGATAGATGCAGGTATGCGGGATCAAGGCTGTCCTCGGGGCACAAGATCAGCGCCCGCGTCAGTACATTTTCCAGTTCGCGGATATTGCCAGGCCACTGATACTGTTGCAACGACTGTAGGGCTCGGTCACTTAGGACGCAGGGGCGATGAATCCCCATTTTGACCGCGCGATTAAGAAAATGCTGGGCGAGTGCAGGGACATCATCGATACGTTCACGCAGGGGCGGAAGCGTCACGGTGATGACAGCAAGCCGGTAATATAAATCCTCACGAAACGTGCCCTGTTGGATCGCGCGCCGGATGTCTTTGTTGGTGGCCGCGATGAAACGCACATTGGTGCGAACCGGCTGGGTTCCGCCCACACGATAGAAGGTCTGATCCTGAAGTACCCGCAGCAGGCGGCTTTGTAAGGGGAGCGGCATATCTCCGATTTCATCAAGAAACACCGTTCCGCCTTCTGCCACCTCGATCTTGCCTGGTTCCCGTTTGACCGCTCCGGTGAAAGAACCCTTTTCATGGCCGAACAGTTCGTTCTCGAGCAGCTGCTCCGGCAAGGCCGCACAATTAACCGCGACAAAGGGTTTCGAGCGGCGTGGGCTCCAACGATGAATGGCGCGGGCCACGACTTCCTTCCCCGTACCGGTTTCACCGAGCAGGAGGACGGTCACATCTGACGGTGCCGCCTGTTTGGCGATCGTGAGTTGCGCGGCCATCTTGGCGTTGTCCCCCACGAGGTGATCGTACCGATCGTCGACCTCTTTTCGGAGGACGTCGACCTGACGGTGTAGCGCTACAGTGGCCAGGGCTTTGTTGACCACGACGGTCAGGTGGTCGGCGCTGAACGGTTTCGTCAGGAAATCAAATGCGCCAAGCTGCATGGCGTGAACAGCGCGCTCGATGGTGCCGAATGCGGTCAGGATGATGATGAGCGGTGTGGTGTAGATTGTGGTTGCGCTGGTGTCTTCTTCTGTGCGCCGTTCGGTGTGCGAGGTGCCTCTCACGCGCTCTAAGATTTCCAGGCCGGAAAGGACCGGCAGTTCCAAATCCAGGAGGACGAGATCGAATTCTCCTTGTTCAATGAGCCGCAGCGCATCCTTCCCGTTGTCGGCTGTGACAGGCTCGTGCCCCATCCAGGTAACACGATTCTCGAGTCCGAGAAGAATATCGCGGTCGTCGTCGACGATTAGGATTTTGGCGCGCATCGTGTCTGTCGAGAAGGGGGAATATTGGCGAAATTGTAGATCATACACACCGGAAAATACACTCCTCTCACTACGCCGCGAGCCGCTACGTGACCGGCTCCTGTGAAGTTTCGTCCTCGCGCAGCCGCGACAGGCACTGTGAAATAAAAGCGAGTGCCGGCTCCTGGTGCACTCTCTACCCAGATGGTTCCTTCATGCATCGTCACCAGGCTCTTGGTAATAAACAGTCCAAGCTGAGCCCCCTGAGCGGTTGGTACGGCAGAGGGCACTTTCGAAAACTCATTGAAGAGCTTATCGATGTGACTCGGGTCAATCCCGCAGCCGGTATCGGCGACGCAGGTTTGGACAAAGCCCTCGGGGGTCGTCTGGAAATCGACGGTGACGCGGCCGCCTGGCGGCGTAAACTTGATCGCATTGCCGATGAGATTCCAGAGAATCTGTTCCAGTTTATCGCGGTCCCCCAGGACCGATGGAAGCCCTTCCGTATGCACGATCTCGAGGGTAATCGTTTTTTCAGCCGCGACGGTGCGCAAACTGTCAGCGACCAGGACGGCTGTGGATTCTACGCAGACCGGTGTGGGGCGGAGCACCTCCTTTTTGATGTCAAGGCGAGACCAATCGAGCAATTGATTGATGATTCTGGTGAGCCGATGCAGGTTATGTCCGATGCGAGTGAGGTAGGTCGATTGTTGTTCGCTCACCGGCCCTGCGATACCGTCGCGCATATTGTCGACAAAGCTGCGGATGACGGTCATGGGGGTGCGCAACTCATGCGACGCGACAGAGAGAAACAGCGACCGCCGCCGATCGTGTTCCCGGAGGCGCTCATTGGCGATAGACAATTCCTGCGTGCGCTCCACAATACGTTGTTCAAGATGCTGCGTGAGTTCCTCCAGGTGAGAATAGGCTTTGGCATTGTCGATGGCCGCGGCCACATGGCTGGCGATCGTCGCCAGCATATGGAGATCCTCGTTCGTGCAGGGTTGTGAGCCCCGGTCGGCGGCGAGGTACCCGAGCATCTGGTTGTGACTCTGGAGCGGCACCGCGACGAACGAGGTCACCCCGGTTTGGCGAGCTAACTCCAGCACAGGCGGATGCAAGCGATCAGCCACGGTCTCAATGTTCAGGATGAGCAAGGTCTTGCCATGAATCAGCAGGTCGGCTTGGAAGGTGCCATCGTCCTGGATCGGCAGATCCAGTTGCCGAGCTGCTTCTGCAATGTCCGGCGAGACCCCTGCGACCTGGGCCACATACGCCGTGTCTCGTTCGTGATGCCGCAGCATCAACAGCATTCGCGTAAAACCCAGGTTTGCGATCAGGAGCTGAAGGACGGTATTGAGAAGTTGGTTCAGGTCCAGCGTGCGGGCGATGGCTGCACTGGCTTGATGCAACGTGGTCAATTGACCGACCTGGTGTTTGATGGTGGCCAGGTTCGCCGTGATTGCGAGGCTCCTTTCCTGTAGTGAGCGGGTCATCAGGTTAAACATCTTCGTCAACTGGCCGATTTCGTCGCGGGTGGAGGGTATGAGGGGCATAGGCGAGCGGCCCTCAGCGACTTGTCGCGCCACATCGGCAAGGCTCCTCAGCGGCTTCGTGATACGGAGGGTGAGCAGGTGGGCGCCGAGCATGCCTGCGCCGATGATGAAGGCGGTGAGGAGGAGAATATTCCGGATGATCGTCGCGAGTTCGTGTTTCAGGTGTGCGTCGGTCAATCCTATTTGGACGACACCAGACACGAGTGCGGGCCGTTTCGGGGGTGTGGAGACGCTTCCTTCATCCAACTGAATGGAGAAGGGAGGCAGCGAGGCGTCTCCTTTTGCCGGTCGCTGCACCGGCATGGCAAAGTCGTACACGACTTCCTCCCACGCAAATCGGCTTCCCATTTTGTTGGAGAGGAAGATAGGAGTCGTCAGAGGAGTCGTACTCGTCGATTGCAAGAGCTGATTCGCAATCGTATTGTCCGGGTACAGAGGACGATCTACGGACCGCACAAGGCTGGCAGCAGATTGGCGCGCCCCCTTCGTCTGCCGGGCGAGCACGGATCCGTCCGAGCCGGTGATGACCACATACACCACATCCTGGACGGCCATGAGGCCTTCACTAAATTCTTTGAGCGTGGCGCGGTCTTCCGCCACAAGACCTGCATATTGGAAGTGCTCATTGTTTACTACGCTCGTGAGGAGAATCGTCCCCAGTTGCTGGAGGTTCTCGGCCATGGCCTCTCGCCGATTTTCGATGAAGTACCAGCTCAAGGTTGAACAGGCAAGGATGAGGATGAGGCTGAAAAATAATACGAATTTAGTGCGCAGGTTGAGGAACCGGTTTGAGGGCAATGGCATGGGATCCATGGAAGCCTCTGGCTCGTCAGGAGAATTCAATTGTCTGTCTTCATTAATAAGTTTCATCGATGAGACTCATCAGTTCCTTCGGAAACGTAATGCCGAGGAACCTCGCGGTCTTGAGATTGACGGTGATCTTGAGTCGCTCGATCGGCACGGGATTGAGCGGCATGAGCCGTTCCCCGTCGAGAATGCGCCTCGCGAGCAGTCCGGTTTCCCGGCCGACATCGCCGTAGCTGACGGACATGCTGAGCAGCGCCCCCAGGCGTGTAAACTCCGGTGAGAACCCGATCACTGGTACTTGCTGTGCGAGCGATGATTCAAGGATGAATCGTACGGACTCGTTCGTGACCACCGTGGAATCCGGCATAAGCCAGAGAACCTCAATATTATCCGAAAGCAGCGTGCGCAATTGCTGGGGCACGTCCTTTTCATTCTCGACGGGAAGTCCCTTCAGTCGAAAGTCGTTGATGGTGGCCTGCCGCACCGCCTCCTTCACCCGGGAGGAGGTCTTGGCGGGATCGTAGAGAGTCCCGAGATGGCGGAGGGACGGCAGGAACGTCCGCATAATTTTCAGCTGTCGCTCGACGGGGACCTCCAGGAGCGTGCCGGTCATATTGGAGCCGTTGAGCTGATGTTTCAAAGGGTCCAGGATCATCATATAGACGATCGGGACATCCACAATTTCTGATTTTGCCGCCAACGCGGCCTTGAGCCCCACGGCGACGACCAGCGACGTATTCGATGCCCGCAGCTTGCGC
Organism: uncultured Nitrospiraceae bacterium; assembly: GCA_963720035.1. Classification (GTDB taxonomy): domain Bacteria; phylum Nitrospirota; class Nitrospiria; order Nitrospirales; family Nitrospiraceae; genus Palsa-1315. The sequence continues at coordinate 216,945 of CAVREB010000002.1, read as the reverse complement.
GCGAGCTTTTTCACAAGATCCGGGTCGCCTTGCGCATCGTATTCGGTATAGATCGCTCCAATCGGGCCCGTGGCTTTCAAGCCAGCGACTGCCTCATGATACGCGGGAATGTCGGAAGACTGCAGGATGGCAATGTCCAGCGCCGTGGATTCGGAGACGCATAGGGTAGAGAGGCCGAGCAACCAGACGAGTCCCACCACCGCCCGGGCGGTGGTGGAACGCCCTGCGCGAAAGAGCCTGTCGATGTCATCAAGGGCGTTCATCATCTTGCTATGGCCGCCGTGGCACGGACCATTCCCAACATATGCACGGCCTTCCCGTCACGATCTCGAATAATCTGACCGGTCCAGACGAACCATCGGAGGGTGCCGTCCTGGCGCATCACCCGATGCTCAAACAGGACCTCTGTGCCGGCCTGTTCCACTGCGCGACTCATCGCGCGCGCCACCGCCTGCCGATCGTCCGGGTGTATAAGAGCAAGCCATTCCTCCTGGGAGTGAGGCCGTGAACCATCCGATACGCCGAGCAATCTGTCGACTTGCCGGGACCAGCAGAATCGACCGGTTTGGCAATCCCAGTCCCAGCCGCCTACTTCCGTTGAGGTCAGGGCCAGACGGAGTTGTTCTTCATGGGTGCGGAGCGCGGTTTCGATATGTTTGCGTTCGGTAATGTCGGTGGAAATGCCGCAGGTCGCATAGGGTGTGCCGGTGGAATCGCAGAGCGGGAATTTGATCGAGATATAAGTATGCAGTCCATCCGAATGGGGCGCCTCTTCTTCATACTCTACTGTGTGATTCTGCTCGAGCACGTCCAGGTCATTTGCACGAAACGCATCCGCGATCTCGCGGGAAAAGAGCTCATGATCGGTATGACCGACAATTTGATCCGCGGTCAGGTTGAAGATCTGTTCAAACCGGCGATTGATCTGGAGATACCGGCCGTCCGCGTCTTTGACGTAGATCACCGCCGTGGTGTTATCAGCCACGTCCCGCAAGAGTTGCTCGCTACGACGTAGTTTGTCCTCGGTGCGCTTGCGATCCATGAGGGACTGGAGGGAGCCGGCCATTCTGGTCAATTGACCCTCGGCGTTCCAGATCCCCTGTCCGCGCGCACGGAACCAGTGGTATTCCCCCTGTTTCGTCAGCAACCGGTATTCCACGTCGTACGGAACTCGAGACTCGATATGAGCCGTCAAGGCGGCAAACACCCGATCACGATCTTCGGGATGAAGCCGGGATGTCCAGCTTTCTAATACATCAGGAAATTCTTCTTCGGTGTAGCCCAGCATTTCTCTGACACGAGGGGACCACCAGATAGGCGTCCGTGGCGAACTCCAGTGCTCGCCGGGGACCACCATGCCGTCCCAAAACCCGTCGCTCGAACCCTGGATCACCAACTCCAGTCGTTCTTCGCTGGCACGTAACGCTTCTTGAGCCTGTCTGTGATCCGTGATATCCCGCGATATTGCGAGAAGGCGCACGGGAATATTGTGGGCATCCACCATTGGCGTGACCTGCACATCCCACCATTTGGGATGGCCGTTCCTTGTAGGACAGAATCCGATGAATTTGCCGATTTCGCCCGCTCTGGCCGCTGCGAGCGCGGCGCGCGCGGCGGTCCTGTCGTCTCCTTGCCAGAAATCCGGCCAGGAAGTATCGATGAGAGGGGCCAGATCACTGATTTCCAGCAACGATTGGCCAGCCTCGTTCATGAATTGGATGCGCCCTTCCAGGTCCAGGACTTTGACGCAATCAGCGCTGCTGGCCAGGATTTGGTTCTTGAACTCTTCACTGTCGCGCAAGGCGTGCTCCGTCTCTTTGACGGCAGAGATGTCCTCGCACACGATCAGTACTACCGGAACCTGCTCTTCATTATGTACTCCCTGAGCGGTTTCCCGGACCCAAATCACGGTGCCATCCTTTCGGACCTTCCGGGATTCCCAGCACATGGGGCGGCCCAGGTTGGAAAGACACAGTTGCAGATTCAGGCGGACGGCTTCGCGATCCGGCTCATAGAAGACGTTGAATACGGATTGTCCCAGCAGATCATCCACCTGATATCCGAGTCGGTCGGCGCCATAGCGGTTGACCGACAAGACCTTGCCATCGGAATCCAGCATGAAATACATGGAGGGATTATCGTCGAACAGCGCCCGATACCGTTGTTCGCTTTCGAGCAGGGCCGCATCGACCTGCTTGTATTCCGTAATGTCTTCGGCGAATCCCACGATGCGATACACCGCGCCAGATTCGTCACGGATCGGGTAGGCACGATCCCAGATCCATCGCACCGATCCATCGGGGCGTAGAATCCGATACTGCTCGTCGTAGGTACCACTGATTTGCTTGTTCATGGCGGCTTCCCGAATCCGGTGACGGTCTTCGGGATGGATGGCCTCCAGCCAGGATTGGGGCGATGCGTAGAGGCTCTCGCAGGATCGCATCCAAATCTCTTCATAACCGGGACTGATATAGATCATTTGATTCTTCGCGGGTTCGGTAATCCAGAACACTTCCCTGATGTGTTCCGCCAGCTGGCGAAACCGGTCCTGGCTTTCCTCCACGGCACGTTGGGCTTCCCTCTGCTCGGTCATGTCACGGAATACGAGCACCGCGCCGACCACTTCGTCTCCTTCACGGATGGGTGTGCTGGTGTATTCGACGGGGAAGTGTGTGCCGTCCTTTCGCCAAAACACCTCGCTGTTCACGCGGTGAACCAGACCATCGCGGGTCGAGGCATAGATGGGACATTCCTCTGCAGGGTAGGGGCTCCCATCAGGTTTGGAATGGTGAAGGACGCTGTGCATGTGACAGCCCAATAATTCCTCAACCCTGTAGCCGAGCATGGCCGCCGCACTGGGATTGACAAACGTGGTGTTCCCGTCTTTGTCGAGGCCGTAAATACCTTCGCCGGCCTGCGTCAGAATGAGCGAGTGCCGGCGTTGGAGTTGTGCCAGAGCCTGCTCGGCCATCTTGCGTTCAGAAATGTCGCGAATGATGCCGCTATAGTAGGTATTCTCCGTATTCTTCCATGTGGCCAAGGAGAGTTCGATGGGAAATTCCGTTCCGTTCTTCTTGAGCCCGTGCAACTCAACCACGGATCCCATCACGCGGCCCTTACCCGTGGATTGCATGCGCGCGAGGCCTTGCTCGTGAGCGTGGCGGTAGCGCGCCGGCATCAGCAGAGTGAGAGGCTGTCCGATCGCTTCTTCATCGGCGTAGCCGAAGAGCTTCGACGCAGCTCGGTTCCACGAGACGATCAGCCCCCGCCCATTGGCCACGATAATGGCGTCTGTGGCCGACTCCACCAGCGAGCGGAAGCGATCTTCGCTTTCACTGAGGAGGTGCTGCACACGTTCGACCTTCACGGCGAGGTCCTTGACCCCGATGGCTCGCCGCAGCGTTTGCCTGAGCTCCTCGCGATGATACGGCTTTGTCAAATAGGCAAAGGCTCCTTCCATCAGCGATCCCACCGTGCGATCCTGCGAGATATGGGCGGTCACGATCACGACAGGGAGAGAGGGGTCCAGGCGTTGAGTTTCCTTCAAGACGTCGAGCCCATCGCCGTCCGGCAGGCCCAAGTCCAGTATGATCGCGTTGAAGCGATGGTCTCGAAGGAGCTCGATGGCGCCGGCGACGGTGCCGGCAACGGTGACGTCGTAGCCATCATGGTGCAGCAAATCCTGCATCCCTATGACGAGGTCCTCATTATCTTCCACGACGAGGATGGAATAGTGACTCGTTGCGGTGACCATCGAGACCTCACCTGCCGGGAAGTTCTGAGTGCTGGGGTCTGAGTTCCTGGTTCTGGGTTGCTGGTTCGAGATTGTGAGATTTGGGTCCGGAGTCTGCGTCCGAAGCAAGCTTGCAGCGCATGTACCCGACGATTTGCAAGGCGAAGTGGAAGCTCTGGTCTTGCACAATGCTCTGAGACAACCGTTGTTCCATGTCTAGTTCATGACTCTCAAGCGATTACACCGTACTTCATCGACAGTTTACACTCAGAACCCGGCAGTTAGAACCCCGAACTTCTTCGATGGCCATGACATGGGGTGGACGATCCTCCCGCGTCGTAAAACGCCTCACCGGCAACCCCCGAGTAAGACAAATAGCAAGAGCCGTACTCGCGGCAGAGAAGAATCGTAATGAAACGATTGGATTTCTAATCACGAGGTGGATCTCGGCGCCTCTGGCAGGGGTGCCAGAGTGGAAGGACTGACAGGAGGCTGAAAAGGTCTGCCGGCGCCACAGACCGCGGCGCGTGAAGCTCGAGAGGTGCCAGAAAGGCGCGATCCCAAGGTCGAAGTTCGGAATTCGTGGTTCCAAGAACCCCGAACTTCGGACCATAGACCCTCGCTCGTCTCGCGTACCGACATGTTATTCCCCAGCCTGTCAGACTTGCGAAGATTTATGATCCGTTTGGATATTCTGGCTCAGGAGAACAGGCCGTAGTGGCCTGGACAGGGGAGCGTGTCCCAAGTCGGCGTCCCCGCTTGAGAGGGGATATACGTTGGGGGAACGCCCCTCCATTAACCTCTTCCATCTGGGTCACGATTTCTTCGAGCGCTTCGGCCACCAGAGCCACGAGGGAGCGGTGCCCCGTCCAGTACACCGCGTTTCGGAGACGCTCGATGAGCGCTGTGGGCAGGCAGACTGTGACTCGCTGCTTCTCCGACGGGAGAGACTGCAGCACCGGGTGGTGCTATCCCGTTGAGGACGGGGTGATCGACGGATAGGGGCTTCGGCTGCATGCCTGTCCGCGCAGAATCCGGATGTAGACGTACTTTTTTCATACCGAGACACTCGAGCGCCGGGGTGAGCGTTCGTGTGGTTCGTATCCGTCATGCGGTTCCGGCGAGGCACTTCCCATGTCTCTTGTCGTGTGTGTGATGGTCGTCACCCAGGATGGCGAGAGCCATTACCCAGAAGAGCCCGACTAGCGCCATAAGCAATGCCCATACAATGATTTCCTGTGTCATGGCAGCGTCTCCCTTCATTCACGGATCCGCCGATTGCTAAGCGAATATTGAGCAAGCCGCATGCCGAATCTAAAATGCGCGGTCCTCTGTCCCAATTGATTGTTTTTCAGAGAATTGCCCCCATGCGCAAGGCTCCGACGCAGAGGCTGGGTAGCCCTCTACCTGAATCGAAAACGATTCGGTACTGAATCAAATTTGATAACAGGATCGGCAGAGATGGGCTGAGGCTGAGCGGGCATTTGAAGGCTCTCGCCCGTAGGGCGGGGAGAGAACACAAGGGATGAGATCTGTCTTAAAGGTTGTGAGGCTTGATTAGCGAACGGGGGCCTGTATGGAACGAAGATCCCACTTCGCCACCTCGGAAAGACCGATTTGATTCAACAATGCGGCTCGTTGTCTGCGAAGCACTTGGTCTGAAGGGTTTGACGTCGATCAACTCACAGAGGCAGGCCATGGCGTCGTACCAAAAACCGCCCGCGGCATTCTGCAGCACGCTCTGCCGGTCACAAGTCAAATCGGGCTGCATTTCGATGACGCAGGTACTGAACTCACAGCGCTCGATGATGCCGCCTGCCACAATATCCCCTCCACGGCTGTCTGGATCGCGAATCGCGGAGATGTACCAGCGATATTGCACGTCTGGTTCAAGCATAAGGCCCCAATCTTTGAGACTGATAGATTGGAAGCCATCATGATCCGGCGTGGGAATGGGGCCTTCATGTATCGGCGTGGGCGATGAGAGGTCGATGAGCGTAAATATCAGCGTGGTATGTTGTCGGTTTTGAGAGAAACCAATTCAGGACTGGAGTTTTCTTGACGGTGAGCCCGACATGGTCCGGCACCAATGGCCACGATCACGGGATCGGTACCGTCCGTCCCGCGCAATCCACCACCCACGCGAGCACGCGGGGTCACTTTCTTGGGGGGTGTGTAGATGGGAAGCGGCACCTCGTCCGTTGGCCCCGGCTGAGAAACGGTTGGCTGATCCGATACAGCCAACGTCGTGGCTGAATCAAACAACCCCATGCTCAGGATCAGTCCCGATTAGTAGAGAAACAGTTAGGCTTCGCACGGTAGCTGCCTCCTCTTACGGCCGGTCGACCGGTAAAGGATAAAATGCGTGCAAGATAGTAGCACAAGGCCGGCCACATGTTATAGCCAGTTGTTCAGCAACAGGAACGGCGACCAGTATGCCGGATGTTCATAGACCCGATCCGCCAACAGCTTCTGCTGTGCATGTTGCAATGCCTGTGCCTTAGACAGTTTGGGATTCCGTAGTTCCCGGTAGAATTCGGAGACCAAGGTAGCCGAGGCCTCATCATTGATGAACCAGAGTGTCGCGAGGGCACTCCTGGCTCCAGCTTTGATGGCCACACCGGCCAGGCCGAGCGCCGCACGGTCGTCGCCGATGCCGGTCTCGCAAGCGCTGAGGGTCAAGAGTTCCAGTGGATCTTTTCGATAACGGAACAATCCAATCAAACGGTCCAGCTCATTCATGGTCAGTTTCCCGTTATAGGTCAACAGATAGGACTGGGTGGTGTCTGAGGCAAACCAGCCATGAGTGGCAATGTGCAAGATGCCATAGGGGTGGTCTCTTAACTCCTGTTCAAGCCGCGGGGTCAAAAAGTCGGCATTCAAGAGCTGATCCCCCTTATAGAGAGTGCGAATGGAATTGATTTCTTCTTCCACGAAGGGGAGGGACGGATATCCTTGAACGGCTCGCGTGAGGCCGCTCGACAACAGCCGGACCTTTTCGCGGTCGATCGGCCTTGGATCGGTGAGAGTCAGCCCCGGCGTGGTGGCCACCGCAAATTTCTCGATGAGAAACTGTTTGCCGTCATGGAGCGCAGCCATCGGCACCGTGCGGAGCGGGCCATCGGGGATAAAGACCAGCGTATTGATTTCAAACGAGGCCAAATCCGGCTCGAGCGGGCGGATCAACCAGGCGTACAGTTGTTGGGCGTGAGGGAGATACTGGCGCGTCGTTCGCTTTTCGACCGTTTTGCGAAAGGCACGCACTTCCTGTGTCAGGGTGGTTGATGAGACGGGGATCGACAGTCGTTTGAGTCCATTGGGGAGGCTGACCAGCAGTTCCAATCGATCCGCGAAGACGATGGGATACACCACGGCCGTTCCGGCTGTCAGCGTGTCCAGCTTCGTGATACGCGCTTGCAGGGTATCCACACAGTCGTCCCGGAAGTAATCCCGTAACTCGGCGGCCTTGTAGGTTTCGATCGCGTCACGTGCGCTGCGGAGATACCGCTCGGCCGCTTGCTGGTCGGCCGTTAACGAGGCCCGTTGGAGCAGCAGATCGGCAAACTCAAAAAACATCCCGCGGACCGAATCGTCTCCGGTGAACGAGTCTTTCCCCCATGCGGCAGCGACTTCCATGCGAATGGGGCGCAGGGTCGCAGTGGCGTTGCCGTAGGAGGCAATGGCCTCGTCCAGCTTGCTCGTTGCCGCCAACAAACGGCCGAGCTGCCATTGCCAGCGGAAGAGCGACTCCGGGGCGTTGGCCGACTGGGCGGTGAAGACCGCGCGTCTCGTCAGTTGCAGCGCCTCGTCGTAGCGATATTCCGTTTCATACAAATGGCCGAGATAGCCTTCGGCATAGGAGCGCATCCTCGCGTCGCCGACCTGCTCCGCCACGGTCGCCGCTTTCAGCAGCACGCCCGCCGCGCGCAGCAGCAGAGGTGTGCTCATGGCCGGCATCGCGGCACGGAGTTGCTGGTAGCCCAGCCCCACCTGAATGAGATTCATGGCCTTGTCGTGCGACGGCTCGAAATCATTCAGGGCATCGAAAGCGCGGTCCAGCCAGTTACGCGCGTTGTCCGGTTGCTTCAGCTTCAATGTCATGCGGGCCGCGTTAATATAGGCCCGCACAGTCAACGGTCGATCACCGGCCGCTTGCGCTTCTTGTGCGCTGGCGGTGAAGGAGGCCAGCGCATCCGCGTCATGCTCTTGCGCGACGTAGGCGATACCGAGGTCGTTATGGATGGCAGCGATGAGGCGTCGATCCCCATCAGCCTGGGCCATGGCCAACGCCTGGTTCAGATGCTGCACCGCCGCGTCCGGTTTGCGCGCCGCCAGGTACGCACGACCGAGACTCTCCATCACCGCGGCGATCCGGCCCGATCTCCCGTCTTCTGAGCCAGGGTCAGCGCCAGCTCCAATTGCTGCAACGCCTGACTGACCTGCCCCAACGATTCCGAAGCCTCCGCTGCCTGTGCCAGGGCCCGGCTCTGTTCTCCGACCTTGCCGTCCCGCTCGTAGAGGTCTGCCGCCTGCTTCCACGCAGCCAGCGCCTGATCAAACGAACCACGCTGGTAGGCCTGAAGCCCTTGCTCCATGAAGGCGTCCGGAGTCGGCTCCACCGCTGCGACCGTTCCAGAGGCCCTGGACAGCACGAACCCGGCCGCGATGAGGAAGAGCAGTATGAGCCTGAGCAGATGCGATCTCATGTCATATCCTTTGGTCGGTCTTGTTCATTTGGTCTGTCTGGTCTATCTGGTTTGTCTGGTCTCTCTGGTTGGGCTGATTTAACCAAACAATCGAGACAGACCAGACAGACCAGATAGACCAACCAACGTTCTGCTTATGCTGCCGGACTCTTTCAGCATCCTGTTAGAACAGATTGGCCACGATTCCCAGATGGATTCCATGATCCTGAAGCGTGTTTCCGGTCTGAGGCACAGGATTCAGTTTTTGCCCCCAATAGATTTCGAAGCTGGCTCTGTCGTTCGGCAGGATATTCCACCTGAGCCCGACCCCCACGCTGTAGAGCGTGTCAGGGAACGTGGTGAATGGCGCAATCGCGGAGGGACGATTTTCGCCCAGGTTCCAGCCGTGTCCGAAATCGAAGAACGGAGCCAGCTGGAACATCGGCTCGCCAGTCCCCCAACGGTACAACGGAAAGCGCGACTCGAGAGAGAAGAGAAAGGAGTTGTCCCGTAGAATCGTCACCTCGCGGTAGCCGCGCACCGAATACCGGCCGCCGATCGCCACCTGTTCGAGCGGAAACAGCGGCGAGTTGGTGAGCTGCAAATCCATGTGGCTGAAGAGCTGCATGCCGAGCAGGTCATCGCCGAACTGTTTAATGGCCTGCATCTGACCCACCCAGGAGAAGAACTGGCCGTCCGGCGTGTCGGGGTTCGCATTGATGGTCGCGCCCAGCACGTTCAACCCTACGCTGAATCGCGAGCGCAAGGCCAGCACCGTATCGAGCGTGCGGCGGGTCCAGTCCTGCGCAAAGCGGAGCGCGGACACGGTCGCCGCGCCGTTCTGGAAACCGGGGAACGTATTGAGCGTCATCTCGTCGGGGGTACCGGAAAAGATAAAGCTCTGGGTGAAGAGGTGCTCCCCGATGATCGAGAGCGCCACCTCGTCGTACATGGTCTTATAGATCGGCTGGCGCAGGCTCATGCCGATGATCTCCGTGTTGGTATGGATGTTCAGTGGAGTGAAGGGCTGCTCAATCAGGTTGAAGTCATAGCGCCGGTAGTAGGGCGAAAAGGTTGTCCCGTATCGGTTGAAGGGGAGGGCGTAAGAGGCGTCCACGATCGGATAGGCGCCGCTCGACTGGCCGTAGCTGAGGCTGAGCGGGTCTCCGTGGCCCGTCAGGTTATCGTCGGCCAGGGTGCCGATCCCCCGGAATTCTCCGACCAACGGCGTCTGATAGTTGTTGACCTCGATCACCGCGTGAAACGGATTCTTGTCCGCCACTCGCACATTCAGCAGGCTGTCGCCCTGCTGATCGCCGGGCCGCAGCTCCGCATTGACGCGCTCGATCCGGCGATCCTGCTGCAAGAGTTGCAGCTGTTCATTCAAGGGGTCGAGCGTCACCGGCGTCCGGATGCCGAGTTCCAGGCGATCGCGCAGGTAGGAGGAGGTGAACCAGCGGTTGCCTTCCACGTCGATCCGCTTCAACTTCCCTTCGATGATCTGCACCGTGATGACGTCGAACGTGACGTCCTGGTCGGGGATGATTGCGCCGGAGGTCAGGTAACCCTTGTTGATGTACATCAGGGTCAGAGCCAGCCGGAGCCGTTCGAGATCCTCGGTCAGCAACATCCGGTGCTTAAACGGGGCCGTCACCTCGTCGATCTCGGCATCCGAGAAAACGGTGCTGCCGACGACGTGTATGTCATGGACTAAGACCCGCACCGCGCCTGGCTGTGACGGCACCCCGGTCTCAGGCGGGAGCGGGACGATGGGAAGCACGGGACTCGGGGGCGGCGTGGGCCGCTGAAATTCTTCCTTGAGGGGGCCGGGCGGTTGGCCGGAGCGTCCCGTCGGGTCGATCGTAACCTGTGCGAAGGCTGAAGTAGGTGCCACCACCATGACCATGGCGAGACCGATAGCGGGAAGGAGTTGCCTTACGAACCGAGCGGAGCAAGCAGGCGCCGCTCCGCGAGCGCCTGCTGTCACGATTCACGACCTGCGCGCCATGCATTGTTGACCGCTCGAACCATGAGTTCTCCTACAAACTGCTACTGGCTCGGATTCCTCCAACGGCTCGTTCTCTTAACAGCATGTTCTCCGAACCTTCATCGCCTTCCGAAGGAACAGTAAAAGCAAACTCTAAAAAGAGTTTGACCAAGTCCTATGGTAGATTCGGCAGTCTAACTTCTCTCACCATCCTTCGTAACCGGCCGGTGAATACCTCTCATACTCCCTTTGCCCTGCCGATACGAACGTCAAATCCCAGGATCTCTTGGTTGTTGGTATCCCACGAGATCACCACATCGCCTTTTAAGGGCATGGGTATGTTGGTGGTCCTAGTGAGGTCTACAGCTGCTGCCGTTGCTATTGCCATGACATCCTCCTTCGACATCAACGCAGCTATAGGGCTGAGCGTGTCGGTGAACACATACCGTCGGGTTTCCTCTACGGCTATCGGCCCGCAGATCTGTGTGTTGAGGCCAGAGAAGGTGATGGGCGCGACTTGGGCATAGATGTTGGCCAGAGGAGTAGCCAGTACAATACTTACCGTTATTGCGCTGAGAAACAAGTGAGAGACCCCTATGAGGGTGAGCTGCAAGGTGACTGCGTCGTGTCCTCGCATCGGAAATCACAGGATGTGGGGCTTCACAACAGTAGTCAATCATGGTAATCACCTTACGCTTGCGTATCACTGGACGAGTACGAGTTAGAGACCAAACTCACCACTGCCAGACGTCTACTGGCAGGGCCATTATTGTTTGACAGGGCCTGGCTCAACTACGCCATCTGTCTGTACGACATCGCGCCCGCCTAGGCCCGTTTCAATGTATAATATCTGATCGGATTTAGAAGTCTCGGGTTCCAGGGGAAGTTCATATGGAACTCCAATGGTGATGGTTTCTTCTTTTTCTAAGCTGTACTCAGCCGTATGGCACGTTTCGGCCTGCATCTTGAGACCTCTCTGAAGACCTATCTGATCAAATCCGCACGGCCGTATCACGAATCGTTTTATTAATGAGTTCAGGATGGTCGCAGCATTGGATTGTTGTTCGGCCGTCATGCTCGGACCGCCTGGTCCAATCAGCTTGACGCTGTTGCCTTGCGGGTCGAGTTCGAAGCCCGCAACAAACGTTTCGGTTCGCTGGTTATCACTGTGCACCTTAAACTGTTTCTCGTCTTTCAGACCGAGGAGGTTCACCAAAAATGGAGCGACATCCGGGTGGCCTTTGTCGACCAAGGATTTCTTGCCCTTAACCTCTTCCACGCTGATCGCGATCCCCCAGACACCCGACTCGTCTCCGACATTCGATGTCAGGGTCATCCGGTTGGGGATATTGATGTTGAGAGTGCCTGTTTTTGCAGCTTTTGATTGAGGCGGTACGGTCACTCCGGCTCTCGCGTAGGCACCTGCTCCAGCCGAGTCCACTTTGCTGGTTACGCAGGCTGACGTCGACAGAGACGCTGTGGTGCAATTTGGCAGGTTGTTACACTGCGCGCTTGCCGATGCGCTTGATGCGTCACTATTGGTGCCATGGGAATAGGCTGAACTCCATTGCTGTGACACAAGTCCGCCATCCGTCCGAGAAGTGATAACATCGGTCTGATTTTTCCGATCTGCCCACACTCCGCCGGAATAGTGGGCTCCGGTCCATGCATAGACTACGGTACTGGTTTGTGCCTTTTGGAAATTCTGGAGAGAGGCATTGATTGTGGATGTGGACTGAGGACAGGTTTGTGACAGTGCGAGTTCCGTAATGCTTGCCACGACAAGGAAAGCGATTCCTGCAATTATCTTTACCACCGCACACCTCCTTCTCTCAAGGTTGGAATCTTGTGACCGAAGAGGACTTGGTAGAGATGAAAAGAGATGTCTGGAATCTTTTCTCGGTTTATGCTTTTGGTGTGTAAAAAAGCGGCGTGATTCCCAAAAGCAGGAAGAAGAGAGTCCTGCGTGCGAATCTGAGGCGCCATCGGCAGGAACTCCTTCTGCCCTTCTATATATCCAGCCACTAGACTCAAATTCTCTTTGATAGTCTTGGCTCTCTCAGCCCCCCTCGGACGGATCATGATTGACAGCCTGCCGACCAATCCACCGCAAAGGCCTGGGTCAAGAAACCCGGCGGCGCGATCTGACGCAAGGATAGGATTGTTGTGTCGCGCGTGGGATCATTGGCGAACTCTGCGCGGCCACCTTTTCCGGCCAACACGCCGCCGCCGGTCCCGGCGGAGCCAAAGGCCAGCGGACTGGCGAGCCAACCGCCCGGTTCAGTTGGCAGGCTGTCCCGTCCTGCCACGGTGAAGCTGCTGAACTCGCCTCCGGCCAACGATGCGCAGCGTTGGTTGAGCAGCGACGTCGCGAGCAGCGGTTTCTGCGAGAGGGGAATGATCTTGCCGCTGGCCGGGGCGTTTGGCGACTGAATGGTGATGGTCCCGTTCTGGCCGAATTGTGAGGATGCGGAGATCGCGCTGGCAGGGACCGGGGTTGTCGCGCCGATCAAAGTGTTGTTGACAATGAGAAAATTGGTCGTGAGCGAGATGTTCCCGCCGTTGCCTTGCACCGCGTTGGCGGTGATCTGGCTGTTCTGCAGAATGACCAGGTTCGGATCAATGGTGATGTTGCCGCCCGTGGTCTGAGGTCCGCCCAGCACCGACGCGCTGATCTTACTCGTCTCAAGCCCCACCAGTTCGACGGCCTGAATCGTGATATTGCCGCCACTGGCCTGCGAGGCCTCTGTCGTGATAGAGCTGTTCTGCATTGTCAGCTGCTGCCCGGCATTGATGGAGATATCGCCGGCGTTGGCCGGTCCCGAGCTGCTGGCCGAGATGGAGCTGCCGCCGGTCATGGCCATCTGACCGGGTGCAGTTACGGTGATCGTTCCGCCGGTGGCCCCCGGCACGGTGCCGGAGGTGGTGGCTGAAAGCGTGCCGCCGTTTTGTAGTGTGACGGTGTTGGCGTTGACGACAATATTCCCTCCGGCGCCCGTACCGTCTGTGTCGGTGGAGAGACCGCTGCCGGCGCCGTCGATGAGGACGGACTGTGCCGGGCCAGCCTGGCCCTGGATGGTCACGTTGCCTCCAGTGCCGGTGACGACGCCAGGATTTTTAGCTGACGCAGATATCTGCGCCCCGTTCATCACTGTGAGAGTCCCTACATTCGCGAGAATGTTTCCCGCGTTGCCCTGACCGGTTGTGGTCGAGTTAAGGCCAACGCCGTTCAACACCATGCTGGGCGCCATCACAGAAATATTGCCGCCGCTGCCGCAGGTTCCGGGGCAGAAGGGGGCTGCCCCGTCCGTCGAGGTGCTCACGGCAAAGGGGAAGATGCCGGTGCCGGAGGTCGTGATGGATTCCGATGCATTGATCGTCACCGTTCCGCCATTCCCGGCGCTGAATAGACTCTGACTCACGATCAAGCTGTCGTTCATAGTCAAGTTGCCTACGGTCAGTTGGATATTCCCGGCGTTTCCTCCGGTAAAGCCCTGCCCTGGGCTCGTTCCGGTCGAGAGAGTAGAATTGTCCAGTGCTAACGTCTGCGCGGCAACCAGGATATTGCCGGCATTGCCGTTGGCAGCAGTTTGGGAATCGATGTTGGTATTACTGAGATTGGCAGTCTGGCCGATTGTGAGTTGGATCGTGCCTCCGTTCCCACCTGTTAGACCAGGTGAGGCATTCGCGGTGCTCCCAAGGAAGGAACTCTCCGCTTGCCAGCTATTGCTAGCCATCAGGATATTACCGGCGTTGCCATTTCCGCCTGTGCTGGTGGTGATGAAGGCATTCGTCAGGGCGATATTCCCGCCGACCTGGGCATGAATGTTTCCAGCGTTCCCACCGGTGAAGCCTTCGAAGGGGCTCGCGTCGCTAGAAACTTGGCTGTTTTCGATGTGAAGTGTTCCGGTCTGCATTAGGATATCGCCAGCATTGGCGTTGCTGGAGGTCGAACTGGTGATGAGGGAATTGTTCAGGTTGATCGCATCGGCCGTTAGTCCGGCCATTGGTTGCGTGATAAGGGCAATACTTCCGGCCTGGCCAGCCCCGGTGGTTTCTACCGTGATCGTCGCCCCATCAGTGTTTAACTGATACGCATTGACCGTGATCGTGCCGCCGGTAGCAGTGGATTCACTGCCGGAAGTCTTAGCTGACAGCGTGGCGCCGTTCTGGAGCGTGACGGTGTTAGCGTCAATCGATAATATTCCCGCCCGCGCCAGAGCCTTGCGTCTCAGTGGAGACAAAGCCGCCGTCGATCAGGACCGACTGGGCGGGACTCGCGAGACCTTGAATGGTGATGTTGCCGGCGTTACCGGTGGGGATTTCCCCGGAATCGCCGATGACGCTGCTGCTCGTGAGTTGTGCGCCGCTCTCAATGCTAACCGAGTCGGCCTTGACCAAAATATTCCCCGCGTTGCCGGCGCCGGTGGTCTTTGCCGAGATGGTGGCGCTGTTGGAGAGTTGCACCTGATTCGATTCGATGGTGATGCTACCGCCCGCGCCGGTGCCTGAGGTTGTCGTGAAGAGGCCGCTGCCGGCACCATCAATCAGGATGGATTGAGCCGGGCTCGCCGTGCCCTCGATGGTCAGACTTCCTGCCGCGCCCGAGCCGAAGGTGCTGCTATTGATCTGTGCGCCACCGGAGATCTCCACCGTGCGTGCTGATATGGACACATTGCCTGCATCCCCCGTGGCAAAAGGACTGCTAAATGTGAAGATGCCGCTTGAGATGGTACTGCCGTTCTCATCCACGCCCTGTCCCGACATACTTAGCCGATCCGTCGCTACGATTCTTACATCGCCGCCTCGGCCCGCGTCTTGCTCGGTGGAACTCACGACTTGGCTGCCGCCGGTGATTGAAACAGTGTCGGCGGTTAAGCTGAGTTGTCCCCCTGCGCCTGGCCCGACAGTTCGTGTGGAAATGACGCTGACGTCAGAAAGTGAGATCGAGTGCGCGGAGATTGCGAGCGAGCCGACGTCGCCAAAAGTGGTGTCAACTATGATCCCGCTTCCTCCAGAGAGTGTTACATCATTGCTAGCCCCAATGGAAATTTTGGGCGTCTCGGTGCCACCAAGGTCGAAAAAGGCGTCATTTCTGATTCTTGCTCCTTGCTCCATAAGCAAGTTTTTCGTTTGGATGGAAATGTTGCCCGTGCCATTGAATCCATTGTTTACGTTGAATATGCCGCTTGCGGAGGATGCGTTTGAAGGATCACTCCGACCTGAGAACCAGATGAGGTCCGAAGCAGTGACAGTGATTGAACCGGAGGGTGCCGCGTCACTTCCACTCGTCACGATCTGTCCCCCAGCTCGGGCTGTGAGATTGCGAACATTCAGGTTGATATCGCCGGCCAGACCGTCGGAGTTCGTAGAGGTTTGAATAACTCCCCCGTCAAGCAATACTGAACCAGACGGGGCTTGAATGTTAATGGCCCCGCCATTGCCGCTCGAGTTGGTATCGCTCAGAATTCGGCTTGGATTTCCTGAGAGATCAACTCCCTGGAGAGTTAGTGATTGCGACGCGGTGAGATTAATGTTCCCAGCAGCGCCGCCACCGTCGCTGCTCGTTCTGATTAAGGAGCCACCGTTCAGTTGCACAGCATTTGCGTTGAGCGTTATGTCTCCAGATGGGTTGGCACCACTCGTTTCTGCTGTGATCACACTGCCGTTATTGAGGATGACACTGTCAGCTTGCGCAGGGGTTGCAGCAGTTGTGAGCACGGCATTATCCACTGACAGGACGAATTCTCCGCCCCGAATCGAGACCGTGCTTGCTCCGCCGACATTTATGGTTGAGCCTGGTGCCAGCGTGACGGATCCGAATGAAGTGAATGATGCGTTAGCCACGTTCGGCAGCGGCTGGAGTGTGGCGGCGTTGAACTCTCCGGACGATGCGGCGCTGGCCAGTTGAATCGTGCCGTTCGGTGCCGAGAGTCGAGCCGGCTGCGGAGTTCCTCCTTCTGGTGTGCCCGATTGAATTGTGATGTTGCCGCCGATCAGGGAGATGCCCGTTCCGTCAGCCACTGTGAGCTGACTGCCTTGAACCGTAATCGCTCCGGGGTTTGACCCCAAGAACCCGAACGCGGCGACCGGGGCACTCGTCAAGACGCTCGCCTGCGCGGGGTCTGCGTGGAAAACTCCCGCATTGCTGCCATTCAGTTCGCTCAATCGCAGATAGTCTGCCGAGGTGAAGGCTACCATCCCACCCACATTCACGGTGGCATTCGGCCCAAACAGGAATCCGGCCGGATTCATCAAGAAGAGATTGGCGTTCCCAAAGCCGGTGGTTTGAATGGTGCCGAAGATGTTGGAGATATTTCCCCCGGTCACGCGGCCGAGGATGTTGTTGGTGGGCAGCGCGGTTTCATTGAGGAAGTTCGCGATGTTGCTGTTGGGAACATTGAAGTTTCCGAAGCTGTGAAACAAGTTTGTTCCGCCTCCCGGTCTCGTTCCACCCGTGATATCGAATTGGGTCTTTCCGCCAACAGCTATCGGACCGCTGATCTGCGTGTTGAGACCGGAGGAGGTGATGGGGGGTGTTTGGGCCTGGGAACTGGAATGAATGATAGGCAGAGCTGGAATAAAGCTGGCGGCGATCAAAGCCATGACGCGCAGGAAGACGGAAAGACCTCCAGTACAACCAGCCTTGCCTCTCATGACGCAATCCTTCCTCTTATGCGGGGATTCAACAATAGAATCCTCTATTACGTAACCGCAAGTGCTGTGACTTCTCCGCGCGACATCCTTGGTCCCTTCACATGAAGAGGAGAACATTTTGAATAACCGATAAAACCTCGACCTTGTGTTAAAAAGACTGGGCGCGGTTACGAGCCCTTGGTCCTTCAGACCTGTATCAAGTCAGATTCACGTAAATCTGACTTGATACAGCGTCTCCATGATTATTTGCGCATCATATTCTTTTCCACTTAGTCTTTCCCTTTCCCATCTTTCCCCTTGTCGCCGTGCCCTTTTCCTTTCTGTTGAGTGGGTGGAGTTGGTTGAGGAGTGGGTATGTCTGTTCCATCGGGGGGGTTACCTGGCGCCGCATTGTATAATTTAACCCCATTGGTCAGGTTCAGGGTGTCGTTGGCGTTCTGTAGCTTGAAGGACAGGTCAACCCTCAATACCCGGTCACCGCTGAGTTCTCCCTCAACTGTTCGCGGCCACAACTTATCGGCGAACTTGGATGAGTTACCGACCCCGCTAGAAACGGTATATGAGACCGATCCCATAGTTTGCTCGGGATCCGTCGGAACATTCGTCACAAACCCGGCGGCCGTTATCGAGTTTCCATCTCTTCCTGGGCTAAATATACTGTTCTCTGTCGTCTTGTAATTCACATTCAGGATTGTTGGAGGTCCAGCGCTTGTGGTCGGACCCGCCTGGAATTGCCGTCCGAAAATGATGTGGAAGTTATTCACCGGACTAGTGGCCGTGATAGTCCCGCCTGAGAGTCTAAGAAAATCAGAATTGCCGTCAATCATGTCAACCTTCGCATTCGCTGAAATGCTGATGGGCCCACAGGCTCCGCCGATGGTCAGAGGGGTAGCCCCTGATTTCTGAGCACAGGCAGCGGTACCGTCATCTTTAATAAAGTCTACCGTAATGTTTTGGGCGTAGGCCCACTGGTGGATCCCTATTACTGCGAAGATCACCATAACAACGAACCATACTTTCTGCATGCTCATACCACCCTCCCTCTGTTAGGTTACTCTCCCCGGCCGTGGATGTCCGATTTTCCTTTCTGCGCCATTTGGTACCGAAGTGGCTTCATATCTCTATTGAACCCTCTCAGGATTCTGCGGTTGCCGCCTGAAGTCCGGCGGGTTACTTCAGCGCCGCTGCTACGTTAATCCGGCCAAAGCCTACGTTTTCGTTCCACCCTTCGGCATCATACTTGTAGCTTCCGCCTTTGCTCGTGTCATGGACCTTGTACGCCGACTTCTTGATGATGTCGCAAACTTCCAGGCTGGTGAGCGTAGGGTTCTGACTCAGGATGAGCGCGGCGAGTGCTGCGACATGAGGGGTTGCCGCTGACGAGCCACCAAACAAGAAAAAATACTCCCCGGCCTTGTCGCCGCACATCTGGTATTTCACGCTGCTCCACGTCATCGCCGCTCCACCGTTTTGGTTGTAGCCGCCGACTGTGCTATCGGTCGTTGGGATGAGGACCCCGGGAGCGACCACTGACAAGCCTTCTCCCCAATTTGATCCCCAGCTTTCTCCATCGCGGCTTTTCGGATTCTTGCGGTAATCGTCCTGGTCCGAAGCCCCGCAGGTCATAACCAAGGGATTCTTGCCTGGGTACCGAACCCCCTCCCTATCGTCATTGTGCGCGCAGATGCAGAGCACGACGCCGGGCCAATTCGTTGCAGGATCAGGTGTGCAGGCATCTGTGATGGCGGAATCAATTGCGTTCCTGTCTTCATCGAGCTGCGCCCACGTGTCATCGCTATAACTCAAGCTGATGACTCTGGCTCCGTTCGCCGCGGCGTACCTGATGCCCTGCGCAATGAAGGTTGCCGATTCCAATGGAAAGGCCACCGGCATGATCTTGCAAGCAGGAGCTAATCCAGTCAGACCGATTGGGTTGCTGGCATTGTCCACATTGTCCATTGCGGCTGCGACTATCCCTGCGCACGCGGTACCATGTGGGTCGCCATCGGTCTCGCCGGGACGCGATGGAGAGTCTGGGTCCAGGTTGTAACCAGAAGCGTACTGGTTCTTCAGATCGGGGTGGTCCAGATCACACCCGTGATCCAGTACGCACACGGGAATATTTTGTTGACCCTTTGACCTGTCCCATCCTTGCTCTGCCTGTATTTGCCTCATGTTCCATTGCCCGGGATAACGTCCATCCGCTCGGTAGTAGGGATCGCTTGGGACATGAGCGGCGCTCGACAGAAGGTGCACGTTTTCAAAAAGCACCTCTTGGATCAAGGCCTTCTCAGGTTTGAGCAGCCTGGGAAATTCATACACATCCTGCTGTTGGGGGTCCTTCAGAACGAAGAACCGATATCCCCCTCCGTAGCGTGACCGTTTCTCTACTTCTTTTAAATTGAACGGGGGTTGCGTAAGCTTCTCAGCAAGCCCCCGCTCATCGACAGGAGCGGTAGGTTTGATAATTATGGTGTCTGGCAATGGACAAAAGAGGCCCCTGCGCCCTTCGGCATCGGGCAACTTATACACCGCACCGATCCAGTTCAATTGGACCTGAAGTTGTTCTGGAAGACCCCGCAGATAGGTCTTGGTAAGGTTCTGATCAGACCGTGACCGGACCCAATAACAGCGCACTGTATGGTTCACTTTCTGTCCGGGTTTCTGTAGGGTGCGATTGGTTTCATCATGGAAGTCCTCGAGCACGAGGTCGGTGCCCTCCAGAAGATGTTCCACGTCACCCCGTGGGTGGCGATGCTTGAAGCTCAGCAGCAGCCGAGATCGATCCCGCGGTAGCCTGGCTCCTGGCTGTCGGAACCTGGAAGGCACCCACCCGAGCGGGTCCAAGACGCGGCGAAAGTCAGGTTGCGGGATAAAGCGAGGTATCCATGGAATCCGACGATGCTTGACTCGAACGGTAGGCTCATGCACGAGCAGGTCAGGAAAGTTGGCTGTGTCGACGGGCATCCTTGGTCCCCCGCGTGCTTGTTCAGTTTCTACGAAAACAAAATATCTTCCATTCCTTAGCTGGAACTTCGGTGTGGCTCCCGGACATTTCCAATGAATGACTAATCAACCAAAAGCATGGGAAGGGTGTCAGGAATCTATTCTCGCTTTGTGTTGATGCCTGAGTTGAGAGCGATGAGAGGCTAAGAACGGAGAAAGTGCCAGGAACTTTTCCCGAATTGAGGCTGTTTCTCGGGCCGGAAGTGATACGAGGTGATCGAGCGGTAGAAGACCGCGCTTCGAGGAGGCCTGAGGTGCCATTCATGGCCGGTTCCATTGAAGGCTCACTGCGAGAAACCAGTCGCACAGTAAAAAAGCCCTGTTACGTGCAACCAACGGGTAGCCCTTGTTAGACTCGCGCAGCATTTTTTGCAATATCTCTTTAGGGTTATATATGGACTGGGCACCATATCTTGGATATCACTCCTACCCCGCCGCAACTGGTCGCCATCTGATTTGGGTCCTCTCGCTCGTCCCGCCTCCGGTCAGTAATCACCCGCTACTCGCGATCATCCACAGAGAGCTGTACTGATCGGGAACTCTTGTTCTTGGCCTGTCCGTAGTAATGAGCGGAGGTCAGTCCTGCCACATCCGACGCACGATGACATAGAGGAATGCCCCCAAGAGAATGCTTGCTGCGCCGACTGAATAGATTGTAAAGGCCATGGCGATCCCTTTCTGATTCTTCTGTCGCGGTTCTCGCCTGATACCCTCCTGACGAGGCATACCGCAATCGATGTGCCATCAGTTTCTATGGTCTTCTTGAAATAACCCTCTTGCCTAATTACCTTCAAAATTGACAGGTTTTCACGGTGTTGAAGGAAAATGCGAAGACGCGCAACTTGAAAGGACAGTATCTCGACTGAATCTATTTTGATCGGCATAGGATCTATTTAGATTCAGCTGCGCTCGATGAATATGACGAGGGTGATGAGAATTCCTCCGGCATGGTTGGCAATCATCACGAAGGGTGCAGGATTGCATCAATGCCGCGCAATCGGTGCTCTTCGGAAGGCTTCCCGATAATTGGCGGCCACTGGGCCGCTCTTAGTCGCAGTTAGCAATGAGGGGTGCTTCGAGGGGAGTTCTCTCTCACAGCCCATTGGCACTGTCCCGAGATTCCTCTATGGTCTCGATTCCTGAAGGAGCGACCTCTGTGTGCGGCGAGACCGGCGCCCGTGCTGACTCGACGTACCGGTCCTGCTGTGTCCTGAGCGAGAAGAGATGGACGGCGGTCCGTACCTTTTGCACCAGCGTCTCCCGCGACACTGGTTTCCGCATCCAGTCGCACACGCCCTCCTGGAGAATCCCTTCGAGGAACATCGAGTCGTCGGTCCCGCTGCACACGAGGATGGGGACAGCCGGGTGATTTTTTCGGAGATAGGCGAGGAGGTCCATCCCGCTGCCATTCGGCATGATCAGGTCGAGGAGGATCGTGCAGACTGCGCTTGCGAGCACCGGCTGGTTCATCAGCTGCATCGCACTAGCGCCGTCGGGGGCCAGCCACACCTCATAGCCCTCTCGACTGAGCGATAAGCGGGTGGTTTCTCGAATGTCGGGGTTATCATCGACCACCAAAATTGTTCCGTACATCATTCTGCCTCCTTCTGGGATGAGCCCCAACTGCTGCCCCGGCTGATCCGGCCTGTCCGGTGTATCTGGTCTATCTGGTTGACTTGGTTTCTCTGGTTTCACTTCATGAGGGGAACAAGACAAACCAAACACATTAGATCAACCTTTGGGCTTCACCATTCTTCTCTGTCCGGTCTCGAGGGAAT
Organism: uncultured Nitrospiraceae bacterium; assembly: GCA_963720035.1. GTDB lineage: Bacteria > Nitrospirota > Nitrospiria > Nitrospirales > Nitrospiraceae > Palsa-1315. The sequence continues at coordinate 195,099 of CAVREB010000002.1, read as the reverse complement.
AAAGGCCGCGCTTCCAGTGGTTAGTGAAAGCGCGGCCGCTGGGGCGACGTGGAGGCGACCGGTGTGCTCCGGGTGAGTTGACTCAACACCTGAGGCGTCATCTGGCTGTTGTCGGCTGGCAGCCACATGAGGGATGGGCCGGATCCACGTCTCGCCACTGTTGAGAATTGTGTCATGGCCGCTGCTCATTCCTCGTTCCAGGTCTACACTCGTGTGAAGGTTCGTTCCATTGCTCCGTGAGCGGATCTTAGTCTTGCCAGATCCAGATCACGATGACATAGATGAAGGCGGCCATGATGCCGTTTGAGATGATTAATGTAAGTGCGAAGTCCATTGTGATTTCCTCCAGCCCGGACGTTCTGCCGCTCGATTCACCGTGATGACGCTCTACTTCAGCAAGCCATATGCCAGACTACTTGCGCGTGGGAGCATCGGGAACTGTTCGTCTTAACCGTTTGATTTATTTATGTGCAGCGAAGTGAGTGCTATGAAGACGTTGTTACCATGCTCTGATGAGATTGTCGGTGGAGGATTGAATCCCTTTTGATTGAGATGGAATCACATTGGATGCAACCGGTTTCTTTGCTCTATCTGGTTCAATCTGGTCTATCTCGTCTGTCTGGTTCATCTGGTTAGTCTCGTTCAACCAGACCGACGAGAAAGACCAACACAGCACCAGACAGACCAGACAAACCACAAACCAAGAGGGTTGGCTCTGACTCATCGCTCCGGTAGATTGAGGCAGACCAATCTTTGAGATACGAGAGGAGTGACGATGGACTGTGTGTTGTTTCGACATGGTATCGCGGTTAATCGAGAGGAGTGGGAAGGAAAGGACGTTGATCGTCCGCTGACGGAGGAGGGCAAGCGGCGAGTCCGTCAGGTGGCAGCAGGACTGCGCCGACTCGATATGCGTCCTACTGTGATCTATGCGAGTCCTGCGAGACGTGCGATGGAAACGGCTCAATTGCTGTGCGACCTGTTGGCGAGGCCCTCGCTCATGCAACTGCGCGATGAACTCTTGCCGGAGGCTCCGCCGGCAGACGTAGTCGGCTTGCTCCAGGATCTTCCGCCAAAGTCCTGCGTGATCTGTGTCGGTCATGAACCGCAGTTGGGCATGGCCGCAAGTGTTCTCCTGTCCGGGCGGGCGTCCGCGTCCTTCCCTCTGAAGAAAGCCGGGGCCTGTCTGATCGAGCTGTCGATCACGGCAAAGCCGGTTCGAGGGGTCCTTCGTTGGTGGTTGACCCCCGGTCAGTTGCGGGCCATCGGGAAGCGGGGTGGGGAAGGCGCTAGCTAGTAGGGGGCCGGCTGGATGAGGCGGTCGGACGGCAGCTCCGGACTGCGCAGGCGTGCGGTGAGCAAGGGCTGAATCTTGCTGCGCAATTCTTCCTGAATCTCGTCGGGCGATTTTCTGGCATCGATCACTTCGAAGTGAAACTCTTCCGCCATTTTATCGAACTCCTCGATCAGGAGTGACTGGTACTTCTTAAAGCTGTCGTAGAGATCGTTGCCGAGACGAAGGTCCATTCCTGATTCCCAGTAGTTGATCCCCTTGGTTTCGATGACGCGCAGCACGAGTGTTTCGACGTCGATGCGCAGGTAGCAGACGAGATCGGGGATTAACGCAAAGCCGAAGACGTCCCTCACCCACTGGCGGTTCCCGCTACGCACAAAATCGCGCGCGAAGGCCGTATAGATATACCGGTCGGCCAGGACGATGTAGCCCGAGCGAAGCGCGGGGATGATCTCGTGTTCTAAGCGGTCCGCAAAGTCGGTGGCGTAGAGCAGGCTGAACGACCACCGGTCGAGAATGTTGCCTTCTTTCGCCATTTCGATCGTTTTTGACATGAGATTGGAACGGGTCCAGCCGGTCGTGATGACGCCGTAGCCCTGCACCTCCAGCCACTCCTGCAACATCTCGATGTGCGTGGAGCGGCCGACCCCGTCGGTGCCTTCGATGGCGATGAGTTTCCCTTTGAGGTCACTCGGATTTAGGTACGTCAAACCGTCGCCAAAATACTGTGCGTCGACCATGGGTACCCCGTCTTGGTTTGTAGTCTTTGAGCGCCTCTCCCACGAGCCGGCGCATGTCGTTCTGCTGGGCTTCGATGTCTTTCGTCGCATCCAACGTGATGAGCTGAAACTCATCGACGATCTTCTCATATTGGGCCAGGATTTGTGATTGGAAGATGCGGAAGCTTTCGGTGACGTCCGGGCTCAGGTTCATGTCCATGCCGGCTTCGTAGTACTTGAATTGTCCGCGCGTGCCACCGAGGAGCCGCGAGATGGCGACCTCGATCGGCACTTTGAAGTAGAAGGCCATGTCCGGTGTGATGGCGAAGCTGTAGAGCTTGCGAACCCATTCAGGCGACACGCCGCGGACGACGTCACGCGCGAAGGCTGTGTACATGTAGCGGTCGGCCAGGACAATCATGCCGGCTTTGAGCGGGGGCAGAATTTCATGAAATAGCCGGCTGGCAAAGTCGGTCGCGTGCAGCAAGCTGAACGTCGTCGGCGTCAGGCTTTTGTTCTTTTTGCCCCGTTTGGTCGTTTCTTTGACCAGATCCGAGGAGTTCCACTCCGTGAAGAAGACTTTATGGCCTTTCGACTCCAGCCACTTGTTCAGCAACAGCAGTTGCGTGCTTTTCCCGGACCCGTCGATGCCCTCGACGATGATCAGTTTTCCCGGGTAGGGATGGGGAGTCATGGGTAGACGGGGCTGGTTGCTCATTCGACCTCGTCCTGCGGGATGACGGAAAATTGCACGTGGCGGCGGAACACCCGTTCAAAGAGATCCGCCCGGCCTGCGGCGGCCCAGGTTTCCAACTCCGCATCGCCCGTCACGTGCGCGGTGATGGTGACGGTGGCGCCGAGCCTCACATCGAGGGAGCTGACGACCGAAAAATGCGTCCGGTCCAGGCCATCGGCGATCCGAAGCAGCGCGGACAGGATCCGCACGATTCGTTTGTACTTGGGAGAAAGGGCGTCGAATCCCTCGTGATTCGGTTGAGGAACCGCGCGTCGGTGATAGCGGGCCACGTTCGCGACCACCTGGATCTCCTGGCTGGATAATCCTCCGAGGTCGCTATTGGTGATCACATAGTAGGCGTGCTTGTGGTGCTGGCGCTCGTTGATGAGGTAGCCGACGTCGTGCAGAATCGCGGCATATTCAAGCCAGTCCCGCTCCGTAGGCCCCAAATGGTGGAGGCGTGTCGTCTGGTCGAAGAGGCGCAAGGCTAGGCTGGCGACATGCAGGCTATGGGTTTCCGGGGCATGACAGCGACGGGCCAGCGCGATGACGGTGCGCCGTCGCAAGTCGGGAATCTCCGCTTCCGCTTTGAGTCGTTCACGGTGGCGCTGGATAAAGTCGTAAATGATGCCTTCACGAATGGCCTTGTCACATAGGATGAGCTCGTCTCGTCCTGAGAGCTCCATGAGCCGGCGAAGGACCACCGTGGCAGGAAAGAGGGTATCGACGCGTTTAGGATCTAATCCGGGGATCGCCAGCCTGTCTCTGATGGTGGATTGACGGAGGTCCTGTTCGATCTCTTTGACGTCCTTCAGCGAAATCGTGGCGAGATTGATTTGGGGGAGCGGGCGATTCGTTCGGCGCAAATGAATGACCTCTGCCAGGTTGGCCGCCATGCCGGAGGTGGCGATCAGGGAATCGAATCGTTTCACCTTGAATGAATCGAGGGCGCCTTGTAACTGGGTCGTCACGGTGTCTTCGAGTGAGCGGAGCATCCTCTCGGAAGGGGGCGTGCGCTTGAGGAATTCGTCTGCCAGTCGAATGGCGCCGAGCTTGAGGCTTTTGGCGTGGAGGAGCTGGTCACGATTCCCGACCATCAGTTCGACCGATCCACCGCCGACATCCACCGAGAGCGTCGGTTGTTCTGTCATGGGTACGTTGTTTTTGACGCCCAGGAAAATCAGTCTGGCTTCTTCCGTACCGGTGACGACGCGGACGGTCAGTCCCGTCTGTTCGGCTACGAGATCGATAAAGTCTCCCCCGTTCTTTGCCTCGCGCACGGCGCTGGTGGCGACGGCGATCATGCGATCGTAGCCCTTGTTCTTGGCCAGAGTGACGAGATTGCGAATGACGTCGAGCCCGCGGGTGATTGCCTCGTCGGAGAGGTGGTGGGTCGTAAAGGCGCCGTTTCCGAGTCTCGTCATGTCTTTGAAGCGATCGAGGATCTTGTAGCCTGCGTCCGGCTGGATCTCAGCCAACACCATATGGATGGAGTTGGTTCCGATATCGATGACGGCGATCTTTGCCATAAAAAGTAGTTTACTATTAGATACTTACGATTGATGCCACGATGGGATTATGAGCGTATGCGCGGGAGTATTTCTGCTCATAATCGCGCAAATTCATGCCACCGGCCGGATCGGATTGCCTTAGTCGATGGAGAGAGGGAGCCGGCGACGCCAACATCTCAGAACCATAATGAAAGGACTTTGGCCTGTCAAGGTCGGGAGAGTTAATTCTTGATGACAGTCGAGCAGGCTGCTCTCTGTCGCGCAGTCGTGGTACTCTCGCCTAGCAGGATGCTGAAAAAGTCCGCCAGCTTCGTTCTCGCTTCGCTCAGAGGCTCAACGTACCGAAGCGTACGCCTCGCCCCTTCGCTCGCTGCGGCCTCGCTGAACGGACTTTTTGAGCATCCTGCATACTATTCTCGCGCCAGCACCATACGTGAAATTCCAACGGTGTATTGTGCGTAAACTGATTTTTTCCTCAGTCTGCTATGTCTGATCGTCCATCGCCCATGGCCGTTGTTGTGACCGGTGCCTCGACCGGCATTGGTGCGGCTTGCGCGCTCGATTGTGCCAGTCGTGGGATGACCGTGTTTGCCGGAGTGCGTGACCCTCGGGCAGGGGAGGCGCTTGCCGCGAAGGGTGGTCCGTCACTCATTCCCATCACGCTCGACGTCACCGATGAGCTGTCGATCGCGCGATCCGTCGAGGCTGTGCGACTGGTTGTGGGCGAGGCTGGTCTTGGAGGGCTCGTCAATAATGCCGGGATCGTCGTCGGTAGTCCCCTTGAAGTGATTCCCTTGGCGCAACTCAGGAAACAACTTGAAGTCAATGTGATCGGGCAGATCGCTGTCACCCAGGCGTTTCTCCCGTTGTTGCGCCGTGGCCGCGGTCGAATTGTGAACATGGGATCGATTGCCGGGCGAGGCACGATTCCTCTGATGGGCCCCTATTCTGCATCGAAGTATGCCTTGGAGGCATTGACCGATGCCTTGAGAATGGAACTGCAACCCTGGGGGATTCAGGTATCGATTATCGAACCGGGGGCGATCGCGACGCCGATCTGGGAGAAATCAAACAGGGCGGCAGGGGACCTCGAAGCGTCGGTCAGCGAAGAGGCAAAAGCTCTCTATGGCGAGGCGGTGATTCGAATTCGTGAAGCTGTCGCTAGATCGGCCCAACGTGCGATTTCACCGGACTCAGTGGTCCGAGCGGTGCATCATGCGTTGACGGCGGTTCGCCCTCAAACCCGCTATCTCGTGGGCGCCGATGCCAAATTGCGGGCGTGGATGGTGAAGTGGTTACCGGATCGAGTTCAGGACAGGCTGGTGATGTGGGCCCTGAAATATCCGCGCGAAGGGTCCGTCGGATGAGGGGGAGATTGAATGATGCGTGAATGGAGAGGGCCTGCTGTCAGCCGACCAGATCGGGATTGAGTCGATTCATCGGCTTGATCGAGAGGGCTTTGATTTCGTTGTAGATGATCGTGCGTCCTGCCTGGCGAAGGCGCGAGAAGACTCCTTCCACAATCACCTGGTCGCCCTCCCGAACTTCGATCTGACCGAGGCTGATGACTTTCAGCGTGCCAGCCTGATCCTTCAAGAGAAACCCATAGGCCGGTTGACCTTGCCGATTGGTGGCGAGTTGGACGTTGGTGACCTGGCCGCTCACGACCACTTCCTGGCGGTCGTACTGCTCGGGATGGGTGAGGAGTTCAGTGATCTCCAGAAGACCGGCTGCATGAGCATACAATGGTAGAGAAATGAAGGTGAGGGGGAGCACAAGGATCAGGCAGCGTAAGATTCGATGACGTTGGAGCGTTGGTTGAATGCTCGACAGTTTGGTCATGATGTAGGCTAATTATACCTCACCGGGCGCAAAGCGCAATCATGGATGCTTCCTACCACTTATCGGAGGCTCTGCCGCTCGCATCTTCCCCTCTCAGGCTGTTGAGGATCTGAGCCTGCATTTCGCTCAACTCCTTCACCGGAGGCTCGGCAGGGGCTTCAAGCGCTCCCACTTCCGGCTTGGGTATGGGCGCGGTCCGCTTGAGTAATTCCTCATCCACTGCCTCGGGAGAGGCGTCCATGTCATTAAGGATGGTGATGAGCCGCTGCAGCCCGAACAAGTTGCGCGTGATTTCAGAATGCATGGCATTGGAGCTCGCTCCGAAGACGAGCGAGGTCCAGAATTTGACTTCGCTTTCCTCGGCCAGGCTGCCCCAGATCATGGCGGTCAGTTTGTCGATGAGCGCGGACTCGGTCTTCTCCAACCCGTCGTAGGTCGAGAGCGAACGTGGGATGGGGAGTTCCGCAAGCACCGAGAAGGTTTCCTTCCACAGATCCAATGGTGCTGTCGCCGCGGCCGCCTGGTCGGTCTGCAGGCTGGCCTGGAGGGCATGCAGATATTGCGTGAGGTACTTCACTTTTCGGGCGGCTAGACTTCCGGCGGGGATGCCCCACACGTGTCCGATTTCGTGATCCTGCAGCGGCGCATAGATCGCGCTCTCTCGTTCGCGTTCTGCCAGGTTGAGTCGGTTGCGATATTTTTCGGCCATGCGGAGTTGGGTCTGGTATTCGACACTGAGCCGTTGTTGCTGGTAGTCCTCAGCCGTGATCTCACCGGCATCCCAACGCTGCTCCAACAGGCGGATTGCCGGCTTGGGCAGCACGGTTCTCGCGGATGCGCGCAAGGCGTCAAGCGTTTCAGCGGAGACGGAGAAACGCTCGGTCAGGAGGGTGCGGGCACGGTCGGCGAAGGCCTCCCGGAGCGCTACGAGTCTCCGAAGACTCTCGCATTGCAGCCACGTCCGCTCCCGCTTGAGCCGCACTTGTCGGCGGTATTGGTCGCGCCGGTCCGTGACGACCTTAATCGATTCTTTGGTCATCGTGGTGTTGGTGGGCTTCGTCCCGGCGACGCAGCGGGGATCGGGGCGATCCGCCACGATGTACAGGATTTCTTCGTCCGTCACGTCGAGGTACTGGAGCAGGATCAGGCGAAGCATGATCCGCCCCTGCATGGGCAGGGCGGAGATAACGGATTCGATCTTTTCAACGGTCAGGGGTGAAGTGGGTGCAGCGATTGTGGTCATTGGGGCCCCTATGCGGTACCGGAATGGCGCGATTCCAGATAGAGGGCGACGTATTCGCGAATCTCTTGAATGGTCCCGCTGACGAACATGTCCCGTGGGATCTCCACACGCGTGAGGGTGGCCGGGTCTACCCCTCGTTCTATCGCGTAGTCTTCGTCGATGTACAAGCTCAACGATCCGTCGGGAAACCGGATCGCATAGAGCGCGTTGTTGTCAGCCATGGAAAGTGTCGAGGCGGCAATTCCTGTCATGTCCGCCCCTAAGCCAATACAGGTACCATATGGGTGATTCGGCTGTCAAAGCGGGGAATCCGATCTAGCAGGATGCTGAAAAAGAGGCGGGGTGGCTGGGACAATCCCCGTGCTCGCGCAACGCGCGGCCTCAGAAGGCCCTCGTTGGACGCGCGCAGTTTGGATCATCCCAGCCACCCCTTATAAATTGAGAGTTCGCTGCGGCCTTGCTGGACGAACTTTTTGAGCATCCTGCCGGGCTGTTCCCCCTTGTCTAAGTGTCCTGTCAAAACAGTTTATTTTTCGAATCTGCTCGGGCGGCGTTTGTATAAAAACAGCGTCGTCGCCAGAGGATGTAGGCCGTAAAGCCAGCCAGGGTGATGAGCAGAGTGTTCCGCACTCGACCAGGGCCAAAACACGTCAGGTTGACCACGGCGTTGGTCATGCCGTAGGCGGCATACAAGAGATAGACAAACAGTGCCCATCGGCGGAGCCGGAGGAATCCATAGCCCACGATCGTATGCAGAACCGGCGACAAGGCTTTCGTCATGAAACCCGGGAGTCCTCCCGGTTTGGTACAAAAGAAGGGGAGGAGATACTCGGGATTCATCAGAATGATGAACGAGTCGTTAATGGCGCTCAGCAGAAAGAGTGCGCCCAAAAATCGAATGTCGTGGGCTCCCGTCCAGACCGCCTGCCAGGTGCGCTGGAGGTCGGCTGAGGAGTCGCTTGGTCCAAGATACGCGTCGTAGCTCTGGATGGCCCACCACGGTAGTGCGAGGAGCATGAAGAAGAAGACTTCGGCGGCCCGACCCGAGATGCGGCCAAGACCGAGGCTTAGGGCGATGAGGAGCAGGGTGATGGCAAAGTCGGTCAATGCCTGACGGTGACGGCCTTGAGTCAATTGACCAAAGCCGGGAAGCACGGCGGAGAGAACAGCCGCACGCACTCTCCGCTGGCTTGTTGGCACGAGATTGCAAGGGGCTGTCATGAAGCCTGCCGGCTAAAAAGAACGGCCTTCGATCGTGAGACCGAAGGCCGTATCAATGCTTCTCAGCGACGTCGTATCAGCCGCCGAGCGTGTCGAGCGTTTCCTTCAGGCTCTTGCGAATGCAGGTGAAAATCGGCGTATCGCGCAGCGTGTAGCGTGAGCCTTCGGTTTCGCGGAGCGCCATCACGAGGTCCAGGAAATCTTCCGGCTTATCGCTTTCAAACGCCACCACCCATTCCTGGTCATCCAACCCGAATGAATAGGTCGTGTTCAGCTTCACTGAGGGGAAGCGATGGCCGACTTCGATGTGCTCGTCCATCATGCCTTGCCGCGCCGCCTTGGTGAGCAGGAACCATTCGCGCGTCTTGAGGAACGGGTAGACGAAAATATACTTGGCTTTCCCCGGAACGACGGTCAGACGCTTGCTCTCTTGATTTTCGTGGGTGTGATGATCCACGTAGATGGAGCGCTTGGTGATCGCGAGATAGGAGTAGGGAGTGGTCAGGTACTGTCCCAGCCCCGAGGCCAAGATCTTCGTGGTCATGTCCTGGAACAGTTCCAGCTCGTAGCTGATCCGCCAAAGCATAATGTCGCAATCGCCCCTGATTCCAATTGAGGAGTAGGCGACCACTAGGACCTTACCGGCATATTCCTCGACCGCGCGAAGGAATTCCTGCTTGCCTTTGGTTCGTTCACTCTCGGGGAGACGCCGCCAGGCCGGATCGACTTTGTAGAAGGCGAAGTTCACATACTGACGTTTGGGCGCTTGGGGCGCGGGGGTTTGTTCAGGGGTGGGCATCGAGACTCCTCCGTATAACTTCTTGAAAAGGCACACTAAGTAGCGACTAAGTTGTTTATCACTTCATCTTTGCCGTTGTCAACCGGCGGAAGAGGGCTTGGGCTGTTCGTTGACAGGAGAAAAGTGATCTGGTACTGGCATGCCCATGTTCGTCGCACCGGTCCATGGGCTGAGCATCATGTTGCGGTATGTGGGCGTTGTCGCGCTGAGTTGTCTCGCTCTTGTGTCGGCCCATGCCATCGACGTGCAGCCCACCGCGGAGCAGATTCAGGCCGCACTTGAACAGGGGAAAGAAGCGGCGCAAAAGCGGAGCCCTCCGGATACCTTTTATGCCCGATTCGGCGCAACCGACGAGCTCCATTCCAGCGGGTTTTTGATCACGAAGCTCGGCGGGCTGTCGGTCATGGCGACGCATATGGCTCTGCGGGGGCTCCAGCCGAGCGAGACCGATGTGACGCAGGTACTGGAAGGCCAGACCATGCTGGTCAGCACCGTCATCTTCGGGAATTTCCCCAACTTCGCGGTGGACAGTTATATGGTGTTCGATCAGGGAGGGAAAACCATCAAGCCTGTAACCATCCGCTTCGATGGGTTCGCCAATCGCAGTGCTGCCTGGCCGGAGAGCCCGCGATTCAAAGCGAAAGTCATCGCGTCATTCAACTATGCCGACTTCGACCCGACCGCCAAAACAACCATCACGGTGTTTCCGGCGAACGGAGGAGAGTCGAGTTTTGCCATAGATTTTTCCGAGATCCATTAGCAGGATGCTGAAAAAGTCCGCCAGCGGCGTTCTCGCCTTGAAAGCATCCTCAACGTAGCCCAGAGGCTACGCCTCCGGTGCTTTCATCGGCTGCGGCCTTGCTGGACGGCCTTTTTGAGCATCCCGCAGGAGTGTTTCTCTGTTGGGCCACACGCGCGGACGATCGAAGTTCTCGTGTGCCACTTAGTTCTTCCCTGATCCGCTAAGGCGTTTATGGTTCCACCATTTGATGCAGAAACCATCGCTATTGGTACCGAGCTGTTGATCGGGGGCCGATCCGACTTCAATTCCCTCTTTCTCGCTGACGAACTCGGCAAGCTCGGCATCGCAGTTCGCTTCAAATCGGTCGTCGGTGATGAGCGGCAGGATATCGTCACGGCCATTCACACGGCCGTGAAGCGGGCTCAGGTGATCATCATGACCGGCGGACTCGGCCCCACCGTGGACGATTGCACGAGGGAGGCGGTGGCTCACGCGACCGGACACCGGCTCGGTCGTCGAAAAGAAGCGCTGGAAGCTATGACGGCACGACTCGCTCAATGGGGTCGCCGGCCAAGCAAAGGGCAGTTGCGCCAGGCGATGATTCCCTCCGGTGCCACAGTGTTGAAGAATCCGGTCGGCTCCGCGCCCGGGTTCTGCCTGACATGGAAGAAGGCGCTGATCATCTCGTTGCCCGGCGTGCCGCGGGAAATGGAAGAGATGATGCGGCAGGAAGTCTTGCCGATGCTGCGAGCTGCAAGTGAAGCATCGGGCCGGCCTCTTCGAGCGCCGATCGTTCGTCAGGTGTTTCATACGTTCGGCCTGCCGGAGGCGGACGTCGATGCCAAATTAAAAGGACTGATTCCGAAAGGAAGGCCGGTCGACCTGGGGTTGCTCGCGTCGCCCATGGGTGTGCTGGTCTCGCTGACGACGAAGGGGAACCAATCGGCCCCGGAGAAGAATCGTGATCTGCTGCAGAAGCTGGCGAACGACGTCCGCTCACGACTCAGCGACTGGCTCTTCGCCGAGGGGCGCGACACGATGGAAGAAGTCGTCGGGCGGGAACTCGCTAAACGGGGGCTCATGCTGGCGGTAGCGGAATCCTGCACCGGCGGATTGATCGGCCATCGGCTCACACAGGTGGCTGGTTCGTCTGCCTATGTGGATCGTGGCGCCGTCTGCTACAGCAATCGAGCAAAGACGGAGATGTTGGGCGTGCCGGCGGATCTCATTGCCCGACAGGGTGCGGTGAGCAGGGAGGTTGCCGCGGCGATGGCCTGCGGCATTCGCGAGCGCGCCAACGTATCGGTGGGGCTCAGCGTCACCGGCATTGCCGGGCCCGGCGGCGGGACCGAGACCAAGCCGGTCGGGCTGGTCTATATCGGGTTGGATGGTGGAACCGGCCTTCCGATCACACAGGAATTCCGGTTTCACGGAGACAGGAATGTCATCAAGCAACGGTCGTCGCAAGCCGCGCTGGATCTCCTTCGCCGCTGGTTGCTCGATCCCGGTAAGGGGTCGAAGTGATCCGGGCCTTCCTGGCCGTCGAATTGTCTCAAGAGCTGCGGGCCGAGCTTGCCACTGTCCAGCAGGAATTGAAGCGTAGAATTGACCCGGAGTTGAAACGAGACACGCGCATCTCCTGGGCGAAGCCTGCCTCGATCCATCTCACGATCAAGTTCCTTGGGGACATGGATGAGCAGGTGATCGATCCGATGCGTATTGCGGTCGAACGGGCGATCGGGAGTCAGATAGCTGTGAACGTGCCGCTTGAACGACTCGGCGCCTTTCCTCGTCCGCAAAGTCCGCGCGTGTTGTGGGTCGGGCCGTCGGAGAATTGGGAGAAGGGAGCGGAGGCGAAGCGTTTAGTTGAGATCCATGGCGCGATCGAACAGGCTTGTGAAGGCTTAAGCTTTCTCCGTGAGACGAAACCGTTCAGTCCTCACCTGACCTTGGCACGAATCAAAGTGGGGGAACGACAAGTTGGAGTCGCATTGGCAAAGAGCGGAGTGCTGGACCGTCCGCTTTCATTGGGCTCGCTGCTGGTGGAGTCGGTCGTGCTGATGAAGAGTGAATTGAAGCCGACCGGCTCGGTCTATACGAAGCTGTGGGACGTGTTGCTGCGGGGTTAATCGTCCGATGTGGGGGCCGGCGATGAGTGGCGGATCTCATCGGATAGCCCTCGAAGGACAACCGCCACATTGCGAAAGGTGCGATCAAGGTTGGTCATCACCTCAAGTTCATTCTCTCCCCATGCCCAAAATGACAACATGAGCTGCTGACCAAGCTGCAGCTCCGGTGGCCCTGGCAGGGTCGTAAATCTGACCGACATAATCGTGACGCCGATGGCCCCCCATTCGAATGCTGGATCGGTTCGTCTCAAGGCATGAGCGGCGGCGTTGGCCAACCAGTGAATCTGCTCTGGCGATGTATTCAACTTCAGGTCCCGGTAGAGAATCATCAGGCGGCCGGAACATTGCAGTCGCTTGGAGGACTGAGTGATCGTATTGGCTGTGGCGCCGCTAAAGGCACAGTCATTGGACTCGAGGACCGACTCGGAGCCATTCAGCCACTCAAGGAGCTGATAGAAGGTCTCGGTCGCAGGGTACGAGTTCCAGTCCTGCATATCCTCAAGTGACCCCCGGATGAGTTCAGGCTTTGCTCGAAAATCGTAATACCTGTGTGTCGGATCCGATTGACCATCGATCCAAGGGTGTGAGCGGGGGCCCAAGGAGTCGGGATCGTTGTGTTCGTAAATCTTCATCGTCCATCCATCATCATGAATCCTCAGGCCACGAGCTGACCTGTGTGCTGGGGCTTACTTTGCAGCATAGCAAGTAAGCCATCCGTCATGTGGAGGTCAATGGTGAATCTTGACGGTCCCCTGATTTTCCAGGTTTGTCTTTATCTGATGTCGGAATAATCTTTGCCGGATGTCGCGCGATTCACGCGTGCAGTCTTGAGAGCGAGGCGAACAATGCTGACGGGGGTTATGTCAGTGCTGCGGGGGCTGCTCGCGCATGGTGCGGCAGAAGAGTTCGGTCAGCGTCGGTTCGAAGGCGGTACCGGCTTGCTGCTCGATCTGTTGCAGAGCTTCGTTGATGGGGAGCGATGTTCGTTCCGGTTTTTCGGCGGTCAGGTCATCAAACGCCTGGGCGATGCCGACAATACGAGCGAGCAAGGGCGTGCCTTCCTCTCGTAAGCCGAAGGGGTATCCCGTTCCGTCCCATCGCTCGTGATGGAGGGCGATAATCTGCACAGCGTCGGATGATAATCCCATCGCCCGGCCCATCCTCGCACCGAGGTCTGGACGATGGATCTGTTGGTCGGATTCCATGTTCAGCACGTTGTTGCCAGGAACGCTGATCAAATCGAGATCATGCACGAGTGCGCCGAGTGCGAGGGACTGTTGTTCGGCGATGGGGAGGCTGAGTCGATTGGCAACAAGCGTCGAATAAAAACTGACGCGGCTTCCATGATTGAGCAGGTGGCGATCCTTGGCTTCTAAGAGGTCGGAGATCAGGGGAACCAACGGCGATGTCTCATCGCTATGTGACACGGAGAGTGATCCCGCGTGGTTCATGGTGGTGTAGTCATCGACGAGGGCCTGCCAAGCCTTGGTACAGGCTGGTTCTGGGCCCCAGAGTGTTGTCGAGTTGGTGAGGACCGGGCGCAGTTGATCGAGCCGCAGTTTCTTCTGGGCAGTCTGCAAGGAGATGGCCAGCAATTCTGAGGCATTGAACGGTTTCAGGAGGAAGCCGGCCGCGCCGTGCCGGATGCAGTCCATCGCCGATTGAAGACTGCCGTAGGCCGTGACCATGATGACTTCGATCTCGGCATGCGCGCGCTTGATGTCATGCAAGAGGTCCGATCCGGAACGATCGGGCAATTTGAGGTCCAACGTGACGAGATCAACACCGTGGTCGTCGAGAACGGCCAGGGCTGCGCGTGCAGTATCCGCGGTGAGTATGTGGAAGTCCTGCTGAAGGATCTGTGTGAGGGCCGCACGGGGGGCTGCCTCGTCGTCGACGATCAGGACCGTCGGTCTTTGGTCGGTTGTGTCGGGGACGAGAGTCGAAGGCATAGTGTCACTTGTATCTCTATCCCCTCCGCTGGTCAAGGAATTCGCCTGAATACACGTGTTTTCACCCGATGTTCTCCATGCTCGCGCCGTATTTTGGGACATTCTTCGCTAGGTTTCTGTCTCTCAACTTGGGTATAATCCCTCAATCTCTCTATTACCAGAGGAGTACCAATGGCTGAAAAAGACGATAAGAAGCGCGCACTGGATCTGGCCCTGTCCCAAATTGAGAAGCAATATGGGAAGGGGGCGATCATGAAGCTGGGGGGGGCCGATGGCCCGGTGGATATTCCGGCGATTTCGACCGGATCCCTCGGTCTCGATATTGCCCTGGGCGTCGGCGGGGTTCCCCGCGGTCGGGTGATCGAAGTCTTTGGTCCCGAGTCATCAGGCAAGACAACGTTGACCCTTCATGTGATTGCGGAAGCGCAGAAGGCCGGTGGCACCGCTGCCTTTATCGATGCAGAACATGCGCTGGATTTGGGCTATGCGAAGAAGTTGGGCGTGCAGGTGGACGATCTATTGGTGTCGCAGCCCGATACCGGCGAGCAGGCGCTGGAAATTGCCGAGACCCTCGTCCGGAGCGGGGCGATCGATGTCATCGTGGTGGACTCTGTCGCAGCGCTCGTGCCGAGAGCCGAAATCGAAGGCGAAATGGGCGATGCACATATGGGACTGCAAGCGAGGCTCATGTCGCAGGCCCTTCGCAAATTGACGGCCGCTATTTCCAAATCGCAGACGACTTTGATCTTCATCAATCAGATCAGGATGAAGATCGGCGTGATGTTCGGCAACCCGGAGACGACGACCGGCGGCAACGCACTTAAGTTCTATGCGTCCGTGCGGCTGGATATCCGGCGCATTGAGTCGATCAAGGAAGGGCAGGAGGTGACCGGCAGCCGCGTGCGCGTGAAGGTGGTGAAGAACAAGATGGCGCCTCCGTTCAAGCAGGCGGAATTCGATATCATGTTTGCGCAGGGCATTTCGAAACCCGGCGAGTTGGTCGACCTCGGGGTCGAGAAGAAAGTGGTGGAGAAGTCGGGGGCCTGGTATTCCTATCAAGGCGAGCGGCTCGGGCAGGGACGTGACGCGGTGCGAGACTTTCTTTTGAATAATCAGCCGTTGGCACGTGAGATTGAAGGGAAGCTGCGTGACCTGGCCGGTCTGCCGGGACGTACGGCCGAAAAACCCGTTGTCGTGCCGGTGAAAGACGAGAAAAAATCTGAGGAGAAACGCGAGGAGCGGCGACCGCACAAGGTCGGCGTCTAACAGGCTGCGAACCAGACGGTGGCCAGGCAAGTCACAGGCAAGACGGCGCCGTCTCCCGATCAATGGCTGCAGCTCTCAGTGCGGGCTCTGGCCCGCAGTGATCGCACCACAGCCCAGATCGAAAGATTGCTGGCAGCGAAGGGGGCGTCTCCCTCGCAGATACGAGCCACGGTTCGACGGCTGGCATCGTTGAGGTACCTCGATGATGGAGCCTTCGCTGCGCGGTGGGTCGAGAGGCGACTTGCCCGCATGCCGATGGGGCGTGCGCGCCTGCAAGAAGAGCTGCTCGCCACCGGCTGTCCTGAACACATCGTGCAGGCGACGTTGCGGGCCACCTACCGCAAGGTGAGTGAACAGGACCTCGCGCTACAAGTTGTCAGGATGGCTGAACGGGCGACATCGGTTCAGACGCTTGGCCGATTAGCAAAACTGTTGAACCAACGAGGGTTTGACGAGGACACGATTGAGACAGTGATGGGGCCGCTGCTGCGAGAGGAAAACTAGGGTGGCATGAAGAACAGTACTCAAGAATTGAGACAAGCTTTCATTCGATATTTTGAACAGCAGGGCCATCAGGCCGTGCCGAGTTCCGCCTTGATTCCTCAGGCCGATCCGACGCTGCTCTTTACCAATGCCGGGATGAACCAGTTTAAGCGGGTCTTCCTCGGAGAGGAAACGCGCGCCTACAAGCGAGCAGCCACCGTCCAGAAGTGTCTCCGTGCCGGAGGCAAGCATAACGACCTGGAAAACGTCGGCTATACCAGACGGCACCACACGTTCTTCGAAATGTTGGGGAACTTTTCCTTCGGCGACTACTTCAAGGAAGACGCCATCCGGTTTGGCTGGGAGTTTCTGACTCAGACGGTCGGCTTGGCGAAGGATCGGATGTGGGTAACGATCTTCCGCGATGACGACGAAGCGGATCAGCAGTGGAAGAAGATCGGGGTTCCAGCCTCGCGGATCGTGCGGTGCGGTGAGAAGGATAACTTCTGGCAGATGGGGGATACGGGACCCTGTGGGCCCTGCTCGGAACTCCATTTCGACCAGGGACCGTCGGTGCCGGGCGACGATCGGCCGAACGGCGAGGGCGATCGGGTCATTGAGATCTGGAATCTCGTCTTCATGCAGTATAACCGGGACGCGGCGGGTAAGCTCAATCCGCTTCCGAAGCCGAGCATCGATACCGGCATGGGACTCGAACGGCTGGCGGCAGTGGCACAAGGTGTCCACAGCAACTATGACAGCGATGCGTTCACGCCCTTGCTCAGCGCCGTGGCCATCAGGGCCGGGGTTCGGTATGGGGAGGGGGACCAGACCGATCGCTCGATGCGCGTGGTGGCGGACCATCTTCGCGCGATCACGTTCTTGATGGCTGATGGGGTGTTGCCGTCGAACGAGGGGCGCGGCTATGTGCTACGCCGGATTCTGCGCCGGGCTGCGCGCCATGGACGCCTGCTGGGCATCGTCGAGCCCTTCCTCTATGAGTTGACAGCGGCGGTCGTGAACCAGATGGGTGTGGTCTATTCAGAAGTCCGGGGCGCAGCGGCGACGATTGCCGAGGCGACGAGAGGCGAAGAGGAGCGATTCATCGCCACGCTCGATCAAGGCTTGCCGATTCTCAACGAGATGATTGCGAAAGCACGCTCGGCCGGGAGTCTGGTTCTCACGGGCCCCGAGGTGTTCAAGCTCTACGATACCTATGGGTTCCCGATGGATTTGATGGGAGAGGCCTGCCGCGAGCAGGGGATGACGCTCGATGAGGCGGGGTTCGACCAGGCCATTGAGGAACAGAGGAATCGTGCGCGCAAAACCGGCGGGTTTGAACAGGAAACGGCCAGGCCGGCAGTTGCGGAGATGGCCCGGCGTCTCGGGGCGACGAAGTTTATCGGCTACGATCGCCTGGAGAGCGATAGCCTCGTGCAGGCGATTTTGAAAGGCGACCGGTTGGTCAAAGAAGCGGCGGAAGGCGATGAGGTTGAAGTAGTCCTGGAGGTGACGCCGTTCTATGCGGAAGGCGGTGGACAGGTCGGCGACCAGGGCGTTCTAATCGGCCACGATGGGCGGGTGGAGATCAAGGAAACCACGAGGCCAGTGCCGACTCTGATTCTGCACAAGGGGACCGTCACGAAAGGGCGGATCCGCGAGGGCGAGCAGCTGCGCATGACCGTGAATACCACGACGCGGCAGGACGCGCAGCGAAACCACACCGCCACCCACTTGCTCCATGCCGCGTTGCGCGATTTGCTGGGTCCTCACGTCAAACAGTATGGGTCGCTCGTCGGGCCGAATCGCTTGCGATTCGACTTTGCCCATTTCAGACCTCTGACCTCCCGCGATATTGATGAGATCGAAACGGTCGTGAACAACGAGGTGCGAAAGAATGAGCGGGTCGCGACCGAGGTGATGAGCATTCAGGATGCGGTCGCCAAGGGGGCGCTGGCCTTCTTCGGCGACAAATATGGCGAGCAGGTGCGGGTGGTAACCGTCGAATCCTTCAGCAAAGAGCTCTGCGGCGGAACGCACTGTCGGCATACGGGAGACATCGGCCTGTTCAGAATTGAGTCGGAGACCGGCGTCGCAGCCGGTGTGCGCCGTGTCGAAGCCCAGACCGGCAGCGGGGCGCTCGCGCACATGAAGAAGCTGGAAACGGACATTCGGGAACTCTCGGACTTGCTCAAGGTCGGCCAGTCCGAGCTGGTGGCCAAGACACGCAAGGTCATGACGCAGCTGAAAGACAAAGAACGCGAGCTGGAAGAGCTGAAATTGAAAATGGCCAGCGGCTCGGCGGTTCAGGCCACGGCGAAAACAATCGCTGGTATTCAGGTGCATGTGCAACGGACCGATGGCCTGGATGTGAACGGCATGAGGGCGCTGGCCGATCAGTTGCGGGACAAGTTGAAGAGCGGTGTCGTGGCTCTCGGCGCAGCCAACGACGGGAAGGTTTCGTTACTGGTCGTCGTCACGAAGGATCTGACCGTCCGACTGAAAGCGGGCGACCTTATCAAGGAGATGGCGGCGGAAGTCGGTGGTACCGGCGGCGGCAGGCCCGAGATGGCGCAGGCCGGCGGGAAGGATCCGGCCAGGCTGGATGCTGCGTTGGAAAAAGTCTTTGGACTGGTCGAACGGATGTTGGAGCGGTAGACTAATGGAGTCGGGTAAACGAATTCTCGCGCTCGATTACGGGACCAAGCGGATCGGGGTGGCCCTGAGCGATGAGCTGGGGTGGACAGCCCAACCGCTTGAGACGCTTAATCGGCGTACGTTGGACCGGGACATTGCCCGTATCGCGTCCCTCGTGAGGACGTATGAGGTCAGGCAAGTCCTGTTGGGCTTTCCACTTCAATTGGATGGCCGCGAGGGTCCGGCGATCGAGGCGATGCGCGAGTTTCAGGCTCGGTTGGAGCAGGGAGTGCCGGTTCCCGTTATTCTGTGGGATGAACGGTTGACGACGAAGGCGGCGGAAGACCTCTTGATCGCGGCCGATGTCAGTCGGAAAAAGCGGAAGGGTGTGGTGGATCGCATCGCCGCTTCGATTCTGCTCCAGAGTTATCTGGCGAGCCTTGAACCGGCGCCGAAGAGGGAGCCGGAAGAAGGATGGGCGGATGAGTATTCGAATACGGAAACGGTAGAATTAACGCATGAGTCTACGGATCATTCTCGGATTTCTGCTGGTCGCAATGGTCGCACTTGGCGTCGCGGCCTATCAGACGATTCGCTGGGCTGAAGGCCCGGTCATTCCCGCGCAAGAACACCCTCCCTCGAAAGTCGTCGTGATCCCGGATGGTTCGACGTTTCAATTTGTCGCGTCGCTGCTTGAGCGTGAACGATTGATCAAGAGCCGTTCCGTCTTTGTTCTTCTTGGGAAATCCCAATCTGCAGACCGGAAAGTTCATGCTGGTGAGTATGAGCTCAATCCCAGCATGACCCCGGCGGAGATTCTCTCGAAGCTGCTCAACGGCCAAGTGCTGCTCCATTCCATTACTATTCCTGAAGGGCTCACCATCACCCAAATCGCCGATCTGGTCTCGCAACAGGGCCTCACGGATCGTGCGGAGTTTCTCCGGCTAGCGAAAGATCCGGCATTCGTTGCGTCGCTCGGGATCAAGGCGGAGACGCTGGAAGGGTATCTCTATCCCAACACCTATAAATTTCCTCGTGCCGTCAAGGCGCGAGAGGTATTGGTGGCCATGGTCGAACAGCTACGGCAGATGGTCGGACCGGATCTCCTCGCTCGGATGCAGGAACTTAAGATGACGATGCACGAAGTGCTGACGCTCGCCTCCGTCATCGAAAAGGAGACCGGATCTGGCGGCGAACGGGCGGAGATTTCCGCCGTGTTTCATAACCGGCTCAAGAAGCACATTCCGTTACAGAGCGATCCGACCGTTATTTATGGTTTGCCGGCATTCGACGGAAATTTGCACAAGAAGGACCTGTCCAGCCCCAGCCCCTACAATACCTATCGGGTGCAGGGACTGCCGCCTGGACCGATCGCCAACCCGGGCATTCAGGCGATTCGCGCGGCACTCTATCCGTCTGATTCCCGTTCCTTGTACTTTGTCTCGCGGAACGACGGAACCCACCAGTTTTCTGCGTCGCTCATCGAGCACAACCATGCAGTGGAGAAGTATCAAAAGCGGCCGTATCGTCGGGTCTCGCTCCCGCGAACTTAACAGGATGCTGAAAAAGTCCGCCAGCAGCGTTCTCGCATCGTTCAGACCCTCCACGTACCCCAGAGGGTACGCGTCGGCCCTTCACTCGCTGCGGCCTTGCTGAACGGCCTTTTTGAGCATCCTGCGGGAGTATTTTCCTGTTGCGCCACACGTGCGGATCATCGAAGTTCTCGCCTGTCAAAATGGTTTTTCCACAGCCTGCTAACCATTCATCCTGTCCACTCCATGCTATTCCCTCTTCATCTCTGATCCAGGACTTGCTATAAGAGTGTCATGATGATGACGCATGACTGGAATCTACCGACGCTGATCGACCATACCGTGCTTCGTCCTGACGCGACGAAGGCCGACGTGCTGCGGCTCTGTCAGGAGGCGAGAGAGTTCGGCTTCGTCGTGATCTTTGTGCCGCCCTGCTATATCGATGAGGCGGTCGAAGCGGTGGCGGGTACGAATATTCGCGTCGGCATTCCAATCGGATTCCCGCTAGGCGGCCATACGACGACCACGAAGGTTGCGGAGGCCATCGAAGCAGTCGCACGCGGGGCCAGGGTTCTCGATATGGTAATCAACGTGAGCCGGCTGAAATCAGGCGACTACGATTTTGTCCGGACCGACATGGCCGAGGTCGTGAAGGCGACAGCGGGAGCAGAGCACAAGGTCATTCTGGAGACCTGCTGTCTGACGCGAGAAGAAAAGATCACGGCCTGCAGGCTCGCCGTAGAAGCGGGGATGGACTATGTGAAGACTTCGACGGGATTTGCCGCTGCCGGTGCCACGGTTGAGGATGTGAAACTGATGAAAGAGACGGTGGCTGGTCGCGCCAAGGTGAAGGCCTCCGGCGGCATTAGAGACTGGAAGACCACGTTGGCCATGCTGGAAGCCGGAGCGGATCGGATCGGCACCAGCGCAAGTCTTGCGATCATGGCTGAGTGGACTGCCACCAGGCAGAAGGGGTGAGTCGCGATGATGGTGCGTAAGGACACCCGGTTTTCGGTTCGCTGCGCCGTGACCTATGTATTGGAAGAAGGGACCTGTCAAGGGACGATGTTCAATTTGTCGCGTGGGGGCTGTGCGATTGAATGTGAAGAGATGGTATCAGAAGGAGAGTCTGTGAGTCTCCAGATCGTG
The DNA here is from genome assembly GCA_963720035.1 of uncultured Nitrospiraceae bacterium. Classification (GTDB taxonomy): domain Bacteria; phylum Nitrospirota; class Nitrospiria; order Nitrospirales; family Nitrospiraceae; genus Palsa-1315. The sequence continues at coordinate 173,844 of CAVREB010000002.1, read as the reverse complement.
GCACCTGGTCAACCGACGGCGATACGTGTGGAGCTCGGGAAGGTGTGCTGGGCGACCAGGCGGGAATTCGGAGTTGAGTTTCTGGTTATTCAGGGTGACTCGAAAGAACGGTTGAATCATTTTCTCACCGAGGTGGCGAAGCAGAGTGCTGTGTGACGATGCCGGCTGTCTCGCCCTATTGTCGAAGAAGGCTTGTGCTATAGTGCGCCCATGATTACTCGTGTGATTGTGCTGGTAATTGATGGACTCGGCGTCGGGGCCATGCCCGATGCGGCGGAATACGGTGATGCCGGTTCCAACACCTTGACTCACCTGGCCGATGCCGTTGGGGGACTCAACCTCCCCACGCTCGAAGCCCTCGGGCTGGGCCACATCACGGAGATCAAAGGTGTGCGCATGATGGGGCAGCCGGAAGGGTGCTTCGGCCGTCTCGGATTTCTCTCGAAGGGCGTGGATTCCATGGTCGGCTATTGGGAAATGGCCGGCCATCTGACGGACGTTGCCGGGCCGCTGTACCCCAACGGATTTCCTTCTGAGATGGTCGCGATTCTCGAACAGGTATTTGGCCGTAAGATCATCGGCAATCGCCGCGCCTCGGGAATGGCCATGCTTCGCGAGCGTGAGGTCGAGCATCTGTCGTCGGGCTCGCTGATTGTCTGGACGGATGGACGACGAACCTGCCATGTGGCGGCGCATGAAAGTGCCATGCGTCCGGATGAGTTCTTTCAGCGCTGCCGGGACGCGAAAAAATTCCTCAAGGACCCCTGGGGAATTTGGCGTGTTGCAGCCCATCCTCTCCTGGGTGATGCTGGTGCGGTTCAGTTCAGCCCACAACCCCGTGAATTCGTGCTTGAACCGCCCGGGCCGACCATGTTCGATGTGCTCAATCGTGCGAGCCAGATCCTGGTTGGGGTGGGAAAAGTCGGTGATCTCTTCAGTGGTCGCGGGCTCACTCGTTCCGTTCCCGTCGGACACTGGACGGCGTTGCTTGATGAGGTCAGGGGGATGTTGAAAAATGTCCCTCGTGGATTGATTTTTGCCGGGCTTAATGTGCTGGAATCGGACGCTGCACAGTCTGCCACGGCACTCTATGATTTTGATCGACGGCTTCCCGGGTTGCTGGAGCAGCTTCGCCCTGGCGATCTGCTCGTCCTGACGGGCGATCATGGACGGGATATCACGAAGGCGGATCAGGTCCCGACGCGGGAGTACGTGCCTATTTTGGCCAGCGGGCCGAAGTTGACACAAGGGGTCAATCTCGGCATCAGAGCTTCTGCGGCTGATCTGGGACATACTATTGTAGACGCCCTGCAAGGTGATCAACTCCCTGTGGGTGAGAGTTTCCTCGACGCACTCCGCGCAGGGTGATTGATGTCGATTCGCACGTCATACGAATCCCGACTCGCAGAACTTCAGATCAAGTTGCCCCCGCCTCCGCAACCGTTGGCGACCTACGTTCCGGCGGTCCGGGCCGGAGATCTCTTGTTCTTATCCGGCGTCCTACCTATGCGAGACGGGCAGTTGGCGTTCTCCGGTAAGCTGGGACGTGATCTGACGGTGGAGCAGGGGGTGGAGGCGGCTAGGCTCGCTCTCTTGAATGCACTGGCGATTGCCAAGCAAGAACTCGGGACGTTGGACCGTATTACGCGCGTCGTAAAGATCGTCGGGCATGTGGCGTCGGTGGAAGGATTCGTGCAGCAACCGCAAGTCCTCAACGGGGCATCGGACCTTCTGGTTGAAATATTTGGAGAGGCCGGTCGTCATGCACGTGTGGCCGTGGGAGCTGCTGAGTTGCCTCGCGGGGCTCCCGTCGAAATTGAAGTGATTCTCTCCGTCTCCTGATGGCTCTTCCGAACTGGTCAGGAATGCCTTGCTGGCGCGGGCTCGCCGGCTTGACTCTCGAAAAAACCGCTTGCTATAGTTCGGTCGTTCTGTCGCTTCGTGTGGTATCCACGTTGTACCCTTTCTCGCAGGATGCTGAAAAAGTCCGCCAGCGTCGTTCTCGCCGCGCTCAGAGGCTCAACGTACCGAAGCGTACGCCTCGCCTCTTCGCTTGCTGCGGCCTTGCTTGGGATAAGGCGCGTATCGGCGCGCCGGGGTTGGGCGGGTGAGAAGTCTGGCTTTTTTGAGCATCCTGCTGAGTCCGGTGCGTGGGGTTCTCGTGCCCCGCACAGGATGACCGTTCGTCTTTCTTACCTGACAGGAGTCTATTCATGAATGCGTTCGTAACCGGGGTCAGTACAATAACGTTGTGGGTTAGTCTGAGCGCTGCGGCGTTTGCGGCAACTCCTTCCGCGCTCGAGCTACATCCGTCAACGGCGGTTCCTGGCGCCACCGTATCGATAGGCGGGAAGGGGTTCGGTGCATTTCGATCCGTGCAAGCCAATCGCGTGACTGTCGGTGGATTCTCTGCGTTGATTCAGCGATGGGAATCCGACCTGATCGAGGTGAAGGTTCCCTTCCAAGCTCAATCCGGTCCCGTTGAAATCATGGCTGGGAAGAAGAAACTGTCTGCCGGGATGTTGACGGTGGTGCAGCCGACGATTACCGCAGTGACGCCGGCAGAGATTGAGCCGGGCCATACCGTGCAGATTACCGGCGCACATTTCGGCACTACGGCTGGTCCTCGCGACCCCAATACCATGTTCGGGGTCAACGATGTGATGATTGGGGGTGTAGTCGTCAGGCCGCGCCGCTGGAAAGACGACATTATCGAAGTCGAGGTTCCCACGAATGCTGCGTCGGGCGATGTGGTGGTTCGATTGGCCTCGTCCGATCCCTTGCCGGACGGGTCCTGTTGCGCTCCGGTCCAGTACAAAGTGAGCAACGCCGTTCCTCTGAAGTTGATTCCGAGCATTCGCGTCGATCCTGTGAGCGGGCCAGTCGGGACTAAGGTGGTCCTTTTCGGCCAGGGTTTCGGCGCCGCGAAGGGAGCCGGTGACAAGGTGACGTTCGGAGGCCATCTCGCCACCATCGCCCAGTGGTCCGATAGCGCCATCGTCGTGCATCTCCCGATGGATGCGGAGACTGGACCTACCGTTCTGACCATGCAGGGGCAGGAGCGAACGGTCGGGACCTTTACGGTTCATACACCTAAAGTGATCGCCTTGACGCCTCCTGCCGCCCCGATCGGCACTCTGCTCAGAATCAGCGGCGAACATTTCGGATTCTATTCGGAGAGTGGCGCGACGCCCTACGCCTTTACCGATTTCAATACGGGAGAGAATCGAGTCGATATCGGCGGGGTCCCCGCCGTCATCTATCGCTGGCAGGACGAACGCATCGATGTGTGGGTGCCCTTCAGTGCGAAGAGCGGGCCGGTCGTGATCTATCGCGGCGCCACGAAGCCTAACCCCGATGGCTCCTGTTGCGCGACGAAGGAAGTCCTGAAAACTGAGGCGGGGATTTTTACGCTCGTGACGCCGAAGATCGACTCCTACAGCCCGCAATCAGGCGGACTCGATGAGTTGATCACCATTAAAGGGTCGGGGTTTGGCTCTTTCTTGAAAACAGCCGAGCATGCCTACTTGGGCCTCAACCAGGGAGCCTACAAGCGACGAGAAGATATCGAGTTGGGCGATAACGTCTCGCGGACGGAAGTACTGTTCAGCAACGTCGCGGCGCAGGTAATGTCCTGGACGGACACGGAAATCGTCGTGCGGGTGCCCCACCGGAACCTGTACGGCGTGGGGAAGCGCAACGAGTTCTTGAATGAGCTTGCCACTGGCCCGCTGATCGTGCGGCGCGGCTCCTGGGATGTGCAGCCTGATGGAACCTGTTGTACCCCGAAGAAGTGGCTGACCTTGGAAGCGGGCACCTTCACCATCGAAGCCAAGGGCATGCCTGATCCGGGCTATTTCAATAACAACCGCCCCGACGCCAACACCAACCAGTGAAATACGGATCGTCCGGATCATGGCGAGTTTCCTCTTTGTCACGTGGTGAATGCTTCGTAGCCGTAGTGCTGGCGACGCTGTTGTGCGCATCTCCGTCGTGGACCGCTGACCCTCCTCTTACGATCACCTCTCAAGTGAGCCATACAGAAGCCATCCTGATGGGGCTCTATTTTCATACGCCTCAGCTAGGCTGGGCAGTGGGGGCTGGCGGCACCATTCTGAAGACGGTCGATGGCGGGAAGAAGTGGAAGAAGGTCGTCAGCGGCACTACGGCAACCCTCTCGGGCGTCTTCTTTCATGATGAGAAGCGGGGCTGGGCAGTCGGAGCCAATGGGACGATTCGCCAGAGCCGGGACGGGGGAAATACCTGGCACTCGCAGCTCGTCGATACCCAGGCATCGTTCTACGGCCTCTCGTTCGTGTCACCCAGCGAGGGATGGGTGGTCGGCGGCAACGGAACCATTCTTCATACGAAGGACGGAGGGGACCATTGGGTCGATCAAGCGAGCAGGACGAGTGCAGCCCTCTACGCCGTTCAATTTCTCACCGCACGTCACGGAACGGCAGTTGGTGCGGTGGGAACTGTGTTGATGACGGACGATGGCGGGATAACCTGGACCCCGCAAGAGACGCAAGGGGCTGTCACGTTGTTCGACGTGTATTTTTCGGATGCGTCGACCGGTTGGGCCGTTGGGAACGCCGGCGCCATCTTCCAAACGACCAATGGCGGCAATCAATGGATCGATCGCACATTACCCTGCACCCGCACCTGCACGAAGCTCACAGACCTCTTGCGAGTCCGCTTTACCGACCCTCAGACCGGATGGATTGTGGGGGAACGCGGCATGGTCTATCGGACCACCGATAGTGGTTTTACCTGGACAGAACAGGGTGCTATCGCGAAGGTCTCGCTGTTCGGCCTCTCGTTTCCTGACGAAACACAAGGCTGGGCCAGTGGAGAAAAAGGCACGATCGTTCGCCTGACCACAGGCCGTCGATAAGCGGCTGAAACCGTTTTCAACGGCTCGCAGGAAGCTCGTCCTGTCCCATCTCATCGAGTCTTGACTGGAGAATGCTGAGCGCTGCGATCGCCGCGGTCTCGGCCCGCAGGATTCGTGGCCCGAGGGTAAGCGGGAGGAAACCCTGCTCCTGTGCAAGCAGCAGCTCGTCTGGTGCCCATCCCCCTTCCGGTCCAACCAACAAGACAATCGGATGCTGATGGTCCTGAGGTAACGCTATGGTGGCAAGCGAAGGGCCGCTGGATCGCTCCGCGAGCATGCCCTTCACAGGCGCTGAGGCGTATTGCCGGAATATCTGGGTGAGGTCTACCGGGTCTGCGATGGTGGGAATCGTCCACCGCTCGGATTGTTGAGCTGCATCCCGCGCAATGCGTTCCCATCTGGATCGTTGATGTTCAAGGCGTTCCGGGCGGGGCTTGATGACACTGTGTGTGCTGTGAATGGGCACAATGGTATCGACTCCGAGTTCTGTGGCCTTCTGAATGACCCAGTCCATCTTGTCGCCTTTGATCAACGCCTGTCCCAACACGATCGGTGAGCCACTGCGCGCCGGCTCGGTCTGTTGGTCGATGATGCGGCTATCGATGGCTTGTGCGGTGACGTGGGTCACTTCCACGCGATAGCGGGTTCCGCATCCATCGTTCAAGGTGAGGGAGTCTCCTGGGTGCAGGCGGAGACTATCGCGAAGATGATGGAGGAGGTCACCGGCCATGCGGATCGTGGGGGGAGTGATGGCGTCAGGGGTGACGAAGAACGTGGACATAGTCCGGGTGTTAAGTCGATGACGGTCGGCGCTATTCGAAGAAGGTCTTCATCTTATCGAAGAAGCCGTCGCCGTCCGCTTCCATCGTCATGCCGCTCTCTTTGGCAAATTCTGTGAGCAACTCTTTCTGACGAGCGGTCAGCTTGGTGGGAATCTGAATCTTGATGGCAAATAACTGGTCGCCGGTACTCTGGCTCTTGAGGCTGGGGATGCCCAGGCCTTTGATGCGCAGGATCTTGTCTTGTTGCGTGCCGGCAGGAATCTTGATGACGGTATTGCCTTTGAGTGTCGGGACCTCGATTTTTCCTCCGAGCATGGCTGTGACAACATGAATCGGGACTTCGCAGAGGATATCGTGCCCTTGGCGTTGGAAGATCGGGTGCGGTTTGACGGTAATCGCCACATATAGATCGCCTGGCGGGCCTCCATTGACTCCGTGCTCCCCTTCGTTCGAAAGGCGCAGGCGCATGCCTGACTCGATGCCTGCCGGGATGTGTACAGCGATGGTCCGTTCTCGATAGGTGCGTTGCCGGCCCTGGCAGGCTGGACAGGGCTCTGTAATGATTTGTCCCGCCCCCTCGCATTGGCCGCAGGGACGGTTGATGCTGAAGAAACCTTGCTGGAACCGCATCTGGCCGGCCCCTTTGCAACTGGGGCAGGTCTTGATCGAAGCCGCGCTCTTGGCGCCGGTTCCTTTGCAGTCGTTGCACACTTCCCATCGCGGGATTTTGAGCTTGGCTTCTTTCCCGTAGACGGCTTCTTCAAAGGTCAGTTCCAGATTGTACTGGAGGTCGTTGCCGCGTTCCGCCCGACTGCCGCCTCGCTGGCCCCCGAAAAAATCCTCGAAGATGTCGTTGAAGGCGTCGCCGAAGCCGCTTCCGCCAAACCCGAAGCCATCCTGACCGCTTCCCTGCTGCGTCCCGGCGTGGCCGAACATGTCATAGCGCTTGCGTCTGTCCTGGTCGCTCAACGTCTCGTAGGCCTCGTTGACTTCTTTGAACTTTTCTTCTGACGATTTTTTCTGAGCCTCTCCCGTCTGGAGGTCGGGATGGTGCTGACGGGCCATCTTCCGATAGGCCTTTTTGAGCTCGTCGTCGGAGGCGGTTCGTTCGACGCCTAAGGTTTGGTAGTAATCGCGCTTGGACACAGTTGCCGTCTCTCTGGGTGACAGTGCAGCAAGACCGAGCCCCGTGTATCGACGAAGCTCGGTCTCACTGACGATATTCTAACTTATTTTTTCTCTTTGTCTACTTCTTCAAATTCCGCGTCGACGACCTTTTCATCCGATTTGGTCTCCCCGGTTCCGGTTCCGCCTTCGGCGCTGGCGCCGCTGCCGGCTGCAGACGATGCGGAGGCCGCCTTGTACATTTCCTCAGCCAGCTTGTGGGATGCGGTCGTCAAGGCCTGGGTGGCAGACTCGATCGCCTCGGGGTCCGTTCCCTCCATCGCTTTCTTCAGCGCGGCCACGGCTTCCTCGACTTTGGTCTTGTCTTCAGCGGCGATCTTGTCGCCGTGCTCACTCAGGTTCTTTTCCGTCTGATAGATCAGGGTGTCGGCCTGGTTCTTGGCTTCGGCGGTCTTTCGCCGCTTCTTATCCTCTTCCGTATGGGCCTGCGCATCCTTCACCAGCTTCTCGACTTCTTCCTTGCTCAAGCCGCTGGACGCCGTGATCTTGATGGACTGCTCCTTTTGCGTGGCCAAGTCTTTGGCCGAGACATGGACGATGCCGTTGGCGTCGATGTCAAACGTCACTTCAACTTGCGGCATCCCGCGGGGCGCGGGAGGAAGGCCGACCAAGTCGAACTGGCCGAGGAGCTTGTTGTCGTTCGCCATCTCGCGTTCACCCTGGAAGACTCGAATGGTCACAGCGGTTTGATTATCTGCAGCCGTTGAGAAGACCTGGCTCTTCTTCGTTGGAACGGTCGTGTTCCGCTCGATCAACTTCGTAAAGACACCACCGAGGGTTTCGATGCCCAGCGAGAGCGGCGTCACATCGAGGAGCAGCACGTCCTTCACTTCGCCTTTGAGGACTCCGCCTTGAATGCCGGCGCCGATCGCAACCACTTCGTCAGGATTCACACCCCGGTGAGGCTCTTTTCCGAAGAATTCCTTGACGGCCTGAATGACTTTCGGCATGCGGGTCATGCCGCCGACGAGGATGACTTCGTTGATGTCGCGCGCGGATACGCCTGCGTCGGAGAGCGCCTTCTTGCAGGGATCGATCGATCGTTTAATCAGGTCGTCGACCAACTGTTCAAGTTTCGCGCGGGTCAGTTTCATGACCAGGTGCTTGGGGCCGCTGGCGTCGGCGGTGATGAACGGCAGATTGATCTCGGTGTCCTGTGACGATGAGAGTTCGATCTTGGCTCGTTCCGCCGCTTCTTTCAGGCGTTGGAGGGCCATCCGATCCTTCCGAAGATCGATGCCTTGATCTTTCTTGAACTCGTCGACCAACCAGTCCATGACACGTTGGTCGAAGTCATCGCCGCCGAGGTAGGTGTCGCCGTTGGTCGACTTGACCTCGAAGACACCGTCGCCGATCTCAAGGATGGAGACGTCGAAGGTACCGCCACCCAAGTCATAGACAGCAACCCGCTCGTCTTTCTTCTTGTCCAAACCATAGGCGAGGGCCGCGGCTGTCGGTTCGTTAATGATCCGGAGGACAGTCAATCCCGCGATCTGGCCCGCATCTTTGGTGGCCTGGCGCTGGCTATCGTCGAAGTAGGCCGGGACGGTGATGACCGCTTCGGTGACTTTCTCGCCGAGATAGTCCTCCGCGGTCTGCCGCATCTTTTGCAGAATCATCGCGGAGATTTCCGGCGGGCTGTAGCGCTTGCCGCGCAATTCGACGTGCGCATCGCCGTTGTCCCCCTCCGATATCTTATAGGGCAGCCGTTTGGCCGCGTCTGTAACTTGCTGGCTGCGGAACTTGCGGCCCATGAGGCGCTTCACGGAGAAAATCGTGTTCTCAGGATTCGTAATCGCCTGGCGCTTCGCAATCTGTCCGACTAGGCGCTCGCCCTTCTCTGTGATGGCGACGACGGACGGCGTCGTGCGGGCCCCTTCTGCGTTGGCGATTACAACCGGTTCGCCGCCGCTCATGATGGAAACGCAGGAGTTCGTGGTTCCAAGGTCGATGCCGATCACTTTGCCCATGTCTCTACTCCTCCCTAACTAAGTCTGTCTTTGTTGTGGTTACGATGAACTGATCGTGTCGTCTGTTTCCGGTGACCCATCGGTCCGCCCCTTCGATACGCTCACCATGGCTGCCCGCAAGATACGGTCATGCAGGAGGTATCCTCGCTGGAACTCGTCCACCACGTGCTGCTCCGGAACCTTCTCGGACGCGACGGAGGTGACGGATTGATGCGTGGCGGGATCGAACGGTTGGCCGATCGTCTGGATGGGCGTAACATGAAATCTCTTCAAGGCTCCCGTCAACTGTTTGAGCGTGAGATCCACGCCCTGGATGAGGACATCGCTGCTCCCCCCCTCCCGTGAGGCCTTGATCGCCCGTTCGAGATTATCGACGACCGGTAAGAGTTCCTTGAGCAATTGTTCATTGCCGAACCGGATCTGGTCCCGCTGGTCCCGCTGGGTCAATCGCTTATAGTTATCAAACTCGGCGGCGAGCCGGAGATACTTGTCATTCAAGACCTTGACCTCTTCAGTTTGAGCCACGAGAGCCCGCTGAAGCTCTGCAGCTAAACTGGTTTCCTCTGTGGCCGAGGAGGTGCTCTCCGATGGAGCATCCAAGTTCTCGATTGTATTCGCGTTCTGGTGTTCTTCAGGCATTCAGACTCCCCTATGAGGCTACAGGTAGCCACAGGCCTCTTAAAGTCAACGGGGCCTAGAAAAATTAATTACTTGTGCAGGGGATGTCGATCTTTAGACCTGCAGGGTAGGAGGGGATGTACCCTGAGCTCGTCGGTACAGGAGTTCAAGTCCTTCTAACGTCAGGAGGGGTTCAATTTTTTGGATCGAAGTCGTTTCAGCGGCCAAGATGGAACTGAGCCCTCCGGTGCCGATCACGAAGGCGGAGTGTCCGAGTTCCTGCTCCATTCGCCGGACGACGGTATCGACTAGTCCTGCATACCCGAATAGCAGCCCGGCTTGAATGCTACTGGCGGTGTCGGTGCCGATCACGGTCTTCGGACGGATCAATTCGACTTTGGCTAGTTTGGCGGCGCGTGTGAAGAGGGCTTCCGCCGAGATCCCGAGGCCAGGGGCGATGACGCCTCCAAGGTACTGGCCCTCTGCCGTGATGGCGCAAAAGGTAGTGGCGGTGCCGAAATCGACGACGATGAGATCGCGGCGGTATTTATGATAAGCGGCGGCGGCGTTGACCAGCCGGTCGCTGCCGATTTCCTTCGGATTGCTGTAACGGATTGTGAGCCCCGTGTCCGTATCCGAAGTGACGACCAAGGGATGCTGATGAAAGTATTGTTCGAGCATTTCTTCGACGGTTCCGGTCAGCGAAGGCACGACGCTGGAGATGATGGCGCCGGTGAGTCGTTGAGCAGGGGATTCCTGCTGCCGTGAGGAGATTGGCAAAGAGAATGCCGTACTCGTCGGACGTTTTTTTTACGTCCGTGGCCAATCGCCAATGAGCCGCCAGGGTGTGGTCGTCATAGACGCCCCAGACGATGTTGGTGTTGCCGATATCGACGACGAGGAGCATGGGACCTATTCTACGTTTCGCCGGGTGATTTGGCTAGATTCTCACGTGGATAATGTCGGCCACGCGCAGGTGGACAACCTCAGGCGTTCCTGAGCCAGGTTGGGTTGCCTGCAGTCGGACGCGCAAGGATCCATCCTTGCTGATTCCCTCGGCAAGTCCCGTGACCACGTCTCCATTGGCCAATGTCGCTTTGACCCTGTTGCCGATGGTCGAACAGCGTTGGTAATAGGCCATCGCGATACGCTTCGTTCCCTGAATGGCCAATTCATCGAGACATTGTTCAAGTTCGAGGAACAGTTGCGCGAGCAGTCTGTTGCGGTCGACGACGACCTTCCGTTCCTGCCATATCGACGTTGCTGAGTCGCGAAGGTCAGCGGGCCAGTCATCGTGGTCAACGTTGACGTTGATGCCGATTCCGATGATCTGGAACGGGCCTGACTGTGTTCCTGTGCCGCTTTCACAGAGAATCCCGCCGACCTTTCGTTCCGAGATCAGTAGATCGTTGGGCCATTTCACGGAGACGTGTATAGACGAGACTTGTTCGATCGCTTCGGCTGCGGCCAGAGCAGAGATCAGCGGCAACCAGGAGAGCCATTCCGTAAGGCGCTCCGGTGGGCGTGTTGTTCTGAGGATGACGGAACAGTAGAGATTGGCGCCGGCCGGAGAAAACCAGGTTCGGGACAGACGCCCGCGTCCAGCGGTCTGACAGTCGGCGACGACGACCGTGCCATGTTCCACTTCTGCCTGTGCGAGCTGAACGGCTTCTCGGTTCGTTGAAGGGAGACAGTCGAACAGTTCGATGCGACGCCCCAGCCACATGGTCGACAGGGTACTGTGGATCGTGTCTCGTGTGAGTGGTGGCGAAGGTTGCACGAGTTACCGGTCAGGATGCTGAAAAAGTCCGCCAGCAGGGGGAGGGATGGCCCGGTGAATCCCCTGTGCTCGCGCAACGCGCGGTCTCAGAAGACCCTCGTTGGACGCGCGCAGTGGGGGACTCATCCGGGCCATCCTAGGGCAACGTACACGAGTAAGATCGGAAGAGCCATCTTTAGTCACTCGCTGCGGCCTTGTCTGGGACAAGGCGCGTCTTGGCGCGCCAGGGTTGGGCGGGTGAGAAGTCTGAAGTTTTTGAGCATCCTGCGGGAGTGTTTTCTTGTTGTAGTACATGTGCGGGCGGACCCTCAACGTTCTCGCGTGCCAACATGGTTTTTTCGTAACCTGCTAGGTCCGCGAACCCGGTTCAGTGGTTCGAGTGTCAGGCTGAGTGTCGCGGCCGGGGCTGAATGGGTGAGGGCTCCGATGGAGATGCGGTCTGGGCAGGCCGCAGCCATCGCCCGTACGTTCTTCAAGGTGATACCTCCGGACACTTCCACGAGCGCACGACCCTTGATCAGCCTGATGGCCTGACGCACAGTCGCCGGGGTCATGTTGTCCAACAGAATGATGTCGGCTCGCCCCGCGAGGGCCTGCCGCACATCTGCCAATGATTCCACTTCCACAATAATATACATGCCGCGAGGGGTGTTGGCTTTCGCCTTGCGGCAGGCCGTTCGGATGGGCGTGGTCGTTCGGCTCAGGAGGGCCAGATGATTGTCCTTGATGAGGATGCCGTCGCTCAATGACTGCCGGTGATTCGTGCCCCCGCCGAGGAGGACCGCCCATTTCTGAAGCGCACGTAAGCCCGGGATCGTCTTTCTCGTGTCCAGGATGGTCACTGGGTATCCGCGAACCGCGTCGCAGAATCGATGAGTCAAGGTTGCGATACCGGAGAGGTGTTGGAGAAAATTCAGGGCCACTCGTTCAGCCCTCAGGATGGATCGCCCATCGCCTTCGATTTGGAGGAGACAATCTCCATCGTCTGCTCGTTCCCCATCCTGGCGCTGGATGGACTAAGACAAGAGACGCATCCACTGCTTGAAAGGTTCGCACGGCTGCGGCAAGACCTGCGACCACCAGCGATTGTTGGGCGATGATGCGTGCGAGGGCCGGTGCTGGAGAGGGAAAGAGGGCGGCTGTCGTGACATCGCCGAGGGGGAGGTCTTCTTGGAGTGCAAGTCGAACGGCGCGCCCTATGTCGGCAACCGGGGGCCTGACCATCGGTTACGCTCCCAGCATGGCGCGCAACTGTTGCTCGCTGCTGGCGAGCATGGTTTGATCTCGTCGCAGGCTCGTGAGGCGATACTCGTGATCGGTTATGACCTCGGGCGGGGCCTTGGCGGTAAACTCCTGATTGCGAAGTTTTCCCTCCAACCGCTCGATCTCCCTCGCCTGCTCGGATTGCTCTTTGAGGACGCGATCCAGTGCTTTGTTGAGATCGACGTCGCCCGCCACCACGATGCCGACGGACAAGCCCTCTGTGATGAGCCTGAGAAGATTGCTGGTTGGCCAGGTGGTCGCGGGGGTCAGATCGACAGTGCCACGGCCAAGATGGGCAAGGTAATTCCGGAGTTGGTCCAGGTGGCCCTGCCGTTGGGGCTCTTCGTGCGCGGCGTAGAAGGTGATCTGTTGCCCCGGCGGATAGTTCAAGAGCACGCGGGACGCGCGCACCAGGCCGATGGTCTGCTCGAGCAGCGTAAACCGTTGATCCATGTCTGGCGCAATCCACGTGGAGTCAGGTGTCGGATAGCGCTGAACCATGATGCTGTCACCCTGATGTGGGAGCGTTTGCCAGATCTCTTCCGTAACAAAGGGCATAAATGGGTGGAGCAGCCGCATCGTGGTTTCTATCGTGTCGACGAGGGTCTGTCTGGTCCCCGGTGCGTCCGGGTTGGCTGAGTTTTGGAGTGTGGGCTTGATCAGTTCGAGGTACCAGTCGCAGTACTCGTGCCAAATGAATTGGTAGAGCGCATTTGCCGCGCGATCGAACCGGTAGGCCTCCAATTCGGACGTCACCAACTGGATAGTCTGATTGAGGCGACTCAAAATCCAGCGGTCGGGGAAGGTGCGTTCGGACGGCGCGGTGGCCGTTCGTGGTCCGTCGAGATTCATGAGGCTGAAACGAGCCGCGTTCCAGATCTTGTTGGCAAAGTTGCGGTAGCCTTCGATCCGTTCCTCCGCGAGTTTGATGTCGCGCCCCGGTGAGGCCATCGAGGCGAGCGTGAAGCGGAGCGCGTCGGTGCCGTATTGCTCCATCAATCGCGAGCGGATCGATGACGTTGCCTTTCGACTTGCTCATCTTCTGGCCTTCGGCATCGCGGACGAGGGCATGGATATAGACATCCCGGAAGGGAACATCGCCCATGAACTTCAGCCCCATCATGATCATCCGGGCGACCCAGAAGAAGAGATGTCGAAGCTTGTGACCAGAGTCGAGGTCGGGTAGAAGGTCTTCAAGCTCCGGGGGTCTGTCTCGGGCCAGCCCAGCGTCGAGAAGGGCCAGAGGGCGGACGAGAACCAGGTGTCGAGGACGTCGGGGTCTTGGATAAAATCAGCCGTCCGCAAGTCGGGCAGGTCGAGGGCGCGGTCTTGCCGACAATCGGTTTTGCGCCTTGGAGATCGTGAGTCGCGGGGATAGAGTGGCTGAAGTCGTTGCACGCAGTCTCCTCAACGATCAAGTCTTTGTTCCACTGCGGCAGTACCATGCGGGAATCTGATGTCCCCACCAGATCTGGCGAGAGATGCACCAGTCCTTGATATCCCGCATCCAGCCGAGGTAGTTGTTCTTCCATCCTTCCGGAATGATTCGGATTCGTCCGTCTTCGACGGCCTCGATCGCAGGCTCGGCCAGAGAATTGATCTTCACGAACCATTGAGGAGACAGATAGGGCTCGACCACCGTCTTGCAGCGGTAGCACTTGCCGATGGCCATTTTGTGGTCGTCGACTTTCGTGAGTAGCTCACGATCTTTCAGGAGCTGCTCGATCTTGGGCCTTGCCTTGGTGGCGGGAAGGGCTGCGATCGCGTCAATGACGGCTTGTTCGACACCGGCGGTTTTGAGCCCCTGCGGATCGAGCAAGGCCTGATGGTCGAAGATGGTAAGTCGCGGCAATCCATGCCGTTCGCCAGCCTCAAAGTCGTTGAAGTCGTGCGCCGGCGTGATCTTCACGGCACCGGTGCCGAATTCGCGGTCGACGAGGATGGGATCGCCTACGATCGGAATAGTGCGATTCGTGAGAGGGAGATGGACTCGTTGGCCGATCAGTCGATTGTATCGGGGATCTTCCGGATGCACCGCCACCGCGGTGTCGCCGAACATCGTTTCCGGTCTGGTCGTGGCAACGGTGAGGCGAATCGTCGGATCCTGTTCGAGCGGGTATTCGATTGTGTACAGTTTTCCTTTGATGTCTTCGTGCTCGACTTCGATGTCGGACAGCGCGGTCAGGCAACGCGGACACCAGTTGATCAACCGTTCTCCTCGATAGATCAGTCCTTCCTCATGCAATCGGACGAAGACTTCCCGGACGGCTTTCGAGAGTCCTTCGTCCATCGTGAAACGAAGACGTTCCCAGTCGCAAGACTCACCTAGCCGTTTTTGTTGACGAATAATGGTATCCCCGGAGGTGGCTTTCCATTGCCAGACGCGCTCGATGAAACCTGCACGTCCAAGTGGATTCCCGAGAAGCGCCTTCGGCCATGAGCTGCTTTTCCACGACATTTTGCGTGGCAATGCCAGCATGATCGGTGCCCGGCAACCAGAGCACATTGCGGCCCTGCATGCGTCGCCAGCGTACCAAGATGTCTTGTATGGAATGATTCAGGGCGTGGCCGACGTGGAGTGAGCCTGTGACATTGGGTGGCGGAATCACGATGCAGTACGGTTGGCCGGGATGGGTCGGCGAGGCGTGAAAATAGCCTCGCTGATTCCAGACTTGATACCAACGTGCTTCGACCGCCTTGGGATCATAGGTCTTGTCGAGTTGTGGTGTGCTCATCCAGTGTTGGTGTCCTTGAAATGCGGCGCATCTTAGCATGCGGGTGGTGGCCTCTCAAGGAAAGATGGAGGACACAGATAGCTTGAGGGGTGTAGAGCTGTGTGTTATACAGACTCGCACAAGGCGAGGGGTTCGTTCCGCTTCCACTTTTTACGATTTGGAGAGACTATGGCTACAGGGCGTGAAAAAGACCGCAAGACGAAGAAGAAGCATCGGAAGAATGTCGCGCGGGTGAAGGCACTGGCGACAGCCAGACGGGGTAAGAAGAGCAAGAAGGGCTAAGTCGGAGCGGGGGCGAGAGTGCTACGCGGCTTGTGTGAGCCGCGCAATCTCTGCTTTGATCTGCTCTTCGGCCAGATCGGGAACGAGACGTCGAACAGCCTGTTCGACTTGCTCTCGAGCCGTCGCCCGGACGAGAGCTTCGACTATTCCAGAGGTCTGTTTAACGGCCGCCTGTTGGATCTCTTCCTTCACGAGTTCCTCGATCGATCCTAGTTGTTCCCGAACCATATCGGGCAGTGTGGTGCGAATGGCACTGGTTTGTTCGCGGACGAATCGATCGATGCTTTCTTTAATCAGGGGGCTCGCGATTTCGAAAATGCTCTGCCGAATGATGGGTTCGAGGAGAGACATTTCACGCGAGAGCACTTTCGGGAGTGCCGTGGTGAGCAACGGTTCAAGCACCTGTGTCAGTCGCTCCTCCGAGAGGGACGCACCCATCTGTGTACGCACCGCTGCTTCCACAGCTTTGGCCACGAGGGCGGCCAGGTCTTTCCCCACCATCTGGGGGAGCAGGTCGGCAATCTTTTTTTCCGTCCGTTCTGACATGGACTGAAGGAGTTGACCGAAGAGGCCCTTCATGGCCTCTTCCGGTCCGGTTGTCGAGGCCTGCGCTGCTGTGGTGGTGGTCACAGGTGGGTCTTTCGGTTGGAGGTGGGGTGCGATTGCCTGTTCTTCTTCTTCCTCGGACAGGCTGTCATCGTTGAAGGCATCATCATCGGAGTCCGTCGCGCTTGAGACCGGCGGCCAGGAGCGAGATTTTTTCTTTTTTCCGTTTGTGCTGGATGCCTGCTGTGTCTCCAAATCCTTGATCACATCGATGAGGTTTTCGGACTGGAATGGTTTCTTGAGAAAGGCCTTCACCCCCAGCGAACGCAAGTGGGTTTCATCCACACGGTCTGAAGGGCTGATCAGGGAGACAATATAGGTTTCTGCCAGGTTATCCAGCTTGTGGACTTCTTTGCAGAATCCCGAGAAGGTCATGTTCTCCAAATGATAGTCTGCGATGATGAGATTCGGGCTCATCCGGCGTGCTGCTTCCAGGGCTGCGGGGCCATCCTGGAATCCCACGACATCACACCCTTCCGGTGCCGAGATCTGCTCGACCAGCCGGCGAACGGCGGGACTGCTATCGACGACAAAGATGGTTGAAGGCACCTAACCCTCCAATGTTATTGAACTATCTCGAAGCTAGCAGTGAGGGTATTCTTTGTCAAGAAATCGCACGATAGGTGCTGGTTTTGACTTCGGATTTTTTAACTGACTACAATTCGACACCAACAGGACTCGTACGACCGATGAAATCCCCAATCCAGGTCATCTTTTTTGATGCAGCCGAGACGTTATTTCATATTAATGGCTCGGTGGCGGACATTTATCTGCAGCATGCGGTCCAGCACGGGTTTCGGCAGACTCCCGACTCGCAGGCTATGATTGCGCAAGCCTTTCAGCGTGCCTTCCGTGATGCTTCGCCGCCGGTCTTTGCCGTCACGGATCCTAAAGCGTTGAAGCAATGTGAGCGGCTCTGGTGGTTCGACATCGTACACAACGTGTTTTATCGCGTCGGGATGTTCGAGCGGTTTGATGAATTCTTCGAGGAGGTCTTTCAGGTGTTTGAAGATCCTCGCTCCTGGGCATTGTTTCCTGAAACCCACGCCGTGCTGACAAGACTGCGTGAAGAGGGGTTTGAGCTTGGGGATCGTGTCCAACTTCGACTCCCGGCTCTTTCCTGTGATGCGGGGACTCGGGATCGACAGATTTTTCGATACTGTAACGATTGCAAGCTTGGCGAGGGCGGCCAAGCCTGCTCCAAAGATTTTCGAGATTGCCCTCGAGAAGCATGCAGTTGACCCAGATGAAGCGATGCATGTGGGTGACAGTGTCAGGGACGATGTGGAGGGCGCCACGAAGGCAGGGCTGACCGGTGTGCTGCTCGATCGAGCAGGGCGCTCTCAGGCGTCGGGCGGACATGTAATTCGGACGTTGGAAGAGCTCCTTCCCCTGGTGATGGCCTCAAAGGAGTAACGGGACCAGATCTTTTGCGCGACCCTGCAACGAAAGATCAACAAACTCCGACTGTTGGGTGCTCTCGAGATTGATCTCGATGACCAGCGCACCGACGTCCTTCGCGACCGACGCAAAGCCTGCTGCTGGATAGACAACTCCCGATGTGCCGATCACCAGCAAGAGGTCGCAGGCCCGCAGGGCCTCATCACAGCGGCGTACGTCTTCCTCCCGGAGCGATTCTCCAAACCAGACAATATGAGGCCGGAGCAGGGCATGGCATCGCTGGCACGTTGGCAGGATGGGGAGAGGGATCTCCCGGTTTTCCGAGATCACTCCGCAGCCGGTACAGCGAACTTTCCAAATGTTGCCGTGAATTTCAGAGAGGCGTTGTGATCCGGCGACTCGATGGAGTCCATCAACATTTTGCGTGATGAGCCACATTCGATCGGTCCATCGCCGTTCAATCTCCGCGAGTGTGTTGTGGGCAGGATTTGGCCGTTTCGTGGCGATCAACTCGCGCCGCCAGTTGTACCATTCCCAGACTAATCGTGGATCACGGGCAAAGGCCTCCGGGGTCGCGAGATCTTCTGCTCGGTAAGTGCGCCACAAGCCTTCTGTCCCGCGGAAGGTCGGCACGCCGCTATCGGCGGAAATGCCTGCTCCCGTGAGGATGGTCACGTTCCGGGAGGACGCGAGGCGTGTTCGCGCAAAGAGGATCTGATCGTCGGTGGCCATGGGCGATTGACGGAAGTCTACCGCATTTCGAGCGAACGAATCTGCGTGGTATAGTACAAATCCGTTGTTCTTGTGAGGGACATGGATGAAACAGATTCTCATGGTAGGGGCTGGATCAGTCGGTGGGTTCTTCGGTGCACATTTGGCCAAGAATAATCCCAATGTGTCGTTTATGCTGCGGCCCAAGACGCTCGCGGCGGTGAAGCAGAACGGCTTAACGATTCGTAGCGCAACCGGCACTTTCACCGTTCATCCGCCGGCTGCGTCCGATCCTCGTGAATTGCCCAAGCCAGATCTCATCATCCTCTCGGTGAAAGCCTACGATCTCGACGAGGTCATAGCGCAGCTGGATCCTGTGCTTTCCGACCAGACGGTGATTCTAACCCTGCAAAACGGTGTCGATACGGAAGATCGCCTGATCGCCAGGCTGAAACGGGATTGTGTGGTCGGCGGCGTGGCCTTCATCTATTCCAAAATCGCGGCGCCCGGCGTGATCGAACATTACAAAAAGGGGGCGGTGGCGATCGGGGAATTGATGGGGCACAAGAGCCCTCGCCTGCTCGCCATTGCGGAGATCTTCAAGCAGGCAGGGATTCCCTGTCAGCTCACGGACGACGTGCGGAAAAGCAAATGGGAGAAGATGTGCTGGAACTGTGTCTTCAACCCGCTCACCGTCATTGTCGATGACAAAGTTGCGAAGACGCTTGAACATCCTGAGATGCTCCGCGTCATTCATCAGATTGTTGAAGAAGTGGCGGCCGTTGCGGCGTCGGTCAAGGTGCCTCTGTCGCCGGATATTGCAGAAAAGGTCGTGCGCTGGACGCAGGAGATTCGCGATATCCATACCTCCATGTACGACGATTGGAAGGCGGGACGCCCGACCGAGATTGATTACTTGAACGGGTACATTGTCCGTCAGGGACGTGAGCTGGGTGTGCCAACACCGGTAAATGAGGCGCTGACGGCGATGGTCAAGACGATTACGGAAAAGGAAAAGACCGGCCCCGGTATCGTGCGGATTGACGGAGCGGTGGTTCAGCCTGTCTCGTTTGATCGTGCCGCGCTCGCGGCCTTGCCGGCAGAACAGCAGCTCGATATCTCGACGGTGCTGCCCAGCATGAAGGGTAAGGGGATTCGCCTAAAGGCCTTGCTGGATGTGCCGGCCTTGGCGACCAATGCTGATCACGTGACGGTGCATTCGGGAGACGGCAAGTATTCAGCTTGTCTCACGCTCGCGCAAGCCTTGGAGTGGGGGATTCTACTGTATGAAGTGGATGGAGAGCCGGTGCCGGAATCGAAAGGCGGGCCGTTTCGATTGGTGGCCCCCGGGCTGGGAGATTTGTGCGCAAATGTGAAAGGGGTCGCGCGGATTGAGGTGACTATCGGAAACGGAACAGACACGCGGCCATCGGTGAGGACGAATTGCTGAGGAATTGTTTACCGGAAAACCTGAATCGCTTTCCACCGTTCCGATCGGTAGCGCCAGAGCAATAGCCCCATCCTGACCGTCCAATCTGCAATCATGGCGCTCCAGACGTAGAGAACATCCAGTGCGAACCAGGGGCCTGCGAGGACCGCGAGGGGCAAGCGGACTCCCCACATGCCGATCGTCGTCGCCCACATGATGAATCTGGTATCGCCGGCTCCACGTAGTGACCCGGCCAGCACCATGGTGAGGGCGAGCGGAACTTGGAGGATGGCGACGATGCGCAGGAACACCGTCCCGAGTTCGACGACCGCCTCGTCACTGGTAAAGGTGCGGAGTAGCACATAGGGAAAGAAGAAAAACAACACGCCCATCGAGGCCATCGCGATGGTGGCCAACCGGTTTGCCTCCCAGTTTTCCATTTCGGCCCGCACATATTTCCCCGCGCCGATGCTCTGCCCGACCATCGTGGCTGCCGCGATCGCGAAGCCATGTCCCGGCAGGAACGACAGGGATTCAATCGACAAGCCGACTTGGTGGGCGGCGTAGGTCACGGTTCCGTACAGCAGGACGATCTTGGTGTAGAGGATAATCCCTGCCTGTTGAAACATCCGTTCGCCGGAGACCGGCGCTCCGATCTGCCACGTGGAGCGCATGAGATCACGTCGTGCGTTGAGTGATTTCCTGAAGATCTTTCGGCAGGCCCAGAGGAGGTAGGCCACGCCCGTTCCTTCAGCCAGACCGGTGGCCACGGCTGCTCCGGTGAGGCCCCAGGCAGGGAAGCCCCAGCGTCCGTAGATCAGCGGGTAGGCGATAGTCAGATATAGTAGATTGACCGCGATCAAGGCGTACATCGGAGTTTTAGTGTCCCCGGTGCCTTGCATAATCGACGAGAGGACCTGTAGGAAGATTGTGCAGGGAATGACCAGGAAAATGAGGTTCGAGTAGGGAAGGGCCAGTGTGATGACATTGCTCTCTGCGCCCAACAGCTCCATGGTGATGCGATTGAGGGACAGCCCGAGCACCACGAGCATGCAGGACACGATGGCTGCCAATCCGAGGAGATGGGTGGCTGCTTCTCCGACATCTTTAGTGCGGCGAGCGCCCCACAGTTGCGCTATGAGGACGTTCGCACCCACCGATAATCCGGAGACGAGCGTGGTGGCGATGAAGGCCAGCAATTGACCGAGTCCGACCGCTGCGATGGAGGTGGCGCCGAGACCACCGACCAGAAAGACGGCGGCGATGCCCTCGGTGCGTTGGAGCAGGCTGCTGACCGTGACCGGCAGGGCAAGGTTCAGGACGGACTTTCTGATCTGTGCAATGCGGGACGCCATGGCGGCCCATCCTAACAGGATGGTGAAAAAATCCGCCAGCGCCAGAGACCGTGGTGTGTGAAGCGCGAGACATGCGAGAAAGGCGCCGTTCGAAGTCCGAAGTTCAGGGGCGAAGTTCCGAAAACTCCGAACTTCGGACCTTAAACCGTCGTCCATCTCGCCCGTCCTGCACGGCTATTCTGTTAGACAAATGTGTGTCTGTCCTATTAGGGGCGTCTCACCATGACTGAACTCAGCGATCTCTCACCAGTTCCTCTTCCGAAGGCCCCGCGCCTGTCAAAGTCAAAATTCCTGTCCGGCCTTCAATGCCACAAGCGCCTGTACCTTGAAGTTCATCATCCCTCCCTTGCGACGAAGCCGGATGCGGGGACTCAGGCGATGTTTGATATGGGAACAGAAGTTGGCGAGTTGGCCCGGAGTCGCTTCCCAGGCGGTGCATTGGTGACAGCAGGTTATCGCCAGACCGAGGCCGCGCTTGCGCAGACGGCCGCACTGATCCAGGATCTTACTGTGCCGGCCATATTCGAAGCGGCGTTCTTGCACGGTGGGGTGCTGGTTCGCGCGGATATTCTGGAGCGTGTTCCGGCCGCGGAGGGACAGCCCTCTGGCTGGCGTCTGATCGAGGTCAAGTCTTCAACCAGGGTCAAGGACGTGCATCTCGACGATCTTGCCGTTCAAAGCGAAGTGATACTGGGCGCAGGGCTGACGCTCGTCTCCGTCGGTCTCATGCATATCAATACCGGATATCTGTATCGAGATGGGGCAATCGATCTGACAGAGTTATTTGCGATTGAGGATCTGTCCGATGCTGTGGCTCAACGAAGGGCTGTGGTGCCTGAGCGATTGGTCGAGATGAACCGCATATTGGTTCAGACGCAACCCCCTGCCATTGAGCCGGACCAGCATTGTCATACACCCTACGATTGTCCTTTCTGGGAACATTGCACCAAAGACAAACCGGCACGGTGGATTCATTACTTGCCGGGATCGAAGCAGGTGGTCGGTCAGTTGACGCAACAGGGGGTGATGACGATCGACGAGATTCCAGCCGGTACGAAGCTCTCGCTGGTTCAGCGTCGAGTGAAGGAGAATGTTGAGTGGATGTCCTCGAAACTGGGCCCTGTGTTGAAGGCCGTACAGTATCCGGTGCATCACCTCGATTTCGAGACGGTCATGTTGCCGGTGCCTCGATTCCCGGAGACGAGACCCTATCAAGCCCTCCCGGTTCAGTGGTCGAATCATATTGAGCAGGCAACCGGTGAACTGCGGCACGAGGAGTTTCTGCACAAGGATGTGAGCGATCCCCGGAAGGTTCTTGCCGAAGCCTTGCTGGAATCTCTGGGGGAGCGGGGGAGTATCTGCGTCTACTCGCCGTATGAACGGTCCATCTTGGAGCAACTGGCCGTCGCAATTCCGTCATTGAAGCCAGCGCTGTCGCGCATCATTGGCCGGCTCTGGGACCTCTTTCCGATCATACGAGACCATTACTACCATCCTGCGTTCGGCGGGTCCTATTCCATCAAGTCGGTGCTGCCGGCTATGGTTCCCTCCCTCGCCTATGACGATTTGGCGATCAAGGAGGGAGGACATGCCGCCAGTCAGTACTACCGCATGGTCTTCGTCGAAACTGATTGGGTTGAGCGGGCGACGATTGAGGAGGCCCTGCTGCGATACTGTGCGCGAGATACCTTGGCGATGGTCGAACTCAGGCGAGCGTTGCAGGAAAAGGCGCAAACGAAAGGCGAATGAGATTCTGTCCCGGGGTCTTACGTGGGGGTTTAATCCGCCGGCCTTGACTGTAAGGCCGGCGGCATAAGCGAACTTAGTTTGGCGGAGAGGGTGGGGATCGAACCCACGGTCCCGTTGCCAGGACAGCAGTTTTCGAGACCAATCTGAGCCGAAATCAACGGACGAGGCACTCCCGCGAGATGATGAAGAAACAAGCCACAGGAGCGGAGAATAGCACATTTCTAGGATTGCATTCAGTTGCGTTGGGTGTGACGGTTGTGAGGACCAACGGTTACAATTACGGTTACACCGTTTGAGGTGGGGAGGGGCTACGTCTTCGTATGGCGTGGCCCATTTCTTTTTGTGTCGGGTAAGTAGTACTGCCTCCCCCCAGCCCAGGGGGCCACATTTGCGTGGCCGCCGCCTGTTGACCAGGCCAGGGCCAGGCTAAAGGCGTGACCCTGCCAGATTAATAGATTGTGAGGGATCGGTGGCGTGGAGTCCATGGCCAGGATTAAGTGAATACTCTCTAGCCTGCAGACAAAACGCAGTGAATAACTCAGCCTCGCGGGAAGGGTCCACACTCTTTGGCGATTCGCTGGTCTAGCTGGACCAACTCGGATTCACTGATACCAAGCTTCTGGGGTCGCTACCACTCCCACGGCGGCACCGGCTGGGGTCCGCGCACAAGGTCAGCGATTACTTACCGAAGCTCGGCGCGTCATTCACCCTGGACCAGATTTGTCCGGGCAGGTCAAAGGTATTTGGCTGGCTCACATAGGCCACCCCGCTTGTCGTCCCATACTTTCACGTCGCCGCTTCATCCGTGAAGCATTGCATCACGCCTGATGTGGTCCCGATTGGCAGAGTACTGCCTGTCACCTGATTATCAATCGTGCCGCGTGAGACAAAGGGAGGGGGTTGTATCCGCTGGCGGTGGTGACAATTTGAGATAGACAACTGTGGGATTGCTGCCCGATGGATTGAAGGAACAAGATGCCCCACCCAGAACATCCGTCGAGGCGGTCACACCGTCGGTCACAATATCCAGATATTCCACTGCAAAGTTGTCTGAACCACTACAGCCGCTCAGATCAATGGTATGGCTCCCATCCGTGCCACGATAGGAGAGATATTCCACGCAATCATGCTTGAGGCCAAATCCTGTCCCAATAATGCTCGTATCCGTCACGGGGAGCATGTCCTTGAGGCCCATCTTGTTGGCATAGGTGACGGCCTGACCCATTTGTGTTTTTAACAAGGTTTGGAGTTCGCTATCCGCCGCATAGTCGAGCGTGACGAAATGGACCCCACGGGTAAAGAGCCGCCAGGGGGTCCCGGACGTGAGGGCACCGCTGCCGGTATCGACATTCCCGCAGGGTGCTATCATCCCGTGGTCCGTGTCAAAGACGATCACCTTGGCCCCCGTGCTCACTGGTGGGATCGTCCCGATAGTTCTCTGATCCGTTGCAGCCGACCGCAACGAGTGTGGGGCGGGTGTCATTCATCACTTCGCTGTTGTCGACTAAAACCCCTTTATACGGTGTGCGCCAGATAGGATGCACCTTCCGTCCACCCGTCGCTTCGTAGTTGAGGATCGTGTCCTCAATATGCTTCTGCCAGGTATCGGTCGTCGTTGATCGCCGGTATACGGTTCGTTCACGATTTCCCAGATGATCGAGTCGATATCCCCCCAGGCATCGATCTTCTTTTTGACCAAGGCATCCTGGAAGGCCAGGATGTTGGCACCCATCGTGCCCGTCGTTGATTTGTTTAGCTCGAAGAGGAACCCGTCGGCATCGATGATCCGCGTTGATCCCGTTGACGTTATTGCAGTGGTTCACGTCAGGGCAGTAGAACGGGTGACCGATGCGGCCAAGCCCGGTTCCGTTCATGTCGTCGCCCACGAACATCATCAGACTCATATAGACAGGAGGTGTGTGCGCCTGGGCTGCGAGCAATCGTGTCCTGACTCGATCAAAGTAACATTGATTCCATTGCGTGAGATCGTAGACCCCGACTGTGCGGTTGTGGCTGGTCGTGGTATCGACCCGCGTGTCGACCATCTTGTAGGGGAACTGGCAGGACTGCGCCCCCACCGTGCCGATCGGAATAAAGCCGTCCGTGCCTGCGTCGTACTGCGCTTGCGTCCCGAAGCTCGATGTGGCTTCGTCCCACGTCCTTGCGAAATTCATCCCGTAGGTGGTCGCGTGGGTGTTAAGCGCCGTCACATAGTCGTTCGTCACCGGAACGGTGGACGTGCCGAGATCCTGGAAATAGCCGTAGGCGATACTGGGGAAGATCAGATTCGGGAACGGGATCGCCAGATTCAAGGGGCCGGACACACCCGCGAGATAGATCGCGTTCCCGCTGTCGTCCGTCAGCCAGGGGGTCGAGCCCAGTTGGCGTAGAACTCCAGTGGCAGGACCATGATCCACAACAGCAGGCCTCGGCGTCTCCGCAGCCGTCACCGTCCCCTCCTGGCTCGGTCCGCAACCTGAACAGAGCAGGCTAATAACGACGGGGAGGCTAGCCAATACAGCCAAACGCATCCGGCACCTCTTTCGATTGAGAAATTTATTTCCCCTTCGAGAGTAGCGTCTTCCGCCACTTCAACGGCGGCACGGGGTGCGGATCAGCCTACAAGCCTTTCCGTTCCTCTCGCGCTTCATGCTCTGGCCCTTCAAACACCGCGGAGACAGAGAGCACCTACCGCACCCCACAACTGGCGCACGCCAAGGAGCATGATTGCGGCAACGCCCGCCACGCGCCGCGAAATGTTGGCGTACAGAACCTGGCTCTTATTCTTCTTGAGTAGAATTTAATGAATTCGTTGGACGCTGAAATGATACCGCATACTTATGTATAAGTACATGCGTATCGCCCACATTGCTTCTCACCATTCTGTCGCTACGGAGGGAGACGATGAGACCTACAATCACACCACCTTTACACTGCGCGATCAATAGATCAAAAAATCATTCTGCTCGTACAAATACATCAAGTGCCCCCGCTCGCCGGCCAGCCAACTCTCCTCGACGCGGGGGTAAATCTGCCCCGTCGCGGTATCCTCCACAAAGCCCGTGCCGGCCTCCTGATAGACATGCCCCGTCTTATCCCCGCGCCACGTCTGAGGGGCCTGGGGAGGGCGGGCGTACGTACAGCCCAGCACGATCAGAGCCAGCCAGACGATCACATGCACGTGAGCCATCTCCTGAGAACGAGGCAGCAATCATCATGCCAAAAGGACTCTGCTCATCACGAGTCGCAAATTCGTGAATTGTGAAGGGAGAAGGTTTTGGGGAGTGGTGGGCCGACAAGACAAGTTGTCTTACGCTATCAATCGAACATTATCGAGATTTATAGATTGACAAGACATTCGGTGAAAATGGACAGGTTGTCTTCGGCAGACAGTGTGCCTCTAGATTTCACAAAACAGTGGATCAGCAACTCTCATGCCCAAAAGATCTCACTCAGCACGACTGACAAATTCGCGAGTTTGAGAATGGAGAAGATCTCTAAGAGCAGGACGTGTGTATGAGAATCCATACGGAGGAGAAAGAAACCATACAGCCGTGAGACTAGGAGGCGGTCTTCTCGTTTACAAGCATTGATCCCATTGCAGCCTATTGGTTCGTGCGTCGTCTGTCTAGTTACGTGTCCATCCATCTCATTTAATGCGGCAGCCCCTCTTCCTGCTCCAACCGTAACGCGACTCGTCGCAAGAGAATACCCTCAAACGAACAAAGCCCAGCGGGGCCTCAAATCTCAGGGCAGCCGCCCAATCGCCTTGTCGAGGAGCGTCTTGACCTTTTCGATAGGCACGCTTGTTCTGCCCATGTATCCGACGGAGATTCCCATCCCTTTGGCCTCGGCAAAACAACCGGTCATGACGGGGATGTCCTTCTTCGACGATGCCGGCGGCGTCATGAGCGCGCATTTGGCGTTGCTGAACTCCTTTTTCTCTTCCGTCCAGCCCTTGGCCTTGAGCCGTTGAAAGGCCTCATGGAGCTTCGCCAGTCCCGCTTCGCGCATTGCGCCCTGAGGCGCGCGTATCATGGAGATCGAGACCATGCCCTGGTTGTCAGCGGCCCACATGCACCCACCCAAGGTCTCGCCCTTCGACGGTCCCTCCGGGATGACGATGTTGCTTTCTTGGGATTGGCCCGTTCCCCCAACAGCAGCGACGACTTCGCCGGAGGTGAGCAACGCGCAGGTGTGCATCTCCGTCCCCCTGGCTAAGCCGCTCCAGGCGAATACGATCAGGATGCCTAACGCCGCCCCAAACTGCTTTTTCATGGAATCCTCCTGACAGACCGTATTAAGTGCCCTTCTCGGAACTAAGCGGCCTGGGCTGCCTGAATGAGGCTGCCCAACAGGCCGTTCGTGTTAAAGATGTTGAGAATATCGTCAATGATCGTGTTTCCAGTCTCAGTCATCAAATACGGCTCAGGGAAGGCTGTCTCTGGAATACGCGTATGGGGATTCTTGCGGCGTAGCTCGTCGATGATGGTGTGAAGGTCTTGCTTGGTACAGAAGCCCTTCTGTTCCAACAGTTCCACAATCGCGGCAATTTCCCACATATTGGAGATGGTGGCTTCTTCGATGGACATGCTCTCGCGTTTAGGGCGGTCCCTGCTCATTTGTCTTTCGGCTTCCACTCCCGCGCTAGCTTTTGTACCTCGGCGATCGGGGCCGGGGTCATTATGCGATCGGTAGAACCCTTGCCACAGAGAGAGAAGATAGCGGGGCTCCTCTCGCTCCAAATCTCAGCCCACACTACTGAAATGTTCTTTTAACAGCTGACCCTTCCCTGAAAACTAGACCATGCCGTACTGGAAATTCGGTGCCTCCTGCAGCCCGGTTTGGGCCGCCTGTTCGGCAAACTCTCGGGGTGTGAGGTTCCCGAGTGAGCTATGCGGCCGTTGCTCATTGTAATCGATTCGCCACGCTTCAATCTTCTGTCGGGCATCGTGGAGCGACACGAAGACATTTGCGTTCAAACACTCATCGCGAAACCGTCCATTGAAACTCTCAATCACCGCATTCTCCACGGGTTTGCCGGGCCGGATAAAGTCGAGCTGCACGCCCCGACGATACGCCCAATCTTCCAGCGCCCGCGATTGGAATTCGGTGCCATGATCCACCGTGATGGACCGTGGTCCTGAGACGCCGGTCAGCGCCCGATCTAAGGCTTGCCCGACTGTCGCGCCAGACATTCGAAACCCCACTTCCAGCACAGGACTTTGGCGACTCCAGTTATCGACGACCGTCAAGATCCGAAACGGCCGTCCATCGGCCAGGGTATCATGCACAAAATCCATGCTCCAGCGCTCAGTGGGACCGCTTGGGATCGGGGCCGGGCCACGATGGAGTGCGATATGCTTGCGTCGGCGAACTCGCATACGGAGCTGCAACCCATCGAGCCGGTACAGTCGTCGCACCCGCTTCCGATTCACCCGCCAGCCCTCGCGACGCAACAACACCCAAATCCTCAGATACCCAAACCGCGGTCGTGCATGGGCCAGATCGCGAATCCGTATCCGCAACGCCCATTGATCCGTGGCCCGTCTCCGTCGATACCAGGCGGCGCGACTGAACTGGGCCAACCGGCAGGCCCGCAGGCAACTGACCTGAAATGTCCCGTGAAACCAGGCAGCCAGTTCTCGACGGCGTGCGGGCCTTAGACTTTTTTTCGCAGGGCCTCCGACAGCATGTGCTTGTCGAGCGACAGGTCGGCGACTAACCGTTTCAAGCGACTGTTTTCTTCTTCCAATTGCCGGAGCCGGCGCAGTTCACTCACGCCCAGGTGCGCGTACTTCTTCTTCCAGGCGTAGAACGTAGCGTCACTCACCCCGAGCTGCCGGCAGAGGTCGCCAACCGGGGTGCCGGCGTCGGCCTGTCGGATCGCGTACACAATCTGTTCTTCCGAGAACTTTGACCGCTTCATAGGTCCGCTCCTTTCCTGCGAGACCGCCGAAGCCGTCAGTTTACCCTAGTTCTGATCTGCCGTCGTTTTCCGGGGAGACGTCACCAGTTGCAGCGTGTAGAGGGCTAGCGGCCACCAGAAGGCAAGTAATTAGACCGAGATACAAGAAGCTTCTATGTGACATATAGTTCTTCTCCAACTTCTGCTTCGCCACAATCTGATCCTTGATCTTGTCGTATGTCGCTTGCGGAATGTTCTTCTTCTGCACCAACTCACCCTGGCAGACTAGTTTGGCTCAATTCTGGGGACTTACATCGGGTTCGCCCCCGCTTTTCCGGACACCTAGTTAAGGCTCATAATGGGCCAGGAGGGGTGTCATGGCACAGAGGCGAAGGTTTTCAGCAGAGTACACGCGTGAAGTCGTGGCGATGCTCGACGCGCCCGGCGTCAGCGTGAGTCAGATCGCGGCGGAACTCGGGATTGGGGCCACCGTGCTCGGGCGCTGGCGTCGCGAGGTGCGTCGGACGCCGGCCCAAGCGTTTCCCGGCCACGGGCGACCTCGGGAGGAGGAGCTGAGTCAGTTGCGGCGAGAGTTAGCTCGCGTGACCAAGGAGCGGGATTTGTTGCGAGAAGCGGCCACGTGCTTCGCGAGTGCGTCGCGATGAAGTATCGGATGATCCCACGGTGCCGCGAGGCGTTTCCCATCCGGATGATGTGTCGGTGTTTGCGGGTCTCGTCCAGTGGGTACTATGGCTGGGTGACTCGGCCCCTGAGTGGGCGAGCGCAGGAGAACGCCCGATTACTGGTGCGGATTCATCAGCTGCATGCCGACCAGGACGGGATCGTGGGGAGCCCACGGATCTGGGAAGACCTGCGCGACGCGGGGGAGCGGTGTGGCCGTCACCGCGTGGCGCGGCTGATGCGTTGGGCGGGGCTTCAAGGGGTGCCGCAGCGACGGCGGTGGCGCATGAAGCGCACCGGAGTCCGTCCCGCCGGCACGCAGAATCATCTGAACCGAGCCTTCACCGCGGCAGCCCCCCACCAAATGGGTGACGGATATCACCTACATTCGCACGGCCGAACACTGGCTCTCCCTCTGTGTCGTGCTCGACGTATATTCGGGTCTGGTGGTGGGGTGGTCGATGAGTGCGTGTCCGGACCGTCAGCTGGTGGTCCAAGCCGTGCTCATGGCGTGATGGCAGCGACCGGCCCGCACTCCGGTCATTCTGCACTCGGATCGGGGCTGTCAATTCACCTCGGAGGAATACCAACGGTTTCTGGAGGCCCACCACGTGACCGGCAGCATGAGTGCCGTAGGCAGCTGTGCCGATAACGCGGCTGCCGAGAGCTGCTTCGGCGTCCTGAAACGTGACCGCGTGAATCGACAGCACGATCGGACCCGCGCCGACGCCAGGGCCGATATCGTTGGACTACATCGAGCGGTGTCACAATCCGAGACAGCGGCGAAGACTGGACATGCAGCAACAGGGACAACGACTCGTAACTCAACCGTCCGTGATATCAGGGTAGAACCCGGGTGGTTCACATGAAGGGCCAGCGTGTGAAGAGTTTCGATCATGGCTGTACTCCCCTGATGAAGCGGCTAAATATGTCAGGGTTTTTGTTTCATGATCTGCGCCGAACCGGAGTGCGTAACCTTATAAGGGCAGGGGTGCCGGAGACGGTCGCCATGAAGATCAGCGGGCATAAGACCCGCTCAGTCTTCGACCGGTATAACATTACCAGCGAAGAGGACTTGAAAGAGGCGGCAGACCGGCTGGATATCTACATTCAGCGGAAAATGGTTACACTTCCGGTGACTCTAGCGGAGGCACCAGGCCTGAATGTGTCAGACCTGGTTGCACAACCTCTTGAAAATTGGCGGAGAGGGTGGGGATCGAACCCACGGTCCCGTTGCCAGGACAGCAGTTTTCGAGACTGCCCGATTCGGCCACTCTCGCACCTCTCCGCTTGGTAGAACTCGCCTAACGTCAGGGTAGGATTGGGGCTAATGTGTTGTGCGCGTGATCAAGTGTGGGGAAGCTTACCCTGGGGAGGGTGATTTTTCAATCGGTTTTCTTCGTTAATTATGTTATCCGCTCTTCAATCTGGACGGACACCTAGGCTCTATAGCTCGATCCTTATTGAACAGAAACGACCCCGTTTACCCCTACCATCTGAATTATTCAAAGCTGAGCAATATTGACCAGACTGCGATCGGTATCTCCAGGCATAAACTGGCTCTCAGTATAGATATTCGCTATTATTTCTTGCGACAATTTCTCCATGCAATTTTCAGTCTTTTTGGGAATTGTCGTCGAAGAAATGCGAAATGTTTGTCGATTTTTCACTGGTCGTACTACTATGTCGATATGCTTGAGTGATGAGGCGAGAATCAGGCTCCACCACAGTGGGATAATGGTTTTATTCATCTCTATCCCGATTATATCCCTGCGAGGGGTATTATCCCAGCCGTCATTGACAGAATGACTGTTGGCCTTCTCCCTGTAAAAGGTAGGCCTAACCGTTGATGCCTAAGCATCTACCTCCGGATCTTCATAGCCTCGCTGACCTCTTCGAGTTTCGTTGCCATCAAAAGCCGCAGGAACGTGCCTATGCTTTTGTTCGCGACACCCTCGACATTGATAGTCAGCTGACCTATGGAGAACTCGAACGCAGGGTTCGCTCGCTCACCAACCATCTAGCACGTAGGGCTCGACCTGGAACGAAAGCCCTTCTCCTCTACCAACCTGGGCTCGAGGTTGTTTCTGCATTCTGGGCCTGTTTGTGCGCCGGGCTGGTGCCGGTTCCTGCTCCCGCTCCGGATTCCGTCAGGCGGAAGCACAGTCTGCCGAGGCTCCGCGCCATCATCGAGGATGCCCGGGTGTCGCTGGTGCTCACAACCTTTGGCATCGAGACCGTTTCTTCTGGAACTTTCGATCGCCAAGGATGGGAGCCAGATCGAATGGATGGCCACCGAGTCAACTCTCACGATCAAGCCGATAGCGGTCGAGTTGCCACGTCTCAAAGAAACCGCTCTGGCCTATTTGCAATATACCTCAGGATCGACGGCCACTCCTCGTGGCGTCATGGTCAGCCATGGAAATGTGCTGTCCCATTGCAAGGCCATGAGTCTGGCCGGAGGAGTGTCGGAGCGAAGCCGGTCGCTCTGTTGGCTGCCGTATTTCCATGACTATGGGTTGCTGCATGGAATCCTCGCCCCGTTCTATGCCGGGATCCCTGCCTATCTGATGTCCCCCATCACGTTTCTCAGGCGACCGCTGCGTTGGCTTGAAGCGGTGTCTCGATTTTCCATCACACACAGTGGTGGACCCAATTTTTCCTACGAATCTTGTCTCCGGGCCGCCCGGCAACAACGTGACTGGCAGGCTGATTTGAGTATGTGGATGGTCGCAAGTTGCGGCGCGGAACCAATTCATGCAGATACGGTTGAGCGGTTTGTCGAAACCTTTGGGCCACAGGGTTTCCGACGAACGTCGTTTGCGCCGGCGTATGGACTCGCCGAAGCCACGCTGTTGGTGACGATGAAACAGACCGGGGCTGAGCCGACGTTCTTGACCATAGAAGCAGAGGCGTTGGCTGACTCGATTGTCAAAGAGTCTTCCGCGTCAGAAAAAGGGACTCGGACATTGGTCGGATGCGGGGAGCCCCTCGAAGAGACTCGTGTACTGATTGTGAATCCTACGACCAAGAGCTCATGCCAGGCCGGTGAAGTGGGAGAGGTGTGGCTGGCTGGGGCTGGGATCGCCACAGGATATTGGGGGAGACCGGAGGAAAGTGACGCTACTTTTAAGGCCACCCTCGCTGGGTCAGGAGAGGGCCCCTATTTGCGGACTGGAGACCTCGGATTCATTCACGGGGGAGAGCTGTTTCTGACCGGCCGGCTCAAGGATCTCATCATTGTACGGGGGCGGAACTACTATCCCCATGATTTGGAGTGGACGGCTGAGCAAGCGCACCAGGGATTGCGGCGAGGATGTGGAGCCGCTTTCTCGATTGAGAGCGAGACCGGAGAGCGCGTGGTGCTGGTCTATGAGATAGAGAAGAAGCTGCCTGAGTCAGACATGTCGGAGGTGATGAGCTGTATCCGTCGCGCGATTGCTGACGAGTATGAACTGGAAGTCCATAATGTGGTGCTGGTCAAATCCGGAACGATTCCAAGAACTTCCAGCGGGAAAATTCAGCGGCACGCCTGCAGGGAAGACTTTGAATCCGGACAGCTCGTCGTGGTTGGGAGGAGTACGCTGGGGACGACTGAGGAAGAGGAGAACGTTGAGCCTCTGAGCGAGGTTCCACTAACTCTGGTAGAAAAAAGGCTGGCTGATATCTGGCAGGAGGTGCTGGGAGGACCTGAGCCACGACGCAATGCAAACTTCTTCGCGCTCGGGGGCAATTCCCTGCTTGCTGCACAGGTTGTGGCACGAATACTCGATGTACTCCACGTCGAACTTCCTCTCAGTGTTGTCTTTGAATGTCCGACATTTTCTGCGCTGGCCACTCGTGTCAGTGAACTCAGCCCTAGTAAGAATGTGACGGAAACTTCCGTGGAGGGGCTTGGATCCTCAGGCGGCGGAGGGCTACAGACTGCTCTCGTACCGCTTTCCCCTGAATCACGACAAGGCAGGATGCCTCTCAGTTTCGCACAGCTGCGACTCTGGTTCTTGGAGCAGGTTCATCCAGGCAGCTCGATTAATCATATCTCCATGGGTGTGTGCATACAGGGTCGTCTCAATCCCGAGGTATTGGAGCGGTCGGTACAGGAAATCATCCGTCGCCACGAGATTCTTCGAACCAGGTTCGGCTCGGAGAGGGGCGAGGGATTCGCGGAAGTAGCCGGTGAGTCGATCTTCACGATGAGACAGCATGATCTCCGTGCACTGAACCAGGCAGAGCGAAAAATAGAGGTCCGGAAGTTCCTACGAACAGAGGCTGGCCAACCGTTTGAGCTTGGACGAGAGCCGTTGTTCAGAGTCGCGTTGGTGGCACTGGACCAGGATCAGCATGTCCTGGTGCTGACATTCCATCGTCTCATCGCCGATGGTTGGTCTCTTCGTGTCTTCTGCAAGGAATTGGCTCTTCTCTACGAAGCCGGAGGTGAGGTTCGAAGAGCTCAACTATCGAAGCTGGGTTTCCAGTATGCGGACTATGCGAATTGGCAACGAACCAGGCTCAACGAAGGCCTTCGTGAGGTACATCGAAAATACTGGATCGGACAGTTGAGCGGTGCGCGCCCGCCCGTCGAGCTGCGGGCCGATGGTCCGCGGCCGCGCATACGGACGTTTGAGGGAGACGTGCGGTCACGGTCTCTCTCTCCGGGTCTTGCGGCTGCCTTGAATCTGTTCTGCCAACATCAGGGTGTGACCACGTTTATGGTGCTGTATGCCGTCTTTGTCACATGGCTGCATCGCTACACACAAGAGTCCGATATCGTGGTCGGCTCGGTGGTGGCCGGCAGGAATCGTGTGGAGCTCGAGGATGTGATCGGGTACTTTGTGAATACTGTGGCGCTGCGGTCTAAACTTTCGGACGGACTCACCGGACAAGACTTATTGAGACAGGTACGCCGTGTGGTGATAGATGCCTATGATCACCAAGAACTGTCGTTTGAAGAGGTGATTGAGGCGCTGTCATTACGACGTGAGGGGACGCTTTCCCCGCTTTTCAACGTGATGATTGTGCTTGAAGACGACCCATTGTCCGCGTTCAAAATCAGAGACCTTGAGGCGACCCATCTTCCCTGGGAGCTGACCGCGTCGGAGTTCGACTTGGTCTTGATGGTCGTGAACAAGGTTCAGGGCCTGGAACTGGCGTTGCTCTATAATGCCACGATTTTTAATGACTCGACCATCTATCGCATGTTGGGACAGATTGAGACGCTCCTTGGGGAATTCATCAAGAAACCTGAGGCTCGTCTTAGCGAGCTCTCGTTACTCACGGCGGAAGAGCGTCGGCACATTCTCCTGGAATGGAACCAAACAGAAGTTCCGGTTCCGCTTTCTGCCGGTATCCATGCTCTCATCGAAGCACAGGTTGAGCGGACTCCCGCCGCGATCGCTGTCATCTGTGGGGACGAGTCCCTCAGCTACCAGGAGTTGAACCGACGTGCGAACCGAGTCGCCCGTGCCTTGCAGAAGTTAGGGGTATGCGCCGATCTGCCGGTGGGTCTCTGCGTCGAGCGCTCGGTGGACGGTATCGTGGGTCTCCTGGGTATTCTCAAGGCGGGGGGGGGCTATGTTCCCTTGGATCCGTCCTTTCCTGATCACCGCCTCCAGGTCATGCTGGATGATGCGCAGGTGTCTATCGTGGTGACGCAGGGGCACCTCCGCAGCCATTTACACAGCTATGGTGGCCAGGTATGTGATGTGGAGACGCTCTGTGAACCCACGGTGAGCGGAGGGGGTGAGAACCTCGCGACCCCCGTTCTCCCTGATCAACTTGCCTATATCATGTACACGTCGGGGTCGACCGGGAGGCCCAAAGGTGTGGCAGTGACACACCGCAATCTGGTGATCTCTCTTAGTGCCAGACTTCGGTATTACCCGGGACAGGTGTCCCGGTTCTTACTGACCTTCTCTCTGGCCTTTGACGGATCCGTGACTGGTATTTTCTGGACGTTGTTGCAAGGAGGGCAATTAGTCATTCCCTCTGAGGCCGCCCATCGCGATCCCACAGCGCTTGCTGCGCTCGTTGAACAGCACCGCATCTCCCATGTTGTGTGGGTGCCCTCTTTATACAATGCCGTGCTCGGTGATGCGTTGAATGGCCAGTTGGAATCACTTCGCATCGTCATTACCGCCGGGGAGAGCCTTCCACTTGAGCTCGTCCGATGGCACTACCAGCTACTGCCTCATGCCACGTTGTACAACGAATATGGGCCGACTGAAGCCACGGTCTGGTGTAGCGTGTATCAAACGACCCGCCAGGAAGCAGGAGCCCGAGTGCCGATTGGAAAACCGATCAGCAATATGCAGCTCTATGTGCTGGATGCGGAGCTGGAGCCGGTTCCCGTTGGCGTACCGGGGGAGCTGTATGTGGCAGGAGATGGTCTCGCTCGTGGGTACCTGAACCAGCCGCAGTTGACCCAAGAGCGGTTTCTCGCGCACCCCCACGTGGCTGGTGCCAGACTGTATCGGACCGGAGACCGGGCTCGATACCGCGAAGATGGCAATGTGGAGTTTCTTGGGAGGGTGGATCAGCAGGTCAAGCTGCGAGGGTATCGGATTGAATTGGGCGAAGTCGAACATGTGCTAAGTGGTGCTCCGGGCGTGTATCAGGCCGCAGTGTTACTTCGACAGGATAAGCCGGAGCAGCAACGGTTGGTGGGCTATGTGACCGGCCAGCCGGAACTCAAATCGCTGCTCGATCAGACTCGGAGTTATATCGCGGCCCGATTACCGCAATATATGGTGCCTTCTGTCATTGTGTGGCTGGATGTCATGCCACTTACTACGACAGGAAAAATCAATCGACGTGTTCTACCTATTCCGGAAGAGACAGCAAGTCAGACGGCAACCAGGATTGCTCCGAGAAACCAGGTGGAAGAGGTGTTGGCCGAGCTGTGGAAGTCTGTTCTTGGTGTACCAGAGGCCGGCATCCATGACAATTTTTTTGAGCAAGGGGGCCACTCTCTTTTGGCCACACAGCTTGTTTCCCGGATACGTGAGGCCTTTGAAGTTGAAGTCTCACTCCGGATGCTTTTTGAACGACCGACTATCGTGGGTTTGGCCCAAGAGGTGATGCATTTGTGCCGTGGGCAGCGGAAGGCTTTAGAGATTCCCCCGATCGTTCGAGTGCCCCGAGATCAGCCCCTGCCCCTTTCCTATTCTCAGCAACGCATGTGGCTCATGTATCGGCTGGCTCCCGAAAGCACGGCGTATAACTTGCCGTTTGCCTCGAGGCAGATGGGTCCACTCAACAAATCGGCCCTTCGGCGTACGATTGACGCCATCTGTAGCCGTCATGAGGCGTTCAGGACGACATTCGCGATGACGGGTGAGGGACCGGTCCAAATCGTCAGCCCCTTCCGGCCTCTTCACTGGGTTGAAGTTGATCTATTACACCTGCCGGGCGAGCAGCGATGGCGGGAGGCGGCCCGGCTTGTAGAGCAGGAAGCAAACCTGCCGTTCGATCTTGAGAAGGGCCCCGTGGCAAGGTTCCTATTGATTGAGGTCGAGCCCGAGGATCATGTGCTGATGGTCACGATGCACCATATCATCGGAGATCAGTGGTCGTTCGGGGTAATCGGGAGTGAGTTTGCGTTGTTCTACAACGCGTTTTGCCAAGGAAATACTCCTTCTGCCAAGCCAGTGCCCCTTCAGTATGCCGACTATGCGGTGTGGCAGCGGCGCTGTCTCACCGACAAGTGGCTCAGCACACAGTTGGATTATTGGCAGAAGCGGCTGGCAGGACTTTCCAGGCTCTCGTTGCCGACTGATTACCCCCGGCCTGCGCTGCAAACGTTTAACGGTTCGCATTGTATGCTCGAGTTGCCGGCCTCATTGATCGAACGACTGAAGCAGTTCAGCGCGGAACGAAATGCGACCGTATTCATGCCCCTCTTGGCCTGTTTCCAGATCCTCTTAAGTCGATATTCAGGCCAACACGATGTCGCCGTGGGCTCTCCAATTGCGAACCGGACCCAATCCTCGGTCGAATCGATCATTGGTTCGTTTGTCAATACGTTGGTGTTCCGTGCCGATCTTTCCGGCAATCCGACGTTCGAAGAGATGCTTGAGCGGGTCCGCGAAACAGCGTTAGGGGCCTATGCAAATCAGGATTTCCCCTTCGATAAGCTGGTGGAAATTATGGGCTCGGATCGTGACCATAGCTCTGCCCCGCTGGTGCAAGTCCTCTTCAATTTAGCGAATGCTCCTATCGGGGAGATCAACGTCCAGGGATTGAGTTGGGTGCCATTTGAGGTGGATACGGGAGTTGCACAGTTTGACTTAAGCCTGACGATTGAAACAGAGATTGCCCGCAAAGCCTACTTGACGTTTAATACAGACCTCTTCGAGCGTCAGACAGTCGAACGGATGCTGGGACAGTACAAAGTCCTGATCCATAGCGCGTTGGCAAATCCCACCGCCAGGCTTTCTGAGCTCTCGATGCTCACGGAAGCCGAGCGCACCGAGCTGTTGCAGGACTGGAATCGCACTCAGGCAGACTACCCGCAGTTCGAATGTTTTCCTCAGATGTTCGAAGGACAAGTCGAACGGACGCCTGACGCCGTCGCCTTGTCGATGGGGCGAGAGGCGTTACGCTACGGAGATCTCAATGCCAGGGCCAATCAGCTGGCACGCTATCTCCGAACGCAGGATGTCCAGCCTGGCGTGGCGGTGGGGATTTGTCTCGAACGGTCATTGGAGATGGTCGTCGCTCTGATGGCCGTTCTCAAAGCTGGCGGGACCTATCTCCCTCTCGACCCTGAATATCCCCGCGACCGGCTTCGATTTATGGCGGAGGACGCAGCCGTTGCGATCGTGCTCACATCCGAAGGTTTTTCCGATCGGTTTGATTCTCAAGCCTGTCGAATACTGTGTCTTGATCGCGAGGAGAAGAGGATTGCGCAGGAGGTCGGCCATAATCTTCCGCCGACCGCGACATCTCAAGACTTGGCGTACATCCTCTACACCTCGGGATCGACCGGGCAGCCCAAGGGAGTGGAAATCCCTCACCGGGCGCTGGTGAACTTCTTGTGCTCGATGCGCCAGGAGCCGGGATGTTCTGCTCAGGATGTGATGGTATCCGTGACGACGCTGTCCTTCGATATCGCCGGGTTGGAGTTGTATTTGCCGTTACTGGTGGGGGCCCGTGTAGAGCTCGTCAATCGAACTGTTGCGATGGATGGATGGAAATTACGAAGACTCTGTGAGGCCGTGCAGCCGACCATCATGCAAGCGACCCCTGCGACATGGCGAATGTTAATTGAAGCGGGATGGCTGGGCAGCGACAGGCTGACGGTGCTCTGCGGAGGGGAAGCTCTTCCGCCGGACCTTGCGGTGGCACTGCTGAGCCGTAGCGCCGCCTTATGGAATATGTATGGTCCGACTGAGGCCACGATTTGGTCCACGATCGAGAGAATCGAACGGGCAGATCAAGAGATTACCATTGGACGTCCGATCGCCAATACGGAACTGTATATCTTAGATCAGTTCCTACAGCCGGTTCCCGTTGGAGTCTCCGGGGAACTGTATATTGGAGGCCATGGTTTAGCCTGTGGATATCGGGGGCGGCCTGAGCTAACAAAGGAACGGTTCGTTCTTCATCCCTTCTCGACAGAGCCTCACGCGAGACTGTATCGAACGGGAGATCTGGTTCGCTATCGCCCGGATGGACGTATTGTCCATCTCGGTCGGTTGGATCATCAGGTCAAGATCAGAGGGTTCAGAATCGAATTGGGTGAGATCGAGGCGGTGCTGAGCCGCCATCCCGCCGTCCGTCAGGCGGTGGTGACAGCACGGGAGGATCAGCACGGTCTCAAACAGCTGGCGGCCTATGTGGTGTGTCAGGAGGGGCAAGCACCAAGCCCGACAGAGCTTCGATCATTTGTGCGGACAGCGCTTCCCGATTATATGACGCCTTCCTTCTTTGTGTTTCTGGAGGCGATGCCCTTGACGGCCAATAACAAGGTCGACGTGCAGGTATTACCTGCTCCGGCGCCTTTTCTCTCAGAGGGTCTGGGTGACGTTGGACCGCGCGATCGGGTAGAAGTCCAACTAACGGCCTTATGGCAACTGGTGCTGAGAGTCCCCAAGATCGGGATCCATGACAACTTCTTCGATCTCGGTGGCCATTCCCTCACGGCGGCCCAGCTCTTTTTTCTTCTCGAACAGGTGTATGGAAGGCACCTTCCGCTCGCCACGCTGTTTCGAGCCCCGACCATTGCAGCGTTAGCGGCGGTCCTTTCACGCGAGCAGTGGGTGCCACCATGGCAATCGCTGGTGGCGATTCAGCCGAGCGGGACGGCGACCCCGATTTTCATGGTCCCGGGAGTGGGAGGCAATGTCTTGATCTTTGCCCAGTTAGCGAGGCTATTGGGTCCGGATCAGCCGTTCTATGGATTACAGGCGCGAGGATTGGATGGAAAAGAGGCGCCGTTTATCTCGGTGCCGGATATGGCGCGGCATTATGTCGAGGAAATCACACGACTTCGTCCCCATGGTCCCTACATCATTGCCGGTGCCTGCACCGGCGGACTGATCGCATACGAAATGGCTCAGCAGCTGACGGCGCATGGGGAGGCTGTGACCTTATTGATGATGGACACCTGGCATCCGAGTTCGTATCAGCATCACAGGAGCCTGTTTTTCAAATGGATTGGGGTGACAGTTGCTGTGTTCACAAAGCTCAATGACGAGATGCATGCTCTTGTGCAACTTCCCGTGGGCAAGTGGGCATCATCTATCACGCACAAGTTGAAGGTGTTCTGGGCGTTGAGGGGTGGTATTGTCACAAATCAGCGCCCAGAATATCGGCTTCTGGTCGAACGAGTCACCGAGGCTACGTTCCAGGCAGTGGCTCACTATGAGGTGCAGCGGTATCCCGGCAGCCTCCTTAACTGTATTGCGTCCAAACGGGCGATTGCAGCTGGGACACGCGATACGAGAAACGAGTGGTCGCTACTGGCTGGAAGCGGCAGCGATGTGGTCTATGTCCCCGCCGAAGACTCGGGGCGCCTTTTCGTGTCACCCTATGTGGAAGACCTCGCCGGCCACATTCAACGATATCTTGCGAAAGCATCTGGTCCTGCCATGACGCTGGATCCCATAAGAGATGAGGCTGCTGGCTCGTGACGCTCCGGATCTCCCCATTTGTGAAATTCATTGTGCAACGCTCGCGCAGTATGGCCTGGCTCATGGTCTGTGCCGGTGTCATGTCAGGTCTCTTGAGCGCCGGGGTTTTGGCGCTCATTAATCATGTGCTCCATCATTCCTCCGACCATTCCCTCCTCGTGATGCTGGGGTTTGTCGCCCTTGTCGCCGGGAAGCTTCTGTCAAACCTGTGGTCCCAGTTCCTGCTCGTCCGATTCTCACAAGACACGATTTTGGACCTCTCCTTATCGCTCTGTGCGAAGATCGTGCGGGCCCCGTTGCGTCGTTCTGAGCAACGAGGGGCTGCCAATATTCTCGTCACCCTGACGGATGACGTCAGTTGGGTTACCTGGGCGATCCAATGCTTTCCTCAATTGGTGATGAATGCAGCGGTTGTGCTGGGCTGCGGC
Organism: uncultured Nitrospiraceae bacterium; assembly: GCA_963720035.1. Classification (GTDB taxonomy): domain Bacteria; phylum Nitrospirota; class Nitrospiria; order Nitrospirales; family Nitrospiraceae; genus Palsa-1315. The sequence continues at coordinate 132,932 of CAVREB010000002.1, read as the reverse complement.
TTCTATCTTGCCTGGCTGTCGTGGGGTACGTTTTTGGGAGTGGTTGGGGTCACCCTGCTTGGTGCCCTGGGGTATCAGTGGCTGCACACCGGCGCGCTCAGCGTCATCTATGCGGCTCGTGAGGCCAGGGCCGAGTTGTTTCGACAATTTCGTTCCCTCACGGATGGGCTGAAAGAGTTGTTGATGCATCGGGCGCGTCGACAGGAATTTGTGAATCAGGAGGTGCGAAGGGCGGCGGAATCCTATCGGCAAACGAATTTGGAAGCGACGCGGCGGCAAGCTTTGGCGGACGCCTGGACGCAGGTCTCATTTTATTCCCTCATTGGTTTAATAGTCTTTCTGTTTCCATCTGTGGTGACGGTGTCCCCCGAGGCCCTGACCGGGTATGTGGTGGCCGTCCTCTATATGATGGGTCCTATATGGGGCATTATCGGTGCATTACCAACTATCGAACGAGGTCAAGTGGCATTGGAGAATATTGAACGATTGGGTGTGTCTCTGGACATCGGCCACGAGGACGCCCAGCCGTTAGAATTAACAGGCCTTGAGGCTGGGACCTCTCCTATTGTGCAGTGGGACGAAGTCGTATTTTCGTACGGTGAAGAGAAAGGAGTCGAAGCGCCCTTCGTGCTTGGTCCAATCAGTCTAGAGTTGCATGCTGGCGAACTGGTGTTTGTCATCGGAGGCAATGGGAGTGGCAAATCCACCTTTGTGAAAGTCCTCGCTGGGCTGTATCAGCCCCTCAAAGGGAACGTGACGCTCGCTGGCACGATGATTACCGATGCAAATCGGGAGTGGTACCGTGAACACTTCTCGATCGTATTTTCAGACTTTCACCTCTTCAACAAACTCCTGGGCCAGTCGGATTCTCAGGTTGACAGGCTTGCGTCACAGTACTTACGGTTGCTACACATCGATCAGAAGGTCTCTGTGCAGGAACGCACGTTCTCGACCATCGATCTCTCGCAGGGGCAGCGAAAGCGGTTGGCGCTTGTCACGGCCTACTTGGAGGATCGCCCTATCTACGTCTTTGATGAATGGGCCGCGGATCAAGATCCCCAGTACAAGGAGATCTTTTACAAGAAACTGCTTCCGGACCTTCGTGAGCGGGGGAAATTGGTGGTCGTCATCACTCACGACGACCGGTATTTTCATCTCGGCAATCAGGTTATTAAATTGGAGGACGGCAAGGTCGTGGAATATTTGAAGACAGGGGTAGCTGGTCATCGACCGTAAATATGGTCCCATGATGTCGAATGTCTGTATCCAGGACGACGATGTGCTGATTTCATTCGAGTCGATTGAGGATCTCACGAATATTGAGCGGCAGGGCAACACCAGCCTTGAGCGGAATGTCGTTCACCTCTGGGGGATTGAACTCGACGGGTCGCCACGCTGTCTGGAGCGATGCGCCCAGTGGTTAGATAACGATGAACGGCGCAGGGCCGCACGCTTGATTCGAGAGGAGGATCGGCAGCGCTACATGCTTGCTCACGGAGGTCTCAGAGCGGTGCTCAGCCGGTATCTTGGGATCGGCCCCGATGTGTTAGAGATGTGTCATAGTGAAGCAGGTAAGCCCTCCATGACGGGGGACTTAGGGGGTCAGCCCACGATCACGTTCAATATGTCCCATGCGCAGGGCCGTGCTCTCATAGCGGTCTCAATGGGCCAAGAGGTCGGCGTTGATCTCGAACGAATTCGTTCGGACGTAGATGTTGAGAAACTGTCCGAGCGTTACTTTGCTCCCTCCGAACACGCCACGATCATGCGGTCGCCTCATGAGCAGCGTGCAGCGAGGTTCTTCCGCTACTGGGTAGCGAAAGAGGCGGTGCTCAAGGCGCAAGGTGTCGGACTCAGAGCGTTGAGTCAGTGCGAGATTCTCATGACAGCGGACGAAGTCGGCGGAGAGGTTCGGGTTCCGGCGGGCTCTGCACTCCAAGACAAATGGAAAATTCGTCTCCTTTCATGTGGCGAGGGATGGGAAGCTGCGGTGGCCGCTCAGGGGGTGGACTGGGTCGTGCAGTGCGGTCTCGTGCGCTAAGAGCTCTCGTGCCTCTTATCGGGTTGAAAGCGGTTTTGTCACTGGTGATGCCTCCCGGAGTTCCTTGAAAAACTTCTGAATGAGTGCCTGACTCTCCTGTTCGAGGACCCCGCCGGTCACGGCAACCCGGTGGTTCAGCTTCTTCTCTGACGGCAGATCGAGCACCGATCCGCAGGCGCCGGCTTTTGGATCCCATGCCCCGAAGACGACTCGGGGAATCCTCGCTAGGATAATCGCACCGATACACATCGCGCAGGGCTCGACGGTCACGTAGAGCGTCGTCTCGGTCAATCGCCACGTGCCTAAGTGTGGTCGCTGCGGCGCGGATTGCAATGACCTCCGCATGGGCCGTGGGGTCTTGCCAGAGCTCGCGATAATTATGTGCCTGGGCAAGAATCTGGTCTCCACGCACCAGCACCGCCGCAATCGGCACCTCACCGACCGCTGGTGCCCGCGCGGCCTCCTCCAGCGCGACTCGCATGAAGGCCAAATCCTGATTGTGTTCGTCTGTCGGCACGATGACCATTTTCTGGGGCGTATGTAACAGGGTAGTGCTCGCCCAATCCCCACATCGTAGCATGGCCGAATAAAGGGGAGAAGGGGCGGTTACCGATGGAGTGAGAGCTGTTTGCCGGCAAGACTTGCCGGTTTCGTCCACTCGAATTCGTAACGCAATTGCAAGGCAACGTACTTTTGAACCAAACCGCCTCCATCCAACGGCATGTCCCGTTCATGGATCAGTGCGAGCTCGAAATCCTGATAGCGGACAGCAAGCCCCATGACCAAGTCGAATTCACTTGGTTTGATGACATTGGCCGCGAGCCGGTCCGTAAAGAAATTGCCGTCAACGAATAGGACCACACGATTGCGGTAGAGGTCGAGATCGGCATGTGCCACATATCGGAACAGCGCGCGACCGGTGTTGTCCGGACGAGCAAAGTAGGTCTCGTTATAAAAGAGCCCCCCGCCGCCGGCATAGACTGTAAGGTTCTGATCGGGGAACGCCGACCGCCACCAACTCAGGCTGCGGGCATCCGCCGGACGGTAAGTGACGAGCGCATCTGCATAGGCTTGTATCAGGCCGCTTCGATCCAAGGGGGCATCGCGTTCATATTGCAGCCGCCATCCCCAGTTGTGGATGTTGCCGGTGAAGGCAAAGACGGTATCCCATTCAGAGAGCACGATCCAGCTCTTCTGTCGGTCAGAAAAGAAGTTTTGATCGGTATAGAACTGTAGATATTCCTTATAAAGATCCGTTTCGAGATGGATCATCTGGCGGAGGCCAACCAACCCGGTGTTGTCCGGTCTCGCCGCAAAAGTGGGGTTGATCATGAAGACACCGGAGAGGAGATAGCCCTGGATCCAGTGCTCTTCGCTGTGGTCCTGGGCCCCTTCCATCTCGGGCAGGGGACGGCCATATTTCTCAAGTGCCCAGAGTTCTGGTGCGCTGCTCAGACAGAATCCACACAGCAGGGTACCCACCGTCAGCTGGTGCAGGGTCCGTGACATCGTGAACATGAAGCTTATCCAGGGGCTCCAGGAGTCCGAGCCCATCAGTATGTACACACGAGAGAATGTCAGCTGGTTGTAACGGGCTAGCGTGGAGAGGTCAAGCGTTGAGTAATGTTGGCGCTATGAGCGACTCAGGAGATACATGGGTCCGGTCGGTTGCGGGCGGCCGCCTGAAGGCTCAAGGCTGACGGCAAAGGTTTTCGCATCTGTGAAGCTCAGCACCTTCTTGACGAGAAGGTGAGCGGTCTCTCCTGTTTCCATGTGAAAGGTCCCGATGCTCATGGGTTTGTCATGAATGGCCCACAGTTGATAGGTCATGCCAGTGGGACATTCCGGCAGGTTCACGGCGTAGAGCCAGATTTTTTGGGTTCGCGAATCATAGAACAGGAATCCCGCGGCCCGTTTTGCCATGTCAGATCCGGTGAGGGACACGGCCTTGACGTTGGGAATTCGAAGGAGTGTAGCCAATTCGTCTTGCGGAGTCCTAACGGTGCGAGTGGCTCCTCGCTGGCTCAATTGAACACGGATCTCTTCCAGCTCAGCATCGCGCTGGGCCAGCTGTTCCTTGGCTTCCGCAGCTTCGTTCACTCGTTGCTGCATCGCGTTGCGCAATTCGGCGAGGGCTCTGCTTTGGTCGCCGACCTCGCGATGCAAACTGGCAAGCTTTGTCGACTTTTCCTGAAGCGATGCTTCGAGCTGATGAATTTTCGATGTGTTGATGGAACGTTCTGTCGCAACGTTCCACGCGAGATATCCGCCGACACCCAGGATCAGAAGCGTGGCCAATCCAATAGCCCAGGGTAGTGAAAACGATCGGGCAGGGGCGACAGGAGGAAAGAGGTGGTTCATCCATTCGCCCGGTTCCAGGCTCGGTCTGGCCGGTTCATCCTGTGCCGCATCAGCTGGAATCGGTGCGGGGTGTCGTTCTGCCATGATCGTGGCTTTGAGGGAGCGTGGAGGCCTGATCGGACTGAGACCGAGCGGGAGGAGCGCGGCGACGGATTGATAGTCCTTCAATGCACTGTGACAGGCGGTGCAGCCGGAGAGTAAATGGGCTTCCAGTGCCTGTCGCTCGGTCCGGTCCAGCGCACCTGCGGCATACAAGGGAACCGATTCTTCGAGTTCTTCATGCGTCATTGGAGCTCACCATGGTTCCACCACTGTTGGAGTCCATCCCGGAGTTTGGACATTCCCAGTTTGATACGTGTCTTGACGGTCCCGAGTGGCTGGTTCAACCGCGCGGCGATCTCGGCATGGGAGAGTCCTTCGTAGTAGGCGAGCTCAATCGCTTGTTGTTGCGCCTGGGGCAATCCAGCCACCGCTGCCCCTACTGCAATACGCAGTTCCTGATCGGCCAGTGTCTCAAACGGGCTCGGACCCAGATCGGCCGCCTGCGCAGCGGTTCCGACCTCCAGAGAGTTGGGTGCCCGATAACCTCGTGCGGCCCTGGCCCGGAGCCGGTCGATGGCCCGACTTCTGGTGAGGGTGACCAGCCAAGCGACTGGAGTTCCACGCCCGATATCATAGCGGGAGACCTTCCGCCAGACTTCCAAATAGACATCCTGCAAGAGCTCCGCTGCTTCTGCGTGATTCCCCAAGATCCTGACTGCCAACGTGAACAAGAGCGCGTTCGAATGGTCATAGAGCTGGCTGAACGCCTGCTGATCACCTTTGACCACACGGGCAAACAAGGCGGGATCGATTGTCGAGGTAGCGTGTCGTGAGGGTTTATCCATACACCGAGCGAGTTGTGAAGGAAAGTTGGGATCACTTCATGTCCGACACGACTATAGCATCCCACGGAGGGAACGGGCAAAAGGATGTGTGTTTCTTGTCTTGGACGCAGGAAGAGATATCGGTCGCGTCTAATTGGCGGGGATGGCGGAGTTTGGGATGGAGCTGAAACGGCTCAGGGCCTCATTCCTGGGTTGATTGACGCTCAGCACAGCCTTGCCTAACCTACGACCCCAGACCGGCGTCTCGGAGAAACTGGCGGATCAGGAGCGACTCAGTGGTCTGGTCGAATTGAGCCAATCGCCACGGCTCCAACTGGGCTACGTAACACGTTGATTTCTGTCCGTTGGAAGCGGGAAGGAAGCCGGCTCGGTAAAAGATCTTTCCGATACAGTAAGCGACATTCGCGAGGCGCGTCACACAGAGACCGAGGAAGGACATCTTGGACTCCTTAGGTCTGAAAGTAGCGAGCGATCACTTCGGCTGCCTCTGCTGCGCCGGTTGGGGGTGGTGGTGGCAACGAAGGCACCTGTGAGGCCAAGGCTCGCTGCAAGGCCGGCTCCCACCGGCCTTGCGTGAAATCGTCGATCGACAATTCGACGCCGCGTCCGTAGCGGTGCAGATAGTCAACCAGTGGCGGCTCATCGGCAAAATTATGTCGACGCACGTACACGACTGGTAGTTGAAGTGCGACGGCCTCAACGATGGTGCCGTAACCAGGTTTGGTCATGATGACGTCCACAGAGGCAAGTAGTGTCTTAAAGGAGAAAGGAAGCGTCTTGGTGGAACTGAATGCGGGAATATCCTGGTGGGACCGGGCCATCGAAAAGGAAGCGATAGTGGCGCAGTTGTTCCATCTTTTCAAGCGGGAGGGAGGTCAGAGGAACACCGCCGAATCCCACCAAGACGGTATGTTCGTTGGGCGCCAGGGCGAGGGCTGAGGCAAGTCGGTCTCGTTCCGGGGAGGCTGGACCGGCTATCGGGCCAATATCGATGATCTTGGAGAAGGCATCGATTTTTGGAGAAGGAGTGATGCGAAGGGCAATGTGGGCTTTCGCATAGGTTTCACGGATGCACTGAATCAACTGCTGCTGTGAACGGTCCGATGCGTGGCAGTACTCCTTGAGCACGAGGTCCCAGGTAAAGCTTGCCAAGGCAATGGTCGGTATCAGTGCGCGGGAACCGGCCTCGATGGCGAGGTAGGGTGTGTCGGCCATGACCAGTACTGGTGGTGCCGCCTGCATGGCGGCGACTTCCTGGGACAGGCGGTCTTCCCAGGTTTCGTGAAAACGGTGATGAGAAGCCCAGGTCTCGTCGATGTCGATCTTAAGAGGGCCGACTTGGATACAGCCGACATCTTGTTGCACTGGTTGAAGGACCCAGGGAATTGTCAGGCGGTCGCGGAAAAAAGAGGCCGGGACCATGGTGCGGAGGATGGCCGTCACTCCTGGCACGAGAGAGCCCAGTGCGTTAAGCACGGGCAGGACTTGCGCTGCGTGACCGTACCCATGTCCTGAGATCGCACACCAAATTAGCGGCATAGTAGTAGGGTGCTGAAAAAGCTCCTCAACTTCGTTCTCGGCTCATCGAAATCCTCAACGCACCCCGAGGGTACGCCTCCGGTTTCGACTCGTCTGCGGCCTTGTTGAAGAAGCTTCTTGAGCACCCTGAATGAGATGCGTTATGTCGTATGCCCCTGGCTTAGCTATTGGAGTAGTCCGACTCGATCGGTGCGATGTTGTATTGCAATTCGAGGTCGAACTCGTCGATCAATTCATTGGCCGTGGCAGCGCCGAGATCAGAGCGCACCTCGTTGATCACAAGATCGATCGCCATCCCGGCCTGTGCCCCGTACTGCGCCATCGCCGATTCGATTCGCTGTCTGGCTTCTTCAATCTTCATGGGGTACTCCTCGCTCCATTACGATCCGATCCATTATCCCAATGTTCGTAGCAACGCTTGCATCTCAGGGACTAAGTCCACGCCTCCGTTGGATCGCCCGGAGCGTGCGGCGTCGATGCCGGCTTGCAGGATGGGCTTCGCCTCGTCTTTCCGTCCCAAAGAGATCAAGGCGCGCCCGAGGCCCAGGTGTGAGGCGACGTGGGTCGGGTCCAACTGCGTGGCGACGGTCAGGTGTTCGACCGCCTCCTCGAGATTGGCGCCTTCCTGGAGAATCTTGTTGCCCAATCCATAACGACCGAGAAATCCTTTGGGATTTTTCGCGACCATTTGCCGAAATGCGTCAATGTCCATAATGCAATATTCCCTCTGGTGGGTCCACTATAGCATTGAGGGAGCGGGATCGGCCAGAGCGCAGCGGAGGGAGGATGAAGAATCTGTTTATGGTGCCGGCGCGGTCGAGACGGGAACGACGGAGAGAGAAGTCGGGGAACGCAAAGGGTTCCGGGCCTTCACGGTCACCGTGCGAATGGGCGAGTCCGGCAGGGGGCTGCTGCTTGCCATATAGAAGTCGGTGTCCAGGACGAGCTGATGCATGAGCTCCGTCAGACAGGCTTCTGTGACCTGTCCCTTGAGCTCACCGATCATAATCGGCGTGGCGGCGAACAAATTATAATACGCGGTGCCGGACGAGCGTGCCTCATACTGTTTCACCTGTCCGTCCCAGCGTTCGAGCTCTAAGGTGGTCTTTGCGGCATAGTCATAGTCCAGTTCGATTGCCGGCGACAGCAGAAACATGGAAACTCCGATGACAAAGCCTTTCCACGCCGCCTCTCCAGCATGAGGGTCGATCGTTTCATCAAAGGTGATTCGGGCGGTCACCACTTTATTGCCGAGCGAAGAAACATTCTCTCCAAATGGGACGAGTGTCGAAAACAGGCGGGTCTCCTGCATTATGTTCAAGATGCGATGTTCTACCTCAGTCGAAGGATTCTGGGGGGCACCATTCTGCATCATGCGGAAACCATCCATCACGAGCGGAACCCGCTCATCGGTGGGGATAGAACGGGCGACGGACTCCTGCTGAAGCGTTGAGGAGGGCATCACGTCGATCCATCTGGCACAACCCAGAGTTGTAATGGCTAATCCAGCAAGCCCCAGGAGCGTCCAGCGGAAAAGATGATGCGTCATGGTAATCCTTTCCTCAAAAATAGAATGAGAATCCGCCGAATGGTAGGCTCGCATTCAGCCCTAAGTTCGGATATTGGATACCGGCGTTTGAGATGTGCTGAAAACGGTATCCGAGGTTGAGCGACGTCTGTGGCGTGATGAACCACGACACGCCGAATCCCGCCGACAGGATGAAGTTGAATTCCACTGACTCTTCTGGAATCTTTCCAGCTAAGTCGGTCCAGAAGGGACCTCCGGCAAATTCGGCATACGGCCGAATGTTGTCAAGTGCGACAAAGGTGTATTTGATCTTGGGAGTAAAGCCGATGCCATGCGTCAGGACCGGTTCATTGAACTGGATGTAGACGACTTCCGCACCAAACGAGACCTGCCCTCGGTACCATCCATTGCCCACCGGATCAGTGATGGTCATCATCCAGGATGGCATGAAGACCGGGCCCTGCTGCTTCGTTTTGTGCTCTTCCGTAAGTCGATGGGGGATCATATAGCCGACGGTGAGTCCGACTTCTTGAGTGCCGACAGTGATCTTGGGTGATACATCCGCGGCCTGTGTGACCGCTGTTGGTCATGAGCGACCCGAGAGCGAATGCTATGAGGATCCGAGTCAGAAATGGCATGCGACATTCACGTCAATATCCTGTCGGCTCTTTCATGGTGAAACTTGAAGCAACAGGAGTGACTGCTCAACGGTATCAGAGAATTGAATTCTGTCCAGAAATTCACAGGGTTCGGCCTGTTGGAAAATGAAAGAATGCTGGACAGGGGATGGAATCTGGCCGGAGAGAAAAGGAGACCAGCGAGTGGAGCGGCTAACCGGGATGGTTCAGCTTAGCGAGATGGGCCGAGTCGGTTTGGAGTTCAGGTAGCTTGTATCGCTGGTCGAGAGAGACCACTCGTTCAAGACACCGTCGTGCTGAAATAAGATCCTGACGGTTGTCATACACCGTGGCAAGGAGTCGGAGCACCGCCGCTTCGGCCGGTTCATTGCCGAGCTTAATGTAATGTTCCGAGGCGTTGTTCAGGCAGCGCTCGGCTTGGGTGAGGTCGCCCTGGTCGAGAAAACACTTGCCCAGTTGGCTATAGGTCACAGCGAGCCCCTCTTCGTTTCCGACAATCCGATGGTAGTCGAGGGCCTGCTTGAACGACGTGACGGCCTGTTCCCACTGCCCTTTGCGAGCCTCTTGAAGCGCCAGGTTGTTGTAGAGAATGCCGAGCGCGCGATCGTCTTGCAGATCGCGCAAAAGATCCAATGCTTCGAGATAGTAAGGGCGAGCCTTTTCCGGTGTGCCGGCTCCGACGTACAGGTTGCCGAGGTTCACGAGGGTATGGGCGATGGCGTGCTGATTCCGCTCCGTGCGTTGGATCGTCAGTACTTCCCTGTAGCAGGCTTCTGCGTGATCCAGGTCATCCGATAGGGCGCAGACGTTGCCAAGATTGCCGAGTGAATCGGAGAGGGCGCGCGGGTCATTGGCCAGGCGATCATCAGCGACGGCTTGTTCATAGGCGGCTTTGGCCTGCTCGAGTTGGCCGCGGTGGAGAAAAATGCGCGCGCGATGTTTGTGGTCTTCGGACATCTCTTCGTGAAGCGAGGGATTAGACTGATATCCGTGAAGCGAGATACGAACAGCGCTTCACGAGAGACGCATTCAGTCTCCTCCCTTAGGCGTATCGCGTCGAAACTCGACTTGAATCTCATCCTCTTCATCGAGCCCCAATCCATCACGAAATGAACCATAGAGTTCGGTGATCTGCTCGACGTCTGCTCGATGCTTCCCATCAGGAGAGGCCAGAAACGTTTCGCAGAGCCGGAGGCCGGTCTGAAAATGATGCGCAATAGTCTCTTCCGTCACCTGCTGCCAGGTGATGAAGATACAGAAGGCCTGGAAGGAGTGGGCCTTCGGGTAGCGAGCGGCGAGCGCAAGGAGCTGTTCGTAGGCTGCTCGGGCTGTGGCACCGGCACTCGATGAAAAGGTGACTTCGGCCTCGGCTGCGTCGTCCCAATCAACACCGAGTTCGTTATCGGTTTCTGCTCGGCTGAATGCCTGCTGAGCGGCAAGAGCTGGATCGAATTGCATGGGTCCCTCTTTAGCTATGGTGACTGCAGCATACGCGCGGGGAGAAATGGAGGTCAATGCGTGCGTTTACTTTCCTTCATGCGGCTCTGTAGACTGTGATTGATTATTACGATGGCCACAGAAATCCCCTTGTATCGCGAACCAGTCGAGACTGTGCCGACCGATCCCATCGATCGCGTGATCCGCTATCACGTCCAGACCAAGCATCATTTCAACCGCTATGCCCGCTCGCTCGGGCATTTGGATTGGGCCAACCAGCCTGATCCCTTTCGTCGGTTCGAAGGGGCGCCTCTGATTCCATTGCCACTCTTAAAGTCTGGTGATGAGCCAACCTCTCCGCCTTACGACGCGATCTATGAGCGGGGAGCAGTGCCTGCCAAGCCGGTCACCATGCTTTCGCTCTCACGGTTTTTCGAACTTGCCCTCGCCTTGTCGGCGTGGAAAAAGGCAGGGGGCATGCAGTGGGCTCTGCGCAGCAATCCCTCGTCCGGCAATCTCCATCCTACGGAAGGCTATCTTGTCCTGCCACAGATAGATCGGCTGGATCTGAACGCGGGCCTCTATCACTATGCGCCAAAGGAACACGGGCTCGAGCTTCGTGCAGAGTTTGCTGCCGAGCAGATGGCTCGCCTTCTCGCGCCGTTTCCTCCTGAATCGTTTCTGATCGGGCTGACCTCAATTCATTGGCGGGAATCGTGGAAGTACGGCGAGCGGGCCTTTCGCTACTGCAACCATGATGTGGGACACGCGATCGGAACGGCACGAATCGCCGCCTCGACGCTAGGCTGGAATATGGCGCTGCTGGATGGAGTTGCCCAAGACAGGGTCGCTGCACTATTGGGTACCGATCGCATGGAGGACTTTATCCAAGCGGAGCGGGAGTATCCGGATTGTCTGACAGTGGTCTGGCCATCGGGGGACGTGAAACGTGGAACGGTAGATGGGAAATGCGATGTGGATGCAGCCGTCCCATTGTTTCTAGATTCGGAGATAGTCCAAGAGCTCGCGGCTGCAACATGGCGCGGGAAAGCCAATCGTTTGAGCCGGGATAATCCTGTGCCATGGGAGATTATTGATGATGTTGCGGCGGCGAGTTGGAAGCCTACGGCTGAAGCGCGGTCGGTGGCCTTTCCGAGGCTTCTCACGAATGACGTCTCACGCGTCACGTTTCACGAGAGCCTATCCGCTGGCCAGCTTATTCGGCAACGCCGGAGCGCCGTCTCCTTCGACGGCAAGACATCGATTACCTCCGCCACGTTCTTTCAGATGTTGGGGCGCATCATGCCTGTGGCGGAGTTGCCACAACTAGATCGGCCGATACCGTGGGACATCTTGCCGTGGGAGCCAGCGATTCATCTCCTACTTTTCGTGCATCGCGTGGATGGATTGACCCCGGGGCTCTATGTCCTGGTCCGTGATCGGGAGAAGTTGCCGTTGCTTCAGCAGTCGATGAACGAGGAGTTTGTCTGGACTCCGGTGCCGGGCTGTCCGGAAACCTTGCCCTTCTATTGGCTGCTGGAGGGCGATGCGAAGAAGGTTGCGGCACAGGTGAGTTGCCATCAAGATATTGCAGGAGACAGTGCCTTCTCGCTGGGGATGATTGCCGAGTTTGAAGGTCGCTTGCGAAAGGGAGGGGCTTGGTGGTATCCACGCCTATTCTGGGAGGCGGGTCTCCTGGGGCAAGTGCTGTATCTTGAGGCGGAGGCGGCAGGGGTGCGGGGTACGGGGATCGGCTGTTTTTTTGACGATCCGGTCCATGAGATCGTGGGAATCAAGGGACGTTCGTTCCAGTCACTTTATCATTTTACGATAGGCGGACCTGTTGAGGATGGAAGACTGATGACGCTGTCGGCCTATCATCACCTGAATCGATGACATTGCGCAATATCAGATATATCAGCAACTTGTAGTGCTACTCCTCATGTTTAAAATAAAGAAAAAATCCGACAAGCCGAAGCCCACCATCCTCTATAACGTCATTGAGGACTACTCCGAGTTCGACGCACCAGGGAATGTGACTGCTTGTGCCATGACGCACGAGGAAGACGTTCCCGCGCACGCGAAAGTCTTGTCGGAAAGCTACGAGGTCCCGCTGGAGACAATGACTGCTCTGCTAACTGCGGGTGGGGTCTATGTCTATCCGCAGATCGGTGGGTTGCTCACACGAGGATTGTTTGCCTGCGTTATCGATCCGACCGGTGGCACACCCAAGCAGACCTTCGTCCTGGATCTCATGCAGTTTGCCGAGGCGGAGCAATTGACCCGCGCGCGATCCTTGGCTCTTCCCGACGCCGCGTTTCACGTGTTCACCCGCACGTTGCCGGATGAATTAAAGACGAAGCTTCAACAGAAGAATCTTGGGCTCGACTACCGGACATTGGATCGCGCGGTCGCGAAGGGCGGCGACATCAAATACATCGACTTCCGCAAGGACTGGTCCCCGCATTTCAAGCGACTCTGCATCATGCCGGATGGTCGATTAGTTGAGACGGGAGGACTGGAGGAGTTCGCGCAGCTCCATGGCATTACGTCGGTGCAGGCCAAGACGCTGGTCGAGCAGGGGGGCACGCTGGAAGTGAACGGCGAGATCCTGGCTTGTCAGATTGTGAATGGTCAGCCGGCGGTGGCGCGATTTACCGCGAAGAACTATGCGAAGGCCAAGGAATTAGTCACGACAAAAGGGCTCCATATCATGGATGCTTTGAGTGAGGTAGCGTACGACGATCCGGTGATGATGCGTTCGTTGGTCAGGAAAGAACTCAGTGGAGGTCGATGAGTCAACAAAATCCGTCCAGTCTCGTTGATAGTGGCAGGCGAAGGCCGTGACGGCTCGATTGTCTGGTCTTCTTATCATCGTGCTTCTCGGTGTGGGCTGTACGGCGCCCAAACCGATTCTCTATCCCAATGCCCATTTGCAAGAAGTCGGTCAAGAAATGGCGGATCGGGAAATCGACGAGTGTCGCGAGATGGCCAAGGATGCCGGTGCGACTGAGAGCCAAGGTAAGAGCGAGCAGGTTGCCTGCAGTACCGCCGCGGGCGGAGCCATTGGATCAGCCAGCGGAGCGGTCGGCGGAGCCGTGGTTGGCCATCCGGGCCACGGCGCGATGGTTGGAGCAGCCAGTGGTGCGACAGTGGGGTTCCTGCGCGGACTCTTTCGTCGCTCGCCTCCGAGCAATGCCTATAAGCAGTTTGTTCGGCGCTGTCTTAAGGAGCGAGGCTACGATCCGGTGGGCTGGGAGTGAGGGTGCGGTTCGGGCGGCGAAGGTGCCTTCCTCTGTCTGAATGTGGACAGGAAGGCTCCGATGAGGCTTCCTGTGACATTGCTGACCACGTCAGTGGGCGAGGGGTGACGGTTGTGACAATAGACTTGGAACCATTCGATACTTAGCGAGAGCAAGCCTGCGGCCCCGGCAGCGAGGAAGAGCGAACGACGGGCCGTCGTGGTCGAGCGGGATCGATCGAGAAGATAGCCCAGTGGAAGAAAGAGGACCATATTAGCGACGATATCAAACAGGAAACGCCGTGAGCGGAGATTGTTAGCAGTCGGGAGCCACTGAATGTACTCCCAATGGGAGTGTCCGACAAAATCCGTGAGCGGGAGTGTGCCGACCAGTGCAATGAGTAGGGCCCAGAGCGGGAGCAGTGCTCGCTCGATTTTCCCCTTGTGATTCGTCACATCCTCCATCGTCCGTTTGCCTTCTTGCCTATAGCAAATTGTGAAGGACCTGCGCTTTCATTCCTAGGGTTTTCTAACTCCTGTCATCCCGCGCCTGTGGTCAATTGAGCCAGGAAGCCGTTCCGGCGTTGTCTCTGGGCACACGTGAGTCGAACAAGAAGCGAGCGATCCGGAAAACTGTGAGGCCGATGGGGTGCGCTACTTGGCGAGTTCTTCGTTGATGGCTTGGATGAGTTTGTCGAGGTCGAATGGCTTTTCGAAGACACGACGGGCCCCAAAGAGTTTCGCGACGTCGAGGAAATTGCGGTCGCCTTGGGCGCCGGTCATGGCGATTACCTTCGCGTCGAGATATTCCCGCGTCAGTTGTAACGTGGCTTCGAGACCGTCGGTACCCGGCATTAGGATATCCATCAGGACCAGGTCCACTTTGTTCTTCTGGTAGAGGGTCAAGCCCTCCCGACCATCTCGGGCTTCGAGCACACGGTGGTCGGCCCTCTCAAGGACTTCCTTCAGGAGGCTCCGGATCGATTCTTCGTCGTCGATAACAAGGATTGTGGCCATAGCGTCACGCCTATTCGATTTTTGGATCTTACCTATGTTCCGTTCTCCTGTCTAGGGAGAAATGGATAGGGAACGATGGTGATCAGGATGATGGTGAGGATGGATCAAGTTGTTGCACGTTTGACGGAAAGGTCGTAGGGATTGATTGCTCGATGGGGACGAACATGCTGCGGAGCAACTGTTGCCCGTCAACTGACCGGACAAAGGAGAGAAACGATTCGGTGAGCGAATCCGGTTGTGTCGTGGTGAGCATGAGGACCGGTCGGCGCAGACGATACTTCCCATTTTTCACGGTGGCTTCTCCTGGATCGACCTGATCGACCGTCAGGATATGAATGGAAATGCCATCCTCTTGAGCTTTCAACGCCGCCGCCAATGAAATGTAGCTGACCGTAGCATCACGCCCGGACACCAGACTCAAGACTTTTTGATCAGAGCGAACCGGGGCAGCGGGTACCTCAATCCGTCCTGTGAGACCCAGGGAATTCTGGAAGCCGGCTGTGAGATTGTTTACTGATGTGCGAGGAATCACCTCCACTCTGGTCGTGGCGCCATCCAGCTCAGACCAGTTGGTGATCTGTGCGGAAAATAGCCCTCTGACCTGGGCGCTGGACACTTCTCTGATGGGGTTCGCAAAATTGACAATGACCGCGATGCCTTCCCACGCGATCTGCGTGGCCCTGAGAGCAGGATCTGGTTGATCGGTCACTGCGATTTGAGCCTCTCCAGTTTTCACCAGATGAACTGCCCGCACAGTGCTGTCCCATTCGAGGTCGATCGCTGTGCCGGGATGCAGCCGCTCATACGCTTTCGCCAGATCCTGGACGACAGGCAATTCGGGACCATAACCTGCGATGAGGATGCGGCCAGTGACGGCAGCTTCGGCATTACAGAGGAGCAAGAGCCCGTAGCTGAGCAGGAACGCTCCGATAGCAAGGGCACAACGACGAAACGAAACAGTGAGTATTCTCCTCTGTCCATGATCAATGATCCCGTTTTTTCAGCATACCAGAGACCGACCACCGGAAGCTCTGGGGGGCCTGCACGACTTGCATCACGCTTAAAAAGGAACTCCTGAATCTAATTCTCCAGTAGTAGTTTAGAAAGGGTCGGTATAGGTCGAGTCAGTGGGATGGTGGGGCTCGATGAATCGCACTCCCCGAACAGCTGCAGGAAAGAGTTGACTGACCCTGGCGCTTTTGATACAAGCGAAACAGTTGTCTTGTCAAACTGCCGTGCACTTTCTCCCGGAGCCGTACTTTGCAACATCCAGATTCCTGGTCTTGGACTCGTCGTTCGCTCTTGAAAACGTCTGTGGTCGGGCTGCTGTTGCTCGGTGGCAGGCTGCTGCGTCCATCGGTCGCGCGTGCGAACGAACTTCCTGACGGCGAACTCAACTTCTTCAACGTCCATACGAACGAACGACTGCGAGTTCGATATCGTGATGACGCAGGGAACTATGACCTTGCGGCGTTGGATGAGGTGAATCATATTCTGCGGTGCCATCACACAGGAGAAGTTGCCGCCATCGATGTGCGAGTGCTGGAGCATGTGAATCTCGTGCAGAAAGCGGTCTATGGCGCTGGCGAGATTCACGTAATTTCAGGCTATCGGTCGCCAGCGTATAATGCGCAGCTCGTGAAACGGAGCCGGCGAGTTGCGCGGCACAGCTTACACATCGAAGGGCAGGCGCTCGACTTCTATATTCCCGGTGTCCAGCCTCGCGAGCTTCGTCACGCTGCGTTGAAGCTGCAGTACGGTGGAGTGGGGTATTATCCTCGCAAGCATTTTATCCATCTCGACTGCGGTCCCTTCCGGACCTGGTAGTCCCTTCCTAGCAGGATGCTCAAAAAGGCCGTTCAGCAAGACCGCAGCGAGTGAAGGGCCGAGGCGTACCCTCTGGGGTACGTTGAGGGTCTGAACGATGCGAAAACGCGGCTGGCGGACTTGTTCAGTATCCTACTACATCAGCTCCGCTTCAGGAACAACACCGACAGAGGTGGGAGTGTGACAACGAGCGAATGGGGCATGCCGTGGGAGGGGACGGCGTTCGTTTGGAGCCCTCCCGCATTTCCCAGGTTGCTCCCTCCATAGGCCGAGGCATCACTGTTCAACAGTTCACGATAGAAGCCTTCACAGGGCACGCCGACTCGATAGTCGTAGCGCGGAACAGGGGTGAAATTGCACAAGCACAATATTTGATTATCCTGGTCCTTCGCCTTTCGCAGGAAGGCGATTACGGAATGGGCCGCATCGCGAAAGTCGATCCACTGGAAACCGGTCCAGTCGTGATCGAGTTCGTGCAGCGCCGGCTCCTGGCGGTAGAGCCAGTTGAGGTCTCGCACGAACCGCTGGAGCCCCACATGTGGCTCGAAATCGCAGAGATGCCATTCCAGGCTGGTGTCATGGTCCCACTCACGCCACTGTCCGAACTCTCCGCCCATGAACAGCATTTTCTTGCCGGGATGTCCGTACATGAATCCATAGAGGGCGCGGAGGTTGGCAAATCGTTGCCACACGTCGCCGGGCATTTTGTCGAGTAGCGCCCGTTTTCCGTGTACAACTTCGTCGTGCGAAAGCACCAGGACGAAGTTTTCATTGAAGGCATAGAGGAGCCCAAACGTAATCTGATTCTGGTGAAAGAGACGGTGGACGGGATCGCGCCCGAAGTAGTCCAGCATGTCGTGCATCCAGCCCATATTCCACTTGAACGTGAAGCCCAGTCCTCCGACATAGGTAGGGCGTGAGACTCCCGGCCAGGCCGTGGATTCCTCGGCGATGGTCATGGCGCCAGGGAAGTCACGGTGGACCAAGACATTTAAGTCTTTCAGCAGCGTGACTGCTCCGATATTTTCGCGCCCGCCGAACTGATTGGGAATCCATTCTCCCTCCTTCCGGCCGTAATCAAGGTAGAGCATCGAGGCGACGGCATCCACGCGCAAGCCGTCGATATGGTATCGATCCAGCCAAAAGAGTCCGCTGTTCAGAAGGAAGTTCCGGACCTCGAGACGATCGTAATTGAAAATGCGGCTGTGCCAGTCAGGATGGTAGCCGAGCCTTGGGTCGGCATGGTCGTACAGATGCGTGCCGTCAAACTGGGCGAGCCCATGTGAATCGTCCGGAAAGTGCGCGGGGGTCCAGTCCATGAGTACGCCGATTCCGGCCTGATGTGCCGTATCGACGAAGGCCATGAAGTCTTCGGGGGATCCGTGCCGGCGGGTGACGGCGAAGTAGCCGGTGGTCTGATAGCCCCAGGAGCCATCGAACGGGTGCTCGGTAACCGGCATCAGTTCGACATGGGTATAGCCCATATTCTTCACGTAGGGAATGAGCTTTGTGGCCAGCTCTGAGTAGGTCAGCCAGCGATTCCCTTCCTCAGGGATACGCATCCAGGAGCCGAGATGGACCTCGTAAATTGAGAGGGGCGTGGCGAGCGGGTCCTGCTTTCCCCGCGCCGTCATCCAAGACTGGTCCTTCCAGCGGTAGGGGGGAAGTGCGTGGACGATCGAGGCGGTCTTGGGGCGCAGCTCCGATGCGACCGCATAGGGATCGGCTTTCAGGAGCGGTGCCTCATGATGACGCGACCGAATCTCATATTTGTAGAGCGTGCCATCTGTGAGTCCGGGAATGAAGAGTTCCCAGAGGCCGGTTGCTCCGCGGTTCGTCATGGGATGGCGGCGGCCATCCCATTGGTTGAAGTCGCCCACGACACTCACTCTCGCGGCATTCGGCGCCCAGACGACAAAATGGACTCCGGCGATACCCTGCACCGTCCGGAGATGGGAGCCCATTGTTTCATAGGCTTTGAAGAAGGTTCCTTCACTGAAAAGGTGCAGCTCAAAGTCGGTGAGGAGGGGCGGGAATGCATAGGGATCATGCCGCTCCGAGATCTGGCCTGCATAGTCGGTCACACGGAGACGGTAGGGGACAGTTCCGAGTGGTCCCGGGACGATGGCCTCGAACAAACCGGCCTCATGAAGGCGCGTCATGGGCATTGGCTGCCGACCTCGCTCACTGAGGAGCAGGACGACGTTGTTGGCCTCCGGCAAGAAACACCGAATCGCAACGGTAGAGGAACCGCCCTGGGCCATTGGATGGGCGCCGAGAATCGCGAGGGGGTCCCAATGGTGACCCTGGACGAGTTGTTCGAGTTGATCGAGCGGCAAACCTGACATGTAAGGAGACTCCTCAGTACGTAGGCCGTATCGTAAGTGGGGCGAGCCAGGAATGGAAGAGGAAAACGCAAAAAGATTTCAGCACCGCAGAACTCGGCGTTTCGTGTCTTGGGAACCAGCTTCCGTTGCCAGTTCGGTTGGAAGTCGCCCATCACGAAGCTAAATTGTTCTGAGGCGGGGAAAGAGGCCAAATAGCATCAGGACCTCCAGAGTAAGTCGGATCTCGGATATCTCGCCTTTCTGCTGGTCCTGGGGCCTAATCTCCCGGAAAGACAGCTAATTAGTTTGGTGCCGCCCACCTTTCATGCTATTTCTGTTATGGATTAATCGTGTGATCGTGCGAAATCAAGGGTTCACTAGTGACAAGCAACGATATGTTGTGAGATTTCAGTTTGCCTCCCGATGAATTTTTGTTGAGGACGTACCTCCCCAGAATAGTGTTCCCATATAAATGTTATTAGCCAAGGTCATCGATCTTCCAGGCGGCCACCGGGTTCTCGTAGTGCAGAATCCAGTCACAAGGAGTCCACGATTGATACCAATGGGCCTCGATAATGCCAGCAGTTAATCCGCGAGACCAGAAGGTCGTGATCATCGGAGGGGGACCGGCGGGACTCACGGCGGCCTATCAACTGTCAAAGGTCGGTGCGAAGTCCGTGGTTCTCGAGAAGGATTCGATCCTCGGCGGCATCTCCAGAACGGTGGAGTACAAAGGATACCATTTTGACATCGGCGGTCACCGGTTTTTCACAAAGGTCGCCGTCGTGGAGAAAATGTGGAGAGAGGTGCTTCCCGCGGGAGACTTCCTGCATTGCCAGCGCTTGTCCCGGATCTATTACAACAGGAAGTTTTTCTTCTATCCCCTCAAGCCAATGAATGCCTTGTTTGGGTTAGGCATTCTCAATAGTCTGCTCATCGTGATCAGCTATGCATGGGCGCAACTTTTCCCCCAGAAACCGGAGGACAACTTTGAGTCGTGGGTCTCCAACCGGTTCGGCAAGCGTCTCTATCAGACCTTTTTTAAGACATACACAGAAAAAGTATGGGGCATGCCGGCCCATACGATTGCGGCTGATTGGGCGGCGCAGCGGATTAAAGGGCTCTCGTTGGTAGTGGCCGTCAAGAATGCGCTCATCAAACAGCAATCGACGGAGAAGGGGTCGGTCGTCAAGACGTTGATCGACGCATTTGATTATCCCAAGCGCGGCCCCGGGATGATGTGGGAAATCGTCGGAGACTTGGTAGAGAAGGATGGAAGTCAGGTTCATCTTGGCGCAGCGGTTGAAACGATTCGATGGGCCGGCAATCGTGTCGAAGGAATGGATGCGTCGATGCAGGGGCGGAGTGAATACCTGACGGGCACTCACTACATCAGCAGCATGCCGCTCAGGGAGCTGATTCAGAAAATGAATCCGCCTGCGCCCAAGGAGGTCATCGACGCTGCTGAACGCCTCAAGTATCGTGACTTTCTGACCGTCGCACTGATCGTGAATAAGAAAGAATTGTTTCCCGACAATTGGATTTATATTCACGACTCTCAGGTCAAGGTCGGCCGGATTCAGAACTTCAAGAACTGGAGCCCGTACATGGTTCCGGACCAGAACAAGACCTGTTTGGGGCTGGAGTATTTTTGTTTCGAAGGGGACGGGTTATGGTCGATGAGCGACAAGGATCTTATCGAACTTGGAAAGCGAGAGCTCGAATTGATCGGCATTGCGAAGGCGCAGGATGTCGAAGACGGATCGATTGTGAGAATGCCGAAGGCCTATCCAGTCTATGACGCCGATTATCAAGAGGCCCTCCTGTGCATCAGAAAGTTTCTGGATAGTTTCCAGAATCTCCAAGTGGTGGGGCGCAACGGCATGCATCGGTACAACAATCAGGACCATTCGATGCTGACGGCGATGCTCGCTGTGGACAATATTCTGGGAGCAAGGCATGATCTCTGGCAAGTGAACGCAGAACAAGAGTACCACGAGGAACCGAGCAGTCGCGAAGCCGAGGCGAGGGCGCAACTTAGCCAGCTCGCGGCGACGCAGCCGCAAGTCCCGCACCCGATGACGCCTGTCGTCAAGCAGAGCCTTGTCCTGGCATTTGCAAAACTGGATAAGTTGGCCTTTGCGACCGCACTAGGGACCGTCGCCGGGCTTACCGTTGCGATCGCCACCTTGTGGCTGGTGATCAAGGGGGGAGAACAGGCCGGGCAGAACCTGCAACTATTGGGAGAGTTCTTCCAAGGATACACGGTGACGGTGTGGGGCGCGCTCGTCGGATTCGCCTACAGCTTTGCCTCCGCCTTCCTCTGGGGATGGCTCTTTGCCTACCTCCGGAACTTCGCTCTTGGCTTCGTGATCTACCGCGCAAGAAGAGAGGCAGAGCTGATGTCGTTCAGACAATTTCTGGATCACTTCTGATCTATTTGAAGCCAGAGGAGTATGACCATGCCGACCATGATGCAGCTCGAAGACGAGAAGCTCTTTAGTGCGATCCTCCGCATCAACAGTAAAATGTTCGGGCTCATATTGGGTCTCTTGACGGGATCGGTGATCTTCATTGCCACCAATTGGCTCGTTCTCAAAGGGGGATATACCGACGAAACCGGTCATTACATCGTCGGGCCGCATTTGCAGCTGCTCAGTCAATTTTTTATCGGCTATTCCGTCTCCTTCGTTGGCAGTTTCATCGGATTCGCCTATGGGTTTGCCTGCGGGACTCTGGCGGGGGCCTTGATCGGTGTCATCTACAACAAACTCGTTCAACTCAGAAACTCGGTCGCATGAGTGGGCCCCATGAAGTTTGGACTTATCGGAGCCTGATCGTATCGGTCAACTGCGGGCCAAAGGCCCTGGCTCAAGTCGACGGCTGTGTGCTCTCGGCGATTACCGAAGTCAATCCGGCGCGGGCACTAGCCATGGCGCCATAGAGGAAGGCACGCGGCGCGCTTTTGACTGGATTCTCAATTCACTCACGGCCATGGTAAGCCGACATGGCAAATTGCGTCAGGCAGCGTGGAGCGGCGCTCGGCATCCCAAGGCTAAAAGGTCTGTTTCTTATGCGCTTTTGCATGGTGACCACGTTCTATCCTCCGTACCATTTTGGCGGGGATGCTATTTTTGTTCAGGCATAGCTCGTCCAATGAGTTGGCAAAGCGCGGCCATCATGTTGAGGTCGTGCATTGCGAAGATGCCTACCGGCTGGGGAACACCTCAGCGCCGAGCGATTCTTTAGAAAACGATGGTATCGTTGTTCATCGTCTCCGCAGTCCGTTTGGCCTTCTTTCTCCTCTAATCACCCAACAGACCGGTCGGCCTGGGATCAAAGACGCGACAACTCCGAACTATTCTCGATCGCGATTTCGACGTCGTGAACTTTCACAACATCTCCTTAATTGGCGGGCCCGGGGTGTTGGAGATGAGTAAGGCTCCTGTGACGCTGTATACCTTGCACGAACACTGGCTGCTCTGTCCGACGCATATCTTTTGGAAAAATCAAGTGCAGGCCTGCGATCGCCCTCAGTGTATCAGGTGCTGTATGCGATCGAGCATTCCCCCCCAACTCTGGCGATACACCCATCTGATTCAGCGAAGCCTGGCGCATGTGGATGCACTCTTGGCCCCGAGCGAATTCACGGCTGAGCGACACCGAGAAGCCGGATTGAGGCCGCCGATTCATGTCTTACCATTGTTTTCCGACATAGACCCCCGTTCTCCCGTCGAGAAAGTTGCACCGGGTAGGCCCTATTTTCTCTATGTCGGCCGCGTCACCGCCTCCAAAGGAATCGCGGTGTTATTAGAGGACTTCTTGCCGATGCGTGACTACGATCTGATCGTTGTGGGAGATGGGGACTTGCGCACCGCACTCCAGAGGCAGTACGCCGATAGCCACCACATTCGTTTTTTAGGTTTTCGTTCACATCACGAATTGATACCGTTGTACCAGCAGGCGACCGCGCTCATTCTTCCTTCTCTCGCGCCGGAATCATTCGGTCTTTCCGTGATCGAATCGTTTGCGTGTGGCACGCCAGCGATCGTACATGCCGCAGGTGGCAATCGAGAAGCAATTGATGCGACGGGGGGTGGATATGTATATGAATCGCGAGAGGAGCTGCATCAGGCTCTCACGGTCCTTGCGGAAGATTCACGCGTACGCGAGATGCTTGGAGGCCGCGCGAGGAAAGGCTATGAGCAATACTACACGAAGGAGCGGTACTTGAGTGCCTATCTCGATCTTATCGGCGGGATGCAGCATCACAAAGGCATCGTTCCCTGACGTAGTTCAAAGTTAGAGTATCGGTAATGAAAGCCTCGAACGGGCAAGCGTGGCGAACAGGTTCATGATCGGCATTTAGGCAATTCTTTGCGGGTATGACAAAGCCAGGTGGGCATACTTTACCTTCCCCCCACATCGGATCCATCAATTCCCGAGTGCAATTCCTACGCACGGGGCACTTTTTGATTTTCCGGGACTACAGGAAGCCATTCGGTCATATTAATCCGATGACAGCGTCGGAGTTGGAGACAATCTTTGATCATTACCGCTTGCAGATACCCGTGAAGGCGTTTCTATGCCAGCTGCCAAGCTGTGGAAGCATGCGGCATCGACTTAGTAGGCTCGCAAGCCTGATCATTCGCCCATTTGCGAAGGGAGACAAAAAGGGCATTATTCTCATGTACTTGCTCAGGAAACGCGGGGACAGCTCAGGGTGCACAACCGCATGAACGCCTTCGGAAAAAGCGGAGACACAGCCTCTGGTCCAAAGGGCTATCCGCTTGTGGGCCATTTACCAGATTTTCTGCGCGACAAACTCGGATTTCTCTCCCGCTGTGCAGCGCAATTCGGGGATGTGGTGAAATTGAGAATCGGTGAGCCTACATTCCTTCTGAACAATCCTGAGGACATTCAGCACGTGCTGGTGACTAACCCCGACAACTATGACAAAACACCTCGCATGATCAGTGGCAAGGCAAGACAGTTATCGGGGGAAGGCCTGCTAATCAGCTCGGGACCCGCCCATCTTCGACAGCGCCGTATGTTGCAGCCGGTGTTCTATCGGAAAACAATTGAGTCGTTCGCGAAAATTATCACAGAGACAACCAGCCAACTTCTGGTTCACTGGACCCCCGGCGCGACGATCAACATTTCCAAAGAAATGATGGGACTGGCGCAACAAATCATCGTCCGAAGCGTATTTGGCGAGGACTTCGCAGATGAAGGCGGTCAACTGGCCGAAGCGATTACAACGAGGCGACGATTTTTGGAGCAGGTGTTCTTTTCTCTACTCCCGTTCCCCGAACATATGCCGACTCGCATACAGCGGAACTACCCGAAAGCCATGGAGCTGATCAATCAAGCGATCTATTGTGCCATTAGTGCGCGCCGCGAGGGCAACGGCCCCGGCAACGATTTCTTGTCCTTGCTGATCAAGGCTCGGTATGAAGACGGCATGGGGATGACGGACAAGCAGATACATGAAGAAGCCCTGATCCTATTGGTTACAGGTTACGAAACAATAGGGGAGGCCTTGTCGTGGACGTCGTATCTTCTCGCGCAACATCCAGACGTCGCATCGAGACTGTTTGCAGAAGTCGACGCGGTGCTCGACGGTCGTGTGCCTCAGTCTGAGGATCTCCTGAAGCTTGAATACGTGGGAATGGTCCTTGCTGAATCCATGCGACTGTATCCCCCTACTTGGATCTTTGTGCGGATGGCTCGGAACGATGACAGGCTTCCGAGTGGGGTGACAATCACCGCGGGATCGAAACTGTATCTCTGCCAGTACGTCATGCATCGAAACCCTCTCTACTTTCCGGACCCGGAGCGGTTTGACCCTGAACGATTCAGCGAGCCTGCGAAGAAGACTCGACCGAAATTCTCCTACTTCCCGTTTGGCGGAGGTCCTCGTGTCTGCATTGGTGAAGCGTTTGCGAAGATGGAAGGTGCCTTGGTGCTGACCATGGTCGCACAACGATTCACATTGCAGCTGGCTCCTGGTCAGACGATTGTGCCGGAGCCCAAGATGACCTTGCGGCCCAAGAGTGGAATCTTGATGACTGTAGGGCATCGTCATCAAGTTGAAGAGAATTCGTTCCATCAGTAGCGATAGTGTATTGGAACAGACACGCTTATGCGTTTTTGCATGGTGACCACGTTCTACCCTCCGTACCATTTTGGGGGGGATGGTATTTTCGTTCACCAACTTTCCAACGAGTTGGCAAAGCGCGGCCATCATGTTGAGGTCGTGCATTGCAGGGATGCCCACCAGTTCCTCAGCGGTAGAACACCATCAATGCCCTATCAGGACCATCCCAACGTGACGGTCCACGGATTGAAAAGCCCGGCTGGGTTTTTGTCTCCCCTCGTCACGCAGCAAACAGGTTGGCCGGTGCTCAAGTCCTCTCAATTGAACGCGATCTTGGCGAAGCCCTTCGACGTCATTCATTTTCACAACATTTCACTGGTAGGGGGACCGAAGGTTCTTGAGTATGGTCGCGCCGTCAAGCTCTATACGCTTCATGAGTATTGGCTGGTCTGTCCCACCCACATGTTGTTTAAGTTCGGCCAGGAAGTGTGCACTCGAGCAGTCCTGTATGGCCTGTACTATTTCGTACCGCCGTCCGCCGCAGATGTGGAGATACACGCGGATGATCGAGGAGGCGGTGAATCACGTAGATCTGTTCATTGCTCCGAGCGAATTCACCATGCAGAAGCATCGTGAGATGGGTTTGCAGAGGCCGATCGCCGAACTTCCGTACTTCACGTCCCGGTGGTCTCACGACCAGCCGACCGAAACATATACGCCTCGCGATGTTCCGTATTTCCTCTTTATCGGACGACTGGAAAAAATCAAAGGCCTTCAGACCCTGATCCCGGTGTTTCGGCGCTTTCGAAATGCACAACTCTGGGTCGCCGGCACGGGTGAGTATGAAGGGACGCTTCGTGCGATGGCGGCTGATTCGCCGAACATCAAATTTCTCGGCCATCAGTCAGGCGAAGAACTGCGCTTGTTGTATCAACAGGCTGTGGCCACGATCGTTCCATCTATCTGGTACGAAGTCTTTGGAATTGTCATCCTGGAATCCTTCACGCAAAAGACACCCGTGATCGTGAGCAAGATGGGAGGGATGCCGAAGGTTGTAGAAGACAGCGGCGGCGGGTTTGTCTTCGATACTGAGATAGAGCTGGTTGCAGCGATGGACAGACTGTTGCATGAGCCAAGCCTGCGGGAGCAGATGGGACAGCGGGGCTATCAAGCGCTGCAACAAAAGTGGAGCGCGGAGGTACATATTACACAATATTTGAAGCTCATCGAGCAGGCAACCGCGTCTCGAGCATAATGAACGATTGGAATGGAGAGACAAGGAGTGCCGGCAGCTAATCATATAAGTCAATCTGACGGTAATTCACAGCGTCCGGATTGGGCTCATCGGATGCGGACGCGTCGCGGAGTTTGGGTATCTGCCGGCCTTCCGGCAAGCAAGGGGCGTCGTGCTTGCCGGCATCGCCGATGTGAATCTATCGCGTTGTGGGGCGCTTGCTCCCGGGGTTCCAGCTTATGGAAATATGCAGTCGTTGATTCAGGCCGGTGGGCTAGATGCCCTCGTTATCTCGGTGCCCACCAGATTTCATCTGGAGTATGCACGCTGCGCGGCTGAAGCCGGACTTCCGTCGTTGGTGGAGAAACCTCCTGGCGTTGACGTCCAAGAGGCCAAAGCACTGCAGGCCTTGGAACCAGCTCCCTGGATTGCGTTTAATCGCCGGTTCGAACCGAGCGTGATCAAGTTGATGCATGCCGCTCCCAAGGCTCAAGGGTTCCAGGTGCGATTGGATTTGCACTATAGGCGCACAACCTGGAAGCCGTTCGACATGCACGACGATGCGCTCTTGGATCTCGGTCCGCATTTGATCGATCTGGCTCGTTGGTTGACTGGGAGCGAGGTCCGCTCGGCGCGCGCGTTGTCACTCAAGCAACAGTCTGCGGAATTCGAGCTTGAGCTGACCCGTGGGCGAGCCGTCGTGGCCTGCTCGACCAATCGTCCCTACCGTGAGCGGATGGAAATTGCTGATGTCGATGGTCGCCTTTGTGCCTCGCATCGGCGAGGGGGAATCATCTCGGGGATCATTGCGAGGTTGAGACCGAAGGGGGAAAATCCGCTCGTCAGCTCGCTGATCGGGCAGCTCGAAACGTTCGCTCAAGCCGTACGCGGTGGTTCAAGCGGCTCTCTGGGTTCGGCAGCCGACGGGGTTGCCGTTATGTCAGTGATCGAAGCGATCAGGCTCTCGGCCGCAGAACGTGGCGCACCGATTTCCGTCACATGAGGGAGTCAGTTTAGGAAAGAGAACAATTGTGATTGCAATCCTACAGTTTGACTCAGTAAGCGTGCCGCTGCTCAACGAACTGTTGACCGCCGGTTCTCTCCCCACGCTGGAGGGCCTTCGTCGAAAGGGGACTTGGCTGAACCTAGGCACTCCAGCTGAGTACTTCGAAGGATCCGGTTCCTACGCCATCTACACCGGCACAGATGTTGGAGTCCACGGTCAATACTACCCATGGCTTTGGTCACCTATGGAACAGCGTATCCGTTTCATGGAAGATCTGCCTGTTCCGGAGACTGTTTGGGAACGTGTAGGACGTGCCGGTTGTCGTTCTCTCATCATCGATCCATACGAGGTCAGGCCGCCACAGGACATCCAGGGATTATTTTTGAGCGGGTGGCAATTCAAGAACAGGATCGTCCTTCGATCGTGTTCTCTTCCCACAAGAGTCTTGAAATCTCTGGAACGAGAATTTGGCCGACCGCCGGTAGGGGAAGAAGTCTATGGCCGGCCATCCACTCCAGAATTGTTGCGTCTCAGGCAGGGCCTCCTTGCTGCGCCGGATCGTCTTGCCGCGGTCACGACGTCGTTGCTCAAGCGGGAAGAATTTGATGTGGTCTGGGTCACGGCGAGCGCAGCACACCTTGCTGGGCATCGGTTTCTCAAGATGTCGCTGGTTTCTGGGGAAGTCGACCTCGGGCAGCATACCGAATTGGAGACGACCGTGCCGGATATCTATCGCGCGACCGACGAGGCAATGGGGAGAATGCTTGCAGCCCTTCCTGCTGACGCCGATATTCTTGTGGTGTCGCCTGCCGGCATGGCTCCGAACTCGAGTCGGTCGCATCTGCTTCCAAGCATGATCAAGGCAATATTGGCTGGGGGGCCTGGACGAACAACCGGTAAGGGGGCTCCCTCTTCGAGCTTGCTCTCAATCGTTCGGTCCATAGTACCGACCAGTTTACGATCCTGGATCGCGAAAGCCTTGCCGGACAAGTGGGCGGTAGAGTTGGCGACTCGCTTAGAACTTCGTGGTGTTGATTGGAGCAATACGCAAGCCTTCATGATGCCGAACGACGACGCCGGATTTGTGCGCCTGAACCTTCGCGGGAGAGAACGTGACGGGATTGTCGATTCACGAGATGCTGATGCACTTTTGGAAACCATATCGACAGGCCTCAAAACGTTCAAAGATCCTGATGGAAGACCTGCGATCAAGCATATCGTTCGAATCTCGGATATCGGGATAGATGGTCCTTGCGTCTCCCAAATGCCGGATCTGATCGTCCAATGGAACGATCGGGCCGTCTCTCCTACTGCAGGGGTCAGCTCTTCTCTCTATGGAGCGATCTCCTCGCAAGGGTGGGGGACCGGCCGTACGGGGTGCCATAATGGTGATGCCTGGGCTCTGCTAGTGCCTGGCCGTTCGCGGCTGAAGGCGCCGCAGAAAACTCCTCATGTCGTCGATATTGCTGCGACCGTCTGTGCTCTCCTTGGAGCCGATCTGAAGGGCTTAACTGGTCAGGCATTATTGGAAAGACGATGACTCAAGTGATGACACAGAGGCGCGCCCTGTGAATCGGATGGCTATTTCGGTAGGAGGAACCTAATGATTGCGGTCTTGCAATTCGATTGTGTGAGTTTTCCTCATTTCAATCAATGCCTCGATGAAGGCCGGCTTCCCGCCTTCGCCAAACTTCGCGCGCGCGGGCATTGGCTGCCCCTCGGGACTCCGGCGTTGCAATGGGAAGGAGCAACCTATTTCACGCTGTACAGCGGCAAAGCTGCCAACGAACATGGCATCTACTTTCCATTCCTATGGTCGGCGGCTGACCAACGGGTCCGTCCGCAAGACGACTATCCGATTCCTGAAGCGGTATGGGAGAGACTTGCGAAGAGCGGGAAGCGCTCCCTGGTGATCGATCCCTACGAAGGGAAGGCCCCGAAAGCGATGGAGGGGAAGGCTCTGTGCGGATGGCAATTCAAGCACAAAGTTACCCTTCGACGGTGGTCCGTCCCCCAAGGGCTCAACCGTCAACTCGAGCGTCGATTCGGGGGACCGTCCTTGGTCGAAGAAGTGTACGGGCGGCCATCCGTTCCATACCTCACCAGAATGCGGGACAGACTGCTTGCCGCTCCCAAACGAGCCGCTGACCTTGCGGCGGCACTTCTCGCCGAGGAAGCATTCGACTTAGTATGGATTACCCTGAGTTCAGGTCATATCGCAGGGCACTGGTTTTTGGATCCATCGAGACTTCCTCAGGACTATTCCGGCCCCCACATGAAAGTGAAGATCGACGGCACCCTGGGCGATGCCTATGCCGCCGTGGACCAGGCTCTTTCGGTTATTCTCGCCAGCCTTCCGCCTGGGACTGATATCATGGTGGTCTCGCCCAGCAGTATGGGGCCCAGCGCAAGCCGGACTCATCTGCTGCCCGGAATGCTCCAGGCGGTACTGTTGGAGAAAGGAGCCGAATGGTCGTCTCCGACGAAGCCGGGCGGCAGTTCTCTGTGGCGTCTGCGGGCAGCGGTTCCTGCCGATCTCAGAGCCTGGGTTGCCCGCATCCTGCCAGATCACTGGACGACGCAACTCACGGCTCGCCTTGAAATGCGCGGTGTGGATTGGGCGAAGACCAGGGCATTCATGGTTCCGAGCGGCGATTGCGGATATCTGCGGCTCAATCTATCGGGTCGCGAGCGGGACGGGATCGTGGATCCGAAAGACGCGGATCAGGTTCTGGATCACATAGCGTCTGGGCTTGTCACCTTCCGAGATCCGGATGGCGGGCCGGCGGTGAAGCATGTCGAGTTTGTCTCGCGATCCTTCAAGGAGAGGGGGCTATCCAATCCATTTCCCGATCTGCTCGTCCATTGGAGTGACCATTTACCGCCACACCTTGCCGGGGTAAGTTCGCCGCAGTTTGGGGAGGTTCCGTCGGCTGGTTGGGGAAGCGGACGAACGGGGGAGCATCGTGATGAAGCCTGGGCATTAGTGATTCCCGGATCCTCGAAGATGAAGACGCCTGTGAAACCTCCGCACATCATGGATATTGCGCCGACGGTTTGTGCCGTACTGGGTGTTGACCCGGAGGGGCTCGACGGACAGCCGCTATTTGAAGGGGAACCAGCACGGGCATGATGACGATAGTGTGATCAACGAAACAAAAAGGCATGAATGATTGCGATTCTGCAATTTGACGGGGCAAGCCGAATACATCTTGAACAGATGTTGGCGGCAGGGCATCTGCCAGGGCTGGCCAGCCTTCGATCGCGTGGAACCTGGCTTGAATTAGCCACGCCGGCGACCCACTTTGAGGGGGCAGCCGCCTACTCGCTTTCAACCGGAATAGAACTTGGGGAGCATGGGATCTACTACCCATGGTTGTGGTCTGCGACCGAACAGCGGGTCCGTTTCTACGACGATGTGCCCGCTCCAGAAGCCGTCTGGGAACGCATCGGGCGCGCTAGGCGTCGGTCACTGGTCATCGATCCCTACGAGATGAGAGCCCCTGAGGCCATGCAGGGGCTGTTTCTCACCGGCTGGCAGTTCAAGAATCGGGTGGTCCTCAGAACGCGCTCCGTTCCATACTCCATGCAGCGTGAGCTCGAGCATGAGCTGGGCCGGCCGCCGGTGGGTGAGGAAGTCTACGGTCGTCCTGAGACACCGCCGCTCCTGCGGCTGAGGAATAGTTTGGTTGCAGCACCACGTCGCGGCGCCGATGTCATTGAAGTCCTATTGAAACGGGAACCGTTCGATCTGGTCTGGATCAGCTTGAGCGCCGCGCATCTCGGCGGGCATCGGTTTTATGACGTTGCCCAGTTTTCAGAGGAACTTGAGTTGGCGCGGCACCATGAACTCGGCACCGCAATCCACGATATCTATCGAGCGGTGGACGAGGCGCTGGCTCGAATCATCGCAGTGCTTCCGAATGGGACCGACGTCATCGTCATGTCCCCTACGGGGATGGGGCCCAACAACAGCCGGTCCCACGTATTGCCGGCGATGCTCGAAGCGGTGCTGACTGATCGCGATCCTCACAAATCCCTGCATCATGCGGCTCCGGGGAGTTCATTGTGGCGGATTCGTGCGGCGGTACCCA
This sequence comes from uncultured Nitrospiraceae bacterium, assembly GCA_963720035.1. Classification (GTDB taxonomy): domain Bacteria; phylum Nitrospirota; class Nitrospiria; order Nitrospirales; family Nitrospiraceae; genus Palsa-1315. The sequence goes on along the minus strand of CAVREB010000002.1, from coordinate 101,655 downwards.
CGAGTGTCAGAGCGTGGATTGCGCAGCTGATTCCTGACCGCCTGGCCTTGGAGTTGGCGGCGCGACTCGAATTGCGAGGTGTGCAGTGGGATCGTACCAAGGCCTTCACGATGCCTAGTGACGATGCCGGCTACCTGCGGCTCAATCTGCGTGGCCGTGAACGGGATGGGATCGTCGAGCCGAAGGAGGTCGAGCCTCTGATAGAGAAGATTACGAAAGGCCTTCTGACCTTCCAGAATAGCGACGGCTCTCAGGCCATCCGCAAGATCTGGCGGCTGTCAGAGTTGGGGTATCCAGGGTCCTGCCACGATCAACTTCCCGATCTCGTCATTCAGTGGAATGAGCGGCCTGTGATGCCGTTGATGGGGATCCGGTCGATACAGTTTGGAGAGATTCCGTCACCAGGATGGGGAACGGGACGCACAGGCTGTCATACGGGCGAGGCCTGGGCCCTTGTGATCCCTGGAGGTTCCCAGCTCAGGACACCCATTACGGCTCTTCATATCATCGACATTGCTCCAACGATCTGCACAGTCTTGGGAGTGGACCCTGCAGGCTTGCGGGGTCAGGCGTTGTTGGAGCCACGCCAGGGCTAGATTGCTTGGATTTGATCACAATGCCTGAAGGGACAGGATAATGGAATTGCCTGTCATCTCGCGCTCGCATGTCACTCGTGGATTTGCGGTCGCCGGCGCGACCTTGTTCGCCATCCTCGTGTGGAAGATCGGCCCGGCATCGATCAGTAATATGCTCTGGGGCGTAGGGTGGGCGCTCCCGCTGGTTGTGATGCCCGGTATGGTTGCGACCCTCTTTCAAGCCTTGGGCTGGTGGTATGCGTTTCCCGACCGGAATCCTCCGATCACCTATCGCAGGGTATTGGGATTCACGATGGCGGCACAAGCCATGCAAATGATCACACCCTCGATTGCACAGGTCGGCGAGTTGCTGAGAGTTCATCTGCTCAGGTCGGCAGGCGTGAGCGCAGCTATCAGTACCGCGTCCGTGGTTGCCGCGAAGACGACCATGATGATCACTGAATTGCTGTTTATTGCCCTGGGATTGGCGGTTGCCCCGAGCCTGCTCGCTCGCGAGAAGTCTTTGGCCTTGTCGATCGGGATCGGAATGTTCCTCATGGCCGTGACCATCTTGGGCGTTGTGCTGTGGCAACGAAGCGGTTTCTTCGCCCCGGCAATTTGGTTGAGTCGACGCCTGAAGGTCCTGACGGAACTTTTCGATCGGTATGAAGACGTGTTGGTTTCTACCGACAATATCCTGAAGCAGTATCTCAGTGAAGGCCGGCGATTTGTCTTGTCATGTGCCTGGAATTTCTTGGGATGGCTTGCGACTGCCATTGAAGCGTGGGTGATACTGAGTCTTCTCGGACTCTCCCATGACGCGGTGACGGCATTGATCGTTCAGGTCTGGCTCGCCATGGTCAACCGCCTGACAGCATTCGTCCCGGGGAATCTCGGCACGCAAGAAGCGGGAGTGGTCATGATCTTTTCTGTTCTTGGGTTCTCCTCTGAGAGCGCCATCGCCTTTGCTCTGCTCCGCCGGGTACGGCAGCTTGTCTGGATTGCCGTGGGTCTCGGCATACTGACACAGGCATCACGCGTGTCACGCGCAAAAGTCTCGGTAAGAGAGTAGATTTTCAAACTCAGGTGGTAGCATGACTGATAAGTCCATGCCCAACTCCTTGGCGCTTAACCAGCCGGTGGGATGGGGAATCTTAGGGACGGGAAACATTGCCGGAAGGTTTGCAGGAGATCTGGCTTTTGTCCCCGAGGCCAGATTGGTTGCCGTCGGATCGCGCAGTCTGGAGAGAGGCCGCGCTTTTGGAGAACGATTCGGAATTCCCCACCGACACGACAGTTATGTCGAATTGGTCAAAAATCCTCATGTGCAGGCGGTCTATATCGCCACACCGGCGTCTGCGCACAAGGCCAACATTGAACTGTGTCTGCGGGCGGGCAAAGCGGTCTTGTGCGAGAAGCCGTTCACAGTGAACGCACGCGAAGCCGAAGAAGTCATTACCTTGGCACGACTGAATCGGGTCTTTCTGATGGAGGCTATGTGGACCAGATTTGTTCCATTGATCGTCAAACTGCGGGAGCTTCTGGCACAGCGAGTCGTCGGTGAAATCCGGCATGTCATGGCGGACTTGGGCAGTCAGGTCACGCTTGATCCGGGCAGCCGTGTATACAGCGCAGAATTGGGCGGCGGGGCATTGCTCCAGAAAGGCGTCTACCTCCTGTCCCTCGTTTCCATGATTCTTGGCACCCCAACAACCGTGAAAAGTTTATCGGTTTTCGCGAAGACAGGGGTCGACGAGGACACCAGCGTACTGTTGGGGTACCAGGGTGGAGGCCTGGCCATGTTGTGGTGTTCGGTGGGTGTGCGCAGCCGGCGTCGGGGTGTTATTGTCGGCACGCAAGGTCAGATCGTCATTCATGATCCGATTATCTGCCCGTCGAGCCTTTCTCTCCGGCTGTATGGGACCCGGGAGCGACATCACGCTCCCGTCACGGCGGAAACAGAGACCGATCTCAAGGCACGAATTCTACGCTATGCCAAGGGCAGCCGACCGATCCGCAAGCTACGGGAACGCTTCCCCGCGCTCAGCGATCGCGTTCTCTATGGGATCCGTTCCTCTACGATTTGTTTGCCTCCGATAGGGGAAGGACTTCATTATCAGGTGTCGGAAGTACATCGGTGTCTTCGCGCTGGAAAATTTGAAAGCGACATCATGCCCTTAAACGAGTCTCTCAGCATCATGGCCACCATAGATCGGATCCAGCAGCAAGGCGACAACACTAAGGCCAACACCTTGTGAAGTCAGATGGATAAGTCGCGTCCTTTCATATCGGTAATCATCCCCACCTATGACCGCGCCAGTCAGTTGTCCGTGTGTCTAGGGGCGCTTGCGGCTCAAGACTATCCTCGGGATCGTTTCGAGGTGTTGGTGGTCGACGACGGAAGCGCATCTTCTCCCGAAGACAGCGTTGGGACAAATCGTCATCAACTGAATGTCCGGCTTCTGAAGCAACTACATTCAGGCCCGGCGGCTGCGAGGAATTATGGCGCCGCCCACGCAAAGGGCGCCTTCCTGGCGTTCACCGATGATGATTGCGCACCAGATCCAGGCTGGCTCCGGAGTTTGGCAACATGCTTTCTCTCATGTTCAGATTGCGCGCTTGGCGGCCGGACGAGCAACGAGCTTACGAATAACCGATACTCCACTGTGTCTCAGCTCGTTGTCGAGTACCTCTATGCTCGCTGGAATTCAGATCCCGATCATATGACATTCATCACCTCCAACAATTTGGCTCTTCCAGCAAAAAGCTTCCGTGCCGTAGGGGGATTTGATGTCGGTTGGACCCGTGCGGCAGGAGAAGACCGGGACTTGTGCGATCGCCTGATCATTCGGGGTTATCGACTGAAGTATGCCGCCGACGCGCTGGTTCGCCACGCTCATTCCCTTACATTCCGAACATTCTGGTGGCAACACTTCAACTATGGCCGCGGCGCTTTTCGTCTTCATCAGTTACGTGCCCGGCGCGAGGCGAGAGGCATCCGCTTCGAGCCGCTCGGGTTTTATATCAAGATGCTTGGCTATCCATTTGCTCGAACACGAGGCAGGAAAGCAGTGTTGCTGGCAGCGATACTCGCGGTGGCGCAAGTTGCCAATGCAGCGGGATTTTTCTGGGAACGCACAATTGGAAAACAATCAGGTGGTATCGTGAGCAAAACGTCCGGGATCTGATGGGGGTGCATGATCGTCGCATCGTGGGCAAACGATCTTCATCTCGATGATTCGGACCTGGGCGAGTTCCGTCAAGTAAGCAAGGATCAGGCATGGCCACTGCTCAGGATAGACGCGTCACCGTGATCGTTCCGGTTTACAACGGGGGACGGTGCCTGGATCAATGTCTGGCGGGGATCAGGCGCTCGTCGTATCAGGACTACGAGCTGATAGTCGTCGATAATGGATCGACGGACAATTCCGTTACGATCGCACAAGCTCACGGCGCTCGTGTGGCGCATTGTCCCGGCCCCAGTGGGCCCGGCGCGGCTCGTAACACTGGAGTGATATTGGCAACGGGGCAGATTGTATTGTTTGTGGACGCCGACGTGGTGGTGCATGACGATGTGCTCGAGCGGGTGATTGCGAGGTTTAAAGAGGATCCTGAACTGGCGGCGGTCTTTGGGTCGTACGATGACAGGCCGCCGGCCATGAACTTTCTTTCACAGTACAAGAATCTGTTGCATCATTTTGTGCACCAACAGGCGAACAGCAGAGCCACCACATTTTGGGGGGGATGCGGGGCTATCCGCAAAGATATCTTCGTGAGCGTCGGGGGGTTTGACCAAGTGAAGTATTCTACGCCGTCCATTGAAGATATTGAGCTTGGCGACCGAATGCATCGCCAGGGGTATCGGATTTGGCTCGACAAGGGTCTTCAGGCCACCCATTTGAAGGAGTGGCGATGGAAGTCACTCTTACGAGCAGAGATCCTGTATCGTGCCATACCATGGTCGCGGCTTATTCTCGAACGGCAGGGACTGGTCAACGATCTCAATTTGAGAATATCGCAACGAGCCAGTGCCGCGGTGGCAGGACTCTTTTTAGTGTTGCTGCCTTTGACCGTGGTTCTTCCCTCGCTGGCCTACGGGTGTCTTTTCCTTGTGGGCATCTTTCTGTTCCTGAACCGAGACCTGTTTGCTTTTTTCCTTCGCCGGAAGGGTGTGTTGTTCTCGACGATGACGGTCCCGATGCACGGATTCTATTTCATATACAGCGGAGTCACGTTTGTCTTGGTATGGTTGGCCCACATGCGTGGGGGACGAAGAGGCGCAGTGGCGCTCGGTCGCCAGTAAGTCAGGAGATCATGTTGGAACCGGAACGTCAGACCACGAGGTTGCACAGATTTATCGAGTGGGGCCTCGTGCTTCTGTGCACCGTCTCATTTCTCGTGTATCTACTGCACAGTCGAGCCGCAGAAACATATGGGGCCCTCTACGTGAAGCTTCTTGGGAAGTTACCCATGGTTCTGGGGAATTAATTGTCCTTCGCCGGCCCAATCTTGCTGAAGCAATCCCGGATATGATTCTGAACTCCCTGGTCAACATCGCTTGCACCATCCTGGCGTTCGGCCTGCTCCACAGTCTGAGCCGACGTAGTGCTGAGCGAACCTATTCACACGTGAACAGCTTCTGGCCTGTGGATGCCTGGAGCATCTACTTCGTGGTCTTCTTTAGCGGACTGATGATCAGTTTCCATGTTGTTGGAGCGGCCGCACTGGTGACGGGATCCAAGCTCGTTCATATTACGACTCTAACCGGTGTGCTTGCTCTCCTATGGGGTGCCGAACGTTGGATTATGGGACCTCTCCAAGGGGAGAGGGAAATCCTCTCTTACGCAGGGGCGCTCAGGCAGACGTGCGACGAGATCCGATCGGTCGATCCACTCGTGCGTTGGAGTGCCATGGTCGCGGGAGGCATTATCTAGCTGTTTCTATTAGAAGCAGCTACCAGACCGCCGGAGGGGTGGGATGCAATGGTGTATCACCTTCCGTTAGCCGTCAAATGGCTCCAACAGGGATCCTTGGCCTCCATCCAGGACTCATGGAAGTTCCAGATGCCGTCGAACGGCGAGCTGTTCCCCCTGTTTCTCACGTCTCTCGGCAATGAAAGGTCTCTGTCTCTTGCTTGTCTGCCGTTCACGTTGCTGGCCGTACTCACGGTCTATGGTCTGAGCAGGCGCCTGTCAGCATCATGCGAAGGAGCCCTGCTCGCGGCGCTGGGATTCGGGACGATGCCGATCGTGGTCTACAGTATGTTCAATGTCGCAGTGGATATGTTTGCGGCCTCGTTTTTTCTGAGTTCGACCCATTTCCTTCTGATACTCTTCCAGTAACATCCTCAGGCCGGCGAGAACAGACTGTCGCTTGTGGCCATGGCTGGGCTCGCGTTCGGATTAGGGCTCGGAGCCCGGTATATCTATGTTCCGCTGCTCTTGTTCATGACGGGACTGTGTGCCCTGGTGTCAATGAGCAGCGTGGCGCCGCTTCGTGCGAATAGGGGGAGACAGGTTATCCTCAGGACTGTGACCTTTGTGGTCGGCAGTCTCCTGCCCTCGGTGTTTTGGTATGCACGCAATTTCATGGCCACCGGGAATCCCATGCATCCGTTACGGTTTTCCATAGGCGCTCACGGCATCAAGGCATATACCAAGGCACTGTCAGAGCGACCGCGTGTCGTCATGCCGCATGTCCAGGACGCCGGCTTCTGTCTCGTTGCCAGCGACCAGAACATCCGACATTGGCTTGTGGCGCCATGGGAAGATTGCTGGATTGCCGGATCGGATCATTATTCTGAAAATTGGGGACTGGGAGCGGTCTTTACGACCTTTGTGCCTGTGATGACGATCGCTGTCTTGCTTCTTACAGTTGCAACCACCATTCGTCGCAGACAGGTTCAGCCCCTGCACATACTATTGTTGGTCGCCATCGTCTTTCTGTCCTACTGGTGGCTGAAGCTGTTCACCATGGCCCGTTCGATCCTGCCGGTGATAGCAATACTCTTTGTCGCCGTGGCCTTCGGTATCGGAGCGTTATCCAGCAAGGTGCAGCGGATCCTGTATATTCTGTTTTTATGTGCGATGATCGCCAATGGACTGTTGCTGGCGGCCAAGCCCTTGGCGGCTCTTGGTAGCCGCTTACATCATCAGAGCTGGACGCACAGCAGTTACTACGAGGTCCCCCCTGTGATTGACGAATTGCCGGCTGGAAGTGTGATTCTCAATGCTTCCGATGAATTGAGAAACTATCCGCTGTTTGGTCGACGATGGCAGAATCGGGTGATCACGGATCAAGCCCTGCTGGAGCCGACGATCGTGAGCGTGATCGGGAATCGCTTTATCGAACATTGGGGGATTGAGTATATCTATTACGGCACGAGCCAGAAATGGATGTTGGGAGATGAAGTGAAACGTGAGGTGCTCTATGAGCATATCCCGAATGATTCAACTCCGGACGATAAGGAGATCCTCTATCGCATCCTCCGATGATTCCTCTCCGGACGCGTGTCAAGAGGGAACTTCAGATTCCAGCTTTGAGCGGGCCATGCATAGCCACTAGTCCAACGTATTTCATGATGGTTCAACTCCGAGCGAGCCGTGTGACCGGTGCTCCTCGCATTCGACGAAGTCTCTCCACATTGACAAGCCATGAGCCGACTTTTACACTCCGGCGCACATCGACATGAACCTTAAGAGAACCATTGCGCGACCAAGATAACAAGGGGCTCACACCATACACATAAAGGAGGACTTTATCATGAGCGACAACCAGTCGAAGACCGCCCCACAGCCGGGCCATGGCCCTTCACGTCGTGAATTCTTAACCCGTGCCGGACTCTTGGCTTCGGGTGTGGCCCTTATGGGAGTGCCAGGCTTTAGACCGCGGCTCGCGGCTGCGGCAACGGTTGATACGAGGGCCTTTGCGGCAAGTACGTTCGCTCTTGAGCTGGATGGCCAATTCATCGACTTTCTCAAATCGACGGAGGGCGGATTCCCGAAGGCCGATGTGATTCAGGAGCCGGTAGGCCCCAACTATATTGTCAAAAAGCATATCGGGCAGCCAAAGTATCAAGACATCGCCATTCAATCCGATCCGGCGATGCCGAAACCGCTCTTTGACTGGATTGCCTCCACGTTGACGATGTCGCACATAAGGAAAAATGGAGCCATCATCACAGCTGATTACAACCGCGTGATTCAGAGCCGTCTCCAATTCAACAATGCCCTGATTACGGAAATCGGCTTTCCCGCCTGCGACGCTGCCCTCAAAGAGGCAGCCTACCTCACCATCAAGTTCGCGCCGGAATTTACGACACCCTCGGCAGGCAAGGGATCTCTTGCAGCGGCAGTTGGGACAAAGTCAAAGGCATGGCTCCCAACGAATTTCCGGCTGACAATCCCCGGTCTCGATTGCAGCAAGGTCAGCAAGATCGAAGCACTGACGGTTAAACAAACCATCGTCCAGGACTCGGTGGGTCAGGTGCGGGACTATCAAAAGGAACCGGGCAAGCTGGAGTTTCCGAACCTCGTGATCAGTCTAGCTGAAAATTCTGCCGGGACATTTTATGCCTGGTTCCAGGACATGGTGATCAAGGGGAATGCAGGGGAAACCAATGAGAAGGCCGGGACGCTGGAATTGCTTGACCCAACGTTGACTTCAACTCTATTGACCATCTATTTCAATCACCTCGGCATTTTCGGATTTTCGCCGGAGAAATCGGACGCCAATGTCGACGCTGTCAGGCGCGTAAAGGTCGAAATGTATTGCGAGCAGATCACGCTCGTGCCGGTGAAAGCATAAGGAAGGAACCGTTGCAGCGAAGGTAATCGCTGGAAGTGGGAAACCTGTCAATACAGCGCACGCGTGATTGAGGACGTAGAGTAGAAGGGAGACTACTATGAGCCGGTTTTTGACGTTGGTGTTATTCCTCAGTATCGCCGGAAGTGTTACCTGGGCTGCGGATGAGATCACAGAGCGCGCGGTGCCAAATACTCCACAGATGCAGCAGACTCCAATTTTTCCTGGCGCTGCCAGGGGCGGGGCCACTTCAAGCGGTGGAGCTGCAGCTGGTGGCGCAGCGGGAGCGGCCGGTGCGGCCGGTGCGGTCGGTGCCGGTGGAGGGGCCGCTGCTGGTGGAGCGCCTGGTGCTGCGGGGGGAGCAACCGGAGCAGCGGGAGCGGCCGGTGCGGCCAGTGCCGGTGGAGGGGCCGCGGCTGGCGGAGCACCTGCTGCTGCGAGCACACAATTGTCCATCGAGCAGCAAGTGGGACTTCTCCAACAGCAGGTCAGAACACTTCAGGCCCAACTCGCCGCCTTGCAGGCCGCCGTCCAGGTGACATCTAGTGGCGTCACACTGCAAGGTCCTACGGTCACCATCGCCGGAGGAGTGGTCAACATTCAGGCTCAAAATGATTTAGCATTGACTGCTGGTTCGAATGTAGCCGTGCGGACCGGCGCTGATTTTTTGGCCACGGTTGGTCGCAATACTTCAGTCCAAACCGGATCGAATCTCGCACTCCGAAGCAGCGCGGGAACCACGCTGCAGGCGTCTGGTCCCCTCGACTTAAAAGGGTCGACGATTCTATTGAATGGAGGAACGAAGCCACTTGCGACTGTGGGCAGTCAAGTGCAAGTGCCCGGGCAGCCTATCGGCCAAGTCGTCACTGGCAGTCCGACGGTCTTGGGGAACTGACTGACTGCGACTCACCTTGGATAACGCTGCACTCTGAGGCGGTCACGTTGTCCCCTTGGGGCTCACTCGCGCGCTAGCAAATCAGCCATTTTCAATTCCAGCATCTCACGTTCTTTCATATTGCCGCGAGCGATGACTCCGACTAATTCTGGAGTATCTTAGAACCCTTCAACGCCAGATTCCCGTTGGATTTGACGACGACGTCGTCTCCCAGGACCTCCATGGTCCCGTCAGATCGGATGGCCAGGCCGCGTTTCGCCTCGATGGTTCCCGCCTGCGCCGCGACGAATTTGAACATGGCACTAGATTGAGTCACCAGCGACTTCCCTGTCTGGATGGCCAGATCATCCCCCACGGAGAATTGGGCAGCCCGTTGACTGAGAAGGGAGAAGTTCTGCCCGGCTTTAAACGCGAGGTCCTTCCCGGCTTCTACGACAATGTTTCGTCCAACCTGCTCAACGAAATCCGTTCCTGCTTGCATCTGAATCGTTGTTCCTGCGGTGAGACCGAGCTGTGCCTGGGTTTGCACGGCCATCGTCCCTGCTGTGATCGCGACAGAGGAGCCCTGAACCGTGATGCCGTTCGTTCCGAGGGTGATTGCATGATTGCCTGACTGCAGCACGAGCCGTTCGCTACCGGCAGTGGCGTCGTATACGATCTCGGTTTTCTGCCCATTTGCCGATTGCGTGCGAAGCATCGAAAGATGCTTATTTGCCGGAAGTGCGACAGGCGGTGCATCTTTCCCGCTATACAAGTTCCCAATCACGACAGGCCGGCGCACATCGCCATGTTCAAACGCGACCAGTACCTCATCGCCTACGTCAGGCAACCACATGGCAGTGCTGCCGATTCCTGTCGCAATCTGCGCGACCCGTACAAACCCGCTGTCCCCGAGATCGGTTGGATTGGAAAAAGACGGACTTCTCCACGGGAATCGGATCCGAACTCGTCCAAACTGGTCGACATGTTTTGTTTCCCCCTGCGGCCCGACCACAATACCTGACACAACCCCGACGACGGGCTGCGGAGTGATCGGTTGCGGACGAAACACAATCTGTCCAGGCAGACAGCGAAACGTGTTGCGATATTCTTTGGCCGTTCGCTGATGCTCCACCGCGGCAATCACATACTCTTGGTTGAAATCCGCTCGTGGATGTCCGGCCAAAACGATCCGTTGTCCCGCCTGCAGCTGCGGATAGGTCGACTCTCCACGGCATACCTGTGCCTCCGCAATGCGCAAGGCCAAGCGGATATTCGCCAGAGCCTGCGCATCGGCTTTCGTCTCCACACCGGCTGGAAACACTCGTTCCGTCAAATCTCCAAACACCGTCGCTTGAGCGGCGGCAGAGAGGTCAACGGCCGGCGTTTTCCAGTTATAGTCGCCGGCTTGAACCTGCCCCGAATGCAGTGACTGCCCTCGGCTGAATGATGAAACGGCGGGGATGGACGTCGTGGCAAACACCAGTTTGCCGGAAGGCAAGAATGGGAATCCGGCATTGCCATCGCTGAAGACGATCTTGTCCCCAGTAGGGGATGATTCGAAGTGATAGTGAATGCCGACTTCTTCCAGCAAACGGGACACGAACGCGAAATCGTTCTCTTGATATTGCACCGTCATCTCTCGGGCGGGAAGCATAGCAGTCACGCGAAATTCGAAGTTCGTGACACCGGCTTCGTTGAGTAAGGCCTTCACGACGTCAACCGTTGTCATTCCATAGAATGTCCGGCTCGTACTGCGAAACTTCAAGCGATTCAGACTGGGAACCAGCCGAAGTCGATAGGCCCCTTGCATCCCGGCACCCTCCAACTGTTCCACGCTTTCGATCATGCCGCTGACGACACGACCAGGAGCTACTGCCATTGTGAAAGGTTGACCGACCACCAGCGCAAGATTGATCGCCTTGTCGATGGCCGCTATCGTGAGCTCAAAGGCAAACGGCTCCGACACAGCCTCCTTGCCTGAGAATTGAACGACCATTCCCTGTGCAAGGGTATCCAGCGCGGGGTTGCCAGCCGCTTGAGTGACGACAGGCAGAACCGCGCAGAGTCCGGCGAACAAGAATGGAAAGAAGCGATCATGCCACATGAGATCCTCCTGTGGTGGACGGGACATCGACGATCTGTTGCAAGCCGGCACACGACTCGGCCTTTATCGTGGCGGATCGACCGGCTTGGTTCCAGGCATTGGTGGCTGTTTCATGTTGCATTGCAGGGAGTTTCTGCTGGGTAATCGCCCTCTTGTCTTGGACAGCCGGCAGCTTCTCCTGCATCGCTCTCTCTTTACTTTGAATGCCGCCGAACTTCGACTGATCAGACTGCGGCATCTCACCCGGACCAGATGCCAACAGCTCCTGTACGTTGGCGCCAACGGACACTCCCAGCATGGCCACTGCCGCGGCCAATGTCAGCGTCTGGCGCATCCTCGATTCTCTAGGTTTCTCACCATCTGCTCCCTCTGTGGGCATCGTGTCTTTCATGGCATCCTCCTTATTGGTTATGACCTCTGCGTATGCAGCCACTCGTCCAGCGCATGAATATGTAGTTCCATGCGTGTGAAGGGATCGTCTGGAACAGCAAGCCCCTTGGTAGCGCAGTACTCCTCTATCACTATGTCCATGTCAAGCCAGGGGGGGATGTCTGGCTTGACTCCGGTCACGAGTTCGTCGACGGTTCGTTGTGCCTCCCTGCGAGTCTCATTACCTGCGCCGATGCACACTTGTAAGACAGTCGCCATTCGACCTAAGACATCCAGGTACCGATCGACGGCTTGAATGTACGGCGCAGCTTCTTGTGTCGTGAGGTACTGCTCCACCGTCCCCGCCGTTCCATAGCTGCCTTCTGTCTGCGGGTGTGGCGCCAATTCCGAGAACCATTCCTCGCCCTGGGCCGTGACGTGCCGACCCAGCGGATAGATTCGGCAGACCAACGGGCGATCCGCATGGACCGTGCATCCCTCAGCAGTGAGGAATACGCACGCGCCTTCTTCAGCCCGTTTCAAGGCGGTGCCGGCGGCGTCCGTGTATTGTGTGAGGAACTCCGATGTCCCGACGCCGCGGTTCTGAGCTAACCGCGCCACCTCATAGGGATTGAGATGGATAATTTTGTCATAGCAGCAGCGGTTGCAGGCATGACAGGTGTAGGAGAAGGCACTGCCGCGTGTATAACGCGTCTCCTGTGGTCGGACTATCGGAAGAATTCGCATTGCTCGCTCTACAGTCTCGTGCTTGGCTTCTGGCCATTCGGCCAGCAGCCCTACCAAGTTTTTATTGGACGGGGGCGATCCAGCTGTCCCTCGACATAGTGTTGCTCCGTACGTCTATAAGTTCAATTGCGCCAAAGACAAAGGTCACATCCTCCAAAAGGCGAACTCCCCCTGTGGCAATCGGCTCTGTTGAGTACGAGATATCCGCGATATAGGCATTGGTGAGTTTGATACTGTGTGACAGCGCCATCATCCCTTTTGGGTCAACCCCGACAAAATCGATGACCACTTCGGGTAACGTTTCGTTGGTTGCCAGGGCTTGAAAGAGTTGCGGAGAGGCCGCACCCCACTCTTTCGTGATCATCGCCGGCTTATGTTGACGCTTGCCGGTTGCCATGCCGGTGGCGATGTCACGGGGACTCATGAGTTCATACCGAAACTTGAGGCCGGCAATCTTGCCTTCAGCTCCTTTTTGCAACGCCTCCCCTTTGAACGGCCCCTGCTTCTGCCCCTTGATGGAGATGTAGATCGTGTCCGCCTGCGCAGCAGCAGCTCCTAATGCCATAAAGATGAAGGCTGCAAGTGTGATCCTACCTATTCCCATGAGCGTCATGTTGAATCTCCTTGGTTGTAAAAAGTTGCCGAATACCTTCGTCGGATGAATGTTCTTCCGACGCCGAATCTTGCTATCGAATCGGTATCGGCCTCTTCTTCCACCGCCAAGCGGCATAGATGTCGGCCTCTTTACGGGCAGGGCGCAGGATTGGGGCAATACCCCATGAGGTCGCGGGGCCAGGTCTGCTTACAGCCGGCGACGGCGGTGAACATGTTGGTCGCAAGGAAGTCCCTCTGTGTATTGGCGCGCCAGCCGCGATCGATGCCATCTCGTCCGCTGAACGAGATCTCCGTGCTGGTGATAAACTGGGTCAGCGGCGCGCCAAAAATCCGGATCGCCGCGTAGTTCTGACCGACGCGGAAAGTATTCGTGCCAGCAATGGTAACCGGACATGAATTACTGGTCCCTGTGCTCGGGCCGCCGGCGAACGCGACCCGCGCGAACTGTATCAAGTTCTGGGGGGAAACCGGGTCATCAAAGTTGATGCCGAGCCAGTCGCCCGCTGCGGAAGCGGGGCCCTTGTCGGAGGTGAACGCGATGGGCCGGGTGGGCGTGCCGACCGCGATGAGCGCGCCGCCGTGGCCGCTCGCGTTGATGTTCAGCGACCCCCCGGGCGGGAATAAGATCGTCACGCCGGGTTCGATCGTCAGCACCGCCGCCGGTCCATTGAGCTGGGTGCTGACATCCATCTGCCCTCCGTCCTGCCCGCTGCCGACGTGATACGGCACGCCGCGATCGTGCATCGTCTGGGCGTTGAGTACCGGGCCGCCGCTTCCAGAGATGGCGATCGCGGGGCGGCCGTTGTCGGCATAGGCGCCGTGCGGAATGGTGCCGATGACGCGAGCAAACACATGGATCGGATAGCCCGTCGAACCATGGATGTAAAGGTTCTGCGACGTCGGATCGAACCCGCCTTCCCCATTGCCCCTGATATAGACGCCTTGACTCAGGGAGTTGGCGATCTCGACATCATCCACATGCAGCATTCCGACTACTGGGCCGGGGCTTTCCATGCGCAATGTTCCAGTATACGCCGGGTTGATACCGAGCGGAGCGCCGCCGCCCCGCACGACCGCGTGGGTCAACGACAGCGTACCGCCCGAGTTGCGGATCGACGACCACGCCATGCCCGGGACCTGCGCCTCGATGGTGACCGCCAACCCGGGCATACCCGCAGCGATCAATGCGCCATTAGGATTGATCGTGATCGTTTTGCCGACGGCAATCCGCACGACAGCGCAGGGCTCGATCGTGACCGGTACGGAGATATTGATATCGAACGGCACAATGTGCGGGCTGGCTGCCGCCGTCCACGTCTGCGCCGTCGTGATGCTGCCGTGAGTCGTGCCAGGGCCGGTCGGCGCCACGCAGCTAAATACTGGGTTGTCGCGCCGCGGCATTTGCCTCGGCGGCGGCAGCATCGTTCCCGGCGCTCTCGTGCTCACCCCGCTGAACGTGCCAACGGCATTCAAGGTCTTTCCGCCCGGCATCAGTAACACGACGTGAAGCAGGTCTTCCTCTGGCGATAGAGTCAAAGCCTTCGGCGTAGAGAACTGCTGCTCATGCGTGCCGGCTTCGGCGTGGATCGTGATGGTTGCTCCACCGTCGATCGCCGTGACTGTGATGGCCTTCTCATCCTTGGCCTCAACCCTGTACATCCCTGGAACCAAGACGGTATCGGCCCCGTCCGGAGAGAGGAAATGGACTGCGCGCTCCAGTTTGATCGTCGATCTTTCAGGAACCTCTTCACTGAAACTAGGTGTACTCCCCAAGAGGCCAATGGACAGGAGACCCAGTCCCATGGCCAAGTGAATTCTCATGCGTATCTCCTTATAGGTGCGCCATACGTGGCACTCATGCTGTTTATCAGCTATTACTACGTGTTCTCATCTTCAAGTCGGCTCCCGCTAGCTCATGAGGCCAGCCTGACAACGATCCCCTGCGCCTTATGGATTCATTCGTCTCGACAATTTGAGCGGTTCATACCCTCTTCCCCTCCTGAAACTCGCTATCGAGCAGTTCGGGATGGTAGTGGCACAGTGATGATCACGTCATTATAACTTCGTTCGAGATCCGCATTCATCAGGGCCCTCATAGTCTGCATGGCCCATCAATCATCCTTGACTACAAGCGGCCACCGTGTAGCACAAGAACCCGTCCGGGACGTTTTCAGGCCCGGTAATGACAAAGACGTATGTGTAGCTCATCACGAGTACAAACGCATCGTACCACCACCTGACGTCGAGGTTCATAGGCCCGGCATTCACGTTGACGCTGTTAATATAGGCCCCAGAGCTAGGAGGGATACCGTAGACGGTATTGCTGGGATTGCAATTATGTAAATCAAATGGAACGATCTCGACGCATTTGATTCTCCAACCGTTGTGTAGCGCCGTATTCTCAAAAAACTTGTCATTCCCAGTGTGTCCAAGGAAAATATCGCCCGCAGTAAACAAGTTGAGTGCGACCCTGTTATGAAAAATCTCTTGGCCTGCCACACCCGTCTCACTCATCGCTCCGCCTAACTCGGGAGAACCAGTTATGCTTGCAAGACGGCGATCTTGCGTGACCATCGAGAACACTCTGGTCTGTTGCCGAGGAACAAAAAGGAATGACACGGCATTGCTGATTTGTGGCCCAGTGCTTGGATCCCCCGGGACAACGACGAAAAAGCTTGAGTTGAACACGGTGACGCCAGTGAGCTCGGGCACAGTGACCTGGATGAGCGTGTCGGTCCAAATGGGTCCTGAAGGGCCTGCAACCACCTTCGCCTCAGGCTGTACCGCCGCGTTCGTCGTCGTCATGAGGACATTTCCGACACTATTGGTGAAACCGCTGCCTTGGATCACGACGCTCGCACCCGGAGAAGCATACGTCACATTCAAGCTGTCGACATGAGGAGGAGGTGGTGGTGGTGGGACAAAGTCAGCGGGATTGATCCTCGACGGTTTTTGTTGGGACGAGCTGGCCCCAGCTGGAGGCTTAAGCGCTCTGCTTTGAATTTGTCCTTGAACGCCCTTCTGTTTGAGCAACGCGTCCGCTTGGAGTGCTGTCCCTTTGATGTACTCCTGGTACTGCCGTGCGTCTTCATTCTTATGGGCCAGGAAGATTGCCTGGCTGTGAGCCTGAATTTGGGCTGCGGTTAGCTTGGTCTGTTGCTGCGCTTGTCCAACCCGCGCACGCACTGCCGTTTCTGCCTGCGCCTCGTTCACAGGTGGATGTTGCACCATCACCTGACCTGTGGCTTGCCCTTTGGTATTGGGGAGAAGTGCCAAATTCACCGCCCACAAGATCCCTTTCTGTACATCCTGAGGTGTCACCTGATAGGTGAGGCGTACCTGTCCCTGTCCACGTTGCACAATCGGTTGCGCGCTCGGCCCACGCAGCGTAGCCTCCAACCCCGGGCCCTGCCATTGCACATCGACGACGAGTGACCCAGGCTGCGTGACTGCGAACCCGAGCGACGCCGGTTTGCGATCCTCGACAGCGAACTTCTGCGGCCAGGTCGGCAGTTGGAACTTTTGCTGCGTCGCCGCGCCGGGTTGCACAGGCACAGCCGGCTTCATCGGTACCTGCGGCATTCCGCGGCTCTCGATGTCGCCTGGTTTCTCCTCATCGGCCCGGGCCAACGGAACAATCGCGGTTCCCAACACCACGAACCAGAGCGCTGAGACCGTCAACGTGAAGACTCGATTCCAAGTTCTGTGGGATGCCTGCTTCCTCATGACATGTTCTCCTTTCACTGCACTGGTTCAGCCACTTTGTGACGGTTGCGCAAGCTCGATCACCTCCTAGATCCGGGCTCACCGTACTGTGTCATGTCAAAACCGTTCCCATGTGCCGATGTTAGGGAACCAGTTTCAAGTTCCAGACACATTGGGCTCCGCCTGTCAGGCTTCCTTTTCCCGGAGGAGGCGCAATCTGAGCATAGCCGTACGCGATTCCTACGGGGAACGACTGCATTTTGTTCATCAACTGCGTGAGGCTCCCGCTTTCCGTCCAGTTCGTGAAACTGGCAGGAAACTCCGGCCACTGTCCTGTCAGTGACCTGATCGGATCAATCACGCCATCGCTCGTATGTTGTTGGCTATCCGTGATCGATGCAATCAAGGGGACATTCGGTAGATTGGCATGATTGATCACCCACCGATTGTCGGAAGGTCGCAGCCACACCGTTAGTCGAGTCTGGAGAGGCCCGGCGGGGTTTTTGATATCCCAAACCGTGAGGTTCCGTTCGCTACGCGACTGGCCGTTTGAAGCCGTCGAGCTGTTTCTCTGATCCTTGTTCCCATTTCCTGTTGTTGACCATGTCATCGCATACACTTTTCCCACGATACCTGGCACTTGAATGGGAGGACCCGACACTTCCCATCGCTGAATTTCCGTGTGCCGATAGGTGATGCTGGTCACCGTGGTCGTCCCCTGGGACGTAACCGTGTCGTTCATTTGGCCGGTGATATCGATGACGCATTGCCCGCCGTTGCTTGGCGGCGGTAGTACCTGGGGTGGTGCCGGCACCATAAGACCCGTCGGCTGGTTCGTAAGTTGGTTCCGTAAATCTCTCAATTGATTGAGCCGTTCACGGCAATTCATATCTCGACTATTCAAACATGGATCACCAGGCACAACCCGGCGACTTGTGATATCGCCCTCTTCTGTCGTGGATGGAGAGCCATCACCTGGTGCGGCAGCTTCAGCGATTTGAGCAGGCGGATTCGTCCCTGCATCACGTTTTTCCACCCCGTCAGTTCACTGTACAGGCAGCGAGCGAACATCCCAACAGAGCAGCACTCATTATCGTTCGTATTGATCGCATGGCATCTCCTCCTCACGTGCTTACGGCTCAATCGGTACGTTGCATTCCATCGGCATCCCGTCCACCCATTGTCCTGCTAATAAGTCGAATGCATCGAACCAAAGGTTCACGTCGACCCTGTTCAATACACCGCAAAATCGTATTCCAGGTTCTCCCGTCTAACGGTCGGATTCTGGCCGCCTTCGGTCAACTTGCGGACCTGATCGATGACATAACCCTGAAGCTCGCTGACCGTGATGGTTTGATCCTTGTTGGCGTCGGCGCCACGATTCTTCAACCCGTTCAGTAAGGCATAGGTGAAGACGCCGTTCTTCCACTGTTCACCTTCAAGGCTGTATTCATTGCCGCTGGAACTGGAGATGACCGCAGCCCCGGTTCCGCGCCGCAGGTCGGCAAACCAGTCCTGCTGGAATTTCACCATTTCATTGGAGAGGCGCGGAGCGTTTGCTGTGCCCGAGCTTGTCCCGCTCGTATCCGCTACCACCGTAACACCGCGCGCGGCTTTGAAGGAACGCACCTTCACGGTACCGGAGCCGCCGGTCTCCGCCTGGGCGACGACGACAGCCTGGTCCTTTTCAATTTCACCGGAGAAGCAGGTATCCAACAGCAAGACTTTCTGCAAGGCCGGAATGCCGTCGAGAAGATTTTCAAACTCTTCGTAGGGCAGGCCGTTAGTGGCCGGATGTTTGGGATCGATGTCATGAGTACCAAAATAGTAGTTCGACTGCTCATCGGTCATGCCGTGGCCGGCCGCAAAGACGATGACCAGATCGTTGATTTTAGATTGTTTCAGCCAGTCTTTGGCATTGATAATTTCCGGCCTGGTAGCCTTCTGATTTGTCAGGTCCAACACATGGACTTTGGTCTTGGCGCCTGGCCGCTGTTCAAGGGCTCTATAGGTGTTGAGCAGATCGTTCGCGTCTTTGGCGGCATAGCGAAGATTGTAGGCGTTATCTTTGTACTCGCTGACCCCGATGGCGACCACGTACACATCGGGGATGGCCGCCTCTGCGGTCGAGGTCGTGTAAACCGTCTGCTTCAATGACTCGACGCCCTGCTGATTGAGCACAGAGACCTGGATCTTGTTCCGCCCCGGCACGAGCGGGACCTGCATGTCTTGCTCATGGGCCTGTAAACCTGTGCTCGGCAGCGGTACCCCGGCCGTTCCATAGATAGGAATGTCGTTCACGAAGACATTGAACCGATCAAGCGGGTATTTGCTGTCTGTCGCCTTCTCGCGCAGCGTAATTGTGGTCGTGTTGACCGACACCGGCACGTCGGTGGTCAACAGCTCGACGGTCGGCAGGTGAAAGTCGCTGCCCAACATCTGCTCGGTCAACCCCATTTTTTTCAACCGCCGTTCGTAGGCGAACCGGTAGCTCTGCACAAGGTCCGCCGGAGCCATACCGAGGCGGGTCAATACGACGTCCGGCCGGTTGAACCGCAAGTCGAATTGCTCGAAGGGATACAGCTGATCTTTTACACGGAACGCCACGCCTTTGATCCTCGTCTTGGAGGCCCGGTAGTACTGATCCGGCGTCACTACGACAAAGTCTTCGCGCCCCAGCGCGATGAACGAGGCCAGTTCCTTCCCGGCCTGGAGATTCCAGATGCGCACGGCCCCATCACTTCCGCCGCTGATGAGGAGGCGGCCGTTCGGGCTGAAGGCCAGGGACTTCACCGCTGCAGTGTGCCCCACGAGCTGTAGAACATCCTGGTCGGTCGCGACTTCCCAGATTTTGACCACCTGGCCATGACCTCGCGCGGCGAACCGCCCGTCAGGACTCAAGGCCACGCCCATGCTCCCTATGTTCAGTTCCATGCGTTCCAGCATGGTCGTGGGATCGAATCCCGCTTGCCTCGGCGCCTTCGGCGGTCGCATCTTCTGACCGGTCGCGACATCCCACACATCTTTCCCCTTCACTCCATCACTCAAGAGCAACCGGCCGTCTGAACTGAAGGCCAGGCTGCTTGCCCCTCCCATTCCCTCCATGGCCATATCAAGATACTCTGATGGATCCTGCATCGTGATCGCGGGTGGGGCACTCGGTGCATCGCCAAAACCGAACAGCGAGCCTGGTCCGCTGCCTCGACTCGGCATACCAGGGAATCCTCCCCGCGACCGCAACGATTCGAGGTTCATCCCTGGAGGCATTCCACCAAGTTGCGGTACGGCCGGTTTGCTCGATGTGCCACCGATCATCCTGACCAGTTGGCCGGTATTGAGATCCCACAAACTGATCTCGTACTGTTTCCCGACCGCGATCAGGTTTCCATCCGGGTGGAGCGCGACCGTACGGACCCAGTGCGACATCTCTTTCAGCTTTTCAAGGGTCTTGGGGTCCATCTTTGGTTGGTCCGACACGCGTTCCTGCATCATCGCTTTGTACTCGGGAGCTAGTCCCTCATAGGCGGCAGCCGGGTTTTCCATCAGACCAAATGTTTTGGGGAGTGGACCATGCGGCAGCGCGATCCGGCGCAACTCCTTGCCTGCGACGGCATCCCAGAGAATGAGTTGATCGCGTACGGCCACAACCACTCGCCTGCCGTCGGGTGTAAACCTGACGATCGTCTCGGCAAATTCTCCTGCAAATAACGGCGGTGATAGACTTCGCAGCGACTGGCCTGTCTTCACATCCCAAAGCCAGGCCGATCCATCCATGCAGCCGGTTGCGAGCACTGCCGCCGTGTCGTTTACCGCGACGGATCGGGCCGCGGTTCCTCCGGGACATTCGAAGCTCCGCACGAGCTGGCCGGTGGCCAGATCCCAGAGCTTGGCGCTACCGCCTTCCATGGCTGCGATCAACCCACGTCCATCAGGCATCACGGCGAGGTCCGTGATTCCGCTGCCGCCACCGGCAAGACGGGTTTCCTTGCCGCCAGCCAGTTCGCGCAGGAAGGGTGCTCCTCCTCCCTCCGGCGCCAACACCAGCGATCGTCCGTCCGGACTGAAATTCACAGCCGACGCCTGCAAGGTGGCTTGAACTCGTCCACTGGGAATCTCGATGAGCTTTGCCGTGCCATCGCTTGTGGCATAGGCCACTACCTTGGAATCAGGACTGAACGTCAAGGAGTTCGTCATCCCGCGCATACCAGACAACCCGGTGGGAATCGTCTGGACTGGTTTCCCAGTCTCCAAATCCGAGAGGATCAGATTCCGCGTCGTCGAATCTTCTCGAAGAAGCCAGCGACCGTCCGGGCTGATTTTTCCCGCTGCTCCCTCTGCCATTTTGATCGGCCATGTGCGACGTAGTTTCTTTGCAGGGAGATCCCATATCAGTAGTTCTTGCTTGAGCGTCGGCAACGATGGCGTTCCGAACCCAAAGATGGAGCCGATCGACCTAGACATGCTCGTATCGACCTTTGTCGTCAGTAGTATTTTTCCGTCGGGACTAAGAGCTACTGGATTCTGGGCCTCTGAATCGGGAAGCGTCCAGAGACTGTCCCCTGTCGTAAGGTCAATGACAGCCAGCAACGTTTTTCCCCGCGACTCACGAGCCACTGTGATTCGACCATCCTCACTGACCGTCGCGCCGCCCGGTGAGAGGGCGAGCGATCCCACGCTGCGCACGTCGCGGCCAGAGGCCACTTCAAATACTTTTACGCCACCCGTCATATCCTTCGTGATCACTCGTGCGCTATCCTGACTAAACGTGAGCAGATCGGTGCCCAGCATGTCGAAGCCGGTCAGTGTCCGGACTTCTTGACCACTCGCCACATCCCACACTTTGACGGTCCCGTCCTGAGTGCCGCTCGATGCGATATAACGGCCGTTTGGACTGAGGGCTACGGCTCGAATGCCGCCGGCATGCCCGGTTTGAAACACCACTTGGACGCCGTCCGTGCTCACCGGCTGTTGTTTCGCCGGCGCTTTGCCCATCATCCGATTGGCCAGTTGCTGCATCTCTGCGTCAGACGGCTGTCGATATTCCGGGATCCTCGGTGCATTGAAAAAGGAAATCCAGCCACACCCGCTGGGGATGAATGCGAGCAGTAGCAACGACATCGCCCAACATTGTCGTGTTCGAGTCATTTCAACTGCCTCCTTCAAGTCGGCTGCGGAGCACAGTTCTTCGGCGAGGAGCGCAGTATAGCACGGGCCCTGCCGGGTAGGCAGGTGCTCGAACGTGAGTCGTGGGAGGGGCGGGGAAGGTTCAGATGTTGGAAGAACCGGTGATCGATGGAGGCAGCCTGCTCGATGAACGATCGAGCCGGCTGCCGGAAACAATGCCATTTGGCACAGCAGAACTAGGATGGCCTGCAAGTCTGGTGCAAGAGGAATACACCCCCGCAGGGTAGCCGCCCGAGACAGGCAAGACGGGCGAGACGAGTGCCCACATCGCGCCTTTCTCGCATGTCTCGCGCTTCACGCGCCACGGTCTGTGGCGCTGGCGGACTGTTTCAGCATCCTGCTAGGAATGAAGCTTAGGTTGACTATGGTCTCGGGATAAAATTCACGAGGTAGTCTGTGCCCTGGAAGCTGGATTGGAGGATCTGGGCTTGGGCTCGACTCATGGGATTCAAACCGGCCTGCATGAGCAGTTCCGCTCGAATAAACTGGAAGACTTGTTGCTCGAACTGGCCGCGGGTTTGGGGCTGGAGCAACCCCTCGCGCAGGCCGTTCTCGATGGCGGGCTTGACGGCCTTGAGGTATTCCTTGGCTAGGCTGCACACGTTGACCGGAAAGATGATATCGAAGAGGTAGGTGCACTTCTCAGGCTCTTTGATTTCTCCGCTCAGAACGACGCGGGCGGAATGATACGTCGGCAGCATGCGTTGATCGATTGTCGGCGTGAAGTACACATCCACCGTGACTTTTTCCGCCGTCACATCGCCGAGCTTCCCATCGCCCTCTGCTGAGTAGTCCTGGTAATAGGTCTTGAAGACGAGAGAGGGAATTACAAACTGAAGACGCAGTTCCGTCCCTTCGGTCGAGACAATCGGCGGGTTCGACAATCCGTTCACATGCAGAACCACCGGCTTTCCGTTCCCGGCCTCATGAATATATTTCTCCAATGTAATCCGGCCGGCCAACCCTCGTCCCAAGAGAAAGTTCGTGTCCGTAGGAGTGCGCATGTTCCCGATTTGAATGAACGCTTTCGTGGGATCGCCGAGGAGTGTAATGAAGGGAAAGGTCTTAGCCAACGATCCCGGTGGGCCGCTGGGCTGAGGAGCTGGAGCCGGCTGCATCGGCATCTGGCCGGGCTGGCCAGGATACGGGACCGGAGATGATGGCGTGGGCTGGCTCGATCGTGGGGGAAATACTTGGGCTGCGGCGAATTCGCTAAAGAGTAGGAGGATCGTGAGGGTTCCGGCGAGCCTTTGTGCGCGTGTCATGCGGCCCCATTTCTTCTCCATCGCGCGAGCGGTCTCCACTCGTATCTATTCGTGTTTGAACCAGCGGGTCACTGTCACATCTTGTCCTGGCCGACTTGCCATATACGATAACGGTGTCACTTGTGTGGCGCTGCCGGCTTCGTCTTTGACCGTGACGATGCCGCGAGTGTTCGCCGAGCCCACGCCTCCGGGAATGACAGGCGCTTCTTCAACTTTCGCCACGATGGTGCTCACCGGACGTGTTTCAGCCGCCATCTTGGCCATGCTCTCTTCCAAGTCCATTCGGCGATTCGCCGAGGCGACTATGTAAAAAGTTTCAATCCCCTTGACCTGATCGAGGCCAAACCAGTAGGGCCCTTCTGGAAACGCCATTTCCTGATCTTTTTTCACCGGGGTTGGCGTCGTCCCAGCTTTGGCTGGGAAGACTGGTTCCGCCCAGGCCGATCCATCGATCGAGACGATGTAGACATAACAGTCGCAGCTTGTACGCACCACCAGCTTGAACTTGTCACCGGCGTCTTTCTTCCCGCCTCCGTCAAGGAGGACCTCGCCGTCATTCATCAAGACCACTTCTTTGCCCTTGGCTGTCTGTTTCTGGCGAACCAGCGCCACATCTACGGCCACGGGCTCAGATGGCACTGAACGAGGATAAATCCCGGCCCCTCCGTAGGGCTGTCCACCGTACGGCTGAGGTTGACCAGTTGTCCCATAGCCGCCATACGCTTGCTGTTGCTGCTGCGGAGTCCCGTACTGCGATGGGGTTCCATATCCTGGCTGCGCTTGCCCATACCCGGGCTGTGTTTGGCCGTAGCCCTGTGCCGTTGCGCCAGCTCCATAGGGATTGTTTGGATCGTAGCCTGGCTGTGGCAGAGATGACGGTGCCCCTCCATACGGATTGGTGGTCCCATAGGGATTCGCCTGAGCTGGTTGGGGTGGATATTGTGAGGCTCCGCCATAGGGAGTGGTGCTGCCATAAGGATTCGGAGAGGCGGCCCCGTAAGGATTGGTCGTCCCATACTGACTTGTAGAGCCTGACTGAGGCGGATATCCCGTGCTGCCATAGGGGTTTTGTGTTCCGTATTGCTGATTGGTCGAGCCATAAGGGCTCACTTGGCCTGGCTGAGTACTGATACCCGCTGTTGCCATAGGGGTTTTGTGACCCGTACGGATTCTGGGTGCCATAGGGATTCGTCGTTTGCCCGTAGGGCGATGGAGTTCCATAGGGGGAGGCGGGCTGTCCATATGGATTCTGGGCTCCGGCTGTACCGTAGGGATTATTTGGATCATAGGCGCCGGCTTGCCCTGGATAGGCCTGTTGCCCGGGATATTGTTGTTGTGGCATGCCCGGCTGTCCAGCATAGCCGGGGGTGGTCCCATAAGGAGAGGCAGGTTGCCCGTATGGATTCTGGGCTCCGGCTGTACCGTAGGGATTATTTGGATCGTAGGCGCCGGCTTGCCCTGGATAGGCCTGTTGCCCGGGATATTGTTGTTGCGGCATGCCTGGCTGGCCTTGAACCGCCGGTTGCCCGGGGAAACCAGGCTGACCCGGTTGAGGCGGCATGCCAGGCCCTCCCCCTGCCATCGGCGGAAGATTTTGCATGTAGGGACTGGCCAAGCGACCCACGAGGGTGTTCATGTTGTCGCGATACTTGGACCCATAGTTTTGGGAACTGGTCTGCAAGAGATTCCTTGCAAACTCAAAGGCCACTGGAATGAGGAAGGGTGCGGCTGCGCAGGAGCTAAGGAGCAGGGTTCCCACCAGGGCCATGGTCGTTCCCTGCTGGAACATTCTGTGCTGCGTCATCCATACGTGTCGCATCATCATTGATCTCCCTGCTCTCATTCCGTAGGTCGATGCGAGTCGGCGAAAGGTTCAGCAGTATTGTAGACTGGCCTGGAAGGAGGGTCAATCAACCCCGTCCTATTGAGGGGCTGGGGCAAATGTGTTAGAGCAAGGGCGCAATTCGGTCCTGCAGCCTGTCTCCCCATTGAACGAACGGCGCCATGGACTCGACTCACTGGCAAGATGTCTCAGATCCTGACCTTCTGGCGGCTGTGGCTGACAGTGACGCCGCGGCGTTCGAACGCCTCTACCAGCTCTATGAGAAACGCGTCTATCAGTATGTGTGCACCATTATCTGTGATCCCACTCTGGCGGAAGAAGTAGTGGTGGATGCCATGATGGCTGTCTGGCGAGGTGCCGGAAGGTTTTCCCGTTCCTCGCGTGTGTCCACCTGGATCTTCGGGATTGCGAGGCACAAGGCATTGGACGCGCTACGACGAACCGGGCGTCATCGCCATGATGTCCCGTTGGATGAGGCGCTCGAGTTGCCCCATGCTCAAGAAAGCCCCGCGGAGTCTGTCAATCGGACGCAAGTGATATCGTTGACTCAACAGGCGTTGAGGACCCTCTCGCGTGAGCATCAAGAGATCCTTCGTCTCGTGTTTTATGAAGAGCTACCGTATGAAGAGATTGCGGTGCTGCTATCGATCCCGACCAATACGGTGAAAACCCGTGTGCACTATGCCAAGCAACGTCTCAAGCATCAACTCAAGCAATTTGGCCAGCCTGAGCGAGTCTAATGGTAGAACCGGATACGCTTGACCAGCCTATTCATCCAGAGGGAGCTCTGCTGCCGTGGTATCTGAACGGCACCTTGCGTGAGGACGAACGCCGTCAGGTTGACCAGCATCTCTCGTCCTGCGTGGCCTGCCGAGCTGAACTGAATGAATTGGCGCAGCTGAACGTGGAGTTGCACGAGGTGTATGCGGCGCAGTCCGAGCCGTCGACCCGGATCCAACGGGCCGTCCTCGCACAGGTCCAACTGGAGGATTCCGCGAAGCGCGCGAAGTCTGTCACAGGTCCACAGTGGCTGAAAGGATTGGACGATTGGTTTCGGTCCCTGTTTGTTCCTCGATGGGCGCCCGCACTTGCTGTGATGCTGCTCGTGGCTCAACTTGGATTGCTCCTCTGGACAATGGCCCGGCCGACTCATTCTGATCAGGTGACGACGAGGGGGCTTGGCTCTCCAACGGTCCGGCTGCGCGTGGTGTTCCTGGAGACGGCGTCTGAGCGACAGATTCGGTATCTCGTTCAAGGGCTGCGTGGCCGAATCGTCGATGGGCCGACTCCGGATGGCGCCTATATAATGGAGCTTCCGGCTGGGGACCAGACAGCCGTACAAAAGAAAGTCGACGTCTTGCGAAGCCAGACGGAGAGTGTCCGCACGGTCGAGCCTGTGGCACCGTGAACCTGAGGAGCCATGCGCGCGACTTACAGGTACATGAGTAGCGATGGGCACCAGCACTTACCAAGACCCCCTAGACGAAAGGTAATACTAATGAGAATTTCGATCTGGTCGCGACTTGGTGTAGGCGTACTGTGCGTGATCCTGGCTGCCATCGTGGACAGCCGGATCTCGGCGCAATCCGCTGCCACGGACAGTGGCCTCGGCGTCAAACGCGCGCTCCTGATCGGAATCAATAAGTATCAATCCGTACCAAAGCTGCAGGGGTCGATCAACGACATTGAGACCATGCGCCAGATTCTGCTGACGCGTTGGGGGTTTCAAGATAGATATATTGCCGTCCTGAAGGATGAAGCCGCGACTCGTGCCGGTATCCTGGTTGCATTGGAACAGTTAGTGAAGGAGACGGGGCCACAGGATACCGTGTATTTCCATTATTCGGGCCATGGATCGCAGGTGGAGGATCTGAATGGCGATGAAAAAGACGACGGCCTCGACGAAACCATCGTCCCGCAGGATGGGCGTTCGGGAGACGTGCGGGATATCACGGATGATGAGTTGGATGCCCTGTTCGCCAGGCTGCGTGCAAAGAACGCCCTTATCGTCTTAGACTCGTGCCACTCCGGTACGGCCACCCGTTCGCTCGATATCCGCACACGATCAATCCCTCAAGACAACCGGGTCGACATCTATCGAAAGGCCGAACAGGCTTCGGTCAAAACACGAGCGGTGGTTCCCGTCGTTACGTCCCGTTATGTGGTCATGACCGGCGCCGCGTCGCATCAGGAAGCACTCGATGGGCCGGTCGATGGACGCTACCACGGCTTCTTCACGTTTGCCTTGGCACGGAGCTTGAGTACGTCCGGTGCAGGGGCGACGCCACGCGAGATTTTCAGCGGAGTCGAACGAGAGCTGAAACGCATTCAGGCACATTTTGGCCGCTCCTCTATGCCGGAACCACAATTGGAAGCGCCACCGGATCAGCTGGAGAAAACCCTGTTCGGCAGCACGAGCGGGGGGGCAGGTGTCGCTTCGACGAGCCAGAATGCCCGACTTCCCTGGCTGGAAGTGCAGCCTGGCATCGGCGGGCAGGTGACACTCGTCAACGGGGTGTTGTTAGGTGCCGGGCCCGGATCGATGTGGACGCTGTACCCGCCTGGAGAGGTCAATTTTCAACCGGGGAGAGCGCTCGCTGTGGCGACGGTGACACAGACCTCTGGAAAGGATTCGCTTGCCAAGTTACAGAAAGCTGAGAGCACGATTCCGAAGGGTGCCCGAGCCGTGGCGCTGCTGCCTGCCCTGAGCGGCGAAAAAATTCCCATCCGTATACTCGACGTGCCCGAAGGACGTCGTAAGCACATCGAAGAGGTACTGAGGAGGAACATTACGGAGATTGAGCTGGTGGGGCAGGATAAGACTGCCCGGTTTCTGGTCGATGTCCAGGGAAGCGAGCTGCGCCTCCTCACGGCGGATGGCTTGGAGGTGGTGGCCTCGTTTTCGACTGACGACGATCAGTGGGGAGCCGGTCTGGCCCTTGTGGTCTCTCGTTCAGCCAACGCATCGGAATTACTGACGCTGGACAATCCCTCCTCCCAATTAAAAGTGAACGTCAGGGTCGCGAACGCCGCGGCTCAGAAGCCATCCGTCGGAACACGTGGAATCGCCGTCGTGGCAGGCAATACGAAGGCGGCCCAGTATCGCATTCGACGGCCGAAAGAAGCCCGGTCGGAGAAGAACAGCTTGCAATTGGAAGTCAGTGTGAGTGCCGACTCATACCTGACGATTGTGGATGTCGACTCAGAGGGCGGCGTCAATCTGTTGTTCCCCAATAATTATCAAGAGCGCAGTTTTGTGACGGACGGTTTCGTCCGTGCCGGTGAGACCATACTGATTCCTGACTCGCTGAAAGCCGGTAATCGTGCAGGCTTCTACTGGGACTACACCCCCCCGAAAGGCACGGATACCGTTCGCGTCTTCACCAGTACAGACGTACAAACCGCCCAGATGCTCCGTCAGCGAGTGCAGACGCTTCAAACCACCGCGAGTCAAACAAGCGGAGGGGTGAAGACACGTGGGGTAGCTGCCGGCATCGGCACCATCCGTCAAGATCTGGCCAAGATTGCCACGCGTGGTATCGTGACCGTGTACGATCCGAGTTCACATGTGCCCGGCGCTCCGATCGTCGATCAGCCTGAACCGTCCTCATCAGTGATGCCTGCGCCGGCAGATCCTGTTGCGGTGACGCCGCCGGCGCCTTCAAGCGAGACGGCCGTGCCGACCGCGCCAGCGGCTGATTGGGCCGCGACGTCGGTGACGATTCTCGTGGAAGGGTAATGCGTGGATAGACCATCGTCCGACTGCTGACGCCTAATGGAAATGGCGAGAGCCACCATGCCGCTCCACAGATTCCTCCTGCCTTTTGCAATCCTCGGACAGAAAACTCAGCCCGTTCACGTCTCTGATCAACGGCGTCTCCCCTGACAAAGGACAGCCTGCAACCTCGATCAGGATGCTCGGAGCCTTCGAAGTCATGCGGGAGTCCCCAGCAATGCGAATGGCGACGCGCATCATGCAAAGTATTGTTCTGTTCTTACTCTAGTGGGAAGAGAAGTCACTGAAAAGGAGGAAAGTGATGCGCCCGACAGGACTGACTTGGGTAAGCCCAGTTCCGTCATCGGAGTGGCGAGCTTAGTTACAAAGCGGGTGGTGCGCCCGGAGGGACTTGAACCCCCAACCCCCAGATCCGTAGTCTGGTGCTCTATCCATTGAGCTACGGGCGCGTTAAGGTGGAGGCCGTCTCACCGTGCCCCACACTTGGTATTCTGTGGAGAAAATTCGAGCGGGAGGTGATCTGGTCACTGTGCTCGCCAGCATTTATACAGGGGGGCAGCATGACGGGTCAAGTGTCGAAACTCGACTTCGTCGATGAGCTGGCGTCTATCGTTTTGAGCATTCGGCAAGGCGTAATGGTACGAGGGATTGAGAGACGGCGCTCGTATAGATGTCTTGCCCGCCTCGTCGGGATGCAAGCTCCCAGATTCGAGACAGATCCGATGATTGATCCTTTATAGATCTGGCGGAAAGCCAAAAACGGTGTGCAGAAATTTGGCGCTCCGGTAGGATGGCACGATGGCACGCGATCACATTTCTAAACGGAATAGGTGACACACTATGCAGGCTCTACAGATTGTTCAAGATGAAAGTCGAGAGCGAGAGGTGCCCCGAGGCCTCTCAGGTTGGGTTCTGCTCGTCATGCAATGGACGGTCGGCACGATTCTCGCTTTTCTCATTGGGTCGTGGTTGGTGTGGTGGTCGATGTATCTTCAGCGACAATTCGCGGAAGACGAGATTCGGGCCGCCTGTCAGCGGCTCATGCCCGATACGGTGCAACGTTGTGTGGATACGGTGGTGATTCAACGGGGGGGCGCGAGGCGATGAATCCGAGGATTTCTTCGCTCACGATGGTGAATTGGTTTGTTGTAGCTGCGTTGCTGGTGGCCGTACAGGGGGTTTCTGCCCAGGAGCCAGTCGAGCAATCCCGACCGAAGTTTGATTTTGCGATCGGCGCCTGGATCAGTACGGGCAATACGCAGTGGGCGCACAATGCGTCGGCCGCATCGCCCCTGCTGGGCAATCCTACGTCGAAACTCACTTATAAAGATGTTGGCACGAACGTGCTTGAACTCACAGGAACGGTTTGGGTTACACCAAAGTGGTTTGGCCGACTCAACCTGGGCGTCGCCAGTATCGGAGGCGGTCGTCTGACCGATGACGACTATTTGGCTGCCGATGGCGGGAATCCTTCCTCGGAGACTTTCAGCGATTTGAAGGGCGACGGCATGTGGTATCTGAATGCGGATTTCGGGAAACGGATAGTCGAATTTCCCCATTCGCGAGGATGGCTCGATCTCTTTGTAGGATATCAGTATTATTACCAGCGGTTTACTGCGAACGGCCTTGGACAGACTACTTGTTCGAATGCAGGGCAAACCGTAGATCTCGATCCCGGCATCCCGGGAACCCAGCCGCTTTGCAGCCCGAATCAATCTGTGAGCAGCGCGATTCCCGTAATAACGAATACGGCTAACTGGAACTCGTTACGTATGGGCGGTTCTGTTGAGTACCGACTGACAAGGCGATTTAGTGTGCTGGGAACGGTGGCATTGATCCCTCTGAGCATCATCAGCAACAATGATGTCCATCATCTACGCAATGATTTGCAGCAGAATCCGAGTATCTCGATGATGGGATGGGGGATTGGGGCTGATGCAGATGTCGGGGCGAGACTGATGCTCATCAAGAATATGTTTCTGAATGTCGGCTACCGCGTCTGGTGGAATCATGCGATTGATGGGACTGTGACTTTACACCCTGTCGGTGCGCCAGCCGATTCTTTCCCCCTCACGCAGTTTCAATCCCTCCGCCAGGGCTGGACGTTTGGTCTGAACTACACCTTCTAAGTGAACGACGGTCGGGATTTTCTAACGCCGTGAACGTGACGGCAGAGTCTCATCTTCGTATTGAGCAAAGAGCCGTCTGGCTTCAGGATGGAGATGGCCTGGATGGCCGTGGGGAATGCCGATGGTGCGGAAGAGCGGTGTGAGCTTGCCATTCGGATGTAAGTAGCCGGCGCGAAGCGGCACGGTGCGCGTGCTGTGGCGGATCAGGTGGCAGGGTACTGGTCTGATCGAGGTGAGCCACTCGGCAATATCGTGCGGGTTGCCGATCGAGGCCGAGAGCAAGAGCATTCGTGCTTGGCTCGGGCAGAAGATGATCGTTTCTTCCCAGACAACACCCCGCTCAGGATCCGCGATATATTGCGACTCATCCAAAATCACCAGGCCTAACGTATCCAGGCGTACGTCGATCTCACCGCCTCCTGCGTCGTAGAGCAGATTCCGCAAGATTTCCGTCGTCATGATCAGAAGGGGCGCTTGTCCATTGTCGCGTCGATCACCGGTCAGAATGCCGACCTGGTCGGCACCGAAGATTTTTGAAAACTCCGTATACTTGGTATTCGAGAGGGCCTTCAGGGGCGACGTATAGATGACAGTTCGATTCTCCGCGATGGCACGACGGGCCGCTTCGACCGCAACGTAGGTTTTTCCGCTTCCTGTCGGGACGCTCACGACGACGTCACCCTCTCTCAATTTGGCGATGGCGTCTTCTTGCCAGGCATCCGGGACAAAGGTCTGCGACGGCGGCACCCCCAGTCCCTCCAACCAGCTGGAGAGGGTGATGGCCGGCTCCTGGGATTCCGGCTCAACCGGCCTGTGCGCGGTGCGATGCTGCGGTGCCGAGGGCTTCGGTTTCCTGCGGCGGGGGCTTGAGGAGGGGGTGGAACGGGGCGAGCCGGTCGCTCACCGATCAGGGTCAGGAGGTCGGACTCAAAACCTGCGCGATTTTCGGCGGAGTGGCGCAGCAGGACCTCAATCAATCGGCGTTTGCCTGCGCGGAAATGTCGCTGAACACGCCCGCGCGCGAGACGGTGCAGGAGCGCGATCGGTTGTTGAACCAGAAGTTGTTCGAGTTCTTCGGTGGTCATCGTTTGCCTTGTTCGAACGTGAAGCGTGGAGACGTGACTGCGTCGGATCCGTGGACGAGATTCGCTTCACGAGTGACCGAGCGATGCCGTCATGGTAATTCTTCCAGCACGCCCCGCCGTAGGGCGGCGATGGCCCGTGAGGCGGTGTCTGCCAATCCTGGGTGTGTGCCCTTGAGTGTGTGCAGTTGCGATAGAAATTCCAAGGTTCGTGCTAAGAGGCGATAGATATCTCCTTCAGCCATCGTGGTGCTCTTGCAGAGACCGATCCAGGTAAGCGAGGGATCGCCGATCCACCGTTCCGTCACCGCGGCGATGTCGGCTCGCAAGAGCGGGGGATCTTCATGCGGCGAAAGCGACACAGCCAGCTTTCGAACCTGCCCGAGCAATGACCCCAACCCGGAACTGACGCGAGGGAAGGCGCCGGGGCGATCGTCGTCATGCGCGATGCTCGACATGACGGCGGCCAGCATGGCGGGATCGGCTCCGTTGAAGGCATCGGCCCGGAGCAATTCGGTGATGAGCAGCGAATGGTCGATGCGGATGAGCCTGGCCCATTCGCCGTCATCGGTGAGACGGGCCGCCGGCGTGAGGTACCCGAACTGTTGTAGGACGTCGATCTTCTCCTGAAAACGGTGCCAGAGACTCGTCCTCAGAGCCTGGATCGATTTGACGTGCCGCTGTTGTTCCTGCCGAAGTTTGGAGGCGAGGGGATAGTCCCTCTGACAGGCGGAACGCGAAGGACAGGTCGGACAGGCAAAGTCGCCCAGGGTTTGCACGATGGCGTCCGGAATCGGTTCATTGTCCTTCGGAATCAGGATGGGAAGCTCCGGCAGCCTGGTCGGCAACTCTTCCAAGTGATGGAGTAACTCTTCCACGCTCTCCGGCGTGCACCAGGGATAGACCGGCGCGTCCACGCAGTCGAGGACACGGTCGGACACTTCGGTCACCGTGGAGGCGGGAGATTCCGTAATGCCTCCGCCCAGACGCAGTGCCGTGATCATCGGGCTCTTCTGTCCCTTGCTGCGATATTGTCGCAGGACCACGCCTCGGCCACGGCCGAAGCCCACCACGCGACCGGGGGTGAGAAAGTGAAAACGCGCCGCGACTTCTGGTGGCTCGTGCCTCCTGACGGGGGCACGGTGGGATTTCTGCCGGCGGACCTGGTCGAAGGTCTGCCATTCTGTGATCCAGTCGGTGCAGACGCGCGGCCCGAACGGTTCCATCTGATCACGCAGATCGTCCAGTTTGCGTTCCAGGACTTCCGCGCGCTGGTTGAGCTGAAATTGTGCAAAGCTTTTGGCGAGAATCGGTTGGATTTGGTCCAGGGGATGGGCTTTCAAGAGGTTCAGGACCATCGGATAGCTGATGAGGAATTGGCTGTTGATCGCTTCGGGATGGCCGGTGAAGCCTTTGGTCAGCACGTTCAGATCGATATAGGGCGAGGGGGTGACGATGGCAAAGCCTACGAGATCTTTTCCGCGGCGTCCCGCGCGGCCGGCAATCTGCTGCACCTCGCCGATGGTCAAGTCCATGAAGTCGCGTGACTTGCGAATGCTGGACTGTGTGATGATGACGGTTCGCGCAGGGAAATCGACCCCGGCGGCCAGCGTGGTCGTGGCGAAGACGGCGTCGAGGCAGCCATGACGCATCAGTTCCTCAACCGCGATTTTCCACGAGGGCAGATGGCCTGCATGATGCGCGGCCACGCCGATGCGCTGGACGGTCGGAATGAGCGGGTGTTCGGCAATACTCGGATATTGGGCGATCACCTTTTTCAGCACGGTGGCGATCGCCTGCTGACGAGGCGGCGGGAGGAGGATCTGGCTGTGGTCGAAGGCCTGCATCGCTTCATCGCACGCACGGCGCGACGTAAGGAATACGATGGCAGGGGTCAAGTGCTTCTCGCGAAGGGCGATAATCAGATCAACTGGATGAATCGAGGGAGGCATGCAGTTTCATTCCCTTTGAAATCACGACCAAGCCGGATTCGGTGACGGTAAATCGCTGGGCGTCGGCCTGTCGGTCGTACCCGATTTCCGACTTGGGCGGGATGATGACATCCTTGTCGATAATGGCCCGTCTGATCCGACTCTGTTCGCCGATGACGACGTTTTCCATGACAATCGATTCACGCACGTCCGCATGGTCCTGCACACGGACGTTCGGTGAGAGCACTGAGTTTTGCACCCGGCCACCGGAGACGATGCAGCCGCCGCAGACGATAGAATCCAGGGCCACGCCCATCCTGCCGCCCTGATAGTCTTGCGCGAAGACGAATTTGGCCGGTGGAAATTGCCCTTGATAGGTTCGGATCGGCCAGTGCTGGTCGTAGAGATTAAAGAGGGGATCCACCGCGACAAGGTCCAGGTTCGATTCCCAGTACGCGTCCAAGGTGCCGATGTCCCGCCAATACTTCACGTCTTTATTATTCGCGTCGATAAATTTGTAGGCGTAGACACGTCGATCGCGAATCATTCGGGGAATGATGTTTTTCCCGAAGTCATGACTGCCGCCCTCTTGGGCGTCGGCAATCAAGTGCTCGCGGAGAACTTTGGTGCGAAACAGGTAGATGCCCATCGAGGCGAAGGCATGGGTCGGATCGTTGGGGATCGACGGCGGGTGAACCGGCTTCTCTTCAAAGTTCGATATCCGGAAGTCCTCATC
Source organism: uncultured Nitrospiraceae bacterium (assembly GCA_963720035.1). GTDB lineage: Bacteria > Nitrospirota > Nitrospiria > Nitrospirales > Nitrospiraceae > Palsa-1315. The sequence goes on along the minus strand of CAVREB010000002.1, from coordinate 66,954 downwards.
CACGCTCATCACGCCGAATCGATGGGCCTCTTCGATCGGAATATCGATCGCGCCGACCACGGCATCGGCGCCTTTGGCGATCAGCCAATGGAACATCTCCATGTAGTTCATCTTGTAGATATGGTCGCCGGCGAGGATGAGCACGTAGTCCGGCTGTTCGTTGTCGAGCAGGAAAAGGTTTTGATAGACCGCATCAGCGGTGCCTTGGTACCATTCTTCGCTGATCCGCTGCTGCGGTGGAATCGAGGCGATGTATTCGCCGAGCTCGGCATTGAGGATGTTCCAGCCCATGCGGATGTGACGGTCGAGCGAGTGCGACTTGTACTGGATGAGAACCGCGACTTTGCGAAGCCCGGAGTTAAGGCAATTGCTGAGCGTAAAATCGATAATGCGATATTTCCCGCCAAATGGAACAGCCGGCTTAGCTCGATGTTCGGTGAGGGGCTGGAGACGTTCGCCCTTCCCGCCCGCTAGCACCATGGTGAAAATGTTCGGCATTGCGGGGAATTGTAGCAGGACGCTGATGAAATAGAAAGAAAGCAGACTCGTTGACTTCGCGAGAATGTGAGACGATACTAGGAAAGGCAGCATAGGAGTATCCGTGAGTATTCGAGCAAAGGAGTGAGCATGAAGCGGGATGTACTGGTTACGTCGCTCGTGAAACAAAAGCCGGCCCAGAAGCCGGCAGTGGACCGCAGTGAAGATGCGCTCTCGCGGTTAGAGCATCTTGAAAGCCAAATGGCAAAGTTGTCCGAGTTGGTCCGCGAGCATGCTGAGGATGTTGATCGCTTGGTGCGTATCGTCGCTGAGGATCGCGACGTCATTCGGCGACAGTTGTTGCTCAAGCACCACGAACAAGTCCGGGTCCGCAAGCATCTCCGTGACTCCAACTCCAAAGTTGGCCTCGACTTCTGAGCCTGGCCCTGGTGGTCTCGTGCCGTCGATCCCTACCCGCGAGTCCACCCTTGTGGATCGTGAACAAGCCTGCCCGCATTATTCTTGCCGCACAGCTTTCGTAATGATCCCGTGGTCTAGCAGGATGCTGAAAATGTCCGCCAGCTTCGTTCTCGCATCGTTCACACCCTCCGCGTACCAAAGGAGGTTCTCGGAGGTCGGAAGCGCTGCAGGGGCTTTTCTGTTCTCCAAGACCCATTGCAAAGGCGAACGGCCGACAGGAAGTGCGGTCTGTACCCCCTCGCCCCTTCACTCACTGGGGCCTTGCTGGGAGAAGATTTTGAGTATCCTGCGCAGTCGTGTCCTCTTGTCCCAGACGAGCGGACCATTGAATGTTTGGCAGGCAGGCATCATGTTCCCACAACCTGCTAGCACTCCTCTGCATCCGAGCCGTTCGGTCTGGCGATAGTCAAATGCATCGAAATGGTAGAACAACCAGCTAGCATCGACATCACGTCTTTGGTGAAACGACATGGCGCCACGTTGGCCGTCGACCATGTGTCGTTAACCGTGCAGCGTGGGGAATTCTTTTCACTCCTCGGTCCCAGCGGGGCAGGGAAGACGTCCGTCTTGCGGATGATCGCAGGATTCGAAACGCCGGATGAGGGGACCATTCGAATCGATGGCCGCTTGATGGAGGCGGTTCCGCCGAATCGTCGTCCCGTGAACCTCGTATTTCAATCCTATGCCCTCTTTCCCCATTTAACGGTCGCGGAGAACGTCGCGTTCGGTCCCCGGATGCAGGGAGCTCCGCGGGGCGAGATCACGTCCCGTGTCCGTGTTGCATTGGACATGGTCAAGCTCTCGTCGAAAGAGGAACGTTTGCCGGGTCAGCTGTCCGGAGGGGAACAACAGCGCGTGGCGTTGGCTCGTGCGCTGGTGAATCGACCAGCTGTTCTCTTGCTGGACGAACCGCTCTCGGCGCTGGATCAACAACTCCGGCAGGAGATGCAGGTCGAACTGAAATCCATTCAGGAACGAGCTGCCTGTACGTTCGTGTGCGTCACCCACCATCAGGAAGAAGCCCTCACCATGTCGGACCGTGTGGCGGTCATGCATCAGGGACGTGTGTTGCAGATCGGAAGACCAGAGGATTTGTATGAGGCGCCGACCTCGGCGTTTGTGGCCCGGTTTATCGGGGTCTCGAACGAGTTGCGCGGCATCTTTCGACGTATCGACGGAGGCCGAGCGGTAGTGCAGTCTCCGGATCTCCAGGGAGAGGTTCAGATTGTCCTGCCAGGTCATACTGTTCTCCAAGAGGGGAGTGCGGTGACGGTTTTGCTGAGACCGGAACGGCTTCGCCTCTCGACTGTGGCACAGGGTCTGAGCGGCGAACAGAGCCTGCCCGCTTCGGTCGACAAGGTGCTCTATAGCGGAAGCGATCGACGGTATCTGGTGCGGCTCGGCGAGCGCCTGGTCTGGAACGTGCGCGTTCCGAACGACGAGTCCGGTCGAAACGGGCTCGTGCGCGGCGATGCCGTCTACGTTCGCTGGCAGATCTCCGATACCGTGGTGTTGACCGAATGAAGATCTCTGCTCCTGCTGGACGGGCGTTGTCCTCGGGGCGAGCTGTGTCCTGGTGGCTCCTCGGGCCAGGCCTGCTCTGGATGGGGCTCTTGTTTTTTGTGCCTCTGTGCCTCGTCGTCGTGATCAGCTTCGCCGGCCGTGGAACCTATGGCGGGATCGTCTGGTCTTTCAGCCTGACGAACTATCTCGATCTTCTCCACCCTCTCTACGCCCGTATCCTCGGCCAATCGATCCTCCTGGCAGCGGGGACGACTCTGCTCTGCCTGATCATGGGATTCCCCTTGGCGTACTACATCGCTCGGGCGGCACCGAGACGACAAGGGTTTTGGTTGCTGTTGGTGATGATTCCGTTTTGGACCAACTTCCTCGTTCGTACCTATGCCTGGATGTTTATCCTGCGCACCGAAGGATTGCTCAATACCCTCTTGCTGAAGCTGGGATTGGTGGCCACACCGATCGAGTTGCTCTACTCCAACACCGCCGTCGTGATCGGATTGGTCTACGGCTATCTGCCCTTTATGGTCTTGCCACTTTACGTGGCGCTTGAGCGGGTGGATCGCGCGTTAGTCGAGGCGGCCTGGGATCTCTACGCAACGCGATGGGCAATGTTTTGGCAGATCATTCTGCCACTCGCCAGGCCGGGAGTCATGGCTGGTTGTCTCCTCGTATTTATTCCCTCGCTGGGGGCGTTCCTGACGCCTGATCTTCTCGGGGGTGCTCGAAGCATGATGATCGGGAATCTCATTCAGCATGAATTTCTGGTGGCGCGCGATTGGCCTCTGGGCGCCGCTATCTCCTGTGTGTTGATGCTGTTCGTGGTGGGCATGATGGGCTGGTTGCTTCGCGCATCGACACCACTCTCCCAGCGGGAGCATGAATCATGAAACAGACTGGCGGTTGGTTGTGGCGCCTCAGCCTGGTGAATCTGCTGTTCCTCTATGGACCGATTGCGGTGCTGATCCTCTTTTCGTTTAATGCGTCGCGTCTTTCTGCAACCTGGCAAGGGTGGTCGTTGCAATGGTATCGCGCATTGTGGGCGAACCAGGCGCTGCTCGATGCCGCGGCAAACAGCCTGTGGGTGGCGACGGTCTCGACGCTGCTCGCGCTGCTGCTTGGTGTCGGCCTCGCTGTGGGGCTGGAAGGTCTGCCAGGGCGACGGCAGCGCCAGATCGAACAGGCACTGTTGATGCCGCTGGTGATTCCCGAAGTCATGATGGGGGTCTCGTTGTTGTTGTTCTTCGTGCTACTTCAAATACCGCTCAGCCTCATGACGGTGATTCTCGGTCATGCGTTATTTAATTTGCCCGTCGTGATGATCATCGTGCGGGCGCGCCTCAGGAAGTTGGATCCACGGTTGTTGGAGGTTGCGGCGGATCTTGGGGCCTCCTACTGGGACGCCTTGCGTCATGTGACGATCCCGTTACTCAGACCGGCCATTCTCGGGGCAGGGCTCATGGCGTTTACCATCTCGCTCGACGATTTCATCGTCACCTTCTTTACCGCCGGTCCCGGGGCGACGACCTTACCGCTGAAAGTCTATTCGATGATCAAATCCGGTATGTCTCCCGAGATCAACGCCCTGTCGGCGCTGTTCGTGATGTTGTCCATGAACATGATCGGGCTCTCTCTCCTGTTCCAACGACGATAGGATGGTCATGCATACAAGAGGGATGCGGCTCTCACTGTGCCTTGTTGTGCTTCTGCTCTGCGGGAACATGGCCTGCCAACGGACCTCCGGGGATGCGGGACAGAAAACGCTCCATTATTTCACCTGGTCCGATTATGTCGGTCCCGAACTGCTGGTTGAGTTCGAACGACGCCATGGGGTGCAGGTCGTCGTGGACACGTTTAGTAGTAACGAAGAGTTGTTGGCAAAACTCCAGGGCGGGGCCACAGGCTACGATGTCACTGTGCCGTCGGACTTCATGGCGGCGATCATGATTCAGCAGGGACTGGTTGCCGAACTCGATCCCACGATGCTGCCCAACGCAGCCACGTTGGAAGACCATCTCCAACACCTTGAGTTTGATCCGACGCATCGGTACGCGATTCCCTATCTCTGGGGCACGGTCGGGATTGGGTATGACTCAGCCATCGTTTCAACGCCACCGGACAGTTGGGCCATCCTGTGGGATTCCCGCTACAGAGGGAAGATCAGTATGTTGAACGATCAACGAGAAGTGTTTGGGGCGGTCCTCCGGTGGATGGGGGCCTCCATGAATACGAAGGATCCGGCGCTGATTGAGACGGCAAAAGCTCGATTGCTGGTGCAGAAACCGTTGGTGAAGGCCTATGCCAGCGAGCACTACGACCAGCTTCTCGCGTCAGGCGATGTGGTGTTGGCGCATGGGTGGGGAGGGCCGGTTGCGCGGGCGATGATGGAGCGGCCGTCGATCCGCTATGTGGTGCCGAAAGAAGGCGGCACCCTGTGGGCGGATTGTCTGGTCGTGCTCAAGTCATCTCCCAGGAAAGAGCTGGCGACCAAGTTCATCAATTACCTGTTGGAACCACATGTGGCGGCGCGCACAGCAGAACGGCTGCTCTTTGCCTCGGCTAACAAAGCGGCCAGGGCCTTTGTGCCCAAGCGTATTTTGGATAATCCGGCTATCTATCCGCCAATCGACCTGCTTCCTCGACTGGAATGGATGAGCGACGTGGGTGAGGCGCTGCGGATTTATGACCGCGCTTGGACGGAGCTGAAGATGCACTAGGTGGATGGTGAGAAGGCCGCTATTCCCCCGCCCGACCAAGGCCCATCAAGACAAGTCTCTCTCTGGAAGGCATACCTTCTTTACTCGGATCGTCCAGAGTCCGAGGCCTGCTAAGTGCTTATTTCTCAAGAGGTTCTTTGCTTCGCCTCGCATACGCTGTATAATCCAAAATTGGTTGAGAGGATGGTGTGGTGATCTGTACTCACCCCCTCACCCATGCAGTGGTTTGTAGGGGGGATTGTCTGTGTTTGTGGATCGACGATTGCGTCCCATCTGCTACATCATGGTTCTCAGCCTTCTGAGCTTTTCCTCATATCCCTCCAGTGCTGCCTCGCCAGCTCCGGATCCTGAACAGGCCATTGTGGCAGCGAAGGCTCTTCGTCTCAGCCTGAATGACGCGCTGGGACTGTTCATCAGTCAAAACCTTGATGTGCTCATTGCCAAGTACGGGATTGAGTACAGTAAAGGACAGCAAATTACCGCGGCGCTCTTTCCCAATCCCGTCGCTACGATCGCATCGGTCGCCTCGTTTACACAAGGCCGTACACTCGCGAAGACCGGACAGCTGTTCGGTCAAATCCAGCAGTTATTCGAATTGGCAGGAAAACGCGGTTACCGGATCGAAAGCGCGGGCTATGGCAGCCAGTCGACGGAAGCGGCGTTTGAAGATGCCGTGCGCCAATTGGGGTTCACTGTCAAGGACACGTATTACCGTATCCAGTTGGCTCAGCGGCGCCTGACCTTGGCTGAAGAGAATCGAGACCGTTTCGCTCGTATCCTTGATATCAATACGATTCGGTTTAAGAAGGGGTACATTGCGGAGGTCGACCTCATTCGCATCAGATTGCAGATGGTCGATTTTCAATCACAGGTGATTCAATCGTTGCAGGAAGGGGAAACGGCTCGCGGAGATCTTCGGCAGCTCTTGCGACTTTCCCCCAAAACGGCGCTGGAATTGACGACGGACTTAGATTTTCGACGCATCGATCCAGACATCAACAAGCTACGTGCGGTCGCGCTCGAGCTTCGCCCCGATATCAAGGCAAGGCGGTTTACCTATTCGCAACGGGAGTCCGACCTCAGGCTCGCAAAGGCCTATCGCATCCCGGATATAACCATCGGAGGCGGGTATGCCATCCAGGGACCGCAGGGGCCGGACAACCCCCAGCAGTGGGCTCTTAATCTGGGGTTGCCGTTGCCATTGTTTAATCGGAATCAGGGTGGGATTCGACAGGCTGAGGTCGCGGTGCAGACCGCTGAGGCCGACTTGAATAAGACCTTCAATCTAGTCGAGAATGAAGTGGAAGTCGCCTATCGCAACCTCCTGCAGAGCAGGCGATTGGTCGAAGCCTATGTGGGTGGGGTGTTGGAAGATGCCCGCTCCACTGTTACGATAGTCGAACGGGCCTACGAACGGGGCGGTGCGACGATTCTCGATTTGCTCGATGCCGCGCGCACCTCGCGGACGATTCAGCAAAACTATATCGAAGCCCTCTTTAACTATCAGCATAACCTCTTCCAGTTAGAAAGCGCCGTGGGACAGGAGATCTCCTCATGAGGGTTGTGGTTCGGGTTCGGGCGATGGTTGTGGACGTTCTGTTTTTGTCCGTAACCTCGACTCTCACATTGCTCCTCCTGACTTCCTGCGGGCGAGGAGAGCAACCTACGGTTTCCGATGCCGCCACGACTCAACCCCAGACTGCAGGATCAGCTGCGGAATCGCATCCGCGGGTGGAAACGGCTCTCGTCGAACTCGGGTCCGGGGCTCATGACCTCACGTTGGCCGGGAAGGTCGCCTACGGGGAAGATCGCTACTCCAGAATTTCCTCTCCACTCCAGGGGCGGGTCCTCGAGGTGCGGGCCCATTTGGGCGAGCGTGTGCAGGCAGGTAGTGTCCTGTTGGTGTTGGACAGCCAGGAAATTGCCCAAGCCTATTCTGAATATGTCAAAGAAGATTCTGATCTTCAATACGCGACCCGCGCCCGCGATTTGGCCAAGGACCTGTATGAGAATAAAGCGCTGCCGTTGAAGGACCTTAAGCAAGCGGAGAACGAATTGATCAAGGCGCGCGCGGAATACCGCCGTGCGAAAGAACGGCTGTTGTCGTTGCGGGTTCCCGCCCAGGAATTGGAGAAGCCGCTCGATCGACAAAAAATCACGTCGCGATTCGAAATGAAGAGTCCCTTGACCGGGATTGTCGTGGAACGGAACGTGACGCCAGGACAGTCGATCGGGGGAGACTCCAACCAGGTATTGTTCACGGTGGCCGACCTCGATATGCTGCAGGTGGTGGCGGATGTCTATGAGCGGGATCTCGCCTTGGTGAAAGAAGGGCAGTTTGCGAAGGTCAGCGTAGAGGCCTACCCTGACGTGAGTTTCCCCGCGACCGTTGCCACCATCGGCGACGTGGTAGACCCGACGTCGAGAACCATTAAGCTGCGTGCCTGGGTCAATAATAAAGATCATCGGCTGAAGCCGGAAATGTTTGCGCGCCTCCATATCCAGGTCGGAGAAGCCGCGCCGCTTTTGACGATTCCTCGCGAAGCGGTGTTGGAAGTGGATGGGAAGCAGTTTGTGTTCGTCGTCGAAGGTGCCGACCAGTATGTCAAACGGGAAGTCAAAGTGAGCACGATTTCACCGGATCAGGTGCGTGTCTTGGAAGGCTTGACGTCGGGACAGCGCATCGTGACTAAAGGCGCGGTCTTGATCAAGGGACAGGAAGTCAAGGGATAGAGCCCCACGTGATGGTTCTCCTCCTTCGAATTGGAATCTAACCACACCCCATGATAGCCAGAATTGTTGAACTCTCTCTGGTCCAGCGGGTCATGGTCTGCATTCTGGGCTTTCTTCTCTTTTTCGGCGGGCTCTACGCCTTTCATACCCTCGATATCGTCGCCTATCCGGATCCCTCGCCGCCGATGGTCGAGCTGATCACCCAGTACCCCGGGTGGTCAGCCGAAGAAATTGAACGCCAAATCACGATTCCTATCGAAGTCGCGCTCAATGGCACACCAGGTCTCACAGATGTTCGCTCGCTCTCGATTTTCGGGTTGAGCGACATCAAGATCTATTTTGATTTCGATACGGAGATCTTTCGCGACCGTCAGGAAGTACTGAATCGGCTGGCTTCGGTGCAATTGCCTCCGGGGGCGGCACCGTCGCTGTCTCCCTGGTGGGCGATAGCCGAAATCTATCGGTATGAACTCACCGGAGCCGGCGAGACCACGCTCACGGATTTGAAAACGATTCAGGATTGGCAGGTCCGTCGAGAGTTCCGGCGCATTCCCGGTGTCATCGACGTCACCGCGTTCGGGGGGACGACCAAGGAGTATCACGTCGATATCGATCCGAGTCGGTTGATCAGTTACGGCGTCAATCTGTCGCAGGTCATGTCCGCTTTGACCAATAGTAATGCCAATGTCGGAGGCAACTATTTGACCATCGGCGCGCAGAACTACAACATTCGTGGACTCGGCCTCATCAACGGGATCGCTGATATCGAAAACGTCATGGTGGCTGAAAAAGGCGGGACACCGATTTTCGTCAAGACTCTGGGAAAGGTCGCGGTGGGGCCTCGGATTCGATTGGGCAAGGTCGGCATCGATGATCGAGACGACGTCGTCGAAGGCGTCATTCTGCTCCAGCGGGGGTACAAGGCGCTCAATGTCCTTGAGAGGGTTCGAGCAAAGGTTGAAGACCTCAATACCTGGAAGTTGCCGGCAGGGGTTAAGGTTAAAACGTTCTACGATCGCACGGCCTTGATTCATACGACGGTGGAGACCGTCACGGATATTCTCATCAGCGGCATGGTCCTGGTCTTTATCATCTTGTTTATGTTCCTGGGGCATTTGCGCGCGGCCCTGATTGTGGCCTTAACCATCCCGCTCTCGTTGCTCTTTACCTTTTCGATGATGGTCCTCATCGGACAGTCCGCGAATTTGATCTCGCTCGGATCCATCGACTTCGGCATTATCGTGGATGCCACATTGATCATGGTGGAGAGCATCTTTTTCCATCTGGCGCATGGAAAGACCCATGGCTTGACGGTTCACCAGCAGATCGTGCGGGCAGCTCGGCAGGTGGGACAGCCGATCTTTTATTCTACGGCGATCATCGTGGTGGCGTTCATTCCGCTCTTTACGATGACGGGTGTGCCGGGGAAGATTTTCGCGCCCATGTCCATCACCTATGGGTTTGCCTTGGTAGGTGCGCTCTTGATGGCCTTTACTCTGGCCCCGGTGTTGTGTTCATTCTTGCTCAAGGGCACGATCAGCGAGGACGATACGGCGATCGTACGGGTGGTTCGTCGTTTCTACAATGGCATCTTGGAGTGGGCGTTAGACCATCGGTCTGCTGTTGTCGGTGCCTGCGTCGGGCTTCTGGCGATGACATTTGTGGCGCTGCAGTCGATGGGGGGGGAGTTTATGCCGGCGTTGGAAGAGGGGAATCTCTGGGTTCGTGCCACGATGCCCGTGGATATCTCCTTCGACCAGGCGTCGCGGTTGACGAGTGAGATTCGTCGGTTGTTCCGCGAATCGCCCGAAGTCACGACCATTGTGTCACAGCTGGGTCGTCCGGATGACGGCACCGATCCTACGAGTTTTTTCAATGCTGAGTTCCTGGCCAATCTCAAGCCGCAAAAGAAATGGCGTCCCGGGTTGAGTAAAGATGCGCTGATCGAAGAGATTGAGGGGCGGCTGAAAGACATTCCAGGAATCATTTTCAATTTTTCGCAGGTGATTCAAGACAATGTGGAAGAAGCCATGTCGGGGGTGAAGGGAGAGAACTCCATTAAACTCTTCGGCGCCAATCTGAAGACCATGGAGGCGAAGGCTACCGAGATCGAGCAGCTCATGCGGCAGATCCATGGCGTCAAAGATCTGGGAATTTTCCGCCTCGTGGGGCAACCCAATCTGCTAATTCAGGTTGATCGGGAGGCGAGCGCGCGCTATGGGCTGCAAGTGGCGGATGTGAATGCCGTAGTGCAGGCAGCAGTCGGAGGTCAGGCCGTTACTCAGGTGTATGAAGGAGAACGGCTGTTCGATCTCGTCGTCCGGTTTCTCCCGGAGTTTCGACAGGATGTCGACGCGATCGGTAATATCTTGGTCAGTACGCCGGATGGGGCACGCATTCCACTAAAGCAGGTGGCCTCGATCACGACGCAAACCGGTGCCTTCATTATCTATCGTGAGAACAACGAACGCTATATTCCGATCAAGTTCAGTGTGCGGGATCGTGACCTCCAAAGTACCGTAGAAGAGGCCCAAGCTCGCCTGGCCAAGGAGGTAAGTCTTCCCGAACGGTATCGGATGGAATGGGCCGGCCAATACGATCAACTCAAAGAAGAGCAAAAACGATTGGCGATGGTGGTGCCGATCAGTCTGGTGATCATTTTGTTTCTCTTGTACAACACCTTCGATTCGCTTAAGAACGCCCTCCTGGTCTTGAGCACCGTCCCCTTTGCGTTGGTGGGAGGGGTGCTCTCTCTTGTGGCGACTCACACGAACTTCAGTATCTCAGCCGCGGTCGGCGTCATTTCGACGCTTGGGGTGGCGATTCTGGGAGGGGTGTTGTTGATCTCCCGGATAGAAGATTTCCGGCGCACGGGGCTGACCCTTCGGGAGGCTGTTCGGAAGGGGGCCGATGTGCAGATGCGTCCGATTCTCATGGCGACGTTAGGTGCTGCCATTGGCTTGTTGCCGGCCGCACTCGCGACAGGCATTGGATCACAGGCGCAGAAACCGCTCGCACGGGTCGTAGTGGGAGGAATGCTGACGGCAGCAGTGTTGATTCTGGTCGTCTTGCCGGTGTTGTACGAAATCGTCCATCGGCGCGATGCGAGTAGTAGCGAAGGGGAAGAAAGGCGATGACCGTGCGGCAACGATATTCTTGTTCCTGGGGAACCGTCTTGTTTGGTCTGCTAGTGGGAATGGCTCAGATCCAGACTCTGTGGGCTGAGCCCATGGGGAAGGGATGGGTCATCCCGGTCCAGGTACCTTACGAGGCACCTCCGAGGGGACAGGATCTGCCAGCTGAATCCGTCCCGCAGAATACGAAACCGTTGACGGCCGAAGAGGTCCAGCGGGCGGAAGCCCTCCTGCCATTGTTGGAAGGTAAACAAGAATTTTGGGCGATGGGAGAATTCGTGCACCTCGGCGAGCCAGCCGTGCCGGTGTTGGTCAAAGGCCTGACCATGCCGAGCCCCCGGATTCGCTACAATGTCATCGAAACGATTTCGATGTTGAATGCGGCCTCGGCTGTTCCGGCCCTTGTCACAGCAGCCAAGGAACCGAACGAAATCCCGCGGGTACGTGAACATGCATTACGGGTGGCCGTTCGATTGGATGCGGCCAAGGCCGTAGGCGCGATCGAGGTGATGGCCAAAGATCAGAATTCGTCGATTCGGAAGGCCGCCGCGTTCGAGTCTCGGTATGTCAGAGAGAAGACGGTGGTACCAGTTCTCATCGGCATGATTGCCGATGAGGAACGTTTTGTCGCACTCTCAGCAGTGCAGTCGCTCTGGATTCTGACCCGACATGAAACGGAGTTCCATGATTGGGAGACGTCGACCAAACAGGATCGTCAAGAGTGGACGACCGAGTGGCTGGAATGGTGGAACGGCCAGAAGGACAGTTTCGAAATGCCAAATCAGAAGCGTCCCGCGCGTGCTCGCTAGTAGGCTATGACGCGTGAAGCGCGAGACAGGCGGGAAACGCGTCTTCAGAAGTTCGTAGTTCGAAGTTCCAAAAACCTCGCACCTTCGCCCTTCTCGCTCGTCCCGCCTATCGCGCCTTTCCCGCAAGCTTTGTCGATCTCGCGCGAGAGCCCGGTGCCTTGCGGGGGCGAAAAACCCTGTGTTATATTTTTCCGGACCCGCCCTCTCCTCTCATTGTTTGATAGAAGGATGACAGGTACGATCCATGGCTATTCTCCCGATTGCAAAGCTCGGTAACCCTATCCTTCGCCAGATGGCTGCCAAGGTGGACCCTCGCGACATTCGCACGAAAGAACTGCAGCGATTCATCGACGATCTGTTTGAAACCATGCTGGATGAACCGGGCATTGGCTTGGCGTCGCCCCAGGTGTCTCGCTCGATTCAATTGGTCGTGATGGGTTGTGAGGGCGAGGACGGATTTCCCAATACCGTCCTCATTAACCCCAAGATTGTCTTCTACGGTCCGCAGCAAGTTGAAAACTGGGAGGGCTGTCTAAGCGTTGACGGGTTGCGGGGCAAAGTCACGAGGCCGGCAGTCGTGAGAGTTCAGGCGCTGGATCGTGACGGCAAATCGATGGATTTCGAAGCGACCGGTCTCTACGCGGTCTGTATCCAACACGAGATGGATCACCTGATCGGCAAACTGTTCTTGGATCGGATGACCGATATGTCGACGCTCACGCAACTCGCCGAATTTGATCAGTATTGGCGACACGAACCCGTTTCCGCCATTTAACTCGCCGTGAATATCCCACGCTTGTGAAAACCCTGCTTCGAGTGCTCCAGTATCTCAGCCCGCACCGGTCCATGGTGGTCGGTACCTTCCTGTTTGCCGGGCTGGCGACCGCGTTCGAATTGATTCCTCCGTGGCTGATCAAAGTCATCATCGACGACGTGATCCAGGCTGGTCAGACCCAGCTCCTGTCATGGGTATTTCTGGGGCTTTGTGCGGCCTATGTGCTCCGGAACCTGTGCGGCTCGATGCGGATCAGGCTGAACAATGGGCTGGAGCAGCAAGTCGTCCATGACCTGCACGTCCAGGTGTTTTCCGCGCTCCAGCGATTATCGATCAGTTTCTATGAGAATCGTCCGACGGGCGAGATCATGTCACGAGTACTGAACGATACCGAGCACATGCAGCGCATCTTCGTCGACGGGCTCGAAGAGATCATTACGGCGGGGCTAACGCTGATCGGGATCATGGTCGTGCTGTTCATGCTCAATTGGAAACTGGCTCTGTTGGCACTCGTGCCGATTCCTCTCTTGGTAGTGGGAGCGGCGCTGTTCACCAAACGCATCCATGGACACTATCGTGCGATTCGAAAGGGGTCAGCCGAGCTGAATGCCCTCCTGCAAGATGTGCTGGCAGGCATCCGGGAGACGATGGGTTTCAATCGTCAGCCCTATGAGCAGGAACGATTTGGCTGGAAGAGCGATCGTTGTCGGCAAGATACCTTGAAGGCCATGTACCTCTGGTCCTACTACTCCCCGGGAATGATGCTGATCGGGAGTCTTGGCGGAGCCATGGTGCTCTGGTTCGGCACAGCCGAGGTCTTGCAGCACCATCTTTCCGTGGGCGAGCTCGTGATGTTCATCTCGTATCTTGCGCTATTCTATGTGCCGATCAATCAGATTCATTCCGTCAATCACATGCTGCAGCATGCCTTGGCCGCAAGCGAACGGGTATTTGAAGTGCTCGATCTCGTTCCGGAGGTCAGAGATCGCCCGGACGCGCACGTACCAGTCCCTCGATTAAGAGGAGAAGTCGATTTTCATCATGTCGGGTTTTATTATCGTGCTGATGCGCCGATCTTGACCGATGTCACGATAGCTGTCCGAGCAGGAGAGCGCGTCGCGCTTGTCGGTCCGAGCGGGGCGGGAAAGAGCACCACGCTCAAATTACTGATGCGGTTTTACGATGTGACGCAGGGAGCCATTACCATCGATGGGTACGATATCCGCGATCTGCCCTTGGTATTTCTTCGAAGCCAAATCGGGCTGGTCCAGCAAGAGCCATTTTTGTTCAATGGCACGGTCAGAGAGAATATTTTGTACGGGGATCTCTTGGCCGGGCAGGACGAGGTTGAGGCGGCAGCGAAGGTGGCCCGTGCGCATGACTTCATCATGGCCCTTCCTGAAGGATACGATACCTGGATCGGGGAGCGAGGCGTCAAACTCTCCGTCGGGCAGCGACAGCGTGTGTCGATCGCCCGGGTGATCCTGAAGGACCCTCCGATCGTCATGTTCGATGAAGCTACGTCCAATATCGACACGGAGACCGAGGTCAAGATCCGTGAGGCGCTGGACGATCTCACGAAGGGGCGGACCACGATCATCATTGCCCATCGCCTCTCCACCATCCATGGCGTCGATCGAATCATTGTTGTGGACCACGGCCTGGTCGTCGAAGACGGGACGCACGAGACGCTGATCGGGCGTGGCGGGGTTTATGCGCGACTGTATGACGCCCAGTTCCAGGTCTAGCGCAGGATGCTGAAAAAGTCCGCCAGTTTTCTGGAAGGTTAAGGCTTAGGTCAAGGCTGAGAAATAGAGTCTCATCTTCGCTCAGTCTTAGCCTCGACCTTAGCCTGTTGCGCTAGGCCTGGCCGTTGCGGATAGATCTCATCCACCGTTATACTAGAATGTAGTTAAGGGGAGAGCAGGCCGATGGTACTGATTTACGAAAGCGATCCGCTGGATAATGACGACGCGCGCGGGCGCTTTTATCATGTCTGCCGCGGGAGAATCGATCGGACGGAAATTCAACTCCCGGCCGACGAGAAGGTCTATGAATGTGCGGTTTGCGGAATTGATCTCGAGGCTGAAGACTTTTGGCTGGCGAGGCAGAAAGGGTCGGTGTAGGACGTCATGGCTGGGAGCGTTGGACGCAAAACCGTATCCGTATCGCGTGGGCTGATGATGCTCTGCGAGACCTGCTATGACCAGGTCATGGAGGAAAAATTAACTGACGCCAGGAATTTTGTGGCGAACCACGAAGTGCTCTTCGATACCATCTGTCTCGGCTGCACCGACATCAACCGTCCCCTCATCGACGACATGCTCGGCAGTTCAGAGTAGGGTTGCCGGATCGGTCGGTTATCCTCTATTTGCATTCTTTCCCATTGAAGTACATGCACGCCGATTCCCCGGATTTGACCTTCCAGGTTTTGATCACTGGCATCTGCCCTTCGCCTCGCATTTCGACGACGAAGTCTACCAGACTTGAGATCGGCAGCTTCTCCATATGGGGCCGCGCGGCTTCCGGCACATCGATGTAAAACACCGATCCGAGTGTGGAAATCAAGATGCGGTGGTTCTCTGTATCGACACCAATGATGGGGCTGTAAAAACTTTTCTCCTCGGCGAAGCTATGGTTGGTCATCAGGCCAAGGAAGAAGAAGGTGAAGAAGACGCTGAGAAGGGTCGTACGCATGTATGGCATGACGAGCACTCCTTCGTATGAGGTCAATCAAGACGCCATTATCTCATTGAGGTCAAGGGGAAACAAACTGGAAATTGTCGCGTAAGAGCGCCCTGCTGAACGTCGTTAGTTAGAAGTCATGATGGGCGCCGCTGTGACCGTTCCGCCCTTGATCCAGTAACCGCGGATATCCGGCTTCGACTTATCCATGAGAGAAATGAGTAGATAGGCAGGAATGGGTAGGTTGATCTTTGGCCAAATCTCTTCGTAGTCGGTGGCAATCTTGATGTCGGTGATGGAGGGGCGAGCCGGGTCGTGGGGATGGGAGTGGTAAACCACTTGGAGATCGAGCCCCTTGTTTCGAATATCCTTCTTCGCAGCGGAAAAGTCCTGCATGTCCATCACGAAGGCGATCTCGGCGCGTTCGGCCGGTGAGAGCCGTTCCAGGTGCGCAGCCTTTGCGGGGTCAAAGGAAGACAATTTTTCGGCCCCCTCGAGTGCCACGATATTCTTGATCCGGTAGACATGGGTGACGGCTCCGTCGCTCCCGGCCAGAAGCCCGCAACACTCGTAGGGATCGAGTTCCCGCGCATGGGCCACCATGTCGTCCAGGATCGCTTGGGGGATGATGAGATCTGACACAGTTAGATGGTGCAGGAGACGGTGTAGTCACTGTTCAGATCAGTGATCGTCGGCGTCGGCCCGCAGAGACGGCAAGCCGGGTCTGTAGGACGGCGGACTTTTCTGAATTTCATCTCCAGGGCGTCATAGATCAGCAGGCGATCGGCCATGGTTTCTCCGATCCCGAGAATTTCTTTGATCGCTTCCGACGCTTGGAGTATACCCATGGTCCCTGCGAGTACTCCTAAAACGCCGGCCTCTTGGCAATTCGGGACCAATCCAGCCGGGGGAGGGTCCGGGTAGAGGCAGCGGTAGCAGGGATAACCGGCATGGGGCTTGATCGTTGTCAGCTGACCTTCAAAGCGGAACATGCTGGCGGAGATGAGCGTCTTCTTTGCGAAGAAGCAGGCGTCGTTCACGAGAAAACGCGTGGCAAAGTTGTCAGATCCGTCCAGCACGATGTCGAACTGGGAGACCAGCGGAAGAATATTGTCACTGTCGACGTTCTGGTGGTACGTCTTGATCGAGATCTCCGGGTTGATCGCCGACAGGGTCTTGCGTCCAGATTCCACTTTCGGCATGCCGACCGTGGCAGTGGAGTGCAGGATTTGCCGCTGCAAGTTCGAGAGGTCGACGACGTCGCCATCGACCAGACCGATGGTGCCGACACCGGCGGCAGCGAGATAGAGTCCGGCAGGTGAGCCGAGTCCGCCGGCGCCGATGAGCAAGACCTTCGCCTTGCTCAGCTTCATCTGGCCCTTGCCACCGACGTCGCTGAGAATAATCTGACGGCTGTATCGTTGGATCTGTTGTTCTGTGAGTTCCATAGTCGGATCGTGTTCTCAGCCGTCAGCTTTCTGCTTCCAATCAAAAGAGTTTCTGAGAGCTGGAAGCTGGGTGCTGATGGCGATATGTCACTCCCGTTATTCCACCACATCCAACTCGATCGGGTCGACCATGATCCCCTTCTTGCGAAGGCCTACGATCGCCCGTTCGATTTCAGTGCTTTCCCCTGTCAGTTCAAGATCCATCCAGCCCGTGGTTTCGCGAACGTCCGCTCGCCTGACGTTCGTGACGACCTTGAATTCGTGTCCGATCTGATAAATGACCGGCTCCTTAATCTTGTCTTCTGGAAACCGAATGTGAACTTTCATACTCGCCATGGCTAACCTCCCGCAATGGCGGGCACGATGGAGACTTCGTCGCCGTCTTTGAGCGAGGTCTCTTTGCCCTTGAGGAATCGAATATCTTCCTCGTTGACGTAAATATTCACGAAACGGCGAAGCTCACCTGTGTCGTCGCAGAGGCGATCCTTGATCCCGGGATGGGCGGTGTTCAAGGTGTCGATCATCTCAGCGATACTCTTAGCCTGTGCGTCGACCTCTCCCCGTCCCTTCGTAAGGGGACGGAGCGGGGTTGGAATGCGAACTTTAATCATGCGTCACCACCACCATTTTTCCCCATCTTAAAGGTTTTCTCAAAACTCGCGAGACTCGGCTGAATGCGGTGAGGCTTGCCGACCGCATCGATCACCGCTTCCTGTGTCTTCAACCCGTTGCCGGTGATATAGGCCACCGTCACGTCGCCTTTCTTGATCGTGCCTTGTTTCACCAGCTTCTGGAGCACGCCGATCGTCACGCCGCCGGCCGTCTCTGCGAAGATCCCTTCCGTTTGCGCCAGCAGTTTGATCCCTTCCACCACTTCGTCGTCCGAAACCATGTCCATGGATCCCTTGCTCTCGGCAGTCGCTTTCAGCGCGTAGTACCCATCGGCGGGATTGCCGATGGCCAGCGACTTGGCGATGGTCTTCGGCTTCACGGGTTTAAAGAAATCCCGTCCCGCCTTGAAGGCCGTGGAAATGGGGGAGCAGCCTTCGGCCTGTGCCCCGTTGATCTTCGTCCGCACGTCATCGACGAGACCCAAGGTTTTCATTTCATGGAGGCCCTTCCAGATCTTGGTCAGGAGCGAGCCAGACGCCATCGGGATGACCACTTGGTCCGGCGTGCGCCAGCCGAGTTGCTCCACGGTTTCGTATGCGAGCGTTTTCGAGCCTTCCGCATAGTAGGGGCGAACGTTGATATTCACGAACGCCCAGGCATATTCGCCGGCAATCTCGCTGCAGAGCCGATTGACGTCGTCGTAATTGCCTTCGACCTCGACCACGTTCGGCTTATAGATCAGGTTTCCGAGGACTTTAGCTGCTTCCAAATCGCCAGGTATGAACACGTAGGCGCGCATTCCCGCGGCAGCCGCATGGGCGGCGACGGAATTGGCCAGATTCCCGGTTGAGGCACAGGCGATGGTTTCAAATCCCAATTCCCGAGCCCTGGTGATGGCGACGGCGACCACGCGATCCTTGAACGACAGCGTGGGATGATTCACCGTATCGTTCTTGATATAGAGCTCGTCCAATCCGAGGTAGGCGCCGAGGTTTTTCGCGCGCACCAACGGGGTCAGCCCGGCATACGGGCCGAGAAAGGTCGGCCCTTCTACCGGCAGGAGATCGGCATAACGCCAGATACTCTGTGGCCCGTCCTGGATCTTCTTGCGGGAAATGTTCTTCTTGATCTCCTCGTAGTTGTATTTCACCTCGAGGGGGCCGAAGCACATCTCGCAGACATGGATCGCCTTCGTTGGATATTCTTTTCCGCACTCGCGACAGACCAGCGCTTTCATTTTGGCCATGGTGATTCCACCTCGCTACGTCAATGGTTACGGCCGGACGGCACAGCCGGCAAAAGGGTCGCCGTCGTCGAACAGTTCGGTAATCGTCGGGTGCGCTCCGCAGAGCGCGCAGTCGGGATTGCGTTTCACTTTGATCTCTCTAAAGTGGGTCTTGCGTGCATCGAAATCCAGAAGCCGATTCGTGAGAGGATGACCGATACCCAGAATGAGTTTCAAGGCCTCAGTCGCCTGGATCGTCCCGATGATGCCGGCTAACACGCCGATCACGCCCGCCTCCTGGCAGGAAGCCACCAGCCCGGCCGGCGGCGGAGTCTTGAAGACGCAACGATAACAGGCGGACTGCTTCGGCACAATGGTCGTTACGCGCCCATCGAAGCGGAGGATGCCGCCGTGGACTAGAGGTTTTCCCGCAAAGAAGCAGGCGTCGTTGATCAGGAACTTGGCCGTAAAGTTGTCGACCCCGTCGATGATGACATCGTAGTCGCTGATGATCTTCAGTGCATTGCCCGCCGTGAGCCTCTCTTCGTACATCGAGACCAGTACGTCGGGGTTCAAGGCCTGAATCTTCTCTTTGCCCGAGAGGACTTTAGGCCGGCCGACATCCGACGTATGGTGAAGAATTTGGCGTTGAAGATTGGTCAGGTCTACCACATCGCTATCGATGAGGCCGATCGTGCCCACTCCGGCCGCGGCCAAATAGAGTGCTGCTGGCGACCCAAGGCCTCCCGCGCCGACCAGGAGAATCTTGGCTTTGGCGATCTTCTTCTGCCCCTTGCCACCCACCTCCGGCAGGAGAATGTGGCGGCTATAGCGCGATATTTGATCTTCGGTAAATTCCATGTTTGCCGGGATGCTGAAAACGGCCTCAAACTACGTTCTCGGTTCGAAGAAATCCTCAACGTACCCCAGAGGGTACGCCTCCGGTTTCTTCTCGCCTGCGGCCTTGTTGGGCGACCATTTTGAGCATCCCACCTCGCTCAATTCATAAATGAGATCTCAAATATTAAAATACTTTTCGATGCTGATATACCGCTCGCCGGTATCGCACAGGATGGTGACGACATTCTTGCCAGGCCCAAGTTCTTGGGCCACTTTCTGTGCGGCGAACACGTTGGCCCCGGCAGAAATTCCCACCAGGAGACCTTCCTTCTTCGAGAGTTGCTTGGCCGTTTGGTAGGCCTCGTCGTCTGTCACGGTCATCACACGATCGAGAATGGCCCGGTTCAGCACTTTCGGGACGAACCCCGCGCCGATGCCCTGAATCTTATGGGGCCCTGGCTCTCCACCCGACAAGACCGGCGATCCAGCCGGTTCAACTGCAATCACTTTCACGTTGGGATTTCGTTCCTTAAACACCTCTCCGCAACCGGTAATAGTGCCGCCTGTCCCTACTGCCGCCACAAAGGCATCGATCTTTCCGTCGAGGGAATCGAGAATCTCGATCGCCGTGGTCATTCTATGCATCGCCGGATTGGCTGGATTTGAAAATTGATCCGGCATAAAGTACGACGGATTCTGTGCGATGATGCTTTCCGCCTCGCGGATCGAGCCTTTCATCCCTTCCCAGGCCGGCGTCAAGACGAGTTGCGCGCCATAGGACGACAAGAGACTCGCTCGTTCCATGCTCATGCTCTCCGGCATCACGAGAATCAGCTTATATCCTCGGACGGCTGAGACCAACGCGAGTCCGATCCCGGTGTTCCCGCTGGTCGGCTCGACGATCGTGCCGCCTGGCTTTAATGCGCCCAGTCGTTCCGCCTCGTTGATCATATTGAGGCAAATCCGATCTTTGACGCTTCCGCCGGGATTAAAGAATTCAACTTTTCCATAGATCGTCGCCCCGCCTGTAGGGGTCAGCCGGTTCAGACGGACGAGGGGAGTCCGCCCGATAAGTTCGGTAATGTCTTTGTGCATCGGCATTGTCACAGGCCACCTCCCATATAAAACAAGAACTCGACTCGGTCGCCGTCGTTCAGGCTGGTGGTGGCGAGATGATTCCGGTCCAACACGGTGTCGTTGACTTCGACTGCAACCATTTGCGGTTCGATCTTTTTTGCCCGGAGGAGTTCGAGAACTGTTCCCCCTGAAATCTCTTCTGCCTTGCCATTGATTTTGACCTGCATGAAGACTCCTAACATGGCCCAGAGATTAAACAATTTCAACACGTTATCAAACGGACTTTGTCATTGTCAAGGTAACGGAAACAGCCGGCTCGTGGCTTGACTTTGTCCGTGATCCGCCGCCACTATGCCGTCTTTTAGAGGAGCGATTGCATGTGGAAACGCAACTTCATGTTCAGGTCCGCTGAGGCTACTCCGCTCGAAGAATCGGAAAATGAGCTGTTTCATGATACTGATCCCGCCGTGGATAGCGCCGGCCTCCGGTTAGAGAAATTCTTGTCGGTGTGGATTCAAGGCGATGGGGAAGACGAGAAACCGACGGCCTTCACAAACATGTATGTCCGCACGGCTACATTGGATTTTCAGAGGCGGGTCGGATTTCTACAACCCTCTCCAAGGCCGCTCACACCAGATCAAACAGCTGCTCACGCCGGGCCAAAAGCAGTTTCTGCAGCGTTGGCTCGCCACCTCAGCGCCCCAGGCTTGGGAGGCCACGGACGATCATTTCAAGATGTTGTTTGAACTCGAATGACTCCGGTCTGCCATCCGCCATCTATGAGGGGAGTCATGTCCATCCACATCGTGCTGTCGCTGTGTCTCGTCCTGCTGATGCTCGCGGTTCCGGTTGGTGTCGGGTGGAGCGCGACGGTAGAGGTCTACTATTCGCCGGACGATGCACCACTCGATCGCTTGGCGGCGCTCTACGGGCATGCAAAACGCTACCTCTATGTGGCGGTCTATGGGTTGACCTCTCCCCGGGCCGTGGAGGCGATGGTCGCGGCGAAGAAGCGGGGAGTCGATGTACGATTGATCACAGATCGGCAGCGTACCGAGGACGTCAAGCAGCGAACGGCGCTCCATACGCTGCATTTGGCCGGCATTCCCATTCTGGTGAACGAGCACGATGGGCTGATGCACCTGAAACAGGTCGTGATCGACGATGAGGTGAACACATCCGGCTCGATGAATCACACGACGAGCGGCAATCGATACAATGATGAGCGGCTCGACGTTATGACCGATCATACGATCACCGTCAAGGCACGGGAAAAATTCCTTGCGATGTGGAACGATCACACGAGGTATCGGGAGTGGGACGCGCGCTGATCGGCATGGCAGACTCGATCGAACAGACCGACGTGGCGGTGGTGGGGGCAGGGGGTGGTGGAGCCGTCTTAGCCCTGGCACTGGCCAAGCAAGGCATCAGCACTGTCGTGTTGGATCAGGCAGCAGGTCCGCCCCAGGGATTGCGGGGAGAAATTCTCCAACCGAACGGACAGCAAGTTCTCGATCGCCTGGGCGTATTGCAATCGTTGCCGGCCGATGCCACGAGGTCCGTGCGGCACTTTCATTTTTGCCGGGCCGGAGGGACGCGTCTCTGTAGCATCGACTATAACGATCTGCCGCCCCCCTATAATCGCGCCATCGTGACCTTGCCGAACGTGGCCCACCACGCCATTGTCGCGGCGGTACAGCAGCAGAGGAGCGTGACACTCCGCTATGGGACCTCCTTCACAGGACTGTTGCGCGAGGGGAACCGGGTGGTGGGATTGTCCACGCAAGGACCGGAAGGTACAAAAACGATCTGCGCCAAGATCGTCGTCGGTGCAGATGGCGCCTTTTCGAAAGTTCGTGAGGCCCTGAAGATTCCCGCCGACGTGCATCTCTATCCCGACGGGTATCTGATTGCGATTCTCGAATCGGAGGAGCCGGTATCCGAATCGTTCTACTACGTCGGAGACAGGACGATTTTGGGTGTGTTTCCTGCGACGGGGAACAAGGTTTATCTTTTCTATATGATCCCCAGCGGCTCGATGGAGGCCGTGAAGCAGCGGGGTATCCCTGCGCTGCAGCAGACCTGGAACCAAATCGCGCCACAGTTCGGCGGGCTCTTTCGACAACTGAGCGATTGGAGCCAGACTGCCTATATGCCGACCGGGAGGGTGCGAACAGCGACCTGGGTGGCGGATGGAGCCGTTCTGATTGGCGATGCCGCCCATGCAATGAACCCTCATGCGTCGCAGGGACGTATGCAGGCGATGGTCGATGCCATGGCGCTGTCCGATCTGTTGCCAGGCTGTCTTGCTGATAAGGACTATTCAGCCGCCAGGCTGAAAGAGTTTGAGCGAGCGAGACGATCACAAGTTATCATGTTGCAGCGATTGGCTGACCAGCAAGTATTCTATTGGAATACGGGGAATCCGGTGGTGGCCTTCCTGCGCGATCGAGTATTTCAGACGCTGGATCGGAACGCACGGCTTCGCTATCAGGTCCTGTCGACCACTGCGGGGTTGCGGACGACGGCGCCGTTCAATCTGATCGATCGCGTGATTGCAGCCGGGTTTCTCCCCGATGTATGTGCGAACGAGAGATCTCTACATCCGAAGTCTTCGTGAGGAACTAGGGCATGACGGAACGAGTGATCGAGGGATTGCCGGACGAAATACAGAAGCTGCTGCAGAACTACGTGAAGGACGTCAAAGGCGTGTTCGGGGAGCAGCTGGAAGGGATGCTGCTTTACGGCAGTGCCGTCCGGGGGGAATATCTCCCGGGGCGGTCCAATCTGAATATCCTTCTCCTGGTGTCGTCGTACGACAGCACCCTTCTCAAACAGTACAGTGCCTTGCACCGTCAATGGGGCAAGGAACAGATCGTGGTCCCGCTTTTTCTGACGGAAGAGGAACTGCGCATGTCGGCAGCGGTATTTCCGCTCGAGTTTCTGGAAATCCAGGAACAGCATCGCGTCTTAGGCGGGCGCGATCCCTTCATCGGCTTTCACGTGAAGGCCGATCGGCTGAGAGAAGCCGTAGTTCAGGGCCTCATGAGCCATCTGCTGCGCCTGCGTCAGCGCTATGTCGAAGGAGGCGGAAGCGACGACGCCACGACAATTCTGCTGCCGCTCTCGATCACCTCGACTCTTCCGCTCCTGCGCGGCTTGCAGCGTCTCCTCGGTCGGCCCGTCCTCTCTCAGTCCGATGCCGTGATCAAGGACGTCGCCGAGCAGCTGAAGCTGGATCTGCATGGTTTGCTGGACGCCTTGTTGCTCAAGCGCGGACAGATATCTCCCGGTCCTCAAGAAGTGCCTCGTCTCTTTGACCGGTATCTGCAAGCCGCGACGGCACTCGCTCGCGCAGTCGAGCAACTCTCTCAGTCAGGGCAGCGATGACGAAACTCGTCAGCATTGCGATGGCCTTCTGCCTCGTCCTCTTTGAGGGCGTCGCCCAGGCGGTTCCCTACGATCGGCCTAGGATCCAGTTGCCGGAGCCGCGAGGTTATGTGAGCGACCATGCTCAGGCGATCGATGGGGATTGGAAAGAGCGCATCCGTTCCGTCTGCCAGGACCTTGAACGGAAAAACGGCGTGGAAATGGTCGTGGTGACCGTCTCGACGATCAAGCCGTTCGGGTCGGTTAACGAGTATGCGACGGCGCTCTATGAAAAGTGGGGTATCGGATCTACGCAACAGGAACATGGCGTGTTGGTCCTGGTGGCGGTGCAGGAACGACAAGCCGCCATCACGCTTGGCAGGCAGATGTTGCCGGTGATAACTCCCACGGTGATGAATCAAGTCGGGCACGAGTATCTGCAGCCTTCGATTGAGTTGGGACATTACGGCGAGGGGCTCTATCGCACCGTGGTGGCGCTGGCCTCTCCCGCGCAAGACGTGCGAGTCGGCACCCTCTCGAAGACACATTTCAAAGGAGTGGGTTTCTGGATCACCCTCTTTACCAGCATCGGGGCCATCTCGTTCTTCTGGTGGATCAGCAGGCCGGATCTTCGGCATCCGTACAGACGGATTCAAAAAGGCGAGTATTGGGGAACCGGCCAGGGGGGCTTCGGCGGGAACTTCGGAGGGTTCGGGGGAGGGACGAGTGGAGAGGGATTTCGGTAGCTCGGCCTGGTTGTCCTCCTGCTCGGAAAACGCGCACAATTAGGCAGTGCTCGTCCGACGCGCGCGCTCGAGGATCAACCAGCCCGCACTACCTCTGAGTGGAAGCGAGCGAGCTTGGAGAGTTCTACGACGCCGTTGCCTCGACCGGGTTTCTGAAGGAGTATCTGTTGGGGAAGATGGGAAAGGCTTGGTCGGGCTGGCGGGTATCGAAACATTCACGGTCAGCGAGGGGCTCGGAGGTGATGGTCACGAACTAGGGCGTTGCAGAGAAGGGGAAGCATATTGAATAGAATGGGGTAGCTGCCCTCAAGGAGACAGCCTACGGTTTCGCCTGGGTCAGCGGTGCGGGGCCCGATTCCTTCCTGCCCCAATTCGTCGCCGTGACGCAGAGTCCCAGTTCTTGAGCGGGAACGGGAATGTCTCGGATGGTGACAAGCGCACCGCCATGTGCATCGTTGGTCCACATGCGGATAGCTTTGGTCTGGGCTTTCGGCCAACTCAAGTATAGTGTTGTGTAGGCGAGTTCGGTGAGTGGGGCCCCGTTCTGACTGGTTGTCGGCTCTTGGTAGGACACTGTGACGGTAGTTTTTTCTGGCGGAAGAGAAGTGGTGAGCGTCGGGCAACCAGTGGGAAGCGGCACGCCGACCGTCGTTTCGTTTCGTAGTTCGCTGCTCAGGGCATTTTTCTCAAGAACTTTTGGCGATACAGTTTCGCAGGCGGTGAGAGCCATTCCTGCCGCGAGAAGTAGGCACGTCGCGAAATGCCGGTTCATATCGATTGCTCCCAATGCCACAGAAATCATTCGGCTAGGATGCTGGTTTCTGCCGTGGAACGTGGCGCCCTTCTTCCAGGTCTTGTAGGTCAGCCCAGGCGGTGAGGTCGGTGCGGGAGGGATCAACGGCGTCTCTGAGCTTGTTGAAGTATTCCTGCTTCTCGGGTGTGCTCGGTCCGCGCTTCAACATCATCTCGTTCCACTCGTCAAGCTTAGCCGCTGTACGAGGCTTCACCTTCTTCCTGAACCATTGTGCAATGCCCTCATCGGTCTGATTGGCCTTGACCGTTGCGGTGAATTGCTCGGCAGTGATGCCTGCGAACTCCAAGAGCCGGTCATCCATGGGGCAGGGGTAGATGTATTCGCCCTCGGTGCCGGCCAGAACGGCGCGGCACTTGTCGATCATCCGTGCGATATGGACGTAACCCTCTAACTTGGACCGCATGCTGCGGGGGAATGATTTTCGTAGATCCATTGAGCTTCCGTGCGAGCGGTCTCCTGCGCCTCTCCCCTTGCGGGGGAGAGGGTGGGAAGTAGGGATCGTTAGATCAACTTGTGATTCGTGAACGTCAGGCTCTTGACGATCACTTCGCCGTTTTCATAGGAAATAATGCGGCGGGTGGCCGGCAAATCCGATGATCCGACGCGGACGTGGGTGTCGGTGAAGCTTTCCACATTGTTCAGCTTCCCGTCGGTGGGTGAATAGTAGTACACGCTGTATTTCGTCGTCAGATTCTTCTGGTCCTGGGTGATGGCGCTTTCTTCGACATTGATCGTGAAGGCGAAGGGGTTCATGCCTGGATGCGCCATCTTGCGATTGATCTGGGTGATGCGATTGTCTTTTAGGCGATAAAACGAGTTCGATCCATGGATGATCAGTTTCGTGCCGAACGGGTGGCCGTCTTCTTCCATGGTTAATGTGTACTTGCCGTCCGAATCCTCGAAACTTCTCGGTCCGCGGTGCACCGCGATCATACCGAGCTGTTCCTGCGCCCATTTCTGTACGTCGCCATCTCCCAGTTGGACAGAGACTTCACGAGGGCCTTTCACCATGATGGGTCCGCTGGTTTCCTTCCCGTTCACATTCACTGTCAGGTCGGCAGTGAATCCCTTAAAGTCTTTCTGCCACCGCGCGGTCTTCTCGAAGGCTTGGCGAAGCATTTCGCGGGCCTTCGGATCGTCGGCAACCGTGGTCTCTTCCTGTTTCCGTTGATGCTGTTCCATCGGGTACTCTCCTTCGTGAATTGAATTGGCAGGATGCTGAAAAAGGCCGTCAGCGCCACAGGCCGTGGCGCGTGAAGCGCGAGACATGCGAGAAGTGGAACAGATTGGGTTCCAACCTTGTTTGGCCCCTCTCGCTCGTCCCGCCTCTCTCGCGCAACTGTCCTGCGGCTATTTGAGGCGTATTATACGCATGGGGTGAAACGTGTCACAAGCGCTCTCAAAGGCGCGACGGGCAGGTCCAGTACGAAAACCGAGATGCGCAAAATGTGCGAGAGAGTCAGGTCATGCATGAACCGGAGCATCAGCTTGGAAGCTCAGAATTTCTCGAATTTCGGATCGTGAACCCTCCCTTGTCTCTCATTTCCTGCCAGTCCCGAGTGCCTCGTGCTGCAACCATCTTGAGCCCATATAAGCGCTGGAAGAAATTGAACATTTCGCGTATACTGCGCGGCGCGGTGGCTTGGTGCCCACGCAGAACGAAAGGACAGATATGGAACGACGGGCCGCCTCCCATACAGAAGAAGAAGAGATGAACCATCGCCGCCGGTTGCTGAATGCCGCGAAGAAAGGCGATCAGAAGGCCATTGGCAAGCTCTTAGAGCTCTATCAAGTGCGGATCCATAGTGGCGATATGGTTATGAAGCTGAACAAGACCTCCGCGACGCACAAACTACAGGCCCAGCTTGCTGAAGGAAAACCAGTGAAGGGTGGTTCGGGGAGCCACGGCAAGAAGACTGCGCCTATGAAGCCCGCCCCCGCGAAACTCACGCATGCGAAGTCGGCTCCAGCGAAACGTGCACCCGCGAAAGCCACCGCGCGGCCTGCCATCTCGAAGGCAAAGCCAAAGTCTCGGCGAAAAACTCGGCCTGCCAAAGCATCGGCAAAGAAGCACAAGAAGTAGCGAAACTGCGATTATTGCACGGCCACTCGTAGTCCCCCGCCCGCGAGCTTTACAGCGATCTCTTCCGCTTGTGCCAGCGTACCAGCAAACACGATGGCCTCCCCATCATGATCGATCTTCCATGCCAGCTCGAAAGCTTTCGAGCTGGTCATGCCCGGAATGTATTGGCAGAAGAGCGCAATAACTTGTTGGTAAGTATGGCACTCGCAGTTGAACACGATCACACGCGCATCGAGTCCGATCTCTGTGCCGGTGCTGGTAGTCTCCGTCGGGACGGGGGGGGCGAAGGGGGTTTCCGTGCCTGCCATGGGGGCGAATTCTAGCAGACTTGGGTGCAACTTTTAATAGCCAACCCGGATGAGCAGGTGATTGCTTCTCGACCAATTTTCTCTGACGCAGGATCGCGCATAGAGTGCGAAATGAGCGGGGGAGTCTGTGACTGGTTGGAGCCGGTGCGCCAATGCGAGGGTCTGCGTATAGACGAGTGAGGCGGATGTTTTTATGAGGGCGAGCCCATATTCAAAGTGGTACCCTTCTTCAAGGGTGACATTGCTCCTGCATAATGCTCTGACCCGGGCGAGATCGTAGTCCTGCTCTCTGAACGAGTCGTTCATGAGGCGCAGGAGTGCGGCAGGGCCTGGCACGAGAATATCGCCGATGCGCAGACTATGGGACGGCTCGAACAGTCCACGTTGGAGACGACGGTCCAGACGAAGCGCGGTGTGAAAGCATGCGCGCCACAGGGGATCGTGAAGGTCGCGATCGATGGCGGATGCGACAGTAGGTGGAAGCGATCCACTCACGTCATAGCCTTGCACGAGGCGTCCAGACTCGATGAGATCCGGGAAGCTCAGGCCCATCCGGTCTTGAAACGCCGTCATCCCGGACATGGGGGTCAATTGCAGAGCCATGAAGTCGCGGAAATGGACGGTGGCGAAGCGAGTCAGGAGCCGTGCCAAGGTCTCCGGGTGGCACAGGTGAAAGGGGTAGAATAGCGCGTTGGGTGGCCAGGGCCGGTTCATCGACAAAATCTCACAGTCATGCTAGGTGTTGCAGGTGCGATATCTCTTCACGTCGTGGCTTGATTTCCTGCTCATCTTTGTCCCGGTGACGATCGCGCTCGAGGTCCTTCGAGCCGACCCACTGCTGGTCTTTGTGTCGGCGGGCCTCGCCATTATTCCGCTGGCGGGCCTGTTGGGACGAGCCACCGAGCATTTGACGACCCATGTCGGTGCCGGTATCGGTGCACTGCTCAATGCCTCGCTTGGCAATGCCGCGGAATTGATTATCGCATTTGTGGCTTTGCGCGAGGGCCTTCACGATGTCGTCAAGGCCTCTCTGACCGGCTCGATCCTGGGCAATATCTTACTCGTACTCGGGGTCTCCATGTTTGCCGGTGGGATGAAGTACGAGCGGCAGAAGTTTAATCAGACTGCTGCTGGAATGGGCGCCAGTCTTCTGCTCCTAGCTGCTGTGGGGCTCATCATTCCCGCTCTGTTCCATTTCACCGCTTCCGATCGGGGCGTCGCGATTGAACGAGAGTTGAGTCTCACAATCGCTCTCGTGCTATTCGCCATTTATATCGCAAGCCTGATGTTTACCTTGAAGACACACCGCCATCTGTTTGCCGGAGAGGCGCACGATGCCTCGGACCTCGGAGAACAACCCTGGACCCGTGGCGCCTCGATCACGGTGCTCGCCGTGGTGACCTGTCTCGTGGCCCTGATGAGCGAGATGTTGGTGGGGGCGCTGGAGCCTGCTGCGCACAAGCTCGGGCTGACGCAGCTTTTCGTCGGCGTCATTCTGGTCGCTCTGGTGGGTAATGCGGCTGAACATTCCACAGCCGTGATGGTGGCGCTGAAAAACAAAATGGACTTGGCCCTTGGGATTGCCGTGGGGTCCAGCCTGCAGATTGCTTTGCTCGTTGCGCCACTGCTCGTCTTTGCCAGTTATCTCTTCGGGACGCCGTTGGATCTGATTTTTACACCGTTCGAAGTGGCTGCGGTGACGATCTCGGTTCTGATTGTGGGATTCGTGGCGATGGACGGAGAATCGCACTGGATGGAAGGCGTGATGTTGGTCGGGGTCTACCTGATGCTGGCGATCGCCTTTTTCTTCCTGCCCGCCTGACCGGCGCGTCTCAGAATTTGTCCATGTCGATGACTTCCGTGGCGTCCCACAGATTCTTCAACTCCGCATCTGCCAGGTCCTTGACCCGGTCTTCTTCCGTCTCTCTGCCGAACTGATTCCCTTGAGCTGCCACGGTCTGATCCCTCTCGGACGGAGACGAATTTGCCTCATGCGCCGACGGCTGTCTTCTTCGCTTCTTGGCAGGATCCATATTGACGGGCATGGTACCTCCGATGTGATCTGAGTTCAGTGTCCACCCCACCCAAGGAAAAAGTCAATGCGCGCGGTGGCCGCGAACAAGAATAGGCTTGTCTCCTCTAGCAGGCTGTTCCAAAAAGGCCAGACTTCTCACCCGCCCAACCCTGGTGCGCCGAGACGCGCCTTGTCCCAAGCAAGGCCGCGGCGAGTGAGGCAGGCTGAGGTCGAGGTTAAGGTTGAGCGAAGACAGGCTTTCTTCTCAGCCTTGACCTCAGCCTTAGCCTTTCAGAAAGCTGGCGGCCTTTTCAACAGCCTGCTGCTAGTACAGCTGCCCGGCGATGGTGTCGGCCTGGAGGCGGCCTCGTGCCGATAGTCTGCTGCGCTCACCGTCTTCTTCGATCAACTGTTGCGCGAGTAACTGGGCGGTGACTGCTGCATGCCCGTAGTTTGCGGCATGCTGATGAAGATGCTGTGAGGGGATTCCTCGAGTCAGGCGTAACCCGAAAATCACGGCGTCGCGGAGTTGCTCCTCCTCCGAAAGCCTGGTGCGATCTTCAAAAGGGAGCCGGCTGGCCACAAGCGATGTGTCGTAGGCTGTGAGGTCGGCCACGTTGCCAAATCTTGTTCCGCCCAGATAGGACTGTGCGCTCGGGCCCAATCCAAGGTATTCGCCATTGGTCCAATAGAGCAGATTGTGCCGGCAGGCATATCCAGGTTTGGCATAGTTCGACACTTCATACCGCTCATAGCCGGCTTCGACGAGTATCCGTTGCGCGGCCTCGTCCATTTCAATTTGAAGGTCTTCGTCCGGTGCTGGACTCCGTTGACGCTGGATATTGGAAGCGAGCTTGGTCGTCCTGCTCGACCGTGAGGGCATAACAAGAAAGGTGCGTGGGCGTCAGCGCGAGACAGAGGGCCAGCGTCCGTTGCCAACTCTCCAGACTTTGGCCGGGAAGCCCGTACATCAAATCGAGGTTGATGTTTGTGAATCCGCCGGCTCTGGCCTGAGTTACCGCTGTGACGGTCTCACGGACGGCACCGGGCCGTCCGACCCGAACAAGATCGCCATCCTCCATTGATTCCGCGCCGAAACTCATGCGGGTGACGCCGGCCTGAAGCAGTTGGACGAGATACTGTTGAGAGATCGTGGAGGGGTGCGCCTCAACAGTAATTTCACAGTCTGAGGTGAGAGTGAAATGCGAGCGAATCTCAGACAGGATCGCGATAAGCTGAGTCGCGGCGAGCACCGTGGGTGTGCCGCCTCCGAGATAGACGGATTGGATGGGGCGGCCTCCTGCCACGTGTTGCTTCGCCGACAGTCCGATCTCATGCATGAGGGATTGGACAAAGGACTCTGCGCGACCTTCGCGATGGATTTCAAGATAGAAGGCGCAGAAGTCACATCGCTGCCGACAGAAGGGGATGTGGAGGTACAAACCGAGGGGAGGGCGCGTCATGATGACAGGTTGAATCCTTGAGGTTTGGAAAAGTCCCGCGCGAGGACGATTTCAATTTCGTCGGCAGGTGATTTCCCGCGATTGCGCACGTGCGTCTGCCAGGACCGGTGCTGACGTAACGAATCAAAGAGCACTTTGAGCAGATCCGGTTTGATTCGCGCTTCCCACTCTCGCACCCAGGCCTGGTGTTCCTCCTCGCCCTCATAGTCGTCGGGAAACGAGGCTTCCAGGCTGAATCGAAGGGTAAAGGTTTTCTCTTCTTGGTACATACAGCTCCTGGCAGATTGCGAACTGGCCGCCCCGATCTTATAATACCCCTCAGAATAAGGAGTACGATCCATGCCTATCTTCGAATATGTCTGCGGGGAATGCAATCATCGATTCGAGTTATTGGTGTACGGCTCGACGCAAGTCGCCTGTCCAAAGTGCCAGACCACGAAGATAGAGAAGCAAATCTCTGCCTTCGGGGTTGGCAGCACGGGCGGCTGGGTGCTACCAGGTAACGGGGGAGGTGCCTGCGGAAGTTGCGGTGATCCGCGCGGCCCCGGTTCCTGTTCCACGAATTGACCATGGAGTCCGGCGACCAGGCTCTGCAGCGTGCAATTGCTATCATCTCCCAGTCCGACCCGCTCACCAAATTGCTTGAACAGGTGAAGCTTGGCCGGATGAAACCCACCGATGCCGGGCTGCGTGCCGTGACCGACTCATGGCTGGGTACCTACCAAAAAGTTATTGAATCTGGTGGCCTCACCAGCCAGGCCTTGCGCCGCATCGATCCACATCCTCGTCTGTCAGTTTTGATCGAATGTGGCGTGTTGACGGATGAGCAGCAGGCGGTCACTGCCCTCCGAACCAGTTTCGAGCGAGCCGCCGCCGCCGCAACGGAGTGAGCTGATCCCATGTGGGCTCTCTGGGTCTTCGTCGTCTTTACCCTGACAGTAGGATCGGTCGGGGAAGGATGGGCTGAAGTGGCTCTCGGTACGAGACCTCTCCTGACAATTGCGCGAAAAGATCTACATACCATCCTGCCGCCGGATTACCGGATCCTGATCGATCCCCATTCGATCGAACAGTTTCTTGACGCACTGGATGAGACCCCGCCGGACTGGGGCCTGGTCTATGGCCATGGCCATCACGACCCAGGCCATGACGAGCGATTGTTCGCGCTGAACCGCGAGCGCGATGCGAAGCGTGAAGGGAAGGAAGCGCTCCAGTGGACGGTGGTCTTTCTCTGGTCAGGAGAAATTTCCCGCTATGACCCAACGGTAGGCGGGTTCAACATCGCCATCGGGCCGATCTTCACGCCAACCAGATGGGGCGTTGTCCGATTCAAAGCCGAAGAGGTCCCGAGTAATCTCGTCGTGATTCCTGATCCCGGCACAGGTGACGTGCTCCGCCGACAGTTCGAAACCGGTCAGAAAGTCGAAATAGAAATCGCCATGATGGGGCGGCTCATTCCCGAGGAGTCCCTTGTCTATGATTTCTCCCACGATGAAGAGGGTCTGGGGCTCATTATGCCGGTGGTGAGGATCGAGCGGGTTGAGTTTCTGCTGGCCCGATGAGGTCTCGCGGGATAGCCGAGCGAGACCGGCTGGACGAGGTGGGAATCCATCCTATCCACGTCGCGCCTTTCTCGCATGCCTCGCGATTCACACGCCACGGCCTGTGGCGCTGGCGGACTTTTTCAGCAGCCTGTTAGAACGCATCCTTTGCGCAGCGAAAACCCGTGCCACTGGGGCGGCTGTCCATGGTGCCCCAGTCGCGGTCACTCGTGCGAAGACTGACAGCCGGCTTGAGCCAGGACCCGCCGCGCATCGCTTTGATCGCCCCGCGAGGAGGTCCCTGAGGATCTGAGAGAGGAGCATCTTTGTAGTAGTTCGGGTTATACCAATCCTGCACCCATTCAGCGACGTTGCCCGCCATGTCATGCAGTCCGTAGGGGCTCACGCTTTCTGGAAAGCTAGCGACCGGCATGGTGAGCACTTCTCCCTTAATGCCCTTCTCTTTTGAAATCTTCGCTCCCTCGCCCTTGATCCAGAAGGCATCCCAGTCCGCTCCGCTCTGAAAGTCGACGGTTCGTCCCGCCCAATAGCTGGCGCTGTTGGCCCTTCTTGAAGTCCCACTCGTTTCCCCAGGGATAGAGACGGCCATCGGTGCCACGCGCTGCCTTTTCCCATTCCGCTTCGGTCGGCAGACGCTTGTCCATCCAGGTACAGTAAGCCACTGCATCTTCCCAACTGACGTTCACCACGGGATGGTCGCCGATGCCGGAGATCGGTGCATTGTTCTCCCACAAAGTGGAAGCAGGGTTTGAGTTTGCCGGCGCGCGATGCCCGGTCGCCTGGACAAATCGTGCATAGTTATCGTTCGTGACTTCGTAGTGGTCGATCCAGAACGTTGCGGTGTAGACGAGGCGTTGTGGCTGTTCGTCGGGAAGACCATCGCTGCCTGCCGGATTCCCCATTAGGAATTCTCCGGCAGGAACTAGAACCATGTCGTCCGGCAGAGGTGCACTGAACGCTGATGGTTGATCACTGACAGCCGGATGGAGGGAGAGGAAGAGGAAGAGGAAGAGGAAGAGCAGTGCGGCAATACACCGCTGACTCACCGCGAGGTCTTTTTCAATCCACAGGCCTTGGCGACCGCATCGCGATAGCCTTGCCAGAGCATCAGGCATTTCTTGAGGCAGCTCAGTACGGCCCGTTGTTGGGTGCGTGTCGTGGCGTAATTCACCACCATGGCATAGGCATCATGGCGGTGGCCGGCTTCGACCAGTTGGTGCGCGCGAATCAGATCCATGGAATCGGGGGACAGGCCGTGGTATTTCACCAGTGGGTGGCGTTGAACGATCGATTCTATTTCTTCGGCGGTCTTGGGCTTGGAGGGGTCGGCGATTTCAGCGCGATCCTTTACGCTGCCTTCTACAAAGATGGTCAGGGCCGCTGCACCGATAACCCAGTCCCGGTGATTTGAGACGAGGTCCAGCCAAGTGCGGTAACGCCGACTGGCCGGTAAGAGGCGCACCGTGTCAAAGTCACGTGCCGGCAAGCCAAGGCCTGCCATCATGGTCAGGAACAATTCCGGGTGCGACTTTCCCAGCGAGAGGCCACCAGTGTCTTCTTCGTAAATATTATCGGCGAGCATCCGGCGGACCGGGGACGGGGGATTCTGTCCGTGGATGCGTGCCAGAAACACAGGAAAGTCACGCACGTACACACCATATTCCTGCTGAAAGTGGCGTTTGAGTTGATCGATAGTGACCGTTCCGTTGGCGAATACCGGCCAGGCCCAATGATGCTTGCGGTCCATAAGACGCAAGAGTTCTTCTCGGAAGCGGCTTTTCGTCATGGGACGTGTCATGTCTGTTGCCTTCCTGATGAGCGGCTCGTTACAATTCCGATGGCTCGGAGGTGCTTCAATGCAGCATGTGACGATTCAAAATCCAGAAGACATTCTGTCGATGCTGGCCGAGGTGTCCCTGCAAGGGGCCGGCTTCGTGACAGACTGCCTCCTCGATTATGTGTTGGAAGAAGGCTTCACTGAGCCAATCTTTCTCAATGCCAGCGGGGAAGACCCTGATGCCTATTTCAAGGGCCAATCTCCTGCCTGGGCGGTGTACCAGATCCGAGAATGGAAACGGGTCTTGACCATTTCGGGCGGCCCAGGAAAACTGCGCCGCGTGCAAATTACGGAAACTCCTTAGCCTGTCAATGAGTGTAAGAGGGGCGCAGAAAAAAAGCAACGAAACGAGAAGATCGAATAGCCCGTGACCTGTTAAAGCGTGGGGTGCGTTGCATGCCGATGATCCGTCTCACTGAGCCGCAGAGTATGGGTGAGCTGGCGATGATCACGAGTCTGCTGGAAGGCAGTGGTATCGCCTACATGGTTCAGAACGAACATGTGAGTAGCTTGTATCCCGGACTCCCCATTCTCAACTCGCGAGTTCTGGTCGAGGAGTGCGATCAGGTCCATGCGGAAGTGCTGCTGAGCCGGCTGCGGTTGGCCGTGCGGGATGTCTCGTCGCAGCCGTAATCGCACTCTAGGTTCGCGGTTTTGGGCTGTGCGGGTTCGAGGGGGACTGAGCAGGGAGCCGTTCGCCCGAGCCTTGGAACCATCCGCCGATGAGGGTGCCTTCTTCAAAGTACAGATAGCGGTGTTTCACCACCGCGGCACTTTCCCAATCTTCGAAAATCCATTCCTCGCGGCGGAGGCCTTCATTGGTGAACGTCGTGTTTATCGTTTGTGGGCCTCCCCACGCCTGTAACACCTGTTCCTTCGACATACCGACGATGACGCGATGCTCTGCGATATGTTTTTGAAAATCGGGGTCTTTGAGCTGTGCAATGAGCGGCCAGATCACCATGAGGAGGAGAAATAGCCCCAGCCCGGCGTAGATGATGAGTCGAACCGGGCGGCGGCGGATGAAGGGGATCGGTTCTTCGAGATCAGTCGGAGAGGCGTTCATCGCTTCATGGGTCGCCGCGGTGGTCTGATGCATGACGGTTTGCATCGTAGCAATGTGAATCTGAGAGAGTCAAGGAAGCGGGGCTGTTTGCTCCAATTTAATCAATAAGATGTGAGTAATCGGTTTGGTCGGTATACTTATATTGATGTACGCATTCAGAAATGACATGACTCCTGAAGATCAACGAAGTTATTCCCTGCTCAATGGCAGTGCGGCTGTCATTGTTGGAATGCTGTTCCTCTGGATCAGTAGCCTCCTGCTGCCGGCGATCGCTTCTGCCACGACCATCTATTCCTATATTGATCAGCAAGGCACTCCGGTCTTGACCGACAACTACGAGAGTATCCCCGAACGGTATCGTGCGAAGGTCCAGGTGACGGAGCAGGCTCCCAAGGAGCCATCCGAGCATTCTGCCGTCATAAGACTACAGCAGAAGTTTGTTGGTTGGGCAAATAACACCGGCACTGGACTCGGTAAATTTACTCCGAATATTTCAGGGTTGACTCACTATCAGTCTCAAGTTCTCACCTTCGGCGGCCTTGCCGCGGTGATCTGCCTGCTGGCCAGGTTTTTGGGGCGGAGCCAAGTCGTCCGTTTCCTGACTCTCTGGTGCTTGATCATGTTGGGTCTGACCATTCCTGCCTTGCTCTTTACATCGCAGGATGCCCCGCTGGATGTCTTCCGTGATCAGGCCGGGAAGATCCAAGAGAAACAGCAAGAGCACCTCCAGCGCGCTCCCTAGTCTCTGCTTTTCCTGATCATCGCTGCGTCAAGAAGCCTAGCCTGCATTATTCATGAACGCTTCTGTTGCAATCGCGGATTCGCCGCTCGGTCGGTCACCATCCTGAATCAAGTTTGCCTCCTTCCTATAGCAGGCTCGGCTCTGAAGCCTGCCTCGCCCACTCCTACAAGGGGGCCAGCCCCCTTGTAAAATCCCCACGTAAGGGGCACACCCCCTTCGGAATTTCCAGGCAGGGCATTGCCCCGCCTCGCGACTCCGTGCGCCTGCCTCGCTTGGCGACTACACCATTTCGCAACGAACCGTCATGAATAAAGCGGGCGAAGCGTGGCTACTCCGCGTACTTGGGGACGGGAATCTTTTTGGCCGTGGGCAACGGAGGAGCAAGCGTGCGCTGAGAAAATTCTGGTGAGTAGGGATTCAGGATAGGGTCATGGGTGTGTCGCTGGCGTTGTTTCACAAGGTCGACACTTTGAGTGCTGATTTCCACTCGATCGACAAGCGCCTTGGTTGTGAGTGGGTCCGGCAGGCCTTGCAACGAGAATAGCTGATAGGCCAGGGTCCAGTCCAGTTTGTCCTTGGTTGCCTCTTTCACGATAAAACGAGCCTGTGGTGACGGGGCGCCCTTAAACAGCAACACCCAAATATTCGATCGGAATGAGGGGGACGCGGGATCCTCCGAAGGGTGAAATTCGGGAACGAGAGAGGGGATCTGGGCGAGGGAGACGGTGGGGGAGAATTCGATATCGACGAGCCGAACGAATAACGTGCGATTCTCGCTTTCATCTTTGGGGTCGACGGTGTAACTGAACGAGTATCGGACCTCGATGCCATCACGTTTAAAAGTATAGACATCCTCGCCATTTTCCGGCGAGACGAGCTTCCGGAAATACTTGTCCCAATCGGTGATGGCGTAGTAGGTAAAGACGCGCAGAGCGGACTTCCGGTCGCGCACCGCCTGCGGCATCCCGAGTTTTTGATGTAATTCCGTTTGTGTAAGGCCGAGATACCCATCCTCAAAATAGGGTGCTGCGAGGGCTGCGGAAGGCTCGATCCATATGCCGGTGGTCGATAGTAGAACCAGCAGAAGCAAGAAGATGGGATGGATGGAAAGACGCAGGAGCACGGTTTCTCTCCAACTGGTGTCGGCATCGTATCGGCGGCTTCCCCTGCTGTCAAGGCTGGACGATCGGGTTTACTTGCTGGCGTGAGAACCTGTCAGTTATGATGGCCCACTTTCCTTCACCATCGCAGCGGAGTCGATCGCGGAGACAGGTCTTATGAGTGGATCGTTAGAAGCCTTATTGCAACAACGCATTCTCGTCCTCGACGGGGCCATGGGAACCATGATCCAGCAGCGGAGGCTCGACGAGGCCGCGTTTCGGGGCGAGCGGTTCAAAGATTGGAAGAAAGATCAGAAGGGGCACAACGATCTGTTGAACCTCACGCAGCCCGCCGTCATCGAGGAGATCCATCGCCAGTACTTCGAGGCGGGCGCCGACATCGTGGAGACGAATACATTCAACGCGCAAGCCATTTCCCTGGCCGACTACGGCATGGAGTCCCTGGCCTACGAGATCGCGAGAGCCGGAGGGGAATGTGCCAGGCGTGCTGCGGCGCAGGTCAAGATTGCATCGCCTGGCCGGTCCTGTTTTGTGGCCGGGGCGATTGGGCCCACGACGAAGACGTCGTCCATTTCAACTGATGTCAACAATTCTGCGGCGCGTGGCACCACCTATGACGAGCTGGCGGCGGTCTACTATGAGCAGGTGCGTGGCTTGGTCGACGGGGGAGTCGATCTCTTGTTGGTCGAGACCATCTTCGATACGCTCAATGCGAAAGCCGCGTTCTTTGCCATTGATAAGTTTTTTGAAGATCGCCACATCAGGGTCCCCCTCATGGCCTCGGTGACTTTTATTCAAGCAGGCAGCAATCGGGGGGTCACGGGCCAAACGATCGAAGCCTTCTGGAACTCCATCTCCCATGTGCCCTTGCTCAGCGTCGGCATCAACTGCGCCTTAGGTCCCAAAGAAATGCGCCCGTTGATCGAAGAGCTCTCGCACCTGGCCCCGATCTATGTGAGCTCCCATCCGAATGCCGGACTGCCTAATCCGTTGTTGCCGACGGGATTCCCGGAGACACCGGAAAGCCTGGCACCCCAATTGAGAGAATGGGCACAGAATGGCTGGCTGAACATCGTCGGTGGCTGTTGCGGGACCACACCCGGACATATCAAACTGATTGCCGAGGCCGTGCGAGGTCTTCCTCCGCGCGTCCCGCCCTCCGTCGAGCCGCACACCAGGTTGAGCGGGTTGGAAGCGGTCACGATTCGGCCGGAATCGAATTTTGTGAATATCGGTGAACGGACCAATGTCACGGGATCACCGGCTTTCGCCAAACTGATTCTCGGTGGCGATTATGAAGCCGCGCTCTCGGTGGCGCGACAACAGGTCGAGGGGGGTGCCCAGATCGTCGACATCAACATGGACGAAGGCATGCTCGACTCTCAGGCTGCCATGGAGAAGTTCCTGCGATTGGTGGCGTCGGAACCGGATATCTGTCGCGTCCCCATCATGGTGGATAGCTCGAAGTGGGACATCCTCGAGACAGGACTGAAAAACATCCAGGGCAAGCCAGTCGTCAATAGCATCAGCCTCAAGGAAGGCGAAGCCAAGTTCCTCCAGCAGGCCAAATTGGTTCATCGTTATGGGGCTGCTGTAGTGGTGATGGCCTTCGATGAGCGAGGCCAGGCTGATACGTACGAGCGCAAGATTGAGGTCTGCGAGCGGGTCTATCGCCTCCTCACGGAGCGCATCGGCTTTCCAGCCCAGGACATCATCTTTGATCCAAACATCCTCACGGTGGCGACCGGCATCGAGGAACATAATAATTACGCGGTGAACTTCCTCGAAGCGACGCGCTGGATCAAACAACATCTTCCGCTGGCGAAAGTCAGCGGCGGCGTCAGCAACATTTCCTTTTCTTTTCGCGGCAACAACCGCGTGCGCGAGGCGATGCATGCGGCATTCCTCTACCATGCCATCAAGGCCGGTCTGGACATGGGAATTGTGAACGCCGGACAGTTGGCGGTGTACGAGGAAATTCCCAAGGATCTCCTTGAGCTGGTTGAAGATGTGCTGCTGAACCGCCGGCCGGATGCGACAGAACGACTGGTGACGTTTGCTGAAACCGTCAAGCAACAGGGCAAAGCGGTGGTGAAAGATGATGAGTGGCGCTCAGGCACGGTCGAGGAACGCCTCTCCCATGCACTGGTAAAAGGCGTGACCGACTTCATTGAGCAGGACATCGAGGAAGCTCGACAAAAGTACGCCAAGCCGCTGCATGTCATCGAGGGGCCACTGATGGCCGGGATGAACATCGTAGGGGACCTGTTCGGGTCCGGCAAGATGTTTTTGCCTCAAGTGGTAAAGAGCGCCAGAGTCATGAAGAAAGCCGTGGCTTATCTCATGCCGTTCATGGAGGCTGAGAAGCTAAAATCAGGTGCTTCAAGCTCAAACGGTAAGATTCTTCTCGCCACGGTGAAGGGCGACGTGCATGACATCGGGAAGAACATCGTCGGGGTTGTCCTGGGATGTAATAACTACGAGGTAATCGATCTCGGGGTAATGGTGCCCTGTGAACAGATCTTGGCGGCTGCACGCGAACACAAGGTGAAGGTTATAGGGCTGAGCGGACTCATTACCCCATCACTAGACGAAATGGTACATGTGGCGCGCGAGCTGACGCGCGAGGGCTTTGATCTGCCGTTACTGATCGGCGGCGCCACCACGAGCAAAGCCCATACAGCCGTTAAGATTGCCCCATCCTACAACCACTCCGTGGTGCATGTGCTGGACGCCTCCAGAGCGGTGGGCGTTGTCGGCAGTCTGGTGAACGCCGACTTGCGGGCGGACTTCGCCAAAAAAGTTCGTGCCGACTATGATCAGATACGTCAGACCCATCAGGACCGGGGAGCCAAATCCCTCTGGACGTTGAAGCAGGCGCGAGCTAATCGACTCCAGTCCAAATGGGCTGAAGTTGACATACCCATACCGGCCTTCACGGGTGTGAAGGTGGTGCCGCAGCAGCCGCTGGATCAGCTGATTCCCTATATCGATTGGTCGCCGTTCTTTCACACGTGGGAATTGCGCGGACGCTACCCGACAATTCTAGAAGATCCTGTCGTGGGCCCGAAGGCCAAGGAGTTATACGACGATGCGCTGACCTTGCTCCGTAAGATTGTGGATGAACGGTTATTGACCGCCAATGGGGTGTATGGGTTTTTCCCTGCCAATAGCCTGGGAGACGATATTGAGATCTACACCGATGAGAGTCGCAAGACGGTTTTGACGACGTTCCACACCTTGCGCCAGCAATCGGAGAAGCCTCAAGGACAGTACAGTTTCGCGCTGGCCGACTTTGTGGCACCAAAAGAGTCCGGCCGCGCGGATTATATCGGCGCTTTTGCCGTGACGACGGGAGTCGGGGTGGATCTCTTGTGTCGAGAATTCGAACGCGACCACGACGACTACAACTCTATTATGGCAAAGGCTTTGGCCGACCGCTTGGCCGAAGCCTTTGCCGAGTATCTTCACAAGCAAGCCCGTGAGGCGTGGGGGTACGGCAAAGGAGAGAAGCTGTCGAGTGAGGATCTGATCCGTGAAAAGTATCGAGGTATCCGTCCGGCGCCAGGCTACCCTGCCTGTCCCGACCATACAGAGAAGCGGTTGCTATTCGATCTCTTGGCCGTTGAGCAGCACACAGGAATCACTCTGACTGAAAGCTTCGCGATGTGGCCTGCTGCGGCCGTGTGCGGATTCTATTTCGCCCATCCGGAGGCCAGGTACTTCGCGGTGGGAAAAATTGGGAAGGACCAGGTGCTCGACTATCAGGAACGAAAAGGGATGCCTCTTTCAGGGGTTGAACGATGGTTGGGGCCGAACCTGAACTATGAACCCACTGGAGGGTAAGAGGCGAACGCACAGGATGAGCGAGAGTCTCGACTGCGCGGCCGGCTAGGAAATTTCTGCAAGGACCTTCGCAAGAACCGGCTTGCCGATCGCCGCGGTCAGCGCCGACCTCACCCGCTGATATCGTTCTTCTGCCCAGCGATTCACGTCCTCTGAATCAGTAAAGACCAGCTCCCAGGCTTTTGCCGCGTCCAGCATCAGCAACTGGTTCGGGTGAGTGTTGCCAGGCATGTACACGATCAGCACGGCAGATTTGCCTGTGAGGCTGATATCCGTGAACACGTGCAGCATGGCACCATCAGGCAATGTGATGTCGCGAGCCGCGGCCTCTATGAGAGGATGATAAAGCCGCTGAAGAAATTGGGACGTCACTTCGTAGGCGTTTGTCGTACTTAAGAGGCGGGGATTTGGTTTTTCTCCAAACAGGTTCTCGGTCAGATAGGTTGCCGCCTCCCAGGTCGGCATGACTCCGGAGGTGACCAAGGATTCGCACAGATAGGCGATCCAATTGCGTGTCGCCCCCCGTTTGCGGGCCGCAGTTGTCTTCTTTGCCATGAGCGGCAATCCTTTCGCCAACGTGAGATCGTATGGGTACAGGGCCTAATAGTCTCTGCGTGGGGCTGTACCTGACGAGATGAGGAAAGTATATCGGCGGGTGGAAAACCGGTCAACGAAATGTCGAAAAGGATGCTATGACTCGCCAATCATTCCGCGCAACGATTGGTCGCCATACTGGTCATATATGCGCTTGATGTCGCTCATCGAGGCAAAGAAGATATCGAGGAGCTCGGGGTCAAAGTGTTCGCCCCGATGTGTGCTCATGAGTTCGACGGCGTGATCGAGGGTGAAGGCCGGCTTGTAGACCCGTTGTGTGGTGAGGGCATCGAAGGCATCGGCGATCGCGGCGATCCGTCCTTCCACGGGAATCGCTTCGCCTCTTAGCTTGCGTGGATATCCGCTGCCATCCCAACGCTCATGGTGGGTCCAGGCGATCGATGCCGCAACTTTGAGAATTTCCGCGTCCGATCCGCCGAGGATGCGATAGCCGATCTCCGCATGTTGAGAGATGACGTTGAATTCTTCCGGTGTGAACTTGCCGGGCTTCAGGAGCACATGATCCGGCGTGCCGATTTTTCCGATGTCATGCATCGGACTGGCGGTGCGGATCAAATCACACCGTTCCGATGACATCCCATACTTCCTGGCGAGCAATTCACAGTAGTGACTCATGCGCTGAATATGCTGTGCCGTGGCACTGTCCCGGTATTCGGCGGCGATGGCGAGTCGTTGAATCGTTTCCTCCCGTGAGAGACGCAGCTCCTTTTCACTTCGCTCGAGCCACTCGAGCGCTTGCTGGAGAGCCATCGTCCTGGTTCTGACGATATCTTCCAGGTTTTCCCGATGCAGGCGATTATCCAATTCAAGCCGGCGGCGGCGGAGCGCATTGGCGACATCGATCAGAACTTCATTGGACTCGAACGGCTTGATGATGTACCCGAAGGCCCCCATGTCCAATGCAGCATTCGCGAGCACGGAGCTGTCGAGACCGGTTACCATGATGACGGCAGTATGGGGATGCTGACTCAGGATATTGCGGACCAGATCCATGCCAGACTCGCCGGGCATATTCACGTCACACAAAATCAACGCAAAGGGTTGTTCGTCTAACCGTATCCGTGCCTCACGTGCATCGGCCGCGAGGACCGTCTCATACCCATGGCTTTGAAGCATGTAACCCAGCAGCCGGCGGATCGGTTCTTCGTCGTCGATGATCAGGATGCGCTTGAGTTCAAGGAGGGCCTGCTGGCTAGATCGATCAAGAAGCAAGGTCATGATTGGTAAGGTTCGCTTATCTAATATATGAAGAGGGGGACTGTCTAGGCTCGGTCAAGCTCGTTTATGGCACGATGTTTATATGTCTCAAGAGAACTGTAAGGCCATGTGCACCTTTTGTGCCAATAGATTGCGAAAAACCAGCACGTTGTGAGCCTCTCACCCGATGATGTCTTCTGAGCCGAGAAGCTGTCGGAAGCCGCGCTGTGACAGTATTCTAAGTGGACCAGTCGGATCAATAGTCGATGCCTTGGTGGGCCATTCGTCAGGAGAGAGCAAACACCCTGTACAGATTTAGCCGTTCACACCGTGTA
This sequence comes from uncultured Nitrospiraceae bacterium, assembly GCA_963720035.1. GTDB lineage: Bacteria > Nitrospirota > Nitrospiria > Nitrospirales > Nitrospiraceae > Palsa-1315. The sequence goes on along the minus strand of CAVREB010000002.1, from coordinate 23,306 downwards.
CTTTTGTACAAGTGGATCAGCGGGCATGATCGAAGGCCCGCGCCATTTTCCGCAGGCTCCAGTGGCTGATTGGTATTCAAGGCCACTTTCATTGCGCTTTCGAAGGGCCTTCACTATAATGCGCGGCATCATGAACAGGAGTAATCAATGAGTGGTGCAGCGGGGCTATTGCGTGTCGATGGGCGACGAAAAGACCAACTCCGTCCGGTGAAGGTGACGCGGAACTTCATCAAGCATGCCGAAGGATCTGTTTTGATTGAAATGGGCGACACCAAAGTGATTTGTACCGCCTCGGTTGAGGAGAAGGTGCCTCCCTTTCTGAAGGGGAAAGGGCAAGGATGGGTGACAGCAGAGTATTCAATGCTCCCTCGTTCGACCCATGACCGATCCCCGCGCGAAGCGGTCAAAGGGAAGCAGAGTGGCAGGACGTTGGAAATTCAACGCCTTGTAGGGCGAGCCCTCCGTGCAGTGACGGATATGGGCCAGATGGGAGAGCGGTCGATCTGGCTCGACTGCGACGTCATTCAGGCCGACGGAGGGACCAGAACGGCCTCTATCACTGGAGCGTTCATTGCATTGGCGGATGCGTTTTCTTCGCTCAAGAAGCGAGGAATCATCAAGAAACGTCCGTTGACGGACTACCTTGCAGCCATTAGTGTAGGAAAAGTGGGTGGGGAAATCCTCGTTGACCTGGCCTATACAGAGGACTCAATGGCCGATGTCGACATGAATGTGGTCATGACCGGACAAGGGCGCTATGTCGAAGTCCAGGGTACTGCAGAACGAACCCCCTTTGCCAAGCAGGAAATGGATGAGTTCATGGCGATGGGATGGAGTGGGATTCAAACCCTCACCGCCCTGCAGAAGGATCTGATCGGAGAATTGGAATAGGGAAGCGACGATGATTCGTGAATTGGTACTCGCGACTCGCAATCAACACAAAGTTGAGGAACTCGTTGCACTCTTAGGCGATCTAGGCATCACGATTCATACACTCGATGAATTCTCCGATGCACCGGACGTGGTCGAAGACGGGGACAGTTGCGAAGCCAATGCAGTAAAGAAAGCGCGTGCCATTGCCGAGTTCACCGGGATGCCGGCTGTCGCCGACGATACGGGTTTGGAAGTGGATGCGCTTGGTGGGCGGCCCGGTGTCTATGCGGCCCGTTATGCCGGCGAAGATGCGACCTACGAAGACAACTGCCGGAAGTTGCTGCGGGAGTTGAAGGGCGTGCCTCGTGAACGAAGAACTGCTCGCTTTCTGACCGTCGCAGCGATCGCACTTCCTTCAGACGGAATACGAGTGGCACAAGGAACGTTGGAGGGAGTGATTGCAGAAGAGGCGAGTGGGACGTTAGGATTCGGGTATGATCCTGTGTTTCTCATTCCAGAATTAGGGAAGACCTTGGCTCAGTTGTCTCCGGATCAAAAAAACAAGATCAGTCATCGAGCCAAAGCGTTCACTCAGGCTAAAGACCTATTACGAGAGATGGAAATCGAAATGCTCGAGTCGGGGCGTAGCGCAGCCCGGTAGCGCGCCTGCTTTGGGAGCAGGATGTCGGAGGTTCAAATCCTCTCGCCCCGACCATACCAAGCTTGCCCGTTCCTCCACCCTTGGAATGAAGGCGGGCGGGTAGCGCCTCCAGTAACCCACGCGCCCGTAGCTCAGTCGGGCAGAGGTTCAGCCTTCTCAGCAGTCCTCGCCCACACGCAGTTCCAATGATTTGCGGCGTGCCCCTTGGCTAGCAAGGCTTTGCGGACAGACACATGTCCTATGAGAGGACAGGAGAAGACACGACAGCTCAGGTTTTGAGGCGTCGAGAGCCCATAGACGGGCACACCTCTAAAAACCCACAACGACCCCCCGCACCCCATAAGAATTCAGATTCTAAACCGACGTGGGAAGTCATTTGGCCGGCGCACCAATTTTTGACTGGTTCAAAAATCGGCTGTCGAGGTATTCCCCAGTCGTCCTGCCGGAGTAACGTGCACAGCCTACCAACCAGGGGTATGACCATGCTGCTTCCGTTCAAAGTTATTTCCGGCAGGACCCCATCGCCGAGTGTGAGCGGGGCATCTGCGGAGTCACACCATATCCTGTCTGCTAGTTGAGTTCGTCGTTCGGGGCTGGGTATCATGACCCCGAACTTGCGTCACTGCGCACCGGCATCGTCGGGACATGCTGGTACAACGAAGGAGGCCGATCACATGAGGGTTCTTGCCGTGCATCCGAGTCCGCTCATGTATACCAAGATCTTCCTCCGGCTCGAGCCGCTGGGGCTGGAACTGGTTTGCGCGGCCGTCCGACGGGCGGGCCATGAGGTCCAACTGATCGATCTGCAGGTAGAGAGCCATCGGGATTACTTCACGTTGCTCGACCGCTGGGCTCCCGACGTTGTGGCCTTCTCCTGCAACTACCTGGCGAACGTGCCGGAAATTGTGGATCTGGCCAAGCTTACCAAAGGGAAGCTACCCGGTTGCTTCGTCCTGGTGGGCGGACACAGCGCTTCGTTTGTCGCCCGGCAATTCCTCGAGCATGCCGAGGGGGCTATCGACTGTGTGTTGAAGGGCGAGGGGGAGACGGCTGTGACGAAGTTGCTTGACGCCGTGAAGCATGACCGCCGCTCGGTCACGCTTGTACCGGGAGTGATCACCCTTGACGGGGAAGGTCCGCCTCCCGACTTCGAGCACAGCCTGGACGATTTCCAGCCAGCCCGCGACTTGCTCCGCCATCGCCGGAAGTACTTCATCGGCGTGCTCGATCCCTGCGCCTCCATCGAGTTCACCCGGGGATGCCCCTGGGACTGCTCCTTTTGCAGTGCCTGGACGTTTTACGGCCGCAGTTACCGCGCACGGAGCCTGGAAGCAGTCGTCGAGGACCTGGTGCGAATTAAAGAGCCCGGCATCTTCATCGTGGATGATGTCGCGTTCATCCAATCCAAACACGGCATGGAACTTGGCGAGGCGATCGCGAAAAAGGGGATCAAGAAGCAATACTATCTGGAGACCCGTGGCGACGTGCTCCTGCGGAATAAGGAGGTCTTCAAGTTCTGGAAACAACTCGGCATGAAGTACATGTTCATCGGCGTGGAAGCGATCGACGAGGAAGGACTCACACAGCATCGGAAGCGCATCAGCCTCGGCAAAAACTTTGAAGCCCTGGAGTACGCTCGCTCGCTCGGCATCACAGTCGCCATTAATCTCATCGCCGATCCGGGCTGGGACCGGAGACGCTTCGAGGTGATCCGGCAGTGGTGCATGGAGATCCCCGAGATCGTCAGCATCAGCGTGAACACACCGTATCCAGGCACGGAGACCTGGCACACCGAAGCACGCAAAGTCCAGACGCGCGACTATCGGCTCTATGACATCCAGCACGCAGTCCTCCCGACGGTGCTGCCGCTGCCGGAGTTCTACGAAGAGTTAGTCAAGACCCAGCAGGTCTTGAACATGAAGCATCTGGGATGGAAGGCCCTCAAGAGTACGACAAAAATTGCGCTCCAGTACCTCCTTAAGGGGCAGACCAACTTCGTCAAGATGCTCTGGAAGTTCAATAGCGTCTACAACCCCAAACTGCAGCTCTCCGATCACCAATTGCCCGTGAAGTACGAGATGGCATTGCCGCCGCCGCCCGAAGAAGCGATGAAACCCCAGCTCCTCTACATCCACAAGGCGCGGGGCCGCCAGGGGCGGGCGCTTGACGAGGCCACCGAGAGCTTTGTCGACGGGACTCGCATGGGCACCACGTTGTAGCGGTCGCGTTCGTCCCCGCTTCTTTGAGCGTCAGCTCTCCGGGAGGTCGATATTGATGTTGTTCTGAACGAATCAGGGCGTGAAGCCTGTCCAACAGGTTCCTCGGAGGACCACTATGACAGACACAGAACGTGATCAGCCCTGCATCAACAGCATTCGTACCCTGTCCATGGACACCATTCAGCAAGCCAACTCCGGCCATCCCGGTACACCCCTGGCCCTGGCTCTTATGGCCTACTGCCTCTGGCAGCGATTCCTGCGTTCCGACTCGCAAGACCTCAATTGGCCTAACCCGGGAGCGAGTAGATCTCAAGCGTCGGGTTATCACACTTAGGGCAGTTGATCCAAAGAGCAAATCCGCCCGACAGGCCCCTACGACCCCGGATGTAAGAATGCGTTTTCAACGGCTCGCGAAGGTCATGAGTCTGGTAACGCGGCACGTCTTCTTGTATAAGGGACGACCATCGAAGCGTGTTAGTCGATCCTTTAAGGCACCTTTGAAGAATGCGTGATCTTGGATTTTCGTTTCCATGACTTATGGCATTGTGCCTCGACGAATCTCCGAAGCTCAGGAGTCGATACGGCGGCGGCAATGAAAGTGGTTGGTCGCAAGTCCGAAAAGATGTGGAAACGCGACAACTCTGTTGAGGAGCAGGACTTGACGCAAGCGGCTTAGAAGGTTCACAAATACCTCCAAGAGAACACGCCGGGAACACTTGCCGAGACCATGGCTGACCATCCAATACGTAAGTGATTGAAAGATAGTATGCGCCCGTAGCTCAGTCGGATAGAGCATCAGCCTTCTAAGTAAGTGTCACGCCTAAGTGTTTTCAACGCGTTACGGTGAAGTGCTTGATACGCAAGACTTTGTAGGCAGACACTAGAGCACACCAGAGTACAAGAGGGGACTCAAAAGCTCACGTTTGGAGGCGAGCTAGACAAATAGATGGGCACATGGAATCGGATGATTATTCGCAACTAGGCGTCGAGTAGGTCACTTGCTCCTCTTCCGATACTCCCACGGTGGCACCGGATGCGGATCCGCCCACAGCCCTTTCCGCGCCTCTCAATTCGCTCAAGAAAATCTGCTCCGTGGAAAATGGTGTCCCCAACGAAGCATAGACTTTAGCCTCGTGGAATTCCGCGGGTTGTGTGCGTGGCGTAACCGCGGGCGGGCGGAGTTTTTTCCGACCCCTACGAAAGGTATGGGTGATCCCTGTACCTATAGGGGGATTGTGGCTTTTCTCCCCGCTCTTCTATAGAGTGAGAACTGTTCATCTAGGCGGAGGCAGCGGTGTCATACAGACCAGGGTCCAGTTCACGTAACATGGGTCTAGCCGGTGCAGCCCTACTCGTGACGTTAACCAGCTGCCAAGTCTACAATTCGTATCCCGGTACACAAACCGACGGTTCCGGTTCCTCTGTCAAAATCCCCAACACCTCCACTAAAGCCGTTGTGTGGGGAACTCGGCCGGACGCCGTTCAAAGCCTCACGACCTGGCTTCTGAAGCGGGGAGTCACCCTGGTCGACGAGGTCAAAATAAATCAGATGGCGAGCGACACTCGCTTGCATCAACCCCTCTCGAACGGCGACATCTTCAAATTGGCAAAAATCGCAGGAGCGAAGCAAGTCATTTTCATCGACGCGGATGTGTCTACCTGGCGGGTAAGCGAAATTGAAACTGTTTTCGGACAGAGCCCAAGTGTTTATACGGCTTCGGTCTTCATCCGTGCCTTGGATGCGGAGACTGGAGAAATTAATTGGAATGGGAAAGCGCACTCAACGGACAAATTTACGAACTTGACGGAAGGCATGCATCAATTAACTTGCCAGGCTCTTGCCACGGCCTGGGGGTTCCGAGAGCCTGGATTAACTACAGCTCCTACCATCTGTCCCCCCGGACAGAACGTGATGGTGTCCACTGAACCTCCTCGTGCGCCAAGCGGCACTGCCAAGGCTTACAACACAAATTGAGTTGTGCGCGTCGCCTGCCCGCTGGCGGCGGCGTTTCTTTCTGTGCCCGCACATAGTACAAAGGCCGCGCGGGCTAGGCGTCGGGTGGCTCACCTGTTTCTTTTTCTCCACTCTCCCACGGGGGCACAGGATGCGGATCAGCCCACAATCCCTCCGCCCCGTTCGCTCGTCCGCAAAGAAGACGCCGTGGAAGCGTGATACAAGACCATCGAGTTTGCAATGTATGCCTATTGCCAAAATCGACATCCATCGGTCCTCATGACGTCTAGAAGGATGGTACGATCGTGTGAGCCGACGGGCTCACGTCGGCCTCAACGGCAGTTCGTATACACTGTCTGTCCCACCTTCTGGCTGGTGCAGGACACTGGCGGAGAGGGTGTTAGCGAGGTCAGAGGCAGCTGCGGCACCGGCCGGGATGGATCCTCCCAGGAAAGCGTAGCCGTCGAGGTCCCAAACAGCCCACCGCCGACGCCCACGACCATCAGCGCCTGCGCGACGGCCTGTTCCAGAGTCACGTCCGTGTCATGGATCCGCTGCCGCTCTTTCGTTTCGATCTGCACCACGGCTCGCTCGGCGCGCACGGCTGGTGGATCCATGGCCATTTCGTCTGGGAGACGAAGCGCGTCCAGATCGTCTTGCACACTCTTAAGACAGCGCTCAGCATAGGCCGCAAGGGGCGCGTCTTGGCAGGCGCGGGTTCTCGGCCCGCGCAGCCAGGCTTCCCGGTCGGTCTGTGCCCACACGTACCGCAGCTCATCCGTCGCCTTAGCTTTGGCCAATTCGATCCGGAAAAGCTCCTGGTGCGTGACGGGGCTTCCAGACAGGTCGGCAAGGGCCGCACCGATCAGCGCACAGACCCGCTGACTGTCTGGTCCTGGTAAGCCTGCACACGTCTCCAGCAGAGGGCCGCGGATCCAGCTCCCTGTGGCCCGCATGTCTGCTTGATATTGCTCCGCTGAGGTCGTCGGGACCTCGACGCAGCCAGACACCGTCAGCGTGAAGAGAAGTCCGGCGAGGAGTCGCATGACAACCCTCCGGAGGCAGGGATAGAGAAGCGTGATCTATGTTGCTCGTGTAGTGGGCGGGATTCTGGTCCTCTGTACGCATTCGTTCAAGAGCAAAAATCCTCCACCACACCGTTCATCCTGGCCACTCTTCTCGCTCCTCGTCCGCGTATCTCAAGATCCGCATGGATGACACTGGGACAGCTGTTGAGACCGAAGGCGCGTTCACGGGCTCATTCACCGTGGGCCTTGGGAGGTGGTCGTTAGGACCGTGTCCGCAGATAAAATCGCTTCCCGCACACATTGCAACGCCATGGAAACATGCCAAACAGTCGCCGGCCGAAGTCCCAGGAGCCACGCCGACCGGTTCGGTGACACTCCGCTGAAGCACAGTAGGGGCAAATCGCCACAGTATTCCGTGGCATCTGACCACTCGGTGCAGCGTGTCGTACAGTCAGCAGCGCCAACACGTTTCGCATGTGCGATGCAGGAGGAAGGCGAAGCACAATGGTCTCCTTACTGCGGATAATGGGAGGGTGCAGCCTGAAGTTACCAGGCTTTTCGGAAATAGACTACGCTGCAGATGTCGTTTGGGATATTCCTCAAAAGAGGGGAATGGAATTCATGCAGGTAGTTATACAGGCGTGCTTCCACTATGCCGCTAGGTCATCTGTTTCACAGACACATTCTCGCCAGTCGCCAGCCGGTGCAGCAGAGATTTCACACGGTACCTTGTCCTTGGAAAGGCTCCGCGTTGTACGTGACGGAGCATTGTACAGGGAAGCGACGGTAGGGGCGAATCGAGAAGGGCATGAGAGCCTCGCAGGGTGGCGTATTGTAGGATCGTGGCGAACTAAGGCGCAAGTGTGACGTGATGGCAGTTTTCCGAAGCACATTTTATTTTGGCCCGAAACTCCGTGTGCCGCTGCGCGTCCGGGACCAGGCGACGCGTCGCAGGGACTAACGTGAAGGCCTATATACAGCCACCGCGCGTTGTCGTCTACTTTGCGTCGGGGTTCGAGTAATCTAATCTAGTTTGACATAGCAGTCGGGCCATGCGCGCCTAAGCCAGGTTTTCAATTGGCGGCCGGTGCAAGCAGCCCACCTAGTCAGAGGAGTTCGGATCGGGTTCGTGGACCGATCCGAGAAGGAGATAAGGTGGGCTTTTTTGTTGGCCAAATCGCGCGTGTGATCCGACGGACCAGGAACCGGCAGATCTCTCTTCGGGGAGGGCTGCCGGTTTTTTTGTGCCCACAAGCGAAGTGTTACTTAGGGAGTTGTTATGCCCATCCACGATGATCGCCGAATTTTTCCGGTCGTGTTGAACGAGGTGGAACGGATTCTGCTGAAGGGGTTGTCCACGGGCGCAGGGCTCTCCCGGGGTGCCCTCATTCGAGAGTTACTCTATAGGGAATACGCCTCGCGGCGGCTAACCACTGCGACGCACGAGGCGAAGCCCGAAAACGCATGAGGCGAGAAGCCCAGTGAAATCGACGAAACAACGACAGGACTCTCAGGCGTTATTGGCGCGGCGTGCGACGCCCTTGATGATGAACCAAGAGCACGAAAGGTGATTGTCGATGCGACCTGACGAGGTGGCGCGAAAGCTGGAAGAGGAGTTCGCGCTTGAGACGATCGAGTTGGCCGAGCCCCTGCCGATTCATGTGACGGAAGGCAAGCATACGGCTGTCGTCGTCGCCATTCGTCGCGTGACGCTGAAGCACTGGAAGCGCGAGGCGTTGGTCTTCCGATTTCGCCTCACCGAACTCAGCCCAGCCAATGGCGTCTCGTTGCCTGGCTATGTGAATTTGGGCGGGGACGGGAAAGGCGACGCGCAGGCCAAGTCCGGCCGGCCGAAGCCCGACAGCAAGCTCGCCCGCTGGTGGCGCATCATCGCTGACCACACGGGCGGACGACGCGATCGCGTCACGCTCTCGGACTTCAAGCGCTTTCTCTTCGAGGTGGAGGTCAGCAACGTGCGCACCGACAACCGTGGAACCACGATCGCGGATGCCGCACAGGGGCAGAAGGTGTCCGAGATCACCGCCATCGTGCAACGCCTCACCAAAGGTGCGTCAAGACGGTGACACGGTTCTCACGCCATCAGCCGAGCACACTTCTCGCTCTTAATCTTAAGAGCCATCCCAGCCCAATCCAACCCTACCCAACGGGTTCTACCCTGATATCAGGGACGGTTGAGTTACGAGTCGTTGTCCCTGTTGCTGCATGTCCAGTCTTCGCCGCTGTCTCGGATTGTGACACCGCTCGATGTAGTCCAAGATATCGGCCCTGACGTCGGCGCGGGTCCGATCGTGCTGTCGATTCACGCGGTCACGTTTCAGGACGCCGAAGCAGCTCTCGGCAGCCGCGTTATCGGCACAGCTGCCTACGGCACTCATGCTGCCGGTCACGTGGTGGGCCTCCAGAAACCGTTGGTATTTTCTCCGAGGTGAATTGACAGCCCCGATCCGAGTGCAGAATGACCGGAGTGCGGGCCGGTCGCTGCCATCACGCCATGAGCACGGCTTGGACCACCAGCTGACGGTCCTGACACGCACTCATCGACCACCCCACCACCAGACCCGAATATACGTCGAGCACGACACAGAGGGAGAGCCAGTGTTCGGCCGTGCGAATGTAGGTGATATCCGTCACCCACTTGGTAGGGGGGCCGGTCGCGGTGAAGGCCCGCTTCAGATGATTGCGGGTCCCCTGCGGCCGGCCCCCAGAGGGTTTCTTCCGCCACCGCCGTCGCTGGGGCCCGCCGTATACGCCCGCCCGACGCATCAAGCGCGCCACCCGGTGGCGGCCACACCGCTCCCCCGCGTCGCGCAGGTCTTCCCAGCTCCGCGGGCTCCCCACGATCCCGTCCTGGTCGGCATGCAGCTGATGAATCCGCACCAGTAATCGGGCGTTCTCCTGCGCTCGCCCACTCAGGGGCCGAGTCACCCAGCCATAGTACCCACTGGACGAGACCCGCAAACACCGACACATCATCCGGATGGGAAACGCCTCGCGGCACCGTGGGATCATCCGATACTTCATCGCGACGCCCTCGCGAAGCACGTGGCCGCTTCTCGCAACAAATCCCGCTCCTTGGTCACGCGAGCTAACTCTCGCCGCAACTGACTCAGCTCCTCCTCCCGAGGTCGCCCGTGGCCGGGAAACGCTTGGGCCGGCGTCCGACGCACCTCGCGCCGCCAGCGCCCGAGCACGGTGGCCCCAATCCCGAGTTCCGCCGCGATCTGACTCACGCTGACGCCGGGCGCGTCGAGCATCGCCACGGCGTCACGCGTGTACTCTGCTGAAAACCTTCGCCTCTCTGTCATGACACCCTCCTGGCCCATTATGAGCCTTAACTAGGTGTCCGTAAAATCGGGGCAGAACCCGCAGAACCCGAGTCGCTCGCGGGTCTGACGCCGGACGCTAAGACGCTTGACCAAATGACACATAAACGGGCACATAGTATAGAATCAGACGCCGAACAGGAGGTAAAGACACAGTAAGCACTTGATTTCCTAGAGGCGCGCCCGTAGCTCAGTCGGATAGAGCATCAGCCTTCTAAGCTGAGGGTCGCTGGTTCGATTCCAGCCGGGCGCACCACATAATCAATAGGTTGGATACATTCCGCATCTGAAGCCCCGGTCGTAGTCCCGGTTTTACTCCCGGTTCCAAAATTCAAACTTCCGCGATTGATGGCCTCTTGAAGATGGCGCGGATCGAGATGGCTATATCTGAGTGTGGTCTGAATACTCCTGTGACCGAGGATCTCCTTGACCGACATAAGGTCCACGCCCGCCATGATACGGCGGCTTGCTGCCGTATGTCTGAGCGTATGCCAACAGACGCCCGTGATACCCGCTCGCCGAAGCCCAGGTTCAAACGCCCGCCTGAGAAAAGCACGACTGTCCATCGGCTGTGTCTCATCCACTAATCCTGGGAAAATCCATGCAGAGCGAAATAGGGAATCGAACGATCTGAGAATCGTCTTCGCCTGTTCGCTTAAAGGCACATAGCGTGTTTTGCCTCCTTTAGGCATGGGCAGGGTAAGCAATCCTACTTCCAAATCGACTTGATCCCAGCGTAATCGGAACTGTTCCTCTCGCCGCAAGCCCGTTTCAACCGCTAGGGCAACAAGCTTCCAGTCCTTCGGGTCCATCACAGCCTGGAGTCGGATCAATTCCGCTTCTGACACGAACCTTGTCTTGGTTACTTCAGGAAATAACTTAATTCCGACGACCGGGTTTCGAGCAATCTTGTTGTCCCTCAGCGCCAGGGCAAACATATGCTTGAGATAGGCAAAATGTCGATTGATGGTCGCATCACTCCACACGCGTTTCAGTTGAAAATCCTTGGGGGCATTCGCCGGCCGTGGCCGTAGCTTGGTTTGCATCTTGCGCTGAATCTGACGCAGCGTGTCCGTAGAAATCTCTGTCAGCAATCGACGACCAAGAAGGAGTGACCAGCGGCGATTATACAGGCGTTCGTTGATGCGATTCCGATTCGTGGAGCCTTCCAAACAGCGTGTGAGCCAGGCGCGTACCGTCATGTCCTGCTTCGTTGCGAATTTCTCGGGAAAGAATTTCTCCTCTCGAATATCTGCCTTGAGGCGTCCGTACACCGTCCTGGCTTGAGATTTGGAATCACATTTCTTCCACCGCTCACGACCGTTGTGAAAGAGGCGTACCCACCACACGCCCGAGCCGTTCGGCTTCTCCACAATGCCTCGATCCTTCCCTCCCTTGCGTGCCATTACCGTCGCTCCTTCCGTGTAACGTTCTTTTGGGTCTTCCTCCACTTCCGTGACGCGATCCGCATCTGGCAGCGCGGGTGACAAAACAACTGATCGCGGCGAGCCGCGATAAAAATGCGCTGACATTCCTGGCAGGGTCGAATGCGCCCCGCATGCTGTGCCAGTAAGACCACGACACGATACTCGAACTCCTTCGATTTAGGTCTCGTCGCTACTAATAGACTCCCGTGACGCTCGTGGAATGTGCCGGGCAGTGTCACGAGTAGGGTGAGATCCGAAAAGGTAACGGGTGCGACTGCGTGTTTCCAGAGCTGCTCCACATGGCCTCGAATTGTGCGCTGCAGCTGCATCGCCTCCTTCCGGCTCGGCAACGTGTACTCCAAAGTCACGCCTGGGATCGCCTGGACACTCCAGCCACTGGCTACAGCAAGGGACATCGTGTGTTTATCTGGACCCTCCGCCTGGGCGAATCGCGCAATCTCATAGGCGAGCACCATCCACTCACTCGGGGTGAAGATATCTAGATCGAGTTGGATGAAGTTCACGAGCCAGCCGATCTCCCCGTTCGGGGTGGCGTTGATCCGTTGCCATGCCTTTGCCATCTCCCGATCAAATTGCTGTCGGATAGCTTGTCGATTCTGACTCATACTGGCTCCTTCATCATGTTGGAGACTGTCACAATAGCCCATCCCATATTCATTGAACAAATCGTTGTTGAGATGTCCCCTTTCCGTGAAAAATCTCTTGGTGTAGTTTGGTCCATCGTGGTAATGGCTTATCAGATAGTAATGTCTATAACAATACATACATGATGCTGTCAATCAGATCACATCAGAGGAGGTGCCTATATGCGACCCAGTGCCAAGCTGCTCACCGTGCGCGAAGTAGCCAATCGACTCGGGCTGAAGGAAAGTACCATTCGAAAGCGTATTCTGCAGCGGCAGATCGCCTATGTGAAGCCCAGTCTCCGGGCGGTGCGGATTCCCATTGAGGAGCTCGAACGCATCCTTACCACCGGCTTTCGGCCCGTGGTGACGCCCAATGCTGCCACCTAACCCGCGCGGACCGAATGGCTCACTTACGGAGGAATCAATGAGAGTACGCGAGATGCAGCATGAGGACGACGGACGGATCGCGCCGCCGGATGTGAATCTCACACCGGCGGCGCAGCCGCCCCGCCCCCAACCTAGTATTACGGGGGCAGAAACTGCACACCCACAAGACAAGCCTCGTCTCGACGGGTTCCTGTTCAGTGTCGATTGGTTGGCCTTCACGGTGCCCTCGTCCACCGTGGAAGAGGTTCAACAGCGGGTAGGTGGTGATTGGATGGAAATGGAGAAGGGATTTAACGGCTATCCTCGGGCCTGGCTCTGTCTCAGCACGGGAGGAGGAAGCGGTCGCATGGGAACGGGGATGCCCCACCGAGCACGAGAGATACATGTCTCCCTTTCCGGCGAGATTGTCTCGGCCTGGGAGCCGGACAAGGTGCAGACGATCTGTCGTTGGATCAATGAGCTAAAGGGACATGGGACCCGCGTGGATGTCGCCTTAGATGATCGAATCGGGCATGCCACGGTCAGCCAGGTGATTGCGGCCGCCGATGCGGGACACGCGGTGATGCGGTGGAGGACCTATGATGCGAAGCGACGATGCTCCTACAAGGGACAAGACGACATCCAGGGCGAGATGGTCACCTTTGGGAGCCGACAGAGTGAATCGTACTTGCGTGTCTATGACAAGCGGAGGGAGGCCGCAGGGAAGGGAGACATAGTTGAAGGGCCTTGGGTGCGTTGGGAGTTGGAGTTTAAGAAAGACCGGGCACAACTGTGTGTGGACCTGTTTGCGCACCTGCCGCTCGACGAGTGGCGCGAGTTCACGGTGGGGCTCCTGAAATCGTGTATCTCATTTCGGGACACGACGGCGGATGCTCCAGCGTGGGAACGGTGTCGGTCGTCCGAACTGCCCTGGTGGAAGGCGCTCACAGAAGGGTTCACGCGATGCCGATTTCATGTGGTGACGACAGACCGCACGCTGGAAGAGGTGCTGGCTTGGTTCTCACAAGCCATGGGGCCCACGATCGCGGCCCTCTATTGCGCGGTGGGACCCGAGTGGATAGATAAAGTGATTCAGTCTGGATCAAGCCGCTGGAAGCCACACCATTATCAGCTGATGAAGAAACAGACACCCAAACGCCCGTATCTATTGAAGGCGACATGAACGCGGTTTCGCCTGTGTTCGTGCGTGGGTTAGTGGTTTTTCACGGCGTTACAAAGGCGGCCGACGAGGGTTTACAAAACCGCTGCTCTGCCCTTGAACTACGCTAGCTTTACCAATGATCCTGCGGTCCGCTGATAGAGGGCTGGAAGGACGAGCAAGGTTAAGAGCGTCGAAGTAATGAGCCCCCCAATCACCACCGTCGCCAAAGGACGCTGGACCTCTGCGCCCATCGTGGTGGCCACCGCCATGGGGAGAAAGCCGAGACTGGCGACGAGTGCCGTCATCAGCACGGGCCTGAGTCGGTCCATCGCTCCTTGGATCACTGCTTCATCCGTCTGGATTCCTTTTGCTTCGAGCTGACGGATGTGACTGATCAGCACGACACCATTGAGCACGGCAATACCGAAGAGGGCGATAAACCCGATGACCGCGGAGATACTGAGCGGCAGCCCACGCAGGAAGAGGGCAAGTACACCACCGGACAGCGCTAGCGGTACATTAAGAAAAATCAGCAACGCAGGACGCATGGCCCCGAAGATGACTGACAGGACGCCGAGAATCAGGAGAAGGGTCAGAGGCACGACAACCGCCAACCGGCCGGTAGCTTCCTGAAGATGTTGAAACTGCCCGCCCCATGTCAATTCGTACCCTGTCGGGAGCGACACCTCATGTGCCACGGCGCGCTGCGCCTCTGCCACGAAACTTCCTAAATCTCTTCCTCGGATGTTGTTTTCCACCACGATCCGTCGCTGCACATGTTCCCTGCTGATCTGAGCCGGTCCCGTGTCCTCTTGGATGACCGCCACGCGAGAGAGAGGCACCAGTTCACCATGGACGGTGGGGATGAGCAGATTGCCTAATGCAGCAGGGTCTGCGGTTGTGCTATCGGTGATGCGGACCACGAGATCAAACCGTCGAGGACCTTGCACGACCGTACCGACGACGTGTCCCACACGTGTCGCTTGGACCAGGGTCAGCACATCATCTGCCGTGAGCCCATATCGGGCGATCTGAGAACGGTCCACAATCACCCGCAAGAGTGGGAGACCGGCGACCTGCTCGACTTTGACGTCCGCGACGCCGTGCACGTTTTCCAACACACGCGCCACGGCTTCAGCCTTCTGCTTGAGCACCTCCAGATCAGGCCCAAAAATTTTAACGGCGAGATCAGAGCGTGTCCCCGCTATTAATTCGTTGAAGCGCATCTCGATCGGTTGAGTAAAGCCGAGGCCGACGCCAGGTACCGCATCGAGAATGGCGGGCTTCATCTTTCCAATCAAGTCTTCGCGAGTGCTGGCCGTCGTCCATTCTTGTTGCGGTTTGAGAATAACGAACACATCGGACAGCTCCACTCCCATCACGTCGGTCGCCACCTCGGGACTCCCGGTTCTGGTCACTACCTGCACGACTTCCGGAAATCTGCGAAGCACCCGTTCGACGTCTAAGGCAGTGCGAACCGATTCACTCAGCGACACACTGGGTAATCGCCACACCTGAATCGCCATGTCTCCTTCGTCGAGTCGAGGCACAAACTCCATGCCGAGCCATGCGCTGATCCCGAGACTTGCGACAAACAGTCCCACCGCTGGCGCAACCACCCAAGTCGGGCGCGCCACCGCCCATCTGAGACAGGGTTCATAGGCCCGGCGCAACATTCGGAGCGTACGCGTTTCCTCATGTTTGGACTTCGCCCGTACAAACCACAAGGCGAGGAGTGGGGTGACTGTCACCGCGAGGAGGAGCGAGCCGGCCAAGGCCAGGATCACGGTCTGGGCCATCGGACGGAACATCTTCCCCTCGATCCCGGTGAGTGCCAGGATGGGCACGTACACCAGAATGATGATGCTGACGGCGAATGTCATGGGGCGAAGCACCTCACGACCAGCCGTTTCGATCTCACCCAGCCGTTCTTCTGGGCTCATGACTCCCTTCTTGGCCAACCGTCGGAGGATGTTGTCGATCATCACCACCGAGCCATCCACGAGCAACCCGAAATCGATCGCGCCGAGGCTCATGAGGTTGCCGGAGAGTCCAGCCTGCATCATCCCGCTGAACGCGATCAGCATCGAGAGAGGAATGGCCGACGCCACGATGAGCCCCGCGCGAAGATCACCAAGAAAAAGCAGCAGAACTGCAATGACGAGGAGCCCGCCCTCAAGCAGATTGTTGCGCACGGTTCGGATCACCTTTGAGACGAAGAGCGTCCGGTCATAGTACGGTTCGATCGTCACGCCAGGTGGGAGCGTAGCCTGGATCTCTTGGACACGGGTCTTGACCCGTTCGACGACTCGCTGCGCGTTCTCGCCCGCCAACATCTGGACCATCCCGATGACGGTCTCGCCTTCTCCCATCGCCGTTGCAGCGCCGATGCGGAGCGCCGACGCCTCCTTGACCTCCGCGAGGTCTGAAATGTAAATCGGCACTCCACCATGGCCATGTGCCACCACGATTCTCGCGAGGTCGGTCACCTGGGTCGCCAAGGCTTCACCGCGAATAAGCAATTGCTCACGTTGACGCTCGATGTACCCGCCGCCAGCGATGGCGTTGTTGCGTTCGAGGGCCTCAAACACCTGTCGAAGCGACAATTTGAAGGATAGAAGTTTGGCTGGATCCACGACGACCTGGAACTGTTGCGGTTCTCCCCCCCAAATATTCACTTCCACCACGCCTGGAACCGCCCGCAGTCGCATCCCAATTTCCCATTCGAGGAGCGTCCGGAGTGCCATGGCACTATAGCCGTTGCCTTTCAACGTAAATTGATAGACTTCGCCTAATCCCGTTGTCAGTGGTCCCATGATCGGCCGACCGTACTCGACGGGGATGCGTTCCATGGCACGGGCAAGCCGTTCGGTCACCAACTGCCTCGCGCGGTAGATGTCCGTCTGATCTTCGAAGATCGCGGTGACCGCTGAGAGCCCATAGCGCGAGACCGACCGGAGCTCGCGGAGGGCAGGCAATCCGCTCAGCGAGGCTTCGATCGGAAACGTCACGAACTGTTCTACTTCAATCGGGCCGAGCGCAGGCGAACGGGTCAGGATTTGGACCTGAACCGGCGTCAGATCCGGCATGGCATCAATGGTCAAGTGGGTGAATGACCACCCGCCGAGGACGATTACGAGCATCATCGCCACCAGGGTGAAGAAGCGATAGCGCAGCGAGAGGGTGAACAATTGTTCCATGTTACCCTCCTTCTCCGGACTCGATGTGTTCTTTGAGCAGCATACTCTTCAAGTCAAAAACGCCGTCGATTACCACCTGCGTGCCTTCGGTCAAGTCCGTTCCGCACCTCAATCCAGCCTCCACCTTCGCGGCCGAGTTCGATCGGAACGAACGCATATCCGGTCTCCCGCTGAACGAAGACGCCACGCACATTGTCCACTACCGTCACGGATGAAACGGGGACCGCCAGTGTCGGTGAACTCGCGAGTGCCAGCTGGACATCCACATATTCTCGTGGCTTCAGGTGGCGCTGTTGGTTCGCAACCTCGAATCGGATTCGGATCGTGCGAGTGCGTCTCATCCGCCACCGGTGCAAGGTAGGTGAGCGGGGCGGTGAGCGGCTCGCCGCCCTTCGGCAAGATCGTCCCCACATCGCCCTCTTTGAATTTTCGAGCTTGCTCAATCGGCAGATTCGCAAAGACCCAGACTCGGCTCGTGTCGACGACCTCGAACAGTTCGTTTCCAGGAGATACTCCCTGCCCCCGCACCACATTTTGCGCCACCACGGTTCCGGCGATCGGCGATTTGAGGGTATAGCGATGCCCCTCCTGATGGCTTCCACGCTCCAGCTCACGCAATTCATCTGCCGTCATACCCATATTCAGGAGTTTCTCGCGAACGTGCTGATGACGGGCCTGCGCTTCGATGGCGTGACCTCGTTCTTCGACCAGGCGGCGTTCCGTCACGATCTGATCGACTGCCAGTTTCTCAGTCCGTCGGTACCCGCTCTCGGCCACATCCGTCTGAGCCTTGGTCACAAGATATTCCTGTACCAATTCATCCAAGCGCAGACTCTCAATAGCCAATAAAGGCTGACCAGATCGGACGCGATCACCTAACTGGACATGGATCTTTTCGACTTGCCCCTCAATTCGGGACGTAATCTTGGCCACCTGCTTGAGATCGAGGGCGACTTCGCCTGGCGCTGTGATCACTTCTGGAACTACGTGGGCTCCGACCGTGTCGATTCGCAATCGGTCCCGCACAGCAGCCGGCGGTTGGACGATCCGAATCGACGGCGTACTTGATTTGACCGAGCCTTCGGGAGGACGTGCGGGCTTCTCAGGTCCACGATCACTGCAACTGACCAGCAGCGCAGCGAGCGCAATCGCCAAGCCCCACTGGTCCCCTCTCATGCGGTCTCTCATGATCGCTCCCCTCTCATTTCGATGGCCTCATCGCACGCGCCACACACCCGATTACAGGGTCCCCCCGCTCGCCCGTTCCAGGCGAGCCAAGGCGATCGAGAGCTCCGTGCGTGTCTGCGCATACTCTAAAAGGGTTTGTCGATATACACGCTGCGCATCGAGTACCTCCAGGAGACTCGCCGCCCCCTGTTGAAAGCTAAACTTCGCAATGCGGAGAGTTTCTTCGGCCTGCTTGAGCAATCCCTGCTCGAACACATCGATTTGCTCCTTGGCCGTGCGAGCTTCTTGCGTGTGCTGGGTGAGGGCTTGAATCAGTTCGTTCTGCAGGCGTTCACGTTCGGCCAGGAGGTGATGCTTGCCCGCCAGAGCTGTCTGGATCTCACCCTGACGACGGTACCAGACAGGGATCGGGACGCTGAGCCCACCCGTCACGGCTTCATCGCCCGCCTCTCGGTGATATTCTCCCAACACGCTGATATTGGGCATGCGGGACTCCTTCTCGTAGGTCACCGCATGGTCCGCTTGATCGACGAGACGGCTCAGGCGGCGCACGGTCGGATGGTCTTCCAGAGCTCGTGCGGTCAACGATTCCAGATTGAGCTCGTGTCGCAATGGTTCGAAGTCCCCTTGGATCGCGAACGTGCTGCCGAGAGTCCCAGCAGTTCTGGTGTTCAGCGCCACCCGAGCCGTTAGCACGGCGTTCTGCGATCGCGCGACTTCCTTCGTGGCTTTTTGCACCTCGACATTCGCTTTCATCAAGTCGAACTTCGTCGCCTCTCCAGCTCCAACACGAACGGTCACCGTCCGTAGGACGTCTTTCACCATGGCCAAATTCTGCGCAGAGACCTCCATATCTCGCTGCGCAAGCAGTAGCTGATAAAAGGCCACTTTGACTTCGGCCACGAGATTGAGCTTCGCTTCGTCGAGCCCCGCACTCGCCCCCGCCAGGCCTGCCTCTGCGGCCCGCTGACGGGCTTGCCTTTTCGCCGGCCATTCGAGCGGTTGCTGGACGATGATCGTGTGCTCCGTGATGCTGATGCCGGTACTGGGGTCTCGGATCGACCCATGGCCCGCCGATCCGATGATGGTGGGATTGGGGTACGCTCCCGCGACCACTTGTTGCCCGCGACTCTGGTCAATCGACGCGTGGGCGCCGGTAATGGTGGGGCTATGTTCAAGTGCCAGCTCGATAATCGTATTCAGATTGTAGGGTGTCGGGCTCGATTCAGTTGCCTGGGTTTCCTTCCATGGAAGGAGTACCCCGAACAGCACGAGCCAGAGCACCATGATAAGTCGAAAGATCATGTGTCATCTCCTTCTTCTCCCGAAGCGGAAGTTCGCGCGGGAACAGACGCACCAATGCGCCGCTGCGAACATTAGGGACAGACGTGCCCCCACGTCATGTGGAGCGATCTGTCCACCTCACGTGGTTACACCGTGACGGCAATGGATTTAGGAGAGAAGAGCCGGAGGAGCTCGAAGGGGAAGAGCAGTTGTGAGAAAGAGAAGTGTCGAAGCGACGTCTCGACGAGATACGTTCTCGGAAATGAAGATCGGATGCGGTGAGGAGATGTCTTCAATGAGACTCGTTGGGCTGAGAAAAACCTTGCTGATTGTTGGAGCGGCCGAAGAGACGGCGAGGGCAAATTCAATTTCCGGATGGATAATCGTGTGCCCGTGATGACCAATGGATTGGATATGCTGGTGAGTGCCGGTCGGACAGATGTCATCGTGTTCGGAAGGATGCTCGCACTCCAGTGGGCCTGAAAACACCGTGTGCGTGACGGCGTGGTGCAGGTGTCTAGGATCTCCATGGCTGTGCTCCACTTCCGGATGGATGTGGACCATCGGCAGCATGAGCATCCATAGGGACACCCACAAAAGAAGCGGTACCCGAGACCATGTCACGGTGCCATGCATCAAGCGCATTGTGAAGTCAGCCTAGCATAGTCCTTCGATCCCATCAATCGATCTCGTTCAATGGCGGTGGCTCGGTTTGGCTCCGGTCTGTCTTCATGATCATGGGGAGATATCGATAATTTGTTGTTGCTATGGAACAATAGAAACTATCGGGCGTCGATGAAGGGAGGTGGGCTATGTCAGTTTCAAACAGTGTGGCGGTATGGATGATCACCCTCGTTACCTCAGTCGCAGTGAGTGGCCCGATTTCAGCCAAGGCAGAAGAAGGTCAATTTGGCACCCCGAAAGGCGCGGAAGGGACCCGAATTTTCAACGCGACTGAGCAGCCGTTTTACAGCGGCGAGTTTCACCTCAAAGGGGAACGAGCCACACTCATCGGCAGTATGGGAGATACTCCGCCCTGGGACCACCTTGACTATGCAGGGAAACGTCTGAATTCTGTAAAAGGAACTATTGCCATCGATGTGAACGAGTTGACCAATACCGGGCAGGTGGTGGCAGAATTTATCGAGGGTGCCGATCGCTATCGAATCGTGTTTGACCGTTTTGCGGCGAAGCAGCCGTATCAGGACGGAGGCCTGGCCACTAGGACTTACGAGCACGGTGATTCAAACAATGGTGATCCCCTGTATCCAAAAACATGGCTCTACCTAGGGGGGTGGGGAATGGCGACCATGTTCAAGAATGATGGGATTCTCTATAAAGACTATTCAGCTCATTTTATGGTCATGGAGCGGTCTCGTGATCCCAAGACTCATGAAGTTCACTATCCCGTGAAGCGCACGCTGCCGGTGGGCGAAACCGACCCTGCTGGAATGGAAATCGATCTGTGGGTTCGTTCGAAAGAGCAGAACACCGAGAACTTTCCTCCCTATGAGACCTTCGTCCACCTCTGCTGGGAAGAAGTCACATGGCGCTGAAACCGAACATGAGGCCTCTCGCTCGTTCCAGCCGATGGCTCCGTTTCTTTCAAATCAGTTGTTCTTTTTTATTAACATTGATGTTTTCAGACGTTTCGTGTGGTGCGTCTTCATTACTGTCCTGGAACTTTGATGTTAACGCACCCGATACGCTTCCTCGCGAATTTGTGGTCGGCACCCTGTTCGATGGGAGAACCGCAGGGGACTGGAAAGTCGTTGAAACCGAGAAAGCGAAAAGTGCCCCACACGTGCTCGGCCAGCTCATGGGCAAGGGCGCGGAACACGCGTACAAAACGGTGCTCATCAATGGGACCAGTGCGTCTGATATCGATCTTCAAGTCTCATTCTTGTCGATCGAGGGAAAAGCCGACATGGGGGGCGGCCTCCTCTGGCGAGCTATCGATGATCGGAACTACTATCTCACTAGAGCGAATCCGCTAGAGCAGAATATCCGGATCTATCGCGTCGTCAAAGGGGTGCGGCACCTGCTTCAGAACTTTGACCTGATCATCGAGGTGAAGCAGTGGCATACATTGCGGGTGACTCATCACGGGTGTCGTCTTCAAGTGTTCTATGATGAGAGAACCGGTCTTCGATCTCTGTGATCAGACCTTTACGTCGGGAAGGGTTGGGCTGTGGACGAAATCCGACGCGATCACCTATTTTGATGACCTGCGGCTCCAACTTCTAAAATGAGCACAACCAGATCACTCAAGGAGCTTGAATTGCTTTGTCCGACAGGAGACTAAGCAGAAAATATTGACGGCCTTCACTGATCACCACGAAAAACATTTCCTTCCTCGCGCTCCTTCTCCAATTCGTCCGACTTCTGTAGTGTTTCGCCCCTGTGGCAAAAATAGCGGTGTCCCTTTCTGCACCAAGGTCGCGTGAATCTCTAAGGCCCGTGACCAAGAAGCACTTGTTAAATAGGCTGTTGAATAAACCCTGATGTCGGTATTTGACTTGCAGCTAAAATTTTCAGGTAGATGATTACGGAGTTTGCTACAAGCCTTGGAAAGTGAGGTTCCTGACAAGGACTTTCGGAGTATGTCGTGTACGACAAGCACCCAGCAGTAGCGATTGGAATCTTCACAGGCGTGAATCGGCATCACGGTCATACCGCGAGCATTCGAAAATGATCGGTGAGTGACGTAACGAAGGGGTATCAGCTGCACAGTAACGGAGGGGATCATGACGATTCAGAAGCGATGGATTCAGTCCGGTGTTCTGTGCGGGTTGGTACTTGGCAGGGGTAGTGGGTTTCACGATGGTCGCAAATCCACCCATAGGAGAGATTGCCAAAAATTGGATCACGCTGCATTGGCAGCCTGGTATGACGAGGAAGCGGCACGTCTTCGGCGACATCCGGAAGGAATGGCAATGGCGGAAGCGTGTTCAAAAAATCAAGACCCTGGTGTGGTCTCCCGCAAAATCAATATGATTGGACACTGCGAGACCCTTGCAGGCATGTATACAAAGGCAGCTGAAGAGGCCGACCAAATGGCCAAGACTCATCAGGCGACGGTCTGAAGAAGTAACCGAAGTGAAATGTAGTGGCTAGCTGATGCAAATCGAGGTGGAAGCCAGAGTCGAATGGACAGACTCCTGAAACAACGAAATAGTGCGTGTTGGAGGGATGATGTAACCAGCGAAAATCTACACAAAGTTTGTCATCGTTCCCTTACCTCTGGTTACGGTTTTGGTTACGGTTCGGTCACGGTTTTGGGCACGATCACCAATCTGTGTCCGTCAGTCTCTTTCACATCACTTCCAAGCGAAGTCCTTGAATTCATGAGGGTGGCATAGTAGTCTTCTGATCTTGGTCGTCGTCAGGCATAACCGGCTCGGACAGCTGCAAAACTGCAATGTTTACCTGGATACGTTGATATCGAGTTCCTACTTTTCTGGTTACGGTTCGGTTACGACTTTGGTCACGATTACCAATACTCCTACGTCACATGATCGCACGGGCAAAGGGGCCTATTCCCCTGTATCCACACGGGTAAAGTCACTGTCTATCACTCTTGGTCATTCTCAGTCTCAGGAATACCGGGTAAGACTACGGATCTGGGGATTACCGGTGGCTGGGGGGTCCCGAAGCTCTGAGGAGGAAGTACTTTCGTCGTACTAATCCAACGGTAAGCCGGTCTAAAAACTGCCGATACCCATCCTTGGTTGCTCATCTACTAACAGATTTGAGGTAGCTTCTGTTGGGCCAATGTCTCCTCCTTTTGGTCCCGGTTTAGGTCCCGGTTTGCTCCCCATTTTGATCCCAGTTCTGAATCTGCCTCACTCACACTTCTTCACCATGCTGGGACCTGTAACTCTTGAAAGTTGCAAAATATTTTCCCAACCTGTCACACTCCATCATCATCTTTCACATTCTCATTTGGTGCG
>CAVREB010000001.1:0-344211 GCA_963720035.1 uncultured Nitrospiraceae bacterium | reverse complement strand
TTGGAGCGGGAAACGGGATTTGAACCCGCGACCCTCGCCTTGGCAAGGCGATGCTCTACCACTGAGCTATTCCCGCTCGATCACAGTCGGTCAGAGGGGTGGGATTCTACTGAGCAGAAACGAGGCTGTCAAGCAACCTAGAAGACCCCCCTTACCATTGTTGCACTCGTTACAATGGCTTAGAAGCGCTACCAAAAGGTAACGCAAGAATAATGCATTCAAGTAATTGATTTATTAAGTATTTTATCTGTTAAAACGGTTTGACTCGTACCGAGTGATACACCTAGTACCCAGCGATATATAACAAGACATATTCGAAGATCGTCTATAACACATTTTTATCCTTACTATTCAATAACTTAATTGATCTACCTCGAGTGCTCTAGCTATATCAAACTTGGTGCACATATTGCGAACAGGGAAGGCCTATGATGCCTGGAACGCAATACGAACCGACATGGCTAGCCATGATCAATCGGCTAAAGCTTGTTCGGTTCTACCTGCTTTTGGGCAACTCTCTGGTGGAAAGGGGGTGGTCTGAATTTCCGCTGTGTGTCAGTGAAGTCGCGTGGGCTTATTGAAGCCCTCAACTCTTAGGAGGTGTCACCAATGTTTTTGTCACGTAGGCAGTTCTTAAAAGTCTCCGCGGGGACTGTCGCCGCAGTGGCGGTGGCGGACAAGGTCCTGGCGTTGACCGCGCTTCAGCCGGTCATCGAAGTTGGGAACCCGTTAGGGGACTATCCGGATCGGTCGTGGGAGCGTGTCTATCACGACCAGTACCGCTACGATTCGTCCTTTACGTGGTGTTGTTCGCCGAACGACACGCACGCCTGCCGCATCCGGGCTTTCGTCCGGAACGGCGTCGTGATGCGGGTCGAACAGAACTACGACCACCAGACCTATGAAGATCTCTACGGAAATCGCGGGACGTTTGCGCACAACCCGCGCATGTGCTTGAAGGGGTTCACCTTCCATCGCCGCGTGTACGGCCCGTATCGCTTGAAGGGTCCTTTGATGCGGAAGGGATGGAAGGAATGGATGGATGCCGGCTCGCCGGAGCTGACGCCAGAAACGAAGCGGAAATATAAGTTTGACAGCCGCTTCCTGGACGACATGCTGCGCGTGTCGTGGGACACGGCCTTCACCTATGCTGCCAAGTCGATGATTATCATTGCCACGCGGTACAGTGGTGAATCTGGAGCCCGTCGTCTCCGTGAGCAGGGGTATGCGCCGGAAATGATCGAAATGATGAAGGGCGCGGGCACCCGCACCTTCAAGCATCGTGCTGGTATGCCGGTCCTCGGCATCATCGGCAAGATGGGCAATACCAGAATGAACGGCGGCGTCAACGCGCTGCTGGACACCTGGATTCGCAAAGTTAGCCCGGATCAGGCGCAGGGCGGCCGCTATTGGTCGAACTATACCTGGCACGGTGACCAGAATCCCGCCCACCCCTGGTGGTGCGGTGCCCAGGGGTCCGACATCGACCTCTCCGACATGCGCTTCTCCAAGCTGAACACCAGCTGGGGCAAGAACTTCGTCGAGAACAAGATGCCGGAAGCGCACTGGAAGTTGGAATGTATCGAACGGGGCGCCCGGGTCGTGGTCATCACGCCGGAGTATAACCCCACCGCCTATCGTGCCGACTACTGGATGCCATTGCGGCCCGCGTCGGACGGCGCCATTTTCCTGGGCGCCATGAAGATCATCGTCGATGAGAACATGCACGACGTGGACTTCTTGAAGGGGTACACCGATTCACCGATCCTCGTCCGCACGGACACCTTGCAGTTCCTGGATCCGCGCGACGTGGTGGCCGACTATAAGTTCCCGGATTTCTCGAAGAGCTACTCGGGTCGGGTGCAGACCTTGAAGCCGGAGCAGGTTGAGCGGCTCGGCGGCATGATGGTCTGGGACCTGAACAAGAAGGCGGCCGTTCCGCTGCATCGTGAGCAGGTCGGCTGGCACTATCAGAACAGCGGCATTGATGCAGCCCTCACCGGGACTTACCGGGTGAAACTGCTCAATGGTCGAGAAATCGACGCGATGCCGGTGTGGCAGATGTACTTGGTGCACTTCCAGGATTACGACCTGGACACCTGTCATCAGATCTGCCGGACGCCGAAGGACCTCCTGGTCCGTTGGGCGCGTGACTCAGGTTCGATCAAACCTGCCGCGATCCATAACGGCGAAGGGACGAACCACTACTTCCATCAGACCATCAACTCCCGCGGCGCCGCGATGGTGCTCATCGTCACCGGCAACGTCGGGAAGTTCGGCACCGGGCAGCATACCTGGGCCGGTAACTACAAGGCTGGCACCTGGACGGCAACGCCCTGGTCCGGTGCTGGTATTGCTGTGCACACGGGTGAGGATCCATTCAACATCACGTTGGATCCGAACGCGCACGGTAAGGAAATCAAGACCAAGTCGTATTACTACGGCGAGGAAGTCGGGTACTGGAACCACGGCGACACCGCCCTGATCGTCAGCACCCCGAAGTACGGGCGCAAGGTGTTCACGGGCAAGACGCACATGCCGACCCCGAGCAAGTTCCGTTGGGTTGTCAACGTGAACGTGCTCAACAACGCCAAGCACCATTATGACATGGTGCGCAACGTCGATCCGAACATCGAGACCCTGATCACTCAGGACATCGAGATGACCTCGGACGTCAACCACAACGACATCGCCTTCGCGGCGAACTCCTGGATGGAGTTCACCTACCCGGAAATGACCGTCACGGTGTCCAATCCGTGGGTGCAGATCTGGAAGGGCGGTATCCGGCCCCTGTACGACACGCGTAACGACCTCGATACCTTCGCAGGCGTTGCGGCCAAGTTGTCGGACATGACCGGCGACAAGCGTATGCGCGATTACTTCAAGTTCGTCTACGAAAACCGCGTGGACGTCTATGCGCAGCGCATGCTCGATGCCTCCAGCACCTTTTACGGCTACAGCGCAGACGTCATGCTGAAGTCGGAAAAGGGATGGATGGTCATGGTTCGAACCTATCCGCGCACCCCATTCTGGGAAGAGACCAACGAGTCGAAGCCCATGTGGACGCGGACCGGCCGGTACGAAAACTACCGGACCGAGCCAGAGGCGATCGAATACGGCGAAAACTTCATCTCTCATCGTGAGGGAACGGAAGCGACACCGTATCTGCCGAACGCCATCATGACCAGCAACCCGTACGTCCGTCCGGACGACTACGGGATTCCGATCACGGCGCAGCACCATGACGACAAGACGGTGCGCAACATCAAGTTGCCGTGGCAGGAAATCAAGCGGCACAGCAACCCGTTGTGGGAAAAGGGGTACCAGTTCTACTGCGTGACTCCGAAGACCCGGCATCGGGTGCACAGTCAATGGTCGGTGAACGACTGGGTGCAGATTTACGAGTCGAACTTCGGCGATCCGTACCGTATGGACAAACGGACGCCGGGAGTCGGCGAACACCAGTTGCACATCAACCCGCAGGCGGCGAAAGACCGCGGCATCAACGACGGCGACTACGTCTATGTAGACGGGAACCCGGTGGACCGGCCCTATCGTGGCTGGAAGCCGTCGGATCCGTACTATAAGGTGGCGCGCCTCATGATCCGCGCGAAGTACAACCCGGCGTATCCGTACCACGTCACGATGGCGAAGCACGCCCCGTACGTGGCCACGCCGAAATCGGTCAAAGGCCATGAGACGCGCCCAGACGGACGCGCCATCGCGGTGGACACCGGTTATCAGTCCAACTTCCGGTACGGGGCCCAACAGTCCTTTACCCGGAACTGGTTGATGCCGATGCACCAGACCGACTCGTTGCCGGGCAAGCACGCCATCGCCTGGAAGTTCAAGTGGGGCTACCAGGTCGACCACCATGCGATCAACACGGTCCCGAAGGAATGCCTCATCCGTATCACCAAGGCGGAAGACGGCGGCATCGGGGCACGCGGTCCATGGGAGCCGGTCCGGACAGGGTTCACACCGGGCCAAGAGAACGAGTTCATGATCAAGTGGCTCAAAGGCGAACACATCAAGATCAAGGTGTAAGGGACCCACAGCGTGCAGCTTGAATATGATGTACAGCTGATGAGACTCACTAACCAACTGATCATGACCAGAAGGAGGGTTTACAATGCCTGAAGTGTATAACTGGCAACTGGGACGGAAGATGCTGTATCCCTACGAGGAACGGCATCCGAAGTGGCAGTTTGCCTTTGTGTTCAACATCAACCGGTGCTTGGCCTGTCAGACCTGTTCCATGGCTGACAAGTCGACCTGGCTCTTCTCGAAGGGGCAGGAATACATGTGGTGGAACAACGTGGAAACCAAGCCGTACGGCGGGTACCCACAGTTCTACGACGTGAAGATCACCCAGCTCATTGAGCAGGTGAACCCGGGCGGACAGGTGTGGAACGTCCGCGTGGGACGGAAGCACCATGCCCCGTACGGGGTGTTCGAAGGGATGACCATTTTCGACGCCGGAGCCAAAGTCGGCCAGGCGGCGATCGGCTACATCCCGACGGACCAAGAGTGGCGGTTCGTCAACATCTATGAGGATACGGCGACCTCGATGCGAGCCCTCGTGGAAGGCATCGACAAGACCGGATTCTCACGGGACGAACCGTGGAAGATGACGGGCAGCAGTCTGCCGGAGCATGAAACATTCTTCTTCTATCTCCAGCGGATTTGCAACCACTGCACGTATCCAGGCTGCCTGGCGGCCTGCCCGCGGAAGGCGATCTATAAGAGACCCGAAGACGGGATCGTGTTGATCGACCAGAACCGCTGCCGCGGCTACAAGAAGTGCGTGGAGCAGTGCCCGTTCAAGAAGCCGATGTATCGTGGCACCACACGCGTGTCTGAGAAGTGCATCGCGTGCTATCCGCGTATTGAAGGAAAAGACCCCTTGACCGGTGGCGAACCGATGGAAACGCGCTGCATGGCCGCCTGCGTCGGCAAGATCCGGATGCAGAGCCTCGTGCGCATCGGTGAGGACGGTCTGTGGGCCGAAGATCGGTGGCACCCCCTGTATTACGCGATTCGCGTGGAGCAGGTGGCGCTTCCGCTGTATCCGCAGTGGGGCACCGAGCCCAACGGCTTTTACATTCCGCCACGGCACAGCCCACGCGGCTATGCCCGGCAGATGTTTGGCCCGGGCGTGGACAACGCCATCGAGAAGTATCTCGTGCCCAGCCGTGAACTGTTGGCGGTCCTCCAGCTCTGGAGAGCCAGCCAGCAGATCATCTTCCGGTACGATGTCATTCCTGGTCCGAAAGTGTTCGAGACCCAAATCCACGGGAAGCGGTTCGAGATGTACAACGATACCGTGTTGGGCTTCAACAAGTCGGGCAAGGAAGTGGCGCGTATTCAGGTCGAAGAGCCGATCTACATTCGGCCGGCCGAGCGCGTAACCTGGCTGTAAGTTTCAGCTAGGCCATCGCTTCACAGGGGGCGGAGTTCCTTCGGGGACTCCGCCCCTTCTGTTTGACCCAGCTTCCTGAGTCTCACCGGCCTTTCGGCTCAGGCCTTGGCTGCTCCTTCTGCACACTTGACGCACTACAGGTGGTCCAGTAGAGTTGTGGCAGCACAAGGTTCGTTCCTCCATTTACAAGCTGGGATACCATCGGCGTGACCTCTCGTCAGCAGCAATCGATTCCATTTGCTGCGCAAGCCATACCCTTCGACGAGTTTCTGGCTTCAGGAAAACTCCCGGAGGGCTACCTCGCAAGCGAGTATCTCGCTCAGCAATTCGTCGAACGCCTCGTACACTATGTCCTCAGTGTCCCAACCGGCAGTTACACCATGGCTCAATTGGGCCACCTCCTTGAACAGATAGACTCTCGCGCACAAGTCTTCTTCTTTAAACGTCTCAAAGAAACCAGCCCCGAGAGCCTCAAAGATTTTGCCCCCCTCTATTACGGCTTCATGAACGAATTTCATTCTCTCCTGTTTACCTAGCCCAACAACTTTTTCCTTGTCGCCTGGGCATTCTCGTGTATAATCAGACGGTTATTAATTTGCGCAAAGGAGTGACATGAATCCTACCCTACAGCGAGCAGTGACCAGCTTCTATAATCTCATCTACGAAGCCCAAACATTTGCCACCACGATGTCACGGATTGACACCGCAGAGCAGGAACATTACGCCGGACGGATTGAAGGATTAAATTGGGTGCTTGATCGTTGCCAAGAACTCGAAGACATGGATGCGAACTTGACTCCCTCGTCCCTCCAGCGAGTTCTCACGGAAGTCAAATCGGATCTCGATCACGAATTGTCGGTCCAGCGGCGCGAAAAGGGACGTCGTGCGGACGGCCGAGAAGAGGCCCTCAATTTTGTCGCTGATTATCTGTCCAGCCTAATCACAGCAACGGACATTGAATCAGCCAAAACGCCGGCGGTGTAACGCTCCCGTCTTCAATCGGGCTTCACGTACCAGCTTCACCTGTCGCCTCCCATGACGCATGGCCGATCGTTACAATGATGCGAGAATGGATCATTTTTGCGCTCTGCCTGGGAGTCGGCGGCCACATCGCGCTCGGCGTAGTCATGCATGCCCCAGGTCTTTGGCCATGGAGTATGACCGGATTCTACGGCTTGTTGAGCGGACTCGCGGTCTACGGTCTGGTGCAGGCAGGGAGGGGGGTCTGGAAACTGTTCCGGCACAGCCCCAAGTTTCCGTCGAAGGACGGACCCAACGCCTCATGGTGAAGAGTCGAACACCCCGACGCTAGACCTCGGCATTGACCACTGCCGCCTCATCTGGGGAGAGTTAAGCGATGTCAGGCCTTCCGCGTAAACCGACCGGCCCAACGTGGCCGCCAGGTCTATCCCCCAGGACAGCTCGACCGCCAAAACCGGGTACCTCGGAACAAGCGGACCAATTCAGATCTCTGAATGCCTCGCTGCTCTATTGCCCTTCCTGCCGAGTGGCAACCCCGACACGCGAGCGACTCCTGCTCGTGCTCCCGACCGGGAATCTGTACGAATATCTCTGCCAGCACTGCGGAACGTCGACCGGCTCCAAGACCGACAACCAATAGGCAACTGCGCCCTTTTCGCGCCTCAATGATGATGAGGAGAAACGAGTCTTCCCCTCATCACGCATGGAGCGGAATGTTCAGCTGTGAACTGCTCAGTGCCTACTTGCCGAAGAAAGCGGCTCGGTCAATCAGCCCTGCTAGATCATCCCTTCGAGGGGGATGCCTTCTTCGATGAGCATGACAGGAATGTCTTCGCGGATAGGATACAGCATCTTCCGGTCGCCTCTGATCAACCCTCCATCGAGAGGTTCGGTTACCGGCTTACTCGCCTTATTTTTCAATTGCCCACGGCTCACGGCCTCGTTCAACTTGGCAATCAGCGCCTCATCGGCCAAACTCACATCCTGTTTCGTGTCGGGGCAGCAGAGAATGGCGAGAAGATCCTTGTCGATGTTGACCGGGCGTCTTGCCTCCGTATGTTCTGCCATAACGTCCCCCTTGTGTGAATCTATCTAGTTGATGCTTGATTTTCACAATAGACCAACGATATCGAAGAGATCAAGTCCTTCATGCAGTCTCAATTTCATGCTACGGTTTCTGATAGACTGGGATTTTCCTAAACGCGTGTGAGGAAGCCGGCGGCGATGTCAAAGACCTTATGGCAGTACTCCTTGGCTGGATTGTTGGCCCTCGTACCGGCCTGGGGCACATTCTTGATACTTTCCACATTATTTTACGCACTCAACGAATTGATCCACGATCTCCCATGGAATATCGGAGCCAGACAAAGACCCGGGCTCAGCCTCGTCTTGTTTCTGTTCCTTGTTGTTATTATCGGCGCCATCGCCACCCATGTAGTCGGACGGAGAATGATCATCCAGACGGAACGGTGGATCGAGCATATCCCACTGGTCCGCAGTGTCTACGTCACCCTCAAAGGGATGACTGATCTTCTCAATTTTCGTTCTCGCTTCGGGCGCAGCACCGTTGTGGCCTTCCCGTTTCCTCGAGACGGTCTCTGGGCGATCGGTTTTGTCATGGGAGCCGCACCGCCGGCGCTACAAGTTGCACCAGCAACAAGTTTGCTCATGGTCTTCGTGCCCACGGCCATCCATCCCTTTACCGGTTTCCTCGCGTTTGTCCCCCAGCCACAGCTACGTCCGATCAATCTGGCACCGGAAGACGCCATCAAGATGGAGTTTACCGCCGGTTTATACAAGCCGGAAACCGGATGGTTACAAGCCCCAAAGACAACGGACTAAACCCCATGCCAGTTCTCGACCACCTGAACGTCAGACTAGCCAAGCCAGAAGATGCGGGTACGATTTCATCGTTCAGCGCAGCCATGGCTCTTGAAACAGAAGGCCGCCGCCTCGATCTCGACCGTCTGCATCGCGGCACCATCGCCCTGATCGAATCCCCCGCGCGGGGCTTCTTCATCGTCGCAGAACTGGAACAGGGTGACCGCCGCCAACTCCTCGGACAGCTGATGGTCACCTATGAATGGAGTGATTGGCGCAACGGAGTCTTCTGGTGGGTCCAAAGCGTGTATGTCGCGCCAGCCTGGCGCCGCCTCGGTGTCTACCGAACCATACACGACTACACCCTGGCTCGAGCACAAGCTGACCCACAGGTCTGTGGAATTCGGCTCTACGTAGAGCAGGACAATCTCACCGCTCAAACCGTCTATCAACGTGTCGGACTCGCCCCATCGAGCTACGCAGTCTATGAACAGGACTTCGTGCTCGAACGGCACCGTCCACCACACCCATCGCCACAAGGGTAGGAGGCTCCATGATATTCCGTCGATCTCTGCTGCTCATGTTGCTCGCCAGCCTGCTTCAGGGTTGTGCGTTCAGCCGAGGCACCCTTGGCGACGACATCAGATCTGAGGCCGTCGCTGCGATCAAGAAGGCCACGACCACGAAGGCAGAAGTGCTCTCTCTACTCGGAGCACCGGATCGGCTTCTCCAAGTAAACGGCCGCGACGTATTTCAGTACTATCGATACGACGCCAAAGTGGGCAGCTTGCTTCTCATCATCATCAATTTTTCACGCTTGTCCATCAAGAGCGATGACCTGTTCGTCATCCTTAACCGTGAAGGGATCGTCGAGGACGTCATTTCATCAAAGCGCACGGATGGACTGGAGTTTCGCTTCTGGCCTTTTGGAGAATGACATGAAGCTGGCTCTGTCCGGGCTGTGCCCCCTACTCCTCTCCACGGTGATGTGCGTGACCTTTGTCGGCTGTAACGTCGTTCGCATCACCTTGAACACCCCGCTCACGCAGGATGACGTGGCCTTTATCGTTCCGGGGCAAACCAGGTTGGCCGATGTGATCACTAAGCTAGGCACACCCGATTCCATAACCGACTCACATACAGGAGTTGTCGCCACATACCGTTTCCTCGATATGAAATATTCCCGGGTCAATTTCGGCTGGTTGCTGAGACCCTGGTTGCCAGTCGATCCAGATCTGATCATTTCCCGTACTGGCTTTGGCGCTGATGCATTCGAATTGCTCTGTGACTCTGATTGGGTCGTCACGCACCGGAGCTTTCTCCGCCATGTCTCCGGTCCTCGTTTCAATCCCTATCCCTTTTGACACTCAGTCCTTTGCCGCCGCCCAGCGAATTGCTGCATTCCACCGGCCCCGCTATAATGCAAACCATGGAGCCAGATTCGTCGGATCGCACTTCGCACCTTCACAGTGACGTCACGTCCACCTCTTATATCCCGGCCGACAAGGACACAGAGTTTCTTCAGCGGGAAGAACTCCGCTCGGTCCGGATCGGGCTCGAACTTCTCAAGCCAGAGTTGATCCAGCGCGAACAGGGCATCCGGTCGACCATTGTTGTATTCGGCAGCGCCAGGCTGCAGGAACCGGCTGCCGCTCGAGAAACCCTGAGACTGAGGGAGGAGGAAGCCGCTCGATCCCCAACGGACCATCGATGCCAACAACAGGCGGCAATCGCCAGGCGGCAACTCGACCTCGCCAAATACTATGACATGGCGCGTGAATTCAGCAGCCTCGTCTCATCCACATGCCAAACCGATGGACGATGCGACTATGTCGTGATCACCGGAGGCGGGCCCGGCATCATGGAAGCCGCGAATCGCGGTGCCGACGACGTGAAGGGCAAATCCATCGGCCTCAACATTACCTTGCCTCATGAACAGCGTCCCAATCCCTACATCACACCTGAGCTCTGCTTTCAGTTTCGTTATTTCGCCATCCGCAAGATGCATTTCTTGATCAGAGCCAAGGCGCTAGTCGCGTTTCCCGGAGGATTCGGCACTCTCGATGAGCTGTTTGAAACACTGACGCTGGTCCAAACAGGGAAAGCCCAGAGCGTCGTCATTGTCCTCGTCGGACGGGCCTTTTGGGAACGTCTGGTCAACTGGCAGATGCTCATCGAGGAGGGACTGATCGGAGAGGAAGATCTGCGTCTATTTCACTACGCCGAAACTGCCCAGGAGGCCTGGGAACTGGTCTGGCGCCACCATGGTGTGACACCACCATGAAGCTCTCCTTCCACGGTGCAGCACGATCTGTCACAGGCAGTCGCCACATGGTTGAATTGCCGGGCTGCAAGCTGTTGCTGGATTGTGGGCTCTTTCAAGGGCGCCGAGAGGAGGCTCTTCGCCAGAATCAGGATTTAGGGTTTGATCCCAAATCAATCGACGCCGTCCTACTGTCCCATGCCCACATCGATCATTCCGGTGCTTTGCCGATGCTCCAGAAACACGGTTTCTCCGGAAAAGTACACCTCACCAGAGCCACCGCAGATCTGACAGAACTCATGCTGGAAGATTCGGCTCATGTCCAGGTCAGTGATTGCAGCTATGTCAATAAGAAGGAGCAGCGGAGGGGAAAGGCCTGTGTCCGCCCTTTCTACAATACCGATGACGTCCGTAGGGTTGTTCGACGGTTCGAGGGCACGCGTTACGGAGACATGCTCAAGATCGCCCCACGCGTGACGGCTTCCTTTCACGACGCCGGTCATATCTTGGGATCAGCGGCTATTCGGGTGAAATATACGGCGCGCGGCAATACCACCACCCTGCTCTTTAGCGGAGATCTCGGCCGCTCTAACATGCCGATTCTTCGCGACCCTGAACCGCCCCAGCCCTGCGACGTCTTGATCCTTGAGTCGACCTACGGCGATCGCCTGCATGAAGCCGATCGGGCGATCATGAAGCGGCAGGCCTTGGACCTCTTCACCCATGCCAAGGCCCACAAGAGCAAGATTATTGTCCCGGCATTCGCCGTCGGTCGGACCCAGGAATTGGTCATGCGGATCAAAGAACTCGTCGGCGAGGGACGCCTCGATCCCATCCCGATCTATATCGATTCCCCGCTGGCCTCACGGGCCACGGAGGTCTTTCGCCGCCATCCGGAATGCTACGATGAAGAGACCACCAAAACCTTCACGTCATCCGGCGACCTCTTCGCCTCTCGCTATATCCATTTTGTCTCCTCGCCGGAAGAGAGCAAGCGCCTGAACGATGTGAAGGGCCCCTGCGTCATCATCTCCGCCTCCGGCATGTGCGAAGGCGGCCGCGTCGTGCACCATCTCAAGCACGCGATTCAAGACGAAGAGAACGTGATCGTCTTCGTGGGCTTTCAAGCCGAGCATACCCTCGGACGCAAACTTGTCGAAGGGTGGGATGTCGTCCCGATTTTCGGCGTACCCACTCCACGGCGGGCGCAGATCGTCAAATTCAACGGGCTCTCGGCCCATGCGGATCGCCAGGATCTCTTGGCCTACGTCCGTACAATCGCCCCGGCTCCGAGTAAGATTTTTCTCGTCCACGGTGAAGAGAAACAGGCGCTCTCGCTGGCCTCTGCCATTCAGGCGGAACATGCCAAGATCGAGGTGGCTGTCCCTCATTTCGGATCGAGCTATGAGATCTAACAGCATTGCCCGCCTGACAATCCCGCTGCTGATCCTGGCCCTCGGGATCTGCGGGGCCCCGTTCATTTCTGCCCAAGCAAGCGAGCAGGAAGAATCCCGATTGCGGGCCCGTGCTCTTGGCATCGTCGTCGGATCCTATGCCCCGGGACCTCTCAACGCGATCACCGACGTGGCCGGCGTCACCGTGGGCCAGACCACTCTCATCTCCGGCGACGGGCCGCTTAAGCCAGGGCAGGGTCCGGTACGAACCGGCGTGACAGTCGTCATCCCCCGCGACGACGTCTGGCATAAGAAAGTGCCGGC
The DNA here is from genome assembly GCA_963720035.1 of uncultured Nitrospiraceae bacterium. Taxonomy (GTDB): domain Bacteria; phylum Nitrospirota; class Nitrospiria; order Nitrospirales; family Nitrospiraceae; genus Palsa-1315. Next base: position 332,006 of record CAVREB010000001.1, on the reverse strand, counting down.
CGGGTCGTTCGTCCTCAATGGGACCGGCGAGATGACCGGACTCGCCTGGGTCAGCGAATCGGGCTTCCTTGAGTATCCGATCGCCCTCACAAATACGCTCAACGTGCCCCGAGTGGCCAACGGGGTGATGGACTGGATGATCGCACGATACCCGGAGATCGGTATTACCGACGATACCCTGACACCAGTGGTCGCCGAATGTGATGACGGGCGCTTGAACGACATTCAAGGGCGGCACGTCTCAGAGGCGGATGTGGTGAAGGCGCTCGACAGCGCCTCCTCCGGAGTCGTGCAGGAAGGATCCGTCGGTGCCGGAACAGGGATGGTGTCCTATGGGTTCAAGGGTGGCATCGGGACCTCATCCAGGCGACTACCAGACATTGAAGGCGGTTATACGATTGGCGTGCTCGTCAATGCGAACCATGGGAGACGCCCCGAGCTCGTTGTGGGTGGAGTGCCGGTTGGTCGGCTCTATGAGGCTGTTCCTCCCGTCGCGCAGGCTCTTTCACCTGGACAAAGTGAAGGCTCGATCATCGTCATCATCGCCACCGATGCTCCGCTCGACAGTCGGCAGCTCACGCGGCTGGCGAAGCGTGCTGCACTGGGACTGGCACGCACAGGCTCCACTGCGCGCCACGGAAGCGGCGACTTCATGTTGGCCTTCTCCACCGCGAACATCATCCCTCACTATCCCAAAGACCGAACCTACTCATTGACCCATTTGGCCGATACCCATATGAACCCGCTGATCACCGCAACAGTTGAAGCGACTGAGGAAGCGATCCTCAATGCCCTGGCGATGGCCACCACAATCGTTGGACGGGACGACCATCGTGCCGAAGCGATCTCGCTCACCAGACTCCGGACCATCCTCGATCACCACGCCAAGTAGCTCGGATGATCAGTCCTCCCCGATGCCAAAGGATTCCCTCACTTGCATTTCCCTCGCTTGCCTCGCTATCCTCTCGCAACCCTCTCGCGTCTGGAGGATTTGTATGAACGAGTACCAACTCGGCGGTGGTTTGAGTCTCTTAACCGCGCTGGGAAAAACCGATGCGTTCGCTGAGTTCTTAAAAACACGCATGGGCCGGGCATTGGAGACCGAAGATCCCACAGAACTGCACTATCTCCTGGCCCAACTCGACGACTATCATTCCTACATGTGGCGCTACTATAACAAGCTGGCCAAGGAACGCCCGGAACGGATGGACCCAGGGGTCTAACGTATCGGCGGCCGCACGCGAAACATTCGTACCATGATGACTCCTTCCACAAACACGACCATTCCAGCCACGCTTCAATTCGCGACCGCACTCTCTCGCAAGACCGATACGGAAGCCGCCGTCCGCGATCTCGCGGACGCCATTCTGATGCAAATCGGCACGGCCCCCATCGATCTGGCCGTCGTCTTCTTCTCCGCCCACCATGCGGCCAAAGCCTCCATGATCTCGTCCATGCTGCAAAAGGACCTGCGGGCGAAGGTCTGTCTGGGCTGTTCCGGCGAAGGTGTCATTGCCGGCGCCGAAGAAATTGAAGCCGCTGCAGCCCTAACCCTCTGGGTCGCGTGCCTTCCTGATGTCAAACTGACTCCGCTCCAGCTCTCCGTGTCTCAGCTGCAGGACCAAATCCGCATGCCTGGGTGGCCGGAGCCGGGACTCGAAGACTCGACCTTTCTCCTCCTCGCTGATCCCTTCTCGACACCAATGCAGGAAGTCCTGTCCCTCATGACCGACCGATACCCTCGCGGCAAAGCTGTTGGAGGCCTCGCCGGTGGAGGCCATGATTCAGGAGAGAATCGACTGCTCCTCAATGATCAGGTCTTCGACGGGGGCGTGGTGGGGGTACAACTCACCGGACCGATCGCCGTGCGAACCGTGACCTCGCAAGGCTGCCGTCCAATCGGCGAACGGTTTGTCGTCACCAGGGCGGAGGAGAACCTCATTTATGAACTTGGCGGCGTCTCGGCCTTGAAACGGCTCCAGGACGTCTTCGAGTCGATGGGAGGAGCCCAACGCCGCGATGCCCACCGTGCGTTGCACCTGGGCATCGTGATCGATGAGCACGGGAGTCATTTCGAGCGGGGCGACTTCCTCGTTCGGAACCTCATCGGAGCAGATCAACAGGCCGGGGCTGTCGCGATCGGCGACATCGTTCAGGAAGGCCAAACCGTGCAGTTCCACCTCCGCGATGCGAAGTCTGCAAGCGAAGACTTTCACTTTCTTCTGGCTGCGGAACGAACGAAGCACCAGAGTCCCCCACTCGGAGCTCTCCTGTTCAGTTGTTGCGGGCGTGGAGAGGGACTCTTCGGCCACCCCCATCACGATAGCGGGGTCGTGCAAGAGCGGCTCGGCCCCATCCCAACGGCGGGATTCTTTGCCCAAGGCGAGATTGGTCCGGTCGGAGGGCACAACTTTCTGCACGGCTACACGGCAAGTGTGGTCATTTTCTCAGAGCCTGCCCCCCACAAGGAACATCAGTGAGAGCCGTTTATTAAGTTATTAAGCGATCGAACAGGAGCGCCGGCCCGGCCGTTGGCGGAAGATCCTGTGCGCCGTAATTATTTACTCCGTTGTCGTCCATCATCGTGGTGGGTGACCGACGATCAGGAAAGGAGCAGATATGCCGTTTCAGGAAGCAGGTGCTGAAGGGAATGAAGTCACGACGTCATCGGGATTGCAATATGTCGACCTCACGATCGGTACCGGAGCGACGGCAGAGGCGGGACAGACCGTCACCGTGCATTACACAGGCTGGCTCGAAAATGGGAAGAAATTCGACAGCTCCGTGGATCGAAACCAGCCTTTCTCTTTTCCTCTGGGAGCTGGACGAGTCATCAAAGGATGGGACGAGGGCGTCAAGGGCATGAAAGTGGGCGGGAAGCGAAAGCTGACTATTCCTTCCAAGCTCGGGTATGGCGCACAGGGGGCGGGCGGTGTGATTCCTCCACACGCGACGTTGATTTTCGACGTCGAACTACTTGGCCTGTGAGCCACGTCATGCAACGCACCCCATTGATCACGCACCATCAGGCCTGCGGCGCCAAACTGGTCGATTTCGCCGGATGGGAGATGCCCATCCAATACAGCGGTGTAGTGGACGAGTACCATACCGTCCGTTCCCATGTCGGCCTCTTCGATGTGAGCCATATGGGACGGGTACGGATCGCCGGATCTGGTGCTGTCTCCTTCCTCCAACGAGTCACCACCAACGATGTCGGCAAGCTCGCCGTCTCTCAAGCCCAGTATTCCATGGTCTGCAACGAACATGGCGGCATCAAAGACGACGTCTTCGTCTATCGACTCACCGAGGACGAGTTTTTATTGTGCGTGAATGCCTCAAACCGCGAGAAGATCTTGTCGTGGCTACAATCCCAGCTTGCTCAGGACAAGACGGTTCGCCTCGAAGACCGGTCTGTCGAATTGGCCCAGGTAGCCGTTCAAGGTCCCAAATCTCGCGAGCTGCTCATGAGTCTTGGCGGGACAGCTCTCGAAGAGCTCAAGCTCCATCACACGTGTGAGGGCATGATCGGCGGCCTCTCCTGCTTGCTGGCCCGGACCGGCTACACCGGTGAACTGGGCTATGAGATTTATGTCGACGCAGACAAAGTCGGCCGCATCTGGGACCTGCTGGTCGATAAGGGGCGGACGTGGGGACTCAAACCGGCGGGACTCGGCGCGAGGGATCTCCTCCGGTTGGAAATGGGCTATCTGCTCTATGGCAATGATATGGGCGAAGAAACGACGCCACTGGAAGCCAATGCGGACTGGACCGTCAGTTTCCAGAAGGGCCGGTTCATCGGCAGCCAGGCGCTCCTGGCCCAGAAACAGACCGGAGTCACTCGCCGGTTCGTCGCCTTTGAACTTGTCGAGAAAGCCGTGCCTCGCCACGGATTCAGAATCCTTGACCCTGCGACGTCGCAACCTATCGGCGAGGTCACGAGCGGCAATCTCTCGCCACTCCTACAGAAGGGCATCGGGTTGGGCTATGTGCCTCTGCGCTATGCGGAGCCTGGCACCTCCATCCTGATCGAAATCCGTAGCAAGAGCGTCCCCGCACACATCGTCAAGCCACCGTTCTATAAGAAGCGCAAGGTTTAGCCTGTGCAAACCAAACAGATCTATGCAGGTGTCGTCGTGAATTTGAACGTCGACACCGTCACGCTGCCCAACGGTCTTACGGTCGACTTGGAAGTTGTGCGCCATCCGGGAGCGGCCGCTGTGGTGCCGCTGAAAGACGATGGCACGGTCATCTTGATTCGGCAGTTCCGCCACGCGGCAGGAGGGTTCATCTACGAAATTCCTGCGGGGAAACTTCATCCTGGTGAAGACCCCAAGGCCTGCGCGGCACGCGAACTCGAAGAAGAAGTCGGATACCGAGCCGGCAAGCTCGAGCTCCTCTCCAGCATCTTCACCGCGCCTGGCTTCACCGACGAAGTGATCCACATCTACAAGGCAACCGGGTTGACAATTGGGCGGCAACAGCTCGATCGAGATGAGGTCCTCGAAGTGATCGAGATGCCTCTACTGGAAGCGATGAGGATGATTGAGACTGGAGCGATCAGGGATGCGAAATCGATCGTGGGATTGCAAGCGGTGTATCTTCGAGGAGGGAACCGGTAGGAGGCCGCCCAAGGAAGTCTCCCACCAAGAGCAGGAGACCCCTCAAGCCGGCTAGCCTCGCCAAGAGAACTGGAATTACTTCTTCGTCTCGTCTTTTCCTCTTCTCGTCTTTCTTCTTCTCTTCCCCGTAAACCATGTGCTTCGGGGTCTTCTTGTCCTTCTCTTCCTTCTTCTTGGTTTCATCTGCGAAGGAAGGAGCGCTGAACGCCACCAACACCGCAACCGCCATGATTGCCATCAACATGCGCTTCATAGTATGTAACCCCCTTGTAGTGTTTGAAGATTGTGCCCTTCATTGGCACTCGCCTGGAGTATTCAGCAAGCTTGGTGCCGGACCATTTAAATCTATGACTCGCTATATTTATCAATCTGTTATGTATTTTCACTGAACTGTCGCTGAGGGCTTGACCTTCATTTTTCTGTGGCAAAATGGCTGGGGGCTGGCTAAACCGCCTCAAAACCAGGATGACATAATCCTGGTCGAGACTGAGGCAGCACATATCAGGCGATTCCGCCCCTGTGAGAGGCAACAGCAGTCACGATGAAGAATCACGCAAACCATTTGACTGAATCGAAGAAGAGAGCCCTTGTGCGCCAGCCACGAGGGAATCTATCTCGCAAGCGGCTTACCGATCACATCAGGCCAGGGGTGCGGATCCTCTTCGTCGGCATCAATCCAGGCCTTCGTTCAGCAGCCACGGGCCATCACTTCGCCGGTTACTCCAACCGTTTCTGGAAGCTTTTATTCGAGTCAGAACTTGTATCCGAGCCACTCACATGCCAAGACGATTGGCGCCTACCGGATTGGGGCCTCGGCCTGACGAACATCATCCAACGACCCAGCGCGGGGATCGATGTGCTCAAGCCGAGAGAATATACAGCTGGCCGGAGGAGGCTCATGGCCACAGTGACACGGTATCGCCCGCAAGGGATCGCCCTGCTCGGTGTCACAATCTATCGCACGCTGTTTCCGGACCACCAGACCGGACGAATCAGCCTCGGATTGCAAGAAAAGACCTTGGCCGACCGCCCTGTCTTTGTCCTGCCTAATCCGAGCGGCCGGAATGCCCACTATTCATACAAGACGATGCTGACGGCCTTCCGTGCGCTACGCAATGCGACCAGCAAGCCTCTTCAAGGTACAACAAAGGGAACGCTCGCCGCAGGACGCCAGGACCAGGTGTAGTAAATATCTCACAACCACTGTGTGGTCATGACAACAGGGATCTGGTCCGACTGTGAAGTATTCTCGATAAAAGAAAGATTTTCCAAAGGCATGCAAACCCCCTTGAACTGGCACCTGGATTGCTTTAGCCTTATAGGTCCTGTTGGTAGGTTCCCCTTCATATCTGGTAGACGAAGATGAAGAACACATTTCTTATTCTGCTCGCCTGTTGGATCTGGATGATCCCCAATACCCTTTTCGCGCAACAATCACCCCAGCTATTGATTGATGAAGCAATGAAAGAGTGTCATGCAGGTCGCATCGCACAAGACAGGACCAGCCGGGTCGCCCATTTCGAGAAAGGCCAGGCCCTGGGGGAGCAAGCCGTGGCCTCGGACGATCGATCGGCTGAGGCGCACTTCGCTCTGTTCTGTAATTTGGGCGAATTGATGCGGGTTGACGGGGAACTGAGCATCACATCGGTCATGGGATTCCGCCGCATGACGAAAGAGCTCGATCGGACACTGGAACTCGCGCCTGATCACCTTGACGCCTTGTCGTCCAAAGGGACCCTTCTCGTCAGGCTTCCATCCATGCTCGGCGGAGACAGGGAAAAGGGGGAGAAGCTCCTCCGGTATGTGCTCCTGAAAGAGCCGCAGTCCGTCAACGCCAGGCTCAGCCTGGCCAAGAGTTATTGTGCCAACGGTCGCCACAGTGAGGCCCTCTCACTCGCCTCCGAAGCGCTGGATCTCGCCCAAGCCCAAAGGCGGGATGACTTCCTGCCTGAAGCGACAAAAGTGGTGGCTCAGCTCCGGACCAACGCCGCCAAGGCAAATTAGTCCCCTCCCGCCCACTCAGATCCTGGAACCAGGTATTAAATCGTGCTATCTTCTGGCCCAAGCATGAAGCGTCATTCGTTTCTCGTTCCCCTGTGCGCTTCATGAAATACACTTCAAGGTTTTTCACCATCCTGTCAGGAGCTCACGATGTTACTCGACGGTAAGAAGGGACTCATCATCGGCGTGGCGAACAAACACAGCATCGCCTGGGCCATCGCCCAATCGGCGGCAAGCCAGGGCGCCCAGTTATTGTTCAACTATCAGAACGAGCGGCTACGGGAGAACGTCGAAGAACTGGTGGCCACCATGCCAGGCGCGAAGTCCTTTCCCTGTGACGTGGGAGACGATGCCCAAATCGCAACATTGATGCAGAGCGTGGGGAAAGAAACCGCGAAGCTCGACTTCCTGGTCCACTCAGTCGCCTTTGCCCCGCGCGAAGAACTCACAGGGCAGTTTGTGAATACCACGCGGCAGGGATTTGCAACCGCCCTCGACGTCAGCGCCTATTCCCTCGTCGCCGTCACCAGAGCCGCCCTGCCGTTGATGACCGACGGCGGCTCCATCGTCACGCTCACCTACCTCGGAGCGGAACGGGTCGTGCCTCACTACAATGTCATGGGGGTCGCCAAGGCCGCCCTCGAAGCCACCGTCCGCTATCTGGCCCACGACCTCGGCCCGAAGAACATCCGCGTGAATGCCATCTCCGCCGGTCCGATCAAGACCCTCGCGGCCCGCGGAGTCTCCGGAATCAGCAAGATGGTGGACCACCATCGAGAGTTCGCACCTCTTCGCCGCGCAACGGAACAAGGCGAAGTCGGCGACACGGCATTGTTCTTGGTCAGTCCACTAGGACGCGGGATTACCGGAGAAGTGATCTACGTCGATGGCGGGTATCATATTCTCGGATCGTTGGCCTCGGTCGATTAGTCGTACATGAAGCCTCTCGTGTGAAACGCAGGCCCTTTCACGCGAGGGACGAGGCAGGGTTTCCCAATCACCAGACAGCTACTCGAGCGTTCGCCTGAGGGTTTTCAATTTCCCTCGCTTCGTCTTACTCTCCAACCGCCGTTGCTTCGAACCCTTCGTCGGCTTCGTCGCCCTGCGTTTCTTGCGCGGGATAGCAACGCTTTGAATGAGCTCGCTCAGTCGAGTGAGAGCATCCTCTCGATTCTGCTCCTGGCTCCGATGCTGCTGGGCTTTGATGGTGATCACGCCCTCTTGTGAGATGCGATGATCTTTCAATTTCAGGAGCTCTTCCTTGTAGAACGGGGGTAACGATGAGGCAGCAATATCGAACTGCAAATGAATAGCAGACGAGACTTTATTCACATTCTGCCCGCCAGCACCCTGCGACCGCATCGCATGGATGTCGATCTCAGAATCGGAAATGGTGATGTGGGGTGAGATGTGCAGCATCGAGTTCCAGTTCCTCCGAGGCTCCTTAAGGAGGCTGACCCCTTATTCCCCAGGCGCTACGCTAGGATAGCAAGACCGAGTGCCCGTTGCGTAAGACGCGGCTTACATCTCTATCGTCACAGAAAATTGCTGACCACCTGAATCACGAACCTGACAACGACCAAGACGATACCGAATAGTGCGAGCCGGTCGTACCACTTTGCTTTCACAATCTCGGCCTCATCTTACTGATCACAAATCAAGTGTATGGCCCCGCTGCAATCAATTGCCTCAGGTAAGCCGTAGCGTCAAATAAGCAACGCCCCGATGATGTCACAAACCGATCCTATGCTCTTAACGACATTTGAAATACTCATGCGCGGGAAGTCTACTATCATCACTAATGCTTGACCAGCTGCTCGTTGCGCTCCGTCCTTCAAAATGCGTTCAGAAAGGCGCTCAGTGATGCCGCAAGAAGCGAGGCGTACTCTCTGCCGTACATTGAGGCCTTGAGAGATGCGAGAACAAAGCTGGCGGTCTCTTTTCAACAGACCGTTAGAGGCAGCTGTTGCTGACAGTCACCGAAGCAGCCTGTCCGTCCAGCAGGAACTGATCGCCTTGGTGAAGCACTTCGTGCTGGTCTATCCCACCTGTTGATTTCGTCAGTACGAGCCCGGCTTTGCCTTCTTGCACCTTAATCAGCCAGGTGCCGGTTTCGTGGTAGGCCCCACCGTCCTCTCCGTCTGCCAACTGACCTCGCACCGAATGCAGTCGAATGGTCCGGATGAACCGCCCGTCGCTACAGAGGTGAATGGCCGTCGATCCCTCGCTAGGCGCGACCCGGCTATCCAGTTGCGGAGTCAGCATCATTCCCGTGAGCCGTTCATACCATTCTCGAAGGACTAGACCGTCTTGCTGGATCATAAATTGAGTCGACGCAGCTAACTCCTCCGCTAGCTGTCGATAGATGTCTCGTTCGGTCTTGCGTCCGACAAACTGATAAATGACCGCGTTACGAGAAGGTCCTACAAGAGCAACCGTGACGCCGACGTCGTCTCCCGCAGCATATTGCCCGATGAGTTTCTGGCCTTCTTCCTGGATGGACCCGACCGGATGTAAGACGAAGCCGGCTTCGATTGATTGTGGCTCACTGAGTTGAGCTTGCACCGTCTCTCTTGTCACGTCTGTGAGCAGATGAACAGTCCCTAGCCCGGCAGTCACGGACGAATCCAGAAACACGACGGAGCCAGCGGGTAGCAAGGCGTGCCAGTCCTTCGGCACGACGAACGTGACGCCCACAAAGGGCGAGCGGACTCGTACGCCACCGCTATAGCGTTCACCGACTCGAAGATCTCTCACGGCGGATTGGGTCGTATCAGGAGAAGATGCGGACGAAGCCGGCGATGGAATCGTGCAGACTCCCACGCTGACCAACAAGACGAGAGCGAAGGCAGGCCAGTTCATCATCCCAAAGATTGAAACATGTCTTCATGAAGGACTCAACTCAGCATGACAGGAAGGTCCAATTGGGATGAGATGAGACCTGAGAGCGGATGCTATGACAACTCTGGTAGGCGATCGATAATTCTCAACCGTACCTCATCTCCCACCTGCATTTGCACCATCTTGGTCGTGAGGCTCTCGCGAACCCGATGGGCATCCTCCAGCTTAAATTGAATCTGTCCGCCACATTGCTCAACGAGGTGAAAGAGCAGCAAGTTCGTGAGGTGCTGCAAATCATCGTCACTCGTGTGCTTGCTCAGGTTCAAGATCTTGGACATTGGAGAGGCTCCAGCTTGTTGATCAGGCCTGCCCCATTTATCGCCGAATCGTACATTGTTTCACAATGCCCCAAAGGGAGGGGGTCGGAGCTCTTTCTGGAAGCCAAATCGTGAGCAAACGGGGTTATGCTAGGGGGGTGTCTTCTCTTCAGGGCTGCTCAAAAAGGATCTCCGGTAAGGCCGCAGGGAGTTCGAACGCCGAGGAGGAACACACCGCACCTCGTGTGAGCCGTTCGCCCTTTGAATGGATCTTAGCGAACGGAATAGCCCCTACAGGGATTCCGAACTCCGAGAATCTTCTTCAGTACGTTGGGTGGACAAACGACCGAGAACGAAGTCAAAGACCTTTTTCAGCAGCCTACTGGTAGCTGTCCATCGGCGGGCAGGTGCAGACGAGGTGGCGATCTCCATAGGCTTCATCGATGCGGCTCACGCTGGGCCAGAATTTATGGTCGCGTACCCAGGGAGCGGGGAAGGCTGCCTGCTCACGGCTGTAGGGTTTGTTCCATTCGTTGGCCGTCACCACCTGTGCCGTGTGGGGAGCATTCTTCAGCAGATTATTCGAGCGGGGCTGGCGGCCTTCGACGATGTCTTGCATCTCGGCATGAATTAAGATTAGCGCCTCGCAGAACCGGTCCAATTCAGCCCTCGATTCGCTCTCCGTCGGTTCGATCATGAGGGTCCCGGCAACCGGGAACGAGACCGTCGGAGCATGAAACCCATAGTCCATCAATCGCTTGGCCACATCCATCGCTTCGACACCCGCACTCTCCTTGAACTGACGAAGATCGAGAATAAACTCGTGCGCGACGAACCCGGATGTTCCCGTGTAGAGGATGGGATAGTATTTCTCCAGCCGTTTGGCCATGTAGTTGGCGTTCAAAATCGCCACCTGCGTCGCCTTGGTCAATCCGTCTCGTCCCATCAGGGCGATATAGACCCAGGAAATCGTCACAATGCTGGGGCTGCCGTAAGGCGCCGCCGACACCGGTCCGATGGAATCTTGTCCGCCCTGGTGCGTCACCGGATGGCCGGGTAGAAATGGCGCCAGATGCCGCACCACACCGATCGGTCCCATCCCGGGACCACCGCCGCCATGGGGAATACAGAAGGTCTTGTGCAAATTCAGATGGCACACATCCGCGCCGATGTCCCCTGGCCTACAGAGGCCTACCTGCGCATTCATGTTGGCCCCATCCATATAGACTTGCCCGCCATGCGTATGGACGATCTGACAGATGCGTCGCACATCCGCTTCAAAGACGCCGTGTGTCGAGGGGTAGGTCAACATGAGCACCGACAGCCGATCGCGATGCTGAGCGGCCTTGGCTTCAAGATCGGTTAAGTCCACATTGCCCTGTCGATCGCAGGCGACCGCTACAACCGTCATGCCTGCCATGGCCGCACTGGCTGGGTTCGTGCCATGCGCGGATACGGGAATCAAGCAGACATCCCGATGCTCTTCACCCTGACTCCGATGGTACGCCCGGATCACCATCAGTCCCGTATACTCGCCCTGAGAGCCTGCGTTCGGTTGCAAGGACACGGCGGAGAGTCCTGTGATCTCGGCCAGCCAGGCCTCCAGCTGATGAAACAACTCCTGATAGCCTTTCGTTTGCTCGATCGGCGCAAAGGGATGAAGCCGTGAGAATTCCGGCCAGGTGACCGGCAGCATTTCGGCTGTCGCGTTCAACTTCATGGTGCAGGACCCCAATGGGATCATCGAATGGACGAGCGACAGATCCTTCGCCTCGAGGCGGTGGATATACCGCAGCATCTCATGTTCGGAGTGATAGCGATTGAACAGCTCGTGGGTCAGGTACTTGCTGGTGCGGGCGAGATTCGTCGGGAAGCTTGTGGGGACGCTGTGGCTCAAGTCTCTCACCTGAAAAGGCAGGCGATCATGGCCGACAAAGATTTCCATTAAGCGCCGGATTTCGTCTTCCGTGCTCCATTCATCCAGCGCGATCCCGATGGAGTGGTCCTCATGCCGGCGAAGATTGATGCCTGCATCGTTGGCCCTGATCAAGATGGGATCAGACTGCATCTTCGTCAGACGAACCCGAATCGTATCGAAGAACTCTTCCGTTGCGACATCGAATCCGAGCTGCCGCAATCCCGCTGCCAGCACCACAGCCAAACCATGTATGCGCTCGGCAATCCGCCGCAAGCCGTCCGGCCCGTGGTAGACCGCATACATGCTCGCCATGATGGCCAAGAGCACTTGCGCCGTGCAAATGTTGCTCGTCGCCTTCTCACGCCGGATGTGTTGTTCGCGGGTCTGCAGGGAGAGTCGGGAGGCAGGTTTCCCCGTGACATCCTTAGACACGCCAACGATGCGTCCCGGCATCTGCCGTTTGAACGCCTCAGCGGTCGAAAGAAACGCGGCGTGGGGGCCGCCAAATCCGAGCGGGACCCCAAATCGCTGGCTGGAACCCACGGCGATATCGGCCCCGAATTCTCCCGGTGAGCGCAAGAGGGTCAAGGCCAGCAAATCTGTGGCAACCACCACAAGAACTCCGGCTGCGTGGGCCTGCGCCACGAGTGCACCGTAATCCCCGACATAACCGTCGGTGGCCGGATACTGGAGCAGAATGCCGGCCAGCTGAGGATTGGAAAAGTCAATGATCTGCGTCCGCCCCGTGCGCAGCGTCATGCCGAGCGGTTCAGCCCGCGTCTGCATCACCGCAATCGTCTGGGGATGACAGTCCTGCGAAGCAAAAAACTCTTTCCGCTCAAGGCCGGACGAACGGGAAATGGCGAGACACATGGCCATCGCCTCCGCGGCCGCCGTGGCTTCATCCAAGAGCGACGCATTGGCCAAGGGCAAGCCGGTGAGGTCGGTCACCAGCGTTTGAAAATTCAAGAGGGCTTCTAACCGGCCCTGGGCAATCTCCGCCTGGTATGGTGTGTACTGGGTATACCAGCCAGGGTTTTCGAAAATATTGCGCTGGATCACCCCGGGCGTGATGCAGTCGTAATAGCCCATTCCAATCAATGAACGGTAGACCTGGTTTTCTGCGGCGATGGAGCGGATCTCTTGCAGCACGGCTTGTTCGCCGCGGTGAAGGGGCAGATCCAATTCCTTTCGCAAACGAATGTCGGCTGGCACGGTTGCCTCGCTCAGTTGCTCCAGCGACTGCAACCCTAGCGTGACAAGCATCCCGCGGACATCGGTGTCGGTGGGACCAAGATGGCGATGGATAAAGGTGTCGGTCGGGCTCAGAAAGTCCGGTGTGGCCATGGCGTTCGTCTTATCCTTCGGATAAATGTCGTCGGTCGAGAACCCTGCTGTATTGCCAGACCCATTCGCGATCCGCAGAGTATCATGCTTACCTCCTATTCTCCAAGGGTCACCCAATGGTATCTGGACTTGCCTTCGGACTGGGAGTCACGTATGAGTGCAGGCGATCCAGGGGGAACTTCCTGTCCCCTGCGGGCTGACATGACACAGAGAGAGGTATCCGGCAGGCTGTGAAACTACACGACATTCTTATCATCGGAGCCGGTTTGGCAGGGATGAGGGCGGCGGTTGCCGCACCGCCGGATCTCGACGTCGCCGTGATGTCGAAGGTACATCCGGTGCGCAGCCACTCTGTGGCTGCCCAAGGGGGCATCAACGCGGCGCTGGGAGAACACGATTCCTGGGAAGCTCATGCCTTTGATACCACGAAGGGAGGGCTTTATCTCGGTGATCAGGATGCCATCGAGGCCATGTGTCGCGAAGCGCCTGACGACATTCTCGAATTGGAACGTCTGGGGGTCATCTTCAGCCGCGACGATCAGGGACGAATCGCCCAACGTCCGTTCGGCGGAGCTGGTTTTCCCCGCACCTGTTACGCCGCCGATCGTACCGGCCATGCCATCCTCCATGCCATGTATGAACACCTGCTCAAACGGCGCATCGCCGTGTATGAAGAATGGTATGTTACGGCCTTGATCGTGGAAGACGGCCTCTGCCGGGGGGTCGTGGCGTGGGACCTGATCCAGGGAGGCTTGCACGCAATCGGGGCCAAAGCCGTCATCTTGGCCACGGGAGGCAGCGGGCGTGTCTTCCTGACGAGCACGAACGCCGTAATCAACACCGGTGACGGCATGGCGCTCGCGTATCGTGCCGGTGCTCCACTGGGGGACATGGAATTTGTCCAGTTCCATCCCACCACACTCAAAGGCACTGGTATCCTCATCACTGAAGGTGCTCGCGGGGAGGGAGGCTACCTCCTGAATACGCTGGGGGAACGGTTCATGAAGACCTACGCCCCGCAGCAGATGGAACTGGCAACCCGTTCCACTGTCTCATTGGCCATCGGGCAAGAAATCCTCGAAGGCCGCGGGGTCGACGGGTGTGTGTTGTTGGATTTGCGGCATCTTGGACGCCAGCGCATTCTCGAACGGCTCCCTCAGATCAGGGAACTGGCCATTGAGTTTGCCGGCCTCGATCCGATCGAGACCCCCATTCCTGTCCGCCCCGGCGCGCACTATCAGATGGGTGGCGTCCGGACCAATCAATGGACCGAAACAGGCATCGCTGGCCTCTACGCGGCCGGTGAATGTGCCTGCGTCAGTGTGCACGGCGCCAATCGGCTCGGAGGCAATTCACTTCTTGAAACGATTGTGTTCGGTCGGCGCGCCGGAATCCGAGCGGGAGAGTACGTTCGAACCGTCGCGCCAAAAGCACACACAACAAACCAGCTCGCAACCGAACAGAGTCGCGTCCGGCAACTGCTGGCACAGAAGGGATCGGTCCGAGCCTGGCAGATTCGAGAAGAGCTCGGCCAGCTGATGAGCCTCAATCTGGGCCTCGTTCGGACCCACGATTCCATGTCTACCGCGATCTCGGCAATCACGGCACTGACTCATCGCGCCGCCTCCGTCACGGTGCAGGACAAGGGGCGGGTGTTTAATACCGATCTCGTGCAGGCCCTTGAGCTCCAGTCCCTTCTCGATGTCGCGGAGACCATCGTCGCCAGCGCCCTCGCCAGGAAAGAAAGCCGCGGAGCCCATTACCGGCCCGACTACCCGGTTCGCGATGATCAGCATTGGTTGACACACAGCCTCATCCGCCGAACCACAGAGGGGACAGCCTTGACCTATGAGCCTGTGACTATCACGCGCTTTTCGCCAACTTGATGGCGGCCGTTGAACAAATCCGCCAGCGTCGTTCTCTCATCGCACAGAGGCTCAACGTACGCGACAGAGTACGCTTCGCCTCTTCGCTTGCTGCTACCCTACTTAAAATAAGGCGCGCCTTGGCGTGCCGGGGTTGGGCGGGTGAGAGGTCTGGCCTTTTTGAACAGCCTGCTGGTTCGATACGTTGCTCAACAACTGCAGGAGGCTGCTGATTGTTTCGGCATTCTGCAAGGCGATTAGTCGACATATGTCTGGTATAATCCGCCAGCAACGGCTATGCGCATTCTAGTCATTGAAGACGAAACGAAAGTCGGCTGTTTCATCAAGCGCGCGCTTGAAGAAGAGAGTTACGCCGTCGACCTCTGTGAAGACGGGGCGAAGGGCCTTGAGATGGCCCTCAACACCAACTACGATTTACTGATCGTCGACTTGATGTTGCCGTCTTTGCCCGGATTGGAAATCCTCAAGGGCGTCCGTCACGCACGGATTCAAACCCCCATCCTGATTCTGACCGCCCAATCGCAAGTAGACCAGCGAGTCAAGGGCCTTGACGCAGGAGCGGACGATTACCTCACCAAGCCCTTCGCCATCGATGAACTGCTCGCCCGAATTCGCGCCCTGCTTCGCCGCGGCTCTACCGAGAGCCCCGGCGTGCTCCTGATCGACGATCTGGCATTGAACCCGGCCACACGTGAAGTGACCAGAGGCGGCCAGCGAATCGACCTCACCTTGAAGGAATATGCCCTGCTCGAATATCTGATGCGCCATACGGGACGCGTCTTGACCCGTCCCATGATTTCAGAACATGTGTGGAACCAGGACTTCGACACGTTCACCAATGTCATCGATGTCTATGTGAATTATCTCCGCAACAAGATCGACCGGGGACGCTCAAAGAAGCTGATTCACACGATTCGCGGAAGCGGATACATGCTGAAGGCTGACTGATGCCGCTTCGCGTCCGGCTCACCCTCTGGTATGGCACAGCCCTCGCGCTGATCCTCATCATCTTTTCAACCGTCCTGTACGTGATTACCGCTCGAAGTCTCCGCGATGCGGTCGATCAATCGCTCGAGGAAACCGCCGCCGCGGCCGTTCGGTCGCTGGAAGAACGCGGGTTCCTCCCGCTCATCGACGAAGGCGAACTCATGTCCCAGTTTCCCGAACTGGCGCGCATCGATAAATTCTTCCAGATCTTCAGCCCCTCAGGCACCATCACCATTCGTTCGCCGAACGTCAAACAGCATGATATGCCGTTAAGTCGTCTGGCCTTGGAGGTCGCCTACTCAGGCCGCCCGCTGTTCGAATCCGCGAAATATCCCAAGGAACCGCCGTTACGCCTCATTTCGGTTCCCATCATCTATCGGGGAAGTCTGCTCTATATCATTCAGGTCGGCACCTCGATGGACTCCGTCGAACAGACCCTGAACCGTCTCCTACTAGTTCTTCTGGTGAGTATGCCAGTCGCGCTGGCCGTGTCGCTCGCCGGCGGCTGGTTCATGGCCGGCCGGGCCCTTCGCCCCGTCGACGCGATCACTCTGGCCGCCCAACGCATTGCCGGAGGCGATCTCACGCAACGACTGACAGCCCCGGCCTCAGCCGACGAAATCGGCCGCCTGACCAATACGTTTAATGACATGATCGACCGGCTGGAAACCTCCTTTCGCCAGATCCGCCAGTTCAGCAGCGATGCCTCGCACGAATTGCGCACGCCGTTGACGGTCATGAAAGGGGAAACCGAACTCGCGCTTCGACGCCCTCGCGAAACCAACGACTACAAAGTCGTCCTGGAGAGCAATCTCGAAGAAATCGACCGGATGACGCGCATTGTGGATGAATTGCTCTTTCTCTCCCGGGCCGACATGGGCGAGGTGAAGATGGACCACCTGCCAGTCCCACTGGACACGCTCATCGAGGACGTCCACCGGCAAGCCTCGCTGCTGGGGCAGGAACGGGACATCCAGGTCGTGCTCAGAGCCAGCACGCCGGCAGTGGTGTTGGGAGATGAACTACGCTTGCGCGAACTGTTCCTGAATCTTCTCGATAACGCAGTCAAGTACTCTCGCCCCGGTGGCACAGTCGACATCGCGCTGACGATCGAGCAGGGGCAGGCGCGGGTGTCGGTGACCGATTGCGGCATTGGGATCGCGCAGGAAGATCAGCCGCAGATCTTCGACCGGTTCTATCGCACCGATGACGCGCGGGCCCACACCAAGAAGGGCACGGGCCTTGGGCTGTCCATCTGCGCCTGGATTGTCGAATCCCATAGTGGACAGCTCGAAGTCCAGAGCAAGATCGGCGAAGGTTCGACCTTTACCGTGATGCTGCCTCTGGCCCCCGCATCGGCTTAACGACTTCTAATCCCCTCCTAATCCTCCTCTCATTGCTGACTGTTAGGGTAGTCGCAGACCTGAACATCCTCACAGCTATTTACCTCGTCTGTTCAATCGCAAGGAGGGAATCATGAGCCAGCTCGTTCGTCAGACTATTGGAAGCGCCGTTGCAGTGGCAGCGCTGAGTGCCCTTCTAATCTGGGGCGGCCAATCGTTATCCTCTTCCCATGCGTCGAGCCAGGCTGCTTCAACGGCGACACCGGTTCCCTCCTTGACCGCTCCGCCATCGAATGGATTTACGGAGGTAGCAAAGGCGGTGACACCGGCTGTGGTCAACATTACCACCGTGACCGTGGAGAAGGTGTCGGATAGCCGTGGCGTACCGGATGAGCTGCGTGAACGGATGGAGGAGTTCTTTGGAGGACCGGGGGGACCGTTCGGCCCTCGTGGATTCCGTGGGCCGCAAGGTCCTGGTGAGCCACGGGAGCATCGGGGCGGCGGGCAGGGGTCCGGCGTGATCGTCTCACCGGACGGGTACATTCTGACCAACAACCATGTGATTGACGGAGCACGCACCGTCACCGTCACGCTACCGGACAAGCGGGAATTCGCTGGCAAGATCGTCGGGGCTGATCCGAAAACAGATCTCGCAGTCGTGAAGATCGAAGGACAGAACCTGCCCACGGTCTCCTGGGGCGATGCCACCAAATTGCAAGTCGGGGAATATGTGCTGGCGGTTGGAAATCCCTTTGGGCTGAACTCCACCGTCACCCTCGGCATCGTGAGCGCGCTTGGGCCGAGGCCGTATGGGCATCACTCAGTACGAGGACTTCATTCAAACCGACGCGGCGATCAATCCTGGAAATTCCGGTGGCGCCTTGGTCAATACCAAAGGCGAACTGGTGGGGATCAATACTGCAATCTTCTCCCAAACCGGTGGCTATCAGGGTGTGGGCTTCGCCGTCCCCACCAGTATGAGCAAGCCGATCTATGAAAGCCTGGTCAAGAACGGGAAGGTCGTGCGCGGGTTTCTGGGAGTCTCGATTCAGGATCTCAACCAGGATCTGGCCAAATCGTTCGGCATCAAAGACGCGAAAGGTGCCCTCGTCAGCGACGTGAAGGACGGAAGCCCTGCGGGCCAAGGAGGCCTCAAGCAGGGGGATATCATCACCACCTATCAAGGCTCGCCCGTCGAAGACGCCGTGGCACTCCAGCGGCAGGTGACGAAGACGCCGGTGGGCACGAAGGTGACCATCAGGGTGATCCGTGACGGCCACGAGAAAGACTTGACCGTGACGATCGGCGAACAACCGGACAGCACAAAGATTGCCAAGGCGGAGACCGGTGAGACGGACTATGCCTTCGCCGGGGTGGCAGTCCAGGATCTCGATCGGAGACACAGCCAAGGAACTCGGGGTCAAGGGGAAGGCGCAGGGCGTAGTGGTCACGGCAGTCGAACCGGACAGCGGCGCAGAGAAGGCCGGGGTGATGCGGGGCGACGTGATCCGAGAAATCAACCGGCAGCCGGTGAAGTCGGTAAAGGATTTCGAGAAGGTGTCGTCCGGGCTCAAGAAGGGCGAGAACGTCTTGATCCTGATTGACCGGCGCGGCAACGCATTGTTCCTCAGCGCAAAAGTCTGATGATCACAATAACGAAGATGGGGCAGCTGGATGCTGCCCCATCGTGCGTGTCTTGATCCCTCTCGATTCCTTCTAAGCCTACCCAGCAGGATACTCAAAAAGGCCGTCCAGCAAGGCCGCAGCGAGTGAAGGGCCGAGGCGTACCCTCTGGGGTACGTCGAGGGTCTGAACGAGGCGAGAACGCTGCTGGCGGACTTCTTCAGCATCCTGCTAATCAAACACCACGGTTTTTCTGCCATACACCAGCACCCGTCGTTCAACATGGCGGCGCACAGCGCGGGCCAGCACAATCTCCTCCAGATCCCGTCCCTTCCTCACCAGATCATCGACGGTATCCCGGTGGCCCACACGCATGACGTCCTGCTCGATGATGGGACCTTCATCCAGATCGTCCGTGGCATAGTGCGCCGTGGCCCCGATGATTTTCACGCCCCGGTCATAGGCCTGCCGATAGGGATTGGCGCCCATGAAGGCCGGCAGGAAGGAGTGATGGATATTGATGACCGGACAGCCGACCTGTGAAAGAAAGCTGGCGCTGAGGATTTGCATGTACCGAGCCATGACCACGAGCTCGACACGATGATCCTTCAGCAGGGAGAGCACTTGCTGTTCCTGCTGCGGCTTGGTCTCCTTGGTCACGGGACAAACGGAGAAAGGGATCTTGAACAGTTCGGCCCAACCGGCGCAGGTATCGTGATTGGAAATGATCACGGGGATATCGATGTGCAACTCGTCGCGTTTGTGCCGTTGGAGCAGATCCGCCAGGCAGTGATCCTGTTTCGAGACCAACATCGCAACTCTCGTTCGGTGACTTGAAGGGCGAACCTCATAGCGCATCTCGAAGGTCTTCGCGACCGAAGCGAAGGCGGCCGCGATCTCATCGGGCGGAATCTGCAAGCCCTCTGGGGCAAACTCCATGCGCATCAGAAACTCGTTCGTCTCTTCATCGGTATGATGCTCCGAATCGAGAATGTTCCCGCCGAAGTCGTGAATGAAGCCCGAGACCCGGGCCACAATACCTCTGCGATCCTTGCAATGAATCAGGAGGACGACAGATTCTTTTCTGTGTGCCATCGTGAACCTATATTATCCCGATGAGAGGACTTGTTGAACTGTAGCAGGCAGGCAACGATTACGGTGGAAATGGCGCTATGTGACGATGTGGCCCACAAGATCGTACAGGGCCGCATCGGTGATTTCGACCTTGACGAGCTCCCCAGCTGTGGCTGACCCATCATTGATATAGACGACGCCGTCGATCTCCGGAGCCAGCCCTTCATGGCGTCCCTCGAGCAGTAACTCTGTCTCTTCGGAGACCCCTTCGACCAAGACCTCCATCACGGAGCCGATGCGGGCCTGGCCTCGTGCCGCCGCAATCTCTTCTTGCACAGCCAAGATTTCATTCCGTCGCTCGTCCATGACCGATCGCTCGACCTTGGCATCAAGTCCGACGGCCGGCGTGTCTTCCTCGTCCGAATACAAAAACACCGCGACCCGATCGAACTCGGCCTCTTCCACGTAGCTTTTCAGTTCGTCAAACGCCTGCTCCGTCTCTCCTGGAAACCCCACGATGAAGGCCGTGCGAAAGGTGACGCCGGGAATGCGCGTCCTGATCCGATCGACGAGGGAGGTGATGGCCGCCCGATCACCCAGCCGGTGCATCCGCTTCAGCATCCGATCGTTGATGTGTTGCAGCGGCATGTCGATGTACTTGGTAATCTTTTCTTCTCCTGCATAGAGATCCAACAACTCGTCCGATACCTGTTGCGGATAGAGATAGAACGGCCTGATCCAACGCAAGTCTTTCACCTTCACCAACTCGCGGAGCAGCGTGACGAGGCCTTGGCGCAGACCGAGATCGACGCCATAATTCACCGTATCCTGGGAAATGAGGTTGATCTCCTTCACGCCTTCGGCTGCGAGGCGAGTGGCTTCGGCTACGATCGATTCCACGGGGCGGCTTCGCTGCTTGCCCCGCATCAGGGGGATCGCGCAGAAGGCACAATTACGGTTACAGCCTTCGGCGATTTTCACATACGCACTATGGGCCTTCCCGAGACGGAGACGTGGCGCGTCTGCGTCGTACAGATACGGAGGCTCGCTGATCCAGAGCCGTTGCTGCCGTTTCTTCGGCGCCAGCAAATCCCGGCAAATCTCCGCGATCTTCCCGAACTCACCGGTCCCCACCACGCCGTCGAGTTCCGGCAATTGCTTGAGGAGATCTCCTTGATACCGTTGTGCCAGACAGCCGGCGGCAATCAACACACGACAGGACCCTGTTTCTTTTAGTTTGCCGTGCGCAATGATCGTATCAATCGACTCCTGCTTGGCCTCTTCGATGAAGCCGCAGGTATTGATGATGACCACTTCGGCTTTCTTCGGATCGGCGGTCAAGGAAAAGCCGTCTGCCACCAAAGTGCCCAGCATGACTTCAGAATCAACCTGGTTTTTCGAACAACCCAGGTTGACGAAACCGATGGTAATCTTCTTGCTGCCTAGGCGAGACGGAGTGATTAATCGTGATGACATGGGGAACAGTCTACGGGACGGTTGAAAAGCCTGTCAATCAACAGCCCCTTGCAGGTCATTGGCCGATTCCCCTACAGTGGGCGCATGATCCGAACATTTCAGGGTATCAAACCCACCGTTCCGACTTCCTGTTTTATCGAAGAAACCGGCATCGTCATCGGCGATGTCGTGCTGGGCGAGCACTGCAGCGTCTGGTTCCATGCCGTCATTCGCGGGGACGTGCATTATATCAGGATCGGTGAGCGGACCAACGTGCAGGACCTCTGTATGTTGCATGTCACCCACGATACCCATCCGCTGATCATCGGCAACGAGGTGACCATCGGCCACGGGGTGATACTCCACGGCTGCACGATTAAGGATCGCGTGCTGATCGGCATGGGTGCCATCATTATGGATGGCGCCGTGATTGGGGAAGACTCAATCGTGGGAGCCGGGGCCTTGATCACGGAACAGACAATCATCCCACCTAACAGCCTGGTCATTGGCTCCCCCGCGAAGGTCAAACGATCGGTCACTGCAGAAGAACTCGCGTGGATTAAGGAGTCGGCGGAGAATTACGTGAAGTACGCAGGCCAGTACCTAGACAACTCATCAAAAACCAAACCAGGCTTCCGAATCTAGCAGCCTGCTAGCGTCCCTTGCCGATTTGAATAAAACAGATCGGGTCGCCCACCAGTGCCGTCGGATAGTAGCGCTTCCCAACCTGGTAGGGCACTCGATGCCGGTGACACCACTCTGCAATCCACAGGACTTCTTCTGTGGTGGTCGTGACCAAGCCAGGCCTTGCGAGTTTTCCCATACAACGTGCAACCAGCGCACGCACGATGCGGCGCTCTTTACCAAACTTCAGGGGGTCGAGGGTGAGAGGATTGCCTCGTCCATAAGTCAGAGGCGACAGATGCGGGAACCGCTCAGGATCATTCAGCACGCTGACCATCCAGAGATGATCGAATCGGCCCTTTGTGCAGGCCGCATCAACCGCATGGAAGGTGAGGGGAATCGAGTGGCAGGCAAGGTTGAGGGCCGCGACCTCTGTTCTCCGAAGATTATAGGGCTCCACTGTCCGACCCAGCTCCACCGTTTCCATGATCAAAGCCGGCAGTTCCGCCACCCCGGCACCGACATAGAGACTGCGGCCGCCCCGTCCTAGTTTCCGCCTCAACAGAACGGCAACCCGACTCCCGAGACGGTCGCAGGGTCCCCGCTTCGCTCGCCAGAACTCGTCGCCGCCTTCATAACAGTAGACCGGTCCCAGTGCGCCATAGTCGAGATTGCCATAGACCTCGGTCACGAGACGACGAGTCGCGGGGGCCAACTTCGCAAGACTCGTCTTCATGGTTGTACTCCAGCGATCTGCATCGCAGTTGCAGTCACCGTCGCTGCCACGTTTGAGAGAAATTCGAGATTCAGTGTGTCCACGGTATCAGTCTCACGATGGTAATGCGGATTCCGGAAATTCGCCGTATCGGTCAACATCACGGCTGGATAGCCTGCGTCCCAGAACGAGGCATGGTCGCTGCGACGGGTATGAGGCATGGCCTCCCCTTTGCCAGGCACCACTAATGAGAGCGTCTTGAGCTGGGCTTCATGCCGCTGGGCCTCCCGTTCAAGCTGGGTCACCAAGGACCGGGATTCCTCGTTGCCCACAATGGCAAGAAAGTCTCCCTGGGTTGGCACCGCGAAGGGCACCCCAGGCGGAGCCTGCTGCGTGCCGGCCTCGCTCCTAGCGAACCCGACACATTCCAGGATGATCGCACCGGCTAACTGACGTCGTTCTGCTTTCAAGCGTGATGCGAACGCCTGACTCCCCAGTCGATCCTGCTCTTCAAGACAGAATGCCACGAGCCAGACCGGCCGCCCGA
The DNA here is from genome assembly GCA_963720035.1 of uncultured Nitrospiraceae bacterium. Taxonomy (GTDB): domain Bacteria; phylum Nitrospirota; class Nitrospiria; order Nitrospirales; family Nitrospiraceae; genus Palsa-1315. The sequence continues at coordinate 308,709 of CAVREB010000001.1, read as the reverse complement.
GAGGCTGCGAGCGGAGGCGAGACGCCACTTCGAGGAGGACCACGAGCCCACTCGCGTTATCATCCGCACCCGGTGACCCGGACACGGTATCGTAGTGAGCCCCTATCAGGAGGGGGGGCAACTCTTCTCCTTGTCCTGGCCAGTCCGGATATTTGGTTGCCACTACATTGCGATAGACCTTGCCCCACGCACTCACGAGCTGCCCGCTTGCGGTCCACCCGGACTTGGAACAGTGCGTGGCCAGATAATGCGCCGCCTTCCGAAGCGCGCGAGGACTCGTCTCAGGATGCCGCTCGCCAACGAGGGCCTTAAGATGGCGGGTGATTCGGAGGCGCTGGTTCACCACAACAAGAGACTGACCGGATTAACCGACTACGAGGTGATCTCGGTCCCGATGCCTTTACGCGTGAACACTTCGAGGAGAATGGCGTGGGGTATTCGACCGTCGATAATATGGGCTTTGCCGACGCCGCCTCCGAGCGCATCCAGGCAGGCATGCACCTTCGGCAACATCCCTTCGCTGATCGTGCCCTTCTTCACCATCCGCTGCACGTCTTTGCGTGAGACCGTCGAGAGGTGGCGCCCATTCGCATCGCGAATGCCTTTCACATCGGTCATCATCACCAGTTTTTCAGCACCCAACGCGGCGGCCATCGCCCCGGCCACGAGATCGGCATTGATGTTGTAAGTGTTCCCTGCCCGGTTGGTACCGATTGGCGCGATAACGGGAATGTAATTATCCTGCTGGAGTTTTCGCACCAAAGTGGGATCGATAGACTGGACTTCTCCAACGAAGCCAAAATCCTCGCCATCATCGCCGTCATCGAGATCCTTTTCCAGACTTGCCGCCCAGGCTTTGGCCGTGAGTGGTCGAGAAAGGATGAGTCCGCCGTCTTTTCCACTCAAACCGACTGCGAGACCGCCATGGCGATTCAAGAGATCCACGATTTCCATGTTGATCTTGCCGGCCAGCACCATCTCCACGATTTCCATCGTGGCATCATCTGTGACCCGCACCCCATGGCGAAACTTGGCTTCAATGCCCAAACGCTGGAGCATCTTATCGATCTGGGGGCCCCCGCCGTGCACAATCACCGGATTGAGACCCACATATTTCAAGAGCACGACATCCTGCGCGAAACGCTCTTTCAGGAGCGCATCGGTCATCGCATGACCGCCGTATTTAATCACGATGGTCTTGCCCTTAAACGTGCGAATGTAGGGCAAGGCTTCGATCAGAACATCCGCTTTCTTGATCAGTTTGTTCATGCTTAGCTCCCATTGCGAGAAACGCGCGAAACGCGCGGCGAGCAATTTCGTTTCGCGCACCGCGCGCGATGCTCGGGCCCATACGGCGGATCGATGTTGAGCGTCCGTTCCGGGCGCTTCGACCGAATGATCATCCTGGCTTGCCGTCCTTGACGGTACGCACGGTGGTCGAGCGACCGGCTCGTGGATGCGTCTTATCGTACACGGCCAGGAGTTGATCCGTCGCCAGGTGCGTATACTTTTGCGTCGTACTCAATGAGGCATGTCCAAGCATCTCTTGAATCGATCGCAGATCGGCCCCTTCATCAAGGAGATGGGTGGCAAAAGAATGGCGCAGAGTGTGGGGACTCACAGAACCACCGACAAGCCGGCTCGAATAAGAGGCCACGATGCGAGCCACACTCCGGGTCGTCAACCGTCCACCTCGCCTGTTGCGAAAGATTGGGGATAGAGCACCCGTCGTTTTCATTGTAAGACTTTGAGCGTCCGTTAGAGGCCGCTGACCCAGATAGGCCTCAATGGCCCGTAGGGCCACATTTCCGATCGGCACGATGCGTTCTTTCCGACCTTTTCCGCGCAGATGGACTAGCCCCTCGGAGAAACGGAGATCCTCAAGATTGATCCCCACGAGTTCGCTCACGCGAGCCCCGGTCGAATAGAGCGTCTCCAGTAACGCACAGTCGCGGAGAGACGATCCTGTTTGGCCGACAGGAAAGTTCATCAGCGCTGTTGCGTCGTCTTTGGTCAAGACACGAGGAAGATGTTTGGGCTGTTTCGGCGTCCTGATAGTCTCGGCAGGATTGAGGCCCACTACGCCCTCTCGTTGCAGATAGCGATAGAAGCTGCGGAGGGAGGCGAGCTTCCTGGCCATCGACGTGCTTTTCTCACGCTTGCGGTCCAGCCAGTGAAGGTAGGCCCGAATGGACTCCGTCTTCACCGTAGCAGGATCGAGCGTGGGCAGGCCGGGATGCTCTGCCCTCATAAAGGACTGAAACTGTCGGAGATCCGAAGCATAGTTGCGCACTGTTTCATGCGACGCATGACGTTCCATGTCCAGGAAGATCACGAAAGCTCGAATTGCGTCATCCATGCCGACAGATCCTCAAGTGCCCGTTGTCCCGTGAGCCGTCGTTTGAGCTCCTTGTCTCTCGTCGGTGTCGCAAGGGGAGGAAAGAGTCCAAAATTCGTATTCATCGGCTGAAAGTGACGAGGGTCCGTTGTCGTGATGTACGACAGGAGACAGCCATGCGCCGTGGTGGGCGGCGGCGTAACCAATGGCAACCCTGCCAGACCCCTGGCAGCGTTGATTCCGGCCAACCCTCCCATCGCTGCGGAATCCGTATAGCCCTCGACGCCGACCAGCTGTCCCGCGAAAAAGAGGGTGCCGCGCGCCTTGAACTGAAGGGTGTCGCGTAGCAATTGAGGGGAATTGATGAAGGTGTTGCGATGCAGGCTGCCGTAGCGGAGAAACTCTGCCTGCTCAAGACCGGGAATCATGCGAAACACCCGCTTCTGCTCCCCATAGGTCAATTTAGTCTGGAACCCCACGAGGTTGTAACAGGAGCGGTGGGCATTTTCCGTCCGGAGCTGCACCACAGCATAGGATCTCTTACCCGTCCTGGGATTCTCAAGGCCCACCGGTTTCAACGGACCGAACTGCATGGTCTGGCGACCCCGTTCGGCCATCACTTCGATGGGGATACAACCTTCAAAGTAGGCGGTCTTTTCAAATTCTTTCAGTTGAACTTTCTCCGCGGCTAGCAACGCTTCGTAAAATGCGTTATAGGCCGCCTCGTCCATGGGGCAGTTGAGATAATCGTCCCCGCCCTTGCCGTAACGGGAGGCAAGGAATACGACGTCCATATTGATGGAGTCGGCATCCACGATCGGAGAGATCGCATCGTAAAAATACAAATGCTTCGTATGGGTCAATTGCGCGATGGCCTGAGACATTTTGTCGGATGTCAGCGGACCGGTCGCCAGAATACAGAGACAGTCTCTCGGGATCTCGGTGATCTCCTCACGCAGTATGCGAATGTTCGGATGTCCTTCGAGCGCCTGGGTAATCTTGAACGAAAACTGCTCGCGATCGACGGCCAGGGCCGATCCTGCCGGCACCCGCACCTCATCCGCCACCCGAATAATGAGCGAGTTAAGCCGGCGCATCTCTTCTTTCAAGATGCCGGGAGCATTCAGCGGATCCGTAGAGCCGAGCGAATTGGAACAGACCAGCTCTGCTAAACCACCGGTCTTATGCGCTTGCGTCGTTTCTTTGGGACGCATTTCGTAGAGCGTCGCCTTTGCTCCCCGATTGGCCGCCTGCCACGCCGCCTCAGACCCGGCCAGACCACCCCCGATAATGACAATATCGTCGCGCATGCGAGTGAAACTCCGTGAAAACAGGTGAGAGACGGGGCATTGTAGGAACCGTGTTTTGGGGATGTCAAGGCGACTTCGCTACGAGAGTTGCTAGACAGCGCCCGTATAGAGGAAGCGAGTGATCACCGATCGGATCACCCGTGACGCATCGCGCCGCGGTTGATCCGATTTATGACCCCATGCTAGACTTCGTGCCCTGCGGGCGATTAGCTCAGGGGTAGAGCGCTTCCTTCACACGGAAGAGGCCACAGGTTCGATACCTGTATCGCCCACCATCTTTTCAAATACTTGAGAGACAGCGGCATCAGGCACCCCTGACACTGTGGTTAATTTTGTGCCACGGTGTGGGCGTCGGTCTAATATTTCCACTCCATCCCTCAAGCTCTCCGGGTAATGATGCGCATACCGCTGCGTCATCGTCGGAGACTTGTGCCCCAAAAGCCGCTGCACCTTGTACAGATCCACCCCCGATTGAACCAGCCGAGTGGCGAATGTGTGCCGGAGGTCGTGGAAATGAAAATCCTGAAGACTCAACCTTCCTCGTCGCGGTCCGTAAGGCTCGTCGAAGATGGTTGGGATCAATCAGTGTGCCGGTCCGACTTGGAAACACCAAGTTCGTGGTCAGGTGCCGCACCTTGGCCTTTTCCTTTAGGAGAGCCATTACGGTCTGATTCGCAGGAACGGTGCGTCGCTCCCCGTTCTTCGAACGAAACACCGTCACTGTTTTCCGGAACAGATCCACTCCGTTCCACGTGAGCGCCAGAATCTCGCCCAACCGCATCCCGCTGTGAAGCGCGAAGAGCATCAGTTCCCGCAGCCATGACGGACACATGGCCAGCAATCGCGCCTCCTCTTCTTCTGTCAGCCAGCGGTCCCGTTTGTTTGCTCCTTTTTCCGCGGACACGCGGCTCACCGGATTATCCCGGCACCACTCCCACTCACGCTTGGCGAGGCTGAAGGCCTTTCTCAGACACGTCAACTCTCGGTTAATTGTGGCTGGTTTCACACCCATCGTATAGCGGCTGCTCTTATATTCCACAATCAGCTTGGGGGTGATCTTCGCCAAAGTCCGGTCTCCAAAGAATTTACGGAAGCGTTTGACGAACACCTCACAAGTCTGCCGGCTCGCCAACTTGACCAGATGTTCCCGTTCAAAGCGATCCATCAGCTCGTCGAACGTTCGTGTCCGTTCCTCCATGCGGTCAAAATACTGTCCTTCGATAAGCTGAATCTTCACCTTGGCCACGATCGATTCGGCCAGAGCTCGATTCGTTGTCCCTGTGGACCGCCGTATCCGATGACCCTGAAACATGATATTCATCCACCAGACGTTCCCTCGTTTAACGAGCCCCATCGTCTACTCCTTTCCCTTTGGGCTCGCTGTTGGTCTGGTTTCCCCGTGGCGAGTATAGGCTTCCCGTTTTGCGGCTTCAATCAGCTCGTCTACGTCGTTGTGCTGGGTACGAGGGGCTGACGGCATGTACCCCGGAGGCTTTCGCTCAAATGATTGGAGCCACACCAGGACTTGTTCCCGCTCGAACCGAATCAGCCCATGAATCTTCCGACACGGAATCTTTCCCTGAGCCGCCCACAGATACAGCGTAGACGGCTTCATATTGAGCCAGGCCGAAAGATCTTTCACCGTAAGCAACATACCCATACCTTCTGAAGATGCAGGGGCAAGTCTTACGACACCCCCTCATCCCCCGTTGATGGTGCGCCCGCGGGCTCGCCGGCGTCCTGCTTGGAACTCGATGATGTCTCTTTCTTCAGCAGCCCTCGATGCTTATCTTTCCATCGGCGCTTGCCCGCAATGATTTGCCTCTCCAACCAGGCTGTGCCCACCGGGATGTTCCGCATAGATGACCGCCAGCATCGGGGCCACGGACTGACTCACCCAGCGCTTCACCTTGGGGAGGGTCTGGGCCTCCTTCTCCACAACAAGACGGCCCTTCTTGAACCCGTCGGTGAGCAGCATCCACCAGTCAAGGAGTGGGGCCCGATACCGAAACTCGTCCTCCTCGTCTCGGCTCGTCGCTCGAAAATCCACATAGCCCCGCAGCACGCCCGACGATGAATTCAAGCCAGTCGGTTTCTTCCAGGTAGGACAGGACCTGTCCACAGACCTGGGCTCGGTCCTTCTTCAACTCCAATTCCCACCGGATGCCGTAGTCCTGCCAATCCTCTCGCTGTTTCGCCTGACACTCCAGGCGCTTGTCGTAGATACGCAGCAGCGTCTGACTCTGCGGACTGCCGAGATAGAGGGTCTCTCCGCTGGGCGTGTCTGTATGGATCGACCTCGACGAAATGCGCTGCATACGGTCAGCCCGCGTCACACATTGACCGATCTCAATGGCCTGTCTGATCGTCGAGAGTGGGACGCAGCTGTTCCGATCATCGAGCGCGCAATCGAGACGCGTCAGGTGGCCGTCTTGCTTCAGAATCCATTGGAGGACCGTCCGGACCTTCTCTGTCGGCCATGGCGCGACAATCCCAGCGGAGAGATCGACATGGACTTCGAGGGGCGCACGAGGCGCGCCCGTGCCCAGTTTGCCCACTCCCCGGCTGGCACTCGCGGTGATCCAGGACGCGGGATAGCCGCGAAAGCCGGTGTCGCTCTTGGTCCAGTCACCTCCTAGCATCTCCATCGTGTCCTGGGCGGAGCCAGACGGCAGGGTGAAGGCGAGCCAATCAATCGTGAGGGTGAACGGTGAACTCATCGAATCCCTAGACCTCCTGTAACGATCCCTGTGGGTAGTGCCCCCGTGTTACCAGACGGGGGCGGGTCGGCCTGCGCGCGGCCGGCCCTGCCGCCCGGCGCGCTGGCTGAGCGTGCCCCAAACCTGGCCTCCGCGTTCCGCCGCATACACGTGAGGACTTTGTGGAGATCAAACCGGTAACGCGGTCCTGACCCGTGTCGCCGGAATCTCACCCTTGCGAACCGCTCGCCGAATGGTATCCGTGCTCACGCCAAGGTACGGCCGCGAGTTCCTTGATCGACAGATTCTTTGTTTTCATGCGCCCTCCTTGGTTCAACGTCTTGTCCCACCCTACGCCGGAGATCCTGTCCTGGGAATTAGGCAGGAGACTGCTTATGGCTGCTATGTATGCTTTGGTGCGCTCTTAGTGCTCATTTCATCGCGCTCAGGTGATCAGCCTGCACCCGCTCGGCGTGATCACGAGCGTAGAGCAAAGAGGAGCGAGAAGGGAATTAGGCAGTTGGGGGCAGCTTAGGGCAGTTTAAGGCAGTTCCCGGAAGAGGCCACTGGTTCGATACCAGTATCGCCCACCATATTCTCCACTTCCCCCTTCCAGATCCGTATCCCTCGCCCAAACTGACGGTTTTCATGATGTTGCCTGAACCGCTCCAATCCTGGACAGAATCCTGCAGGTCGGCTACACTTTGGTCTATCGAGAGACCGTCAACTCTGAACCGTACGAGACAAGTGAGGTCATCTATGCGGACAACAGCTCTTGCCATAGGAATTCTCCTGCTGGCCACCGCGGTCGGTTGTGCCGAAAACCGCCAGCAGCAGGCAGCAGACGATGCAGATAGAGGCTATACCGTCCCGGCCAGCATTTACAGTGTAATGGACCCCACATCCTTGGTCTACACCGATGTGGCGGCCGGAGCGGCCCCAAGCGATAACCCCTGGCGTTGGGCCGGCTTTGTCTTGAACCCGGCCGGGGTTGTCTTGGATCGCGGCTTAAACCGACCATTTTACTGGGTCCCCAATCATATGCCGTACCTGTTCGGGTACACGAGTGAGGATTCAATGCTGGATAGCCAGCGGCAATAGTCTCCTCAGACACATCGTTCTGACGTTCAACGCCTGCTTTCCTCGCGAGAGCGGGCGTTGCCCTGTCACCCCCTTGGCAAACCCTTTCCAGATTCGTGTATGCTCCCCTCGTGAGTCGAAATCCACGTGATACGCAAGCTCCTCATGCTGCGCCCTTTCGGCTATGGGTGGTCTGCGGGCTGGGGCTAAGCCTCTTGCTGAACGCCTGCGAGACCTCGGCACCAAAACCGAACCTCCCACCATCTGAAAGCGATCTGGTCCTCCTGAAGTCCACGACCCTCTGCACTTCGAAGTCCGACTTCTTTAAAACACATCCTGCCTCGACGCTCAAAGCCAACGCCTGGGGCTCTGGTCAAGAGTTGGTTCTGCCAGCAGACCGAAGCCCGTCACATGGCGATGAGTCTTATTTTTTCGATGAAGACGGCGTGTTAGTAGGGGCACTCTTTACCTTTCCGTCCAGTCTCGATTTGGACCCGTACCCGGTGCTCCGCCACACCTTGACGCTACTGAAGCCATCATTGGAGTTCTATCTCAACGTGGCGAATCTGTCCTCAAAGACGAGCATGGATTCCAGCACCCTGTACGAAACCGGCGACGAAAAAACCACGACACAGTACTTGGTCCTTGGCACGCGCGAGCAGCCGGCGTTGCTCCAGGCTTCCGTGACAATCGACCCCTATGTTCGGCTGTTCTCACCCTACCGGCGTGAGTTTTTGGAACGGTTGCGCCATCCAAGCGGCCAGAAGCCCGGTCAACAGCTCGACAGTCAAGGCGCGGAGGACAAGGAACCGTTCCTCTCGCTCCAGCAATTCGCGCGCGGCCAAACCGCCCAGCTCTCCTACTGCGGGGCCCAGAACTACGAGACTGCAGCCAATGCCTATCAGAAAGCGATCGCAAGCGGCTTTACGAATAAAGTGTGGCTGGCTGAAGCTCACCACAAACTGGGCCTCGCATGGGAAGGGAAGGGGGAGCACGAGAAGGCCAAGACGGAGATGCTTCAGTCGTTGGCCATCAGACCCAACAGTCCAGAAGTCCTGAACAACCTCGGCACCGTGTACAGCAAGCTGGGAGACAAGGCGAACGCGCTCGCCTCATTCGAAAAAGCCGTCACGCTCCGCCCCAACTATGCCATTGCCCGCTACAACTTGGCCGAGGCCTACGAGCCGACGAATCCCAAGCGGGCCCTCTCGGAGTACGAGACCTATCTCGCATTGGTCGAAGGTATCCCCGAAGAAGCCAGTCGCATCGCCCTCGTCCAGCAACGCGTCAAGGCGTTAAAACATTAGTCATTCCACAAACAGGCATGTGCTGCGGCTCGAACTGGTTCGAGGTGGAGCGGTACAAGACACTCAGCGCCGGATCTTCTCTTCCTGTTCTTCGAGCGTCTTGCAATTGATGCAGAGGGTGGTTACCGGGCGGGCTTTGAGCCGGGGATAGGGAATCTCTTCTTCGCATCGTTCACAGATGCCATAGGTGTTCTGGTTCATTCGATCAAGCGCCTCGTCGATCTTCTTGATCAACCGTTGCTCGCGCTCACGAATACGCAACGAAAAATTCTGGTCGGCCTCTGCAGAGGCCTGATCGCTGACGTCCGGAAGGGCCTCCTGACCGTTTGGATTGGTGAGGCCCTCCCCCACCTCCGCCAGCATCGCCTTGCGCTGGCGCTCAAGGTCACGACGAATGGCCGTGTACTTTTTCCCCGGGGACGCTGTCTTGGCTCTGCGCTTGGCCGTGACTGCCTGCGCCACTGATGGAGTGGGCGAAATGCGCTTGGCGGAAAAGCCTGCTTTCATACCGCAACCTGCCTGAGGAGTAAAACCGTCCGGAACGAGCGAAACTATAACAGGGGCCTGGAGAGGGGGTCAATGGGAAGCGTGGGGCCCGTCAATCTCGCCCAACGGCATCTACTAGAGATCCCGACGGCCTTCGATCGACTTGAGCAGCGTCACTTCATCGGCATACTCGATATCCATCCCGACCGGAATGCCATAGGCGATTCGGGAGACCCGCGCACCAAGAGGTTTCAATTGGTTCGTTAAGTAGATGGCGGTTGCCTCGCCCTCGATGGTCGGACTCGTCGCGAGGATCACTTCCTGAATTCCTCCAAGCTTCACCCGATCGACCAATTCCTCGGCCCTGATATCGGACGGTCCGACACCGTCCAACGGAGACAAGGCACCGAGCAACACATGGTACAAGCCGCGATAGGCTCCAGCCCGCTCGATGGCATAGGTCGTGCTCGGTTCTTCCACCACCAGGATTCTCGTCTGGTCCCGCTTGGGATCGAGACAAAACTCGCAGAGTTCTCCCTCGGCGATGTTCCGGCATTGTCGGCAAAAGGAAAGCCCGTCTTTGACGGCCCGAATCGCCTCGGCCAGGCGGAGCGCCTCTTCGCGCTCGGCCTTCAACACGTGAAAAGCCAACCGCTGCGCCGTCTTTTGTCCGATGCCGGGGAGACGGACTAACTCGCGCACCAACCGTGCGAGTAATCCTTGTTGATCAACCGCCATAACGTGATCGTTCCGCGATCAGGATGCTGAAAACTCCCGCCAGCTTCGTTCTTGCTTCGCTCAGAGGCTCGACGTACGACACAAAGTACGACTCGTCTCTTCGTTTGCTGCGGCCTCGCTGGACTGCCTCTTTGAGCATCCTGCGGGAATGTTCTCCTGTTGCACTACAGAGGGGGACCATTGAAGTTCTCGCGTGTGACATGGTTCTTCAGTGCCTGCTAGAACAGTCCGGGGACGTTCATCCCGCCGGTGATCGATTTCATCTCATCCGCCATCATCTCACGAGCCTTCCTGAGGGCATCGTTCGACGCGGCCATGACCAAATCTTGCACCATCTCCACGTCGCCACTTTTGACCACCTCGGGATCGATAACGATGCCGAGAAGCTGCATCGCCCCATTGGCCGTCACGGTCACGCTGCCCCCGCCGGCCGTCCCAGTCACCGTCTTCGCCGAAGCCTGTTCCTGCACCTTCGCCATTTGCGCCTGCATCGCCTGCGCTTGCTTCAGAATATTTCCCATATTGCCGAACGGGCTCTTCATTCCTCGACCTCCTTTTGGCTCGACAGCGGTCGGACATCTGCGAGCTCTGCGCCGAACATCTCCAGCGCCTGCTTGACGGCCGGATGCGCCCGCGCCTGCTCGAAGAGAACCAGCCGTTGTTCTTTTTCTTTCACCGCCCTGAGCTGCGCCATCGTCGGTCCCGGAGGATCCGACTCTGTCAATTCGACGATCCGTAGTCGAACCGTTTGCCCACTCAGTCGTGCACATATCGATGTGAGCACCGCCATATTATCAGAGTTCTCGATCATCCCTCGGGCCGCCGTCTCCTGCTTGGCAAATCCAATTGTCACAACATGGCCATCCACGCCCACAAACCGCCCTCTTTCCAGAAAGGCGGCAATCCTGGAAGAGACATTGGCCACTTCCTCTTGGACCTGTTCCCAATTGAGCATCACTGAGAGAGGGCTGGCATCAGTGAGGGGCGATGCCACAGGCATCGCAGCCTTTACCTCACCGGCCGTGCCAGGGGACCGGACGTTCGGAGGAGTCGGGAGGGGGTTTCGTGAGGGGGCCGTCTTCCCGACGACAGAAGACCTCGCCGGCATCGGAGCGGCCGGCGCAGGCGCCGGCGATTGTGGAGGCTGAGGTGGCGAGGAAGACGTTGGATCTGCAGAACGAGCCGGCGAGACCGGCTGTCCTGTGCGCACTAGAGCCGGTAGAGGTGGGCGTGCCGTCTGAGCTGGCTTCTGGTCTACTCGACGCAGCAACCGCGTTGCACGCACGGCCGCCGTTTCGAGCACGAACCGGGGATGCGCGCTGAGCCTGAGCGAGTCCTCTGCTTGGGTAAAGATTGCAAGTAGTTCCTGAAGTGACTCGGGCGAGAAAGAGCTGGCATCAGCTGCCATCTGTGCTAGGTCTTCCGCGGAAGCTTCGATTAAGCCCTGCTGCTCTTGTGGTGAGGTTACCACCGACACCACCAGCATGTTCCGCAGATACTCAACGACTTCAGCACAATAGGCTCTCAGATCGTGCCCTTGGTCCAACAGTTGCGCCAGTACGCGAAGCGCAGGGGCGCTTTCCTGAGCCGTAATCGCCTGAATCATGGCACGAACCAATTCTTGTGGAACCGCTCCCAGCAGGGCTTCCAGATCCGCGTGCACGATCGTCTTGCCGCCGAACGCCACCGCCTGGTCGAGCAGGCTCAACCCGTCGCGCATGCTGCCTTCGCTGGCCCGGGCGAGCGCCATCAGGCTCCGTTCCTCGATGACGATCTTGTCCTGATTGACCACATGGCGCAGCCGTTCGACGATCTCGGTTCGGGCGATTCGTCGAAAGTTGTAATGCTGGCAGCGGGAGAGAATCGTCGCCGGGATCTTGTGAATCTCGGTGGTGGCAAAGATAAACACCACATGCGGCGGCGGCTCCTCCAGCGTCTTCAACAGCGCGTTGAAGGCCGAATTCGACAACATGTGGACTTCGTCGATGATGTAGACCCGGTACTTCCCGCGAAACGCGGCGAACTTGACGTTCTCGCGGATCTCGCGCACATCGTCCACGCTCGTATTGGACGCTCCGTCGATCTCCATGACATCGACGGAGGTCCCCTGCGCAATTTCAAGGCAGTTGGAACAGGTGCCGCAGGGCGTGCCGGTCGGCCCGCGCTCGCAATTGAGCGCCTTGGCGAGAATTCTCGCGACGGTGGTTTTCCCCACGCCGCGGGTCCCGGAAAAGAGATAGGCCTGGGCAATTCGTTTCGTGGTAATGGAATTGACCAGCGTCTGAACAACGTGTGGCTGTCCGATCACGTCATCAAACGTGCCCGGCCGGTATTTTCTGGCAGAGACTTGGTAATCCATAAATTATGCGAACTTTCGAGGTGAGGGGTCCTCGCCTCATGCCTCACATTGAAAAAAGTGGGGCCAGGTGATCCTGCGGCACACAGAACTGACCGCTTACCGTTGCTTCCTTCCGGACCTGGCGGGGTTCACAGGGTTCTGTTGCACAGGGCCCAGCCCCTTATTCAAAGTGCTGAGCGCTGAGGACTAAGTTGATGATGGCACGAGAACAGGCAGAGGCCCTGACTAATCCTCTCTTTCCACTCAGCCCTCAGCACTCGTCGCTTAACACTACTTTTTATGGCGGAGAGGGTGGGATTCGAACCCACGGTCCCATTGCTGGGACGCATGCTTTCCAAGCATGTCGATTCGACCACTCTCGCACCTCTCCGCACCGAATTTCGCGAGGCGGCATCTTAACACGCGGTCTGATGACCGGCAAGGTGACAACCAGTGCTCATCGCCACGGCATTGACCCTCCCAGAGCCCCTTCCTATACTGCAAAGAATTCACGGGGAGGTATGGCGATGAAGATTCTCATCTGGCTGGGCGTTCTGGTTGTCCTCTTGGTGGCAGCCATCCTCTCGCTCCCCTTTCTGATTGATCTTAACAAGTATCAAGACCAATACAAGCCGCTGATCGAAGAGGCGCTCAATCGCAAGATTGCTCTCAAAGATATCCGCCTGACGATCTGGCCCCGTATCGGCGTTCGTGTGGCGGGGTTCACGGTGCAGGATGATCCTGCATTTGGCGCCGGTCCCTTTGCGTCACTCACCTCGCTCGATGTGGGCGTGAAACTGATGCCGCTCCTGAGCAAGAAGGTCGAAGTTGAAGAGATCACGCTACGTGACCCGCTCATCACCATCATCAAGAACCGCAAGGGCGGGATGAACCTATCCACGATCGGGCCGAAGACTCCGGCAACATCCTCACCTGAGCAACCAGAGGCTCCGTCACAACCAGCCGGCAATCCACTGGAAATGCTTGCCCTGCTGGCGGTGGACCGCGTCTCTATCACCGGTGGTACCCTCACCTATCGCGACGAATCCACGCCGAAGCCGACGGAATACAAGGTCAACGATCTCGAGTTGCTGCTTAACTCCGTGCATCTGGGCGAGACCCCGACCCTCCATCTCGCTGCGACCGTTCAGCCCTATAATATTCCGGTAAAAATGGATGGCTCGTTTGGCCCGCTCGTTGAAACGCTCGACATGAAACAGTTCGCCTTCGATATCGGCCTGGGCAAGATCGCGATGGACCTCAAGGGGAGCGTCGTGGGCGGGAACCTCGATGCGACACTCACGTCTCCCTTGATCAACAGTGCCGATGTGCCGGTGACCCTGCCGCTGGCCAAGCCGGTGATCGTGAAGAACTTCCACCTCACAGCGAAGGCCAAATCCCCGCTGCCGCAAGGTGTCCCACCCTTGGAACTCGCGGACGTGCCAGACCTCGGACTCGACGTCGTGATGGGAAACTCCACAGTGAACGTCAAAGGCACAGTGGCCGGTGGGCGCGCCAAGATCAACATCACGTCGCCAACCATCAACACGGCTGATGTGCCGGTGGCCCTGCCGTTCAAAAAGCCGGTCGACATCAAGGACCTCCAGATAGCTGCAGAGTTGAAAGGGCAAGAGGCTCGGGTAAACAACCTGTCCTTCCAACTGTTCGGTGGCCACGCAAAGGCCCAGGCGGCAATGACGCTGGACCCAGCGGCACCACCATTCAATGGGAAGGTCGTCGTGCAAGGTCTCCAACTTGGGCCAACTCTCGATGCACTCGGTTCGGATCAGGTCTCGATCAGCGGAACGGCCGGCATGGACTTCGCCATGGGCGGACGAGGACTTTCTCTGCCGGATTTGACCAAAGCACTGGAAGGCGTCGGTCATGTAGCGGTGAAAGACGGCAAGATCGAGGGCGTGAATCTCATCCAGGAAGCGCTCTCGCTCCTCCAGATCATCGGCCTGTCACCAGACAATGTGAAAGCCACGGTCTTCTCGACGATCGAGACGGATCTCGCCATCAAACAAGGGATCATCAACGTGCAGCGCCTCTTGATGGACAGCCACGACTTCCAGGCCACTGGGGGAGGCACCATCGGATTTGATCAGACCCTCAACCTGACCGTGAACCTCAATCTGTCGCAGAACTTGACTCAGAAGATTGTCAGCTCTTCGCCTGTCGCCAAATTCGCAATGAAAGAAGGCCGATTGAGTCTCCCGCTGATCATCACCGGAACTGTCCAAGCTCCGTCATACGGGCTCAACATGAAGGGGATGACCGGGAAAGTTCAGGAGCAGGTGCAAAAGAAAGTGGAAGAAGCAGTCGAGGGATTGCTCAAAAGAACGACGAAGCCCCAAGATTTGAAGCAGCAGGGTCAAGATCTACTGAAAGGATTGTTGGGCCGCTAAGGCATCAACTTTGCCAGCTCCGCCTCAATCTCTCCGCTACGACCTTGCGGAGCAAAACAAAGTGGGCTATACATCTTTGCCCTGATTGGTAGGGCCAGACGGCTCTGGGAGCATCAGGCATGATGCACCTGATCAGTCAGACATTGGGCAAATGAGCAATTCACTGAAGAGGAATTCGTGAAACTGTCGGTCTTTTTGGTTACGGTCTTATCCCTCGTGGTTCTCCTGAGTCCAGCGTTTGCCGCAGATGAGCCGGCCGATGTGCCGGCCCCGGCCCCGGTGCTGGATGTAGTGACGCTGAAAGACGGCAGCGTGATCTATGGCGAAGTGGTGGAAATGAGCGAGGGAGTGCTGCAGATCAAGAACCCGGCGGCGGCGGGGGACATCATCAAGGTCAAGTGGGCCGAGGTGAGCACGCTCAAGGTCTCTCATCCCATTCCTTTTCATTTGAAAGAGGGGACGGTCCTCGTTGGAACTGTCGAGGACAGCGAACCTGGCATGATGCGACTGAAGGCGGAACCGATGCAGGGGATACTCAATATACCAATGGACTCGGTTGCCTCGATGAACCCTGTCGTTCAACCACCGGTAATCTACAAGGGCAGTTTAAATGGCGGTTTGTCACAGACCACAGGAAACACCCACCTCATCAACGCCAGCCTGATCGGAGATCTTGGTGGCCCGGAGTGATCAGCTCCGCCTGTCGATCTTCGGTCGCTACGTGTACGGTGAGGACACCGGCAATTTGCTCGTGAGGAACAGCCGCGGGACCATCAAGCTCGACTTTTTCGTGACCAAGCGGTTCTATTGGTTTGCCTCCTCTTACTTCGAGCAGGATACCTTCCAGGACCTCAAACTCCGAACCTCGCTCTCCACCGGCCCAGGCTATCAGTTCATCGAAAAGGGCGACTTCGCCAGCCCCTGGTTTAAAGACCTGGCGATGTATGCGGAAGTCGGTGCGGCCTACTTCAATGAAGATTTTAACAACGCGCCGGATACCAGTTCGGTGCGCGGCCGCTGGTCCATCAAGTTGGACTGGCCCATGCTGGACGCCAAGATGTTGTTCTATCACTATGAGGAAGGTTTCTTGTCTCTCCAGAACAGCCAGGGCCTCTTTTTCACAGCCGATACCGGCCTCCGCTTCAAAGTCATCGGAGGATTCCAGACAGGATTTCAATGGACTGTGCGCTACAATACTGCCCCGGCCCCTGGCACATCCGATACAGACAACCTGTATCTCGTTACCCTCGGATACGTTTTCGACACAAGCAGGAAACGGTAACCTTTTAACAACAGGCTAACTTTCTGTTGGGAAGGAGACATGACCATGCTGAAAGAATTTCGAGATTTTGCCATGCGCGGCAATGTGCTGGACATGGCCATCGGTGTGATCATCGGAGGGGCATTCGGCAAGATCGTCTCGTCGCTCGTCAGCGACGTGCTCATGCCTCCCCTTGGATTGCTGATGGGGAAGGTCGATTTCTCCAGCCTGTTCATCAATCTGTCCGGTACACCGCAACCTTCGCTGACAGCAGCCAAAGCTGCGGGAGCTCCCACCGTCAATTACGGGGTCTTCCTTCAAGCCACGTTTGACTTTATCATCATTGCGTTCGTAATCTTCATGCTGGTGAAGCAAGTCAACCGGCTGAAGAAAGAGCCGCCGGCTGGACCTCCTACGACTAAAGATTGTCCGCATTGTTTATCCACCATTCCGATCAAGGCCACGAAGTGCGCACATTGTACATCCAATATGTAAATGAGAGACCCATCCGTCAGCCACGTCAACCAAAGGAGATGATCACCATGAGATTGTTCAAGACAGCAGTCCTCGCAGCCAGCCTGCTGGCTTTCGCCGGCAATGCAGGAGCCATCGATCTGGGCGTGATCTCCCGCGACGGCGGCTATGAATACCGCCACCCGAGCGCCTGGGAAAAAGAACAGCAGCGGATAAAGGATGAACTGGCCGCAGCACAGAAGCAGCTGGCCGATCGCGATCGGGAGATCGCTTCCCTGCGGTCCGGTTCCAGTGAGTCCCTTCGATCGGCCCAGGCTGACCTCGAGCGGTCCAAGTCGCGTAGCGCGGAGCTTGAACGGCAGCTGGCAGATCGCGATCGGGAACTGGCTTCCCTTCGGGCAAGTGCAGGCGACTCGTCGAAACTGGCCAGCCAATTGTCGTCTACCCAAGGAGAGCTCAGCCAGGCGAAGGGACGTATCAGCGACCTTGAAAAATCCCTTGCCGCGGCAGAAACCGGTGCTGCTGCAAGTCAGCTAGCATCGAGCGACAAGGACAAGCTTGCCGCCGAGTTGGCCGCGGCCAACAATGACAAGAATCAGATTGGCCGCGGAACTCGCAGCCCTGCAAGGAAGCGCGGGAGACAAAGACAAACTCGCGGCCGAATTGGCTGCCGCCAATCAGCGGGTGGCCGATCTGGAGCGCCAGTTAGCCGATCGGGACAAGGAACTTGCCGGTCTGCGGGGAGATCTCTCGGCCGAAATGGCTAAACTCAAGGAAGCTCAACGAGGCCTCATTAAGGCGCTTCGTCCTCAGATCGAGAAGGGCACCATCATGGTCGATTTGAACAACGAACGCCTCTTGATCAACCTGGCCTCCAGCTACCTCTTTGGGTCAGGCGAAGATCAACTCAAGCCGGCCGGGGCTGATGCTCTCAAGCAGGTGGGAGCGATCTTGAAAGATTTCCCGGAATACAAAGTCGCGGTGGATGGCCATACCGATAACCAGCCGATCCGCACCTCATTGAAAAAGAAATTCCCCACAAACAAGGAACTTTCAGAAGCTCGTGCGGCCAATGCAGCAGGGGCACTGAGCGAAGGTGGTCTTAGCAACGCGACGACGACCGGGTATGCAGACAGCAAGCCGGTTGAACCGAACACCACCGCTGCGGGGCGGGCCAAGAACCGCCGCGTCGAAGTGCGCGTCACGAAGTAATAACAGTCCGGGGCAGACATGCCCTATCAACAGGGGCGGTGGCGGCGGATTTTCCGCTGCTGCCGTCACTTCATACAAGGCACCCGCACTGTCTCGACGTGCGAGGTTACGGAACCAGGTTCTTATGGCGAATGTCGCCATGCAGGGACAGGGCCTGTCCCTCTATGCGCGCATGGCCTCACACTGAGGATTGTCAATTAACTGAACTGATCCCAGGTATCGCACTGTTTGATCGACCAGAACACCGCTTCTTTGAGTTTCTTCAACTGGACGTTCTCCGGATCGCGCATGGCCTGCAGTTTCTTGTCGAGATCGTAGAGCGGCTGGATCGATCGCTTGTCCGGAATTTTTCCCAAGGCCCAGGCAACTTCCGTGAGCACAGGCCATTCTGTCTTGGGATCCTGCAACTTGGCCAGCAATGGCGGCACGACTGAGGCATCCCCATGCATTCCGCCGAGTTGGCCCAACCCCTTGGCTGCTGCGGCTTGCACCTCGAGATCCGGTGACGTATTCATGACATCGACCAACACCGGAATGCCTTCCCTCCCGAGACTGCCCATCGCAGCCAATGACTGTTTCGCCAGGTCTCGATCCTGGAGCGCTTGCTTCAGCCTCGGCAGAGCTTCGTCTGCCTGCATCTCGCCGAGCAACGAGATAATCTTGACCTTGCGCGCCTGGCTGGTCTCGGTAGAATCCAGCAGCTTCAGCAGCCGATCCGGTTGACCCCACTCCGCTGTCAACAGGAGCGGGAACTCGTATTGCTCTAATCCCTCTTTTAATTTCCCCATCGCGTAGGCGCCGGGGTCCCCGGCCTGCGCGGATTGGGCTGCTGTAACCGCATCTTCGAAGTCGGTGCGCACCTCCCGTTGCCACTTGACCTTCATATCTCCCAAAAGATAGGTCAGCTGGCAGGCAGGCCCCTTCCACAGCCGCGACGGAGCATCAGGCAAGTCTGCGTCGCCGCCGGCCGCAGTGGTCCCTTCCCACGTCTTCCGCTGTTCACACTTCACCTTAAACACCGCGTCGTGGGGCTTCGCGCGATCCTGCATCATCGTATAGCCCAGTTCACCCAGACGGCGCGAGACCATCTCGGCAATCGGTCCCGCATCGACTGCTCCTTTATCCGTGAGGGCAATGGCATCAACCAGGACCGTCTGGATCTTGGCGAGTTGCGCCTTCTGTTCTATCGTAAAATAATCTCGATAAGCCCATGAGGACCCTGGCAGGAGAACCAACACACAGGCAACGCAGAGTGGATACACTCGCATCATGTACCTCCTTAAGGGACACAAGCCTCACGGGAGACAATCAAACACCGCCAAGGAGAATCAGCTCGGTTGTGATTCCCGCTCGTTCTTACGACCTGCTATTTTACCTCGCGGCGCATAGGCAGGGTTCGGCGTCCCCATATACTTGTGCCATTATACCCTCCAAGAAGACGGCTGTGCTACCAAGCCCTTACCCGCAACCGGTAGCATGCACTCGATCGGTAGCGATCACTCTTCCCTAGGAACGCTCCCTTCCTCTCTCGCCTCCGCACCTGAATCAATTCTAGGCCGGCGAACCTGGGTCCCAATCCCCCAGGAGTATGGGTTGACAGTAGGATAGATCCAACGGTACAAAAGGCTTACACTATTGAGTCATTTCGCTTGTTTGCTCATCATGCTGGAGTCGGCTCCTGCATACCCCACCATGCGAGAGTGGCGGAACTGGCAGACGCGCGAGACTTAGGATCTCGTGGGTAACCGTGGGGGTTCAAGTCCCCCCTCTCGCACCAGACCACGGACGGGCAGCCGGCGACGGCTCGGCGGCCCGTGCAAGGCTTCTTACAAAGAAAAGGGTACGCACCAGCTATGAAAATGGAAGTGACTGAACTCGGACCAATGAAACGCGCGCTCAAGATTGAGGTGCCGGCCGCTGAGGTCACTCAACGGATTGCCCGCGCCTACGTCGAGCTGAATCGCCAGGTCAATATCCCGGGATTTCGCCCTGGCAAGGCGCCATTGGCCTTGCTGGAAAAGCGCTATGCCAAGGCGGTGGAAGAGGACGTGATCCGAAGCCTCGTGCCGGATTACTATGACAAGGCTGTCCGCCAAGCGGGAATTGTGCCAGTCCTCGTCGAAATTCCCCCGTTAGACCGGGTCAAGATTAGGAAGGACGAACCCTTTACCTTTACCGCGACCGTCGAGATCAAACCGAAAATCGAGTTGCGCGACTATAAAGCCCCGAGTCCGATCTCGCTCAAGCCGGACAAGCGCACCGTGACCGACGAGCAACTCGACCGAGGACTTGAGGTCTTGCGCGAACAGCAGGCGCGCCTGGAAGCCGCACCGGTCGGCCATACCATCCTGGACGGGAACTACATCGTCCTGGATATGCAAGGCACTCTCGATGGAGCACCGCTGGAGGGGACGAAGAAGGAAGGCCAACTCCATAAGGTCGGATCAAAGGCGTCCGTCTTGGGATTGGAAATTGATTCGCATGTCATGGGAAAGAAAGAGGGTGACATCCTCGAAATTTCCCAGCCATACCCCCCTAGTCACCCCGATCCTCGCGTCGCCGGCAAAACGGTCCTGTTCACCCTGACGATCAAATCCGTCAAGGAAAAGAAACTGCCGGCCTTGGATGATGAATTTGCCAAAGACTGTGGCACCTATACCTCGCTTCAGGAAATCAAAGACAAACTGCGGAGCGGGATGGAACAGGCACTGAAGCGAGAGATAGAAGACACCTATAAAGATACGATCATCAAACGGCTCGTGGAGACCCACCACTTCGATCTCCCGGAAACCCTGGTGGAGCGTGAGCTGGAGGCCATCATCCGCCAGCATGTGCAGCAGCAACAGCGGAAGGGTGGCGTCCAGGAAGCGCCTGGCACAGAGGATCTCACAAGCCTTCGCCAGGAGCATCGGGACGAAGCGGCACGCCGCGTGAAGCTCGGTCTTGTTTTAGAAGCGATCGCCGAGAAAGAAGGACTGACGGTCACTCAGGACGATTTCAACGCAGAAATCACGCGGCTGGCGTCGGAACTCAAGATGCCGGCTGGCGACCTCGTCAAGATGGTCAAAGCCGGCGGACAAGAGTCCATCGATGAATTACGTGCCAGAATTTTGGCGGACAAGGCCTTGGATTTCGTTTACCGCAATGCGGTGATTCAGGGATAGTGCCGAACGATGCAGGCGACCCTGCGCCTCGGCTTCAATAGGCTGTAAGCGGAAAGGAACGACGGGCATGCTGGTTCCCATTGTTATCGAAACGACTAACCGAGGCGAACGCGCCTACGACATTTATTCCCGGCTCTTAAAAGATCGGATCATTTTCCTCGGTGCGCCAATCGACGATGTCTTTGCCAACCTGGTTATTGCCCAGCTCTTGTTCCTGGAAGCGGAGGACCCTGAAAAAGACATTAATCTCTACGTCAACTCCCCCGGGGGGAGCGTTACTGCAGGATTGGGCATTTATGACACCATGCAGTATGTAAAACCCCCGATCAACACCATCTGTCTGGGCCAGGCCGCCAGCATGGGGGCCTTTTTGCTTGCCGCTGGAACCAAAGGCAAGCGATTCGCCCTGCCGAATGCGAGGGTCATGATTCACCAGCCCATGGGCGGGTTTCAGGGGCAGGCCACTGAAATCGACATCCATGCCAGAGAGATCTTGAAAATCCGCGAACGACTCAACGAGATCATGGCCAAACATACCGGCCAACCTCTGGAGAGGATATCTCAGGACACCGAACGCGACTACTTCCTGTCCGCAGAAGAAGCCAAGCAGTACGGTCTCATCGACGAAGTCATCACGCGGCCACCGAAGCTCCTCAAGGCCGTCAGTGGCGATGCAGGAAAAGACGCGACCAAGGACAAGTAACAGGGGAGGACGCATGGCTAAGCAGGATAAGATGGATCGACATCTCCGCTGCTCGTTCTGCGGAAAGAGCCGCGACGAAGTCCGCAAATTGATTGCCGGTCCCACCGTCTATATCTGCGACGAATGCGTCAACCTCTGTAACGACATCATCGCCGAGGATTGGGAAGAAGCCAAGGAAGAGATTTCGTCGAAACTCAAGAAGCCGGTGGAAATCAAGCACCACTTGGATCAATACGTTGTGGGACAGGAGCGGGCCAAGAAAATCCTCTCGGTAGCCGTTCATAACCACTACAAGCGAATCTCGGCCAAGGACAAAGACACTGACGACGTGCAGCTCCAGAAGGGCAACATCCTCATGCTGGGGCCCACGGGCACAGGGAAAACGCTGTTGGCCCAAACCCTCGCGAAGTACTTGGACGTTCCCTTCACGCTGGCCGATGCCACCACGCTCACAGAAGCAGGGTACGTCGGCGAAGACGTGGAAAACATCATCCTGAAGCTCCTGCAAGCATCGGACTACGATGTCGAACGGGCCGAGCGAGGTATTGTCTACATCGATGAAATTGACAAGATCAGCCGCAAGAGCGACAGCCCGTCCATCACCCGCGATGTCTCGGGCGAAGGGGTGCAACAGGCGCTGCTCAAGCTCATCGAGGGGACCGTCGCCAACGTGCCGCCTCAAGGCGGGCGCAAGCATCCGCACCAAGAGTTTATTCAGGTCAATACAAGCAATATCCTGTTCATCTGCGGCGGAGCGTTCGTCGGGCTCGAACAAATTATCGAGCAACGTCTGAATCGAAAGGCGATGGGATTCGGAGCCGAAGTTCGCGGCAGGAACGAGATTCGGCTTGGTGAACTGTTCGCGAAAGTTCAACCGGAAGACTTCCTCAAGTACGGATTGATTCCGGAATTCGTCGGTCGGCTGCCGGTCGTGGCCACTTTGGATGAGCTGGATGAACGCGCCCTTATTCGAATCTTGACCGAGCCGAGAAACGCGCTCACGAAACAGTATGAGAAATTGCTCTCCTTTGAGAAGGTGAAGCTCAAGTTCACGGAAGGCGCGCTGGGGGCGATCGCGCGGAAAGCGTTTCTCCAGAAAACCGGCGCTCGTGGATTGCGTGCCATCCTCGAAGACGTGATGCTGGATGTGATGTACGATGCCCCTTCGCAAAAGCAGATTAAAGAAGTCCTCATTACCGAGGATGCTATCCTCGGCAAGCACCCTCCCATCCGAATCTTCGAACAAGACAAGGATGTGAAAACAGCCTAACTCATTATAAATGTAGCTTTTTTCGCTCGCCTCACAGGACATCTACTCAGAATTCTCCAGGCCAGGACCATCCTGGCCTGGTTGCTCCTTCACAACTTCCCTTCTCGGATACCTGCGGCTCCCTGCTCCCTCTGCCTATCCAGCCTGTGGCGACGCTCATAACTCTGCACTTTTCCTCGACAAGATGAAATGCTGCGCTATACTTGCGTTACAGTCTTGAACGTGGAGGACGTGTGAAATATCCAGTGTCTTCAAGCCTTCGACACAAAGGCAAAACCCTCGACCTTGACGCAACCCGTGAAGTGATCACACTCCTGGGGATCAACGGCGAACCCATGGGCAACCTGTCCTGGGACTTCGTCATCGACCAGATTCTGGCCTATCGGAACCCCCCGGCGAGCCGAGAAACCAGGAATGAGCCGCGCGTGACACTCACCTTCCGCGTCAAATACAGAACCCCGGAGGGTCAGCAATTTGAAAGTCGCGCAGGCGGCATCGGCGGAGGTGGACTCTTTATCGAAAGCCACAGCCCACTACCGGTCGGCACCAAGCTCGCACTTGAGTTTTCGCTACCGGAGAAGCCGTCAGAATGGTTGCCGGCGAAAGGTCTCGTCGCATGGGTGTGCCCTAAAGCAGACCAATATACGTTCAGCCCGGGCATGGGGGTGCGCTTTACAGAGATTAACCCAGATATCCGTAACCGCGTGCTGGAACTGGTGAAATCCCTCCAGACCGTCGGGCAGCCGGCCTAGTGAATATCCATCCGCACCCGAATCGTCCCGCACTCAATACAAGGACCTGACCATGAAGTTTCCTGTGACCACGACAGAAGGACATGAGGGAAAAGTCCTTGAGATGAATGCCGACCAGGAACTGGTCACGCTTCATAGTGCCACAGGAGAGCTGCTCGGCGTACTCTCGTGGGGAGAGGTCATTGAACAGGTTCTTGCCAGGGACGACGACGCCCGCTTCGCCCATGCGCGCTCCCATCCGAGAGCCCCGCTCGCCGTGAAGGTTCGCTACACGACCCCGGAAGGCAAACAGTTCGACAGCTTAACCGGCGGCATCGGTGCAGGCGGGTTGTTCATCGAAAGCAGCACCCCGCTGGCTCCTGGCACCGAGCTGTCCATCGAGTTTGCACTGCCCGATCGTCCTTGGGAAAAACACAAGGCCAAAGCGAAGGTCGCCTGGACCCGCAACAAGCCTGAACGGCATCTGCTGTTTCCAGGAATGGGCGTCCAATTTACCGACATCGACGAAAAGGCCCGCAAAGAGCTGGTCGAACTCGTTGATGCATTAAATCGTTCCCGCGTAGCGACCTAAGCTCCCCGTTTCGCCCAGCGACGGACCCCACTGTCTGGATCCTTCGCGACCGTCGTGCTGAGCGCGGCCCTCGAAGCAGGATCGCTGTGCATTCCCAGACGATAAGCCGCTTCTGCTCGCACCCCAGGCGAAGGATCATGAGCTAAACGCTCTCTGAGCCAAGGGGAGACCGCAGCCCCTCCCCATTCACCCACCAGCGCCACGATTCCCTGACGAACCTCCGCATCGGAGTCACGTCCTGCTGCGACGAGCGCTGGAACCGATTGGCTCGAGTCGACTTGTAGCAATGCCCGCACCGCCGCTCTCCGAATCGTCGCATCCGAAGACCGCAACAAGCCTACGACGGGCTCCAACAGTCGGGGGCCTGGCTCGATCTCACCGATCGCCACAACCGCCGCCTGCCGGACCGATTCGACCGGATCTTCCAGCACCTGCGTCAACAGGGCAACCACACCCTCAGTGGCTGTGGGTTTCAAGCGTCCCATGGCCATCACCGCCGCTTCGCGGACTACTGATGCCGGATCCTGTATGAGGGGGAGAATCGAGTCTGCGGCTCGTGGGTCGCCGATCTTGCCGAGGGATTCTGCAGCCGTCCGCCGCATCTCTGGCCGCTCATCGTGGAGCAACTCCAGCAGGAGCGAGACTGTGCGCTCCCTCGATGAAGGTGGAGAATCCTGGATACAGCCGGTGAGACAGAGGACTGACAAGACGACTAAGAACCCTCTGGTGCGGGAGGAAGTTCGACGGAGCTGGGTGCAGACATCGGGCAGGCTGATGAAGACCGCACCCCGGTTCACGCTTGTTTAGGAGGCTCTTCGTGTAAAGCAGGCAGCTCTTTTGCCGCTTCGATGGATTGCTGGAATTCCTTCTGGGCAGAATCCATCTCAGCTTGGATTGTGCGCATCTCAGGATCGACAGAATTGCGGACATCGGCGACGGCCTGCTTGAACGTCCGCAACGCATCGCCAAGTCCCTCTCCCAAACTCTGCATGTCCCCCGGGGAAATGCCGGCCGGCTGCGTGGCCTTCGCCTTCAACGCTGCCTGCTGCGCCTGCACACGGGCCACGGCATCCTTGTTAACAATGGCCGAAGGGCGTTTGGCCACAGGTTTCGCCTGGGCGCCCGCGGGAAGAGGCGGGTACTGCGCCCGCATCACCGGTGTGGGAGCAGCCGCGCGTTCTTCCATCGTGGGAGGCTGCTGACCCTGCCCCGTTGATTGGGCTGAGGCTGGCTGGGCTGCCGTGGATGTTGTGGTCCGAGCTGGCTGTGGGGGAGCAGCCATATTGTACATCAAGGCGGCGGTTGTCCCGGGAGTCATTTCCGGTCCCGGCGTATAGGGCGCCGTGGGCTTCAGAGCGGCGGGGGTCTGTCCCGGCGTAACCGCCGTCTGTGCTGGTGCGGCCTGGACCGTTGATTGGACCTGTGTGGGCGCCGGTTGATTCGCTTCGGGCTGCACCGCCTCCGGCGGGGGAATATCGTTGACTTCTTTCTTGAATCCTCTGAGCGCCTTGCCGACTCCTTCACCGATTTGGGGCAGCTTTCCCGCCCCGAAAATGATGAGGACGATGACAAGGATAATGATGAGTTCCGAGATCCCCATGGTACCAAACATGGCGTGGTTCCTTTTCCCTACGTTCCGGTCAAGCGCCGTCGGCCCTGCCTTTTTGAGAATCCAATCAACTTTATAGGCCAGTAGTAGGCACTGTCAAGGAAGGGATAGCGGGCTAAAAGAGCGGTACGATCTCGCGCTGCAAGGGCAATCCGAACACCAAGGCCTCACGGTCAGCGAGGTACACGTCCAGTTCACTTCTGATCCCAAACTCGCCGGGCAAGTAAATCCCCGGCTCAATTGAAAAGCAGGTTCTCGGCATCAGACGACGGGTGTCCAGCGTCTCCAAGCCATCGATGTTGGCTCCGTTGCCATGAACCTCTTCGCCGATCGAATGGCCCGTGCGATGGACGAACTGATCGCCGTAGCCGCCACGTTGGATGACCTGCCGACAAGCGTCGTCAACCTCCCAGCCGAATGGGCGATGGCCTGCAGCTATTTCTGTCCGGACAAAGGTCAAGGCCGTATCCCGCCCCTGCCGGACCAAGTCGAAGATCTCGCAATGTTTAACCGGCACCGTCTGACCGACATAGCCGGTCCAGGTAATATCGGCGTAGACCGAACCAGGCTCCGCTCGTTTGGCCCAAAGATCGATCAAGAGCAACGCATCGCGGGTGACCTCCGCAGACCCCGTCTCTGTCGGACCATAATGGGGGTCGGCGCTGTGGGCATTGACGGCGGCGATCGGTGCACTCGATGTGATCATCCCGGCATCGCGTATACGAGCCAGAATAAACTGCTGCACTCCATATTCCGTGAGACCGTGGCCTTGCGTCACTGCATCATGCACATAGCTGAATGTCTGATCAACGATGCGCCGTAGCGCGGCGGCGGCAAACTGATGAGATTCGAGTTGACGGTCCGTCCAGCGCGCTTCAAACGTCTGAATCAAATCCGCTGAACTGACCACCTCGACGTCGTAACTTCTGATCAACTCGATCGTACCGGCATCCACGCGCGACACGTAGGGAACCGCGTTCAGCGGGGAATACTGCATGGCGACACGGAGGCCACCGGCTAGCAGGCGCGCAAGAATCTGCCGTTGCTGCTCCCACGACACATAGCAGTCGGCCTGTCCCGGCAATGCATCCAGCACGTGCGGCTCGATGCGATGCAGCAGCTTGACCGGAACCCCCTGCGCCGGAATCCAGTAGTACCATCGCCTCGTCACATGGAGCGTAAGATCGAGCTGGAGTATGCGATAGGCGAGGGGGTCGCTCCCGCGGAAATCATAGAAAAGCCAGCCGTCGATCTCGGCATCGCGAAGTGCCTGCTGAATCTCGCTGACACGCACGGCTGTTGTCATCATGGAGCGCATCTTATCGTCGCACCCCCAAGCCGTCAATGAGAGGGCCGTTGAGATCGGTGGTCATGCTACAATGCGCACCATGGCAGTCGAGCATGCACCAGAGCCTTCTCAATTCCGGGTGACCCTGTTTGTCGGACCGCAGCCAGTGGAGGGAAGACCCTTCACCTCCTCCTGTGTATTTAACGTCAAGAAACGAAGCTGGAAGGGCGGGATCCAGGTCGCCGTCGATATCTCTCAGAGCCAGATTGATACGCTCAGCGCTGAAGTTGATTTCTCGCGCTGGTTAGCCAAGGCCTTGAACGATCTCTCAGCTGAAGAACGTCCATCTCATGAGGAGCGAGCCCGTGAGCTGTTTATTCAGGCAATCTGTAGGTGCAAGCTAGACTTACTGTTGCAATCCGGCATCACTCAAGAGAACCAATGTCTCGCAGATGACACATGGATCACTGAAGTCAGAGAACACCGTGATCAGGCGAACGAACTTCATCACTTCGTACATTGCGTCTGAACTGGACCTCGTACCGAAGGACGTCACCGCTTCATAGAAACCGAAAGTCACTCCACTTGGCCGCGGCAGGGGGTTTGCATTCAGAGTCGAATTTGTTATAACCCCACTACCTTAGAACCGTGGGTGAGCGCCCTGGATCAACCACTGCCGCTCAGCTCGCTCTGTCGAAGAAGGAGGATTATCTGTGAACACCTACTCGTCTTCATCCAATCGCCCCTGTGAGGCGTCCAGCTTCAAACTGGTGGCAGTCGTCCTGCTCCTGGCCCTGTGCACCATCACGATGGTGCCATCGGCCTGGAGTCAAGAAGGCGCGGCCCCCGCGGCCCCCCAGTCGAGCGAGGGCACGGAGGGCGGGAACCCGTCAAACGTGGGCATGCAGGTCGCTGCTGGTGTCTCCACCATTTTGTATCTTCCATTTAAACTGGCCTTCGCCATCGGTGGAGGCGTTGTCGGAGGACTCGCCTATGCGTTCTCCGGAGGGAATGAACAAGCGGCAAAAAGCATCTGGACCACCAGTGTCTACGGCACCTACCTCATTACCCCCGATCACCTAGAAGGCAATCGGCCCATCCGCTTCCTGGGGGTCGCTGATCCAAGTGATGCACCAGTACCGACGCCGACGCCGGCCCCTGCTCCGGAGCCCATCCGCTAGGCGATGAAACCGATCATCGGCGTCACACCAGACTTCAACGCCGGCGATAGGAAGGAATGGGGTGGGCGTGAGCCCACCTATTTTTTGCGCGGACGCTACATTCGTGCAATCGAAGAACTCGGCGGCATTCCGCTGGTGCTTCCGCTCCTCGCAGACCGGACCACGAGACGGCGCCTCCTGCAGCAGCTTGACGGACTCCTCCTCACCGGGAGTGGGCCCGACCTTCCACCATCATTGTACGGTGAACGCCAGCGCTATCCCTTCGGAGTCGTGAGCGAACGGCGCGCGAGTTTTGAACTGGACATCGTCCACCTGGCAAGACAGGCAGAGGTCCCGCTGCTCGGCATCTGCGGAGGCATGCAGACGATGAACGTCGCCTGCGGCGGCAGTCTGTTTCAAGATATCTCATCCCAAATCTCGCAACCGCTCCAACATCGGCAACGGACTCCCGCGACCAATCTCAGTCACACCGTCACAGTCACACCCGGCAGCCTACTCCGTCGCATCGTACGGTCGGTGTCGATGCGAGTGAATAGCTCCCACCATCAATCGGTCAAAACCGTCGCGCCGTCATTGATCGCCAGCGCCCTGGCCCCCGATGGTATCGTGGAGGCGATCGAATCCCCGGCGCATCCCTTCTTTCTCGGCATCCAGTGGCACCCGGAATTTCTTTTTGACCGCCACCCCCTCCACCGGCGATTGTTCGAGGCCTTTTTACGCGCCGCCCGCCGCCGAGCCTCCTAGAAGCCCATGCGGAACCTCGGGCCTCCCAGCTCAGGCGGATGGAGAAGGCCTGCTATACTTGACCTCATATGGAACAGAAGCTCATTGACCCTACAGCGCCTTTCGCCATCCCCGCGGCCAGAGGAGGTACGGTGATCAGCCGACTCTTCAGAACCAAGTCCATTGAACAAATCCTCGCGGACGCAGATCATCCCGATCATCGTTTGAAAAAGACCCTCACGGCCTGGGATCTGACCGCGCTCGGCATCGGCGCGATCATCGGCACCGGCATCTTCGTCCTGATCGGCACCGCCATCGTCGGCGATGCCCACCGGCCCGGGGCAGGGCCTGGAATCATTCTCTCCTTCGTGCTCTCCGGCCTGACCTGCGCCTTCGCGGCACTCTGCTATGCAGAGTTTTCCACCATGATTCCCGTGGCCGGCTCTGCCTATACCTACTCCTATGCAACGTTGGGAGAATTCCTGGCCTGGATCACTGGCTGGAACTTGATTCTCGAATACGGCGTGGCCTGTGTCGCCGTCGCCATCGGGTGGTCCGGCTATTTCAATAATCTGCTCAGGTTGGCCGGGATCGAATTGCCGCACTGGGCTACGCATCCACCCGGAGGACCCGACGGAGGCGTGGCGAACTTCCCCGCCGCCATTATCGTGTTACTCGTCACCATCATCCTCGTCATCGGGATCAAAGAAAGCGCCCGCGCCACCGGCATCATTGTCTGCTTGAAGCTTGCAGTCATCCTCTTCTTCATTGCCGTGGGAACGCCGGCCGTGAATGCGGAGAACTGGACGCCCTTCATGCCGCAGGGATTTGCCGGCGTCGGTGCCGCAGCGGCAATCGTGTTCTTCGCCTATATCGGATTCGACGCCATCTCGACGACCGCCGAGGAAGCCAAGAACCCCCAGCGGGATCTGCCGATCGGGATCATCGCCTCACTCGGCATCTGCACCATCCTCTATATTGCCGTGGCAGCTGTCCTGACCGGCTTGATCCCCTCTTCACAGGTCGACATCCATGCGCCGGTGGCCGAAGCGCTGAGTATGGTGGGCTTCAAGTGGGGAGCGGCGATTGTGGGGATCGGTGCCGTCGCCGGAATTACCAGCGTTCTCGTCGTGATGATGCTGGGTCAGATCCGGGTATTCTTTGCCATGTCGCGCGACCACCTCTTGAGCCCCTGGCTTTCAACCGTGCACCCGCGCTATGGCACGCCTCACTACGCCACCATTCTCACCGGTATCGGCGTGGCCACGCTCGCTGCCCTGATTCCCATCGGCGACGCGGCGGACATGACGAACATCGGCACTCTCTTTGCCTTTGTCCTGGTCTGTATCGGTGTCGTGATCCTGCGCTACACGAAACCCAACCAGTCCCGCCCATTCCGGCTTCCGTTCATGCCGGTCGTCCCCATTCTGGGCATGCTGGCCTGCCTCGGCCTAATGGGCTTTCTCCCATGGGTGACCTGGATTCGATTTGTCGTCTGGACCTCCATCGGCATTGTGGTCTATATGGGATACGGCCTGAAACACAGCAAACTGGCCGGTCCTTCCCCTGAAGGCTACCTTCCAAAACGTTCGCTCTAAAATAGTGGAGTTAGCTCGATTCGTCTGCGGACTGAGCCGCCGGGGCTTGAGCAGGATCCTGTGTGGTGTTAGCAGGAGTAGCCGGAGGGACTGCGGGCACAACCGACTGGCCCGCTGATGCTGGCGCAGTTGCTGATATCGCTGGTTTGGGAGCAGCAGGCGGCTTGGGAGGAGCAGGTTTCTCCGGCTTGATGCCTCCTTCCCATGAGGGACCGGAGTACATATCCGTCGAGAGACCCTTCGTTTTCCATTTCTCTTCGAAATCCGCGGCCGCCTTATTCGGCGTATCACCACTCCCCACGACATCATTCCACGGATAGGCCTTTGGGCCGATCTGGCACCCGCTCTCCGTCCGCTTCAAATACAGGGCAATTGGATTCCCGCGGTACGGTCCAAGATAGATATGCACGGAACCAGCGTATTCGAGCAAATGTGCCATGCCCGTCTCCAAGAGGGTGGCATGATGCCATAAGAGGGAACGGGAGGGCAAGGAGGTCTCCCTCTTGCCCGCGCCACGCGCACCCTCAGAAGGGTCTCATTGGAAGTGCGCAACTGGAGGTACAACCGAGCCACCTCTTCTGAGAAAAGAGGCGACTCGCTGCATGAAGCGGAATGCTACGGTGACGTGATCGGGGATTGCGCCGGGCGTTTACGAACTAAGAAGACCCCGATGGTAAGCACCATGATGACCGTGACGTTCAAGCCCACGTCCATGAGGTACTGATAGAATTGCGTGTCGGTCATGGCAGTCAGATGGGAGAGTTCCGCACTGGCGGTCAGGACTCGCCTCGTGCAGGCGATGATGCCGACGGCAAGATAGGGTTCGAGGTCGAGGATTTCCGTCTGCAGAAACCGGATGACGGTTCGGAACAACTCCAGCAGAATGATGACGAGCAGCAGGTCGTTCAAGAGCTTCAGGCCTGAGGGGAGAAGCCCAATCTGGACGGCTTTGGTGACAAAGACATACCAGGCATGGGAAAAGATAAGCATCCCCAGGACCAGCAGGCTAAATCCGGCGGTGAGGTAGCCGAGCCGGTCGAGCCATTCCATGACCCCGCACCACCGCTTCATGAGCTCTCTTCGGTGCTCCATCATTCCTCCATCCGGGGCCGCTAGGCTGTTCCCGCCGGCCCTGTCACGTCTGGTTCAGGTCCACGCATCTGGCCATATTGAAGATCCCGCATCGAGCTGGCCGTGAGCGAATGACCACAGCAGCGAATTTCCGTGAAGCCAGCTCCGCCGTCTATGATCATGACGCGAAGCCCGCAGGAATCAGGATACAGCTTCTTTTCATCGAGAACGACGGCAGGAGGCAAGTTCCCCTTTTTCCGTCCACGCACGATCTCGACGTCGGGCACCAGGTCCTCTTCCGTCAGGGCATGGCCGCAACAGACGATCTTCTCAAATCCCTCGCCGCCGCCCATGACTTTGACGACCAACCCGCAGCCATGTTGGTGCCGCTTGAATTCGTCGAGGATATCGCCTTTCTTCAGTGCCACAACCTCTCCATCCCCGGAGACAAGTCTCTCTCGCCCTATAATGCTGGAACCTTCAAGAACCGCGCCCGAACCTGTTCGACCGTATGCAACAAGGCCTGATGGGTTCGACATCCCGCTACGAGCTTCGCGTCGGAGATCGTCACCGGCTTATAGGGCGCCACAAAGCGATCTTTCAGGCGGGCGATTCGAGCCGCAGAAAGGTTCAATCGTTCGATGGAAATCGTACCTGACGCCACGGCCTGCTCTACGGCCCCGAAGGCAGTGACTTCCCGATCCCGATCTTTACAAATCAACAGGACATCGCATCCTGCCAGCACCGCACGAACCGCAGCGTCTTCCACCCCATAATGGTCGATGATCGCGTGCATCTCTAAGTCATCCGTCAAGACCACTCCGTCATATCGCAGCTCCTGGCGTAAGAAACCGTTGATGATGGTCGGCGAGAGCGTCGCGGGCAATTCAGGATCGAGAGCTCGATAGAGCACGTGCGCGGTCATCATCGATGCGACAGCCTGCTTGGCGGCACGACGGAAGGGAGGAAACTCAACGGCTTCCAATCGCTCCCGCGACGCCTCGACCACCGGAAGTTCTTTGTGGGAATCGGCATTCGTATCGCCGTGACCCGGGAAATGTTTCCCGCAGGCCACGACCTTGTTGTCTTGCAGCCCCGCCGCCGTTGCCAACCCCAGTTCACAGACCACATCCGGCGTCGTGCCGAAGGCACGGTCGCCGATCACCGGATTGTCCGGATTGCTGTTCACGTCGAGCACCGGCGCCATATTCATGTTCACGCCCACCGCCCTCAGCTCTTTGGCAATGGTAGCCGCAGCCGCGTACGCCAATTCGGTTGAGTTGCAGCGGCCCAACAGGTCGCAAGGCGGGAAAATCGTAAAGCCCTTCGGCAGACGGGAGACCCGACCACCTTCTTGATCGATCGAGATCAACAGCGGCGAATGGGGGCTGCAGGCCTGCAGATCGTTGGTCAGTGTGACCATCTGCTCGACGGATTCCAGATTCCGTGAGAATAGAATGACCCCGCCCGGCTTGTACTCTTTGATGAACGAGGCCAGATCGGGCGTCACCGACGTGCCCAGAAATCCGACCATGAAGAGCTGCCCGATTTTTTCGCGCGAGGTCAGTCGATGTCGTACCAACGTTAGAGACTCCGATCAATCAGATACTGCAACAATAACCTGGTTCCAATCGCGGTGGGACCCTTCGGAATGTAGGCCCGTTCCCGCTCGCTCCAATCCGTACTGGCAATATCGAGGTGCACCCACGGGCAGTCTCCCACGAACTTGCTCAGAAAGAGCGCCGCGGTGATCATACCGCCGCCACGACCGCCGATATTGCGCATATCGGCCACGTCGCTCTTGAGCTGTTCGAAATATTCCTCCCACAAGGGCATTTCCCACACTCGCTCGCCGGCCTTCTGCCCCGACTTCCGCACCTGTTCTTTAAGCGCGGGATCGCTCCCGAACATCCCGATCGCAAATTGGCCGAGCGCCACTACACAGGCCCCCGTGAGTGTCGCAATGTCGATCAAGGCCGCCGGCTTATAGCGCATCGCATAGGCGAGGCCGTCGGCCAGGATGAGCCGGCCTTCCGCATCCGTGTTCTGCACTTCGACAGTCTTCCCCGACAGCGTCTTCACGATATCGCCCGGCTTCATCGCCCGGCCACCCGGCATGTTTTCCGCCACGGGCAGGATACTGATGAGACGCAGCGGGAGCTTGAGTCTGGCAGCCGCCCGGATCGAGGCCAGGACTTCGGCCCCCCCCGTCATATCGGCCTTCATGTGTTCCATATTTTCGGCAGGCTTCAGTGAGATCCCACCCGTATCGAAGGTGATCGTTTTTCCGACCAGCACGACCGGACGCTCGTCTTTTTTCTTGGCTCCGTTGTATTCAAGGATGATGAACTTGGGCGGCTCCTGGCTGCCGCGCGCCACACCAAGCAGCGCACCCATCCCCAAGCGCTCCATTTCTTTCTGCTCGAGAATTTTGATCGTGATCCCTTCAGCTTTGGCGATCGCCTTCGCTTCGTTGGCGACCCTGGTGGGGGTCAGGACGTTGGAGGGATGATTACAGAGGTCTCGGACAAAGACGGTTGCCTCTGCCGTGGCAACGCCGCGCCGGACCCCTTCAGCGACTTGCCGCAACTGACCCTTCTGCGGGATGAGAATCTTCATCCCCCCGACGACATGCTCTGAGGCAGCCTCGCTCCGATAGACGGTGAACTGATAACTGCCCAGGATCGCCCCTTCAACCATCGCTTGCGCTACCTCGACCAATGACATCCCGCCAGGCGTCACCGTCGGAAGCACCACCGCAAAGGACCCGACCTTTGCTTGACGGACGCGCTTCGCGGCTGAGCCCATCGCTTGCCGAATCGTCTCAAGTGTGACCTCGTTCTTCTTGCCCAAGCCGAGCAAGACGAGCCGCTTCGCAGGCACCTTGCCCTGAGTGTGGTACAGCATTACTTCGTTGGCCTTGCCTTCGAATTCCTTGGATTGCACCAGCTTGCGCAACGTGCCCCCGAGGGCTCGATCGAGCAGGGCCGCATCCTGTTTGGCCAATCCCTCTCCTTCGCAGTGCGTGAGTACCAACACCTCTGCGGATGCGGTTTCCGCCCGCCCAACCTGTACCTTGACCTGCATGATCTTCATTCACTTCTCCTTGTTCGAGATGTCGGCCGTGAGCATACGCCTTAGACTAAATCTGATAGCTGACTAGCCAGGACTATTCATGAATACCTGCTACGTCGTCCGATTATCTAGCCCGGCGAGCTTCGGTCTCGAACGCCTCGCAACGGCATTTATGGAAAATTCTGGCTTGTGCGAACTGATGTCGATTCATCACACCCCTCGCATGTCGGGCGCCCAAATATGCTTATGCAACTGCAATTGAAGACGAACCGGCAGACGATCGGTCAGAATCCACTCTGCCAGCTGACGGATATCAAGTGCGCCGAAGACCGGACTGAAAAGCACCGAACAGCGGCTGGGCACGTCATACCGGGCAAGAATCTCACGGGCCCAGTCGTAATCGGCACGATCAGCCAGGACAAACTTCGCCTCATCCTTGGCCGTCAGCTTAGAAAGGTTCGGCCAGTGCATTCGGTCTGTCATACCGCTCCCCGGACACTTCACATCCAGGATGATATGCGCACGTGGATCCACCGGCGCGATATCAACTGCGCCACTGGTTTCAAGGAGGACCGTATAGCCGGCATCGCATAATCTGGTTATGAACGGGAGACTCTCGGGCTGGACAAGCGGTTCTCCTCCGGTGACCTCCACAAGTCGGCACCCGTAGGTTTGCACCTTCGCCAGGATTTCATCGATCGAGCAGTCATGCCCTCCGTAAAAGGCATAGTCGGTATCGCACCAGGTGCATCGGAGCGGGCATCCGGTCAGTCGGACAAACACACAGGGCTGTCCCACGTAGCTCGACTCGCCTTGAATGCTATGGAAGATCTCAGTGATGCGCATAACTCAAGAAGTGAAACGTGTACTGGAAACGTGTGGAAACTGTACGACCACAGAATCGGTTAATGTTGAAGATTCACGACGTTACTTCCACGTCGTGACAGGCCAGCCGCGACGGCGCGCCGTGCGCGCCATGCCCCGGATTGGGTTAACCACCAAGGGGTACCCGACCAGTTCAAGAATGTCGTGATCGCCGGGGCTATCGCCATAGGCGTAGGAGCCGGCCAGATCGAGGCCCATTCCTTGAGCGTGGGCGAGGATCAGCTCACGCTTGCCACGACCATAGGGCAACGGGGGAATCAACGCACCGGTATAGACTGCATCCCGTTGCTCCGGCTTCGCCGCGAAGACCGTGGTCACGTCCAAAAACTCCGCAAGGGGCACAATTAAAAAATCAGGCGCGCCAGTCACAAGAATCAGCTGGTGACCGGCCTGTCGATGCGCGTCCAGCCTTGCGCGACCCTGCATGGACAGCTTGCCGATCATCTCTGTCTGACAGAACTCCCTTGCATAGGATTCGATGTCTGCGGGGCACTTGCCCGTCAGATACACCTTTCGTTCTCGGAGCGAGTGCAGCGAGAACGGGGGCACGTGCCTCGCCAGCCAGGCCACACTCCGACTCAACTCACCCCATCCCACCAGACCGCGCCGCCATAGAAACCGGAAGAATCGTACCTCGCTGGCCTCTCCCGGCAGGAGCGTGTTGTCGACGTCGAACAACGCAGCGACGGACCCTTGGGCCCGTCGGTGAGCGACATCATCAAGCGTGGAAGTGAGGCTGTGGTGACTCTGCACAACGTTGGGGGACCCGGTGAGTATGAGCCGCCAGATTCTACCGGAGCGTCTATTGATTGACAAGGATTTTGGCCCACTTCTATAATACGCTTCTCTCGTCGTCGAAGTGACCTCATACGCCGAAGTGGTGAAATGGCAGACACGCACGTTTGAGGGGCGTGTGGCGCAAGCCGTGCGGGTTCAAGTCCCGCCTTCGGCACCAACTCTTTCTTCCTGCTGCTCCCTGTGTCTTTGGTCTGTTCGGATCTAGACTACTGTTCCCGTTACATAGGCTACTACCGCCTACCCAATTGGTTTCATGCAACAAACCGCCCGGGACCAACCAGCTGAGGTGGGCCGCGATGAGGTCGGTGCATCCTGACCCCCCCAAGCGATGAGGCGGGATTTCACTCCCGACATGGCCTCCAAGGGTTCTCCGACCCCCACAATCACAGCCTCGCTTCTCCTTAACGAATCATCAACAACGACTATCGTCTTCTTCTCACGCAGTGGTGGTCTCAGCGACGTGACTGGTTTCTATCAGCCTCACCGTACCGTTGCGTATGGCAAGGAGCCTCATCATGAGCTGTAGCGAACATCAAACTCCTTCGCGTCGATGTTAATATGGCATCGGCACTGACGATGACGAATTGTTTGTTTGCCCGTTCATCAGGGAGATGTTAAAGTTCACGAATCTTCCCTGGAAGACACAGCAGCGCGGGGAACGGAGGTCTGGAGTCATTCACCGAGCAGAGGTGCACAATGCCATCTATTCTTGTCGTCGATGACGAAGACCAAATCCGTCAATTGCTTCGCGAAACATTGGAGCAGGCCGGCTATCACGTTATGGAAGCGCGTGATGGGAAGGAGGCTCTCCGGCAGTATCGGCTAGCCCCGGCCGACGTGGTCATTATGGACATTCTCATGCCCGATCAGGATGGCCTGGAGACCACCGCCACGTTGCGACGGGAATACCCGAACGTGAAAGTCATTGCGATCACCGGCGGCAGTGACATGATTGGTATTCTTAATTTTCTCGACGTCGCCAAAATGTTGGGCGCCCACCGCACACTTCAAAAGCCCTTTGAGATGAAAACCCTCCTCGATACCGTCCAAGCCGAATTGCAGGCCTAGCCTTGTTTCGCCCCCGTCACGACGACGGGCTGCTCCATTGACAACCACGCCGTCAGAACTCACACTAGCCCGCGCATCGTTCAAGGAGAACAACAACCGGTATGGTCACCACGTGGTGGAGCCCCCAACTCAATGCCCTGCTTGGCAGCCTCGTCGTGGCGGCGGGTGCCTGGCTGGCGTGGGACTCCTTCTCACCCTGGGAAATCTTTCTTGTCGCAGGAGGTGTCGCAGGGTTTCTGATCTGGCAGGGGCGCACGATCGGACTGGTCTGGGCCTGGGCCACCCTGTTGCTTGGCCTGGAGAGTCTGGCCTGGCCCATCGTGACGATGGTTCAGCTCCGCTCGACTGCGACGGAGCCGACCGACGAACAAATGGGGACGATCCTCTCTGCCGTTCTGACCGGACTCTTCTCGGCGGTCTTTTGGATAACGTTTTCCTATGGGCTCTTCAAACGAGCCGGTCAGCCCATTGCCGCCTCATCGACCGATGCACCTGACAGCCATCCACCGGCACCGCAATCAGGACGCTCCCGCAGGAACAGGTAAGACCTACCACATCTCGATTGGATCGACGTCGACATCGAACTTCATGGCCCGGCGCTGATGAGTCCGTTCCATTTCCTTAACCGTGATCCGCACCGCTTCGAGCCCCGCTTCCCGTTCGAACGATTTCACAAGAATTTGCCACCGATACCGTCCCCGGAGTCTCGACACGGGAGAGGGGACTGGGCCCAGAACAGTGAGGCGGCCGGGCCGACCAATCGATTGAGCGGACGAAGGGGCCTTGACCGAAGCCGCCTGCTGCATTATGGACGATGAACCGCAGGCGGTGAGTCGAGCCACCCAGGCAGTGGCAGCGTCGCGAACCAGCTTCTCGTTGATCCCGGATACGAGGAGGGCAATCAGATAGACCGCAGGCGGATACCCCAATGCAGTCCGATAAGACAGCTCCTCCGAGAGGAAGACGGATTCGTCGTTCTGAGCCACAGCCTGAATCGCATGATGAGATGACAGATAGGTCTGCACGATAACCTGGCCGCCAGCCCCTGCGGAGCCGGCGAGACTGACTGCATCGAGGAGCGTATGATACGTACGTTCGGCGGATCGGAAATCCGGTACGCTGAGTCCCGCATCTGCCTGCA
Organism: uncultured Nitrospiraceae bacterium; assembly: GCA_963720035.1. GTDB lineage: Bacteria > Nitrospirota > Nitrospiria > Nitrospirales > Nitrospiraceae > Palsa-1315. Next base: position 270,161 of record CAVREB010000001.1, on the reverse strand, counting down.
CAATCCCAACGAGGCCCATCGTCGGGAGAGACCCGCGTCGCAGCAGGATTTGTGTCCCGACGATGATATCCCACTCCCCTTTCTCGACCCTGCGCCAGAGGGCCTCAGCCTGCGCTGGTCTCCGCATGGTATCTCCATCGAGCCGGATCACAGCCGCGTGGGGAAACAATCGCTTCGCATCTTCTTCCACCCGCTCTGTGCCCTCCCCGATCAACTGCATGCGAGAGCCGGAACAGGAGACACAGGTCTCGGGGATGGGTAAAACATCCCCGCAGTAAGAACAGAGCAGACGACCCGCCTGCCGAGAGTACATCAGCGCCACGCGACAGGCAGGACAGCGGGGAACCTGGCCGCAATCCCGACAGACGAGGGCGCCGGCATAGCCCTTCCGGTTGAGAAACAATAGGACGCCGGCCTTGCGACCAATCACCTGCTCGATTGCCCGAACGAGCGGCTGGCTCAGCACCGTGCCGCGACCATAGTCGCGTAAATCAACGACCTGTATGCTCGGTCGCGCATTCAATGGCATGGGCTTGCGTACGACCAACCCCCGATGTTCCATCGCCGCTTTGGTCTCAAGGGAGGGATGGGACGAACTCAGGACCAGCACCGCCTGTTCATCCTGCGCCCTCAACCAGGCCACTTCACGTGCATGGTAGCGTGGTTCTTGTGGTTCTTTGAGCGCCGCATCTTCCTCTCCCTCGACCCAAATCGCCCCGATTGCACTCAATGGGAGAAAGATGGCCGAACGGGTCCCCACGACCACGCGAGCGACTTGCCGATGAATCTGATCCCACATCTCGGCCTTTACCTGGTCTGAAACACCGCTATGGAAACAAACTGGGGAGATGCCCGTCTCGTCATCACGGATCAAGCCTGCAACCCATTGGGCCCGTTCTGCTTCGCCAACGATGATGAGGACCGTCCGTCCACGCTCGAGCACCAGGCGAACGGCCTGCTGCAACAGCCCCAACCGATCGGTCCAGGGTGCCTGCACCAGGACCCGAGATGGTCCTTGGCCTCTCAGCGCCTCGAACAATGGCCCCGCCCAAGACATTGCGGGGTCAAGAAGGAGCGGTGCTGCAATGATGCCGGAATTGCCCTGGTTCGCCTGTCTGGATGGTGGGGCGAGAGGCGCCGTGGGCGCAAACGGCAGGTCCTGATCCTGGACCTCCGCCACCCATCCGCGAGCCTTGAGATCGTCGCAACAAGTCAGCAGGACCAGGACTGCGAGACGACCGGCGAAGTCCTGACGGTTTTTCCCCAATCCTTGTGAGAAGTGCCCGCGCCTTCGCCGAGCAGGCTTCGCGAGCCGCAAGTGCGGCTCGCCCTTGCTCCGTCAGTTCGTAGTGGTTGACCTGCGCTCGTGGTTTGGGTGCCGGAGGCAGCACCAGCCTGAGACATTGTCCCCATGGCGCGACATACTGTTCGGCCACCTGGCGTGAGAGCTGGAACAGGTGTGACGACACATCTGTTGCGGCCCCCTCCGGGAGCAACGAGCGAATCTCCTTGAGGCGTGCTCGATCAAGACCATGAGGAAGAACATGGGAGAGGGCGATCACAGCCCCTTGGAGAATCGACCGACCGAAGGGCACGAGCACTCGATGTCCAATGCGCAGCGTGGGTCGGAGCGACAACGGCACGCTATAGGTGAACGGGCCTGCCAGATGCCGCGGGACAATGACATCTGCGAATAGGGCCTCAGACTCTGTGGGTAGAGGGGCTGCCTGCGTCGAAACCATGCGGCATTGTAGCAGCACTGGAAAAGGGGGAACAACGAGATAGAAGGAACGGGAAATTTCGAGAGAGGAACCGGGGAGGGTTGACGATTCAACGTCAACCCTCCGCACGATACTCGATGAATTTACTGTAGAGGAGCGACTGGAACAGCGGGGTTCTGATCTGAATTGCCCTTGCCAACTGGTGCCGGAATCGCGTCCGGAGCAGGCTCTGCAGGGACAGATGAGGGATCCGCCATGGACGGATCCGTTGGAGCCGCTGGGATCGTCGCTTCACCCGTGGAGATCGGAGCTCCGCGTTCCGCTGAACTGAGACGAGACAAGTTGACTCCGTTATCGCCGGTCTCACTTGGCTTCGCCGCAGGCTCAGACTGTTCCCTGGCCGACTCGGGCGAATAAAGCACGATGTCCACGCGACGGTTCTTCTGTCGACCCGCTTCCGTCGCATTGCTGGTCAGCGGCTTCGTATCACCATAGCCAATCGACGAAAGCTTCGCCGAATCGATCCCGCCCTTCTCGATCAAGTACCGGAGGACACCCCCAGCCCGAGCTTTCGACAAGTCCCAGTTCGTCTGGTAGCGCGACTTGAGCGATGGACCAATTTCCATGTTATCCGCATGGCCCTCGACTCGAATCAACCGCTCGCCGGTAGTGTTCTTGAGATACGCAATCAGTTCATCGAGCACCTGATAGCCCTCGGGCTTGATCTTGGCTTCGCCCGATTCAAACCGGAGCTGCTTCATCAAATCACTGAGGCTGATTCGGGTTTCGCGCGCAACATCCTGGACCTGGAACTTGCTTGGGGAAGGAGTCGAGGAAGGGGAGACATCGAAAGACTGCTGGGGTGATTGAGAGATCGGCATGATCTCAGGAGCACGAACCTTGACCCGGAAGCGATCGCCCTTGAGAATCTGAGAGGTCGATTTTGTGATCAGCGCCGTGGCAGTTCGGTCTTCCACGGACAGGATTTTCAATTCTCCCACGACCCGTTGAGGAAGACTTCCTCCGGACCGAACTAGCTCCATTCGATCCCCAGGCCTGATACCGTCTTCCCGTCCCCGGTCCAGATAGACGAAATTCCTTTGCGCCACAAGATTCATCATGCTCATGTTGGATTGGAAGTCCACAACCCGTCCATCCACATCGCTGGCGGAAGACTGGTCAACCACTGCTCCCTGTTCGATCGGAAGCATAAACCTCATCACTGGGTCACCCGGCGATACACTTGCATAGGCCCGCATGATCTGAACAGTGGTCAGGTCCTTGTCAATTTGGGTCACCTGAACCACAGCGAGCCGATTGACCAAATAACCCAGGTATTGACCGGTAGTTGGATGGAATACCTTATGCGCTCGTCTATAGATCGTAAAAAGATCTCCGAGCGCGACATCGCCGGGATTCTTCAGTCGAAGGTACAAGACATCTCGGCTTCCCAATATCATGTGATCTCCGGTGGTCTGATTGTCACCGGTAATCACGTTCACGTACCCATCTTGCGGCGTCGATCGCTGGATGGAGCCGGACGAATAGGCCAAAGCCTGTTCTCCGACTCGGACTGAATTGAGGTCGTCTGCTGCCCAGGCCAAAGGAAGGAGCGGCGTGGCAAGCGTCCAGACCATGAGAGAAACGACACATTTCACTGAATAGTTAGCCATGGTGGTTGTCCTTCATATAAGGCAAGTATTGCTGTCAGAACCATAGCAAATAGTCCTGTATTGTCAAGAATATTGAGGCCTTGCCTCATTGACCGGCCAATTCATCCGATGTTAAGGTGATTTGGAGAGTAATTTCTCACTGAGGGGGAAGATCCATGGTGCCTGACCAGCCTCCCGCCCACGACGTACAACGCCAAGATCGTCCTCGTATCGAGACCCAGATTCACCGACGCAAGAAAGCTAAGGCCTTCTCAGCCCTGGAACCTGAATGGGATCAAGTTGACCAAGTGCCGCCCTCCCACTTGCGCATGCCAGCTGGTCGCATGGCACCCACCCCGCCCAACAAAGCGAAGAACCCGTCAAAAATAAGTCCCTCAAGCCGGACAACAGAAGTCCGCAAGTAGAACAGATTTTTTGTTGAGCCAGGTCATGCCGCCGGTCGAATAGACGCTCCAAGGCCCTGGCATCTCACTCGCGCCGGCGACGCTCTCACAAAGCAACAGAGCCTAGGACTTTCGGGTCGATACTGTAGGTCCTTTGGACGCTTGCTATCCCCGCAATCCAGGGTCTAAGATCCCGCTCTCCTTGCATCTCAAGGTGTTGAAAGGTCAGCCCTATGAGTGGTTTTGAGTTACTCCTTGAGTACCTGACCAGGTACTTTCCGATTTTACTGTTTATTTTCGTGGCACTGGTGTTCGGCGTGGTGACGCTGCTCCTCAGTTATCTGGTCCAGCCGAAATATCCAGAACCCGAGAAGCTCTCCACCTATGAGTGCGGATCGGAACCGTTTTCTGACGCTCGGATGCCCTTCCCGGTTCGATACTACATCTTCGCGATGCTCTTCGTTATTTTCGATATCGAGGTCATCTTTCTGTACCCCTGGGCTGTGGTCTTCACCAAAATCGGATTGATTGGGTTGATCGAAATGCTGGTCTTCATCGCATTGTTCTTAGTGGCTTATGTCTATGCCTGGCGCAAGGGAGCCTTGGAATGGGACTGATCAAAATTGGTCGTCATGATAAGGACGGCACGCCCGACGTCGTGACCACGACAGTGGAAAAAGCCGTTAACTGGGCTCGCAAGGGGTCACTCTGGCCCATGACGTTTGGCCTGGCCTGCTGCGCGATCGAAATGATCGCCGCAGTTTCGTCACGATATGATATGGACCGCTATGGGGCCGGCGTTTTCCGCGCCTCTCCGCGTCAGTCCGATCTGATGATCGTGGCCGGTACCGTCTGCCGACGGATGGCTCCCGTCATCCGGAAAATTTACGATCAGATGCCCGAGCCGAAGTATGTCATTGCGATGGGATCCTGCGCCACGTCAGGGAATATCTACGACAGTTATAGCGTCGTCCAAGGTGTCGATCGCTTTGTGCCGGTCGACATCTATGTGCCTGGTTGCCCTCCAACGCCGGAGGCACTCTTTGACGGCATCCTCAAGTTACAAGAACGGATCATGCTGAAACGCGTATTCCTGAAACAGCCGGATCAGGTCAAGCCCGACCTTAAAATATAGGTCTCGATCGATGTCCTTGCAGCAACTGGCCAGCCGACTCCAAGAAAACTTCGCCACCGGCTTCGTAAAAGCCGTCGAATGGCGTGGCGATCTTGCGGTGACTGTCACGCGGGACCGACTCCATGATGTTGCACAGTTTCTCCACGACGACCCGGGCATGGACTTCGATTACATCGTGCATGTCAGTTCGGTCGATTGGCCCGACGACGAAGAACGGTTTGAAGTCGTGTACGAGTTCTACTCGATCAAGAAACGCCAGCGCATCCGGCTCAAAACCAGAGTGCCTGAGTCGGATTGTATCGTGGATTCCCTGACGGACCTCTGGAAAGGCGCGAACTTCATGGAGCGCGAAGTCTACGACATGATGGGAATCCGCTTCCGGCACCATCCGGATCTCCGCCGGATCCTCATGCCAGACGATTACACCGAAGGGTACCCATTGCGAAAAGATTTTCCACTCCGTGGCAAGGGCTGGCGCGACACGTTCGAGTTCCTAGACGAAACGGCTCGGTAGGACAGACGATGGCCTTTGAAGATCAACGAACAACCGTCTACAGGGTCGACCCGGTCCATCCGGAAAGCGAAACCCTCCCGACCCTGCGTACGGAGGAACTCCTGCTCAACATGGGTCCCCAGCACCCCAGCACCCATGGCGTGCTGAAAGTGATCCTCGAGTTAGAAGGAGAACGGCTCGTCAAGTCTACCCCCGTGTTGGGATTCCTGCACCGCGGAGTGGAGAAGCTCGCTGAAGACGGCACCTATCACCAATTTATTCCCCATACCGACCGGCTCGACTATGTCTGCGCGATGTACAACAACTTTGCGTACTGCCGCGCAGTCGAAAAACTCATGAATATCACGGTGCCGGACCGTGCCGACTATCTGCGCACGATCGTGGCGGAGGTCCAACGGATCATCGGCCATCAGTTCTGGCTCGGCACCCAGGCTCTCGACATCGGAGCCATGACCGTCTTCTTCTATTGTTTCCGGGATCGGGAAATTCTGCTCGATTGGTTCGACGAACTCTGCGGCGCGCGCCTCACGACGAGTTGGTATCGCATCGGCGGCGTCGAGCGGGACTTCACCCCATCACTGATCGACAAGCTGAAGCAATTCCTGGACTACTTTCCCCCAAAGATCGACGAGTACGTGGTCTTCTTGGAAAAGAACCGCATCTGGATCGCGCGGACCAAGGGCGTCGCCGTGATCTCGGCGGAAGACGCCGTAAGTTTCGGTCTCAGTGGGCCGACGCTCCGCGGCTCGGGCGTTGACTATGACCTGCGTAAAGCCGAGCCCTATTCGGCCTACCCCAAGTGCGAATTCAGCGTGCCGCTCGGCAAAAACGGCGACACCTATGATCGGTACTGGATCCGCGTCCAGGAACTCTACGAGAGCGTCAAAATCATTCGGCAATGCCTGGAGCAGATGCAGGACGGCCCCATCATGGCCGATGTGCCCAGCGTCACGTTGCCGCCGAAGCAACGAGTCTTTACGAATCTGGAATCCATGATCCAGCAATTCAAGCTCTTCTCGCAGGGCTTCAACGCCCCTCCGGGAGAGATCTATTGCGGGACCGAAGCGCACAAGGGCGAGTTGGGGTTCTACATCGTCAGCACGGGCGGCGGAAAACCCTATCGCTTGAAGATTCGCGCCCCCTCGTTTATTCACATGGGCGCATTCGACCATATGTCCAGAGGCTATATGATCGCCGATGCGATCACGCTCTTCGGGACCTACGACATTGTGATGGGCGAGTGTGATAGGTAGAGGTGCGATGTGAAAGCTAAAAGGTAGCGCAGCGATTTCGTTTTACGTTTCACGAGGAAGATGACATGGGACTGAAGCCAGCAACCAACCCCGACATTGAAGCAGTCGCGATCGAGCTGTCGATCGACGGGAAATCCGTGACTGCAAAGGACGGGGTCTCGCTCTACGACGTGATCTCGAGCACGGGCAAGATCATTCCGGCCATGTGCTACCACTATACCTTCGACCCCTTCGGCTCCTGCGGCATGTGCTTGGTCATGCAGGAGGGCAAGAAAGCGCCGGTCCGTTCCTGCACCGCCAAAGCGACGGCCGGCATGATCATCAGAACCGAGGGGGACGATCTCTTCCAGGCCCGGAAGAAAGCAGTGGAAAAACATCTCTCGGTCCATCCACTCGACTGCCCGGTCTGCGACGCCGACGGCCATTGCGAACTGCAGGACATGGCCTTCCAGCACGGGGTCACGAACCTGGCCAACGCGAAACAGAAATTTATTCCGGAAGATACGCGTAGCCCTGTCCTCGACTTCAACATGAACCGCTGCATTGCCTGCGCGGAGTGCATCAATGTGTGTAAAGACGTATTGATGATCGACGCGCTCCAGTTCATGAAGAAAGGCGGATTCAATCAAGTTGTGCCGAAAGGAGACCTCGCGCTCTCCTGCGAGTTCTGCGGAGACTGCCTTGCCGTCTGCCCGGTCGGCGCCATCACGAATAAGTTTTCCAAGTATTTGTACAAGCCGTGGCAAATGAAGAAGACCGCGACGACGTGCAATTACTGCGGGGACGGCTGCCAGATGCACCTTGAGACCAAGGACGCCGAAGTCGTCCGCGTGACCTCTCCTCTGTCCTGGAAAAACAAATGGGGCGACCGGGCTGATACCGCCAAGGGCCATGGCGGGCTCTGTGTGCGAGGGCGTTTTGGGTTCGAGTACATCGATAGCCCCGCACGTTTGAAGCAGCCGCTCCTGCGCAAGGGCAATCAGCTCGTCGAGGCCCCCTGGCTCGAAACCATGCACCAGGTGGTCGACCGATTCGCAGACATCCAGCGCAAGCACGGACCCGACGCGATTGCCGGCCTGATTACCGCCCGCTGCACCAACGAAGAGCTGTATCTCTTCCAGAAACTCATGCGCGCCGGGTTCCGGTCCAACCATCTCGACAGCAGCGCGCGCTACGGCCACCTCAACTTCGTTCATGCCTCCCGGCATGCCTTGGGGATCGGCCGGAGCACGAACGACTGGGAGGACCTGACAAGAGCCAAGGCCGTGCTACTTATTGGTTCCAACATCACGGAGACAAACCCGCTCACGGCCGTGCGCCTCAAAGAGGCGATTCGCGTCTATAAGGCCCAAGTAGTGGTCATCGATTCCGCCGTCACGAACATGGCCAAGCTCGCGTCCCATCCCGTCCTGATCAAACCCGGAACGGAAGGACTCGTGATCGACGGACTCGTGAAGGCCACCCTGGAGCTGGACTTGATCGACGAGGACAGCACCAAGAAGCACCCGAAAGCCTTTGAGGCCCTGAAAGCCGCCGTGGCCCGCATATCGTTGGAGCAGGTGGCTTCGCAATCCGGCATGTCGGTTGAATCGTTAAAAGATACCGCGGCGATCTTCGCCGAAGCGCCCCGGTCCATCATCCTCTGCGCTGAAGGCATCGTCCGCCAGCCCGACGGGTATCAGAATGTCTTGAAACTGATCGACCTCGCCTGGGTCACAGGTAAGTTGGGCCAACCCGGCTGCGGGGTGAATACGCTTACAGAAGAACCGAACGAACAGGGCGCTGTGGACATGGGCGTAGCGCCGGAATTCCTTCCTGGTCAAGCCTCGTTCAATGATCAGGCTGCTCGCGATCGCTTCGCCAAGGCCTGGGACGTCACGCTCCCGGCGGCTGGCTCCGGCGCGAATCTCGTCGAGATTCTCAAGCGCTGCAGAAGTGGCCAGATCCGTGCCCTCTATGTGATCGGAGAAAACCCGCTCGCCACGTTGCCCGCATCGATGGAAGTCCGCGCCGCGTTGGATCGACTGGAGTTGCTCGTCGTCCAGGATCCATTCCTGACCGAAACTGCACGCATGGCGCACGCGGTGCTGCCGGCTTGTACCTCTGCGGAAAAGGACGGCACCTTCACCAATCTGGAAGGCCGAGTCCTGCGCGTCCGTGAAGCCATGGATCCGCTCGGGGAAAGTTTGCCGGATTGGCACATCATGACGGCGATGGCCAACGCGCTGGGCTGTCAATGGGAGTATGAATCCTCGAACGATATTCAAGCCGAGATCATGAAGTTGCTGCCCGGGTACTACAACCTCGGACATCCACGAAAAGTTGTCCCGACGGTGGACCGCTATCTCTCAGACGGCTACGCAGCTGATGTGGCGGCGCGCTATCGAACATCCGCTCCATCAGGTGCCAAGGACCAGCGGCCCTTCACGTTGCTGATGGGACAGATCCTGTACCATTCCGGCAAGATGTCCACCGAAGCCCCCGGCCTCATCAAGATCGCCCCCAATACCGGTCGGCTCAGAATGAATCCCCAAGATATGGAACGGCTCGCAGTGGGTGAGGGGACGAAGGTGCGCCTCACGTCGGACCGCGGTTCGATGCAAGTGGCGGTACAACCAGATCAGTCCGTCGCCTCGCAGACCTGTTTCTTCCCGGAGCATTTCAATGAGCCCCCGGTCAAAGACCTGATGTCGGTCCAGGTCGATCCGATGACTGGAGTTCCTTCGTTCAAACAGTCCCGCGTGACGATCGAAAAGGCGTAAGGGGAAGCAGGAAACGCACATGCGTGTCACGGTACTGATAAAACAAATCCTCCAGGCTGCGTTGTTCTACGAAATTTGGGACGCGATGAAGGTCACGTTCAAGCACATGTTCCACAAACCCATCACCTTCCAGTATCCACGGGAACAACGGACCCTCCCCGATACCCACCGGGGGGCACTCGCGCTCTTACGCTACGACGATCACCAGGAACGTTGTGTCGGCTGTGACCTCTGCGAAGCCGCCTGCCCATCCCGCTGCATCAAAGTCGTCAGCTCGGAAGACGCGGAGCGTCCGCTGCAACGATTCGCCAGCGAATTTTACATCGACATTACGAAATGCGTCTTTTGCGGCTACTGTGTCGAAGCCTGTCCCGTCAACGCACTGGCCATGACGAAGATGTACGAGTTCTCCACCCACGACAAACGCACCTTACTGTTCGACAAGAAGCGGCTCTACGAAATCGGCGAGCGCCACCTCGAGGATGCAAAAAAATACTTGTATGCGCATAATCAAGAAAAGAATGTTGAGGAAAGCCGGGAATATCGGTATTACTTCCCGCAATCGGTACTGAAGCCGACCCAACCACCACCTAAGCATCTGGGCTGAATCGATCGATGGTTTTGGTCTTTTTTACCTATTTTGCATTAGCCAGTATTGTTGCGGGCGTCCTGACCGTCGCACTGAAGCACCCGGTGCATTGTGGCCTGGCGCTCCTGGCCCTGTTGCTCCATGTCTCAGGACTCTTCATCCTCCTCAACGCCGAGTTCCTCTGGGCTGTGCAGGTCATTGTCTACGCCGGTGCGATCCTCGTCTTGTACCTCTTCGTACTGATGCTCCTGAACTTGAAAACCGACGATCGGTATTTCCACTCCTCGTACCTGTACTTTCTGGCTCCAGGAGCCATCGGATCATTGTACGTGTTGATCCTCCTGCTCCGTTCACCCTTCGGAGGCGCAAAGGGCGATGCACCTACCGTGGCGGTACTCCAGGAGGGCGATACCTACGCGGTCGGAATCAAGATGTTCAGTGATTATCTGTTGCAGTTCGAGATTGTCGGAGTGTTCCTGTTGGGCGCCGTCATTGGAGCGATCGTACTGGCAAAAACGCCGAAGCCGATCACTGACAAACGTGAGGGGTGAGGGGTGGGACGGAGACGGTAGGACCGCCTCTTTCGTTTCCCGGTTCACCGTTCGCAGTCCGCGAGGTCTATGGTTCCTCTAAGCGCATATGTCGCCGTCAGCGCCGTGCTCTTTATCACCGGCCTGCTCGGCGTATTGATCAGACGGAACTTCATCATCGTGCTGATGTCTGTCGAGATCATGTTGAACGCAGCGAACATCAACCTCGTAGCCTTTTCCTATTACCTGGAATCCATGGCAGGCCAACTGGTGGCCCTCTTCGTCATCGCCATTGCAGCCGGGGAAGCGGCGATCGGGCTGGCCATCATCATCGTCATGTTCCGTGGAAAGACCTCCACGAACGTGGACGAGATGAACCTCTTAAAGTGGTAACGTGACGGACCTACTGATTAAACTCATTCCGGTGTTCCCCCTGTTGGCCGTGATCCTGAATGGACTCGTTGGCAGACGGTATTCCCACGATGTCGCGCACCGGATCGCCTGGGGGTCGGTGGGGTTGTCATTTCTCTGCACGATCGGCGTGTTTATCGAGATTCTGCGGAGCGGGAGGCCCCATGAAGTCATCGCTTATCAATGGATCTTCGGCGGCGACCTCACCATCAATCTGGCTTATCTCGTCGATTCTCTCACGTGCATTATGCTCCTCGTGGTCACGGGAGTCGGGTTCCTGATTCACGTCTACTCCGTCGGCTACATGCATGGGGAAGCGGGATTCACGCGATTCTTCACCTACATGAACCTCTTCATGGTTTCCATGTTGCTCCTCGTCATGGGGAATAACTATCTGGTGCTCTTCATTGGCTGGGAAGGGGTGGGACTCTGTTCCTATCTGTTGATCGGCTACTACTATGACAAGGTCTCCGCCGCGAAGGCCGCCTCGAAAGCCTTTGTGGTGAACCGCATCGGCGACGCAGGCTTCCTTCTCGCCATCTTCCTCATCTTCATCAATTTCAAGACGCTCGACTACACTAAGGTCTTCGCCCAGGTCGGGCAACTCTCCCCTGACATGGCCACAGCGATTGCTCTCTGCTTACTCGTCGGCGCGATCGGCAAGTCAGCCCAACTCCCCCTCTACACCTGGCTCCCGGATGCCATGGAAGGTCCGACACCCGTCAGCGCTCTCATCCATGCCGCGACGATGGTGACCGCCGGCGTCTATATGATCGTGCGAAACCATGCCATCTTCGATTTGTCGCCGACAGCCATGACGATCGTCGGCGTCATCGGAGGACTCACGGCCTTATTTGCCGCCACCATCGGCCTCGTGCAAACGGACATCAAGCGCGTCTTGGCCTATTCGACGGTGAGCCAGCTCGGTTACATGTTTCTCGGCTGCGGGATCGGCGCCTATACGGCTGCGATATTCCACCTCATGACCCATGCCTTCTTCAAGGCCCTCTTGTTCCTCTCGGCCGGATCGGTGATCCACGCGCTCTCGGGCGAGCAAGATATTCGAAAGATGGGCGGCCTCAGCTCGAAAATCCCATGGACTTATCGCCTGTTTCTGATTGGCACAGTCGCCATCGCGGGCATTCCTCCGTTGGCAGGCTTCTGGAGCAAAGACGAAATCCTGGCCCATGCCTTCACGCACCATCACTACCTGCTGTATGGCATCGCGGCCATCGGCGCGCTGTTGACCTCCTTCTACATGTTCCGCCTCACCTATCTGACCTTTTATGGCACATCTCGCATGGACCATCATACGGAGGAACATATACATGAGTCCCCGATGGTGATGGTCGGTCCGTTAATGGCGTTGGGTGTTCTGTCAATTTTAGGGGGATTCCTGGGGTTTCCCCCTGAACATGGCTGGCTCCATCAATTCCTTGCACCGGTCGCGGGCACAGGAGGGGTGCATGACGTGAGCACCGGACTCGTACTCACGCTCATGATGATTGCCATAGGGATTGCGCTGCTCGGCTGGGGCGTCGCGCACTATTTTTACAGCGTGAATCTCTCGGCGCCGGATCGCCTGGCTGCACAATTCCAGACTGTCTACACGACCTTACTCAACAAATATTACGTGGATGAGCTGTATGACCTGATCTGGGTGGAGCCGACTAAGAAGTTGGGACATCTGTTCGATTGGTTCGACCGCACCGTGATCGATGGCCTCGTGCGAGCCGTCGCACACATGGCTGAATTGGGCGCGGCCGGTTCGACCTGGATGGAAAAATACGTGGTCTACGGCGGCATCAACGTGATCGGGTACGGCAACCATCTTGTCGCCCGCCAGTGGCGGCAACTGCAGAGCGGGATGGTGCATCATTATGCCGCCATCATTGTGGCAGGGCTATTCCTGCTCGCGGTCGTCATTGAGCTCATCATGCAACTGTAGAACACTGTCATGTTAGAAGAACTGGCGTCAACATTTCCGATTCTCACCTGTATTCTTTTTCTCCCCGTCATCGGGGCCGTCGTCCTATGGCTGTTCGACGACGAGGACATGGTCCGGACCTCCGCCTTGACGATTTCGCTCGTGGAGTTGGCCCTCTCCGTCTTCGTGCTCTTACGAATCATTCCCGAATCGTCTGCCATGCAGTTTTCCGAACACGTGTCGTGGATTCCCGCGCTCGGGATAAGCTACCACCTCGCGATTGACGGGATCAGTGTGCTCTTCGTTGGGCTCACGGCATTCCTCACGGTCCTGATCGTCGTCTATTCCTGGGACACCGTCCGCCATCAAGTGAAGCTCTATATGATGGCGCTCCTCGCGCTCGAAACGACGACGATGGGAATCTTCCTCTCCATCGACTTGATCCTTTTCTTCGTCTTCTGGGAACTGATGCTCATCCCCAGTTACTTTCTGATCAAACTCTGGGGTGGAGGGGCAGCGCGGCACTACGCCGCACTGAAATACGTGCTTTATACGCTGCTCGGCAGCGTCTTCATGTTGGTCGGCATCGCCCTGTTAGACCTCAACTATCACCAGTGGGCGACGTTGCGCCATATGGAGCCGACCTATTCGTTTGACTTATTGGAGCTGCTCTCCGTCCCGATCCCGCTCGGCCAACAGATCCTCATTTTCTGGCTGTTGTTCCTCGGATTCGCGTTCAAAGCCCCACTATTCCCGTTCCACACCTGGCTCCCAGACGCCCTCCTCGAAGGCCCGATTGGTATGGCGGTGGTGCTGGCCGGGCTGAAGCTCGGAACGTTCGGCTTCATCCGCTTTAGCATTCCGTTGCTCCCGGATGCATCGAAGAGTCACACCGTCGTCACGGTGATCATGGTGCTTGGGTTAGCCGCCATTCTCTACGGGGCCATCATGGCGCTGATCCAATCGGATTTGCGCCGACTCCTCGCTTTCAGCAGTATCAGCCACCTCGGGTTCGTGGTGATTGGCCTGTTCGCCCTGAACTATCAGGGGCTCCAGGGGAGCCTGCTGACCATGATTAACTTGGGGTTCAGTACGGCCGGTTTGTTCTTTATCGCGGGCTTTCTCTACTCACGGCAGCAGAGCACCGAACTGAGCTCATTCGGCGGCATGGCCAAACAGACCCCCCTGCTCGCAAGCTTTTTCTTGCTCATCGGGCTGGCGTCGATCGGCCTACCAGGCACCAATGGCTTCGTCGGTGAATTCCTCATTCTCTTGGGAACCTTCAAGGCCAATTGGCTCTACGGCGGGATCGCGGTCACTGGCGTCATCTTCGGCGCGGCGTATTTCCTCTGGTACTACGAGCGATCGATGCTGGGGCCGATCGGCAAGGCTGTGAAGGACTCCATCAGTGATCTGCATCCCCGCGAAGTGATCATCGCGTCGGCCTTATCGGTCATGATCCTCTGGATTGGCCTCTATCCCGCTCCCTTCTTGAAAGTGATGAACGGATCAGTGCAGGCGTTGGTCGATCGACTGGAACGGGGAACCACGGCCTCGATCGAGTCCAAGCCGCAGGTAAAGGTAGATTAATTCGTATGGGTGACTACACACTGCTCTATATCCTGTTTGCCCCCTTCGCGGGAGCCATCGCGCTGATCTTCGTCTCCAACCGGCAAGCCATGCTCGTGCGGGGGATTGCGGCGGGATCGGCATTTATCTGCCTGCTCGCCTCACTCTACCTCTTCTACTCCTACGATCACGTGAAGGGAGGATTCCAATTCGTCCAGCGATTCGAATGGTCTCGCCAGCTGGGCATCTCGCTCCATCTCGGGGTGGACGGGATCGGCACCCCGCTGGTGCTGGCATCGGCCATCTTGTTGTTCGCCGGAATTTTCGTCTCCTGGCACATCAAAGATCGGACGAAAGAATTCTATATCTGGTTGCTCATCCTCGCCGCCGCTACGATCGGCGTGTTCATGTCGTTGGATCTGTTCTTTCTATACTTCTTCTACGAGATGTCCGTGATCCCCATGTATCTCCTGTTGGGCATGTGGGGAAGCCACACGAAAAAGTACAACGAGATGACGGATCAGGAAGGCCTCAAACAGAGGGATTCGGTCGGGTTCATCTTCAACTTCGGATCTAACAGTAAAGAATACGCCGCAATGAAACTGGTGCTCTTCCTCTCGGCTTTTGCCGTCGTGGCGCTGATGGGCATCTTGCTGATTTACAAATACTCAGGGCTCAATACCTTCGACATTCTGGTCCTGCGTGAACAGGCCAAGTTGATGAACATCCCGGTCTTGGGCACGACGCTGGACAGGATTATCTGGCTGCTGATCTTCGTCGGCTTTGCCTCGATCGCTCCGCTGTGGCCGCTGCACTCCTGGTCTCCTGTGGGCCACGCAGCCGCGCCGGCCGCCACGAGCATGTTGCACGCGGGTGTGCTGATGAAGCTCGGCCATTTTTCCATCATCCGGGTGGCCTTTGAGATCCTGCCGGAGACCACCAGGGAACTCATGCCCATCGCAGCCGTGCTCTGCATGTTCAGTATCGTCTATGGCGGGTTCGTAGCGTTCTACGCCAAAGATACAAAGTACGTAATCGGGTATTCCAGTTCGAGTCACATGGGCTATGTCTTCCTAGGCATGGCCGCCTTGGACTATATCAGTCTGACCGGCGCGGTGATGTATATGTTCGCCCACGCCATGGCCACGGGCATGCTCTTCGCCATGGCCGGGTGGGTATATGATCAGACGCACACCCGCGACATTCCTTCACTTGGCGGACTCTCGAATCGCATGCCGTTCATCTCCGGCTGTTTCGTGATTGCTTGCATGGCCTCGGTCGGCGTGCCCGGCACCGTGAACTTCATCGCCGAAGTCATGATCATCGTCGGCAGTTGGAACAAGTACCCGTTCCAAGTCATCGTGGCCGTAGTCGGCATCGTGTTGACCTTGGCCTACTTGTTCAAGATGATGCGCGGGCTCTTCTACGGACCCATGGACCAGAAGTACAGTCACGCGCACGACGCAGTCGCCGTGGTCGATCGTCTTCCGCTCTTGATCATGATCACCGTCAGCATCGGGTTCTTTTTCTTCCCCATGCACCTCTATAACGTGGTGCGTTCGGGCGTCGATCCCTTGATCGCCAAGATCACCCGCGTCGTGCCGATTGCAGACGCGGGTGCGGAGTTTGCTGTCACGCGGGAATCGACAGGCCCCGCCGGAACACATGACACACAACTTCTTGCCAATAACCCAGTACCCGGTACGACTCACGCGCCACGAGAGCCACAATGAACTTTTCGCTCACGATGTCTCCCTCCGATCTCCTGTTGCTGTTACCTGAGATCCTGCTCACGTCCTGGCTATGTCTCATCCTGATCATTGATTTCTCGTTGCCTCGGCTACCCAACGAACAATTAGCCTATCTCAGCATCGCTGGGCTCGTCGCCACCTTCGGCTGCCTGGCCTGGTTCGATGCCACCGGCATCACGGGCACCCTCTTCGCCAACATGTTTGTCCTCGATCGGATGGCGCTGTTCTTCAAAATGTTCATCGTCGGATCGACGATCCTCGTCGTCCTGGCCTCAATCGATTTTATCCATCGGTTCAAGTTCTTCCGCGGAGAATATTACTTCCTGATCGTAATGTCGGCCCTCGGGATGATGTTCATGGCCTCCGCCAATGACCTGCTGTCGGTCTTCGTCACCCTGGAATTTTCCACCTTCGGCTTCTATGTCCTCGTCGCATATCTTCGCGAGGACATGGCCTCGAACGAAGCCGGCATCAAGTTTTTCATCCTGGGCGTCTTCGCCGCAGGCCTCCTTGCCTATGGCATCAGCTTGGTTTACGGAGAAACAGGCAAACTGGTGTTTTCCGATATGAAGACGGCACAGGCCACACCGGGATTAGCCATTGGCTTCCTGCTGATTTTCGGCGCATTAGGATTCAAAATCGGCGCCGTGCCCTTCCATTCGTGGATTCCCGATACCTACCATGGATCGCCGACGCCGGTGACGGCATTCCTTTCGATCGCACCGAAGGGAGCGGCTTTTGCCATCCTCCTGAGAATGTTCCTCGTCGCATTGGCGACCTTTAAGCCGATCTGGGTCCTGTTGCTCGTCGCCGCGTCCATCCTGTCCATGACCTACGGCAACATCGTGGCCATCGCCCAAAAGAACATGAAGCGTCTCTTGGCCTATTCCGGTATCGCCCAGATCGGCAACGTGTTGATCGGTCTCGCGGCCGGGACAAAGATGGGCAGCGACGCGATTCTGTTCTACCTCCTGGCCTATCTCTTCGCCAATCTCGGCGCCTTCGCCATTATCATCGCCGTCAGCGAAGCAATCGGCAGTGAGGAAATCAACGACTATAGTGGGCTGGGCCGCCGGTCTCCCTTTCTCGCCTTTTCGATGCTGATTTTCCTATTGTCGCTGGCTGGTGTGCCCCCGCTGGCTGGCTTCATCGGCAAACTCTATATCTTTGTGGCCGCGATGAAGGAAGGGCTCTACACGCTCATCATCGTGGGGCTCATCAACATCGTCATTTCCATGTACTACTACCTCATCGTCGTGAAGAAGATGTACATCAGCGAGCCCCACGACCCGTCACCCCTCAAGGTCTCGGGCCCGATCAAAGCGGTAGTTTACGTCTGCCTCGCCGGCACCCTCGCTATCGGCATCTATCCGCAACCCTTCACCGACTGGGTGGTCTCGGCCGTCTTAATGTTCTCAAACTTGCCTGATCCAACCGCCGCTCTTCCCGTCCCTCATGCCGTCTTCCCCTTCGGCGGCTAAGTCCACCGGCGACAGTTCCCCGGCGTCCAGCGGGCATGCTGCTAAATATTTCTTGCAGGGTCCTCCAGGGGAGGGTACAGTTTCCAAGACATTGGCTTACATCCCACGCCCGCGCGCACTTGAACCATGGAATCCGTCACGCAGGAACGTCCAGCCGCACCCGTTCGATCGGAACCGGTTCCCGACAGGAGTCCGGCACCGACTCCCGAGACCGGCGGGCCCATGGGGTGGTTCACCCACTGGTCGATCGAGCGACGCGTCCTTGCGGGGTTTGGGCTCGTCTTTTCCGGCATTGTGGTCATCAGTGCCATCTCCTACCGCAACACCGCCGTCTTGATCCAGAACAGCCGGCTCGATACCAAGAGCCACGAATTGGTACAGCTGCTCGACTCGGTCGGGGAGGCCCTCGGCGCCGCTGAAAGTGGCCATCGGCGCTATCTCGTCACCGGCGACGAGTCGTACCTTAGATCCTACCGGACCGTTGCCGAGCAAATGCCGGAATACCTCCGATATCTCAGAGACCTCACCAACGAGGGACCCGAACAACAAGCCCGCGTGGCGATACTCGAACAACTCATCGCCAAACAATTGGGAGCAGAGGCGGAAGCCATCACCCAACGTGAGGAGCATGGCTATGATGCCGTCCGCCACCTTGCACTCTCCGGAGCGGCAAAAACCGAGCTCGCGGGAATCCATCGCGTTATGACAGAACTCGACTCGGCCGAACAGCAAGCGCTCCTGCTGCGCGTGGCTCAATCCGCTAGAAGCACAAGAAATACGATCGCCTTGCTCGGACTCGGTGCACTCCTGCAATTGGTCCTCTTAGCCTCCGTATACTTTCTGATCCATCACGATGTCACTGAGCGACGCCGCGTGGCCACGGAGTTGCAGAGCCGGGGCGAGCTGCTCCAGGCCGCCAACAAAGAATTAGAAGCGTTCAGCTATTCCGTGTCACATGATCTGCGCGCCCCGCTCCGTCATATTGATGGCTATGCGGCCCTGTTGTCCAAAGCGGCCGGTGAGGCGCTCAACGACAAAGCGCGCCGCTACCTGCAGACGATTGCAGACTCCGCCAGGCAGATGGGACAACTGATCGACGACTTGCTCGTCTTTTCCCGTATGGGTCGCCAGGACATGCTCCGCACGACGGTCAACTTGGATCAACTCGTCAAGACCGTCCTTCACGATTTGCGTCTTGACTTGCAAGGGCGGACAATCTCCTGGACAATGCACCCATTACCTAACGTTTTGGGAGATCCGGCGATGTTGCGCCAAGTTTTCGTGAATCTAATCTCCAATGCGCTGAAATTCACAGCGACCAGGCCGGAGGCCAAGATCGAGATCGGCGCCACCAAACGAACTCCCCGTGAAGTTGAGATCTTCGTGCGTGATAATGGGGTAGGATTTGACATGCAGTATGTGAACAAATTATTCGGGGTCTTTCAGCGCCTCCATCGGAACGACGAGTTTGAAGGCACCGGCATCGGACTCGCAAACGTACGGCGGATTATCCATCGGCATGGTGGACGGACCTGGGCCGAAGGGGCGCTGGACCAAGGGGCCACCTTCCACTTTTCACTCCCGCTCGCAAGGTCTGTCAGATGACCACTGTCAAACCCATCCTGCTGGCGGAGGATAACCCGCGTGACGCAGAGCTTGCGCTGGCTGCCATGGAAGAACATCATATCGCCGACAAAGTGGTGGTCTGCCATGACGGAGCTGAAGTCCTCGACTACCTCTATTGTCGCGGGGTCTTTGCTTCCAGGCAGCAGGGCAATCCCGTGGTCGTGTTCCTGGATCTCAAGATGCCCAAAATCGACGGGCTAGAAGTCTTGAGAACGATTAAGAACGACGTGAACCTGAAACCGATTCCCGTCGTCATGCTCACGTCCTCGCGCGAGGAGCGCGATTTGGCCCAAAGCTATGCGTTGGGTGCAAACGCCTACGTGGTGAAGCCGGTTG
This sequence comes from uncultured Nitrospiraceae bacterium, assembly GCA_963720035.1. Lineage (GTDB taxonomy): Bacteria > Nitrospirota > Nitrospiria > Nitrospirales > Nitrospiraceae > Palsa-1315. The sequence goes on along the minus strand of CAVREB010000001.1, from coordinate 250,500 downwards.
AGTTTCACCAGTTCATCACCGCCGTGAAAGAACTCGGCGTCTTTTGGGGCGTGATCAACGAACCGCCACCCGAAGGCTCTGACCCGATCAATTAGTCTCTTCACAAAGGACCTGTGAAAACCCCACTCCGTCTACTCCAACTCGAGGACAATCCGGTCGACGCGGAACTCATCACGACCACCCTGAACGAGGGCGACATCCCTTGCCAGTCACAACTCGTCGACACGCGTCAGGCATTTGTGGCGGCCCTCAAGGAAGGCCGGATGGACCTCATCCTGGCGGACTATTCGATCCCGGGGTTCGACGGCATGGCGGCGCTCGCCTTGGCACGTCAGCACTGTCCAGACGTGCCCTTTCTCTTCGTCTCGGCCACCATCGGAGAGGAACTGGCCATCGACGCCATGCATCAAGGCGCGACGGACTATGTACTCAAGCAACGGCTCGGGCGATTGGTGCCTTCGGTCCAGCGCGCATTGCGTGAACTGGATGGCCGCGCCGAACGGAAACGGGCGGAAGAGGCCCTTCGGCAGAGCGAGAAACAGTTTCGGCAGTCCCAGAAGATGGAGGCAGTTGGCCGGTTGGCGGGAGGGATCGCGCACGACTTTAATAATCTCCTCACCGTCATCATGGGCTACAGCCAAGTCCTCTCGACGGAACTCGGCCCTCAACATCCCCTTCGCGGAAAGATCGATGAAACACTGAAGGCCGGCGAAAGAGCCGCAAAGCTGATCCGACAACTGCTCACCTTCAGTAGCAAACAATCGCTGGACCCGAAAGTTCTCTCGCTCAATAGCGCTGTCACGAACCTGGAAAGTCTGCTGCGCAGCCTGATCGGCGAGGACATCCGGCTGGTCACCAAACTCGATCCGACAAACGGGCGACTGCGAGCCGACCAAGCTCAGCTTGAACAGGTCCTCGTCAATCTCGTCGTCAACGCACGGGATGCCATGCCGAAGGGCGGAACGCTCACGATCGAAACGGCCCAGGTCGAACTGACCCGCAGTCCGGTCTACCACCTCACCCCATTGCCGCCAGGTCCGTACATCCGGTTGTCCGTCAGCGATACCGGCTGCGGCATGGACCGCCAGACACAATCCCATATCTTTGAACCCTTCTTCACCACGAAGGGGGAGGGGAAGGGCAGCGGTCTGGGCCTCTCCACGGTGTTTGGGATTGTCACCCAATGCGGCGGTGCCCTCGACGTCACCAGCCGCGTCGGTCACGGCACGCGCTTCGAGCTATATTTCCCGAGCGTCGAGTCCGACATCCTCACCACCGCGCCGACCCAATCCTCAGGACAGCCTCAGAGAGGCACGGAAACGATTCTCGTGGCGGAAGATGAACCCAGCGTACGTACGCTCGTGCGAGACGAACTGCGGAAGCTGGGCTACCGGGTCATAGAAGCCAAGAACGGGGTCGAAGCCTGCTTGCTAGCGACGCAACGAGCAGGATCGTTCCAGCTCCTCCTGACCGACGTCGTCATGCCGGACATGGGCGGACGGGAACTGGCACAGCATCTCTCCGTCATCAAGCCGGATTTGCGAACCCTGTTCATGTCGGGGTATATGGATGACGTCGGCATCATGGCCGGACAAGAAGAAGGTACGAGCAGTTTCTTGCAAAAGCCCTTCACTCCTGAGGTGCTCGCCCGCGCAGTCCGCGATCTGCTGGATGCCCGCACATCCTCGGACAAGACCGATACGTCTCAGTCGGCTTCCCCCCCAGTCCCGCGCTGACCCATGTCGCCTCGTTATCGATGCCGTTGCGCCTGTTCTTTGAACGATTTGACGCTACGTATCTGCTCTCTCTATACTAGATCCCGAGACACCATGGTACGGGACAACAGCTTCCACTGGTCTCTCCCTCTCGCCCGCGCAGCCCGGTTTCTTCTGGGTATCATGTTCGTCATGTTCAGCGGACTCGCGACGACGACCGCTCAAACCCTCACAGGAGATCAACTCGGAGCCGGTTTATCCATCTCCGTCTGGAATCCTCAAACGCAATGCCCAGACGTTGCGCCGTTGATCGCCGTCGAAATCGATCCCGATCGCTATCGCTTTTCCGTACACTATTACCAGCAAGACGGCTTCCCTGACCCACTCGATATTCGCCGATGGCAAGAACGAACCGGCCACGACCTGGTATTCAATGCCGGGCTCTTCCGTGAGAATTATGCGTACCTCGGGCTGCTCTATGGAAACGGCCGCTCGCTGGGAAGTAAGCGGCACAGCACATGGCTGGGACTGTTTGTGGCCGAACCAGCAGAGCCAAGCTCACGCCGCGCGCGAGTCTTGGACTTGACCTTTGACACCTTTGACGAACAGCACGTTCCCTATCGAGAAGTTGCGCAATCCCTCATGCTCCTCGACCGGACCGGAAAAGTCCGTGTCCGACAAACCGGAAAACGCGCACACCAGACCCTCGTCGCCGAACAAGGTAATGGGCACCTCCTCGTCCTCAAAACCACGGAAGTGGTGTCACTCCATGCTCTTGGAGAATGTCTGAGGGATGCCTTTCCCTCTCTCCGTCAGGTCATGGCCATGGATGGAGGATCCTCTTCAGATGTCGCCGTCAGCCCTTCGCTCCGACAAACCACGGCGACGATGGCCGGCTTCCACCCCTGGATACCTCTGCTAGACAACAGCGCGACGACCCACATTGGACTTCCAGCCGTGATCGGGATCAGCCCGCGCCGCGAGGAGCCTGGCGCCAAGACTCGCTAGAACAAATGAGATTATGGAGATGTATATCGAGCTAGCGGCGCCCCGATTCAACCGGAAAGCCTGCTGCGAGCCAGGCATCCATGCTGCCGATGACGTTGTAGACATGACGGTAGCCCAAGTCAGCCAGCGTTTCTGCCGCAATATTGCTTCGATGGCCGGACTGGCAATAGACAACCAGATGGTCCTCCAGCTGGGCCCCGATGTCCCGATGCCGAGCCTTAATCTCCGTGAACTCGATGTTCAGATCGGTTCCGGGAATGAATCCTGTCGCATGTTCTTCCGCAGATCGGACATCGATCAAGATGAAACCCTTCTGCGGCATCGAGGGCGCCTTGGTCAATCCGGCACGCAACTGCTGGACCGTGAGCAAGTAGGAGTGATAGGCCGACACGTCACTGATCGAGATCGCAAACAGCGAAAACAAACCGACAAAGCTGACAACAATGTTACGTAAGGTCATGGCTGGCCTCCTTACAACAAACAGGGCCATAAATCGTTCGACAGAGACCCCTCTTACAATTATGATAGGCACCGTATGAAGATCTGGTCAAGCCTCGCCGTGCTGTTCGTCATCGTTTTGGCCGGCTGTGCCGGTGGGGCAAAATTGGTTCAGGAAAGTGAAGATGGAGGGGTTGTCGTCTATCCCTTCAAGGGCGAGCAGGGATCGATGCTGTCATCGTTTCGGCAAGACGCCCTTGCCCTCATGAAGGAGAAATGTGGAGGTCCCTACACCATCGTTAAGGAAGGGGAGACGAAAGGCCGAACCCGCATGGCCAGCTCGATCGAAGGCGCCCAGGAGCCCGTGCAGGAGCGCCGGTGGGGGATTCAGTTTCAGTGCAAGTGAGAGTGTCTATGCCGAAAACCTAGGAGCGAGTTGGCTGCGCGCTGGTTAAATCATCGATGGTCAGCAGACTCAGGAGGGTCAGCCCCTCAGCTTCAACCTTACGACGCCCGTCCTGTTCCTTCCGATCTACAATCACCAAGGCATGCGTCACAACAAGGCCGGCACCCCTGGCAGCCGCAACAGCCTTGAGAAGCGACCCCCCGCTTGTCAGCACATCATCGACAATCACAGCTCGATCCCCTGGCTGAAACGCCCCTTCGATGAGTTTCCCAAGCCCATGATCCTTCGCCTGCTTCCGCACCACGAACGTCCGCCATTCTCGTTGTGGGCGTGCCGCATACGCAGAGTCTGAAATCGTTGTCGCAATGGATATGGCGCCGATTTCCAATCCGCCAAGACAGTTCAGTTCGATGGGGCGCAATGCCTCGTACGCCAGTTGGGCCACAAGACGGCGCGATCCCGGATGGGCCATCAGAGACCGGCAATCGACGTAGAAGGGGCTTCTCATGCCAGAAGCGAGTGCGAACCCTGCCCCTGGATCCCACTTAAAGGATTGCGTTTCGTGAAAAGCTTTTGCGAGATCCTCTTTCAACGTCGTCATGCTATTCCATCTCTCCTCATGCAGATTGGTCCCACATTCTACACAAGTCGGCAACCCCGTGAAATCGGTCTTTTCATTGACCCCTACAGCGATGCACGCTATGTTCGAGATTGAGATCAGAGACGGCTGCCTTCAAAGCCACTTAGCAAGAGCCCTTCATCCCGGGTGGACAGGTGGTCGAAGGACGATTCGGTGGGGGAGTCTGTTCAACCTTTGGGGGCGGCTCCTCTTGCACTCCGTTCTCCTGAGCGCGTGGCTTCGTAGAGGAATCTGGATAGATGGCACAGCTGACCGCAAGCAGAGTCACGGCCACCAGGCTCGTGGAGAGCCAGAACCATCCTCTCATCCAGAATGTCATCGTCAACATTCGACTCTCATGCACGGGTAACCCCTACTGGCCCATTGTCGTATCGGCCATCGGATCTGTCAACTTGAGCGGGATACACCAAGGAAGCGGTCGGTGGAGATGAGCCGGACCGCTCATGTCACTCCCTCTCGTCAATGGCTCACGCTCGCTTCGCTCGGCCTTTCGTTACTGATCTCTGCGTCCCCGGTCCTCGGTCAAACCTCTTCCTCATCCTCACTCCTCATCAAAGGTTTCTCCTTCTTGGGGAATACCGTGGTCTCTACATCAGAACTGGAGACGCTGACTCAGCCCTATGTCGGCCATGATCTCGACCTACCGGCACTAGAACTGGTTGCGGAGTTGGTGGCCGAGCATTACAAACGCAAAGGCTACACGTTGGCCAGCGCCTACATCCCACAGCAGAACATCCAGTTCGGCATGGTGGAGATCGCCATTCTTGAGGGCCGTCTCGGTGAGATCTCTGTTTCAGGAAATCGCTTCTACTCAACGGAGTTCATCCGCGGGAGCTTTGCCAAAGCGATGGAAGAGCAGGTTATCCGGAATGTCGCATTGGAACGGGCCCTGTTGCTACTCAACGAATATCCGGACTTGAAAGTGTCGGCTGTGCTTGAGCCTGGTGGCTCCACCGGAAGCACCAACGTCCAGGCCAAAGTAGAGGACAAACGTCCGATCCATGCCTCGCTCGACTTCAACAACTACGGGTTTAACACGATTTCACGCTACCGGTTTGGCGCCGGAGTAGAAGCCGGCAATGTGCTGTTCGACGGCGCCACACTCAATCTCAACGGCATCATGGGCAACCAGCCGGATCAACTCTTGTTCGGTACAGGGGCATACTCTATCCCTGTCGGCGTCCATGGAACAAAACTCGTCCTCTCAGGTTCAGGTGGACTATTCAATGTGGGAGCTGAGCTCGCAGCCCTTGGGATTGAGGGAAGAATCCAGACTTTTGATTTGTCAGTTACCCATCCGTTCATCAAGACGCGATTTCAGTCGCTGCTTGGTGAGCTCGGTCTGGCCGCAAAAAACAACCAGCTGTTCACCCTCAGTACGATGACCACAGACGACCATATCCGGGAATTGAAGCTGGGAGTCAACTACGATCGTCTCGACCTGTCAGGCCGCACCTATCTCTCTCTGTACGGTTTCCAGGGACTTGGCCAAGCCCTGGGAGGCATGCAGAACAACGACCCTCAAGCAAGCAGGCAGAACGCTGACGATCAATTTACGAGGGGAACGCTGATGGCCGGAAGAATTCAGAGCCTGGGATATGATTCACTGCTCATCTTCAGAGCAACCGGCCAGCTCACCAGTCGTCCCCTCGTGGTCATCGAACAGATGCTGCTAGGTGGACCTGACTCAGTACGAGGGTATCAGTTGGGGGAGAAATTCTTTGATGAGGGCTATACGGTTTCAGCTGAGCTGCGAGTGCCGTTCTTTCCATCCCTCCTGCCGGCTGCCCTTCGTTCGACCCAGGTAGCTGCCTTCATTGATAACGGAGGTGGTCGCCTGCTGCAACCGGCCGCGGGCGAAGCGAGCTCGGCCATTTTGACCGGGACCGGTTTCGGCATGCAGACGGAATTGCCTTATTATGCCTCCCGTTTCCGAGTGGACGTGGGCTTCCCGCTCGGGCCTACGCCGTCAGGGGGAACCATCAGTGGAGGCCGGTCTCCGACAGTGTATCTGCAAGCTATGATGCGGTTCTAACTCACGATTGGGGCGGGCGTACTTGTGAGGTCCGATGCCACTTCGACCGACATTCCGAAGATTGCCTGGCCTGCACCACTTTTATCACCTGCTTGGTAAGGATCTCTCTCGGGTAATGACAATATCAGGATTTGTGACAAGCTATGAGGTGTCACCCGAAAGGATGCGTATGCCAGCGGCAAGATTCAGGACGACTACAATCCTGTGCCTAACCCTATGTGCACTGCAGGTCTTCGTGCCCACCATCGCAGCCGCGTTACCGAACGGCGGACAAGTGGTGGGCGGTCAGGCGACAATCAGCCAGCCAACTTCCCAATCCCTCCAGATCCAACAGTCGACAGACAAGGCCATTATCAACTGGCAACAGTTTTCGATTGGAGCGGGCCAAGCTGTCCGTTTCTCCCAGCCGTCGATCCGCTCTATCGCGTTAAACCGGGTGGTCGGCATTGACCCGTCTGTGATTCTGGGACAGCTCCAGGCCAACGGTCGGATTTTCCTGATCAACCCCAACGGCATTCTGTTCGGCGCCGGCGCCCAGATCAACGTGGGAGGTCTCCTGGCGACGACTCTCCAAATTCGTGATGAAGATTTTATGGCCGGTCGCTATCTATTTGCGCAAGATCCGCTCAAGGGTCTCAAGTCTGTGGTGAATCAGGGGACGATTCACGTGTCCGACCACGGCTTTGTCGTGCTCGCGGCTCCCGGAGTATCGAACGAGGGAATGATTGTCGCTAACCTTGGCACGACCGTCTTAGCCTCGGGCAAGGCGTTGACGGTCGACTTGATGGGCGACGGCCTCATCAACTATGCCATCAGTGGAAAGATCCTCGATCAGGTCACAGGCCCCGCCGGCAAACCACTCAGCTCTGCCGTCAGCAATAGCGGCACCATTCAGGCGGATGGCGGACAAGTAATTTTGTCGGCTAGGGCCTCAGGCGACGTCTTCTCGTCTGTGGTCAATCAGAGCGGGGTCATTCGAGCGCACAGCTTGGTCAATAATGGTGGGGTGGTTCGCTTGGAGGGATCTGACCCGGTCGCGAACACAGGCACCGTGGGCTGGCAGGCCAACCTTGGAAAAGTCCAGAACGCGGACGGCATCGTGCTCAATACCGGGACCATCGATGTCTCAGCGGCGCAACCGGGGGCTGCTCAAGGGCAAGTCACGATTACCGGCCAGAACGTGGGAGTCTCCGGGAACATTCTCGCCCGTGGGGCGGACGGTGCACCAGGCGGACGCGTGCTTCTCTCCTCAACAAACAGCACCGTGGTCACCAGCGATAGCACGATCGATACGTCCGGAATCGGAAATTCCAGCGCAGGAAATGTCGTGATCTGGTCCGACAAGAATACGCAGTTCGGAGGTAACATTCTGGCGAGAGGCGGTGCCCTCGGCGGCAACGGCGGCCAGATCGAAGTATCGGGTCATGACAATCTCGCATTCACGGGTCAGGTTGACACGCAGGCCCCGAACGGTACGATGGGCACGCTACTGCTTGACCCAACCAATATTACGGTCGCCACAGGCGGCACTGCAATCTTAACCCAGGTCGATCAATTCGCTGATCCCGACTGCGTCGCGGGCGGATGCACCATTGACCCCGCCACTATTAATGTAAATGCCAATATTACGTTGCAAGCAAATAATGACATTACGGTCACCAATGCTATCGCCAAGGCCAATAACGGCAGGACTTTGACGATGCAGGCCGGACGCAACATCAATATTAACGCGAACGTCAGCACAACCAACGCGGCTATTTCCCTGACAGCGAATGATGCGGGCGCAGGCGCGGGGAGGGCGGCAGGAGCCGGCAGCATCACTGGAGCTGGCAACATCAGTGCTGGGACAGGGGCCCTCAATCTCACGCTCGGCACCAACGCGGGCGGTGCCGGGAGTATCAATCTTACAGGGACTATGACCTCCAGCGGCACCACGACCCTCGCCGCCGGTGCCGCCAACAACATCACCCTCAATAACGCCGCCAACAACTTCGGCACCGTCGCCATCACCAGCGGCAATAACGTGCTGCTCACCGATGCCAACGCGTTGATCTTAGGCGCCTCGACCGTCAGCGGCACCTTAGGCGTGACCACCAATGGCGCCCTGACCCAGAGTGGGGCCCTGACCGTCACCGGCACCACGACCCTCGCCGCCGGTGCCGCCAACAACATCACCCTCAATAACGCCGCGAACAACTTCAGCACGGTCGGCATCACCAGCGGCAACAACGTGCTGCTCACCGATGCCAATGCCTTGATCTTAGGCGCCTCGACCGTCTCGCGGCACCTTAGGGGTGACCACCGCCGGCGCCCTCACCCAAAGCGGCCCGCTCACCGTGACCGGCGTGACCACCCTCGCCGCCGGTGCCGCCAACAACATCACCTTGAATAACGCCGCGAACAACTTCAGCACGGTCGGCATCACCACCGGCAACAACGTGGCCCTCACCGACGTGAACGCCCTGATCCTCGGCGCCTCGACCGTCTCCGGGACCTTAGGCGTGACCACGAACGGCGCCCTCACCCAAAGCGGCGTCCTGAACGTGACGGGAGTCACCACCCTCGCCGCCGGAGCGGCCAATAACATCACCCTCAATAACGCCGCGAACAACTTCAGCACGGTCGGCATCACCAGCGGCAATAACGTCAGCCTACGAGATGCCAATGCGTTGGATCTCGCCGCCTCGACCGTCTCCGGCACCTTAGGCGTGACCACCAATGGCGCCCTCACCCAAAGCGGCCCAGTGACCGTCACCGGCACCACGACCCTCGCCGCCGGTGCGGCCAACAACATCACGTTGAATAACGCCGCGAACAACTTCAGCACGGTCGGCATCACCACCGGCAACAACGTGGCCCTCACCGACGTGAACGCCCTGATCCTCGGCGCCTCGACCGTCTCGGGGACCTTAGGGGTGACCACCAACGGCGCCCTCACCCAAAGCGGCCCAGTGACCGTCGCCGGCACCACGACCCTCGCCGCCGGCGCCGCCAACAACATCACCCTCAATAACGCCGCGCAACAACTTCGGCACGGTCGGCATCACCAGCGGCAATAACGTGCTGCTCACCGATGCCAATGCGTTGATCTTAGGCGCCTCGACGGTCTCCGGCACCTTAGGGGTGACCACCATGGCGCGCTCACCCAGAGCGGCCCAGCTGACCGTCACCGGCACCACGACCCTCGCCGCCGGCGCCGCCAACAACATCACCCTCAATAACGCCGCGAACAACTTCAGCACCGTCGGCATCACCAGCGGCAATAACGTGCTGCTCACCGATGCCAATGCCTTGATCTTGGCGCCTCGACGGTCAGCGGCACGTTAGGGCGTGACCACCGCCGGCGCCCTCACCCAGAGCGGCCCGCTCACCGTGACCGGCGTGACCACGCTCGCCGCCGGTGCCGCCAACAACATCACCCTGAATAACGCCGCGAACAACTTCAGCACCGTCGGCATCACCAGCGGCAACAACGTGGCCCTCACCGACGTGAACGCCCTGATCCTCGGCGCCTCGACCGTCTCGGGGACCTTAGGCGTGACCACGAACGGCGCCCTCACCCAAAGCGGCGTCCTGACCGTGACCGGCAGTCACCACCCTCGCCGCCGGAGCGGCCAATAACATCACCCTCAATAACGCCGCGAACAACTTCAGCACGGTCGGCATCACCAGCGGCAATAACGTCAGCCTACGCGATGCCAATGCGTTGGATCTCGGCGCCTCGACCGTCTCCGGCACCTTAGGCGTGACCACCAACGGCGCCCTCACCCAAAGCGGCCCAGTGACCGTCGCCGGCACCACGACCCTCGCCGCCGGCGCCGCCAACAACATCACCCTCGAATAACGCCGCGAACAACTTCAGCACCGTCGGCATCACCAGCGGCAACAACGTGGCCCTCACCGATGCCAATGCCTTGATCTTCGGCGCCTCGACCGTCTGCGGCACCTTAGGGGTGACCACCAACGGCGCCCTCACCCAAAGCGGCCCGCTCACCGTCGACCGGCACCACGACCCTCGCCGCCGGCGCCGCCAACAACATCACCCTCAATAACGCCGCCAACAACTTCAGCACCGTCGGCATCACCAGCGGCAACAACGTGGCTGCTCACCGATGCCAACGCGTTGATCTTAGGCGCCTCGACGGTCAGCGGCACCTTAGGCGTGACCACCGCCGGCGCCCTCACCCAAAGCGGCCCAGCTGACCGTCGCCGGCACCACGACCCTCGCCGCCGGCGCGGCCAACAACATCACCCTCAATAACGCCGCGAACAACTTCAGCACCGTCGGCATCACCAGCGGCAATAACGTGGCTGCTCACCGATGTCAACGCCCTCGATCTCGCCGCGTCCACCGTCAGCGGCACCTTAGGGGTGACCACCGCCGGCGCCCTCACCCAGAGCGGCCCGCTCACCGTGACCGGGGTGACCACGCTCGCCGCCGGTGCCGCCAACAACATCACCTTGAATAACGCCGCGAACAACTTCAGCACGGTCGGCATCACCACCGGCAACAACGTGGCCCTCACCGACGTGAACGCCCTGATCCTCGGCGCCTCCACCGTCTCCGGGACCTTAGGCGTGACCACGAACGGGGCGATGACCCAAAGTGGCGCCCTCACCGTCACCGGCACCACGACCCTCGCCGCCGGTGCGGCCAACAACATCACCCTCAATAACGCCGCGAACAACTTCAGTACGGTCGGCATCACCAGTGGCAACATTGTCACATTGGTGGATGCCAATGCTCTGGACCTCGGTGCTTCCACGGTCAGCGGAAACCTGCTCCTGACAACAGGCGGGACCCTGACCCAGAGTGGCGCCCTCACTGTCACTGGGACCACCTCTTTCACCGCCACCGCGGCAAACACCGACATCCTGCTTGCCGGTCAGGCCAATAACCTGACAGGTGCCGTGTCCTTCGGAGGCGCGCTGGCGAACTTCCGTGACTTCGCCCTGCGGAATGTGAATGCCGCAGCCACCGTCCCGGCGTTTGGCGGCCTGACCAATCTGCGCAATCTGACGTTGACCTATAACAATGCCCCCGTGGCACTCCCCGCATTCACGCTGACGGCGGGTGGCAATCTGAATGTGACGGCCGGTGGAGCGATCAGCCAGGTTGGCGCAATCGTCGTCCCCGGCACGACCACGCTCGCGGCCGGCGCGGCCAACAACATCACCTTGAACAATGCGGGCAACAACTTCAGCACCGTGGGCATTACGAGCGGTAATAATGTCGCGCTGACCGATGCCAACGCGTTGGATCTCGCCGCCTCCACGATCAGCGGCACCTTAGGCGTGACGACCAACGGCGCGCTGACCCAGAGTGGCGCGCTCACCGTGACCGGCGTGACCACGCTCGCCGCCGGCGCGGCCAACAACATCACCTTGAACAATGCGGCGAACAACTTCAGCACGGTCGGCATCACCAGCGGCAATAATGTCGCGCTCAACGATATCAATGCGCTGGTCTTGGGCGCCTCGACGATCAGTGGCACCTTAGGCGTGACGACCAACGGGGCGCTGACCCAAAGTGGCGCGGTGACGGTGACGGGCATCACCACATTGAATGCCGGGGCGGCGAATAACATCACCCTCAATAATGCGGGCAACAACTTCAGCACCGTGGGGATTACGAGCGGCAACAACGTCGCGCTCACCGATATCAATGCGCTGGTCTTGGGCGCCTCGACGATCAGCGGCACGCTTAGGCGTGACGACCAACGGGGCGCTGACCCAAAGTGGCGCGGTGACGGTGACGGGCATCACCACCTTCGACGCCGGGGCGGCGAACAACATCACCTTGAATAATGCGGCGAACAACTTCAGTACCGTGGGGATTACGAGCGGCAATAACGTGGCGCTGACCGATGCCAATGCCCTCGATCTCGCGGCCTCGACCGTCAGCGGCACCCTCAACCGTCACCACCGAACGGCGCCCTCACCCAGAGCGGCGCGCTCACCGTGGCGGGCGCCACCACCCTCGCCGCCGGCGCCGCCAACAACATCACCTTGAACAATGCGGCCAACAACTTCAGCACCGTCGGCATCACCACGCGGCAACAACGTGCTGCTCACCGATGCCAACGCGTTGGACCTTGCCGCCTCCACGATCAGCGGCACCTTAGGCGTGACCACCAACGGCGCCCTCACCCAGAGCGGCCCAGTCACCGTCGCGGGCGCCACCACCCTCGCGGCCGGCGCGGCCAACAACATCACCCTCAATAACGCGGCGAACGACTTCAGTACGGTCGGGATCACCAGCGGCAATAACGTGGCCCTGACCGATGCCAATGCGTTGGTCTTGGGTGCCTCCACGGTCAGTGGCACGTTGGGCCTCACGACCGGTGGGGCGCTGACCCAGTCAGGTGCTCTGACCGTGACCGGCGCGACCACGTTCACCGCGACTGCAGCCAATACCGATGTGCTCCTCAGCACCCAGGCCAATAACTTCACGGGCGCGCTCACCTTTGGCGGAACTCAGAGCAACATCCGTGACGTCGGCTTGCGTAACGTGAACGCGGGGGCGACCGTGCCGGCCTTGGCGGGCCTCACCAGTCTGCGTAATCTGACGCTCACGTTCGATACCGCACCGATCGCGCTGCCGACCTTGACGCTGACCGCTGGGGGCAACTTGAGTGTGACGGCGGGAGGTTCGATCACGAAGACCGGCGTGCTCACAGTCCCCGGCACCACCACCCTGGCCACGACCGTGGCGGGCTCCGACATCCTGCTCAACACGCAGGCCAACAACTTCACGGGCGCGCTCACCTTTGGCGGAACTCAGAGCAACATCCGTGACGTCGGCTTGCGTAACGTGAACGCGGGGGCGACGGTGCCGGCCTTGGCGGGCCTCACCAGTCTGCGTAATCTGACCCTGCAGTTCGACAACGCTCCGGCACCTTAGGGGTGACGACCAACGGGGCGCTGACCCAAAGTGGCGCGGTGACGGTGACGGGCATCACCACATTGAATGCCGGGGCGGCGAATAACATCACCTTGAATAATGCGGCGAACAACTTCAGCACCGTGGGGATTACGAGCGGCAATAACGTGGCGCTGACCGATGCCAATGCCCTCGATCTCGCGGCCTCGACCGTCTCCGGCACCTTAGGGGTGACCACCAACGGCGCGCTGACCCAAAGTGGGGCGCTCACCGTGACCGGGGTGACCACGACCCTCGCCGCCGGCGCGGCCAACAACATCACCTTGAATAATGCGGGCAACAACTTCAGCACGGTCGGCATCACCACCGGCAACAACGTGGCTGCTCACCGATGCCAACGCGTTGATCTTAGGCGCCTCGACGGTCAGCGGCACCTTAGGCGTGACGACCAACGGCGCGCTGACCCAGAGCGGCCCAGTGACCGTGACGGGCACCACGACCCTCGCGGCCGGCGCGGCGAACAATATCACCCTCAATAACGCGGCGAACGACTTCGGTACCGTGGGGATTACGAGCGGCAATAACGTGGCGCTGACCGATGCGAATGCGTTGGTCTTGGGTGCCTCCACGGTCAGTGGCACCTTGGGCCTCACGACCGGTGGGGCGCTGACCCAGTCAGGTGCTCTGACCGTGACCGGCGCGACCACGTTCACCGCGACGGCCGCCAATACCGATGTGCTCCTCGGCACCCAGGCCAATAACTTCGCCAGCCCCCTGTCCTTTGCTGGCACACTGGCCAACTTCCGTGATGTGTCGCTCCGTAATGTGAACGCGGGGGCGACGGTGCCGGCCTTGGCGGGCCTCACCAGTCTGCGCAATCTGACGCTCACGTTCGATACCGCGCCGATCGCGCTGCCGACCTTGACGCTGACCGCTGGGGGCAACTTGAGTGTGACGGCGGGAGGTTCGATCACGGAGACCGGCGTGCTCACAGTCCCCGGCACCACCACCCTGGCCACGACCGTGGCGGGCTCCGACATCCTGCTCAACACGCAGGCCAACAACTTCACGGGCGCGCTCACCTTTGGCGGAACTCAGAGCAACATCCGTGACGTCGGCTTGCGTAACGTGAACGCGGGGGCGACGGTGCCGGCCTTGGCGGGCCTCACCAGTCTGCGCAATCTGACGCTCACGTTCGATACCGCGCCGATCGCGCTGCCGACCTTGACGCTGACCGCTGGGGGCAACTTGAGTGTGACGGCGGGAGGTTCGATCACGGAGACCGGCGTGCTCACAGTCCCCGGCACCACCACCCTGGCCACGACCGTGGCGGGCTCCGACATCCTGCTCAACACGCAGGCCAACAACTTCACGGGCGCGCTCACCTTTGGCGGAACTCAGAGCAACATCCGTGACGTCGGCTTGCGTAACGTGAACGCGGGGGCGACGGTGCCGGCCTTGGCGGGCCTCACCAGTCTGCGTAATCTGACCCTGCAGTTCGACAACGCACCAGTCGCCTTGCCCGCCACGACGCTGACCGCCGGGGGCAACCTGAGCGTTACCGCTGGTGGGGCCATTACGGATACCGGAAATCTCGTCGTCCCCGGCACGACCACCTTGACCGCCGGGGCGAATAACATCACGCTCGACAATGCGAACGACTTCACCGGCGCCGTCTCGGTCGTCAGCGGCAACAACGTCGCGCTCAACGATATCAATGCGCTGGTCTTGGGCGCCTCGACGATCAGTGGCACCTTAGGCGTGACGACCAACGGGGCGCTGACCCAGAGTGGCGCGGTGACGGTGACCGGCATCACCACATTGAATGCCGGGCGCGGCGAACAACATCACCTTGAATAATGCGGCGAACAACTTCAGTACCGTGGGGATTACGAGCGGCAATAACGTGGCGCTGACCGATGCCAATGCCCTCGATCTCGCGGCCTCGACCGTCAGCGGCACCTTAGGCGTGACCACCAACGGCGCCCTCACCCAAAGTGGCGCGCTCACCGTGACCGGGCGTGACCACGCTCGCCGCCGGCGCCGCCAACAACATCACCTTGAATAATGCGGGCAACAACTTCAGCACCGTCGGCATCACCAGCGGCAATAACGTGCGCTCACCGATAGCAATGCGTTGGATCTGGCCGCCTCCACCGTCAGCGGCACCTTAGGGGTGACCACTAACGGCGCCCTCACCCAGAGCGGCGCCTTGAATGTGGCCGGTGTGACGACGGTGAATGCCGGCGCGGCCAACAACATCACCCTCAATAATGCGGCGAACGACTTCAGTACCGTGGGGATTACGAGCGGTAATAATGTCGCGCTGGCCGATGCCAACGCCTTGGATCTCGCCGCGTCGACCGTCAGTGGCACCCTCAACGTCACCACCAACGGCGCGCTCACGCAGAGTGGCGCGCTCACCGTGGCCGGGTGTGACCACGCTGAATGCCGGCGCCGCCAATAACATCACCCTCAATAATGCGGCGCAACAACTTCAGCACCGTCGGCATCACCAGCGGCAATAATGTCGCGCTCACCGATAGCAATGCCTTGGATCTGGCCGCCTCCACCGTCAGTGGGAATCTGACCGTCACGGCGGGGGGCGTGCTGAGTCAGTCCGGCCCGCTCACGGTCGCGGGCACGGCCAGCTTCGATACCACCGCGGCCGCGACGCTCGGCTCCGTCGATTTGGCCAACGGCGGGGCCCTGACGCTCAACACCTCGACGGTGGGCGGCAATCTCACCGTCACGACGGCGGTCGGCGATGTGACGCTGCCGGCAGGCCAAACCCTCACGGTCGTCGGCGATGCCACCTTGACGCCCGCCGGCAATGTGAACCTCTTGGGCACCACCCGCATCGGGGGAACCCAATCGTCCGTCGGCGGCGCCGGCTCCAGCTTCGTGTTGGGGGCCGATACGAATCTCAATACCCTGCCGTTGCCCGGCACCGGCAACATCACGGTGAACACCACCGGCACGACCGCCACCTTCGCCGGGGCGCCGCTGCTCCCGTCGGCCATTACGCTCAACAACGCAGGCAATAATTTCGGCGGCCCCGTCTCGGTGACCACCGCGGCCCCCGCCTTCACCGGCACCACGACGAATACCTATAACCTGACGCAGAGCGCCCCGGTGAATGTGAATGTGGGCCAGAACCTCACCGTCACCGATCTCGGCGGCACCGCCGGCAAGCGCGGCAATATCACGTTGACCAACCCGGCCAACACGTTTGATCAGGTGAACTTCACGGGCGGCAACATCGCCTGGGCCCAAACCGGCCCCGTCACGATCGGCAGTGTGAGTGCCAATGCCGGGACGACCTCCACCGGCACCCTCTCGATCACCGCCCCCGGGCCGATCACGCAGACCGGGGCCATCACCGCCGCGGGTGCCACGACCTTGGCCGCCGGCGCCGCGAACAACATCACGCTCAACAATGCGGCCAACGACTTCAGCACCGTCGCGATTACCAGCGGCAACAACGTCGCGCTGACCGATGCCAATGCGCTGGATCTCGCGCGCCTCGACGATCAGTGGCACCTTCAACGTCACCACCAACGGCGCCCTCACCCAGAGCGGCCCAGTGACCGTGGCCGGCACCACGACCCTCGCCGCCGGCGCGGCGAACAACATCACCTTGAATAATGCGGCGAACGACTTCAGTACCGTGGGGATTACGAGCGGCAATAACGTGGCGCTGACCGATGCCAATGCCCTCGATCTCGCGGCCTCGACCGTCTCCGGCACCTTAGGGGTGACGACCAACGGCGCGCTGACCCAAAGTGGCGCGGTGACGGTGACGGGCATCACCACATTGAATGCCGGCGCGGCGAATAACATCACCCTCAATAATGCGGGCAACAACTTCAGCACCGTGGGGATTACGAGCGGCAATAACGTGGCGCTGACCGATACCAACGCCTTGGATCTCGCCGCCTCGACCGTCAGCGGCACCTTCAACGTGACCACCAACGGCGCGCTCACCCAGAGTGGGCGCGCTCACCGTGGCGGGGGTGACCACGGTGAATGCCGGCGCCGCCAATAACATCACCTTGAATAATGCGGGCAACAACTTCAGCACCGTCGGCATCACCAGCGGCAATAATGTCGCGCTCACCGATAGCAATGCCTTGGATCTGGCCGCCTCCACCGTCGTGGGAATCTGACCGTCACGGCGGGGGGCGTGCTGAGTCGTCCGGCCCGCTCACGGTCGCGGGCACGGCCAGCTTCGATACCACCGCGGCCGCGACGCTCGGCTCCGTCGATTTGGCCAACGGCGGGGCCCTGACGCTCAACACCTCGACGGTGGGCGGCAATCTCACCGTCACGACGGCGGTCGGCGATGTGACGCTGCCGGCAGGCCAAACCCTCACGGTCGTCGGCGATGCCACCTTGACGCCCGCCGGCAATGTGAACCTCTTGGGCACCACCCGCATCGGGGGAACCCAATCGTCCGTCGGCGGCGCCGGCTCCAGCTTCGTGTTGGGGGCCGATACGAATCTCAATACCCTGCCGTTGCCCGGCACCGGCAACATCACGGTGAACACCACCGGCACGACCGCCACCTTCGCCGGGGCGCCGCTGCTCCCGTCGGCCATTACGCTCAACAACGCAGGCAATAATTTCGGCGGCCCCGTCTCGGTGACCACCGCGGCCCCCGCCTTCACCGGCACCACGACGAATACCTATAACCTGACGCAGAGCGCCCCGGTGAATGTGAATGTGGGCCAGAACCTCACCGTCACCGATCTCGGCGGCACCGCCGGCAAGCGCGGCAATATCACGTTGACCAACCCGGCCAACACGCTTGATCAGGTGAACTTCACGGGCGGCAACATCGCCTGGGCCCAAACCGGCCCCGTCACGATCGGCAGTGTGAGTGCCAATGCCGGGACGACCTCCACCGGCACCCTCTCGATCACCGCCACCGGGCCGATCACGCAGACCGGGGCCATCACCGCCGCGGGTGCCACGACCTTGGCCGCCGGCGCGGCCAACAACATCACCTTGAATAATGCGGCGAACGACTTCAGTACCGTGGGGATTACGAGCGGCAATAATGTGGCGCTGGCCGATGCCAACGCCTTGGATCTCGCCGCGTCGACCGTCAGTGGCACCTTAACGTGACCACTAACGGCGCCCTCACCCAGAGCGGCGCCTTGAATGTGGCCGGTGTGACGACGGTGAATGCCGGCGCCGCCAATAACATCACCCTCAATAATGCGGCGAACGACTTCAGTACCGTCGGGATCACCAGCGGTAATAATGTCGCGCTGACCGATGCCAACGCCTTGGATCTCGCCGCGTCCACGATCAGCGGCACCCTCAACGTCACCACCAACGGCGCGCTGACCCAGAGTGGCGCGCTCACCGTGGCGGGCGTGACCACGCTCGCCGCCGGCGCCGGGAACAACATTACTCTCATGAACCCCGCCAATGATTTCAGCACCGTCTCGATCACGAGTGGTAGCAACGCAGCGTTGCAAGATACCAACGCGATCGGTTTGGGGGCACTGACCTTATCGGGAACCTTGAGCATAACGGCAACCGGAGCAATCACGGACGCCAACGGGCCGGCGAACAATATCACGGCAACGACGGCGAATCTGACCGGTGCTAGTGTCGGTACTGCCGGCGATCCGATTGAAACCAGTGTGGGAACCCTCAATGCAACGACTACCACAGGCGGGATCTTTGTGACTCAAGCTAACGCGGTGACACTCGGCAATATCGTGGCGGGGGCGGGGGACGTGACGATCACCAACATAGCTGGAGACATGACCATCAATACGGTGACGGCCACTGCCGGCGGGGTAAATCTGACCGCAACCGGGGGCTCTATTCTGGATGGGAACGGTGTGGCGAACAATGTGACGGCATCCGCCAACTCGACCCTGAACGCGTTAGGTGGAGTGATTGGAGTGGCAGCCGATCCGATCGAAGTCAACGTCAACGGTGCAACACTCGGTGTCGCGGCGACCAATCAAATCGGCGGCATCTCGGCGACGCTCAACGGAACGGTGTTGCCCGGCAATTCACTCATTATTTTGAACAACCCGCCCGGTCTCGTCTTGTTCAATGGCGTCGCGCTCAATCCGCCACCGACCCCATTACCACTGAATCTTGGCCTGCTCACTGGTACAGCGGTCTACTTGAATCCCGACGCGATCGTTCCAACGTATTACCTCAAACCTTCACGCGCGACACTCCTCACAACTGTGACCTCGACTTACTTGCCGGGAACCATTGTGTTGCCCTCCGACGTTTCAGTCAGAGGCGACAGCCTGAGCGTTGCGCGCACGGTTCCACCATGCACACCGAAATCTGGTTGTCTTAATGGAAAGGGGCAGACCACCCACCCGCTAAGTACGAAAGGGAAATCACCGAAACGGAAGTAGGTGGATTCAAGCCCTCACCACAAACACCTTTCATGACTGTTCGGACGGATTAGTCGCTCCACTGGCTACCCGGTCCTGTCCCCCAGCTCGCAACGTTTCGGTTGGTCTCGCAGGACCCACGCCCGCTTCTCTCAATCGCAACACGATCCTGTGGGCGAAGATCACGGAGGAGTCCGATGCCTCTATACGGACGAGGCGTGCCCTCGGGATGCAGCCCCGGGCGTCGTCATGAAAAGCGCTTCACCTGATCTGCCAAGGTGTTCGCGACGAGATTCAGATCGAACGGCCAAGCGTAACGGAGTTCGACCCCGGGATGTTGCGGCCGCAAGTGGTCGAGGATTTCTGGAATCTCTACCTCCGAGTGCGACCCCCCGGGAGTAAACATCGTTGTGGTCACGGTAATGTGAGTCGCGCCTTTCTTGATCAGCTCCTCCACCGACTCTTCTAACGTCGGGGCACAAAACTCATTGTAGGCCACGGCAAAGAGGACCTCCCCCAGGTTGGCTCGCAACTGAGCTCCCAGCGTCTCAAGTCCTGATTGATAAGGGTCCGTCTCTGGCGTTCTCGGCCACCGGCGGATCTTGGTATCCAGCTCGATTTCTTCTGGAGAGCGTGGCATCTTTGCGGCTCGCCGCTGAGCCTCCAACCGTTTCAGTTTCGTGACCAATTCCTGCGGGCATCCCTTGGGAATGCCCCCGTGTCCCACAAGAATCACCCCCCGTACAACAGCCGCCATCAGCACACTCCCTTGCTCAGATATGAGACTTTACACATGATTGCGCAACATGAGCTCTATTGGATGCGGATTGAGATAGACCTGATCCCGAATGTAGCTCACATCAAAGATCCGAACGTAGTGCTTGATCAGGGTCAGAGGGACAACTAAAGGCGTGAGCCCTCGATGATAATCGCCGATCACGCTCAACAGCTCGGCCTTCTCTGGTGCACCCAATCGGTCCTTGAAGTAGCCCAGGATGTGTTGAAGTACGTTCACCTGCTTGCGCACCGTCGCCTTCACAGCCAACGCTTTCATGAACAGTTCCCCATACCGGTGGGCGAGTTCCTTGGGACGATGTTCATGAGCCTGGCCGACCAGCCGACCGAGCGCCTGATACTGCTGCGGGTGATGGGCCAAGAGTAAATATTTGTGGATCGTGTGGAATTGCACCAGGGCCTGCCTCGTCACTCCACTCTGCACGAGATCCTGCCATCGCCGGTAACAGAAGACCCGCTCGATAAAATTCTCCCTGAGCGTAGGATCGCAGAGCCGCCCTTCTTCCTCGACCGGAATCAGCGGGAATTGCTCGATAAAGGCCCGCGCAAACAGTCCAACCCCGTTCCGGCCCGGCATCCCATGTTCATGGTAAATTCGAACTCGTTCCATGCCGCAGCTCGGCGAGTCTTTTTTAAACACGTACCCGGACAGGTCCAGCTCCTCGAGTTCCTGGATACGATGCGCGGTCATTCTCTCGACCGCCCTCGTATGATCTGTTCCGCTCTTGATGGTCACGAGCCTTGGATGGTGGGAATCACCAACCAGCCGCATCGCTTCCCGGGGCGTGCCGAGACCAGCTTCTACCTCGGGACAGACGGGGACCCACTCCACGTAGGGGCCCAACACCTCCGTCAGAAAATTGTCCCGCTTATGTCCCCCGTCAAAACGGACTTCTTCACCGAGGAGACAACGGCTGATGCCAAGACGGAGCGGCGCGGTCGTCATCTCGTCCCCTGTTGTCTGCTGAGGGCCAAATATTCCTCGCGGGCTTGCCTGTGATCCACGATAGGCGAAAGCCGACCATTCAACGTTCCGTTCGCTTCATCGCCATGCGTCCGGGATGCCAGCCCACCACGTGTCTGGATTCGCCGTACGCCATTGAGTCTGTTGCTGCCACAACCGATCTGCCTCGCTCTTATTCAGACGGGTAGCCATCGCAGCGCTCACGTCGGATTGTTGATGGACGCCGGTCTGAATCATTTCCTTCGCGATGCGGGTCAACCCGCCGGGAGGATCGATCAAATCCTGCGGATCCTTGTAGGCAAAATTCAGATACAACTGTTCGACTGAGATCCACCGGTCCTCCCGAGACAGATGGTCTAAGTAGGCATCGATCGCATGGAACACATAGGTCAAATGGATATAGGCCTCGACGGAAGGTTCGTCGTCGATCTCTCTCTGGCACACCTCTAGCGCCCGACGGTAATCGCCGGCCAGCAGATAGATATGCGCTTTCGCCAGGCTGATCCGCACCGAGCCAGCCCCAGCACCGGCCTGTTCACCAAACGCAGGCCCCCCGCCAAGCAGGACCACGAGTCCAAGAGCTGCGAACGTCTTCAGGCTGTTGATCATGAGTCACCCCTATCGCGCCGGACCACCATGGGATCCCTTCTCGCCCTTATAGAGTGATTCGCTGGCGATACGCGTGATCGCAATCTCGCGCACGCCTCCTTCTCTCTTTACGCCCAGTTTCACAGCTGTGCCTGCTTCACCTCGCACCATCTTCACCACCTGCTCATAGGTCATACCGGTGACTGATGCACCGTTCACCGTCACCACTTCATCTCCGTGCTTGAGGCCTGCTTGCTGGGCAGGACCCTCCGGATGCACATGGGCCACGTATAACGAAGCCAGATCGCCTACACGTTCCGCTCCGACATGCAGCGACACGCCAATCACCCCGTTCGGCAGGTTGGCATCGTCTCCCTGCGGACGCGGCATATCACTCTTGGGCTTCTCCTGTCCCTCCACAGCCAACACCTGACTCGTGCCGCCTGACAAAGCACACAGGACGGTCAGAAAGACAAACGCGGCCATGGTGTTTCTGTTAGTGATCATATGATTGATTCCCTCCTAGTGAATTAGAGTCTATGTCCAAGCCATATCAGACAGAGTCCGGCGAGCAATACCATCGAATTCAGATAGACCGACCGTCGATGCAATCGATTCCACGCGGCCTGCAGAGGGGGATCGACAGCGCCCCGTGATTCCTGCTCCTTGAGCCGATCTCTCATTTCATTGCTCTGAGGCGTCAACCGCGATCGGCAGTAGGCTTCGGCTGCCAAAATGATGAGCCAGATCCCGCCCGCGACCAGCAGAGAGGGACTCATGCCGCGGATCATCGCCAGACTACTCAACGACACCAACCCCATGATGGCAGTTCCCATCCCTAAGGCATAGTAGGCAGGAAACAGCCGGCGGACGACTATACCGAATTGCTCCCGTTCCAGACTCTTCGCAAGAATCGGGGCCACCACAAAAGACAAGAGGACGACCTTCCCTACGAGGATCGCGACGGCAAGCGCATACAGATACGCGATCAGCTGGTCCATGTCACACCCTCTCTCATTCCTTCGTCACGATCGCCCGCAACGCCGGTTCCAGCGTCGGATAGTGAAAGACGTATCCCCCGGAAAGCGCCTTCGCCGGATTGACCCGTTGGCCCGTGGTCATAAGGGTCCCCAACTCACCCAAAGCGACGTGCAACGCGAAACCCGGCAGAGGAAGCCAGGACGGCCGGTGGAGGACTTGCCCGAGCACCTCGCAGAACTTGTTCATCGTCACAGCCTCAGGAGCCACAGCATTGACGGGACCGGAGACGTTCGGCGTCGCGAGCAGCCACTGGATCAAACCGATGTGATCACGCCGATGGATCCACGACACCCACTGAGTCCCCGGCATGATCGGGCCGCCCGCTAAGAGCCGGAACGGCAATAGCATCTTCGGCAATGCACCGCCGTCTTGTTCCAGTACCATCCCGGTCCGCAAGATGACTACACGAGTCCCCAACTGCGCCGCTCGAAGCGCCTCGGCTTCCCATTGAAGACACAGGTTAGCGAGAAACCCCTGGCCGCGCGCCGCGCCCTCATCCAGCAGGCGATCGTCGCTGGCTCCGTAGTAGCCGATACCAGAGGCGCTAATCAGGGTGCGCGGTTTGGAAGACCGGCGGGACAGGGCTTCTACGAGCAGACGCGTGGTGAGGACCCGGCTTTCTGTGAGGAGTCGCTTGCGGGCATCGGTCCAGCGAGCATCAGCAATGGGAGCACCGGCGAGATTGATGACGGCATCGGCACCTTCAAGACCGTGTTCCCAGGCTCCCGCCTCTTTGCCATTCCACTCGACGGCCGTGACAGTTGAACCACACGATGGCTGCACCTCTTCCTTCCTTCTCGTGAGGAGAGTGACCCGATGCCCCTCCTGACAGAGCGACGCACACAAGGGCCGACCGATGAACCCACTTCCGCCGGTCACGACAATGTGCATAGTCTCATCTCCTCTTCAGGCCCCCGCGCGCGACCGGCAATTAATCAGTCGCCAGGCTGCCTGCATGCCCATGGCCGTTCTGATTTTGCCCATCTGACTCACATTGATCAACCCGTTGCGCAAATTTTCTCTGCTTCACCACATGCAAGAGATCCGGCGTCTGGTTCAATCGACTCCTAAGAATGACCGGGTCGACGACCTCCCCACAACTGGTGCAACGGAAACCCGTAATGCCGATTTGACCGGTATCGTCCCGGAGATCCAGATAATACTCCGTGACCATCAACCCTCCACAACGTACGCAGAGGCCCCAACCGGCCTGCGGAGTGGAGGGTAGAGGGTTGTCTGGTCTCCCATTCGATTCCACTGGAACCCTCGCTGGCGATCACAATGTGGGAACTCGGAAACGACTGACTTTTTCAAGAATAATGGTCACAAGTAAGAAAGGAACTGCCCACAACTTCAGTGGGGCAGTATAGGTCTGGGGTGAGAATTCGAGTCGACTAAGGGAGAAGGATGGCGCAGGAAAGTGACCTCTACCTGCCCTACTGGTGCGTGATTTCTATCTCTTTGAGCCGCTGGGTATAGGGGCCGCAGACTTCCTTCGCCTTGGGAGGGTCGTCCTGATATTTCTCCAGGCAGAGCCGATAGTCATGGAGCAACGCGGCCTGTTCTTCTTTGAGGTCCGCCGTGGTCTTCTTGACACGAAATTCTTCGTAGTACTGGCATGCCACGATCCCCCAGAGCATCACGCTCATCCCGATCCACAGCAGGAGTCTTGGGAGGGTACGCATGGCAACCTATCCCTTTCCTATGTGCAGCAGCCTCTTCCGTTCGAGCAATTCCATGATGGGCCCGATTTCCCCCAGGTTCGAGATGGCCAGTTCCTCGAGTGCCACCATCTCCACGGAGTCGAACGTTTCAGCCATTGCAAACTCTGGATCCTCACCCACGTTCACGGCGCGATACGGCGGGCATAGGCTGCAATGGCTGCCAGCAAGTCGGCCTTCTGAATTGGTTTTGAGAGGTGGGCTGTAAAGCCGGCAGCGAGACTTTTTTCTGCATCTCCGCTGAGCCCAAACGCGCTCAGCGCCACGATCGGGCTTCGCTCACGGTGCTGCTCCCGCTCCCACTGCCGAATCGCCTTCGTGGCGGCATAGCCATCCAGAACCGGCATTTGAATATCCATCAGCACGAGATCATACGACTTGGTCTTCAGCTTCTCCAGCGCGAGAAGGCCGTTGCCGACCATCTCAAGCTGATAGGGTGTGTGCTTGAGGTACGATTGTATCAGGAGGCGATTGTCGGGTGAATCTTCGGCCAGGAGGATGTTGAGAGGGACTTGCTGCTGGATCTCCGGCGATTCGGCCCGGATCCCCCGGCCAGCGGCGGCCTTGGTTCGGCCAAGGGCAATCATGATCGCCTTTTGGAGGTCGACGCGCCTGATCGGCTTGACGAGGTATCCCCCTAAACCCAGCTGATAGGACCGTGCGATGTCAGAGCTGCTACTGTCCGACGTGAGGACCATGAAGGTGACCCCCGTCAGGTTCGACGTTTCCTTGAATCGTTCGATAACCTCGAACCCGCTCATCTCCGGCATGAGGCAATCCAATAAGATCAGTTGGTACCAGTGGCCGGACGCCTCGGCTCGTCGGAGTTCCGTAAGCGCGGCCTGACCGTTGCTCACCTCTGTGACCACAGCCCCCCAGGCAGACAGTGCTTCTCGTAAGATCAGGCAGTTCGTGGCATTGTCGTCCGCAATCAGCGTGCGGACCCCCTGAAGGTTCAGCACCGAGTCCGTGGCTGGCTGCGCCGATGGCTGCTGCCTCGTCAGGTGTGCCGTAAAACTAAAGGCACTGCCGCGTCCAGGCTGGCTGTCGACCCAGATCCGCCCGCCCATCAGCTCGACCAATTGCTTACAAATGGACAACCCCAACCCTGTCCCGCCATACTTGCGCGTCACCGACGGATCGGCCTGGGCAAACTCTTCAAAGATAAGCTCATGTTTCTCCGGCGGAATGCCGATGCCGGTATCCGAAACGATGAAGCGGAGGACACCAGGCTCCTTCGCATCGGGATCATTCATGACCCTCAAGTCCACGCGGCCCTGATCCGTGAATTTAATGGCGTTGCTGAGTAAGTTCAGGAAGATTTGGCGCAGCCGGTGGGGGTCACCGATCAAGGTCGATACCACGTCGGACGCGACAGAGCACCCCAACTCCAATCCCTTCTCCTGTGCCTGGAGGGCCATCATTTCCGTGGTCTTGTCGATGGCGTCCCGGAGATCGAATTCGGTCTTTTCGAGTGCAAGGCGGCCCGCCTCCATTTTTGAAAAATCTAAGAGATCGCTGATCAGATTGACAAGCGTCATGCCCGCCCGTCGGAAAATCCCCACGTACTCCAGCTGCTCACGGGTTAAGGGGGTTTCGCGCAGGAGATCGGCCATCCCAATGATGGCGTTCATCGGCGTCCTGATCTCATGACTCATCGTGGCCAGAAATTGGCTCTTGGCATGACTAGCCATTTCGGCCGCTTCCTTGGCTCTCTTGAGTGCTGCGTCCGCTTCCTTACGTGAAGTGACATCCATGACCGTGCCGAGCATTCTGAAGGGCGTCCCGTCCCCATCGCGGAGCACATCGCCTCGGCACGCGAGCCAGTGAATCGTGCCATCCGGCCAGACAATCCGGTGTTCAATGGCATATTCGGCCCTGGTATTCACACAATTCTGAATGGACTCCAGTAAGTTGGCTCGGTCGTCGGGGTGGACGAGATTGAGGTACGCCTCATACGTGCCGGCAAAAGGCGCCTGACCCAGACCGAAGATCTCTGTGATATTCTCCGACCATGTCACCTGGTTGGTAGTGATGTCCCAGTCCCAGACCCCCAAGCGTGCCGCAGCGAGAGCCAATCGGAGTTGTTGTTCGCTCTTAGTCAACGCGTGCTCCGCTAATGAGTTGGTAACGGCCTGCTCTGTCCTTGATAAAGATCAAGGCCGGAGTGTGATCAAGAATCGTTTGGAGCGGGTGGTTGCTGGAGTCAGGAATTTCGCCTGGCATGCACGCCTCGTGTGTGTGAGCAGCGATATCCCCTTCGTTAGCAACCCCTTCCGTTCGAGTTCCTGAATGGGCGATCAGTTAGTACTCACCACTTCCACTTAGATAGGATGCCGTTCCGCTCCAACTCCGATATCTTTCTACCATGCATCCCGCCGCTTATCCCGGTAATTTTTGAGCCGGTCATCGGCACTATCGCTTGCTGTCGGGTTGTGCATCCCCTGAGCCCGATGCACTGGAGGGCGGAACGCTGCTGCTCTTGACGGTCGAAGTGTTGGACCAGTACTGTGCCTTACGCCTGGGTGAGAAGGTCAGTCCCGCCACGATCAATCGTGAGTCGGCGTGCAAAATGATGGGGTGAAACATTGGAACGCCTTGATAACAACGGGGAAGAAAGTTTGGTGCCGAAGGCGGGATTTGAACCCGCACACCCTTGCGGGCGCTAGACCCTGAAGGGAGCGCAAGGCGCATTCCCCCGTATCGCCCTGTGTCTCCTTGTTGCACAAGTCCGTGTGTTTACTGGTTTCATGTTACAGCGCGACACAGCAGGAAACAACAGGACAGGGCAGCCACTTGACAATTACTTGACAGTGACCTGAAAGCATTTTCCTTTTTGTCACCCCAACAGAACGACCCCTCGGCCTTGTTCGGCAGGCGGGGGACCTAAAAAGGGCACCCGACCTGTACGGCCACATATCCACAGCGTAGGGCCTGTCTCCTTCTGCTCTCGGTGTGGACTACGATGCATGGTGGTACTTAATGGCCGGCCGTGGTTGACACAAGTGAGGTGTTCGGCTGCTGCGGTGATGAGGAGCGCACCCTGTCCTTGCCTGAAGGATCCGGGATCCCCAACGGGACAACTGGGATGGGATATCGAACAGGCCGCGCAGCAAGGATGAATCTAATGAGATCACCATTGTTATCAAGGCAGATGCGACAGATAAGACGCATGCGGGACGCCTCATGGCGTTGCCGCCTGCGATACAGGTAGAGGACGAAGCCCAGCAACAAGAGTACAAATCCACCGAGATACAATAGGTTCACCATGACAGCCTCGGGTCGCTGGGGAGGATCACATGATGGCTACATATATAAAGATGAGACGTTACAAGCTCTGGAGCATCTCGTTAAGAGACGGCAAACATTCTTGATGAGGCAGAGGCCGGTAGAGACAGCGGACGCATAATCATCTTAGGGCTCTTCTCCTCCCCGAGTGGGTGATTTCGGCCTGGCGCTGACTCTTGGGTAGATCATCGGAGAATCGCCAACCAGTATACGAAAGATTCCACACAGCGTCCTGGCCTTGAAACGGACCCGAGTAGTTGGTAATGGAGCAACTGTACAGGGGAGCGACGGTAGGGGGGCGTGGTGAGGGGCATAGGGGCCTCGCAGGGTGGCATATTAAAGGAAGCGTAAGGGGTGCAAGAGTCGAGTGTGAAAATGAGGGTAATTCTGAGGGATGAACCCCTCGCATGATTTCAGTACGTGGTGGTGTGCATCCGTTTACAGGGCTGAAACTACCATACCCCCACGCCACGAAATGGCTCCTGGCACCTACTCTCCTCTCGGGCTGCACGCGCACTTCGGGGGGCTAGTGTGGCCTCGGCGTAAATGTCGCGCCATCAAGCATGCCGCTCAGTTGCGATTGCAGTTCCCGTTCGCCTCGCCGTTGATAGAGGAGGGCCGCAACCGGCGGTGTTGTGACGAGTACGGTCAGCACCCAGTCGCCGACTGAACGATCCGAATAGACTGCAAGAAGAAGCCCAAGCACCACACCCGCCCCCGCGAGAGCACAGGGGAAGGGGGCTGGGAGCGGTCCCCACATAAGACGCAGCACAACGTCCGCGCCCCCGGAATATTCCTGTATGGAAACTTCCGCCGCGGCTGGGAGCGTCACCGGAGCGCCGGTGAGAAAGAACTTGGGAGGCGTGCGATGCATCGCATAGAACAGTTGGCGCGAGGGTGTGGATTTTTCACGGTCGGCCTTTGCCGCCGCCTGGAACCTAGCCCTCACCATATCAGGTGACAATGCTGTCTCGGCGTGTACATGCATCTAATGCCCCCACGCTGATTGTTCTCTGAAGGTGTCCTCGAGTATGATTGCGCAAGCACGATCCGTCGAGATACCGCCTGATTCGTGAAGATGCCGATCGGCATAATGGCACCGGCACACTGGCCCCTTTGTGAAGAGGAAGCCACGCTGTCGTCAGCCGTCTCGCCGCCAGGCTAGGCCGTGCGTGGGAAGGTGTTACGGCTGTGGCAATGGGGCAGTCTAATTTCCGTCCAGGCTATATTTTCCCTAATGTGGGACCGAAATTCCAAAACCCTAACGAAACGCTCTAGTAAGTTTCCTCCACTCCCACGGCGGCACAGGATAACCCTCAGGGACAATTCCCCGCCACTCGATACCCTGCTGCTTCCGCTTCTGCCGCGCTATTAAACTCCACTCGATTATTTGGTGCAACCTGGCTGTAGTTTGGGCAGTCAGGCCGGTGATAGATGTGGCTCTTTCGATTGCCGATGATGGGGTAGGGGGAGGATATAGAGTCAGGCGAGGATTCAGGCTGAACCGTACCAAACTGTGGTGGTGAGAAGCATGAGACGGTTTTAGCCTGCTGGCATACCTACGGTGATGACGACCCACGGTGTGAGGTCGGTAAATTGCTTTCGGGTGATGATTCTGGAGTTAAGGATCTTCATAGTGGGCTCTGTGCCAGGCTCCACGAGATCCACCGCTACCCAGCCGTCCATTGGCCCCCATACGTCCGGCGAGACCTCGACAACACCAGCGAAGGCCATGGGATCGCAAATCGCCCCAACGCTCTTCGGGCCATAGCCAAAATAGGTCCCAAGGTGCTCACTTCCCCGGAACGTGCCGTTCAACGGCTGGCGTCGGTCCGATGTGAAGACCTTACTCCCGTAGCTTTTCATATCCAGGGTGCCGTCGAGATGGTAACTCGTGTGAACGTCCCACTCTCGATCACCTCGCGGGAGCATGATGAAAAACTCGCCCTTCCGCGAACGCTTTACCCAGAGTGTGAGTCGGAGGTCGGCGAGGTCCCTGACTACCACGGCATACCGATACTCACCGGGGATCGACTGAAGCTTCATCAATCCCACTTTGGGATTCACGGCGCTGCGCTGCCTCGCTTCCTCGAAGATGCGCTGCCACGTCGCTAATTCCTCTGGCGTGATCGCCGTCGCGTCAATAGCCTGATACCGCAACCATCCGTCGAAGGAATTGAGATCGTCCTCGCTGATGAACTCGTCCACTCACTTCTCCTGGTGGGGTGGCCCTTGTGATCGCTGGCGATTCCTAGGATACAGTGGAGGCATGAGAGTGTCTACGCTCGCCTCACTTTGCGATAGACCCACGGCGGCATCGGCTGCGGATCGGCCCACACGCCTTTCCGCGCCTCTCAATCCGCTCAAGAAAATCTGCTCCGTAGAAAATGGTGTCCCCAACGAAGCATAGACTTTAGCCTTGTGGAATTTTAATGGGTTGTGTGCGCGGCGTAACCGCCGGGCGGGCGGGTTTTTCCGATCCCTACGAAAGGTATGGGTGATCCCTGTACCTATAGGGGGATTGTGGCTTTTCTCCCCGCTCTTCTATAGAGTGAGAACTGTGCATCTAGGCGGAGGCAGCGGTGTCATACAGACCAGGGTCCAGTTCACGTAACATGGGTCTAGCCGGTGCAGCCCTACTCGTGACGTTAACCAGCTGCCAAGTCTACAATTCGTATCCCGGTACACAAACCGACGGTTCCGGTTCCTCTGTCAAAATCCCCAACACCTCCACTAAAGCCGTTGTGTGGGGAACTCGGCCGGACGCCGTTCAAAGCCTCACGACCTGGCTTCTGAAGCGGGGAGTCACCCTGGTCGACGAGGTCAAAATAAATCAGATGGCGAGCGACACTCGCTTGCATCAACCCCTCTCGAACGGCGACATCTTCAAATTGGCAAAAATCGCAGGAGCGAAGCAAGTCATTTTCATCGACGCGGATGTGTCTACCTGGCGGGTAAGCGAAATTGAAACTGTTTTCGGACAGAGCCCAAGTGTTTATACGGCTTCGGTCTTCATCCGTGCCTTGGATGCGGAGACTGGAGAAATTAATTGGAATGGGAAAGCGCACTCAACGGACAAATTTACGAACTTGACGGAAGGCATGCATCAATTAACTTGCCAGGCTCTTGCCACGGCCTGGGGGTTCCGAGAGCCTGGATTAACTACAGCTCCTACCATCTGTCCCCCCGGACAGAACGTGATGGTGTCCACTGAACCTCCTCGTGCGCCAAGCGGCACTGCCAAGGCTTACAACACAAATTGAGTTGTGCGCGTCGCCTGCCCGCTGGCGGCGGCGTTTCTTTCTGTGCCCGCACATAGTACAAAGGCCGCGCGGGGTAGGCATCGGGTAGTTCACCTGCCTCTCATTCTCCACGCCCACGGCGGCACCGGCTGCGGATCAACCCACAGGCCTTTCGTTGCCTCTCG
The DNA here is from genome assembly GCA_963720035.1 of uncultured Nitrospiraceae bacterium. Classification (GTDB taxonomy): domain Bacteria; phylum Nitrospirota; class Nitrospiria; order Nitrospirales; family Nitrospiraceae; genus Palsa-1315. The sequence continues at coordinate 219,171 of CAVREB010000001.1, read as the reverse complement.
CGCGTCCTTCTCCAACTCTTCGAGCACCGCATCCCCTGGTGCATACTTCCGATACCACCAGCACCAGCCGTCTTTGACCAGCGTGTGATTTACGTTAGGGCCATCGAGCAGGATCATGTCGGCAATCGTGCGCCCGTACTTGTCGTGGCCGTGCGTCTGAAGCGTGACGTCCTTGCCGAAGACTAACTCAGAGGCGGCTTGCTCGGCCCGTTTGCCGAAGGTTTGTCCAGGATCGAAGGCGCGTTCCAAATAGAGCGAGGTCATCATTCATGATGTGATAGAGGTTCGGGCGATCTACCCACAAAGCGGGGTAGTCAATGGGACAACGCAACAAGTATATCTGGTGAAACTTAGCGAGGAAAACACTTATGGCTCACCTCCTTGCCTTACTGGTTATCTCAATCTTCGCCCTCTCAAGCCTTTCGGTGTCACCAGTATTGGGTCAGCAACTGTCTTGAAAATCAAGCCGGCTGACGAGCCGCCATCCGCCACGGCGTTCCACTCTTTAGCATCGCATTGAGAATCGTCAGCAGCTTGCGCATGCAGGCTGTCAACGCGAGCTTCTTTGCCTTCCCCGCCTGACACAACCGCTGATAGAACGTCCGAATCACCGGGTTCCGCCGCGTGGCCACCAGTGTCGCCATATAGAGTGCGGCGCGCACGTGGGCGCGGCCACCCCAGATGGTACGTCGGCCTTTGAGCGTGCCGCTGTCCCGTGGAAACGGGGCGACGCCCGCTAGCGCGGCGACTTCTTTGCGTGTCAAGGTGCCCAGCTCTGGGAGGTTCGCGAAGAGCGTCGTGGTGAGGACCGGACCCACCCCCGGCACGCTCCGCAGCACCTCTTCCTTTTCTCGCCACACAGGACTCTCGCGAATCGTCGCGGTGAGATCGGTATTGGTAGTGGCGAGTTCCTTCTCCAGCCAGGTGATGTGCGCCTGCACCCGTTTCTGGATGGGCCGGGCCGTTAGGCGCAGCCGATTCTTTTCTGCCGTGAGCATCTCAATCAGCTGCCGGCGGCGCGCGACGAGGGCGGCCAATGTCTGCGTCTGTTCATCCGGTACGGGGCGGACCGGAGGCCGAACGGCCTCGGCGAACCGGGCGAGGACCTGCGCGTCGAGCCAATCGGTCTTGGCCAACTGCCCCGTCGCCCGGGCAAAGTCCCGCACCTGCCGAGGATTGATGACCACAACCGGCAATCCGGCGGCGGCAAGCGCCCCCGTCAGCGGCACTTCGAGGCCTCCTGTCGCTTCTAGCACAATCAAGGTGGGCTGCAGGGTGTGCAGCCGCTCCACCGCCTGAGCGATCCCGCTCTCGTCATGCGGAATCTGGAAGCCCGTCCCCGGCTGGACCGCCACATCGACGCACGCTTGCGAGACATCCATGCCGACAAAAATCTCTGCGCTCATGGGACACCTCCGTGTCTCCCGTCCTTGCATAATGCGGGCTCGAGGCCCCTTCAACTGTCCGGGTTGGTGAACGGAGGAACGGGACGACCCGAGCTGACCCACGGTCTTCAATACGACTGACCCGGATCTTTGCGATCTGTCCCGCTCCCGTGGTGCCATGATGCAAAACCTCCTTTGAAGATACAAGGTCTTATCGACGGGAGAGCGTTTCAGTATTGTGCTCTCGGATGATCCGTTCAAGTGGGAACAGGAACTCAACGATTTGGGCCAGAAAGGCTGGGATGCGCTCTTGGCGCAACAGCCTGGGATGGGCGGACTCATTCTGCATTTCGTGATTTTTACCAAGACGCCGGGGGTCAGGGTCGTGGATTACAAAATCGTCGTGGCAGAATTCTCCACGGGGGGTGATCCGTCTGCCCTTGAAATCGCGCGTAGTCAACTCCAAATTCAGGCCAATGCATACGGACGGAACGGGTGGACGTTACTGCAGGCACTGACTGGACAACATTCAGGCGGCAAATCGTATGTTGCGCTGTTACTCAAGAAACCAATCAACTAAGTCCTTCATATACGTTGCCAAACCCCGAGCAGGAGGCCAGCGGCGGCTTAAGGAACGGGCCTGCGTTATTTGTGACGGAGCATTGCACAGGGAAGCGACGACAGGGCCGTATCGAGAAGGGCATAGGGGCCTCGCAGGGTGGCGTATTCTGAGAGGGGGAACGAGCAAACCGCAAGGCGGGGCGTGGGGAAATGGTTGTATTGATTGGCGGCGGACTTGGGGGATGCAAGATGCTGATGCCTCCGGCAGCTACAACGATTTACCAGGTTAGCTACGGTTATGGGATTGGAGTAGGAGTGTTCATAAATTGACCCACCGTAGTCAGATTTATAATTTGCTTGTTGAATGGCAGTGAGGTGTTAGCTGGCCCATTAACCCACTCACTACTCACCAAAGTCTCTGGGATATTTCCGGCAGCTGTCCATGTCCAATCTGACCCTACAGGCACGAGGCCGACAGAAGCAGAAAATAAACTTCCGGCGAAGCCACTGATATTTTCGGTCTGAGTCCCATCCAACCAAAGAAAAGAAAAAGTTGCGCCAGGGGCCAACACAAAACCTGTCAACTGCTGGCGAATGCACGGATCGTCACAGGTGGTTAGGTTTAAGTTGGAAGGAATTCCCGCTATGGAGACCGTATCCGGCGTCAGATTCAATGTGGCTCCTCCAGTATTGACTATCTTTCCTTGAATAGAGATAGGCCCTGCGTCGAGGCTCGTTTGTGCTTGCATCCAAAGTTCATATTCAAATAATAGCGTGGCCTTTCTGACTTCTATTGAAAGATCACGTACGCCAATTTGACCCTTCGAGTCTTGGACCTGCAACGTGAATGGAAATGTACCTAATTTTATGGGAGTGCCTTTCAGAACCGCTGCTGGGGTTCCGCTGGTTAAGACTATGCCTGGCGGCAAGACTCCGCTGATTAGCGACCAGACATAGCCCGCATTACTGCCGCCAGCGGCCGAAACACTTTGGCTATAGTCGAGGAGAGTCTCAGTGGCCGAAAGGCTGCTTGTAGTGATGGTAGGAACGGCAGGATTTGACGGAGGCGCGCTATCTCCGCCATCTCCGCCTCCGCAGCCAGCCAGCAGAGCACTAATAATGAGTGTTGGGAGTAATGCCGGACACCGGCCAGAGCAATAATCACCCATGCGCATGTGACTCTCTCCGTATAGACACAAACGCTAATGCTGCTTGATCCACATGTTCTGCATGCGTTGTATGAGGTACTCCTCCATGACCTCCCGTGACTCGTCGTCGATTACGAGCGTTTCAACCCCATTAATCCTCGCCTCGCACCCATCGGACGATCCCAGCGACTATGTAGGCCCGCTGTTGAGTCGGCAGGTTCACCGTGAACGAATACACTTCCCCGATCCGCAACGGCAGATTGTCAGAAAAGCGCCAACCTGTGAGAGAGACATTCCACACGGTGCCGTGGCCCTCAAAGTCACCGCATTGGTAGGTGACGGGACAACACTCCGGAAAGCGTCGGCAGGGGCGAATCGAGAAGGACATGAGTGCCTCGCAGGGTGGCGTATTCTATGAGGGGGACGAGCATACCGCAAGACGCGGCCTGGAGCTGGGGGCAACGGGCGCCGCCGTCACTCCTCGGCCTCATCGAGGTAATCACAGCTTCCCTTCACCTCTTTAACGGTGAGCGCCAGGAGCTCCGGCTCCATGCTCCCGTCGTTGAAGTCCACGTCAACGCGCAGGACAATACAGGCGGTGGCCTTCGGCCCTTCGTATCCGCTGGCGATAAGCATCAGAAGTGATTCGCCATAAAAAATGGTCTCCTCTCCCGTCGTGATATCGACGCCGAAGATCACGTCGGCTTCTTCAATCTCCTGTCTGGTCGGCAGCTCCATCTGTTAATTCTAGGAGCGGGTCGAGCAAACCACAAGACGAGGGCGTGGGGAAATGGTTGAATTTCGCTGGCGTTCACACGTTGTAGAAGTCGTCGGGGGACCGTACACTTATTCCCATGCCCAATTCACCCCTCGTTCGATTCGGGACCTCCACTTGGACGTATGAAGGCTGGCAAGGCCAGGTCTATCAGCGCCAGTACGCCAAGAGCACGTTTGCTCGGGAATGCCTCGGTGAGTATTGCCAGTATCAGTACCAGGGCGAGCCGCTCTTCAGGACTGTCGGCAATGACTCCACCTTCTACCGCCCTCCAACGGCGAATCAGCTCCGGCGCTATCTGAATCAGATCCCCGAAGATTTTGAGATGTGTTTCAAGGTGTGGGAAGAAATCACGATTCCCAGCTATGCGAAACAGGCACGATATGGAGCCAGGGCCGGGCAGCCGAATCCACGTTTCCTTGATGCCAAGCTCTTCATTGAGCTAGTGCTCGCGCCCTATCGTGAGACGAAGTTTGAGCCGCATACCGGCCCCTTCCTGTTCGAGTTCCAGCGGCACGGCATGCCCACAGAGGAGTTCTGCTCCCGGCTGGACGGATTCCTCACCCAACTGCCCAAGGACTTTCGCTACGCCATCGAGATTCGCAACACGGGTCTGCTCGGCACTGAATATCACAAGGTCTTAGAGACTCACGGCGTGGCTCACGTCTACAATCATTGGTCGTACATGCCACCATTGGCAGAGCAGCATCAACGACTGGAAACCTTCACAGCACCCTTCACGGTGTTACGCCTACTCACCGCCTTGAAGATGTCCTATGAAGCCGCCAAGAAGCGAGCGGAACCCTATACCAAGATCGTGGGGGAGCTGCCAGAGATGCGACGAGAAACGGTGCAATTAGTGCGACAGGCAGTCAGCGCGGGCCGTCACGCGTATGTGCTGGTCAACAATCGTGCTGAGGGCAATGCGCCGCTGACGGTGCAGGCGCTCGTCGATAGGGTCATGCGGGAGAACGACTCGCCTAAGATCCAATGAGTCGAGCACGAGCGTCGATCGCACCGGTGGCGGAGTTGGTGGAGTAACGAGAGACGAAGAGGGAGGGGACAAAATGAGCTTCTTCTACACGCGCCTATTTGTGCTGATCGCGATGCTGCTGCCAGTCCTCGCGGGCTGCGAGTCCTATACGCGGACACTCGGGCCCACAAATCCTACTATTACCGATGCGAAGCAAGAGCAGGACTGTCGCGTTCTCGTGTTCGGACTTGGTGGCGTACCTGATCACACCGGCACGCAGGCGATGCGCTCGGGCGGGATTACCAAACTACGAAGCATCGAATATCGCGTGAACACCTTTCATGGAGTGGGAAGCGAGTGCGTGATCGCTCATGGAGAATAACCGACACGGCGGCAAGGGCACAGGGTTCGCCGTATTCGGGCTCAACTGTGCGATGCAAGGAGGGGGTAAGGAAATGATCGCCGCCATCTATGCAAGACAATCCACCGAGCGGGACGCCCTAAAAATAATATATGACGGGCTTACCTCTATCACGGAGGAACGCACGGAGATAGGGTGTCCGGGAGATAATAGTTCTAAATCTGATTGAGGTCGAACATGGAATTCCAAGTGGCCCAATTATGTAGCTCGGTGACGACTACGCGATCGTTAGAATCTATATAACTCTGTACCCAATCTCTAATCTGAACGGCAGTAAATGTTGTGCTTATCGCCCAGGTTGAAAGGATGACCTTTTTTGCTCCCTGTTTCTTCAATGCATCTATGAGTGGGCCGTAATTTTGTCCCGGGCTCATTAGATCATAGGAAATGAGATAGACAGCCATGGTGGTCTCCTTAGTTAGGATTTCTGGCTGACGAAAGGAGGGGGCATGACCATGACCTCCCTGGTTGTGGTCGGCCCCGCCATTTTTGTACCAACATGAGGGAGAGTTTCCGGCATCATTCGCCCCTGAAGGGGGAAGGAGGACGCCGTGAAACGAACACGCTTCCGTGTCGAGCAGATCGTGGCGGTGCGCAAGCAGGCCGAGATGGGAGCACCGGTCGCGGACCTCATCCGTCATCTTGGGATTGCTGAACAGACCTTCTATCGGTGGAAGCGGCGCTATGCCGGACTGGAATCCGAGCAGGTCCGCCAGTTCAAGCAACTCCAAGAGGAGAACGCCAAGCTGAAGCGCTTGGTGGCGGACCTGTCCCTGGACAAAGTCATGCTCCAGGACGTCCTCGCAAAAAAATGGTGAGGCCCTCGCAGAAGCGGGTCGTGGTGCGCTATCTAGGCGCGGCCTATTCGATCAGCGAACGGCGCGCCTGCCAGACAGTCCGCTGTGCGAGGGCCAGCTATCGATATCGCAGTGATCGCAATCCACGCACGGCGCTCCGGCAGCGCATCCGGGAGCTGGCCCAGGCGCGGGTCCGCTATGGCTACCGGAAGATTCGGGTGCTCCTCAATCGAGAAGGCTGGGTCGTCGGCCAGCATCTCGTCTATCGTCTCTACCGGGAAGAAGGCTTAACGCTGCGTCATCGGCCCCACGGCGGCGGAAAGCCGTGGTCGTCCGAGCCCATCGGCCACCGGTGACGAGACCCAATGACGCCTGGACTCTGGACTTTGTGGCCGATCAGCTGGTGAATGGGCAACGGTTTCGAGCCCTCACCGTGGTTGATATATTCACGCGAGAAAGCCTGGCGATTGCGGTGGGCCAGAGTCTCCGCGGAGAGCACGTGGTGAACGTGCTCAATCGGCTCACCGCCCAACGCGGCGCGCCGACCAGGCTGTTATGCGATAATGGCAGCGAGTTCTGTAGTCAGATCGTCGACTTGTGGGCCTATCAGCATCAAGTGCGCCTCGACTTCTCGAGACCGGGGACGCCGACGGACCATGCCCATGTGGAATCCTTCAATGCGACGTTGCGACGGGAGTGCCTCAATGCGCACTGGTTCGAGTCGCTCCGCGACGCCCAAGAGCGCATCGAGGCCTGGCGGCGGGAGTATAACGAGAGTCGGCCTCACCGAGCGCTCCAGGATCGCACGCCCGAAGAATTCGCGAGGGTCCACGCGGAGAATCAGCTCCGCGAGCCACTCATCACTGCTGGAAACTCTCCCTAGGCCTGGTACAGAAATCGCGGGCCGGCCAGTTGCGGTCCAGTCTAACATTCATCCTGGACCGAATTTGCCCGGGCAGGTCAGGCACCAATAATATCCAACACAAGCCCACTATTTGCGAAGCATTTAGTCGCTGTCACTCCCACTTGTCTTTCTCCACTCCCACGGTGGTACCGGCTGCGGATCGGCCCTACTGTGTCTTGCGATCACCACCATTTCGGGTAAGCCCCCCACCTCTTGAGGAATAGCCAAGCACCTCTTTCCCACACTACCCTGCGCATAACATTATAGCTCAGGAGAAACAGCAGACCTGGTGGGATAGTCCGAAGTTTACTATTGACTGCGTGCTCGCGAATGTAAGCAGGCAGCTTGAAGCGGACGGGTGCGTTCTCGAATGTTTAGAGGGTGGGCATACGCTCACGACCCCTGATCACCTGACAGCAGGGGATTTTGTGAAAGTCCAATTATGGTTGGGAGGCGAAGAGGCCTTTATAGACATCCGGCTGGCGGAAGTCAGAGGGGTTCACCAGCACTGGATCACGGTGGAAGTGATCAGGGTGAGCCCAAATGACCGGATGAGACTGAAACGGTTTATTGATGCCCCCGCAGCCATGCACATCGAAGAATCTGCTCTACTCGACCACCTTCTCATTCGGGCATAGCTCGGCGTCAACCTCTCCTGGTGGATCACACAACACTGCGGGTCGCACGGATCAAATCGCTCGCATAGCCGGGCAATCGATCCTGCTGAGGCGGATGCGTTCGGCGTGTTGGTCGTGCAGGACTTCGATGGTGTCGCCGTCGAGAATGGAGACGACGGGGCCGGTGAAGTCGGCAATGGCTCGGAAAGGGCTGAATAGGAACAGGAGAGAGCAAGGACATATATTCTTCCCCGCCACACGAATGGAGGCGAGACAAAAAGACGCATTTCCGATGAGACTGAGCCGTCAGTGGATGGATGATGCATCACTCCACAGGTTCTGTGGATAACTCTGTGAATAGTTCACTCTCGCTGCCAGCATTCGCTTATTCACTGCAACGTATGAACACTTTGCCCATTTGTTAGGCATTGCGATACCAGGGCACATCGCCCCTATATCTTGTGGCTTGACATCACATATTTCCAGTTCAGGCACAAGGAATAGGGTGACATACTTCCTCCAGGGGCGAACCGCGCAGCACTACCTAGATGGAGGACAGTAAGAACCCCCTCAAACGCCTTTATCCACAGGCGTGAACCGCTGTTGAGGATACACGACCCTTCACCTCAGCCTCCTTGTTAGTGCGTCGTCCCCTTCGCCACCCGCTGTCCCATTTCAATGATCCCGCCCAATCGTTCGAGCACTCCCACAAACGCGGCAATCTCCCACATGTCGAAGATGGTCGCTTCTTCGATGGATATGCTGTCGCGTTTGGGGCGGTCGTCGTTCATCAGTCGGACACCATCGTGTCGTTGACATGCTGGGCTCGCCGCGCAAGCCGTCGGGGCGCCACCGGCGTTCAATCTTCCACGCCTACGCCGATCACGATGAGAACCGCATAGTCCTGCTTTGTGCAGCCCTCGACCGGAGGCATCGCTCCCCCTGGCGCAACTGGAAACGCAGTCTTCTGCGCGTTTGCCGGCGAGCACGAACCACCAACCGCCGCCGGTCTATAGCGCGCGGAGCGGCAGGCCAGGTGCGTCACGTCGTAGAGCGTCGCGCCTTTATCGAGTTCCCAGCGCCTGTCGCCATTCCTGTCGGCGGAATGAATGGTCAGCACAGCCGTCACCTCGCGGTTACCCGTGACCAAGTATTTGCCGGGAGGGAGCGGAAAGGTCGGCTGCTCCATGATCAAGCCGTGTTCCTCCAGCCACCAGTCCGTGCCGTCGAATTTCCAGCGCGCCGGGGCGATGCCACCTGCATCCTTCAACGGTTTATAGCTGTTCAGCTCGACGCCCCGAGGACCCGGGTCCAGAGGCCACAGACCCCACGATTGCGCGCCGCTCCCGGAAGTCGCACCTGGATCGCCCAACGCCGCGATGAACTGCGTCGATATGCGCTGGAACTTCGTCTGACCTCCGCCTGCGGCGTGAACCGGCTGAGCCAAGGCGGCTATCGTCGCCAGCAAAGCCGTCGCAAGGCATGCGCGGCGAATTAGGCGCTGCGTTCTCCTCGTTAGCGCCAACACGGCACCTCGCTGTAAATGGGTTCGCACCCCGATCGTTCTAAGTTCTGAAATCATCTCTCGACTTTCCTTTCAGGACGGGTATGCAACAACTCGATCACTGCCGTGTCCTCAATGGACCGCAACTCTACACCGCGAATAACTGTTTTGGGTCGAAAGCGGTCGTTTGATGCATGTGCCAGAGTTGTTCGTCACAGCGCATTGCACGGGGAAACCACGATAAGAACGAAGCATGAAGGGCATGGGGCCTCACAGGGAAGCCCATTCTAGGAGAGTGACCGATCAAACAACAACACATAGTCCTGAGAACTGGCTCCAATCCTCAATACACTTCCGCATTCATGTCACCGCTAGAAGGCCGAGAGGACGCTGGTAAAGCTATGGCCCACCGTGGAAGTCCTTCAGGTTCACGTAATGCCAGAACTGACTAAGGGATGGTCGAGTCGTAGACCTGGCCGTCGTCGATCGCGGTTGTCCCCTTTTTCAGGCTATGGGGAACGCTGACCGTGACCGCGCCGGTGCAGAAGCCGCCATTGTCATCGTTGGCCTTGAAGGAAACTTGATAGACGCGACCGTTGCCGGTCCCCGATCGTTCGGCTCGAATCAATGCTGCACCGGCCTGGATCACCGCATCCGGACTCGTGTTGCCGTCGCCCTTCGCATTGACTGGCTCATCCTGGGTCACGCTGGTGACGGTGATGGTCACCGTATCACCGTCCGGATCGGTCACGCCCATCACGACGATCGGGACAAACTGATGATTGGGTGACCAGAGGACAGCGGGAAAAGCCTGTGCGGCGCGGCAATCGGGGAGGGGCGAAGTTCGCTGAAGTTGGGACCCGTTGATGGACATGTGCTGCGCGAGTTGCGCTTGCCCTGCAAACTCAAGGGTGACTGTGGACCCGCCCACCACAGTGAACGTGTAGTTCGCCATCAGAACTGTCGATGGCGAGGTACCACCCGTTGTACCCAGTCCGGAGAACAGTTAGGCGTTACTCGCGCTTCTCTCGGTACTTCTTCAGCAGATCCCGTATGGCTTTCTCAACCAGTTCATTCAGCCACCGGTCCTCGTCCACGGCGAGGTGGGCCAGTTCCTTCATCAGCCCTTGGTCGAGTCGTAGACCGTAGTTCTTCTTTGGTGCAGCTTTATCCCGTGCCATGCGCTGAACGGTACAAGACAACCTGCTAGCTTGTCAACAGTATAGCTTGGTATATAGTTATATATATTGATATACTACTAGCACACTAGCATGCAGGAGGGACCATGAAGCAGACGAAGGTGTTGGTTCAGCTGCCGGTGTCTCTTAAGGCGCAACTCGACGCCTTACGGACACAGGGCTACACGGTATCCGGCTATATCCGTTCGCTCATTGAACGGGATTTGAAGAAAGGACGGTGATTCAATGGCACGCTCAACGAGGGGCCTCTATAAGCGCGGCGAGAAGTGGTAGATGACGTACCGGGATGCCATTGGGAGGCAACGCTTTGAATCCTGCAAGACGGCGAACAAGAAGGTAGCAGAGCAACGCCTGATTGATCGACGGAAGGAAGCACAGGAAGGCCTTACGCCAGCGGCCCCCATTAAGCCCCTCGCCTTGGAGGATCTTCAAGCGCGGTATCTGTCCTTTGTGGGGCACCAACGGGGAGTGGCCACCAAGCATTATCACTTCGCCCACTTCAAGCGAGTATGGGGCAATCCCTCGATTCATACCCTCACGGTGGAAGTCTTGGACCAGTACCGCGCCTTGCGCCTGGGTGAGAAGGTCGGTCCCGCCACGATCAACCGTGAAATGGCAACCTTGAAACATGCCTTAAGCAAGGCGGTGGAGTGGAAGCTCTTACGCAAGACCGCACGGGAAGAATTGACTGCCATTAAGAAGTATCAGGAGCCGGATGGACGATTGCGGTATCTGTCAGGGGAGGCGGAAGCGGAGCGATTGCTTCAAGCCTGTGAGTCCTGGCTCAGGCCCATTGTGCTCACGGCCATTCATACCGGCATGCGGAAGGGGGAACTGCTTGGCCTCACCTGGGACGCCGTGGATATGACGCACGGGTTTATCCGGCTCAAGCAGACGAAGAACGGCAAGGCACGGGCGCTGCCATTCAATGAAACCTTGTGGGGCCTGTTCAGCGGGCTACGAACTCGGCAAGACGTGCCCTGGGTCTTCCACGATGCTGGCGGGCATCGGTGGAATGACATCCGACACCCCTTTGACGAGGCCTGTGAGGGCGCTGGCTTGACCGACTTCCACTTCCACGACCTCCGGCACACCTTCGCCTCCTGGCTCATGATGCGCGGCGTTCCACTCGCCACGGTGAGCAACCTCCTGGGGCATACATCCCCCACAATGACCCTCCGTTATGCCCATCTTTCACCCAAACACCTGACCTCAGCGGTTCGGGTGTTGGACCCCCATGCGGACCGCTCACTTGACAATTACTTGACAATTCAGCCCAAACAGACGCCCGAAGGGGTGTTAGTTGGTGTTCAAAAAGATGACGTAGAAACGCGGGAACGCCTTAATAGGAGCGGGGAAGAGAGAGTTGGTGCCGAAGGCGGGATTTGAACCCGCACACCCTTGCGGGCGCTAGACCCTGAATCTAGTGCGTCTGCCAGTTTCGCCACTTCGGCCCATCGAGGTGGAAGCGGATTATCCTGAATTATTGAGGTCCCCGTCAAGCAAGCAGATTCAATTACCTAGGTTATGCCCTCGTGAAGCCCACAGACCGGCCGATGCGATGTCGCGCCGGTCGCCGCTGATCACGATCCGCTCGCGGACGAGGCCGGCGGCGCCGAGCAACGGGGCCGCCGCTATCCACGGCGCCTCATCAGCGATCAAGACATCAAACCGGACGCGACTGAACAGGGGATCACTCAGCACTCGCGATGCGGTGGTGACCACGAGCCGCCGATTCTGGATAAAGGCCTGGCGGTTTGTGTCTTCTTCGGCCGCGAGCAATTCCCGGATCTTTTTTGTCCCGCCCAGATGAACGATGTCTTCCTTGAGTTCGTCAAATTCCGGCCGCATGTCTTTCGGAACAGCGGCTTCCGGCACGAGTTCGTTGATGCGCACTTTGGCGACATCGAGTTCCCCCCTCAACTCGGCACACTGGCTCTCATACAGTTCGAGATATTGATGCAGAGATTCGACGTTTTTCCCGACGGCCTGCAGGCTGAGCCGTCGGAAGAGCGGGAGGTTTTCATACTCAGCCAACGTAGCATTTACGTCTTTGATCTTGGCCTGCAGGTCGCTGACCTGCGTCAGCAACCGCCATTCCAGGAGGCGCACTTCATCGAGATCCTTTTGCTTCTGCCCCTTGTAGGCCAACACAGGCGTCAACTCTCGAAACCGCTCGTACTTCCTCCGGAGCGCTGCCTTATCCGCACGCGACTTGGCATAGAACTGGTGCATCTGCGCTTCGAACCCCAGCTCCTGAATCCCGATACCCTCGACCTGCTGGGCCAACGCCATCTCATAGCGACTCACCCACGTTTTATACATGAGCCCCACGGCCTTCATGGCTCGCGCGATGGTTCCGACGAGTGCATCTGCCGCCTGGTGATCAGGACAGACCACCAGGATACGCTTATTCGCACGAATCAGTTCGATCGCCAGCACGGCCAATCGCTGCCGTCGCACCGAGAGCTCGTCCGTCCAGACGGTCGTGAGGATCGACGATCCAGCACCTGTCCCGGAAAGCTCCCCCGTTCCCGTCGTCGTCTCGAGGAGGGGAGCCAATCGATCTGCCGGACCGAGTCGATAGGCATCAGGCTGCGCGAGCATGTCACGCAATCGCTTGGCCGACGTGGCCAGAAGCCCGGCCCGATCGGGAACCACGGTCGCGTCGGCACAGGACTGTCCGATGGCATCGAACGTCTGCACAAGGACCACATTGCCTTGCCCGCCAAGCACGAGACCTTCGGTTGGCTCCATGTCGTCCGCAAGGATAATTGAGAGAGGGGTGTCATGCTCGATGGACGAGCCGGGCGGGAGCGTCAGCTCATACAGATGAAGCGTGCCGATGCTGTGCTTAAGTTCGCATGTAACATGATGAATTGGCTGATCGAGCTTGGTGCCGCTCACTCGTCTCTGTTCGGATTCAAGCCGGAGCGCCCATGTTTCGAGAAGGTCTCGTGCGGTCATAAGATCCTGGAAGGTTGCCCTCGTGTAGCGGTCGCCATCATACGGTCGGCCTATTACACCTGTCCAGCCTGTCATAAGGGGGCACTGTCCCGTTCACGGCCCCGGCCAAGGGAACATCTTCTACACAATGCGAATTGACTTTTTGCTGGCCCCCCAGTATCCTCTTTTCCTTTCCAACAGAAGGAGTTACGGGTATGAAGGTCATTCTACAAGAAACGATGGACGGGGTCGGACATCTCGGCGATCTGCTCGATGTGAAAGATGGGTACGCACGGAACTTTCTGCTCCCGCGCAAAAAAGCAGTGCCGGCCGACAGTCGCAGCATCAAGGCCTTTGAGCACATCAAGCGCGTAGCCGGCGAGCGGGCGAAAAAAGAAAAGCTGGAGATCGAAACCCACGCCAAGAGCATCTCAGCCGTGTCCCTCACGGTGCAGGCCCAGGTCGGCAAAGACGACAAGATGTTCGGGGCGGTCACGGTCAAAGACATCGCAGAAGGATTGGCGGAAAAGGGATTTACGGTGGATCGGCGCAAGATCCAGCTGGACCATCCGATCAAGGAACTCGGCACCTTCACCGTACCGATCAAGCTGCCACGGGACGTGATCGCAACCGTGATGATCCACGTCGTGAAGAAACAGGAAGCCGAAACGGCCCCCGCCGAGGCCTAACGAGGGAACGAGCTGTCATGAAAGATGCGGTCGGTTCTTTAGACGCACTCAAAGCCACAGACCCGGATGTCTATGCCGCAATCGCGGCCGAGGCAGAGCGACAGCGTGACAAGCTGCTTCTGATCGCCTCGGAGAACTTCGCCAGTCCCGCCGTCCTGGCCGCTCAGGGCTCCCTCATGACCAATAAGTACGCCGAAGGGTACCCGGGAAAGAGGTACTACGGCGGGTGTCAGCATGTGGACACCGTGGAGAATCTCGCCATCCAGCGTTGTCAGCAGATTTTCGGCGCGGAGCACGTGAACGTGCAGCCGCACTCAGGGTCGCAGGCCAACATGGCGGCCTATCTGTCCGTGCTGAAAACCGGCGACACCATCCTGGGTATGGACCTCGCCCAAGGCGGTCACCTCACCCACGGCAGCAAGGTCAATTTTTCAGGGATCCTGTTTCGCGCATTCTCCTACGGCGTGGACCGCGAGACCGAAACCATCAACTATGACGCGGTGCAGAAACTGGCGGAGGAATGCCGTCCGCGCATGCTCGTCGTGGGCGCCAGTGCCTATGCGCGCACCCTCGATTTCCCACGATTTCAACAGATCGCCAAGTCGGTCGGCGCCTATCTGATGGTCGACATCGCCCATATCGCCGGGCTGGTCGCTGCAGGGCTCCATCCAAATCCTGTTCCCTATGCCGATTTTGTCACCACGACCACCCACAAGACCCTGCGCGGACCCCGGGGTGGCGTCGTGATGTGCAAGGCTGAGCATGCCAAAGCGGTCGACAAATTTATCTTCCCGGGGATGCAAGGCGGCCCCTTGATGCATGTGATCGCGGCCAAGGCCGTCGCCTTCAAGGAAGCCCTCTCACCGGCTTTCACGCGATACCAACAGCAGGTCATCGCCAATGCAAAGGTGCTCGCCCAAGGACTTCTCGACCGCGGGTACAAGATTGTGTCGGGAGGCACAGATACACACCTGATGCTGGTGAATCTGACGAACAAAGGTATTACAGGCAAGGAAGCGGACGCAGCCTTGGACGTCGCCGGCATTATCGTGAACAAGAATGCCGTGCCCTACGACGAGAAGCCGCCGGCCGTGGCCAGTGGCATTCGACTGGGAACACCCATTGTCTCTACCCGTGGGATGCGGGAAGCCGAGATGAAAGAGATTGTGCACTTGATCGACGAGGTGCTGCAGCATCGGCAAGATCCCGCGATGCTCGAGAAAGTCCGCGCGCAGGCCAAAGCGCTCTGCAGTCGCTTTCCGATCTTTCATACCTACTAAACCGCGTCAGACGGGGCAGGATCACCGCCTGTGAAATGTCCGTTCTGCGATGAACTCGAAGACAAGGTCGTAGACTCGCGCATGGCGAAGGAAGGCGAGGTCATTCGCCGCCGACGCGAATGTCTCGGCTGTAAGCGTCGCTACACCACCTACGAACGCGTCGAAGAGATCCTCCCCGTTGTGGTAAAAAAAGACGGCCGCCGGGAGTCCTTCGACCGTACCAAGATTCTCGCCGGTCTCAAGAAAGCCTGCGAAAAACGGCCAATCAGTACCGCCACCATCGAAGCGGTGACGGATCGCATCGAGAAACGCATTCAGGAGATGGGCGAAACCGAAATCGAGAGCCGGATCGTCGGCGAAGAGTTGATGAAAGAGCTTCATCAACTGGATCAGGTCGCGTATGTTCGCTTTGCGTCTGTCTACCGCGAGTTCAAAGACATTGACCAGTTCATGGACGAGTTGAGAACGTTGGCCCAGCAACGCCGCGAGCGGTGAGGGCCACGGGACCCGTCCTCTCTCCTCATCGTCCTCTCCATGTCCTTCCGCGGTTCGTCGGTCAACAACATGGTCCAATATCTCAGCGAGTAGGCGTCAACATGCCGACAACCAGGGCCAAGTCTCCCAGACGACCACGTCAAGACCGGAACGAACAGCGGCACACATGTGGCGATCATCGGCGCAGGCCGCGGCGGCACGGCGCTGATGGAAATCTTTGCGACAGACCCGTTGGTGCAAATCGTGGGCGTAGCCGAAGTCCAGGCGAACGCCCCGGGTATCACACTGGCGAAACGGCTTGGCATCCCCGTGACCCGCGATTACCGGCGGCTCTTGGACCTCGAGCGCGTCGATCTCATCATCGACGTGTCGGGCAATGCCAAAGTCTGGGAGTTGCTCCAAGACTTCCACCGGATGGGCGTCACGATCATCGGCGGGGCGAGCGCTAAATTCATGTGGGAACTCATCGAAGCCCGCATCCGCGCCACGGCAGAGATCGAGAAGACCTTGAATAAATATCAATCGCTTTATCGCCTATACGTCAAGGAAACGGGTGTGGCGGTAACGGAGGAACGGACACGCATTGCCTGCGAAATGCACGACGGCCTCGTGCAAAGTTTGGCCGGAGTGAACTTCAAACTGGATCTGAGCCAGCAACTGATTCGAAAAGATCCAAGAGCCAGCCTGGCCACCTTGCGCGAAAGCAAAGCCCAGCTGAAGCTAGCCATCCAGGAGGCCCGACAAGTCATCTTCAATCTCCGCCCGCTCCAATACGACAAGATGGAGCTGCTCCCAGCCCTCACCAACTATCTCACCTCGTATGAGACCCAGTATCACATCAAGACGCAGTTCCGCGTATCCGGCGATGAACAGATCTTGTTTCCGCGCACCAAGATCTTCCTGTTTCGCATTGTGCAGGAAGCCCTCAGCAACGTGCAGAAACACGCGAAAGCGACTCGGGTGACTGTGGGGCTGGACATCGACCTCGAGCGCCTTCGGGTCACCATCGGGGACAACGGCGTGGGGTTCGACATGGACACCGTGCTGCGCGATCCGGACAAATGGGATCACTTCGGGATTCGCGGGATCCTGGAGCGGGCTCGACTCGTGGGCGGTGAAGGCAAGATCGAGTCTAAGAAAGGGAGTGGCACGACGATCGTCGTCGACATCCCACTGGTAAAAAAGGAGACCACACCCCATGGAGAAGATTAAGGTGCTCATCGCGGACGACCATCGCGTCGTACGCGAAGGACTGGCCGCGATCCTCAAGACGAAAGACGACATCCTTATCGTCGGCGAGGCCCAGGATGGCATGGAAGCCGTCGAGAAGGTAAAGACGTTGGTGCCCGACGTCGTACTGATGGACGTGAGCATGCCCCGGATGGGCGGGGTCGAAGCGACCAGACAGATCAAACGCGAGTTCCCTCACATCGGAATCGTGGCCTTAACCATGTATGACGAACAGCAATACATCTTCGATTTGGTGCGCGCCGGTGCTACAGGATATCTATTGAAAGATTCCGAGTCCTCTCAGATTGTCGCCGCGATTCGTGCGATCTACAAGGGCGAGTCACTGATCCATCCCTCCGTAGCGAGCAAGATCTTAGCGGAGTTTTCCTTGATGTCCCAGAAGAAGGGGAAAAAGCCTGGGTGGGTCGAGCACGATCTGACGGAACGAGAGATCACGGTCCTACGTCTGGTCGCAGATGGCAAGACGAACAAGGAAATCGCCAATAACTTGGACCTGAGCGAGAAGACCGTCAAGAACCATGTGAGGAATATCTTTCATAAGCTCCAAGTTTACGATCGCACTCAGGCCGCCATTTTGGCCATTCGGAAAGGACTCATCGAACTGGACCCCCGGCCGTAGTTGTTGTGGCCACCAAGTTGAAACGTTCTGGCCCGACAAACGGCTTGGGGCTCTTCCCCAACCGACCGATTATCACGTACTCCTGTCAACCAGCAACAGATCGCGAGCCATTCTCGTCAACCTTTAATGCCAATCGCGGTGATCGATTCCATGTTCAGCTGCGATGCATCGTAATGGTAGGAACATGAATTGCGATTCGCAAATCCTTGAAAAGTCACAGGTGTCATGTTTTTGCAACATGGCATCATGGCATGCCACATAATTAACTATCATGTATTATCAATGCCTTGCGATGGTTTTTTGCAACAAACACGGCTGGCACACGAGTTGCTGTACCCCCTGTGTAATTGTACTTGAGGTGACTTTGTGAGAGTTCAGCAAACTTTAGCGAATGCGGTGAGTTGTGCAGGGGTTGGGCTCCATTCCGGACAGCCCGTTACCATCACGCTCAGGCCTGCTCCACCAAATACCGGCGTGGTCTTCGTAAACCGAAACGGCAAAAACGGAGCCTCCCTCGCGGCCTCCGTCGAGCATTTGGTGCCTACGGAACTCTGCACCGCAATCAGCGGCAACGGGTTTCAGGTAAAGACCATTGAGCACGTCCTGGCCGCATTGGCCGGACTCGACGTCGATAACGTGTATGTGGAAATTGATGCCGGTGAGGCTCCTGTCATGGACGGCAGCGCGGCACACTTCGTTCGCTTGATTCGGTCAGCCGGAATTGTTCCCCAGAGCCGTCGGCAACCCTACCTGAAGATCACGCGGCCTCTCGAGCTGGTGGATGGAGCTCGTCGAGTTCGCATCGAACCGTCCTCGACCACCAAGATCACCTATTCGATTCATTATAATCATCCGTTGATCCAGACTCAAACCTTCCTCTATGAGCACTCAGTCCATGCGTTTGAGCGGGAGATCGCGGATGCCAGGACATTCGGGTTCTTGCAGGAAGTGGAAGCCCTCTGGGCCCGCGGGCTTGGCCAGGGCGGCAGCCTGGACAATACAATCATCCTCTCTCAAGACGGCATTCTCAATGAATCAGGCCTTCGCTTTTCCAATGAATTCGTGCGACACAAGATCTTGGACCTGATTGGAGACTTTTCGTTACTCGGCGTACCCTTTATTGGGCACTTGATTGCCGAGCGTTCAGGACATGCAATGCACACGCGCCTCGTTCAACAGATTCTCAACCACCCCGATAGCTGGGTGATGCTCAACGCCGACGAAACTCTTGCCGTGCCTGCACCGCGCTCCGCTATGGCTGCACCGCGATCCGCTTCGCTGGTGGCCCTCCAAGCCTCCTAATACTCATCATTCTTGAATGAAACTCTGCGTGTGGTCTTGCCTGAACAGGCGAGATGATCCGTGACGTGCGGGTAATTGAGATGTGATTTAACGCCGGGAGCAAGTAGCCTCGCTCCCGGCGCTAGAATCGAGGCGGGGACTACTTCTTCTTCTTCTTTGCTGCTTTCTTCGTCGCCAAGACTCTCACCCCCCTTCGTGTATTTTAAGATCCAGCTGGCCCAGACACACTACACTGCATGGATCAGGGCATCTTCCAATGCCTCGAACGTATTCGGACCCACTTTCTTGAACCGCTTATCCCGCTTCAAAGACGTGGCCACAGATGTGAGCGGCGTTTTGCCCTTGATCTGGAGCCCCCCCTCGACCAATCGCTGCACCAGTTCTTTTGCGTGCATCGGGCGATTCGCCTCGCGGAGCATTTCGTATGCGGCCTCCGCCACGCTTTTGCCGGAATACTTGCTCCGCCCCATGAGGATTTCCCTCGACTGGTCAGTGACATCTGTGTTCGGTCGCTGACGGGCACCTTTTTCGTCGGAATAGAATTGACTGGAGAGACTGGCGAGCTTGGCTTTGTCGGCTTCAACGCGATAGAGAGTTTCTGCCAACTCCAAGTATTTTTTGATCGTGGCGATTTCGTCGTCCAAACGGCGACATTTCTTTTCGAGTTCTTGCAGCCGGTTCTTGTAGGCGCTGATTCGCTGTTCAAGGCCAACCAATATATCGGTGAGTTCTTCCACTGACTTGCCCCCAGGTGAAGCATGCTTGCTTTATAGCATTGCTTGCGTAGCAAGTCAATAGATAAAGTTGTAATCGTAGCTTGCATATAATGTTCGCTTTAATACGAATATATGCTTGCTCAGAATGCCTCCCATCCTGTCTATAAGAGTAAGAAGCAAAGCGATCATATCTTGGCCGCATAGCAAAATTGCTTCTCTTTCAAAAGATCTTTTCGCTCAACATTATTGAAACTCAGCCTCATGCTATGATGCCTGCTCATGTCCCTAATATATAGCCGGGATATCCCCCTCGACGCACTTATCTCCGTCGCCACTGACGCAGCCCGCCAGGCCGGAGCCGTTCTAGCGGAATGCACGCGCACTGGATTTCGCATTGAACGCAAGCAGATTATCGACCTCGTCACCGACGCCGACCACCAGGCGGAGCAACGGATCATTGACGTCATCCATGACACCTTCCCGACCCATTGTGTCCTTGCCGAGGAACGCGGACTGACACAACAACCTCCATCCCGCTACAAATGGGTGATCGATCCGCTTGACGGCACGACCAACTTCGCCCACGGGTTCCCAGCCTACTGTGTGTCCATCGGGGTGGAATGCGACGGAAGTGGGATTATCGGGGTGGTCTACGACCCGACAAGGGACGAACTCTTCACTGCGCAAATCGGACAGGGAGCTCGGTTGAATGGTGTTCCCATTTCCGTCTCCACAACGGATCATCTCGATCACGCGCTCCTCGTGACCGGATTTGCCTATGACATTCGCGAGACTCCGAACAATAACTTGAACCACTTCGCACGATTCGCGTTGAAAGTGCAGGGATTGCGTCGAACCGGAACGGCAGCTCTGGATCTGTGCTATGTTGCGGCTGGCCGGTTCGATGGGTTTTGGGAAGTGAAACTGAACCCATGGGACATGGCAGCGGGAGTCGTCATCCTGCGCGAAGCCGGTGGCAGGGTGACGGACTTCAAAGGCGCTGCTCACTCGATTTACGGGCAAGAATTGGTCGCAAGTAACGGATCTATCCACCAGGCCATGCTCGACGTACTCCAAGATAACGTAATACTCTGACCCTAGTAAGGGACAGTCCCGCTGTCCTCTCACCAAACAGATGTCCGAATGGTCCAGAAGAGCCACAGGGACCTTCTGGCAGATATACAGACAGAATGACGATGAGGTATGATCCCCCCTCACAAGAGGGAAGGAGATTGGCTGTATGGCACATTCAACGCCTCCATCTGGACCATTAAGCGGGAACCCATCTCAGACGGCAGGAGCCGAATCGAGCACCAGGGAAGTGGAACTGCTTCGAGTGCTCGTGAGCCGAAAGGGAACACAGGTCGATGCCCAATGGGCGATTCATCCCCAACTGAAACAGGATCTTCTGCCGCAGGAATGGCAAGAGGTCACCGACCTCATGGCCAAGGTAACCGGTATCGTCGGCACCAGGTTTTCGCAGGTGCTCACGCAGGCTGATCCCGAGCCATCCAGCAACGCGTAGTAGGATGCTGAAACAGTCCGCCAGAACCACAGACTGCGACGCGCGAGACATGCGAGAACGGCGCGACGTCGAGAGAATGGATTCTCACCTCGCCTTTCCCGCCCGCCTCGCGCAGCTACACTGCTCCGCATTCCCCTACATGTCTTAGACATGCGGACCATCGAATTTCTGGTGTGCCAGGTATTCTGTTTCCGCAGCCGGCTAGACCTCTATCAGGCTGCCCCAGGGTGCTCACGTCTTGTTCCCCCGCTGTTGTCATCCGCGACGAGAAGGAGACCTTATGGAGACCTATTATCATCCGCACGATCTGGGCAAGTTCGCCGAAATGGGCAAGGGCAACAAGGACCTCTGGGAGAAATTCATGGCCTACTACAGCGCCGTCTTCGCTGAAGGGGCTCTAACGGAACGAGAGAAGGCCCTCATCGCCCTCGCGGTTGCCCACGCAGTCCAATGTCCCTACTGCATTGATGCCTACACGCAGGCCTCCCTTGAGAAAGGGTCGAACATCGAGGAAATGACGGAAGCCGTTCACGTCGCCTGCGCAATCCGAGGCGGCGCCTCGCTCGTGCATGGCGTCCAGATGCGCAATGTCGCCGACAAACTGTCAATGTGATGAGACCGATGTCCCATCCAGCTAGAGGTAGGGGTTTTCTGGAACGGCTAGGGTGAAGTACTTGCCGCGCTCTTCATAGAGAATCCGTACAGCCGTCAACGTACTGAGCGCCTGATCAATCTCTGCGTCGCTGTTCCCGCTCTTGTCGGGTCGGCCTGCCAGCAGTGTGCGAATCTGGTCCGTGCTCTTGGCCGCTTCGTTACAGACCTCGATGATCCCTGCCGCTGGCCAATCGTAGCGCCGCCGTATTGGTGCCTTCGGGTCCCGACCATCGTACACGGTGACATAGTCCATCGCCTTCGAGTAGTAGAGAAATGGCCGATCGCTCGAACCGACCCGTCGTTGCCACTCCTGCACCAGGTCGACCAATTCTTGGTAGACGTGTCGATCCACGTTCCAATTGTCCAGCTCATACTCGAAATCGTAGGCGATCTTTTTCAAGTCCACCTGCCGAGCATCGTAGACATACTCGTACGCTGTCCCAGGACCGGTGATGTGGACACCATATTCGTGTGGTTTGGTATAGTAGGGACTGAATCGCTCCAGCCAGAACTTCCCGGTCGACTCCGGTGGCTGCAGATGGAACAACGACGGAATCAGGTCGATCTGCCGACGGTAATCCTCGTTCGTTTCTCCGGGGAACCCGAGCAAGATATTCCAGGACACCGCCACATGATAGTAGCAGCTCCACTTGAGACAGATAATATTCTGCATCGGTGTCACGCCCTTATCCATCGCCTGAAGCTGATTGAGGCTCAGACTCTCTAATCCCGGCTGCATGCACTTCACGCCCCCGACGGCGAGCGTTCGAATCTGGCTCTTTTGCAGGTTGCTCTTGGTTTCGATGAACACGTCGAGATCACAATGGTCTGCCGCAAACCGACCGAAGAGGTTCTCCACATATTTCATGTCGATGATGTTGTCTACCAAGCGAAATCGCGCCGTATCGTATCGGCTGGAGAGATAGGCCATCTCCCGGGCCACTTGCTCGGAAGATTTGGCGCGAAACTTCATGCTTTGCGCGTTCAATCCACAAAACGTACAGTGATGTTTTTCCCCCCACCAACAGCCCCGCGAACCTTCGTAGAGGAGGATCCGATCGAGCCCCTGCGCCGCCTCGCCCAACTCAGCCAGAAGATGATAGTAGTCGTCATAGTCAGGTGGGCCGGTATTCGCAAAGTCCGAGAAGAGTGAGCTGTTCTGGCTGAAGGCGATCTTCCCGCCCTCTCGATAGGCCACGCCACTGGGCACAACCCCGGCCTTTCCTTCGAGGAGGTATCGAACTAATTCCGGGAAAACCTCTTCCCCTTCCCCCACCACCACATGATCGATGAAGGGAAAGGCCCGGAAATATTCCAGCCCCATCTCGCCGTCATAGTTCGCTCCACCGAAGACGATCGTCACGTCGGGATAGAGATCCTTGATGAGTTTCGCCATCGTCAGGCTGGCGACGTTTTGATCGAACGTGGAGGTGAAACCGACAATCTTGTACTGCCCCCAGTCGATTGCGGTCAGAGCCCAAGTCAAGAACTGTGGCGCGGTTCTCGTCGCCATGTCTTCGAAGAACGAGGCCGGATGCCCGCTCTCCTTGGCGACTTGCTCAAACACCGGCTTAAACAGGCGTGGATATTCAGCGCGCTTCGGATTGTCGCGGAACAAGAGGTATGAAAAAAGCCATTCGCCGAACAGCGCCCGTTTCTCACAGATCATTTCATAGAGGGGCACGCCGACCTTGTGGGCGAAACGGACATTCAGATGATGGCAGTCGACGGGGATCCCCTTCGACTTGAGCAACGCGGAGAGTGTGCCCAGTTGGATCGACGGATACTTCGAGTAGCTGAACGGCATGTTGACGAGCGCCACCCGGGTCTTGTCGCTCATCTGATGCCTCGTCGGTTCATGACACAACCATTTGACTCGCTGGTTAACTGGCAGCCGCGCGAAACGGTTCAAACTCGCGATCGGCTTTGGCGGCCATATAAAAGTCGCTCTCCGTCAGGCCATTGATTTTGTGCGTCCAGATCTCGACCTTGCACTTGCCCCAGGCGAGATAGAGATCGGGATGGTGGCCTTCCGCCTCTGCCACGGCACCCACCCTGTTCACATAGGCCAAGGCCTGGGCGAAATCCTTGAACGTAAACAAGCGTTCAAGATGGCCGGCCTGGTTCAGCGACCATCCGCGCCCTAGCTCATTCAGCAGAGCCTGCGCACGATCCGCCTGGACTGGAGGTACACCGCCGCGGCAGGGGATACATTTGTTATCAGCAAGGCCCATTGCACCACCTCCTGGTATGAAAATCAACGCCGCCGGCCGATCCTGTGTAGGACAGGTATTCTAAAGGGGCTCCGAGAGGAAGGGCAAGGTGGGGAAACTAGGTGATCGAGTGGTTACTCAGCCTCATCAACTCCGCCGCCAGAGCGGGCGACATCTTCCATCTTGATCTTCTCGGGGTTGAATTTGGCCGTTGCGGTCGCCATCCGTTCGAAGGCCTCGTCAAATGAAAGGGGAGAGGCATCCTTTGGTCGGAACCGAATCGGATTCACCCGGGCGACCACGAAGCTCTTGAGGTAGGGACTCGTCAGGCCTTTCGCTTTAAGCGCCTCAACCTGCTCGACAATCTGATCGTCGAGCGCCAGCACGGTCTTCGCTCGTTCACGCCGCATGGTCATCGCCGCATGAAGCGGCTTCTTCAAGAATGCCATCCACTCGCTTCAACACCGGATGGTAGGCCCCGCCGCTGAATCTCGGTCGCTCTTCATAGCACAGACCCAGCGTAATGAAGGCCGGCTCCTCGAACTCCAAGGCATAGGTCTCTTCCGTCGCATCATCGAGCCGCGCCAGTTCCTTATACATACGGATGACTTCGAGGGATTTCTCGCGCAGATTGTGTGCCTTCTCGGTATTCATCGCGAGGATCTGATAGGCCGCAGCTGCTTCCGGCACCACGATCGCGACGATGCTCTTCGCCCCCAACGTCTTCATCGCCGAGAGCCGATGGTTGCCATTGGGCGTCCAGTATTTCGCGACCTGGTCACCCTTTGGCGCACGCACCGCAATGATCGGATCGAGAAACCGGCCGATCTTGCCGATCACGAGTTCTAACTTGCGAACGTGCGTGTCGGAGAGATTGCGCTGAAAGGGGGTCGGCTCAACGAGTTCGATGGGCAAGGCCGCCAGCACCACCCAGCGTCCGCCATAGGGCTCCCGATAGATCGCGAGGACCTTCCCGCCATCACCCTCGATCGCTCGATGCAGTTCGGCGACGTCGGCTGGAGGAGCCGCGGCCTGGAGTTCGATCGCGGTCAAACCGGTCGACGCATGAGCCGGTTGACGACGACGTCGCACAACACCGCCGGCACGAGGAACTTTTGGTTGCTTCCCAGGCATCGCTCAGTATGGTAGGGAAGGAGGGGAAGAAAAGAAAGCCCCCGATCCTCATCCAACCACAAACCTCATGAGCCATCCGTCAATCAGCGAGCCAAGCCTGACATCCTCCACGCAGAAGATCGGCTGGTTCACGGCCTCCTGCCTGCTCGTGAGCAACATCATAGGCGGGGGTATCTTCACCACGACGGGATTCATGGCGCGGGACCTCGGCGATCCGATGCTGATTCTCCTGTTGTGGTTCGTAGGAGCGCTCTTTGCTCTCGGTGGTGCCATGGTCTATGGAGAGCTGGGGGCCGCCTTACCCCATGCGGGAGGGGATTACGTCTACCTGCGAGAAGCCTACGGACCGCTGGTGGCCTTTCTCAGTGGGTGGACGTCGTTCACGATTGGATTCGGCGCTGCTCTCGCGGCATCAGCCGTGAGCTTTGCCTCCTACGCCCTGCGTGTCATCCCCCTCACGGACGAGAGCGGATGGCTGGCAAGGGGACTCGCACTCAGCCTGTTATGGGCGGTCACGCTGGTGCATTGTGGAGGAATCGGAAGCGGCGGACGCATGCAACGGCTGCTCACGACCACCAAGATCCTCGCCATCTGTGGCTTCATTCTCGGTGGTCTGCTGTACGGATCAGGCCAGTGGACGTACCTCACAGCCCCAGCCCCCGAATCGCACCCCTCGCTTGGCGCCGCAGCCATTGCCCTCCTGTTCGTGATGTACAGCTACCTGGGCTGGAATGTTGTGAGCTATATCGCCGGAGAAATTGCCGACCCGCCACGTTCGTTGCCCAGGATTATGGTGGGAGGAACCGCCTCTGTGGCCGGGCTCTATCTGCTACTGAACGTAGTCTATCTCTATGCACTGCCGATCGCGAGCTTAGCCCAAGAACCACTCTTGCCGGTTGCGGAGAAAGCGGCTGCAGCCTTGTGGGGCCCTGGAAGCGCGCAGTTCGTGGCGGCGCTGCTCTGCCTCGCGATCGCCGGGGCCGTTAGCGCGATGGTGTGGGCCGGACCTCGTGTCTATTGGGCGATGGCGCATGACGGCGTCATCAGCCCGTGGCTTGCCCGGCTTCATGCAGGGAGCGGCGTGCCGGTACGCGCGATCCTGCTCCAAAGCGCCTGGGCCTCCCTGCTCATTCTCAGCGGGACGTTCGAGCAACTGATCGTATACAGCGGCCTCGTACTCGTCCTCTTCATGGCACTGACCCTCTCCACCATCTTTCACTTCCACCGCGATCCAGCCGACGTCCCGCATCGCTACCAAGCCCCGCTCTATCCGTTCTTGCCTGCCACCTTGATCACGGGATCCCTTGCGCTCGTAATCTATGGCCTGCTCCAGCGGCCGGTTGAATCGCTCTTCAGCGCCGCGACGGTCTTGAGCGGCATCCCGCTTTATGTCTTATGGCGTCGATCAAATTCGTCTGCATCGTAGCCAAGAAACCGATCGCAAGGAGGAGGCATCATTGGTGAAGTGGAAAGATACAGGAGGGAGGGGTGTACCTGGATGGTATTCAAGCCTCTATACTTTGTCGGTACCCAGCATTCACAGTCTATGAGAGACGCTGCAATGGTTAAATAAACCTGACTTTCTTGACGACCGTCTGAACGATGAAGATGCGAGCATTGTTGCTCTGACCATCCACAGGAAACAGAAAAAATCCTGGGCGCTGGGCATCATAGCCAGTCGTCGTGCCGACCAATACTTCCCCATCAGTGAACGTGACCTCCATCTTGCGCCCGGAGAGCGGCGTGCCGACGACAAACTCTTTCTGCTCTTTGTAGGCACTGTTCCCGGCAAAGTCCCGAACAAAGAAGATGGCTTTCAAGTCCCGCATCATGACCCGTTGCCCGGGATCTGAACCGCCAACGACATCCCGGCGAACATGGAACTGCTGCGCCGTCGGAGAAAAATCTTGGGAGTATCCCTTCAGAACCGTGCCATCGGCATGACGAATCACAATTTTGGCTGGACCAATCATTGCCACCTCCATCGACAAGTGTGAACAGTCGTCATGGCAACAGTATGACCTACAGAGGATTCTTCACAAAGAAATCTGTTCGATTTAACCTGGCAGGTCGAACCCACGACGAAGAGATATGCGTAGCCACGACATTGGCGTCAACAGCAGCGAGACGAGGAATCGTCACACAAGGTTGGCACGACCACGCAACCATGCCCCGGAGTCATGTCTTTTGCAGCGCGAGCAAGGGACACGTAAAGAGAAATTTAATCGGAGTTGAATGTTCGCTCCGGCAGACACGGCACGGGCGACCTTGCACTAGGTGGGAGGTCGCCCGTGTATGGCGCTTAGGACGCCAGGTCAGCTGTGTAATTGTCTCGGCCCAGCCAAAACTAAGACCCGACCGAAAATGAGATGATTGGGCACCTGATCGGGGGAGAATAAATTCATCCCTGGCGCTTGTGTTCCTCGCGCTAGCCTCGAGTTCTCCATGATGTGAAAGGCTAATATCCTGTTGGTCTTTGGTGCCGTTCCGGCACAGCCAATGGAGAACCGTCTAGCACGACCGATCAGAAGCCCGCCCTCGAGTCGGCGGGCCTGTGTGGTCAGGTGGAGTCAAGTCATCCATCGCTACCCTCCTCTCCTGAGAAAGTTGGCGGGGAACACGTTGACAGCCGCGCGCCCTGTCCAGTTCCCCTGATCGAATGAAGGAACGGGCCGTAGATTCCTATTACGCCCATTAGAAAATCGTGTCAATGGGGAAAATATTTTCCCCGCAATGGCTCATCCAGCATAAAACATACCCACCAACTCAAGATCTTGGAGTGGCGAATTTCGGTGAAGCGGTTGCGGAAAATAGAATCCGTAGCGGGAGAGTTCGACCCCGCGCGGGAGCGAGATCGCGTTCAAATCACATAGCCCACATAAAAAAGGTCGGCTTGGCGCCGCACTGACCACACTATGATGTCTTTTTCATTAACTCACCGAACTGCGTCATGAGCCACAGTGACGTCACCTGACTGGGTTTGCTCAGCCACATGTCTGCAACTGTTGGGGCGACTGGCTTGTTACACAATCTTCAAAGTCTCGAAATTGACCCCTGCGGGAGCAGGCGGTGTCTTCAGTTTCATGTCTTCCAACGCTGCAACGACACGATCGGCGACCACGAGATTTCGATACCATTTCCGATTGGCTGGTACGATGTACCAGGGCGCATGCTCGGTGCTGGTTGCCGAGAGCACCCCTTCAAACACCTCCATGTAGTCGGCCCAGAGCTTCCGTTCTTCCAAATCCCCTTCGCTGAACTTCCAACGTTTCTCCGGATCGCGGATGCGCGCTTCCAACCGCGCCTTCTGCTCATTTTTGGAGATGTGCAGAAAGAATTTGAGGATGGTGGTCCCGTTCTCAGCCAGCAATTCTTCAAATTCATTGATCTGGTTTAATCGTTGGGCATCCACTTTGGCTGAGATCATCTTGTGGACACGAGTGATAAGCACGTCTTCGTAGTGCGACCGGTTGAAGATCCCGATCTGTCCTTTGGCCGGCACCTCGTGATGGACGCGCCAGAGAAAGTCATGGGCGAGTTCACTATTGGAAGGGGCCTTGAACGTCGCCACCTTGCAACCCTGCGGATTCACACCAGACATGACGTGTTTGATCGTCCCGTCCTTGCCGCTGGAATCCATCCCCTGCAACACGATGAGCACCGCGCGGTCGCCGTTGGCATAGAGGCGCTCCTGAAGCTCCTCAAGCCTGCCGATCAACTGAACCGTGACGGCCTTCGCCTTCTCTTTGTCTTGGTCCGTTTTCTTGTACTCGCCGGTATCGTCGGGGTCACACTTGTCCAAGTCGAGTTGTGAGCCAGGCTTGACGCGATACTCTTTCATACTCGGTGCCTCCTTCGTCCTTTCTTGTTCCCGTTCGAGGCGATATTCTACTCCATTCGTTCCAGCTTGACAGCCGTGAGCAAGTGGCAAAGAATGCGCCGAATTACTCCGGGGAGGTGGGGAGGCACCGGCTGCGGGACGTGGTCATGAAAGGCGGGCTCACACGATTTCGCCGCGCGACGCAAACGCCGTTCAACTTGGTGTTGGAAGCCAGACCATGAGCCGATAGGACAGTTCGGTAGGCGGACGTATCTTCGCACAGCAGTTCACCTTCAAATCAGGAGGAATGATGATGCCGAGTACAAACCGACTGCTCGCCGAAGGAGTTGGCACGTTCTGGTTGGTGTTCGGTGGATGCGGGAGCGCCGTGCTGGCTGCCGCATTTCCTCAGGTCGGGATCGGTCTGCTCGGTGTGTCCTTCGCGTTCGGACTGACCGTATTGACGATGGCCTACGCTATTGGCCATATTTCTGGCTGCCATCTAAACCCAGCAGTCTCCGTGGGCCTCATGGTCGGCAAACGTTTCCCGGCGAGCGATCTCCCCGGATACATCGGCGCCCAAGTGGTCGGCGCGATCCTCGGAGCAGGGGTTCTCTACCTGATTGCCAGCGGGAAGGCCGGCTTCGAGCTCGGCGGATTCGCCTCCAACGGGTACGGAGAACACTCACCGGGCGGCTATTCGCTTATGGCAGCGCTCCTAGCCGAAGTGGTGCTGACGTTCATGTTTCTCTTCATCATTCTTGGAGCCACTGACAGTCGTGCTCCACAGGGCTTCGCGCCCATCGCGATCGGCCTTGGCCTCACCCTCATTCACTTGATCGGAATCCCGATCACGAATCTCTCCGTCAACCCCGCGCGCAGCACCGGCCCCGCGCTCTTCGTGGGAGGGTGGGCACTCGGACAACTTTGGCTCTTCTGGATCGCCCCGATGATCGGAGCAGCATTGGCAGGACTGGTCTATCCAGTCGTCGCCGGCAGCCAAAAACGATAGAGTCGCATTCTCTACGGGAAAGAGCGAACAGGGGGAGAGGAAAGACTACGGCAGTTTCGGCGAGTCTTGGGCACAGCGAAATCCGACGTTTGGATCATGCTGGGTGGGATCGTCTTTCGTCCGAAAGGAGGACCGGAGCCGATACGGATTATTGATATACGAACCACCCCGTTGCACCTTCGCAGTGCCCTCGACCGGTCCGCGCGGATTGATGGTAGGAATTTTCTTGTAGAATTCTTCGTCGTACCAGTCGGTCGTCCATTCATAGAGATTGCCTGCCAGATCGTGGACGCCATAGGGGCTTTTCCCCTTGTCGCGATTGCCGATCGGCGAAACTGTATCGGCCCCTTCCTTCAACCCAAAGACTGCATGGGCCGCAGTCGGGGGGTCGTTCCCCCATGGATAAACTCTTCCATCCGTACCCCGAGCAGCTTTCTCCCACTCCGCTTCGGTCGGCAATCGCTTCCCAGCCCACAGACAATAGCCCATCGCCTCCATCCAGTTCACCCATCGAACCGGACGATCAGAGTGGACAACGGGTGTCTCCTTGTCCGCGAAACCCCACGGCGGTTCACTTTGAATTGCCTCTACAAACTTCGCAAACCGACCATTCGTCACTTCGAACTTGTCTATATAAAAACTGTCAAGGAATACGCGATGGATCGGCTGCTCGTCGTCATCGCCCTTGTCGCTCCCCATCGTGAACTCACCGGCGGGAACCAGCACCATCGGAGCACCATCTTTTCCGTTGATCTCGGCAGGAGGTTGAGGCGCGCTGGCAGGCTTTGGCACAGCCCCCGCACCGGAGGGAGTGGGCACCTTCCCCGTGGGTTTCGACTCACTTTCTGCCGCGCGAGGTTTGGGTGGTGCCGGAGCCGGTGCCGGTTCCGGCTTGACAGGGAGAGCCTCATTGGCCAGTGAGAGACCGCTGATAATCCATACCACTGACAGCAGGCTGAATATCATCGCGTGAATCATGTTTCGAACCTGCATCATCGAATGTCTCCGTCTCCGCAAATGAGCAAGGGCCGCATGCACACCCTTATCCGGCCAGGGTACCGAAAATTGCGGGGACAAATCCAGGGTGGAGATCCGATTCCCAACCTATTTAATGATTCCACCCAAGATGCGTAGGCTGGGGCCTACAGTTCGAGGGTCACTGCCGGTGAGAACACCTATATGTATTGGATATAGTCCCTCTTGGCCGCATGGTGTGCGGCTCTCACAACCGTCTTTGCACAGGTCTGGTTGTCCGATCTTCTGCCAATCTCACCGGAGCATTTCGTATGGTGGGGTAGGGGAAAAGAATAGGAGAACCTAGAAATGTGAGAACAATGAGACTGGATGGTTTTATCCGCCGGCATCCATCACGATAAAGCGATGAAGAGCCGGCGGCACGCACGACGTGCAGTTTGGTGGAGGCGCCGGGAGTTGAACCCGGGTCCGAAGACCTTCAGCACAACGGATCTACATGTGTAGCCGATCGTTTTAATTTCGCAGCCACCCACGCCCATCGGCTGGCTTAGACTGGCCGCTAGCCCAGTATTGTCTCGTCCTCAGCCGCTGAGCACCAGCTTTGGACCAGCCCGCTGTATCGCGCTCCGACCACCCCCGCGGGCCTCAGGTGGAGGAACGTCGCAGTTATTTAAGCTGCGAGTGCCAGTTCTTGATTGGCAGTTACATTTTCCCGGAGGATTTACGAGACCCCGAGAGCTCGACATGCACCGCTGACCTTAGTATCCCCGTCGATACCGGTCGCCCCCTTTCATTCAGACAGATGTTGAAAAAGGCTTCTGATTCGGCCATCGGCTATACGCCATCAGCCACTCGCTTCAGCATAGATGATCATGATACCGCACAAGTCAATGAGATGCCAGGGCGCGCGGGTTCTTCACCTTGGGAGTATTTAACGCCATTCAAGTGGTGAAGTGGGCCCCAGCCAGAAGCCGGCGGCCTGTGAACCGCTCCTATTCGCCCCGTCGCTCGACCGGAAACTTCCGTTCCCTCCAGGCGTCGAGGCCTCCTTCGAGCGGACGGACGCGATGAATGCCCTTCTTCTTCAATAGCAGCGCGGTGCGGGCGCTGGAGACTTCGTTCGGGCAGGAACAGTAGAGAATAATATCACGGTCACGAGGAATCTCGTGGTGGCGATGTTCGATCTCTTCCATCAGGAAGTTCAAGGCCCCGGGGATCATCTCAGGATCCAGCTCCATGGCCAGTGGATGCCGGACATCTACCACCGTAATGGGATCGCCGGCATCCATGCGCTGCTTCAGTTCATCCACCGTAATCTTCGCCATCCGGAGATCTCGCAGAAACTTCTGCCGATGGAAGAACTTGTACCCGATGAATCCAGCCAATCCGACTCCGATGATTGTAAGGAACCAGCCTCCGGTTTGGTCAAAGAGTAACGCAATTTGCTCGAGTTGATTGCTGAAGAGCGCGCCAACTCCAACGCACAGTCCCGCCCAGATCAACGCTCCGACTGTATCGTAGAAGAGGAACGTCGCGGCGCCCATTCCGACAATCCCAGCCAATGGCCGCGCAACGGTGCTGAACCCCGGGATGAATTTTGCCAACAACAGGGTGCGCGGTCCGTACCGGTGGAAGAGATTCTCAGTGTCCCTCACGCAGGAATCCGGCTCGAGGGACAGCCGGCACACGAAACCCAAGACCTTCCCGCCCTTCATCCGACCCAGGTAGTACCAGGCCAGGTCAGGGGGCAGCGACGCGGCGACAGGAAGCAGAAGGGCAGTCCCCACGCTCATCTTGCCGGCCCCCACGAGTGCGCCAGCGGCGATCAACAACGGGATGGCCGGTATCGGCAGGCCCGTCTGCTCGACAAACACGACCCAGAACAGGACCGAGGCTCCATGATCGACAAGAAACTGCAAGGCATTCATGCGGCAATCCTGTTCATGTCATGCGCTTCTGAAGCGGGTCGCTTTGGCAAATACAATTGCGGCGAAGGGGAGGGCCAGACCTAACAACAATTGCACGATGAGGAGCGAGCCGAGCTGGCTGTAATCAGCGGGCATTTGAATGGCGCCGGAAACCTGATCACGGACTTCCCGAGTGATTAGGTAGATTTCGTTCAAGTATTTGGTACCGAGCTGGCTCAACGACAAGGCCAGATTCGTAAACGAAGCCATCACGGCAAAGAAAGTGGCTTTCAAGTTCACCGGCGCGCTGTTCGCAATCCAGGCCAGCATTGGAATCATAGAAATCTGACCGAGCGGCGATTCTAATGCCGTATCGATCAGCGCAATGAATCGTGCATCGACAACACCTCCCGTGATTCTCGCTGTCCATTCGTGCAAGCCATAAAACATACTCACGATCGGGAGGGTGAGGATGGTCCCAATGACTGTCAGAAACCCGACGACATAAGCGATGGATCGTTCTGCCATGAACCGTCGAAAGACGAACATGCCCGCCAAGGTTAATGTGCTGCCGATTAGCGACAGGACGGAGAGAAACTGCTGATCGAACTTCAATTGGTCGATCATCCACCACGTCGTTCCTGGCCCAGTCCCTGGAATCGCTCGGAATATGAAGACAACGACCGCTGTCCCGACCAGGGTGAATCGCTTGTCTGGTTCCAACTCGCGCACGAGCCTCACCATGAGGAACAGCACGATCGCCATTGAACCGATGAAGACAATCTCCTCGTTATATGCGAAGCCGCCGAATCCGACGGTCAGCGTGAACATGACAAAGCCGAGGCTCCCGCCAAGAATCCACCAATTGGGCTTGGTCGCCTCAACTAGGCTTCCCCGCTCGCGTACCATCCTGTTGACCTGCTCACGCGTAAACCCCTCCTGTCGGAGCTGCCGCATGTGACGTTGTTGCAGGAACCAGGCAACCCCCACCCCCAGCACCGAAACGAACGGGATCACGAGCCCCATGAGGTAGACTTGCTTGTAGAGCCGAACGATCTCTGCCTGTGGGAGTCCTTCGACCCCTGTAAAGACATAGACATTGATCATCGCCACCAGAATCCCGCCACCAACGATGGCCACTCGCCCGAGCGTCTGCATGGTGGTGTGCATGAGCTTGAGTGTCGGCTGGTCGAACGGCTGCCCCCGGTCATCCACCCGTGGCACGGCATCGACCGTCATCGCATCCGCAACCGCATCCTGAATCACATAGCCGATCGGAGCGAGCAATGTACTCAACACAAACCAGACCTCGGCTGACAGGAGGGCGGTCATCGCCTCACGTTTGCCAATCAGTGCAGCCATGATGGCCAGACTGGCGGTCAGTAGCCCGGCTCCGAGGCCCACGAGCCAGCCTTTCCAACGCCACAAGAGATCGACGAGATGTCCGATCGGCATCTTGAGTGCCCATGGAATCCCTGCCCAGAATCCCAGCGCGGCAAGGAACGAGGCAGAGAGGCCCAAGTAGTCTTTCACGAAAAACGTGCCGACGATCCCGGTGAGACCGGAAATCCCGTAGGCCATGTAGACCATCAGCGGCGGCAGATAGGAGAGCCGCATCTCGCGGCCAAGAGAGAGAATGTTGCGATCGATCCACTGAGCCAGACGCGTGAACATCGCTATGGCAACACCCTAGCGGTCTGGCGACGCTCGACCAAGGCCTGCACCTGCTTGCGCATCTCGTCAACCGGCAGACGTGTCCGATCCCCATGTCCAGCCAAAACCCATTCAAAGCGGTAGTCGAGAAGTTTCTGGATGGAAGCCACCAGTACGCGCTTCCTCCAGACCAGCTGGCTTGGAGCACAAAGCATCTGCTGCATCGAGTCCCACCATAGATGGTCGCCGGTGAACAGGAATTGCTCCTTATACAGAAGTGCCATGCTGCCTGCCGTGTGTCCCGGCACAGGAATGATCTGAAACTGCGGCATGACTTGTATACTGTCAGCCCCCTCAATGATCCATTCCGCATCCGGAACCGGCTTCGACGTCCGCCCGATGAATCATCCGTTTCGCGCCGAAGTGTGCGGCATACTTCTCTGCATCGGCCACATCGTCTTTATGCGTGAGAAAGATGCGGGCGATGCCGCCTTTTTGTTCGAAGGCCTCGACGAGATGTTTCAGATAGCGCGGTGAATCGACGAGCCAGTTGCCGTCCGGATGTTCGATGAAGAAGCTATTCGCACCGAAGGACTTCTCCGAGTTGAAGCCACAGTAAGAGACGCCGCCCTCCAGATGGAGCGGGAAGCTCGCCATGGCCTCCTTCATCCGCAATTTGTCGCTGTGCTCGGTGCCGATCGAGCCGACGGGGCAGGCGAGGAGCGCTTGATAGGCATGATGAATATGCCCCTCATTGGTCGGCTGTTGAGTGACCGCGGAAAAATCACCGACTTCCTCGAAGCTCGTCGGCGCCAACTGCCGGCAGGTATCGCAATTGATACAGGTCGCATCGACGAAAAAGTTGCCCGCAATATTGGAGTCGAGTCGTTTTTTCGAGTCTGCCATGGTCTATTTAATCCCCACCACCATCGAATCAGGCCCAGCGAGAGGCTCGACGTAGCTCTTGCGGAAGCCCGTCTCTTTCATCCAGCCCCGGCAATCTGCGCCTGTATAGTCGAACCCACCCGGCGTCTCTATGAGCATGTTTAGACTCATAAGGAGACCCATCGAGTTCTTCTTGCGGTCGTCGTCGATCAGTGACTCGTGAATGATCAAGGCTCCGCCTTTCGGCAAGGCGTCGAATGCTTTCTTGAGCAACATCCGTTTCTCTTCCATGTCCCAGTCGTGGAGAATATGCCCCATGATGATGACGTCGGCATGGGGTAGGGAGGCTGTGAAGAAATCTGCCTGGTGGAATTGAATGCGTTTCTCGAGCCCATGCTCACGCACATAGGCGTCAAAGATCGGTTGCACAACCGGCAGATCCATCCCCTCGCCAGTGAGATGAGGATGCGCAAGGGCGACTTGGACCGGCACTCCCCCCTGAGCACAGCCCACATCCACAAACGTCTTGTACTTTTTCCATGGAAATCGCTTCGCAATCGCCAGCGCCGCACCGCAACTCAAGCCTGTCATCGCCTTGAGAAATCCTTCCAGTTTCATTGGGTCCGCATAGAGCGCTGTAAAAAAGTTCCCGCCTTCCTTCGCCTCATTCTGGGGCATCCCGGTTCGCAGCCCCTCCGTAAGTGAGCCCCAAAACTTGTACAACCGCGCATTACACATCTCCAATATCCCGCCGGCATAGGAGGGTTTATTTCGATCGAGAAACAGGTTGGTCTCCGGTGTGTTGGCATACCGGTGGCCCTTTCGCTGCAACATTCCGAGGGAGACCAGCGCATCGAGGAAATCTCGTACAGCGCGCGGATGGAGAGACAATCGGTCTCTGAGCGTGTCAGCCTCGAGTGCCCCCTTTGCAAGTTCCGTAAAAAGTCCCAACTCGATCGCGCTTAGGAGGGTTTTCGAGCCCCAAAATCCTACCCCCAGCCGCATAATCGCATCGGGCTTCAGCGCAGGTTGCTTCTTCGCCCTCGTGGTCGCCTTCCTTCCACGTTGTCTCGATTCCATCGGAACCTCCTGGATAATTCCTCGATGAGAGCTGTGCTTCGAACTCCTGTTCCACTACATCACAATCCCGCCTTCGCCCGATCGACCGCCCGCCAGAGATACCAGGCTGCGGCGGTGCGGTAGGGTTTCCAGCGCTCCCCGTAGCATAATACCTCTTTCGGCGTCGGCATCTTGCGAAGACCATATACGATGCGATACCCGTTGCGCACGCCGAAGTCGTCGCCCGGCAACACATCGGGACGGCCCAACTGGAAGATCAGCAGCATTTCGACCGTCCACCGCCCGACGCCGCGCACAGCGATGAGACGCTCGATGATCGCATCGTCGTCGAGCGTCCTGATCACACGACCAGTCGGCACGGTGCCATCGAGCGTCTTGGCAGCCAGATCGCGGAGCGCCAACACCTTGGCACGCGAAAACCCCGAACGCCTGATGGCACGCCTGTCGGCGGCGAGAAGGTCGACTGGTCGTGGAAACCGTCGACCGGAAAAGAGGGCGATGAACCGCTTCAGGATACTGTCCGCTGCCCTCTCATGGAGCTGCTGAAAGGCAATCGCACGGGCCAGAGACTCAAACGGCGTACGACGGACTCTCGGCGTGAGAGCGAAGGGACCAACCTCGCGGATCAGCCGGCGCATGACCGGATCCACCTTGGCCAGATGCTTTGTCTCTGGACTGTGCCCCTTCATCTGATCCGATCCACTCGTCGGGCGGGCTCTACCCTTGGCTGATGATGGCGTCGGCTTCGATTTCAACGAGCATGTCCGGATCAATCAAGCGCTTCACTTCCACCATCGTCGTCGCTGGTTTAATGGTCCCGAATATTTCACCGTGCGCGCGGCCTACTTCCTGCCACTGGTCGATATTCGCCATGTAGATTCTGGTCCGCACCACATCGGCGAGCGAGGCGCCGGCTTGCTGGAGCGCGGCTTCGATTGTCTTCAACGTCTGAATCGTTTGGGCATAGGGATCGCCTTTGCCCACCAGGCCAGAGGGCGCCATCGCCGTCGAACCAGACACCTGAATATGGGAACCGACGCGCACCGCCCGTGAATACCCAATCTTGCCTTCCCAAGGACCACCAGTCGAAACGTTCTGCCGTCCCATCCGTCCCCTCCTACATGACATTGATAACGAGAATATCGAGTCGGCCGAATTGCTTCACCGTTTCGAACACGAGACGGCGCGCTTCCGCGGCCTGGCTCATTTAAAATTGAACCGCGACGGCTTTCCCACCTTTCCATAGAGTGCGACTCGATTCACCCCTATCGGAGAAGGGGCGACGGCTGCTCCCAGGTTGCTGAGTAGACCAATTCTGTGAGGGGCTTGCGGACTCTTGGTTGGACTTCCCTTGCACGAAGGCGGTCCGACAGCTGAGCAGGATCGCCCGGATAACCGACCGCGATCATGGCCACCGGCTCATAGCCCTTTGGGATCTTACAGTCCGCTCGCGCCTGATCGATTCGAAAACCCGCCATCTGATGGGCGACAAGTCCTAACGCCGTCCCTTGCAACACAAGATTCTCTGCTGCCATGCCCACGTCATGGAGCGCATGGCGATTCGGCGAGCCATCCTCGAATTGAAGTTGTGCCACGGATAACATTAGCACTGGCGCGCGGTAGGCCGATTTCTGATTAGCTTTGACCAGGCAGCTGAACAACCGATCGTACCCGGCCTTATCGTCTTTCGTAGCGACCAGGAATCGCCAGGGTTGCCCGTTATTCGATGAAGGCGCCCACCGCGCCGCTTCGAAGAGACTCCGCAGCTTCTCCGGCTCGATCGGCCGATCGTCAAAGGCGCGCGGACTCCAACGGTGACGCAACAGGTCATGGATCGGGTATTGCGTGTCCGCCGGTTTGTCCATGGCCTCGCTACCCTTTGCTGTCACCCTTAGGTCGGTCCATCTCGGGAGACCAGCCTCCGCCAAGGGCCTTGTAGAGTTGCACGACCGAGACCAGATGCAAGCGGCGTGAACTGCTCATGGCCAATTCGGCTTCGAACAAATTGCGGCGCGCCACCAGCACATCCAGATAGTTGGCCAATCCGCCTTTGTAGCGCAGTTCGGCGAGGCGAAGCGCGGATTGTAAAGCGTTGACTTGAGCCTGCTGCGCCTCGTTCTGCGCGCGAGCGGTTCGCACCGCGACGAGGGCATCTTCGACCTCACGGAATGCCGTCAGGACGGTCTGATCGTATTGGGCCACAGCCTGCCTCGCCTGGGCCTCTATCGCTTCCTGCTGAAACCCCAGAACTTGCCCGTTCAAAAGCGGGCCAGCCAATCCAGTCCCGGCCTCACCGAAGAAGGCACGATTATCGGTAAAGAGTTGGTTGAGGTGGGGACTGGCGAAGCCAAGAATACCTGTGATTGAAATCTTGGGAAACCGCTCGGCCTTAGCCGCCCCAATGCGGGCCGTCGCTGCCGCCAGCTGTTGTTCCGCCTGAAGCAGATCCGGCCGCCGTTGCAACAATTCCGAAGGCAGGCCGGCTGGCACGGCAAGCGGCATGACCTGATCGGTGAGCGGGCGGCCCCTTGGAATCGCAAAGGGTTTGCGCCCTATAAGGACGCTCAATTGGTTTTCAGCTTGAACCATTTGCCGTTCGAGTTCTGCCATGCGTGCGGCAGCGTTGGCTCGTTCCGCTTCAAACTGATCCGTATCGAGGCGTGACGTTAAACCCTGTTTCAGTCGGGCCTGGGCGATGCGGACGGAATCTTCCCACGATTGCAGCGTCCGCTTGGCGATATCCATCTGCGCCTCGAACTGGAGCACGTTGAAGTAGCTCTCGGCCACCCCGCTGACCAGTTGCAAGACTACGGCTCTGCGATTCTCTTCTTTCGAGAACAGATCGGCTCGGGCTGCCTCGTTCGAGCGCCTGATACGTCCCCAAATGTCGATCTCCCAGGATAAAGTCCCCTGTAGATAGTAATTGAATGGGTTCGGGAAGCCGGGGACCAGAAAGATCGTCCTGCGCCCGAAAGAGGGATTGTTCGTCGAGTACTGGATTCCGGGAAGAAAGTCCGATCGGGCGAGCAAGGCGCGGGCTTGGAACTCGTCGACAGATGCGACGGCACGCTGCAGATCCTTGTTCTCTTCCAGCGCAATGCGCACGAGCTGCTGCAACGGCTCGTCGCGAAGCAGTTCCCACCAGGCCAGATTAGCGATCGACGGGGCATCCGGCGGCATTTCCGCCATCCGAAAGGTCTCGGCCACCTCCGTCTTGGGGCGTTCGTAGTCCGGCCCCATCGCGCAGGACATGAGAAAGCACGAGAACCCAATGACCAGTGGCTTGCGCATGTTATGCCTTATCCTCTAGAGATAGCGACATCGGTGCTCCTTCGAGAACAGGCTCTGCTGATGCACGACGCTGAGTCAGCCGGCGAATGACCACATAAAAAAGAGGCACGAAAAAGATCGCGAGAAACGTGGCAGCGAGCATTCCGCCCATGACGCCGGTTCCGATTGACTGACGGCTTGAGGCCCCCGCGCCCGTGGCCACGACCAACGGGACCATGCCGAAAATAAAGGCCATGGAGGTCATGATGATCGGCCGGAACCGCAGACGAGCCGCTTCCAGCGCTGCCTCGATCAGCGGGCGTCCCGCTTCATAGCGGGTGTTGGCAAACTCGACGATCAGAATCGCATTTTTAGCGGACAGGCCGATCAAGGTGACCAGTCCAATCTGGAAGTAAATATCGTTCTCGAAACCGCGTATCCACACGGCAGTGAGCGCACCGAAAACCGCAAAGGGCACGGCCAGGATCACCGCGAAGGGGACGACCCAGCTCTCGAACTGGGCCGCTAATACCAGGAACACCATCAGGAGACCGACCGCGAAGACCTGGCCGGACTGGCCTCCCACCCGTCGCTCCTGAAACGAAATGTTGCTCCAGTCAATTGCGTAACCTTGCGGAACGAGCACCTCTTTGCCCACACGATCAAGCGCTTCGAGTGCCTGACCTGAACTGTAGCCAGGCGCAGCGGCACCCAGCACCAGGGCGGTGTTATACCCATTGAAGTGATTCACCGGATCCGGTCCACTCTGATACTCCGTCGTCACGACGGTATCGAGGGGAATCATGTTGGTGCCCTGAGCGCCCTGAGCCCGCACATAGATCCTCGAGATATCCTGAGGGGTAGCCCGGTACTCCGCCTCGGCCTCTGTCTGAACGTGATAGACGCGACCGAATTTCACAAAATCGTTGATGTAGAAATTGCCGAAGTAGGCCTGCAACGTATCGAAGATGTCTGAAATCGGTATCCCCAGGGCCTTCGCCCGCTCCCGGTTCACATGGACATAGAGCCGCGGCGAGGAGACACGGAAATTCGTCCCCACCCGGCCGATCGCGGGCTCCTTCTGCGCCCGATCGACGAATTGCTGTGCCACCGCCGCGAACTTCTTGAAATCTCCGCCGCTGGGATCCTGCAACTGTGCGGAGAATCCCCCGACAGCCCCCACGCCACGGATCGCCGGCGCATTGAACGCCAGCAACAGCGCTTCCGGAATCTTCGCAAATTCGCCATAGGCGGCACCGACCAGCGCCCTTGCATGGCTCTGTGGTTCCGTTCGCTCATCCCAGAGCCTCAGTGGCACGAACATCGTCGCCGCGTTCGGCCCTCTGGTGCCAAAGACGAAGTTTTGGCCGGAGAGCGCATCCGTTGAATGGACCGCCGGGTTCGCCTGAAAAAACCGTTCAATCCGTTCGAGAACCGCATCGGTTCGCTGTTTCGACGCTCCGTCCGGCAACTGCGCCACCACGATAAAATACCCCTGGTCCTCTTCCGGAAGGAAGCTCTTCGGCAGCGCCTTGAAGAGACCCGTCGACACCACGAGGAGCACCCCGAACAGCAGCATGACCCACAACGGCCGCGCCATGAATGCACCGGCCACACCAGTATAGCCCCGCTGTGTCCGACCGAACGTCCGGTCGAAGAAGGCCCAGAAACCGCCCCGCGCTTCATGCCGCGGAACGAGAACCATCGCGCAGAGCGCCGGGCTGAGGGTGAGCGCGACAAACCCGGACACAGTAACCGAGATCGCGATCGTCGCGGCGAATTGTTTATAGAGGGCTCCGGTGATCCCGCCGACAAACCCGACGGGGACGAAGACGGACACCAGCACCAAGACGATGGCGATGATCGGGGCAGTGACTTCGCTCATCGCCCGTTTGGCTGCGTCTCTGGCCGGTAGACGATCTTCGCGCATGTGACGCTCGACGTTTTCCACGACCACGATGGCGTCGTCGACCACGATCCCGATGGCTAACACCATCCCAAATAGCGTGATCGTAT
This sequence comes from uncultured Nitrospiraceae bacterium, assembly GCA_963720035.1. GTDB lineage: Bacteria > Nitrospirota > Nitrospiria > Nitrospirales > Nitrospiraceae > Palsa-1315. Next base: position 177,445 of record CAVREB010000001.1, on the reverse strand, counting down.
TGATGGAGAATCCCAATGCGTACAGCCCGATGAACGTGCCGATCAGCGAGACCGGCACGGCCACCGTGGGAATGATGGTGGCCCGCCAGGTTTGAAGGAACAGGTACACCACGAGCACCACCAGAACCATGGCCTCCGCCAGGGTCTTGACCACTTCTTTGATCGAAACTTCGATAAAACGCGTGGTGTCGTAGGGAATGTCGTAGGACACACCGGGCGGAAAATTCTTGGTCAGTTCGTCCATCTGCGCACGCGTCCGGCGCACCGTATCGAGCGCATTGGCCCCCGGGGCGAGGAAGGTCAGGATGAAGGTGGTGGGCTGGCTGTTCCAGCGCCCTTCGAGGGAATAGGACTGGGCACCCAACTCGATCCGCGCCACGTCCTTGAGCCGAACCGTGGAACCATCCGGCAGGGCGCGAACGATCAGCTCCTCGAAGTCCTTCACATCGGTCAGCCGGCCCTTCGTGATGATGGGGATGGTCAACTCGGTGCCTTTCGGCGCCGGCTCCCGCCCAATGGTCCCGGACGGATAATCACGATTCTGCTCTCGAATGATGGCCGCGATGTCGCTCGGTATAAGTCCAAGCTTCGCCATGTGGAAGGGATTGAGAATGATCCGCATGCTGTAATTCTGTTGTCCAAACACCAGCGCATCCCCGACGCCTTTGACCCGCTTCAGATCATCGACCAGCCGGAGCGTCGCATAGTTGGACAGGAAGACAGCGTCGTGTCGGGGATCGGTCGACTTCAACACGATGACCGCGACGAGGTCAGGGGACATCTTCTTCACGGACACACCCTGCCGGATGACTTCCGTCGGCAGCTGCGGCTCCGCGAGCTTTTCACGGTTCTGGGTTTGGACCTGGGCGATGTCAGGATCGGTGCCGATCTCGAAGGTCAGCTTGATGGTCACGTGCCCGTCGTTACTGCTGGTGGAATCGTAATAGAGCAGGTTGTCGATGCCGGGGAGCGTGACCTCGATCGGCCTGGCGACCGATTCGGCTGCGACTTCCGCGCTGGCACCGGGATAATCCGCATCGATCTGAACGACCGGCGGTGTGATTTCAGGAAACTGCGCAATCGGCAGGAACTGCAGCGCGATGAGGCCCATCACGACAATGATGATGGACACCACCGACGCGAAAATCGGCCGGTCTATGAAGACGTGCGACGTCACAAACGATCCTTATTTAGGTGTGGAAGGAACGGAATCTGTAGCCGGTGCATTCGTCGGGCCCCAGGGAACCGCTTTCACCGGCGCGCCGGGACCGATCTTCATGAGCCCGTTCACGACCACGCGATCGCCCTGATTCAAGCCTGTGTCGATGAGCCACTGGTCCCCTTTCCAGTCGGACGCGGCGACGTCTCGAATGTCGATTTTCTCGTCCTGGTTCACCACATAGACGAAAGGACCCTGGGGACCTTGCAACACGGCGCGTTGAGGAATGAGGATCGCATCCGTCTTCGTATCGCCGGTGAATCGCACCTTCACAAATTGCCCCGGCAGGAGGCTATGCTGCGGGTTGGGGAACGTGATTCTGGTTTGACGTGAACCGGTTTCCGTTCGCAAGCCAGGCTCCAGGAGATCGAGCACCCCTTCATGGGGATAGACCGTGCCATCCATAAGCGTGAGCTGGCCTCGTAACTGGTAGGCCCCCGGGTGGTGAATTTTCTTCGACTCGATGTCCCGCCGCCGCTTGAGGATGAAAGTCTCCGGCACACTCACCACGACATACATGGGATCGACGCGATGGACGATCGTCAACAAATCCGTTTGCGCTGAGACCAGACGTCCTTCGTAATAACGGCTCCGTTCGATCAGGCCTTCGATGGGGGCGGTGATGAGCGTATTGTCGAGATCAAACTGCGCCCTGGTCAACTCTGCCTGCGCGCCTTGCAGAAGCGCTTTGGCCGTAAGGCCACCAGCCACGGCATCGTCGACGTCTTTCTGGCTGACCGCCTGCTCCGCAAGCAGCGGTTTCACACGAGCCAAATCTTGTCTCGCTTGCACAAGCCGCGCTTCAGCCTCGGCAATCTTGGCTTTCGCGATCGCCACGGCTGCTTGGAAGGGAACGGGATCGATCTGATACAGGCGGTCGCCCTTCTTGACGTCACGCCCTTCTGGATACAACACGGCTTTCAGCAGGCCGGTCACTTGCGAACGGATCTCTACCGGGCGCGAAGCCTCGGCCTGTCCGATGAATTCCGGCTCGTCCGGGATCGTCTGGCGAGTCACCGTGACCACCTCGACCTGCGTCACCTGAGTAGCCGGCGCCGACCCGGCTTCCTGCTTGCAGCCAGACAGACTTACCAGGGCGAGGCAGAGAACGAGGCTCTTCGTCAATCCAGCTCGAGTCATAAGAGGAGTTCTCATTGTTGCGAACAAGGACACGTGGCTTTCCATGGATACTTCCTCCTGCAGCTCCCGGGCGCAATCTTAGTGGTCGGGTGACCTGCTTAGCAAGTCAGGACCTCGGGTAACTCGTCTGGATCGGCTTCGACGGGGTCTGCCGGCCTGACGACGTGATGTCCTCTATGATGGACCTCGAACAACATCCAGCAGCCACCAGTTCTGCGCCTTCCTGCCACATCTTGCCCAAGAGTGTTTTGCCCTCCTGTTCGATAAACGTGACGCCCGTCAGGTCGACCACGAGAGAACCTGTTGCGGAATTTTTCATTCCCCGCCAGAACCGCTCGAACTCTTCCACCCATGGACCGGCCAGTCGGCCTTCCAGCGTGAGTCTCGTCGAGTCCTGAGTCGTATGCGGTGTAATTTTCAACATGGTGTCCTCTTCACGCTTGCATCCCTACCGCGACCGACGGGCGCGGCACATAATAATATTGACCCGCTCCCGTACTACCATGCCTGCGCCAGGCCTCGATCCCGCCGGCCAGTGGCCAGACGCGCGTGAATCCCTTCTTATTTAGGAGGAGCGTTCCCTGGGCGCTCGCGGCATCTTCCGGGCAACCGCAGTACAGGACCAAATCACGATGCTGCGGCAGTTCATGGTGGCGACGAGTCAGCTCGTCCAGCGACATCAGGACCGCACTTGGAATCCCCGGTTCCGCTTCCGCGCTGGCGCGCGGCCGCAGGTCGATCAGCAGGGGAGGCTCGACCGTCTGCAGTTTTTCCGTCAGTTGTTCGACCGTGATACGAGGAACCAAACGGAGCTGTCGACGACGGGTCACCGCCTTGTAGGCAATGTAGATGACCAGAGCGCTGATGGCCGAGATCGTTGCCACCGGCGCCACCTGCTCCGCATAGCTGACGGCCTGCTCGATCTGATTGCTGAATACATAGCCGAGCCCCAAGCCGGACCAGGCCCAGATCACCGCACCGATCCCGTCGTAGAGCAGAAAGAGCGGCGCTCCCATCCCGACGATGCCCGCAAGGGGAGGCGCTATCGTGCTCAAGCCGGGAATGAATTTCGCCGCCACCAGCGAATTCGGGCCATGCTTGGTGAAGAAATCCTCCGTCCTCCGCACGCAGGAGGCCGGTTCCAGTGCGATACGACAGAGCACATCCAGGACTTGGCGGCCGCGCCGGCGGCCCAGGTCGTACCAAATCCAATCCGCCGCGAGCGCGGCAATCACCGTGACGCCGGCCGCGGCCCATAGATTCAGGTGTCCAGTTCCGGCCAGCACTCCAGCCGCGACCAGGACCGGGATCGCCGGCAATGGCAACCCGATCTGCTCGACAAACACGACGAGAAATAACACCAGGGTTCCGTACTGCGTCAAAAATTGAAGAGTTTCGTTCATGACATTCCTGCTCTTCTTACCCTCAGAATGCGTGCTCTTGCGCGGCAAGGGCACCGACAAATGCCTGGGCACCGAGTATCGGGTAAATGTCCCCGAACTTGACCGGCTGAAATAACTTGTTCTCTGCGTTCATCGCTGCCCCCTGGATCACGTTGTAAAAATCACCAGACCTCACATCGTCTCTCTGATAGTGGGTAATGGCAATGACTGTTCCACAGCCGTGAGATACGGAGGGAATCGAGAGAACCTAATGAAAACAAAGAGATGACAAATGAAAGCAGCGCCGGCGAGGAAGATAAACATGTCGGTGACGAGATTGAGGTGCCGAGGGATAGGCACCGTGCCGAAATATCGGCACTACTGAGGGCGAGCGATACCCAGCTTCTGGATCTTGGATTGGAGGGTGGTGCGTTTCATGCCGAGCCTAGCAGCGGCACCAGCGGCACCTCCGATGACCCAACCGGTTTCGCGCAGTGCTTTCAGAATGTGTTCGCGATCCGCCTGCTCGAGGGTCGTGGTCACAGAGTGTGTCGTGTTGTTCGGCGTCCGCTTCAACTCGGCAATAGGCACAAACAGATCCGGCCCCTGTGTCAGGATCACTGCACGCTCGATGAAATTTTCGAGCTCCCGTACGTTGCCAGGCCACGAATAATTCTGCAGCGCCTTCATGGCCTCGGACGAAATCGTTTCGATGCGCTTCTTCATTCGTTGGGCGAACTTCTGAGCAAAATGCCGAGTAAGCGTAGGAATGTCTTCTGCGCGCTCGCGTAGTGGCGGCATGGTGATCGGAAACACGTTAAGCCTGTAGTACAGATCGCTCCGAAATCCCCGTTCTTCCACCAGCTGCGCCAGATCTCGGTTCGTCGCCGCGATTATGCGAACATGGACACGGATCGTCCTCGTGCTCCCCAGCCGTTCGAATTCCTGTTCTTGAAGCACCCGGAGCAACTTCACTTGAAGCTCCAGAGGAATCTCTCCCACCTCATCGAGGAAGAGGGTCCCGCGGTCGGCCAATTCAAACCGGCCGATCTTCGTCGCGATCGCCCCGGTGAATGCCCCTTTTTCATGTCCGAAGAGTTCGCTTTCGAGCAGGCCAGTTGGAATGGCGGCACAATTGAGCTTGACGAACGTCCGTTCACGCCGGTCGCTCAGATTGTGGAGCGCCCGCGCAACGAGTTCCTTCCCGCTGCCTGTTTCCCCCAGGATCAGAACCGTGGAATCAGTCGCAGCCACGGTCTGGACCTCTTTAAGGACCCGCTTGAGAGCCTGGCTGTCGCCGACGATTTCCTCGAAGTTGTACCCGGTCTGGATTTCCTCTTCCAAGTACAACTTTTCTTTCGACAACTTGTCCTTCAGCGCGGCAATCTCCTGATAGGCCAGTGAATTGGCGACGGCAAGTGCAATCTGCTTGGCCACTTCGCTTAACATCTCGGCGTCCGCCCGGCTGAAGGCGTTCTCCTGAAGACTGCCGACGTTGAGAGCCCCGAGCATGCGATCCCGTAACTGAAGGGGAACACAGCAGGCGGACCTGACCCCTTCGGCCACGAGACGTTTAGAGACGGTACTTTCCGACTGATCGAGATCCTGTCGGCTCAGTACCACTGGTTCCCGTTGTGTGATGGCAGTCGTAGCCGGGCAGCCGCAGAGCGTGCAGGTGGTCCCTTCTTCGATAAATCCTTTTCGTCCGGGAAAGTCTAAGGCATACAGTTTCAACTCGTTCAGTTTCGGGTCCAATAGCGTCAAACTGACGACGTCTGCTTTCAGCACACGCCGGAGGCTGGCCGTTATCGAGTCAAACAGGTCTCGCAATTCTAGGTGAGACGCGACCGCATTGTTCGTCTCCAGGAGCAGCTGCAGCCGATCCCGCTCCCTGGCCAATTCGCGTTGGGCCTTCTGTGCCTGTTCATAATGCAGCGCACTCTCGACGGCCACCGCAATCTGCCTGGCGACCTGCTTGAGGAAATCCGCATCGCCGTCGTCAAAAGCACAGGGCTTCAGGCTGCCGAACCCGATCGCCCCCAGACGCCGCATGGCGGTCGTTAAGGGCAGCAGGCAGACGGACTGGACACCGATCCCGCGAAGCGCCGTCATGCCCATCGTGAATCGGGTTTCATCGGCCACTGACGGGATGATCAACGATTGCTGGTGGGTCCAGACCCAGCCGGTTGATGAATCCTCGATCGGCAGCTCCAACCCGTCGAGTCTGGTCACGTGTGGCTGGGCGGCCGTCGTTTCCAGTACATGGACCTTCATCATGTTTTTCGCTGCGTCATGGAGGACCAAGCCGATGAAATCGAACGGAGCCACTGACGGAAGGCGCTGTGCGAGATCCCGAAACAGCGATGTGAGATCACGGTGAGCCGCTATGGCCTCGGAAACTTTCAGCAGGGCACAGTATTGCGCGGTTTCTGACTCAGCAGTCTGTGTGGAAGGGCTCTCGTCCATAGGCCCCTAGTATGCCCCCGGTCACGCCCATGCGCAACGGCGGGCTTGGGGGGTTGGTGAAAACCAGCTGTCCGGCCTGGCAGGATATCACAGGGGAGGGGTGCCAGATCACCGAGGAGAGAGGTCGCCTCTCGATGAATCCTTACCCGGTCGGCTCGCTATCCAGTTGATGCGCCTTGCGCCCGCCGCGCGCGAGCGGATGGTCGGGCAGCTGCCCCTCGACCATCAGTCTGGCCATGGCTGCGGCCCGAGCGACCAGCTCCTGTGCCCCTTCCCGTAACTCCCTGCTGTTTTTCACCTCGCTGACGTTCCGTTCCATATCCTCCGCGCTCCAGCCCCGTGAATGGGCGATGAAGGGAAATTGCGGGAACTGGCAGCCCACTTCGGCGAAAAACGTCATGAGTTGACCGGCCACGCCTTGGACATTGTCCTGCCCGCCCATAATGATGAAGGCCGCCACCTTGTTCTTGAGCAGGTGTTTGTTCGCGATGGTCTCCTGATTCTGGATGCAGTTCATCCGCTCGACCATCTTGTAATACAGACTGCTGGCATTGCCCCAGCGGATCGGGGTGGCGATCAGAATCACGTCGGCCCAATGCACCACGGCCTCGTACACACGATCGAGCTGGTCTGTCGGATCCATCTGCGTAATCGAACAGGGCCAGGTACAGGCATAGGCCGACTTCGAATAGAAACCCTCGCAGGAGCGAAAATTGAGCTCGCGAAGCTTGATGCCTTGCGTGTCCAGCTCGAGCGTGGTCCGCGCATAGTCCAGCGCCACGTCCAGCATCGCATCCGAGGTACTGTACCGTGGATGGTCTCGCGTCATCGCCGTTGTCGAGATGCCCAGCACGCGGATGGGGCCTGCTTGGCGAACAATAGGACGGGCCAATGGATGAAGTTGGTGAGCTTGTTTCTTCCGCTTTGTGGCCGAAGAGAGATCGATGTAGAGCCGGCCATTGTCCACTTTGCTGGCATAGCACGGGACCTGATCCTGTTCGTATCCCGGTTCTCCTTGACCTGTTTGGTGATGGAACTTCCAGTAATGCCAGGGACAGACCACGTACTCGCCGTCGAGGGTGCCTTCGCCTAGCGGACCGCCGACATGGTTACAGACGCCGGAGATTGCGGCAAACGACCCGTTCTTGAACGTGAGGGCAATCGGCGTCGTGCCGCACATGACTTCCTGCAAGGGTTTCGTCTTCAGCTCTTCGACACTTCCGATTTCCGTCCATTGTTCATCCGGCATCAGAGACTCCCTCCACAGTCACAGCTCAAAAACAGTGTATATATCTCAAGGATGCTCGCCTGAAGGCCTGACTTCGACACCGGTCGTTACTGCTCGTACTTCTCGACCACCTGTGCTGACCGAACCTGTGCCATCTCTGGATCCAGTCCAGCTCCACGAAGGGCTCGGCGTTGACGTAAGAGATCCCAGCACTGATCCAATTCAACTTGAACCTTCGCGAGCTTCTGACGGTCCGTATCACTAAGCGTCACTCGTTCACCTTGTTCATACAATCGATGTTCTTCTTTCACGAGTTCCTGGATATGGTTCAGCACCGGTTGGTCTGTGGCTTGTTTTCTGTTGTCCATATAACATTCCTTTCTGTCATGCGACTCGAGACCGGCCGCCCGGAAGATGTTGACGTGGTCCGACACCCGGAATCTTACAAGTTCCTCACGTTTCGATGGTGAAGTCGTCGTCCTTCCACCACCGCCATCCACCGTCCAGTTCCATGACGGGATAGCCTTTGTCCGCAAACTCTACAGCCGCCGTCGCGGCGAGATGACAGACTTGGGAATAGCAGTACAGGACATTCGTCTTGTCTTTGCGCAGGCCTCTCACCGTCTGCCACTGATCTTTAGGCAGATTGATCGCGCCCGGTATATGTCCCTCGGCATAGTCTTCGGCGGCCCGCACATCGACCACGTTGACCTCGTTGTTCTTCATCATGCGTTCGAGTTCCACAGGGCCGGTGGTGAACGCCATCTTCGCCTCGAAATAGGCCTTCGCCTTGGCCGGATCTTTGATTGTGACTTGTGTCGCCATGGTTACCCCTCCATTCATTGGACTGCTGACGAATACAGCGCCTAACGTTCATGAGCTGAACAGACTAGGCATTCTTTCAGCGTCACGACGTGACGAACGTCCCTTGACGAAGCTCTAACAAGGTCTGTTCGATCTCCTGTTCGGTGTTCATCACAAAGGGACCATACCGGGCTATCGGCTCACCCAGCGGAAGTCCTGATATCAGAAGCAACCGAACGGAATTCGTCCCTGTCGTTACCTTTGCAGAATCACCGTCGCCGAAGATGACGAGATGTGGATGCGAGATTAGAGGATCATTCGCACGTTCACCGTCTTGAAAACGAGCCTCACCTTCGAACACATAGGCGAATGCTGTGTGTCCTCGTTCGATAGGCTGGGTGAATGAGGTGTGAGGAGGGATGAAGACATCCAGATAGGTGGGATCCGCAGCAATGCCGGTTACCGGACCGGTGATCCCATCAACGGTTCCAGTAATCACCCGAATCCTGGCTCCGGTTTCTCGTGTGAGTTCCCGGATTTCACCTGACCGGATATCTTGGTACCGCGGCTTCGTCATCTTGAGTTTCGCAGGCAGGTTGACCCAGAGTTGAAATCCGGCGATCCCTCCCGGCCGTACCTGAGGCATTTCCTCATGCATGATGCCGCGGCCAGCCGTCATCCACTGGATCTCCCCCGCCCCGATGCTGCCGGCATTCCCCAGGGTATCCCTGTGCTGAACCTCCCCCTGCAACACATAGGTGACCGTTTCAATCCCGCGATGCGGATGCAGAGGAAAGCCGGCTTCATAGTCTTCTCGATGGCTGGAGGTAAAGTCGTCGAACAAAAGGAATGGATCAAGATAGTCCAGAGTCGGCGTACCGATACTTCGCTTGAGCCTAACGCCCGCCCCCTCAATGACAGGTTGCGGGTCGATGATTTGCTCGATTCTTCTCGGCAATGATGTCATGCGGGCCTCCTTTCACTCATGTCAAGAATGACGCGTTCCAAGGTCTCCTCATCCGTGTGACGAAGGCCATTAATGAAGAAAGTCGGAGTTCCGCTTACACCGCTACGCCGTCCGCTCACGACATCCCGGTCCACGCGCTGTTCATGGACCCGGCTCACTAATTCTCGTTCGAACCGCCCGCCATCGAGATCAAGAAATTCCGCATAGGCGTACAGATCGCCCTTCTCCAAGGCATCCTGATTTTCGAACAGCAGATCGTGCATGGCCCAAAACTCACCTTGGGCATCGGCGGCTTCTGCAGCTTCGGCGGCCTGTTGAGCGTGAGCATGTTTCGTGGTTAGTGGAAAGTGACGAAACACGAAGCGCAATCGATCCCGAAGCCGACCTTGGAGCCGTTTGATGATGGGAAATGCGCGCGCGCAGTAGGGGCACTCAAAATCACAGTAGGCCACCAGGGTGATCGCCGCAGTGTCGGGTCCGGTGACATGGTCATCGTCCTGGATGGGAAGAGTCCGGTTGGCATCGACAGAGGGCTTCCTCATTGTCGTTCGCTCCTCGCGCCCGAGACCACTACCCTATACTGATCCTCACTCGAACATGACCACGCGCAACGACCAGCTTCGTCATAACTCGGTGTAGAACCCTCTTTCCCTTGTCGTCCTCGGCAACGATTCCGATTGCCCAACATTTCAGACTCGTCATCGCCATTTGCAGCCAAGATGTCCGCAGCCGCACTTGGCGTAGCAATACATCCACTTTTCCGGAACTGGGCAGCTACAATCAGGATGCGCACATTTGTTGGCCATGGTCCTCCTTCTCTCGATCTACGTTATAGGTTCATCTGCCGCAACGCCGGCCACGTCGAGCAGAAGAACACCGACAGTCCCTGGTTATTCGCTTCACGATGCTTTCTATTCGCTCGCTTGCCGGGAAAGGACCTTATGATTCATTCGGATGTCCATCAATACCCCACTGTAAAACGCTGGCGGATGTGCTTTGGCTTTTCGACCTCGTCGATCATGGCCACCGCATAATCCTGCGTCGAGATGCGGCTCTTCCCATTTGCATCGCTCAACATCTGATCCGTACCGAGTCTGAACTTTCCGGTACGCTGGCCGGGAGCGAGGTCGGCTGAAGGAGAGAGAAAGGACCAGTCAAGACCGGATCTCTTTGCGCAACATGTTCAGGGCCTCGCGGGTTGCGAAAGCGCCCCTTGCTTATACTCAGCAGGAAATCCCGGCAGGTCCAACGCCTGGACTCCGGGCTTCACTTCCAAGCTGCCTGCGCCGCCCACGAACAACAATCGCTTGATTCCGGCCTTCTTGACTCCGTCGATGATGGATCTAGCGCCCTTGACCTGAAGATCGTAGATATCAGGATTGCCCCAGCCTGGATTGAACGCGCTAATCACGGCATCATGGCCCGCGACCAACCGTGCCACCTCCTCTGCGATATATACGTCGCCTTGAGTCGGACGAAGCTTCGGATGCGGCTTCAGCTTCGCCGGATTCCGAACAATGGCCGTCACGTCATGCCCACGATCCAACGCTTCCTGCAAGATGGCCGACCCGACAAAACCTGTGGCGCCGATCACTGCGATCTTCATGGTACACCTCCCGTCGGATCGTTGTTCCATCCATATCAGCAGCCACAGAAAACACTCAGCGATATCACTTCCGCTGCTGAGAGAGATACCGGTACATCCCTTCCACATTCTCCGGAAACCATTCGGCATAGCGCTGCCACTGGTCGTACTTGGGAAGCTGAACGGTTTTTTTCGCCTCGTCCATACTTGCGCCCTTCTGGATTTGCTCCAGTACGGCAGCCCTGAGATCTTCGAGATAGCCGCGAAACATGCGCACATGTTCCTTCCTGCCGATCTTGCCGTGGCCGGGGACCAGGATCTCGAAATCCAATTGCTCGACCATTTTGAGAGACTCGATCCAGTCATCGGGATAATCGTTCCGCATTGTTCGGTAGGCCACCGTCTCGACCGGAATGAAATCGACTGCGAAGAGCAGCTTGTTCTGCGGAAGCAGAACGACGAGGCTGTTATCCGAATGGTTCTTCCCGGTGTAAATCAGTTCGACCTGCTTGCCGCCGAGATCGATGAACATCCGATCGGTGAACGTGAGCTCGGGCACGGGGGTCTCGGGCCGCGATCCGTTTAGAATCTCCCGCCTTGCAGCCCAATGGCTGACAAAGGTAGCCGTCTCAGCAAACACAGTCCCTCCGGTGATGTGGTCTGCATGGTCATGGCTATAGATCACATATCGGACAGGCTGATCGGTAAGGGTCTTGATCTTGGCCTTCAGCCATGTCGCCGCGTCAAAACTGATCGGATCGGTAACGATCACGCCTTTTGGTGTGATGATGAAAATAGACTGATGAGATTGATGCCTGAACAGGTGCACGTCTTCGGCCAGCTTGGTGATTTCATCATCGGGCCTAGATTGTTGAGCAAACGCCACAGAAGCCTGAATCAGCAGACACCCGACAGCTAACGAGAATGGGAACCACTTCGAGAGACACATCGGAGCGCCTCCAAATGGATTGTGGTGATTTACATCACGATCTGAGTTCCGCCCCGGACAGCACGGTTGCGTTGTGATGGTGTGGTCTCAGTCAGCACCGGTCGCATATCCACTTCCCGGATTGCCGCGATTGCCTTTGCGACGTTCTCCCTCGTACCGCAGGATCGCTCACAGCCGTAGGGGTTTGATCGGTGACAACACGGCTTGGGGGTTGTTCTTCCAGATGGATTCATTCGCATCCACGTACAGCTCCACTTCGTTGCCGTCCGGATCGCGGAGGTAGAGGCTTTGGCTCACGGTGTGATCGCTCATGCCGTCTATGGCAATGCCCGCTCCCTCGAGTTCTTTCTTCGCAGCCCGGAGCTCTTCCAAGCTGTCGCCGACTTTAATGCCGATATGATAGAGCCCCCGACGCCTTCCGGCCGGAGGACCCGGCGCATCGCCGACCTGGATCAGCAGCAGTTCGTGGTGCGTACGGCCGGACGTGAGGGCTGCTGCCGCGCCATTGAAGATCGTCCCGACCTCTTTGAATCCCAACAGGTCACGATAGAACGCGAGCGACTGCTTCAGATCCTTGACATAGAAGACGACGTGCCCGAGGTAATGTGCTTTCATGTCGTTACTCCTCCTTACCCGATCGGAATCAGCGCGCCGTTTATCTGACTAGCTTCTTTAGATGCGAGAAAGATCAAGGTCTGAGCGATGGATTCGGGCCTGGCCCATTTCGACGGATCGGCATCCGGCATGTTGCTGCGATTCGCCGGCGTATCAATGGTCGAGGGCAGAACTCCGTTGACCGTCACGCCCGACCCGGCCAGTTCTAGCGAGAGGGCGCGGATCAGAGCTACAAGGCCCGACTTCGACACGATGTAGGCCGCCGCCCCAGGGAACGGCTCCAGCGCTGCTCGGGCGGCGACATGCACGATGCGTCCCGTCCGCCGTTCCATCATATGGGGCAACACCGCCTTTGAGAGGAGAAAGGCCGCCGTGAGATTCATGGTCAACATCCGATGCCAGAGTGACGCGTCGCTTTCCACGACACGACCTACGGCAAATCCGCCCACCAAATTGATGAGCGCGTCAATACGGCCCGCCGTTCGGATCACCTCATCCACGAGGCGCCGGACGTCGGCTTCATCGGTGACATCGGCCTTCATGTGCCTGCAACCTTCCACTTGAATGGAAAGTGGATGGCGGTCGGCCGCGATGACCCGGGCGCCTGTCGCCACGAAGGAAGGAACGACCGTCTGGCCCAGCGCTCCGGATGCTCCGGTGATCAGCACAACTTTGTCCTCCGCGCTCATCTTGTCCTCCAACGCGGGCCGCTCACGCTTTTATCCAGTATAGTAATAGAACCGCTCGTGCACAATGCGAGATCTTCTCTTCCGTCATCGTGTGATGCCCTTGCTGATCATGTTCAAGGTCGAGGGCCATGGGTGGCCTCATTTCCTAAACGTAATGCCGGCTTTCTGCACCTCTTGGTAGGGGAGGAGCCAGACAAGCGATTCATCGCTGAGATCGCCGACCTGAATACGATTCCCCCAGGGATCGCGGAAGTCGCAACGAAACCCGGGCGCCAGTTTGAGTTTGTACTTGTTGATGAGCTTCTTCCGCACTTCCTTGATTTGTTTCTCGTCCCGGACCATGAGACCGAAATGCTTCGTGCGATCCGGTTGCAGTGTGGCCACTTCAAAAATGGCCATGAATTGATGCTCGCCCAACTTGCACCAGGCGGCGCCTTCGCCGCCGCGGAGCATCTTCAAGCCAAAGACATCGGAATAGAACTTCACCGCTTTCTTGGCGTCAGTGACCTCAATCACGATGTGGTTACATCCGTAGACTTGGACGGCCATCTATTCACCTCCTGCTTGTCGAGCCGTCGGCGGCTCCGGACATGTGGATGCTGGCTCTCTCAATCGCGGAAACAAACACGTCGACCGGCTGCGCACCCGAGATGCCGGAGGCCTGGTTCAGCACGAAGTAGGGAACCCCGCGAATGCCGAGTCGGTGGCCTGCCGCTTCTTCAGCCTTGACCTCCGTGGTCCCTTCCTCACTTTGAAGAAATAATTCGACGGCCGCAGCAGCAAGACCGGCGCGGCCCGCCAGTTGACCGAGGACTGGCACCGAACCGATATCGGCCCCTTCCGTGAAGTACCCCCGGAACAGCGATTCCACCACGGCATCCTGGCGGCCTTGCTGCCCCGCGTACCAGATCAGGCGATGGGCCAGAAAGGTGTTCGAAGCCCGCGCCACTTTCTCAAAGGCAAAGGGAATGCGCTCCGCTGCTCCAGCCGCCAGAACATGTTCCTCCAATTGACGGAACGCATCGAGGCTCCCGAACTTGGCTTCAAGATATGTCGTTCGGTCCATACCGTCTTTGGGCATCGTCGGATTCAACTGAAAGGGCCGCCAGGTGATTCGCGTCTGTACGGCGCCATTCAGTTGATCCAACGCGCGTTCCAGCCGGCGCTTGCCGACGTAGCACCAAGGGCAGACCACGTCGGAATACACCTCAATCGTGAACGTCCGATCGGTCATGACAAATGTCCCATCCTGCCCGCCCGGTAATCGTTCACAGCCTGGATCAGCTCTTCCTGAGTATTCATGACGAACGGACCATAGCGCGCGATCGGCTCATGGATCGGTTCTCCGCTGAGGACGAGAATGGTCGCGTTCTCTTTGGCCTCCAGCACCACTCGCTCGCCTGTGTGTCCGAACAGGGCCAGTTCGGCCTCCTTGACCGTTTGCGACCCGTTAATCACAACCTGTCCGCGGAGCACGAATACCGCCGTGTTAAATCCCTCTGGCAGCGTCAACTCAGTCTGATGTCCTGCCTTCAGCCGAAGATCGTACAGGTGGACAGGGCTGAATGTCTTGGCTGGGCCGTTGATGCCGCGAAATTCACCGGCGATGACGCGAAGCTGGCCGGCTCCTCCACCAAGATCCACTGTGGGAATCTCGTCGCTCACCAACGTTTGGTACCGAGGCTTCGACATTTTGAACGACTTCGGAAGATTGACCCACAGCTGAATGCCCTCCAGCGTGCCTCCATGTGCGGCAAACTCTTTTTCATGCAGTTCCTCATGCACGATGCCGGACGCCGCGGTCATCCACTGTACATCGCCAGGACCGATGACTCCTCCACTTCCAGTCGAGTCACGGTGCGCGACCTTGCCTTGATACATGATCGTGACCGTCTCAAATCCCCGGTGCGGATGTTCGCCCACGCCGAGCTGTCGCTCGGTCGGCGGAAAATCCTTCGGCCCCATATAGTCCAGGAGCAAGAACGGAGAGAGTTGCTCATCGACACCGGCGCCTGGAATCATGTTGCGCACCGGAAAACCATCACCGACCATATGGTGGGACCCTGCCTGATAGACTCCCACGAGTTCCTTGGCGGCGGCGTTCATTACATGCTGGTTCATCGTTGGTCTCCTTCCGTTGCAGATCGATATCCCGACCGTTCTGCTTACAGTCGCTTTTCCTCCAGATCGTAGACATCGAACCACACGTACACCGGACGATCCTTTGGCACGACCTTGGGGATATACTCCTCGAGGTATTGCTGCGCCTGAAGACTCATCTCGCTGAGCCGCATATCGCGCAGCTATAGGGGACTCCTTAGAATTGAACCGTTCCTTCGCTCTCCCAGATGAGCACTTCGGCTCCGGTCGTCCCCTCCGCCGTCAGTTTCCTCGCTCCCGCCGCCGTGAGTCGCACGGCATCGCCCGCGTTCAGGCTACCAGCCTGCTCCAGATACACAGACCCTTTTGCCACGTACAGGTGAACATGTGCGTTGTCCGGCACCGTGACGGTTTGTCCCGGCAGAAGTCGGCCGCCCCAGAGGACCGCTCCTTTTTGTCGAATTGATATGGCGCTGTCATGCCCCTTCCCCGAGGCAACAGGGACGAGCCCTCCCTTTGCCAGATATCCGTTGATGTCGAGCTGTTCATAACCAGGGTTAATCCGCTGGGTATCAGGAACTACCCACATCTGAATGAAATGCACGTCCTTGTCGGCCCTGGGGTTCATTTCCGAATGCCAGATGCCAGTACCGGCACTCATGCGCTGTGCGAGCCCAGGATAAATAATCCCCTTGTTGCCTTCGGAATCTTTATGTTCCAACTCGCCGTCCAACACCCACGTGAGGATTTCCATATCCTGATGCGGGTGCGTCCGAAATCCGGTACCGGCCTTCACCGTGTCGTCGTTGCTCACCAGCAGCAGCCCATGATGAGTATTGGCCGGATCGTAGTGGTTCGAAAAGCTGAAGCTGTGCCACGAGTCGAGCCAGCTGATCTCCGTGTGGAAGCGCTCATGGGCTCGACGGATATCGATTTCGGTGGACTTAATCCCGATCGTGTTCATGGTTCCGCCCCCTTTCGCAAATCTTCAGCTATGTCCCTCGCTTATCTGTCGACCTTCTCCGCGATGAGTCGATCGACTGACCATTTCCCAGCGCCCGTGATCAATAGCGCGAGGCCGATGCCGATTACCAAGAGATGATACTCGTAACCTTCACCCTGTTGCTTGCCGAACCAGTTCATGAAGAATCCGTTTGGGAGATGCGAGGTTGTAATGGCGCCGAGCATAATCACTATGAAGCTTGCCGCCGTGAAGCGCGTTAGCAATCCGGCGATCAGCCCCAGACTGCCGAAAAACTCTCCGACGATCACCAGCAAAGCGACGATCCAAGGCAAGTGCATCGTCTCCGTAAAGAATCCCATGGTCCCTGAGAATCCGAACCCGCCATACCACCCCAGCAACTTCTGGGCTCCATGCGGGAACATTACCAGCCCGAGAGTGAGACGAAGAACAAGACCGGTCCAGCTATTGTCTGTCTGAAAGAATTGCCGCATACATACCTCCCTGGTTCTCTCGTCGCTCCGTCCCATGACTCGTATTATAATAGTCCTAGTTAGAACTAAGTCAATAGGAAAAATAGCTCGTTTGTTTTCTTTCGTGAAATAGTGAGTGAGGTCAATCGGTTCGAGCGAGGCGGGAGGGGAGAAGGGCAGGTGCTTACCGGTCGCGCCGCGACCCCTTCATCGCCCGTTCCACTTCGCGGCTGGCCTCGCGCGTCTTAATGGACTCCCGGCGGTCATGCTGCTTCTTGCCTTTGGCCAACCCGAGTTCGACTTTGGCAAGGCCCCGCTTGGAGAAATAGATGCGGAGCGGAATGAGCGTGAGCCCTTGCTGTTGCGTCTTGCCGAGGAGCTTATTGATCTCCTTGCGGTGGAGAAGCAGTTTCCTCGTGCGGAGAGGCTCGTGGTTCATAATGTTGCCGTGGCTGTAGGGACTGATGTGGCAATGGTGGAGAAAGACCTCGCCGTTCCTCACGCTGGCGTAACTATCCTGTAGGTTCACGCGCCCCTCTCGCAGGGATTTGACCTCCGTACCATGGAGCATGATGCCAGCCTCGAATTTCTCTTCAATAAAATAGTCGTGGTAGGCCTTGCGGTTCGTGACCACCGCTTTTTCGAAGCTGTCCTTCTCTTTCCCCATCAGGCATCAGACTTTCATTGTCAGAGGTAGGTCGCTGTCAGTTTTCCGCTCCGAATACCAGAATGTGACCATCCGGGCGTGACCAGGAGCTGGCTACTGATTGCCATAGCAATTTTTGTTATGATGACGCCATGCGCGGACTTGGTTCCATCGATTCTGTCTCCAGCGTCCTCGAAGGGTTGACTCGTCGCCTGGGTCTCGAGTCCAAGTTGCTCGAAAGCCGTTTGCGCCGCAACTGGGTCTCCATCGTCGGGGAGCCCATCGCGTCGAATACCTGGCCCGACCAGATTCGCTACAAGAAGCTCTATCTCCTGGTCCACAATAGTGTCTGGCTACACCAGCTCACGTTCCTCAAACCGACACTCATTCAAAAACTCAACAGCGTAGCCGGCGCGGATTTCGTTACCGATATCGTCTTGAGGGTAGGGGAACTTCCGGCGACCGACAACGTGCCCGCGTCGGGCGAGGCCCATCGCGCGACCGCTTCACCACCAAGCGCCGCGCTGCTCGCGGAAATCTCGGCGCATGTGACCACCATCCAAGATCCGCTTCTCCGCGATCGCCTCGCTCAACTCATGGCGCAGGCGTTGGCTGAACCGCGCGCGCCGAAGGCACGCTGAGCGGTCCCTTGAAGAGCTGGCGGGCATACACTTGCGTCGCCGCCGTCTCCGGGCTATCCAGCAGCGGACCGATTCGCCCTTCTTCTTCCGAACTCAGTCAGTCTGATACAACCCCCGCAAGGCTTTCTGAAATCCTTCCCGAACATATCGGTCTTCCCCGGTCAGGTACTTGTGCAGCATCACCGGCTCCGCCCAGGCATCGAGGGAAAAAATATAGATGGTGAGGCGGCGGTAGCGCTCCGTCGGATCGTCCGGCGTCGTCGGCCTGACCTTCATCTGTCCGAAATTTCTCGTCTCACGACCGACTTTTCGGAAGCGCTCGATCAGTGTTTCGATTTCACCGTCGCTCGTCCAGGGCGGGACATGGATCGCGACGGCTGTCTCTTCCTGCGATCCGATGCTATAGGGAGGGATCGATCGATCGGGACGGCTGAGATACATCCCGCCCCAGATCAGGGCGAAGGATCCGACGAATACGCCGATGGCCATCTTGACGACCGTATCCAGCGGCTTTTTGGGCTTGGATCCTGGAAGGGGCGTTGGAGAAGAATCCTGCTCGTGCATGGAAGGCCTGCGCTCAACGAACAAGGCGTAAGATGCAGCGCGTATCCGTTACCCGCCGCCTTCCTCGGGGAGCACCTCGGCACTTTCCGCCAAACGCGCGACGGCCACAACCCGGTCGCCCTCGCCATCGAGATCAAGGATCCGAACCCCCTGGGTGTTGCGGCCGATTTCACGGAATTCATCCACCTTGCACCGAAGCACCTTGCCTTGAGCGGCCATCAGCATGATCTCATCGCCGTCTCGAACTTGCAGAAACCCGACGGCGAGTCCGTTGCGCTCATTGGTCTTCACGCTGATGATGCCCTTCCCCCCGCGTCCCTGGACGCGATACTCGTTCACCGGCGTGCGCTTCCCGTAGCCTCCCTCCGTGACCGTGAGGATTTGGGTGGTGGAGTCGGGCGTGATGGTTTCCATGCCGATGACTTCGTTGCCTTCCTCAAGCGTAATCCCGCGCACCCCGTGCGCCGTGCGTCCCATAGGGCGGACATCCTCTTCCTTGAAACGGATCGTGATGCCCTTCTTTGTGCCCAACAGGATTTCCCGCTGGCCGTCGGTGACATGCACGCTGATGAGCCGATCCCCCTTATCCAACGACAGCGCGATGATGCCGCCCTGGCGGGGATTGCCGTAGGCTGACAGTTCGGTCTTCTTGATGATGCCCTGCGCGGTCGCCATCACGACGAACCGGTCTTCGCGGAACTCTTTGACCGGCACGGTCGCGGTGACCTTCTCATCGCCGGAAAGCGCCAGCAGATTCACGATCGCTTTGCCCTTGGCAGCCCGCCCGGCGTCCGGAATCTCATGGACTTTCAGCCAATAGACCTTCCCGGCGTCCGTGAAGAATAGGAGCGACTCGTGCGTGGACGCGGTGAACAGAGTCACGACAAAATCCTCTTCCTTGACCCCCATCCCGATCTTGCCCTTGCCGCCGCGCCGCTGCGCGCGATAGAGGGTGACCGGGTTGCGCTTGATGTAGCCGGCGTGCGAGATCGTGACGACCACTTCTTCGTTCGCGATCATGTCTTCCAGGGTGATCTCCGCTTCTTCTTTCACGATCTGCGTGCGGCGGTCGTCCTTGTAGTCCTCACGCACCTCGATTAACTCATCCTTGATGATCGTGCGAACCAGCGCTTCGCTGCCCAGCACCGACTTGAGATACTCGATCTGCTTCAAGACCTCTTTATATTCCTCGATCAGTTTGTTGCGCTCCAATTGCGTCAGACGCTGGAGCCGCATCTCCAAGATTGCATTCGACTGGATTTCGCTCAGCGCAAATTCCCGCATCAAGCCGACGCGGGCTTCATCGGGCGATTGCGCCCGTCGGATCAAGGTAATCACTGCATCCAGGTTGTCGAGCGCAATCTTGAGGCCCTCGAGGATATGGGCCCGCTCTTCCGCCTTGCGCAGCTCGAAGGCGGTCCGACGGACGACGACTTCGCGCCGATGTTCGATGAAATGACGCAGGATCTGCTTGAGGTTCAACACCTCCGGGCGATTGTTCACCAGCGCGAGCATGATGACCCCGAAGGTCGTCTGGAGTTGGGTGAGCTTATACAGATTGTTCAAGGTGATGAGCGGGATTTCGCCGCGCTTGAGCTCGATGACGACTCGGATGCCGTCCCGATCGGATTCGTCGCGCAGATCGGAAATCCCTTTGATCCGTTCGTCCCGGATTAACTCGGCAATCTTTTCGATCAGCTTGGACTTATTGACCTGATAGGGCAGCTCCGTGACGATTAACCGTTCGCGTTCCGTGCGTTCATCGGACTCGACCTTCACTTTTGCGCGCAACGTCAGGAGACCCCGGCCGCTCTCGTAGGCGGACTTGATGCCTGCCGTTCCATAGATGAACCCGGCCGTCGGGAAGTCGGGGCCTGGAATCTTCTTCATCAACTGGGCAATCGTGATGTCCGGATTCTCCAGGAACAGGAGGAGGCCCTCGACTACTTCGCCGACATTGTGGGTCGGAATGTTGGTGGCATAGCCCACCGCAATGCCGCCGGCGCCGTTGACGAGAAGATTCGGGATTTTGGAGGGGAGCACCAGCGGTTCGACCAGCGACTCGTCGTAGTTCGGCCCGAAATCGACCGTATCCTTGTCGATATCGGCAAGCATGTCCTCGGCGACCTTGGTCAGGCGGGCTTCGGTATACCGCATGGCCGCCGGCGGATCGCCGTCGACCGATCCAAAGTTGCCCTGACCGTCCACGAGCATATAGCGCATGTTGAAGGGTTGCGCCATTCGAACAAGCGTGTCGTAGATCGCACTGTCCCCGTGGGGATGGTAGTTCCCCATGATCTCGCCGACAATCTTGGCGGACTTGCGGTAGGCCCGGTTCGATGCCAGGCCCATCTCGTTCATACCGTGCAGAATACGGCGATGGACCGGCTTGAGGCCGTCGCGGACGTCGGGGAGCGCCCGGCCCACGATGACGCTCATCGCGTAACTCAGGTACGACGAGCGCATCTCGTCTTCGATGGCGATATGTCCTAACCGTTCATCAGGTGGCATCTAATTCTCACGGATGCTGAAAATGATCACCAGCCGTTCTCGGCTCGTGAAAACCTCAACGTACCCCAGAGGGACGCCTCAGATTTTCGCTCGCCTGCGGCCTTGCCGAGCCATTGAGCATCCTAACAGGCCAATGGGCATCTATGGAGACGGCTCTTCTTCACCGTTCAGCGCTCAGCGTTCACAATTCAGCGTTACACATCCAGATTTCTGACTTCCAGCGCGTGGGCTTGAATGAAGTTTCGTCGGGGTTCGACCTCATCACCCATCAGAATCGTGAAGATCTCGTCGACGCCTGGCACGTCTTCCAGTTTGACTTTCAACAGGGTCCGGACTTCTGGATTCATCGTCGTTTCCCATAGCTGATTCGGGTTCATTTCGCCGAGACCTTTGTAGCGCTGAATGCCGAGCCCGTGCTTGCCTTTATCGAGGATCGCCTTGACCAACTCAGCCGTCGCGGGCTGGAGCTGTTCCTGACCGTCGGCTTTAATCTTATACGGCGCCCGGCCCAAACCGATCGCCGAGGGTGAGAGCTTCTGCAGCTCGCGGAATTCGGCGGAGCCGACCAGCTCGTGCGTCACATTAAAGCCATGGGTGACCCCGTTGGCATGCAGCCGACAGGTGACTTTGTTCGATTGATGTTCCTCATCCTCGACGATGTCCAACGTCGGTGTGAGCTTCGGATAGACCACCGCGAGAGTTTTCTTCACGTTGGCCACGACTTTCTTAAGGGCCTCCTGATCCTTGAGGAGCTCGCGATCAAGCCCCGGCTCATCCACAAATGCCCGCACCATGCTGGCCTCGTGCGGTTTCTTGTTAAGCCGGCCGAGCAACGTCTCGAAGGCGATCAGCTTCTTGAGAATGGGCAGGAGCCGCCGTCCCGTGACATACCCCTGGACCCCTTCCACGTACACTTCCACATCCTCGACGGCGATATCGGCCAGGTGCTCGTTCAACGCCATTTCATCTTTGAGATATCGTTCCGTCTTGCCCTTCTTCACTTTGAAGAGCGGCGGCTGCGCAATGTAGATGTAGCCTCGTTCGAGCAGCTCCGGCATCTGCCGGAAGAAAAAGGTGAGGAGCAGGGTCCGGATGTGGCTGCCGTCCACATCGGCGTCTGTCATGAGGATGATCTTGTGATACCGAGCCTTGCTGATGTCGAACGAGTCTTTGTCGGCCTTTTCGCTCTCTTCGCGCTTGCGGCCGATGCCCGTTCCGAGCGCCATGATCAACGTCCGGATCTCATCGCTCGAGAGCATTTTGTCGAAGCGCGCCTTCTCGACGTTGAGGATCTTGCCCTTGAGCGGCAGAATCGCCTGAAACTTCCGGTCGCGCCCCTGCTTCGCGGAGCCACCGGCCGAATCACCCTCGACGATATACAGCTCGCTCAAGGCCGGATCCTTCTCCGAACAGTCGGCCAGCTTACCGGGAAGCGAGCCTCCATCAAGCGCGCTCTTGCGTCGGATGAGCTCTTTCGCTTTTCGCGCCGCTTCACGGGCGCGAGCCGCGTCGATCGCTTTCCCGATGACCTTTCGGGCCACCGGCGGGTTCTCCTCGAAATAGGTCCCGAGCGCCTCGTTGACCGCGGCCTCGACGATGCCCTTTACCTCGCTATTGCCCAGCTTGGCTTTCGTCTGTCCTTCGAACTGAGGATTCCGGACCTTGACGCTGACGACGGCGGTGAGCCCTTCACGAACATCGTCACCGGTGAGCGATTCGGTGTCTTTCTTGAGCAGATCGTTGGCGTTCGCATAGGTATTAATCGTGCGGGTGAGCGCGGCCTTGAAGCCCACCAAGTGCGTGCCGCCTTCCTTGGTGTTGATGTTGTTCGCAAAGGAAAACAGGTTCTCGGCATAGCTATCGTTGTATTGAAGCGCGACCTCCAGCACCATCTCCGGTTTCTCAACCTGCACGTAAATGGGCTTGTGCAGCGGCATCTTGGCTTCGTTCAGATGCTCGACGAACGAAACGATCCCGCCCTTGTACTTGAATACTTGCTCTTTGACCGGTTCTTTTCGCTCATCCTTCAGTGTGATCTCGAGCCCCTTGTTCAAAAAGGCGAGCTCGCGCAGTCGCTGCGCCAGCACGTCGAAGCTGAAGTCGAGGGTCTCGAAGATCTGCCCGTCCGACTTGAAGGTGACCATCGTGCCGCGGCGCTTGGTTTTACCCGTCATCTTGAGCGGGGCAGTCGACTTGCCGCGCTCGTAGCGCTGCTCGAACACCTGGCCGTCCTGCCAAATCTCCAGCTCAAGCCATTCGGAGAGGGCGTTGACCACCGAGATCCCGACGCCATGGAGCCCGCCGGACACCGTATAGGCCCCCTGCTCGAACTTGCCGCCCGCGTGCAAGACCGTCAGCGCCACTTCGGCAGCAGACTTCTTTTGCGTGGAATGCATCCCGGTAGGAATGCCGCGGCCGTTATCCACGACCGTGACACTGCCGTCGATGTGAATCGTCACCTCGATGGTCTCACCGAATCCTGCCATGTGTTCATCGACACTGTTGTCGACGACTTCATAGACGAGGTGATGGAGGCCGTCCACACCGGTGCTGCCGATGTACATCGCCGGACGCTTCCGCACGGCGTCCAGGCCTTCCAACACTTTGATTTGATCCGCGCCGTAACTGTCGGATTTCTGTGTGGTCTCGATGTCGTTACTAGCCATCAGTCTCCCGTTTGAATACAGCCATCGGCTCTCTGCTTTCAGCCCTCAGCGACCTACCTGACCTCTAATTGCTGGGTTCAGCTAGATTTTTATTGGCATGACGACGCACTTGAACCCGGGACTGTCTGACTCCTGAATCAAACAGGGGCTCAGCGGATTATCCATTTGCAGAGAGATCGTCTCTCCGTCCATCACTCCGAGGATATCCAACAAGTAGCGGGCATTGAACCCCGTGTTCAAGGCCTCCCCCTCGTACTGTGCCGCAAGCTCTTCAGTCGCTTCCCCAAAATCAGGATTGCTGGAGAACAGCGTCAGCTGTCCGGAGACAAACGACACCTTCACCGCGTTCGCCTTATCACGGGACAGCACGGAGACACGCCGGAGCGCACTTTCCAGCTCACTGCGATTGACCCCGATTTTTCTGCCTGTCTCTTTGGGAATCACTTGCTGATAATTCGGGTAGTTCCCTTCCATGAGCCGCGAGGTCAGCAGCAGCCCGCTCTTCCGGAATATCATGAGATTTTTCGTGAACCCGATCAAGGGTTCGCCCTCGCCGCCTTCTTCCAGAAGACGTTGCATCTCATGCGCCGCTTTCTTCGGAATGATGGCTTTGATCTCTTGCGGAGCGCCTTTGGCCCCCGCCTTTCCGACCTCCTGCTCGGCAACCGCCAACCGATGTCCATCGGTGCCGACCAGCCGCAAGATCGTTTTCTTCTCCGAGGTGATGAGGGTCACCAACAGTCCGTTGAGGATGTAGCGCGCGTCATTGTCTCCGGCAGCGAAGAGGGTCTTGCGAATCAGCTCCAGGAAGCCGGCCCCGGCGAGGGGAATGAGCCCTTCCCGTTCGATCGTGGGCAACGCGGGGTAGTCTGTGCTGGGGAGTCCGACGATCTTAAATTGACTCTTGCCGGCTTGAATGGTCGTCCAATTATTGTCACCCGAGGTGATTTCGATCTCATTGACTGCCAATTCCTTGATGATCTCATAGAGCTTCCGAGCCGAGACCGTGACCCCTCCGGACTTCTCTACGGTCGCCTTGTAGAGCCCGCGCATGCCGATTTCGAGGTCGGTGGCGACAATTTCCACCCCCTCCTGCTTCGCCTCAATCAAGATATTCGAGAGGATCGGCATCGTGTTGCGCTTCTCGACGACACCTTGGACACGCTGGAGACCCGTCAAGAGTTCAACTCGTCCCATACGCAGTTTCATAATCTCTTCCCCTTAGCACAGCCGCTCACGCTCGCAGGATCTGCTCCTTCAAGCTGTCCAACGTGGCACTCAATGCACTGTCGATGTCCTTTGCTTTTATGACTTGCTTGCAGGCATGGATGATCGTCGTGTGATCTTTACCTCCGAACTGCCGCCCGATCTCGGGATACGAGGAGTCTGTGAGCTCCCGACAGAGATACATCGCGATCTGTCTCGGGTGCACCAGCGTTTTACTCCGGCGCCGGGATTTCAGGTCGGAGATCTTCACATGGAAGCGCGCGCCCACCGTTTCCTGAATATCATCCATCGATACGATCTTTTTCTTCGTGCCGATCAGATCCCGGAGCACACTCTTTGCCATTTCCAGCGTGATCTTCTGGCCGGTGAGCGAGGCATACGCGCCGAGGCGCACCAGTGAGCCCTCAAGCTCGCGGATATTGCTCTTCATCGTGGTGGCGAGAAACTGGATGACATCTTCCGGCAACGTGACACCCTCGTCCTCGGACTTTTTCCGCAAGATGGCAATGCGTGTTTCAACGTCCGGAGGCTGGAGATCCGCGATCAGTCCCCATTCAAACCGTGAACGCAGCCGTTCCTCGATATCAGGCATGTCCTTCGGAAAGCGATCGCTCGAGAGGACGAGCTGCTTATGCGCCTCATAGAGGGCATTAAACGTGTGGAAGAATTCCTCCTGCGTGCGTTCCTTGCCCGCCAAGAATTGAATGTCATCGATCATCAACATATCGATATGACGATACCGCTTCCGCAGATCCATCATCTTGTCGTATCGAATGGAGTTGATGACCTCGTTCGTAAACTGCTCGGTCGTCAAATAGGCAATACGGAGATCGGTTCGTTCTGCCACATAATTTCCAATGGCATTCAAGAGGTGCGTCTTCCCCAGTCCAGTCTCTCCGTATATGAAGAGCGGGTTATAGGCTTTCGCCGGCTGTTCGGCGACCGCCATACAGGCGGCATGGGCAAATTGGTTTCCCGCGCCCACTACGAAACTCTTGAAGGTGTACTTTGGGTTGAGCTGGATTCCCCGTTTCGGCCGGGACCCGGTGCTCTGGCGACTAGTTACAGCGATAGTCCCACTGTTTTCAGGTTGTCTTGTCGCCTGTTTCTGAAAGATGACAAACGTGATCGCGGTTTCTTCCCCACCTCGGGCAGCAGAGACGGCTTCCGCCAGGAGGGGCCCATAGTGCTGTCCTAACCAGTCACCAAAGAACTTGTTCGGGACGCCCAGTTGAGCTGTGGAGTCCTCAATCCGTTCAAGGTGAACCGGCGTAAACCACGTATCATAAACCTGTTTTGGCACTTTCCCTTGGATATAAGCCAAGGCATCCTGCCACACGTTTGCGATAGTCATAACTGGTGTATCATTCTTCATACACAGACTTATTCACATCTGTGGATAACCTGATTCTTCATGCGGGCTTCTCTTTTTGAACCGGATCATATTCAGACCTTGACAGGGACCATGACAATAGCCTTCACCTGAATCACCACAACTTATAGACTTTGCATGCAGGGGTTACTCAGAGTCAATCCCCAACTTCATCCACAAAGATAGCGTTATTAGGAACCTGCAAATTCAACTGCTTCACCGCCATCCACAGTATCCACTGAGCCTACTCTTACTCCTACTACTACGACGATCTTCTTCTTGCGCATAATACGTTAAGAGAAGAGCTGACTAATATAGCTATAAAACAATGATATGTTCCGCTGAGAAAATTTTCTCGACAAGGTCGTCATATGTCATCGTGGGATATGAACGACCAACTTCCATTCCCTCAGCAGCAACCACAACTCCCTTCACGGAAGAAGGGATTCTCGATGCTGCTTGCTCAATAAAGACAATATCCATATCTGCATCACTAGCTCGAAAGAGCGATGAAGAAATCCGGTCTGGCTGTTGTCGAAGAAGATAGAGTGTCGTACCCATACAACACAGACAAATCCCTTAAAAAACAAGACTTCTATCAACTGTTCGAATTAACTGTCTGATTTCATCAGCTGTTCGAGTCGTCACAGAAAAAGTATCAGACCAGGCCTCCATCACCGTCCCTGGCTCGACGATAAAAGGGACAGATAAGTGTTTGAAAGAGGGAAGATATTTTTCAAGAATATCGACATCAACGATCTCTTCTGTGTCCTTCATCAAGAGAAGGGGAGCGCGTCCTAGGAGGACGACGGTCGTCTCATGGTCCCCAGCACAAAGGCCCAGCGCAATACGAAGTGCTTCAACAGGACGAGCCGTCACACAAGGATCTTCTGAAATCACCACAGCGATGTGTTTCGACATAAAGAACCAACTGCAGTGACAACAACTTCTTATGTAAAGGCGAGAAAGCGATCGCAACCATCGATAATTCCAGACAGCACGACCAGCCCGGACAAAGAGACTCTCGAATCGACAATGGCTGTTGGAACACCATGCTGCTGACAGCCATAAGCACAGACAGATATCTTCGCTCCGGCATCGATCAGGCCAAGATAGCGCCGATCTGTAACGCTCTTCACCCCTTCATCAATGAGATAGAGATAAACCTCGACCCCTCGGCGTAACGCAGCCTGAGCCAACTGGACGACGGTCTCAACACTGGGATGAGAAGGGGCTGTGGATAACAAGAGACCCAGCTTACGAGCCGCCATAGTAATCCACTAAAGACGTCAATACAATCAATTGTTTATGAATGAACTTCAAGGCGAGACTACGGGGTTTTCAACACAAAGTCAATACCAAAAATAGGGACTTCTATCGGACGAGACTGCGAGAGTGCAGGAGTGAGACGAGACCTGCCAGTGGGAGTTCCTCTTGAGCCTTCGACTGGAGGTTTCGGAGAATGACGGAGCCATGACCGGCTTCATCATCGCCCAAGAGAATGGCAAAACGGCACTTCGATCGATCCGCTTGCCGAAGGTGAGCTTTGAGCGTGGTGGCACGATAGTCACATTGGGCCGAAAGTCCAACTCTGCGGAGTTGATCGAGAAGCACGAGCCCAAGCGCGGTCCCTTTATCTCCGAAAGCCGCGACATAATAGAGACATTCATTTGGTGAGGACGATGATACATCCGGAAGCATCAACGACACACGCTCAAGCCCGACCGCGAATCCTACAGCCGGAACAGAGGGGCCACCGAGTGTTTCCACTAAACCGTCGTAGCGGCCACCGGCACCCACCGCGTTCTGAGCCCCTAAATGAGTCGACGTAATTTCAAAACTCGTCAAACAATAGTAGTCGAGCCCTCGTACTAAACGAGGGTTGAGTTGATAAGGGACTCCGATGGCAACGAGACCAGCAAGGACCTGGTCGAAATGTGTCAGGGCCTCAGGAGAGAGATGGTCGGTCAGGCGGGGCGCCGATTCGGTCGCAGCTCGACAATCCGGCACCTTGCAATCCAACACCCGCAAGGGATTCGTTTCCATGCGGCGCCGACAGTTTGCGCAGAGGCGGGATTCCTGCTGTCTGAGGTACGCAAGCAAGATAGGTTTGTAAGCAGCGCGGTCGCCGGAGCTTCCCAGGCTATTGATCTCAAGTGTCAGGTCCGGCAGGGCCAGATCTGATAGCAGGCGCCAGAGCAGCGCAATGACCTCGACGTCTGCGCGGGGGTCCGACGTCCCGAACGACTCGACCCCGAATTGATGGAACTGTCGGAGGCGTCCCGCCTGCGGCCGCTCGTGGCGGAACATCGGACCGATGTAGAAATACTTTTGTGGGAGCGGATCGGCCGCCCGATTGTGCTCGATGAAGGCGCGGACCGTGCCGGCCGTGCCTTCCGGGCGCAAGGTCAGCGAGGTCCCGTCCCGGTCGGGAAAGGTATACATCTCCTTCTCGACGATGTCCGTCGCCGTGCCGATACTGCGGGCAAAAAGCGCGGTGAGTTCGAATATGGGGATACGGATCTCCTGATATCCGTAACAGAGCGCCCAGCGCTTCGCTGCATCCTCAATGAGACGCCACCGGGGTGTCTCCTCCGGAAGGATATCTTTGACGCCCTTAATGCCCTTAATCGTGTCCATATTCAGAGACCATCGCGAAAGATTCGGGACTATAGCGACGGGTTGTAGGCAAGTCAACGCAAGCAGGAGGTCGTATTTGTCGGTCGTGACAGGTCGTCCATCAGATCAGGCTAAGTTTCTCCGCTCACGTTTCATGAACGGCGCGCGACGAGAGACCCCGTTGCCTTCTTGCGCCGATTGGCTCGCGGGCGTATAGTTCGCGGCCTAGTTTACTGTCAGGGGATGTTGTATGGGTACAGATCAGCCGACCCGCCGCGTCATCGCGCTCGCACCGATGCCGCCGGAGAAATCCGCATACGCCTTGGCCCGCTACAGCCGCTCGCCCGACTCTATCGAGAGCAGCCTCCGCTGGGTGCATGGACATTCTTCTGAAAAATTCTGGGATCAGTTCTACTTCGACTACGGTCATGCCTCGATCGCCGATTTAGGCCATGTCATCATCTGTTTCGAGGACATCTCCGAACTCGCCGCGATTCGACTCGAAGACGAGCCCTTGTGGGATGGCCAGGCGAAATCGAGCCGGTATCAGAACTTTGCGTCCGGCGGGTGGTTCGTGCCGGATTCCATTCGAGGGTCGGAGACGGAAGGTACCTACCACGGCATTCTCCGCAGCCTCGCCGAGATCTATCGGCTCTTACACCAACCCTTGATCCAATTCATTTCGGAGCGTGAGCCGCGCCCCGAGTCGATGAAACCGGCCGATTACCAACGGACGATTGCCGCGCGCGCGTTCGACGTGACGCGGTACCTCCTGCCCCTCGCGGCCAGGACGAACGTCGGGCAAGTTGTTAGCATCAGGACGTTGGAGAAGCAAATCACCAGACTGTTGTCGTCACAACTACCGGAATTGCGTTCGATCGGAGACGAACTCAAGGATGCCCTCCAACGGTCACCCGTAAACCTCTGGGGCGAGCTGTGCGGCCAGCCAGCCGGAGCACATGAACCCCTCGCGCCGACGCTCGCCCGCCATGCCAAGTCGAACGACTATCAGGCCTCGGTCTATCAGGACCTTGCCAGATACGCGAAGGATGCGCTCCGGGGAACCGGACTGGATCAACCGACGTCCTGGGGTGTGCCGGAGCCGGTAGACCTCCTCGACCCCCACGATCCGTTGGACGAAATCGTCACCACCTTGCTGTACCGTGTCTCACATGCGCCCTATCGGAGCCTCCTTTCGGTCGTCCGCACCTGGACGGAGAAACAGAAACAGGAGGCAATCGACGTGGCGATGAGCGCACGAGGGCCCTACGACGAACTCATCAAAGAATTCCGCAGCGGCTATGCCTTCACGTTCGACGTGCTGATGGACATCGGAGGCTGGCGCGACATGCATCGGCACCGGCGTTGTCAGCAGATTCAACAGAACTTTACGACGGTGCACGGATATGAAGTCCCACCGCCGCTTGTGCAAGCGGGATTGGATCAGGAGTATCGACAGGCGATGGACGCGGTCCGTTCGGACATCGAGCAGCTGAAGAAGACGAGTGCGGAGGGGTCGCTCTACGCCACGCCGTTTGGATTCAAGGTGCGGTGCCTCTTCAAGATGGACTATGCCGAAGCCGAGTACATCGCCAGACTCCGCTCCGGTGTGAAAGGCCACTGGTCGTACCGGACCATAGCCTGGTTGATGAAACAAAAACTGGCGGCGCGCTATCCTTCACTCGGGGATCGCATTCAGGCGACCTCGCCGGACATCGAAGATACCCTCACCAGATAGTCCATACGACCGACCCCGATGACCGACGACCAAGCACAATGTGAAACGACGTTGCTGGCAGGCCAATGGGACCAGGCGCAACAGGCAGCACTGGCCTGGGCCCGCCATCCCGCCACCGGCACAGAGCGGGATCCTCGGCCCCATTTCGCCCTGAACGTGATCCACCTGCTCCGCGGGGAGTTCGCCGAAGCCTGGAATACTCACCCGAAGTGCCTGCAGGAACCAGAAGACATTGCCCAGGTCAAAGAGTGGATCGAAGGATTCGTCGCGCGACAGTCGGAGCAGGCCTACGCCCATCTCGTGATGGGGTTGTTCCTGGCCCAATCAGGCCACTCCGAACAGTCGATGGCGTCCTACAAGGAATCGATCAAACTCGCGCCGCAGTCCGCCTACCCTCATTATTTTCTCGCACAGATTCATGAGCGGGCCAACCACCTCGAAATGGCCATCAAGGAATACCGCGAAGCAGTGCGACTGGATCCCTCCTACGCGCCGGCGCGGACCAACCTGGGTGTCGCCTATCAAGAACAGGGCCGGTTGGAGATGGCGATTCCCCAATATCGCGAAGTGATCAAGTTGAATCCCAACGACCCGGTGGCCCACGCAAACCTCGCCTGCGCGCTCGCCGAGCAGGGCAAGTTTGAGCCGGCCTTGCAGTCCTACAAGGAGGCGTTGCGCCTGAACCCCATGGACGCAGAGGTACATTTCGCGCTGGGAGGTCTCTACGAAACGAGGGGCCGCCTGGATCTGGCGCAGAAAGAATATGATGCGGCCCTCGTCGCCGATCCGAACTTCGGTCCGGCGCACTCGGCGATCGGCTGGTTGGCGCTGGGCAAGCAGCACATGCAGGCCGCCTACGAAGCCTTCAATCGAGCCCTCAAGTCCAACGAGCAAGATCCTCGGGCCTACCACGGCATTGGCGAATACTATTCCCAAAAAGGGAAGCGCGAGAGCGCCCTGGACAATTTTGCCAAGGCGCTCAAGTACTACAAAGATCCTGAAAAGAAAAATGCACTTCTGAATCAGCTCTTTCAAGAAGGCCAGATGGCGGACTAGGGTCAGGCCGCTGCTTGATGTGTGGGGAGCATGAAGCAGGGGCAAGCTCGGAAGCGGTGGTTGTCCGACGTGCGCATCGACACCCTGCACAGAGAGACCGTTGACAAATCGTTCGACTCACCCAGAGAATCCTGCCAGTTCCGGCTGAATTCATGGAGCAGAATATGCCGGTCAGCATACTCAGTAGTTGGCCGTTTTATAACCCATGACCTGGCGACAGTTCCAAGAAGAAACCGCCGAATTCTTTCGAAGCCTGGGGTGTGACGCTCAGGTTGCAGGCTAAGATCATCGGTGCACGAGCGCTGAACACAAAATCGACGTGTGGGTTTGGTTCACGAAGTTCGGGCTGGAAACGAAGTGGGTTATCGACGTGCAAAGACTGGAATTCTGCGATTCCGAAGCGAAACGGTACTAGCACTCAGATCCGTCGTAGAGGACGTAGGAGCGGACAGGGGTCATGTCGTAATTTCAACTCGACTGGTTTCCAGTCCGGGGCAGCGTGCTCGTGGAAGCCGAGACATTACTCTTACGGACCTTGAAGCGGAGTTGAAGGAGACTGCCCGTGAAGCTCTCGATTGCTTCGAGCACTCCACCGTATCGCATACTCGGGCCGTTGCATTGAGGTATGACCTTCACAATCTCTACATACTGAACAGACAGGTCCTCATTCATGGAGTTCACAATGCCTGCTCCCGGGTGTGGACGGCAACGCCGTCATGGGTGCTATCAGCGGCTCTGGCCTTGCTCGAGTTCGAGATTTGACCGAGTCCGCCTGAAGAAGCCTTCCAATCGTTAAGTGTCGACGATTCCGGTTAAGCGACAAGTCGTTGTTGATCACACTGGCTGGAATTGTTTCCGGCGGATCCGACAGTAATCGGTGAAGCCGAGTCGACCACTGATGGCTACAACGAGCCGACAACGTCAAGCTGAGACTGAGCTAGACGCACGTAGCGCGGTGGGGTGCTTCGATCTGCCATCGTCTCTAACGACTGCACCTGATCGGCTGGCCGTGTAAGCGGCCTGCTCACAGTGAAGGCATCAGGATTGGGGCATGATGCGGTTGCTCAAACAGGTGGTCAACGAGGCCGCAGGCGAGAAAACACCGGAGGCGTAGCCTCTGAGGGTACGTTGAGGATTTTTCGAGACGAGAACGAAGTTGGGCGCCTGTTTCAGCAACCGATTAAAGTTCGCGGATGGCGCCTTGCAGAACAGTAATCTGCGTCACCGGATCGCCGGAGGATTTCAGTTCTGTGCGGATTTGATGTTTGAGGTAGGAGGAGTATCCCACGCGGTCGATCAAGAGGTCGAGAAACCGTTCGACCGGGAGTAGACTCTGGGCCTTGAGTTCTTCCACGGTCTCGTCGCTGACGGGCACGTAGCTGCTCCCCATGTGGAACACCACATTGTAGTAGCGGTCTTTCCCGATGCGCTCGAATCGTAAACCCTTCACCGACACCTCCTCTGAACCAGCGCGAACGGTCCCATTTTAGACAAACAGACCCTGGAAGACAAGGGCGGCGATCGATGGGGAACCACGGCCAGACGGGGCCGGCATCTGGTCATGGATTGGGCCATGGGAACCGTCGGTCAGGAGCTGCCCGCATTCTTCGGGGGCTTACCGAAATACTCCTGCCGGCTGACAGCCACGTCGGTGACGAACATGACCCCGGAATGCCGATCGAACAACGGTCGTAGTCCTGCGAGGATGGGTTTCACTTTTTCTTCCGGGACAACCGTCATGATCATCTCGAGACTTTCCTGCTCGCTGAACATGAAGTGGGCTTCACGCACGCCGTGATGGCCTTTTCCCGACACATTGCCGATGATCGTGTAGCCGGTCGCGTTGACCCGGTCCAGCAACTCCGTCACAAACGACCGGTGTTCCCCCGCCACGATCACCCGTATTTCTTTCATCGGATGCAATGTCAACTCGCCCACAGTTGAACTCCTTCCTTAGTAAGTTGTCTCATTCTGACTCCGCTGTCCGGAGCCGGTCAATCGTCGATGCTGACCCATTCGCCCGTCGGTCGATAACGATAGAGGATACCTTCATCCGGTTCCAGTGCGACGAGATGGACCCACTCGTTGTGATAGTAACGCTGCAAGCACTTCATGCCGCGCGATCAGCTTCTCGATCCGTTCTCGCGGCGCCTCGATGATGGTGAGTAGCCGCATCGGTTCATGGTACGGCATGTCGCCGTTCATGACGGTTTGCCTGGCCAATCCAAGACGGAGATCGCTCCAAGGTCCCGACATGATCCCGAGTCGTCCGACCACGTTGTGGTAGACCTTGCTCCCGCTACCATACACCTCGTTGTCCACCGCGGAAAAATAGTGCTCCATGTTGATCCACTGGGCCACGACTTGCGGGCCGGTCAACAGGACTTCGAGCAACCGATTGCTCGGATCTTCGCGATAGTCGTAGGAATGGAGAAAGACGCGCCCTCCCAGGTCGAGTCCTTTGGTGAGCTCGCGCCGGCCGATGATGAATGCCGTATTGCTCGAGAGGCCCCACTCCGGCCGGACCTGGCTCCAGTCCGCGCTGCGTCGTCTCACGTGCGTTTGCGGCCTTTGCGCTCCTCGAGGGTCCGCTGGACGTCGGGAAAGCGTGCGCAGCGTTCCTGGCTGGTCAGTTCCGAAGCTTCTTTGAGGTCTTCCTGAAGCCGTGCCAAGTCCGCACGATGCGTCGGCGGCACGTCTTCCAGGTCGAAGAGATGCACCTCGTCGGTCGTCGTGTCCATCTGACCGGCGAGGAAATGCGTATCGGAAGGAATCTCAATTCCGTTCTTGGCCAGCCGTTCCCGCACTTTCTGGTTGTTTGCCATCATGGCGAGGACGCGGGCATTGGGCTTGCCTTCGTTTCCGCCGCAGGCGCCGCAATCCAGCGCCGATTCATAGGGATTGTTGTCCGACGTGCTGCCGTGAGCGCAGAACAGGACGAGCCGTGCGAAATTCTTCGTCAGCCCCATCATGCGCAGAGCCGTGTCCACCGTGAGCACCTGCTCTTCCAGAGTGAACCCGGTGCGCGTGATTCGCTCCTTCTGCCGAGACGCCGAGCGAGCGTTGAGATCGTATTGTCTGCGCAACGTCTCGACAAATCTGTTCAACGTCTCGATCGACAGTCCCGCCTGAGTCGCGGCTTCAATCAACGAAGGTTCCGGATCACCCGACCCGCCCAAGGCGCGCTGTCGCAAGGCCTCGACAAGCATCGGCGTGATGTGGGAGCTGCGCAGTCCGGTCTCGCTCCTGCAACGCCTTTCTGACGAGAGCCTGCTGCTCGGCTGCCAGCATCTCCACGGTCTCGTCCGGCGCCAGCTTGTCGACGGTGAGCGTCGTCGCAATGGAAGGGACGAACAAGCGGCTGCAGCCACGCGGTCCAACGCCGATAGAGCGACGGCACCAACGTTTTCCCGAAGATGGGAAAACCGTAGAACCATCCCACCGATTCCACCATGACGTAAGGCGTCACGACGTTTTCTTTCAGATCGTGCAGCAGCGTGTGGCCGGCCCGGACCCATTTGGTGCGGGCCTTGTGTTTCGACACCCTATGGTCCAGATAGCTCCGGGGAATTTCCCGCACTTCGTTCTTGGCGCGCATGATGACGGGGAACTGTTCGGTGTCATGTTCCTTGCCCCAGGCCCGATAGCGAATGAATGCGGCGAAGAAGCCGGCGAAGCCGTAGGTCTCGTTCGGTCCGGTCGATTCGAGATGGCGGCGAAACGGCTCGGATCGCACGTCGATACAATAGACCGACTGCGAATAGGGGCGCGGAGAGGCCAAGGGGGCGCCGTCAGCCGTCGGACACTGAGAGGAGGTCCTCATCTGGTTCAGCAGACGTTTCTGATAACCTGCTTCAAGCGCCTTAAGCCATACCGGTCCATGATCGGACTCGGGGAACGCTTCCATCCACTCGATGAGTTGCCTGAGGTCGTTGGAAGGCGCGTTGGCGAGGACGAGGGGATTGATGCCGAACGATTCCGTCAACGCAAACAATCTCTTGGCCATATCACGCCTGGCTGCCGCTTGCTGGCGTGGGACAACTTCCGTCTTGTACCGTTCGAGCACGTTGCTCCAGCCGTTGCGTTTTTGGTGACGCAACCGATCGACTTCTTCGGCGTATAGAGCAGGCAAGCGGCCGGCGACGCGCTGCCGTCTCAGATAATATTCTTCCGGAGAATTCCGCATGTAGGCGATGACGTCATCGTAGCGGCTGTCGATACCAAGTTCTTCGTGGCACGTCTTCTGGACCAGCTCACGGGCGTACCAGAGACGAATGGCGAGGAACTTCAGGAGACCGGCTGGGTAGGTCTGCTGCCAAGGGTAGTCCCGCTCTTCCTCCCGCCACTTGATGAAACCGGCCCAGCCCGGCAGTGCAGTCAATTGCAGAGAGAGGTAATCCTGTCGAAGATCCGTCGGAATGCCGAGCGCGTCGAGACTGTCAAGGAGGGCATCTTCGGGATGGTCCGGAAGCTGCGCAATCTTTCTGCGGCTGTCCGCAATCCCGCAAGGCGACCATTCGTGAGAGGCAATCGCTTTCCAAGCGCCGTACAGACCCTTATCCCTCTCCGGCATGGGCCAGGCCGCATGCCCTTCATCCAGGAAGGCCTCACACCACTTGATCATTTGATCGTTGATCTGCTGGACAATCTCCGTGCCCAGCGTGTCGTCACACCAGTGCGAAAGGGTAATCCAGCGTCCAAGAGCCGCCTGGTCGCTTTCCACAATGTTGCCGATCCGCTCGCGCAAGTCTCGCGTCCTGAGGACGCCCGTCAGCTTGGCCGCAAGTTGGTCGATGAGTTCTTTGGAAGGATCGGGGAGTTCGGCATCGAGCGGCTCGACACCCGGGTCGCAGAGCCCCTCGGTCAGACAGGCTCGCAAGACCTCGCCATGCGTGAGCCTATGTGATCCGAGGAGCACCTGTGTGTCGCGCACGAGCGGTTTCAGCACCGCATCGAGATCCTCGAGTCTGATACGGCCGGACTTGAGATAGGCCCGATATTGATGACTGGGGAGATAGCCGTTGCCTCCCATGAACTGTTTGCCGCGGCGGACGGTCTCTTCAAACGGAAGGTACTCAAGGCTATGGAGCGGATTGTGGTGCACGAACGTCCGCATCGGCCAATACTGCGCGATGACTTCACCCGCGAGGTGAACGATCCCACGCAGCTCCATGCGTCTGGTTTCGATGTCGGGCGACGTGACTATCTGTTCCATACGAACGATCCCGTGACGGAGTGGGTGGCCGACCCAGTCCCGGTCGGAGCGAAGAAGGTTGCCGGGGCCACGCCCAACGCCAGCAGGACCAGCACGACGATCGACAGCGAAGCGAGCTCGGTGCGCAGTACGTCGGTATAACGCAACTCGGTCGCCGTACGACCGAAGAGCAGCCGTTGCACCATCGCATGATGTACCACGATGCCGCCAGCCAGGCGAGGAGGGTGATGACCAACCCCCTGAAGAAGGAAACGGCGCGGTCAACAACAATCCCATAAACCCGGCGAAGACCCCGAACGGCGGGAGGCCCATCGCCGCCAAGGCCAGGAGCGAGAGGAGCACGGCATATTGGGGCATGCCGGACGCCAACCCGCTGACGGCTTGCGGATCGACGTCGTCTCCGTAGCGGGTCCGAACGACCTGCCACGCGATCAGGAGTCCGCTCGTGGCTAGGCCGACCGTGCCGACCAAGAGCGCGGAGCGAGGTGTTGCCGATCTGGTGGCAGCGGCGAACCACCAGAGCATCGAAAAGAACGAGAGGCTCCCGTAGGCCAACAACAACCGCACGCGCGTTTGTGCCAGCGCCTTGACCGCCCCGTAGAACGCGCCCCCCAACGCAAAAAGGCTGAGGGTCCAGGCCACCGTGTCCGGAATGGTCGGCAACGCAGTCGCGATCCCGTGAAGGCCGAGGAGCGGGAGTAGGAGTACGACGAACGAGGGCAAGTTGCCGGGCAAGCGCGTCACAGCCGTCAGATGGCCGTCGTGGAATGGCATGAGCGGCAGCAGCACTGCGGAGGCTACCAACGACGCGACGGAGGAAAGGGGCGCAGGCGCTGCGAGCGAGAGACCAGCGCAGAGGGCCCCGAGCGCGTACGTGCCGATGCCCAACCAGGACATAGGCCAGAGCGCACTATGATGGCGGTAGAGCAAGCCGGCGATGACGCAGAAGAGCAGCAGCAAGGCCAAGGAAGCGACCACCGGCTGGTTGGTGAGTACGCACAGGCCCATTCCAAGCAACAACAAGGTCATGACGCACGACAGGCGATGGTCGGCGTGAGCCGGTTGTCCCAAAAGCGAGATCATCGCGGTCAGCGGCAGCAAATAGAGCGGCAAGAATCCTTCTGGGAGCATCCCGACAAGACCGGACAACCCTGCAACCAACCCGAGACTGACGATGGACCAAGCGATGGAAGACAGTTTGAGCCGATCCGGGTTCGACCAAAAGAGGAGACTTCCAACGGCTCCCACCAAAGGGGCGCCGGCCAGCAGCCATGTGATGAGGGTGCTAGTACTCATCGTGACCAACCCCGTTCCAGCTTGTCGAGTTGATGGACCAGCCGCATGATGCCGTTGCCCAGCAGCTGGTACATCTCGTCGGCGTAGAGTCGATTCATGAACGGCAGATACAGGCGGATCCGCAATCCTTCAACCCAGGCCGGCATCCGCACGGTCCGGCCGTGGGCCGTCAGGTACAGGTAAGACCAGCTGGCGATCGTGAGCACCGTGGCCACGATGATGATCAGGTCGAACATCCAATCCGGCAGAGCCGCCGCCTTGAAATACGACGCGACGTCGTCCTGGATTCGGATAGAGAAACTGGGTAAAGGCTTCCGCGGCACCCAAATAGACGAACACGATGAACAACAGGGTCGTGAGCATCGCGGCCGAGACTTTCCAGGAGGCGACCTGTCGTAAGCGCGTCAGAGTGAGGATGGCCTGCGATGAGGTAATCCAGATGAAGAACAGGAAAATGACCGTCCCCTGTGATTCGAGCAAGGGGATGCGCAGGACTCCGTGTGTGACCAATAGAATCAGCAGGGGAATAAAGAGGGTGGTAACGAATCCCGTGAACCAGGTCAAGTCGGGACAAGCCCTCTTCGTCGACCTGATGGTCGACGTGAGGGAAATGCGGTTCCTGCCGGGCCTTGTGAATGACGTTGCCGCAATTCAAGAACACCGTCGCCTTGAAGAGCCCGTGCGCGATCAGATGGAACACCGCCAGGGAAAAGGCGCCGAGGCCGCATTCCATGATCATGTAGCCCATCTGCCCGATCGTGGAAAACCCGAGCGTCTTCTTGATGTCGTTCTGCGCCAGCATCATGGTGGCGCCCAGGATGGCGGTGAGCGTCCCGATCACGAAGCGCGACGTGCAGCGTCGTCGAGCTGAGGCCGAACAAGCGGGGCCAGGCGATTGATCAGAAACCCGCCGGCATTGATGATCCCCGCGTGCAGCAAGGCGTGGACCGGCGTCGGGGCGTAGAGCGATCCCGGCAGCCAGAGATGGATCGGAAACTGGGCCGACTTTCCCATCGCGCCGACAAAGAACAGCAGCGTCACGGCCGTGGCACCGCTCATCTCCATTCCCGGCCAGAGCGACAGGGCGATCGGAGTCTCGGCGGCCCGCACAAAGAGCTCCTGGAACTCGAGCGTGCCGTAGAGTTGATACGCGAGCGCGATTCCGGCGAGAAACGCCGTGTCCGCGACGCGCAACAGCGTAAAGGTCTTGAACGCGCCGGCCAAGGTCCCGGCATGGCCGTGGTTATGCGCGAGGACATAGAGCAGATAGCTGAGGACCTGCCAGAAGAGAAAGAGCATCATCAGATTAGCGCTCGACACCATGCAGATCAGCACGAAGTCCGTCAGGCAAATCATCGCCAGATAGCGCCGCGCGTGACGGTCTTGGAACATGTAGCCGACCGAGTAGTTGTAGATGATGACGCTGACGCCGGTGATCAACGTCATCATGACTGGCGCTCAGCCGGTCGACGTAGAACCCGATCGGGATGGCGAAGGCGGCGACCGAGGACAGGTTGTAGAACCGAATCTCAATCGGGCCGGTGGTCGCGACCTGATAGAGCGTCCCCACGGCCCCCAGGCAGGCGATGCCGACGGGGTAGGCGGCGATCTTGGCTCGCGCATGTCGCGTGCGGTCGGGGCCGACCAGCACGATGGCGGCTGCGGCGAGCAGGAATGCGCGGAACGAGCAGGACGAGCGTCACGACCACCTCGTCAGTCTCACAGCGCGATCCTCGTTTTGGCGGCTCACGGCGGTGCCGGACCCCGTCGTGCGCTTCAACGGCAGGCCAACCATTAATACGGTCTCTGAAGCGTTCGGTCAAGCGCGTCGGATCATGACGGGTCGTTCCTCTGCGCGACGCTCGAACCGATGGAGCGCAAACTGGGAACGAGGCCCAGGCGATGGAAGCAACCTCATCCACATAGAGACGGTTCATGAAGAGCACATACAACCGGATCCGGATGCCGTTCGATCCAAGCCGGTACCGGCAGCGATCTGGCCATGCGCCTTCAGATAGACGTAGACACCAGCCGAGGATCGTCGTGAGCGTGGCCGCCGCCGATCATCATGTCAAAGAGCCGGCCGGGCAGCGCGGCTGCCTTGAAGTACGACGCGACCTCGTTCGGGTCGGGGTAGAGGAACGCGGTGAACGACTCGACTGCAAACAGGTAGACGAACACGACGAAGAGCAGCGTCAGCAGCATGGCCGCCGACACTTTCCACGAGGCGACTGCGCGCAAACGGGTGAGTGTCAAGATGGCCTGGGACGAGGTGACCCAGATAAAGAAGAGGAAGATCACGGTGCCTTGCGATTCCAGAAGCGGGATGCTGCAACGCGCCGTGCGTCACGAGCAGAATCAGCAGCGGAATCAGCAGCGTCGTGACGAATCCGGTGACCCAGGTCAGGCGCGAGAAGCTCCTCTTCTTCTGCTCTCATGGTCCGGATGGGGGAAATGCGGCTCCTGCCGGGCCTTATGGATCACGTTGCCGCAATTCAAGAACACCGTGGCCTTGAAGAGCCCGTGCGCGATCAGATGAAAGACGGCCAGCGAGAAGGCACCTAAGCCGCACTCCATGATCATGTAGCCCATCTGGCCGATCGTCGAGAAACCGAGCGTCTTCTTGATGTCGTTCTGCGCCAGCATCATGGAGGCGCCGAGGACGGCGGTGAGCGTGCCGATCACGAACGCCACATGCAGCGTGGTCGAGCTCAAGCCATACAGAGCGGGGCGAGGCGATTGATCAGGAAGCCGCCCGCATTGATGATCCCGGCGTGGAGCAGCGCAGCGACCGGCGTCGGCGCGTAGAGCGAGCGCGGAAGCCAGATGTGGAGCGGAAACTGCGCCGACTTACTCATGGCCCCGATGAACAGGAGCAGCGTCACCGCCGTGGCGCCGCTCATCTCGATTCCAGGCAAGCGCGAGAGCGTGACCGGTGTATCGGCGGCTCTGGCAAACAGTTCCTGAAACTCCAATCGTGCCGTACAGTGAATGGGCGAGGACGATCCCGGCGAGAAACGCCACATCGCCGACGCGCAGGAGCGTAAAGGTTCGGAACGCCCCCTCGAGCGTCGCGGCATGGGTATGATTGTGGGCGAGCAGATAGAGCAGGTAACTCAGGAGCTGCCAGAACAGAAACAGCATCACGAGATTGGCGCTCGACACCATGCAGAGCAGGACGAACGTCGGTGAATCCGATGAGGGCCAGATACCGGCGATCGTGGGGATCCTGGTACATGTAGTCGATGGAGTAGGCGATAGATGATGGTGCCGACACCGGAGATCAAGACCATCATCACCGCGCTGAGCCGGTCGATGTAGAAGCCCATCGGAAAGGCCAGCATCGCAAGAGAAGCAGGGTCGTAGAAACGAATGGTGATGGCCCCTTCGGTTCGCCACACACCAGAGGGTCGACGATGGCGCCCAGAAAGGCCGCGCCGATCGGGATAGGCCGCGATTTTGGCGCGTCGATGCCGCGAGGCCTCGTCGCCCACCAGCACGATGAGCGCCGCGAGGAGCGGAAGCAGTGGAACTAGGATGACAGCAAACACCGGTACCCCCTGAAGTTCACCGAATGATCCTTAGCCGGATGCGGACACACGATGCTGACACGCCGCGAACTTCGCATGGTCGCAAGTATGAGCACAAATGGGAGAATACTTTCAGCACCCTGCTAGAAAACAAAAAAGCCAACCGGCTTCCTGGATCGACTGTCCAGAATGAACCTAGTTGGCTTGCACTGTGACTGATCCCTGAGGGAACCAGACACCCTACTGCCTATATGACTGTCGAATTGATCGTCCCGTCTGTCCCCTGAGAGACAGGAAGCACAATCGAATGACTGAGCACGCGGCTTCCTTATCTCCTATGCTCCTTCGAAGAGTCAAGGCTCGGCGAATTGTCCGACCGGGCTAGGTCTTTGAGCCTTCGGATAATCCTGCACGACTCGGTCGCCGGCGACTTTGTCCTTGTGGTGCTCCGAGAGCCGCTTCTATAATTGACCGCTCTGTCGTTGGAAGGAGCCTCGAAATGAATCGTGGACGAACCAAAGGCGAAATCGAAGCGGCGATTCGCAACGCCATCATCAAGTTCGAACAAGAATTCATGGGCCGCGGACCGGACGAAGTGCGCGCCTTCGTCGTGCGGGACCTCGTCGTTGTCCGGCTCAAGGGTGTGCTGACGCCGGCCGAACGTCAGCTGGCAAAAACGGCGGAAGGTGTCGATATGGTGAAGCGATTGCGGCAGAATTTGATTGCGCAGGGTCGCGAAAAACTCTGCGAGCAAGTGAGCGAAATTACCGGCGCCAAAACCCTCGCGCTCTTTACCGACATTGACGTGCAGATCGGCGAACGGGTGTTCGTCTTCACGGTCGATCGCGACATCCAGAACGGAAGTCGATAGGACGGATTCGCACGATGGATAAACTCGTCAAAGGATTCCTCAAGTTTCGGACCGAGGTGTTCAGCAAGAAGAAAGAGTTCTTCACCCGGCTGTCTGAAAACCAGGCTCCCCGGGCGCTCTTCATTACCTGTTCCGATTCGCGGGTCGACCCCACCCTCCTCACACAAACCGATCCCGGCGAGCTCTTTATTCTCAGGAACGCCGGCAATATGGTGCCGCCATACGGCT
Source organism: uncultured Nitrospiraceae bacterium (assembly GCA_963720035.1). Taxonomy (GTDB): domain Bacteria; phylum Nitrospirota; class Nitrospiria; order Nitrospirales; family Nitrospiraceae; genus Palsa-1315. The sequence goes on along the minus strand of CAVREB010000001.1, from coordinate 134,687 downwards.
CGATGCAAGGCGGCAGCACGGCCACCATCGAATACGCGATGGCGGTCTTGAAGGTTCCCCACATCATCGTGTGCGGCCACACCGACTGCGCCGTCATGAAGGCCTTGCTGAACCCGGAAGAAGTCTCCGACCTGCCCGCTTTCAGGGAATGGGTCGGGCAGGCCGAAACCACCCGCCGCTTGATGCATGAGCACTATACCGACCTCACGGGCAACGATCGCCTGATCAAGACGACCCAGGAAAACGTACGATCCCAGCTCGACCATCTTCGCACCCACCCGTCCGTCGCCCTGCTTCTTCGGAAGAAGCAAGTGGATCTCCATGGATGGGTCTATTCCATCTCGACCGGCGACGTGTGGGTCTATGACTTTGAATTCGAGCAATTCACCTCTCTGTTGGATGAGACCTATCCTCGCTTGAAAACGTCGAGCTAGTCCTGCCATGCTCCGTCAATGAGCAAGCGCCAGCTGGAAACTCTCTCGTTCGACAACACCTATGCCCGCCTGCCCGAAACGTTCTACGCCAAGCTGAACCCGACGCCGTTTTCAGATCCGCCTCATCTGATCAGTTTTAATGCCGCAGCGGCCGAACTAATCGATCTTGATCCGGAGCAAGCGAAGCGCCCGGAGTGTGCCGGCGTGTTCGGCGGGAGTTTGCTCGTGCCGGGGATGGAGCCGTTGGCCATGCTCTACTCCGGCCATCAGTTCGGGGTCTATGTCCCGCAGCTGGGAGACGGGCGCGCTATCCTTCTTGGAGAAGTACGGAACGAACGGGGCGAGAAGTGGGATCTGCATCTGAAAGGGGCGGGGCTCACGCCGTTCTCGCGGGAGGGAGATGGCCGTGCGGTTCTGCGTTCGACCATCCGGGAATATCTCTGCAGCGAAGCGATGCATGGCCTGGGGATTCCCACGACTCGGGCGCTCTGTCTCGTCGGGAGCGACCACCAGGTCTATCGTGAGCAGGTCGAAACCGGCGCGATGCTCGTGCGGATGGCGCCGTCCCATGTGCGCTTCGGCACCTTTGAGATTTTCTATTACCGTAAACAGCACGAGCAGCTCAAAATTCTCGCCGACTATGTCATCGCGAACCACTTTCCTCACCTGGTGGATGGCCCGGACAAATATGCGCAATTCTTCTCCGAGGTCGTCGAACGCACGGCCGGGCTGATCGCGCAATGGCAGGCCGTCGGCTGGGCGCACGGGGTCATGAACACGGACAACATGTCGATCCATGGCATCACCCTCGACTACGGCCCGTTCGGTTTTATCGACGACTACGATCCCGGATTTATCTGCAACCACTCAGACCACAACGGCCGCTATGCCTTTAACCAACAGCCCTATATCGGTCTCTGGAATCTCAGCTGTCTGGCTCAGGCGCTGCTCCCGTTGGCCGAGAAGGAAGACCTGAAGGCATCGCTAGACCGCTACACCCCCCTCTGCGAAGGACGGTACATGGAGTTGATGCGGGCAAAGTTTGGACTCATCGAGACGAAGGAGGAGGATGCGTCGTTGATCCAAGACCTATTGGCGCTCATGCATCTGCACCATGTCGATTACACGATCTTCTTTCGTACATTGAGCTCGTTTCAGACCGGGGCTTCATCGCTGAATGAGCCGCTTCGCGACTTCTTCTTGGATCGTGAAACATTCGACAAGTGGGCCAATCGGTACGAGGATCGATTGCGCGAAGAGGGAAGTAGAGACGATGACCGCCTGGTACGCATGAATCGCGTCAATCCCAAGTACGTGCTCCGCAACTATCTGGTGCAGACAGCCATCGAGAAGGCGCAGCAGAAGGACTTTTCGGAAATCGATCGGTTGCGTATCCTGCTGCAGAATCCCTACAGGGATCAGCCTGGCATGGAGGCCTATGCCGCTCCGCCTCCCAACTGGGGCAAGCATTTATCGGTCAGTTGCTCGTCGTAGTCCCTCATCGTATTGGTGGGAGCCCCTAGTATTTTGGGCAGCTCCTTGCAGTTCCCCTCACAGTCTGTTGTAGAGTACTCGCGACGGCCTTGCGATAGCCCGTGCTCGTGCCACTGCTGATTACGGAAAGCGGACTCCTCTATGGCAAAAGGAAGTGGAGAATCGAAGCTCGCTCTCGCAGGGGTAGTCACTCTCGCGGTCGCGCTCGCCGGCGTGCTGTTGGTGAAAGAGCCTCTGCGCAGTTCGCGGCCGGTAGGGACCGGGTTGGAAGTGAAACAGACCACCGGCGAGCAATCGGTTCGTGCGCGCCTGTGGGAAGATCCACTGGCTGCAGTGCAGCGGGGTATGCGAGATGCTCGACCTTCGACAAGCCGGTTGCCCAAGTCCGCTTCCAGCCAGTCAGCTGAGTCCACCCTCATTCAGCGCCTGAAACCATTGCGGCAGGCGATCGCCGACCGGGTCAAAAAGGATGAGCAGATCACGGTCCTATTGGTGACCATGAGCGGCGACCCTTATGCGGAGAGTACGGAGTCCCGCATTCGCGATCGCTATGCGGTCGGCACAGCGCTGGGCGTGGCCTGCTATGTCCCGGAGGACGAGGGACATCTCTCGTTCATCGAGGGAGACACTCAGAGCGCCGATCATGCGTTGCCGTACGAGTGGTTTCGGCTCCGCAAGACCAGGGTCTGCGGCGAAGGACAGGATCGAGCCCAGAGCACCCTCGTGATCTGGATCCCCGACGAGTCCCTCAGCCGAGGGATCTTGGCCACCCTGACCTCGCTATCGCAGGCCCTGGTGTGCCAGGAGTCGAAACAGAAAAGCGAATGCCTCCTGACCGACGACCGGCGCAAACTGGTCCGTCTGAATCCGACGTTGCAACAGGCCGTCACGTTCAAGCTCGTGGGGCCCCGCAGTTCCTCGGCCCTGCGTGATCTCCTGGATGAGGCCGGAGACTTGTATGCCGAGTCTCATGAAGGGGTCGGGGTCTGGCCGAACAAGGACGGGACCATCGAGCTCTATTCGCCCTGGGCCAGCGCGATGAAAGGGCTCTTGGCCTATGGGCTGAAGAAGGAAGGGGGGAAGGGCCCCGCGTGCGAGACGTATGAAGCCTGCGAGCAGGAGTTTTTTCATCGGCTGAAGGCCGCGGATGTCCGGCTTGTCTACGAGATCGGGTCCGACGATCGGCTTTTTGACACACTGATCGAGGAATTAGACCGTCGACAGGTGCGGCTCGGTTGGGATGCGGTGATCCTCATCGGGGAGTGGGATTCGTTCTATGGTCGAGCGTTGCCCATTGAGTTCCGCGCGGCAGCTTGCGCGAAAGTGGCGACCTTCACGGAGGCTGAGCTGGAACAGATTCAAGTTCCCACGACGATCAAGTCTTGGTGTCCCACAGTCCCGCGCGCGATCGATCTGCAGATTCAGCGCTCTGCGGACTATGAGTCCTTGACCTTGAACGTCTTCCGGTATAGCTACCTCAGTGGTCTCGATGGCGAAGTGCCAGGCGACGATAGCGTGAAAGCCGGGCGCGGAGAGAAACCTAAAGCCAATGAGACGCCGAAGGATGCGCAGACCGCTGCGCAGCAGGAACGTCCCGAAGGCACCGGTCAGCTTGATTATGTGCGCGCCTTGGCCGCGCGGATTCAAGACGAAGGAGAAGGCGCCAAAGCGATCGGCATTCTAGGCTCGGACCCTTACGACGCGGTGCTGATTCTCAAAGCGCTCCGGCCGGCCTTCCCCTACGCCGTCTTCTTCACTGTCGATCTCGATGCACGGCATCTTCACTCAAGCGAGTACAAGTGGACCAGGAACATGGTCGTTGCCTCGCCGTTCGGCTTGCAGTTGGACGGCGGCCTGCAACGCGATGTACCGCCGTTTCGGAGCAGTTATCAAACGGCCACCTACTTTGCCGTGCTTCGGGCGGTGAATCACGTGGCCTGTCGCGCAGCGGGCGATCGGCAGAACTCGGCGGCGTCCTGCCAAGCCGGGTATCATATTGCAATGACTCCGGAAGACCGGGTCTACGACTCGGCTGAACATCCTCGGATCTTCGAGGTGGGGCGAGAGGGTGCCGTGGACTTAAGCATCGTCGATGTCGAAGGGGTGAGAACGATCCATCCCTTGCGCGCAGACCTCGAACATACGGCCAATCAGGGCCAGTTGAAACAGGGCATCACTCCCAGCAGCACCACCATGACAGCGTTGGTTGCGATCGGGTTGTTCGTCGGGACCCTGCTCGCCTGGACCAATCAGCGACTCTGGCTCTGGGTCTCGCGCTCCTGGCGTCTGCTCACCGTGGTCGGCATCCTTCTTCTGGTCGGGACAGCGGTCTTTTGGACGATGGGTGGTGGAACAGGCCTCATGGCCCATCACGATGAAGGGGAACCCTTTTCGTGGACCGCAGGCGTGAGCATTTGGCCCGGTGAATGGCTCCGCCTTCTCTCGGTGATCCTGTGCCTCGTTTTCCTGGTCAAAGGATCCCGCGATCTGACGAAGAACAGCGACCAGCTCACAAAGGATTTCTTATTCCGCATCGATCAGGGCAATGGCTCCCGATTCACCATGAGGACATTCTGGACCAATGTGCAACGGGTTTATCATTCGGCTGCCACCAGAGCCGCCACCACGGTCGATCAAGCCTGGGCCTGGTACCTCGACGCGGCTGGGTCGCTGCAGCGGACGGCGCGCGTCCTGATCCTGTTCCTGCTGTATAGCGCGGTCATGGTTTCCCTGGGTCGCTGGGTCGTTGACGAAGAGATGATCCATCCCTGTCGGGGCTGGCTGAGCTGTCGAGTGGACGTGATCATGACGCTGTTCAGCGTGGGTCTGGTGGTGCTGCTGAACCTGGCTGTGTTCGACGAGGTCATGTTGTGCCGCCGGTGGATCGGTTGGGTGAACAGCTCGAGCGGGGGGTGGTCGGAGCAGGTTCAGGAGGAGTACTTGCGCGAGTATGGATTGAGCCACATCCACGAGGCCGAGTTTGAAAAGCTCAAGTACTTAGCTGGCATCGACCTGATCAGCCGACGGACAGAAGCGGTCAATCGTCTCATCCGGTACCCTTTCATTGCCTTGCTGATCATGATCGCCGCGCGCAACGACTATTTCGACATCTGGAACTACCCACTCTTATTGTTGATGTCCTGGGCGTTGAATGTCGTTCTGGCCCTGAGCGGGGCGTTGTTACTTTATCAAGCTGCCAACCAGGCGAAGCAGGCGGTCCTGGCCGGGCTGAGCAAGCAAATGATCCAAGCCCTCGGCCTCGGCAAGGACCACGAAATCCGTGCGAAGCAGGTCCAGTACATCATCGACGAGGTTGAGTCCAACCGGCAGGGCGCGTTCGTTCCCTTCTACCAACAGCCAGTCGTCGAATCTTCGCTCTACGGCGTCATCGCATTGCTTCAATATTTGTATATGAGATAACGAACCGCTCATGCGCGAAGAACAAGTTGGTGGTCTGCGGACTCGGGTCACAGGCGGCACAGATAGTAAGGGTGGCGGAAACGGCCCGGTCGTGGTCTTGCTGCACGGCTTCGGCGCGCCGGGAAACGACCTTGTTCCGCTTTCAGAAGTGATGACTGTACCGGTAGGGACGCGCTGGCTGTTTCCGGAAGGGCCGCTGTCGCTCAGCATGGGCTTCGGCGACTCACGCGCTTGGTGGATGATCGACATGGCCCGCATTCAGGCGGATCGAGCCGCCGGGCGCGTCCGCGACCTTTCTCAAGACCTGCCGAAAGGTCTCGCCCTTGTGCGCGAGAAGATGCTGGTGTTTCTGAAAGAGGTCGAGCAGAAGTTCGGTGCAGATCCGCCCAAGACCGTTCTCGGAGGATTTTCCCAGGGCGCCATGCTCTCGTGCGATGCGCTGCTCCACACGGATCGTCCCTATGCGGGACTTGTGCAGCTCTCAGGTAATTTAATCGCGCAGCCGGTCTGGAGCCCTCTCATGCCGAAGCGCAAAGGCTTGCCGGTGTTTCAGAGCCACGGCATGCAGGACGAGATTCTGCCCTATGTCGGAGCGGAGCGACTTCGCGACGCACTGAGCAAGTCCGGTCTCGCCGTCGAATGGCATAGCTTCCGCGGCGGACATGAGATTCCAGAACCGGTGCTCCGACGGCTGAGCACCTTCCTCACGAAAGTGCTGACGGCAGCATGAGCACGATACAGCTTTTCGAGCTGCACGGCGTCGATGGGAAGCGCATCCGAGGGGATCGTGCCGAAGGCAAGGATCGTCAGATCCTGTTCATTACCGGCTTCCTCTCGAAACGGTGGGGCAATAAGAGCAAAGCACTCGGGCAGTGGTGTCAGGAGAAGGGCTGGGGGTTCTGTTGTTATGACGTTCGAGGTTTCGGGGAATCGGAAGGACGGTTTATTGACTACACGCTCTCCGATTGGATCGCCGATGCGCGAACGGTCATCGCGATGCTTAAGGGTGGACCACCACTGACGATTGTCGGTAATTCACTTGGAGGCTGGATCGCCTGGCTCATGGCGCAGGAGTTTCGTGAAATTGAGCGGCTGATTCTCATCGCCCCGGCCTTCAACATGATGGGCCTGCGGGCGCAATCCATTTCAGCGGAACGATGCCATGAATGGCATACAGCCGGTTGGATGCCCTGGGACGACGAGCCGGCGCATCGGGATTTTCCTCTCGCGTGGAAGTGGGTTGAGGAGAGCGAGGTTTATTGGAAAACGAATTTCGACCGGCTTCGGCCGGTCAGCACGGCCATTCTCCACGGCCAACAAGACAACGTAATTCTGCCGCAAGGCAGCAGCCAGTTCGTCGAGCAATTGCGATCCCTCGCCCCCTCTTTTCCGGTCGAACTCCATCTGGTTCCGGGCGACCATCGACTGAGCAGTCCCGAGCATCTGGACACATTTCGGCGTCTTGTATTGGGTTCAACGTAGTAAGTAGGAGAGCGACATGCTTGTCTTGATCCATAAAGAGTGCGGTGGACCTGCGATGGAAGACTCGCCCGTCGGCGAAGTCTGCGCGATCCCCATCGACCGGTTTCCCTTTGCCTGCTTCAGTTGCCTTGAGGAAATCGACGACGAATCGGAAGTCCGACTGTCGGAAGAACTCGGAATCTAACCGAACCCAGTCCAGGAACTATCCCGCCCACTGTCGCCTGGTTGTGAAGTGTCGAGGGCTTTTGTTATCGTGGCCTTTCCCTTTTCACACATCCCAATAATCAGAGGAATGCATGGCGACAAACGATAAGCAGGTGATTTTCTCATTAGTCGGTGTCGGCAAAGTCTATCCGCCGAAGAGGCAGGTGCTGCGTGATATCTATCTCGGGTTCTACTACGGCGCGAAGATCGGCGTGTTGGGTCTCAATGGATCGGGCAAGAGTTCACTGCTCAGGATCATCGCCGGAGTCGATCAGAACTATACAGGAGAGATCACCCGTTCAAAGGGCTACAGCGTGGGTCTGCTTGAGCAGGAACCGCAGCTCGATACGAACAAGACGGTGAAAGAAATTGTCGAAGAGGGCAAGAAAGAACTCGTGGCCATGCTGCACGAGTACGACGCGGTCAGCAACAAGATGGGCGAGGCCACTCCCGATGAAATGGAAAAGCTCCTCGAGAAGCAGGCCCAGTTGCAAGAGAAGATCGAAGCGGCGGACGGATGGGAGTTGGACAACGTACTTGAACTGGCCATGGAAGCGCTACGTTGTCCGCCACCGGATGCGAAAATCGAAGTGCTCTCCGGCGGCGAGAAGCGCCGGGTGGCCCTGTGCCGCCTCATGATCCAGGAGCCGGACATCCTGTTACTCGACGAACCGACGAACCATCTCGATGCCGAGTCCGTGCAATGGCTTGAGCAGCACCTTCAGCAATACAAAGGCACAGTTATCGCCGTCACGCACGACCGCTACTTCCTCGACAACGTCGCCGGATGGATTCTTGAGCTCGATCGCGGCCATGGTATTCCATTCCAGGGGAACTACACGTCCTGGTTGGAGCAGAAACAGGTGCGGTTGGAAAAAGAAGAAAAAGCCGAATCGAAGCGCCGCAAGAGCTTGGAACATGAATTGGAATGGATCCGCATGTCGCCGAAAGCCCGTCAGTCGAAGGGCAAAGCGCGGCTCAACCGCTATGAGGAATTGGTCAATCAGAAACAGGACGAGCAGGCCGCAGATTTGGAAATCTACATCCCGCCGGGCCCACGGCTGGGCGATGTGGTCGTCGAAGCCAAGGGCGTCAGCAAAGCGTACGGGGACAAGGTCCTCTATGAGAATGTGAATTTCAGTCTCCCCAAGGGCGGCATTGTCGGCGTGATCGGTCCGAACGGAGCCGGCAAGACGACGATGTTCCGCATGATCATCGGGAAAGAGAAACCGGATGCGGGAACGATCAAGATCGGTGAGACGGTCAAGCTGGGCTACGTGGACCAGGATCGCAGCCTGGATCCGAACAAATCCGTCTACGACAGCATCTCCGAGGGCCAGGAGACCATCATGCTCGGCAAGGCCGAAGTCAATGCCAGGGCCTACTGCGCCCGGTTTAACTTTGCTGGCACCGATCAGCAGAAGAAGGTGAAGGACATCTCCGGCGGCGAGCGCAACCGGGTGCATCTGGCCCGTATGTTAAAAGAGGGGGCAAACCTCATCATCCTCGACGAGCCGACCAACGACCTCGACATCAACACCTTGCGCGCACTTGAAGAAGGATTAGAATGTTTCGCCGGCTGCGCCGTCATCAGCAGTCACGATCGCTGGTTTCTGGACCGGATCGCGACCCACATCATGGCGTTCGAAGGAGACAGCAAGGTCGTCTGGTTCGAAGGGAACTACAGCGAGTACGAAGCGGATCGGAAAAAGCGGTTGGGCAAGGAAGCCGATCAGCCGCACCGCATTCGCTACCGCAAGCTGACGCGCCAATAACTCGTCCTTCCTTATGGCACCGCTCGCGATCATTACCGGTGCGACAGGGCTCATTGGCCACTATCTCATCAAGACAGCGCCACGGTGGGCGCCGCAGTGGGATGTGCGTGGCATCACCAGGCGGGATGTTGATCTGACCGATGCCGCGGCGGTTCGCCGTTTCTGGCGCGACCTGCATCCCCAAGTCGTCATTCACTGTGCTGCACAGAGTCGAACGGGGCCCTGCCAGCAGAACCCAATCCTGGCTCGACGCATCAACGTGGAGGCCACTTCGCTCCTTGCCGAACTCGCAACTGAGATTCCCTTTCTGTTCATGTCCAGCGATCAGGTCTTCGACGGGTCCAAGGGCTGGTACACCGAAACCGATCCGGTGAATCCGCTGAACGTGTACGGGGAGACCAAGGCGGAAGCCGAACGCAACGTGCTACAGAACCCGCGACATAGCGTGATTCGAGTGGCGCTGAACGCCGGCACGTCGCCGACCGGCGATCGCAGCTTTATCGAAGATATGAGGAACTCGGTGAAGAGCGGAAGGCTCCTCACATTGTTCACGGATGAGTTCCGTTGCCCGCTGCCGGCCGGTATGACGGCGCGAGCCCTGTGGGAGCTGATCGAGCAGGACCGGCCTGGCCTCTACCACCTCGGAGGAGCGGAGCGGCTCTCACGCTGGGAGATCGGGCAAACCCTGACCTCTTGGTTTCCGGAACTGACCGGGCAGATACAATCTGGTACCGTGGGAGCCTATGTTGGTGCGCCACGGCCTCCCGACTTGTCGATGCGCTGTGACAAGCTTCAAGGTCTCCTCTCGTTCCCCTTGTCCGGATTGCGAACATGGCTTGCTGGACGGACAGGTGCCGGCCAAGATTTGTGGGATTACCCAGAATAAAGTCCATGGGGCGTGAACGTGAAACTTGAAACGCAGGAACCGGAACATCGGAGGACGCAATGATGGGATCGGATCCTCTGCCCCTCATCCTCACTGCCTATCTGGCCATGGCCATTGTCATGGCGGGGCTCTGGGTCCTGCAGGTTCGACTGCGCAATGCTTCGATCGCGGATGTCGGTTGGTGCATGGGTCTCATTGCGGTCGTGCTGTGGTACGCCATGCAGGCCACCGGAGAGATTGAGCGGAAGATCTTTGTGGCTGTCTTGGCCGTGCTCTATGCCGGACGGCTGGGATTCTACATTCTCCTCAATCGTGTGATCGGTAAGACCGAGGACGCTCGCTATCGTCGCTTACGCGAGCAATGGGGTGGGTCTGAACGGTTCAAAATGTTCGGATATTTTCAACTGCAAGCGCTTGCCGTGGCGGGCTTCTCTCTCCCGTTTCTGGTTCTTATCCAAAACCCACGACCCCCATTCGCGCTGATCGAACTCGTCGGCTTGCTGATCTGGATTGTCGCGGTCACTGGTGAAGCCATGGCCGACTGGCAGCTTGCGCAATTTCGCTCCAAATCATGGAATCGTAGTCGTGTCTGTCGCGATGGACTCTGGCGCTATTCACGCCATCCGAATTACTTCTTCGAATGGTTGCACTGGTGGGCCTACGTTGTCATGGGAGTAAGCACGCCCGGATGGTTCCTGACCTGGATCGGCCCGATCGGCATGGGGTGGGCACTCCTGAAAGTCACGGGCATTCCCTGGACCGAACGACAGGCTATTGCGAGCCGGGGAGAGGACTATCGAGAGTACCAACGGACGACGAACGCGTTCTTTCCATGGTTTCCTCGGGGCTCGCAGTGAATGCAGAAAGAGCGCATTACCGAGATCCTGCTCCCACCAACTCGCGAGACAGCTCGCTTCTCACCTGATCCAGAAACCGAATCAGCCTGGCACGCGAGGTCGCACTAATCGTTCGGATTTCCCACCCGGCATCGCGTCCGTTCGACCACCGGACGATAGCGGAGTCGATCAGTAAATATTTGGACTCTCCATCATCGGGAAGTTCGAGGTAGACCGGCATACTCATACCAAGTGTGACTGGGTGGTCCCCCGTGGCTCGCCAGCCGGATGCCGACAGTTCCCAGAGGTGCCCTTTACCGTGGAAGTTCTCGCCATGATACAAAAAGGGACAGTCGATCGAAATGCGCTGCCCCGCTCGAACGATATAGGTCCTAGCCATCTCACCCTCCCTGTTGTCCGCCTTTCTTTCTAAGGTGTCTGCCTCAAGCCTAGCAGGGCTGCTCTTCGGCGCTATGCCTCATTAGAGGGGGTATGGGTGATCTTGAGAGGGACCCCTGGCCGCCGTTTGATCAGAAGAAGGGAGTGCGAAGGGGGCCAGGACATGGATAGGTAGGTGAACTACTGGCTTTGATTGGGTGAGGCGAGACGCGCGCGCGCGGTTTCCGCCTGCGGGCTGGATGGGTAGAGACGGACGAGGTCTTCGTACAGTTGCTTTGCATGGACCACGTTGTGTTGCCGCTCTTCCAACTCGGCAGTCTCGAGCAGTTCCTTCGGCTTGTCTCCGCTGCAGGAAGCCATGACAAGACAGAATACAACGGCCCCCACATTAATCCATTGTCTCATAGTTTCTCCGATCACTCTGGTTGGTTCTGCCGCCAGCGTTAGTCGCGTGGCATTTGTCTCGTCTGATTAAGATACATCCCGCCAAGACAATTTGTCCCACGCTAAACGAAATCGCCGAGGAGGCCAAAGAAAATCCGAAAAGTACCAAGCGGATGGCTACTCACGCTGCGCCGCAGATGGATCGATGCCATAGCGGGGCGCTGCGATGGCTTCGCTTCGACAATGAGGGCAGCGGCTTGGGCTCGTCAGACGGCTGCGGTCACGAAAGACAAACTCACAGTCCTGACAGCGTGCCGGGTCCAGGATGAACCGCCTTGTCTTGTCGTGCGCAATGGTCTTCACGACGTGGGTCAGATGCTCCTCGACCTGTCGCTCGGGAAGGCCCAGCATCTGGGCCAACTGGTGAGACGACAGCCTGGTGCCAGTGATCAAGTCGATGATCCGTTGACGCGGCGTCCGTTCGATAGGCAACATGACGCGACATCGTAGGGGATCGGTTCACCGAAGCCAAGTGGCCCAGTATCGCATTGGTGTTGGTCCCAGCACCAAGCGCTTGACAGGGGGAAAAAAAAGGCAGAAGAAGAGCCCAATGGGTTATTGGTTCAAAGTACTCCTCATCACGATTGCCGTTGCGACTCTGCTGGTAACAGGGCTGCTGATTATCTCCAGACTCATCAGTGAGCCTTCCCTCGGCAAGAAACTGGTCCAGGCTTTAGGGATTGCTCGACCCGCCGTCATCGCCCATCGCGGCGCCTCCTATCTTGCGCCGGAAGAGACGAGGCCCGCCTATTTGTTAGCTCGCGAGCTGGGCGCGGACTACCTTGAGTTTGACATTCAGCGCACAAAAGACGGTGTGCTCATTGCCTTGCATGACGACGATCTCTCTCGCACCACCAATGTCGCCGAGGTGTTCCCCGGTCGCGAGAAGGACACGATCGACACGTTCACCTTTGCAGAGTTGCAGCAATTGGATGCCGGGTCCTGGTTTAATCGGCAGGATCCCAATCGGGCTCGCGAGTCATTTCGCGGTCTCCGAATTCTTCGCCTGGAAGACCTGATCGATATTGCCGAGACCGGCTCGCATCGGCCAGGCCTCTATATCGAGACGAAAGCGGCGCTCCGGTTTCCGGGAATCGAGCAGCAGCTTGTGACCACACTGACGGCACGCGGATGGATCGGTCAGGTAAAGTCAGCCGGTCCAGCGCGAGTCATTTTCCAATCCTTTGAGCCGGAGAGCCTGGCACGCCTCAAAATCTTGGCGCCGGAGATTCCGAGGCTCCTTCTCATTGACGAAGTCATGATGAGCAAAGCAGGTTGGGAAGCACTTCTTAAAACGGCCGCCGAGACCGGAATGGGGATTGGGCCGTGGGGATATCATTGGGCCTTTGGCCCGCATTGGTCGGTTAAAGATGTGCCGACGCGGCATATCATGACCTGGCCTTGGTACACAGGCCAAGCGCATCGGGCCGGGTTGTTCGTGCATTCCTGGACGATCGACGATGGTTGGGAAATGTGGATGGTAACGCTGAGCGGCTCCGACGGCATCTTCACAAATCGAGCCGAGCTAGCTCTGGCTACGTATAGCAAATCAGAACCTATCGATCTCGACAAGCTGTGGAACAAGATCGGGTACTAGGGAACCCTTGCCGACCAACCTGGATGGCCCGCTGTTAATCTCTGACGATGACAGCGGAGACGGGCAATCGACGACTCCAGCGAGCCATTTTCGAAACCTCTGGCATAGGAACAACGGTCTAGATACTCTCGCCTGCTCTTTGCCCAAGCGTGCCAACTTCTTGTTATACTACGCGATCGGCACCACTAACCTTTTCTGTTCTTCAGCATGAGCCTACTCGATTGGAATGAACTTGCCGAACTTGCGCTGAAACGCGTGGTTGCATCCGGGGCCGAGTACGGTGATGTCCGTCTCCTCGACAGCACAACCCAGACCGTTCGCGGCGAAGACCGCCGCATCGCTTCCATTCGAGACCAGCAGGACAGAGGGTTTGGGATTCGCGTCCTTTATCACGGCGCCTGGGGCTTTGCGGCCAGTTCGGTGCTTTCACTGGAAGAAGTCCCGCGTGTGGCTGAGTTGGCAATCGAGATCGCCAAAGGCTCCGCGTCCCTCTCGAGTGAAAAGGTGAAACTCGCCGATGAACCGGTCCATCGAGACCGGATCGTCACGTCGCGGCGGATCGATCCCTTTACCGTCGCGCTCGAACACAAAACTGCGCTGCTCCTTGAGACGATGGAGTATGTCCATCGGCAGCCCGGCGTCGTGCGGAGCAGCGCGAGCCTTTGGGCCCATCGAGACCGCAAGCTCTTTCTGTCGACCGAAGGGTCGCGCCTGGAATTCGACCTCCTGGCTGTGAACGGCGACTTCGATGCGACGGCGGTTCATGACGGGCGATTCGCCTCGCGGAGTTTCAATACGCCACATCTTCGGATGGGCTATGAATTGATCGAGGACGCCAATTTCTTGGCCGAGGCCCCGCGCATCGCGTCTCAGGCCGTCGAGAAAGTGAAGGCGCCCACCACCGGGCCGGGTCTCTACGATCTCGTCCTTGATCCGGAACATCTGTCGCTCACCATGCATGAATCCTGCGGCCATCCGAGCGAGCTCGACCGCGCCCTCGGGTACGAGGCCAACTATGCCGGCACCAGTTTTCTCACGACCGAGAAACGGGGGACCTATCGGTACGGCTCTCCGCACGTGAATCTCGTGGCCGACAACCGCGAACCGGAGACCCTCGCCGCAACCGGCTATGACGATGATGGCGTGGCTTGCCAGCAATGGGACATTGTACGCAACGGCATTTTCGTCGGCTATTGCACGAACCGCGAGGTCGCGCCGAAAATCGGCGAGAGGCGCTCGCGCGGTTCCAATCGGGCGGACAGCTGGGGCAGCGTCCCGATCGTCCGCATCGCCAACATCGGTCTTGAGCCTGGCACCGCCACCCTGGACGAGCTGCTCGCCGATGTGAAACGCGGTATCTACATCGAAGGCCACGGGTCCTACAGCATCGATCAACGACGGTATAACTTCCAGTTCGGCGGCGACGCATTTTGGCTGATCGAGAACGGGGAGCGGACACACATGGTTCGTGATGTCATCTACCATGGGATCACGCCGGAGTTCTGGGGCAGTTGCGACGGTGTCGCGGATCGGTCGCACCGCAGGCGGTATGGGTTCATCACGTGTGGCAAGGGTCAGCCTGGCCAGTCCGGCTGGATGACCCACCCGGCGTCCCACGCGCTGTTTCGCAACGTCAACGTCATTGGAGGGCAGGCCGGATCATGAGTGCAACCGGCCCCAAGACCTGGCCGAAGCTGACGAGCCGGGACGAATTTCGGTTTCTCGCGGATGTGGTCCTGAAACGTTCGACCGGCGATCACACGCTTGTCGGATTATACGATCAGCATAGTGGAACGACGCGGTTTGCGAACAATCGGATTGTCCAGAACGTCGATACGAGGCGCGGTTCTTTGATTGTGACGGTGGCGTTCGGGCGGCGTCATGGCACAGCCAGCACGACGGACTTTACCGCGGGGGCGGTACAAGAGACGGTGACCAGAGCCACGCAGATCGCGCACGTGTCGCCGGACGATCCGGAACACCTCCCACCGGTGGAGCCACAGCAATATCTGACGCCTCCTACAACGCGAGCTGAGACTGCCGCGGCCGGCCCGGCCCGTCGACTGGAGTACACGAATGAGGCTATCGGGCAATGCCGGATGGAAAATCTTGCCGCAGCCGGAATTGTGTCCTCGTCGATGGCGACGGTTGGAGTTGCCGCGAGTACGGGACTCTTTGCCCACGAGGAACGGACCGACGCGCGATTCAGCCTCACGGTTCAGGCTGGCGAGGCCACCGGTTGGGGTGCCGCGGCTCATCGGTCCATCGATCACCTCAGGGTTCAGGAGCGGACACTCACCGCGATCAACAAAGCCAAGCGGGGCCTGGAAGTGCGCGAGCTGCCGCCGGGGCGCTATACCGTAATCCTTGAGCCGGCTGCCGTCGCGGGGCTGTGGTCCTCGCTGCTCTGGACGCTCGATGCGAAGGCTTATGAGAAGGGCACGAGTGCGTTGTCAGGCAAACTGAGCCAGCCGATCGTCGACAAGCGACTAACGCTGCGCAATATGCCGGGGCACGAGGATCTCATGGGCATCGGATTCACCGCTGATGGGTTACCGACCGTGGCATCAGACTGGATTGCAGAGGGGGTACTCACACAGCTGTCGTACGATCGGTTTACGGCGAAAGTGCGAGGGATCGGCAAGATCCCCACGCTCGATGCCCCCTGCCTCTTAGGAACAGGATCGTCCTTGCCGACAGTACAGGAGTTGATCAAGAACACGGAGCGCGCCATCCTTGTGACGAACTTCTGGTACATTCGGACGGTCAATCCGACGGATCTCACCCTGACCGGTATGACGAGAGACGGCACCTTTCTCGTCGAGAATGGAGAGATCGTCTCGGCGGTGAAGAACTTTCGGTTTCACGAAAGCCCTCTGCAAGTCTTCAACAGGATCGCGGCCTTCACCAAGCCGGCTGAAGCGATCACGTCAGAAACCGGCAAACTCCTCGTGCCGGCGATGACGCTCCGTGACTTCAACTTTTCCAGCGTCACCCGATTCTGAAGGGCCTTCCCCGCAACCGAAAAATCCACTCACGGGGCATTGACTCGCTGCTCCGGCTGGAGTAGATCAGACACAACATCTTCATCGTATGAGTCGAGCGGCAAAGAGATTTACGCCATGTGGGGCAAGATCTTTATGGAGTCTCGCCGCAGCCGGTCCCGACGCACCAGCCTGACCAACCCCCGGTGTCCCCACAGAATTTTCCGCCATAGCCACGGCCTGCCTGCAGCGAGACCGCCGGCCTTGGTCATGACTCGCTCGACGCGACGACTACGGGGCTCACATTTCTTCAGACAGCAGAGGTCCTCGAAGGGCTTTATCCATTTTCACCCTATCAATCGGACGGCTTACGCGTCCAACCGGAGTGTGAGTCGGTTTCCACAGAGGAGGTGTAATCATGGCCCATCGGTTTAGCGACGCTCCCGTGAACCTCATTCAAATTCTTCCCTCGAAGGGAAAGGTCGTCACGCCCAATCCGTTTCGGCCCTCGTTCAGCCAATATGCGCTGGAGGCGGGAGCGACCGTCGCGCGAAGTTTGGCGCACGTACTGATGCTCTGGTCGAAGAGCCTGCGCATGGTGACAGCCGACCTCAACCATCAGGCACAGGATGTACGTCAGCTGGTTGACCGGAGAACGGCGTGGATGGCAACAAGCGTCCACCGTGCAAGACGGTGGTTCACCCGGACTGCCAGCGATGCGAAGGACTGGGGCAAACAAACCTGGTGCGAGATGCGGACTCCGGCCTATCCACCGCTGCCGGCTTTTGCAGTATCCAGCAGCACGAATAGAGTACCGGTGCCCGTGATCCGGCGTGCCTCGCTCGAAGTCACGAGCGAACTCGACCAGCTCCGCGCGCAAGTGGCTACCCAGGGGCATGAACTGAACCGCCTTGCCTCGCAGGTGATGGAGCTAAGAGCCTTAACGATGTCACAGGAACAGGTCCTTCTCTACATGGGGAAGGAGCAAGATGCGATGCAGATGCCGATCGTGCAGGTGGAGGCGATGGCATCGAAGAAGATGGTAAGCCGAAGCAAGAAGCTCTCGAAGACCAAGCAGGTGGCCCCATCACGGGCGGTTCGGAGAGCCTCGGCGACCCTCTAGGTGAGCACGATGCCTGTTTTACTGAATGGTCCAGTCTTCTGCGCTTCGTCGTATCAGCCGTGATGGATTGTGCGCTGAATCCAGATCGCCGGCACAACAAGCGAGTCCTTGGGGGAGCGGCTCATGTTGTGGCCGTCGTAGCTCTGCTATCCCTGGGTCAGCCGGGAAGCTCGGCTTTCGGCGAGCCGGTCGTTCCGCTTTATGACAGCCTGGGTAGCCTTCATCATCCCATCACCACCACATCGGAACTGACCCAGCGCTATTTCGATCAGGGGCTTCGACTCGTCTATGCCTTTAACCACGAAGAAGCGATCCGGTCATTTGAAGCAGCAGCCCAACAGGATCCACAGGCGGCCATGCCCTATTGGGGAATTGCGCTGGCGCTCGGCCCTAACATCAATAGTGCAATGGAGAAGAAGGACGAACGTCGCGCCATCGAGATGGTCCAGAAGGCTCGGCAACTGGCAGACCGCGCTACTCCCGGAGAGAAAGCCTACATCGAAGCCTTGGTCACACGGTACGTGGGCCGGAAGGGGGCCAAGCGGAAGGGACTCGATGAGGCCTATGCGAAGGCCATGCGATTGGTGGCGCAGCAGTTCCCCGAGGATGCGGATGCGGCCACGCTGTTTGCGGAAGCGCTGATGAATCTGCGGCCCTGGGATTTGTGGAAGCCTGATGGGCGACCGCAGCAAGGCACCGACGAGATCGTCACCACGCTCGAGTCCGTCCTCGCGCGGAACCCCGATCACCCGGGGGCCTGCCACTACTACCTGCACGCGGTCGAGGCGTCATCGCAACCGGAACGAGCCTTGCCCTGTGCAGAGCGGTTACCTGGTCTGATGCCGGGAGCCGGCCATCTCGTTCATATGCCCGCCCACATTTACATGCGGGTTGGAAAGTACCACGAAGCGGCGGAACGGAATCAGCAGGCAGCCCATATCGATCAACAGTACTTGGCAAGTCGACACCTGACCGGCGAGTATGCAGACGGGTATTATGCACACAATCTCCATTTTCTCTGGGCGTCCTTGGCGATGGAGGGGCGCAATGTCGAAGCGATGAAAGCTGCTCGCGACTTGACGGCGACCATCACAGATGAGGAGGCACGCAAAGACCGCTGGAAGGAACTCTACCTCCCGACGCCGATCTTCTCGATGATTCGGTTTGGCCGGTGGGAGGAGTTGCTTAAGGAGCCAGCGCCGCCCAAGGGATTGCGTTTGATGGAAGGGATGTGGCGGTTAGGGCGAGGCCTCGCCCTTGTTGCGACTGGCCGGATCCCCGGGGCTGAGGGTGAACACTTTGTTCTTGCCGGTCTCACAAAGCAGATCCGTCGGGACCGAACGGCAGAAGAAAAGACTGAGCGGGCACTTCTCAAGATTGCTGAGAGGGTCCTGGCAGGAGAACTCGCTGCGCGCCGCCAGCGCTATGACGACGCGATCCGACTATTCGAGGACGCCATCAAAATGGAAGAGGCGCTCCCATACTCGGAGCCGCCGCTCTGGCCGTTGTCCGTGCGGCACAATCTGGGGACGGTGCTCTTGCTAGCCGGTCGCCCATCCGAAGCGGAAGCGGTCTATCACGCGGACCTTCTGCGACATCCGGACAACGGGTGGGCACTGATCGGATTGATCCAGAGCTTCCGGGCTCAACATAAAGACGATCAGGCGGCTGCAGCGGAGGATCGTTTCAAGAAGGCCTGGGCCCATGCCGACTTCATTCCGGCTGCTTCTCGAATGTGATGGGCTTCGTGTTTAGCATCTCCGAGGGGTTCGAGTTTCGTGAAACAGGAGGCGCACCTTGCCGTGGCGGCAAGGTGGAAGGACCAGAGGTAATGGGCAACGGTCCAAATGGGGCTTGCTCATAGAGGAACAACCGAATCGAAGCCTTGCCCATAGTGACCTGTAAGGTTTCACAAAGCTATCCGACCGAGTCAGTGAGGAGGACCCTTCATGAGAAGACAAGCCGCTCTATCATTTCTGACTGTGGCCATTCTTGTAATCGGAGCCTGGACCATCCTCCAGTCGACCACGCAGGCTGTAGGGGACGCGATTCTCGGCAAGGCCTACTTCGCGGGGGGCTGTTTTTGGTGCATGGAAGAAGCCTTCGAGAAGGTTGAGGGGGTACTGTCTGTGACCTCTGGATACATGGGTGGGACGGTCGCCAATCCGAATTACGAAGATGTGTCCGCTGGACGAACAGGGCATGCGGAATCGGTCGAAGTGGTCTACGACCCTGCCAAAGTGAGCTACCAGAAGTTACTGGATGCCTTCTGGCGCAACGTCGATCCGATCACACCGAACGCACAATTCTGCGACCATGGCAGCCAGTATCGCTCCGCCATTTTCTTTCAGACCGACGAAGAGAAACGTATGGCGGAGACAACCAAACAGGCGATTGAGCAATCGAGACGATTCAAAGAGCCGATCGTTACGCAGATTGTGATGGCCTCGCAGTTCTATCCCGCCGAGGACTACCATCAGGACTTCTACAAGAAGAACCCTGTCCGCTATAAATTCTACAAATACAATTGCGGTCGTGCCCAGCGGTTGGAAGAGTTGTGGGGAAAACCATAGCGTAAGCCAATCGTCTTACTCCATCGTCCTGACCCTCCGGAAGGGTCGCGCGACAAGCCCCCCGCCCTCAGTGTATATTTCTGACCCCGGCAACCTGTGCCAATGTCTTTGCCCAGTGAGGTGCGGTCCGTGAAACGTCCGATCCGACGATCGACTAGAAAACCGGTGATAGGTGTCATGGGTCCGGCCAAGGCCGGAATCAGAGAATTGGCCGACGCCAAAAGCTTGGGAGAACTCATCGCACGTCAAGGATGGGTGGTGTTGACAGGAGGGCGCGCGAGCGGTGTGATGGACGCGGCCAGCGAGGGGGCGAAGTCGGTACCCGGTAGCTTGACAATTGGGATTCTGCCGGATGGCAAGGCACGGGTGTCCCGGTATGTGGACGTGGCGATTGTCACGGACCTGGGCCAGGCGCGCAACAACGTGAACGTCATGTCTAGCGATGTCATCGTGGCCTGTGGGCTCGGCGGTACTGGAACGGTCTCAGAAGTTGCGCTGGCGCTGAAGGCAAAGAAAACCGTGATTCTGCTGGGTACCGATAAGGCCGGGGTGGGTCTGTTCACGAAGCTCGCGCCACATCTCGTCTATGCCGCTGCCTCGCCTGAAGAAGCGGTCAAGCTGATCGGCGATCTCCTCTAGCAGGATGCTGAAAAAGTCCCCCAGCGACGTTCTCGCATCGTCCAGGTCCTCAACGTACCCCAGAGGGTACGCCTCCGGATCTTCACTCGCTGCGGCCTTGCTGGACGAACTTTTTGAGCATCCTGCGGGAGTGTTCTCCCGTTGTGCCACGCGTGCGGACCATCGAAGCTCTCGAATGCCAACATAGTCTTTCCGTAGCCCGCTAGCGATCCCGCGTAATTGTTTCTGATTTTCCCTCTGAAAATTTCCGAGAAGTCTTCGCTTGCGAAGAACTGTGCCACCTCTTTGGGAGGCCAACAGTTCCCAAAAGTCCACTCTGTGCACATCACGCCACAGTGCATTATGTGGCACGGCTGTCATTTTCCCTATGCCATCCGCACGTTAGTGGAGACGCACCTAGGCACGGATCTTGAGACCTTGCAGGCCTCTATGAAGGTTGTCTTGTGCACAGGGATGTAACCGCACACCATGGCTACCAACGGCACAACGAGCGAACCGCTCTGTTCACGCCTGCTACGTGCCCTCTGCGCGCTGGCTGTATTGTGTCTGCTGATCGTTGCTGTTCCCGCGCCGACGCGACCAGACTACGACAGCGCCTACCCTCGGTATTCTAAACAGGAAATTCATCGGGCCATCACGTGGTACGCCAGGAAATATCGTCTTGATCCTGCCTTGCTGCGCGCTGTCATCAAGACCGAATCTGATTTTCGCCAGCATGCGGTGTCTCATAAGGGCGCGGTCGGCTTGATGCAGCTGACGCCGGCTAGCGCAACCACGTTGCGAGTGAGCGACCGCTACGACTCTTTGCAGAATATCCGCGGAGGCGCCAAGCAGCTGCGGCATCTGCTGAACCTCTACCGGGGCGATCTTCGTTTGGCCTTGGCGGCCTATAACGCCGGGGTTCATCGGGTCAAAGATCACAAAGTTCCGCGCATTCGAGAAACCCGTGCCTACGTGAGGAAAGTGCTGCGGTACTACGAGGTGTTCCGTTCTCACCCGCAACCTTCTCCCAAGAATGAGAAGACGTGAGGGCGGGACGCTGATCCGGTGGAGCTCCCATCCTCTCGCACACAGTACAGGTGACTGGGTACCCCAGATTCTTTCCCATCAGTCCTTCTGCGTCGCTGGTGCCTCACGATCCAGGTTCATCATGGGGCGGATGTCCCTGGCAACGAATGGGTCGCGACCCAGAGAAATGGCACGAGGGAAGCCATTCTTTCGCGGTGTGGAGAGAAGGTGAGATGGCTGGAGCGGAGCGGAGGGCCTGGGAGAGCGGGTACTTAGAGCTTGGCTTTCATGATCATGGCTCGGATTCGTTCTCGTTGGGCAGACCTGATCCCTGAGAACTCGAGACCGAAACTGTTACCCTTCACCCACCGCACGATGGCCCCATCTATACGTACTGGCCATTGCTGATCGCCAAGGAACAGGGACAGGCGGAGTGTTGTGTCGACCTGCACCTCGGTAAGGGACGTCACCTGGCACCCTCCTGTGGAGAGATCAAGGATTGTTGCCTCCCCTTCGAAGTCATCCTCTCCAAAAAAGAAGAGACGGCAACTCAGGCTGAGACGACGGCCCCGCCGTTCCGCCATCGCGGCCTTGTGGTCAGAGGTTGGACCTCGGCTGGATTTGGGGTCCTGCGAGGACAAGGATCACATCCTTTCTCTCAATCACCAGGAGAAGAAACAAATCAACTATGAAACTATTTTACCGAACTAGTTGTCGGCCCACCTTCCTCAAGCGGAGTAACCCGGAAGAGGGGCCAAAGCGTCCTGATCGCAGTATAGCCAATTGGTGTAGGTATGTAACAAAAACCGTGCAATCCGCTGTGGTGTCCGAACCGACCTTTCCCACGGTCTGAGCAGACAGAGGGCTTGACCTATCTGGAATCACTCTGCGACAAGAGAGATTCTTTGATCAAGGAGAAGTGCGACGATGAAACGGCAAATCAACCAACGAATGGCCGCATTGGCCCATTCGGAGATTCGAGCGATGACCCATGCCTGTGTACAGGCTAAGGGCCTAAACATGGCACAAGGGGTCTGCGACACGCCGGTTCCACCGGTGGTGCTTCGAGCTGCGGCGCAGGCGATGGAGCGCGGGAAGAATGTCTACTCGCGATTCGATGGATTGCCCGAACTGCGGCAGGCGATCGCCAAGAAGCTTGCGCACTATAACGGCATCGTGGCTGATCCCGAAACGGACATTACTGTCAGCGCGGGAGCCACCGGGTCCTTTCATTGCGCCTGCCTGGCGTTGCTCAATCCAGACGACGAGGTCATCCTCTTCGAGCCCTATTACCAGTATCACATCAGTGCGCTGCTGGCGGTTGAAGCGGTTCCGGTGACGGTGAAAATGCGGGCTCCCGATTGGACCTTTTCAGCGGCCGATGTCGAGCGCGCGATCACGCCACGAACCAAGGCGATCATTGTGAATTCGCCTGGCAATCCCTCCGGGAAAGTGTTCAGCCGGCAAGAACTGGAGAGTATCGCAGCGCTGGCACAACAACATGATCTGTTCGTATTTACCGACGAAATCTACGAGTATTTTCTGTATGACGGTCGTACACATGTGAGCCTCGCAACCCTGCCCGGCATGGCCGACCGTACGATTACCATCGGCGGTTACTCCAAAACCTTTAGTATTACAGGTTGGCGCATCGGCTACAGTGTCGCGGCAGCGCGGTGGGCACAGGCGATCGGCGCCATGAATGACCTGCTCTATGTTTGTGCCGCGACGCCGTTGCAGGCGGGGGTGGCGGTGGGCATCCAGGAACTTCCGGACTCGTTCTACCGCGATTTGGCGCGTGACTATCAATGGAAACGCGATCGCTTCTGCCAGGCCTTGGCTAAGGCCGGGCTGACGCCGTCTATTCCGCAGGGCGCCTACTATGTGTTGGCCGACACGTCGCACCTACCTGGAACAACGGGAAAAGAGCGAGCGATGTTCCTCCTCGAGACGATCGGCTTGGCCGGTGTGCCGGGAGAAGCCTTCTTTTCCGGGGCAGACGGGAGCCAGTTCATTCGATTCAGCTATGCGAAAACCGATGCCGATATCGACGACGCCTGCCGGAGGATTGCGCGACTCGATTAGGAACTGGCCTCAAGCCTTCTGCAATGCGTCCGATTCGCTCGACCACTTGTCTGCCAGTTCGCCAAATGGTAAGTACGAGCAAGCAGTATGAGTCTAAAGGTCAACATGCTCCTACGATACATCGGTGCCCCTATCCTTCTCGCCTGCGCATTGCTCGCAGCAGCTTGCGCCAAGCCAGCGGTTCATCGGGATCTTTCCACGGATTCCCTTCCCCCATCGAAGGAGTCTCAGCCCGGTGACCGCCACGTCCTCGCCGGTGAATGGGAATATGTAGAAGGTGCCGCTGTCCTATTGACACTCGACGAGCAAGGTAATGGTCACTATGATTGGAAAGAGGGGCGATTCGAGACGCAGACGCTCGTCGGTCATACCTGGCACGGCATGTGGTTTCAGAAGGAGAATGACCGGGATGGTGGATTTACGGTCGAGTTCTCGCCAGATTTTTCAGAAGGTGAGGGACGCTGGTGGTACAGCCGCATTGGAACCGACCATGCGCCCACGCAAAAGGGCGGAACGTTTCATCTCAGCAAGAGGTCTGCTCTTACAAGCCACAGCGATACTCCACCGGCACCGTGAGGCTTCTCACGCGATAGCCGATGATCAGTAGGGAGCCATATGGAAGGACGTAAGCATACCCGTTTCGCGGTGCAGCTTCCTGTGTCGTTCAGTGGAGACCAGCTTTCCGACGGCGGCACTATCTTAAATTTGTCTGCGGAGGGTTGTGCCATCATGTCGGACACCGTCGCCAGCGCCGCAGTATATCTACAGCTGACGATGCAACTTCGGGAGCAAGAGGAGCCGGTCCAGGTCGATCTGGCGGCGGTCCGTTGGTCTTCCGCGACGAGGTTCGGTGTTGAGTTTATTAAGATTCGTCCTGTAGAGTGGGAGCGACTGAAGAAGTTCGTCAAGGTGCTGGAATCAACGACCTGAGCGCAGGCGACTACAACGAGAATCGAGCAGCTATTTCATGGCAACGCCCCGGACTTGTTCATACGTGGTCAGTCCGGTGAGCACTTTCAGAATTCCGTCCTGCAAGAGGGTGATCATGCCTTCCTTCGCGGCCAGGCTCTGCATCTCCGCCGTTTTGGCGCGGTTCTGGATCAGGTTTCGCAGTTCATCCGATCCGCTGAGGAGTTCGTGCAAGGCGACCCGACCCTTGAGGCCTGTCTGGTTGCAGGCTTCACACCCGTGCCCTCGATAGAGCGGAAAGTCCTCGCGATAGCCCACTCCGAGCGCCTCCCACGCCTGTGTACCGTACCCACGCACGAGTTTATCGTACTCTTGCGCTGTTGGATGGTACGTATCTTTACAATTGACGCAGATTCGCTTGCAGAGGCGTTGTGCGAGCACTCCTTGCATGGCATCGGCGAAGTTGAAGGAATCGCATCCCATGTCGAGGAGGCGGACCACCGTCTCGACCGCCCCGTTCGTGTGGAGTGTGCTCAAGACCAGGTGGCCGGTCAGCGAGGCCTCGATGGCCACATCGGCCGTTTCCTTATCCCGCATCTCACCGATCATGATGACATCCGGGTCGGCTCGTAAGAACGACCGCATGGCGGAGGCAAAGGTAAACCCGATTTTCGGATGGACTTGCACCTGCCGGAGGCCTTCCTGTGTGATCTCAATTGGATCTTCCGCCGTCCAAATTTTCCGTTCGTCGGTGTTGAGGTGGCGAAGCAGGGCGTGCAGGGTCGTCGTTTTTCCTGACCCAGTGGGGCCCACGCACAAAATGATGCCGTGCGGCTTCTCCACGATTTCCAGGAGCGTCGCGAGCGTAGCCGGAGCAAACCCCATGGTGTCGAGAGGGAGAGGCTCCTTCGCTGTGAGCAGCCGCATGACTATGTCTTCGTTGTTGCCGGCGGTCGGCACTGTCGCCACGCGCAGCTCGATTTCCTTATCCTGGTTCAGCCTGAACCGGATCTTCCCGTCCTGCGGTTTCCGGCGTTCGGAAATATCCAGACTGGACATGATCTTGATACGGGACACCAATGCTCGGCGATAGATCGCGGGAATCCGCATATAGGTGGAACAGGTTCCATCCACTCGAAAACGAATGGCCGTTTCCTTGCGATCCGAGTACGGTTCGATATGGATGTCGGACGCCTCGTGTCTGTACGCCTCGACAATGATCTGATTCGCGAGCCGTACGATTGCGGAATCGTTCTCATCAATGCCGTCAGAGTCGATGTCGAGAGACTGTTCCTGGTGAGCGTCGTTGACCAGCTCGCCCAGCGTGTCCGCGATGGACCCACTGTCGGTTTCTCCGATCGTGGCGGTGAGGAACCGCTCAATGTCACACCGCAGGCCCAGGAAATACCGTATCGTCAGGCCGGGGAAGGAGCGTTGGATGTCATGACCTCTATCGAGATCATGGGGGTTGTCGATCAAGACATCCAGGATGTCACCCTGCCGCTTCAGAGGGAGCCAGAGGTGCTTGCGAAGGTAATCGTGACTAAGATTATTGAGGAGCTGGGGATCTGCCAGGGTCCGGTCGTCAAACGGAATATAGGGGCAGTCGAAAAAATTACTCAATGTCTTGCTGAGCGCCGATTTCGGGACCCGGTACTTATCGATCAGCAGGCCTTCCAAGTCGGTCCATCCCTGCATGGACTCCTGAATAGCTTTCACGAGATCCGCCTGGCGGATGAAGCCCTCGTGGATCAAGGGATCGTAGGCACGCGGTTCGATGGTTCTGTGGGCCGACTTCTGCATTGTTCCTACTTCGTGGGTCCTGGAAAGAGCACGATGTCCGTTCCAGTGCACTACTGGCCGGTCGTCACAACTGTCAGTATAAATACATTTTCCTCGTTCACAACGAATATCAAAAACGAGGGCGAGCCAGTCAGACGCACGAATCGGTCACAAGCATGGGGGCGGGAGATGATGAGGCTATGGAATCGGGTTAATGACCTCGAAGATGGCTGAATAATCGGAGTCGCCAAACCCCTGCGCAATGGTCCGCTCCAGCACCGGCCTGATCCCTTCCAGGCCATTCGTCGTCAGTTCGTAACCGGAGGCTTCCTTCAGGAAGAGCTCCACATCCTTCAAGAGATGACGTGTGGAAAAGTTCGGATGCTGATAGTCCCGCGTCAGGAGTCGCGGCAGTTTCTTTTCGAACGCCGGGGCAAATAAGGCGCTCTCCCGCAAGAGTGCCATGAAGGTGTTTACGGGAACATCCGCCCGCTGTACCAAGCCTAGGCTCAGGGCGAATGCCGAAATTTCTGCAGCAATCAATTGATTGAGCGCGAGTTTCAGGGACGCGGCCTTCCCGACAGGACCGACCAGCCGCGGCTTGCGACTCAGCGCACGGAACAGCGGACCCCACTGGACAAACTGTTCCTCTGTCCCGCCGACCATCACCAAGAGTGTTCCGGCTTGTGTTTCGGCAAGGCTTCCCAGCACCGGCGCCTCGCAATACGATCCGCCGGCTCGTTCGACCTTGGCCTGCAGAGCCAGGCTCTCTTCCTGAGCGATGGTTCCCATCTGGATCACGGTTTTGCCGCGGAGCACCGCCAACGAGGCCGGTGTCAGTAGGACGGCACGGATCGCCGCCGCATCGGCCAGCATGAGGACGACGCAGTCGGCTTGGGCCATCGCCTGCTCCGGTCGCGTGACCACGGTGATGCCGCAGGCCTGGAGGGGAAGCGCCTTGGTCATGGTTCGGTTAAAGACCGTGACGCTGTGGCCGACCGACTTGAGTCGCTCAGCGATGGCTCGACCCAACAGACCTGTTCCCAGCAGGGCAATGGTCATGGAGCGGCTCGCTTTCGCTCTGGTTGCCTGCGCACCTGTTCGATGTGGGTCTGGAGCTTCGCACGCAGGTCCTTGTCGGCCGTGGCAGCCACAGCGATGACGCCGCGAAACCTCGGCGTCGGCTGATTGAAGACAAAAGGCTTCCCGGCCGCGTCACTGATGGCGCCGGCACTTTCTTCGATGAGCAGGACTCCGGCCGCAAGATCCCATTCGTTCTCCGGTTCGATGGTGAAGGCGGCCTGGACGCGACCGGCGGCCACGAGGGCCAGTGCGTTGGCGATGGAGTAGATGGGGCGGCATCGAGTCGTTTCGGCGAGCGTCGACCATCGGTCGCTCCGGAAGTCCTTCCCACTGACCATGATGATGGAATTGAAGTCTCGAGGAGGCGAGAGGGTTACGCGTGAGCCGTTCAAGAACAGTCCGCCGCCGCGCACCGCGGTAAAGAGTTCGTCGGTCGAGGGATTAAAGATCGCCGCGACGACCGGTACGCCTCGTTCGACCAATGCGGCAGAAATGCAATACTCCGGCATCCGATTCACCAAGGCCTTTGTCCCGTCGATGGGGTCCACAATCCAGACGCGCGCGTTGGTAAGTCGAGTCGGATCGTCGGGCGATTCTTCCGAGAGCCATCCATCCTGTGGAAACTCCCGGCGCTGCATCTCATGCAGGATTCTGTTGACCTCGTGGTCCACGGTGGTGACCGGCGAACGGTCCGGCTTTGTCCGCACCTCGAATCCAACCCTGACCAGTTCACGCACCTTCGCGCCGGCGTTCCGGACCGATTCGACCAACGTTGCCAATTCTCGTTCCATGTTGCATGCCTCGCAGAGTGGAACAGAAAGATAGCAGGTCTCGCTGGATCGGCAAAGCGGAAAGACGGCAGCCTGCGACCCGCGCAGAGAACATGCGTACAAGCAGGGGGTCCTGCGAGGCTTCTGCCGATGAAGCTGATCCAGAAAGGCGGGGCTCCCCCCGGGCACCCTTCTCCATATCGGCGAGAAAGAAACGGACAAGGTCACGATTACGGCCTTCAACGATGCCGGCATCCGTTGCGACGAACGCCAGGGCGTGTCACTCGATATTCTTGCGCCACCGACCGATGAGTCCGTCACCTGGTTGGATGTCGGGGGTGTCCACAAGATGGAGATTTTGGAATCGTTCGGGAAGCAGTTTCACCTCCATCCCTTGCTCCTCGAAGATATGCCCAACACCGATCAGCGGCCGAAACTCGACGACTACGAGACGTATGTTTTCGTGGTAATGAAAATGTTGTCGCTCTATGATCGCCAGGACGTGCTGGTCGGGCAAGTGAGCCTCGGGCTGGGCCGGAATTTTGTGCTGTCCTTTTAAGAGAACGGGACCGACGTCTTTCAATCGGTCAGGGAGCGGCTTCGTGCCAGCAAGGGCCGGCTCCGGCACGCCCAAGCCGGCTATCTGCTCGATGCGCATGTGGACACCATCGTCGATCAGTATTTCGCGGTGCTGGAAGCGGTCGGCGAGAAGATCGAAGCCTTACAGCAGGTTGTCGTGGCGGATCCTAAACCTGAGACGCTGCGGGACATCCATGCGCTCAAACGGCAGCTGCTCTTGCTTCGCCACGCCGTCTGGCCTCTCCGCGATGTCATGAGCAATCTTTCCCGGTCGGAGTGCCCGTTTCTTGAGCAGACCACCAGAGTCTTTTCCCAGGAAGTGCATGACCATGTGGTGCAGATTATCGATACGAGCGAAACGCTTCGCGAAATGGTCTCCGCGAGCCTGGATAGCTGTCTCTCAAGCGTCAGTTACCGGTTGAATGCCGTGATGCGCGTGCTCACGGTCATTACGACCATCTTCATGCCCTTGAGTTTCATCGCCAGGATCTACGGTATGAATTTCGACTACATGCCGGGACTGAAGTCGGAGTGGGGCTATCCCGCCGTATTGAGTGGGATGGCCGTGGTGGGGGTGGGAATGTTGCCGGTCTTCAGGAAGAAACAATGGTTGTGAGGCGCGCGAAAAAACGTTACTCCTGCACCTCGATGCGATCGACGAAGTGGGGCGTTTCTCCGAAACAAGTCGTGGGGAGGTAGCGATATTCTTTGTAGTGCAGGACCAATCGCTTTCCCATGACCTGCGAGAGTTGTGACGCGACTTTGTCATCCCAGACTGAAAAGTTCCACAATACTGGGGCCACGCCCGGCACCGTGGTCATGGCCAGCTCCCCTTCGTGCGTCTTGCAGATCCAGCCCTTGTGGGAAAATTTCTGAATGTAACCGGCTCGACTGCCATCGGAATAGCTATAGTTGAAGGCGACGAGCAAATAGGCCGCTCCCAGAAACAGGAGCAATGTCAGTATGAATTTCGGGCGCAATAGCTTCATGGGGGAATCTCCTCAGTTCACGATTGAAGATCGGCAAATAACCATGGAGCCTCGGCCTTCCGTCGAATTTCGTAAGCGGCGATGTTTGCCTCGTGTTGCAACGTCAATCCGATGGCGTCGAGACCTCGATACAGGGAGTCTTTTCGGAAGGGGTCGATCTCGAAACGATGGCGGGTGCCGTCCGGGGTGGTCACCGTCTGGCTTCCGAGGTCCACCGTCAGTTGGTACCCAGGCGTCGCGAGGACGTCTTTCATCATGGCGAGGACCTCGTCGGCCTTCAACACCACGGGCAGAATACCGTTTTGGAAGCAGTTGTTGTAGAAGATATCGGCAAAACTCGATGCGATGACACAACGGAAGCCCTGGTCGAGGAGCGCCCAGGGGGCATGTTCACGCGACGATCCGCACCCGAAGTTATCGCGGGTCAGGAGAATGGTCGCCCCCTGAAAGCGCGGCTGATTCAAAAAGAACGCCGGGTCCTGTGAACCGTCCTTCTGCTTACGCCAATCGTAAAACAACCCTTCGCGGAGCCCGGTCCGCTTGATCGTCTTTAGAAACTGCTTCGGAATGATTTGATCGGTATCGACATTGACGCGGTCCAGCGGCGCGACCAGACCTGTCATGGTGGTAAAGCCTTGCATAGGTCCCCTATTTCCAGGTTCGGATATCGACGAAGTGTCCCTCGACGGCGGCCGCGACGGCCATGGCCGGAGAGACGAGGTGTGTGCGGCCGCCAGCCCCCTGGCGACCTTCGAAATTTCGATTGCTGGTCGAGGCGCAGCGCTCTCCGGGCTGAAGTACGTCGGCATTCATTGCCAGGCACATACTGCAGCCGGCTTCCCGCCACTCGAATCCCGCCTCTTTGAACAGGCGGTCGAGCCCTTCCTGTTCGGCCTGCTGTTTCACCAGACCCGAACCCGGCACCACCATCGCCCGCACTCCCCTGGCGACGCTCCTGCCCCTGGCCAAGTTGGCCGCAAGGCGGAGGTCTTCGATGCGTGAATTGGTGCAGGACCCGATGAACACCGTATCGATCTTGATGTCGGTAATGGGCATGTTCGGGATGAGGCCCATGTATTCCAACGCCCGCTCAGTGGCCTGGCGCTCGTTTTTGTCGGTGATCGTACGCGGGTCCGGCACTCGTTGATCGATTCCGGTCACCATCCCGGGACTGGTGCCCCAGCTGACTTGCGGGGCGATGTCCTCGGCCTTCATCGTGACGGTGATATCGTATGTCGCGTTGGCATCGGTATTGAGGTGCTGCCAAGCTCGCACGGCCTGCTCGAACAGCTTTCCCTTCGGAGCCAACGGACGCCCTTTAATATAGGTGATGGTCTTCTCGTCCGGTGCGACCATCCCGGCGCGCGCGCCGCCCTCGATCGACATGTTGCAGAGCGTCATGCGCCCTTCCATGCTGAGGGCGCGGATCGCCGAGCCCGTGTACTCGATAACGTAGCCGGTTCCACCGGCTGTTCCGATCTTTCCGATGATCGCCAGAATGACGTCCTTCGCCGAACAGAGACTCGACAGCACTCCGTCGACGCGGACTTCCATGGTCTTGGGTCGTTTCTGCACCAAGCACTGGGTGGCCAGCACATGTTCCACTTCGCTGGTGCCGATGCCGAAGGCCAACGCACCGAACGCTCCATGGGTCGAAGTATGCGAATCGCCGCACACGATGGTCGTACCGGGCAGGGTAAAGCCCTGTTCGGGCCCGATTATGTGCACCACGCCTTGGCGGATGTCGTTCATACCGAAGAGCATGATGCCGAAATCCCGGCAATTCTCTTCCAGCGTCCGGACCTGTATCGCACTGAGGGGATCGGCGATGCCCAAGGTCCTGTCAGTGGTCGGGACGTTGTGATCCGGCACCGCCAACGTGGCGCCCGGACGCCGAGGCTGGCGACCCGAGAGCTTGAGCCCTTCAAACGCCTGCGGCGATGTCACTTCGTGGACCAGCTGGCGATCGATATAGAGCAGGGTGGTCCCGTCCGGTTCTGATCGGACAACGTGGGATTCCCAGATTTTTTCGAAAAGGGTCTGCGCGGCCATAGCTACTCCTCAATGATCGGTCTCTCTCGAAGGGTACCTCCGAGAGGATCCATATTATACAGAGTCCTCCTAGGGTCTGTACAAGAGTGTCTCGCCCTATTCTTGCGTTGACCGACCGGACGTGGTACCACCCGCCTGGTCGGCTGGTACGAGGCCCTTTTCCCTCGGCTGCACCAGAGGATACCGCTGTGACTTCTCAGCTATGGACCAATCCTGTCGTCGTGGAATGGACCCAACGGCTGCTTAACAGTTATCGGCACTGGACCAGTCGAGAATTGATCGAGCGTATCGGCGAACCGGAGGCCGAGGCGTACCGGCTATTTCAGGCGCCGTTCGTCGTCGTCTCCCATGGGGCAGAAACGGATCCCGTGCTCAACTATGGGAACCAGATAGCCTTGGACCTGTGGGAGATGAGTTGGAACCAACTCGTGCAGACACCTTCCCGGCTCACCGCCGAACCAGTTAATCGGGCCGAACGAGAATGGATACTGGAACGAGCCAGAACCCGTGGGTATCTCGACACCTACCGAGGTGTGAGAATTACTTCAACAGGGCGCCGCTTTTTTGTCGAGAACGCCCTCATCTGGAATGTCGTGGATGCAGAGGGACAAAGGGTCGGGCAGGCGGCGACGTTCTCGACGTGGACGTTTCTCTAACGGCTCAAAGCGGGGAACGTTCATCCCCTCTATCACAACCAGCTCTTCGGACATCGCCTTTGGTCTGATCCACAGCCCCCGGTCGCCGTAGAGCGCGCGATAGACTACATATTCCTCTTCTGTTTCTGAGTGCCGAGCCACCCCCAGCACCTCATATTCGTGGCCCTTATAGTGCCGATAGCGGCCAGGCTGTACCATCGTGTATCCTCCCTTTCCTGTCTTCGTACTATAACGGGAAGGATCAATGGAATCACAGAGTCAGGTTTCGATTCGCAAGACATACGACGTCGAACGGTTGGGCGCATGATGAAGAGACTCTATGTGCTCGCGCTCAGCCTCTTCCTCGTGTCATGGCCTGGCTGCCAGCAACAGACGTGGGAGTCGGCGATGGCGGCAGGACAGCAGGCCGTGCAACAAGGCAATTACGCCGACGCGGAACGGATGTTTCTCGTGGCGGTGCACAAAGCGGAGCAGTTCGGCCTGGAAGATCGACGCGTGGCGGTCAGCCTTTCACAGCTGGCACAGGTGTATGCCGGTCAAGGGAAGTATGTGGAGGCGGAACCGGTGTATCTGCGGGCGCTTAAGATTTACCAAACTGTGCACGGGGAATTTCACGCAGACGTCGCCGCTACGCTCAACAACCTGGGAGTTCTCCACCGCATGTACGGCCAGTATGCCCAGGCGGAGCCCTTGCTGACGCGGGCTTTGGCCATCAAAGAGAAACTCTTGGGTCTCGACCATCCCGACGTGGCGTTGAGTGTAGTGAATCTGGCCCAGCTGCGCGTGGTCCAAGGGCAACCTGAGAAAGCGGAGCCGCTCTATCGTCGAGCCTTGGCGATTCGAGAGCGGGCGCTGGGGCTGTCCCATCCAGAGGTCGCGAAGACCCTCGAAGACCTGGCCAATGTCCTGCGGAAATTAGGGCGTGCAGACGAGGCGGTCTCGCTGGAGGTGCGTGCCCGAAACATTCGCGCGAAGCAGAGTTGAACCGGTCGCGCCTTCCAGTGTAGCGTATCCCTATGGCGATGCACAAGGAGCCGGCCCCCATCAACTGGCGCATGAACGCGATGATCGCGCGATTCGTGGGGATCGTGGCGATTGGGCTCGGGTTCGTGATCGGGATCTATGGACTGGAAGACGTAGGAGCGCAGTGGCTGCAGACGGCGTTAGGCTTGTTGGCCACCGGCATGTTGGCCCAAGGCTATGCACTCTATTGTTCCGTGAAGCGCATGCAAGAACCCGAGGACCAGCCCAAGTCATGAGACGATTGCGTCAGCACCTGGTCATGGTCGGGTTCCTCCTTCTCGCAGGGACGATGTTCGCCTGCGGTGGTCCATGGCGCGACGGCTATTTCAAGAAGGGCGTGGATCGACTCACGCAAGACGAGGTAGCGGAGAAGTTCGGGCCGCCCCATACAGCGAAGACACCAGTTCTCGGAGGGGATTCGGTCTGGACCTATCGCGTTCCGATCAGTGACAAGGAATTGGCCTCGGTGAACTTTTCCCACCTGGGCGACGCAGTGCAGCAAGCGACCTCATTAATCGGGAAGGCTAACCCAGAAGGTCCCAAGGCCATGTTGTATTGCTACCGCTATACCCTGACCTTCAACGAACAGAAGATTCTGAAACAGTGGAAACGCGAAGAATGCATGCCGGGAACCCATGATACGCTCAACGCCAACTAATGTTCTGACGCTGTGATCCATGCCTGCTTGGTTCCCGCACATCGATAGCTCGGTCGTGCTCGACGGGCTCACTTCACTTCTGCTGCTGCTCTCCCTCCTGATTTTACGGACATTGATCGTCCGAGCGATCGCAAAGAATCCGACCCTCTCGATGGAAGCGAAACGTCGATGGGTGGTCTCGGTCCGTAATACCATGGTATTTGTCTTGCTGGTGGGATTGGTCTTCATCTGGGCGCACGAACTCCAAGCCTTTGCCGTCTCCCTTGTGGCGCTCGCGGCGGCGCTGGTGTTGGCGACCAAGGAACTCATTCTCTGTTGGAGTGGGGCGGCGCTACGGGTGGGTGGGAAAGTCTACTCGGTGGGCGACCGCATTCAGATCGCAGGTCATCGAGGCGTCGTCCTGGATCATGACATCTTCGCGACTAAGCTCCTCGAAATCGGGCCGGGCCAAGCATCACATCTCTATACCGGCCGCGTGACGGTGTTTCCGAACAGCTTGCTGTTTACGAATGCCTTGGTCAAAGAGAATCCCGGCCAGGAGTATGGGCTCTATATACTCGTGATTCCGCTCATGGACA
The DNA here is from genome assembly GCA_963720035.1 of uncultured Nitrospiraceae bacterium. GTDB lineage: Bacteria > Nitrospirota > Nitrospiria > Nitrospirales > Nitrospiraceae > Palsa-1315. Next base: position 100,225 of record CAVREB010000001.1, on the reverse strand, counting down.
ATGACGACTGGCGGAATGCCGAGCGGCACCTGATCGATGCAGCGAAGGCAGAATGTTCCTCGTTTATGGAAGAAGCAGGCCGGCATATGAAGTTGCTGGAACAGACCACGCTACTCGAAGCTCCATCGCCGGAGCCGCGCATTACCCTCCAAATATCCGAGACAGGGCGTATCCAGTTGGTGCTGCGATTCCCTGCACCGGACCGCGGACGTTCGCGGATCGAACAGGCCATCCTGCGCCGCTATCTCACCGCTGCGGTTGCGACACCGACCATCTAGCCGGTCTTTACCTGACAGATCGGTCAGAGCAGTCCGGCAAATCGGTTCGGGCTGAGAATAGCCTGGCCAAAGAACAGCTGGAACGATCGCAGATCTTGATACGACACCTGGCGGGGGGCCATGGTCGCCGCAGAGGAGACCGTTCGGCTGAACGTCGATGCGGATGGGTGCGAGGACGGCTGATGAGGTGTGCCAGGTCGCGACGAACGTCGAAGAGATCCAGGCAATTGGTCAGGAACTGAAGGCTGCGGTCACCTCGATTCCCGCTCCTAAGGGCCGTTCTAAGTTAGGAACCTCTCGGATTGAGACTGGGCGTGAGAGAAACTTCTCGGGGGCTCGATTCACTGCCTTGACGTCTAACTGAACCAGTCACGACGAGGACTGGGATCGCTTCCTCTGCCAACCGTTTCATTGACCTTATCCCTCGCCTTGTTCCCCCGTGGACCTTTTGCTAGGATGCAGCGGCCTGAGTGTTTCCTGGACTCCGCATGAAAATCGCGACGTTTAACGTCAATTCTCTCCGTAAACGGTTGGCCGTTGTGCTCGACTGGCTTGCCCAGCAGAAGCCTGATGTGCTCTGTCTTCAAGAAACAAAAGTTCAGGACAGCGAATTCCCGCTGCTGGCATTGGCAGAATCCGGATACGAAATCACCTACAGAGGGATGAAGTCATACAACGGTGTCGCAATATTGAGCCGGGAGAAACCGGAGGCGGTGGCGTATGGGTTTGATGATGGAGGAGAACCGGAGGACGCGCGGCTCTTGCGCGTGGTGATCAAGGGGATTCCCATCGTCAATACCTATGTACCGCAGGGTTTCGAGATCGACTCACCCAAGTATCAATACAAGCTTGGTTGGTACGATCGACTCCGCAAGTATTTCGAAAAGCATCTGTCGCCGGACAAACCGGCCGTCTGGTGCGGTGACATGAACGTCGCTCCCCGGCCGATGGACGTGCACAGCCCCGAAAAACATCTCAAGCATGTCTGCTATCACGAGGATGCGCGGCGGGCGTATGAGAAGACATTGGCGTGGGGATTCCAGGACGTGTTTGTGAAACTCTATCCGGACCGACAACAGTATACGTTTTGGGATTACCGGGCGCCCGGGTCGCTGGAAGCGAATAAAGGCTGGCGCATCGACCATATTCTGGCGACGGCCTCACTGGCAGAACACTGTGTCAGGGTAGAGGTGGACGTCGAGCCGCGGCGAGCGAAAGACCCCTCAGATCACACATTCTTATGGGCGGAGTTTTCGGTCTAACCACGAGCGCAACGTCCACACCTGCCCAATTCGGTCGGTTCGGCAAGTCGTCCGCACCGACCGAACTGGCTCATGATCTCGAACGAACCATCAAGCCGCATCCAGAACCGGCTGCTTCGCGCGCAACAGGGTCACGCGATTCTGCGCAATCAACGGATCGAGGACCAGACCGCAATTGATACAGCGGAGCACGGCCACTTCCTGCGAGAAATCCGGTCGCGACTCCTTCACCATCAGCCCTTTGCATTTTTGACAGGTCATTGTGCCCACCTCCTGCTCTCATGTGTTCCAGCGTCATCGAGTCGGCCTTGCACAAGGCAAACTCTAGCATTGCAAGATTAATAGGGTGTTAACTGGCAGTTAAATCTCTCTAATGTCTATATATGACGACATGCATGATGTTGCGGTGATCGGTGCGGGCGCCGCCGGGCTGGCGGCATCGATTTTCGCGGCAGAGGTGGCGCCGAAGGGCGATCGTCCGCAGAGGATAATGCTCCTCGATGGGGCCAAGACTATAGGGGCCAAGATCCTCGTCTCCGGCGGGGGGCGCTGCAACGTCACGCACGATGTCGTAACACCAACCGATTTCTTCGGCAATCGCTACATCATCAAGAATGTACTCGCCGCGTTTTCCGTCGAGCAAACCGTACAATGGTTTGCCTCGCTGGGTGTTGACCTCAAGCGTGAAGAAACAGGCAAGCTCTTTCCAGTGACCGACAAGGCACGAACTATCCTGACAGCACTCGTTAATCGCTGTCATGAGTTGGGCGTGGGCATTCGCCAGGACCATCGAGTGACAGCCATCGACCGCCTCAACGGCTCAGAAGCGGGGTTCGTCATTCATCATACTCATGGAACACTGCAAGTGAAGAAAGTTATCCTGGCCACCGGCGGCCGTTCGCTCCCGAAAACGGGGAGTGACGGGTTCGGCTATGAGCTGGCCCGTCGTCTGGGGCATCAGGTAACCCTGACCACTCCGGCCCTGGCCCCTTTGATGCTGGACGAGGCCCTGTTTCATAAGGATCTCTCAGGCGTCTCTCAGGAGGTGGAACTGACGACGACGGTGAACGGCCTTGTCATCGATCGAAGAACCGGCAGTTTGCTCTGGACCCACTTCGGTATCAGTGGCCCGGTCGTCATGGATGCGAGCCGCTTCTGGACGAGCACGCGCGAAAAGGGCTTGCCGGTTGATCTCTACGCGAATTTTCTGCCGGCCCTGACCCAGGAATCAGCCCGCCAGTGGTTTATGGAGCAAGCAGCGGGGGCCCCTCGTCGCTCGTTGACCAGAGCCCTGGCGCACCTGGTCACGGAACGATTCGCCGAATCTCTCTGTCGATATTTGGGGGTCAATGGACAAACGGCCATTGCTCAACTACTTCGGAAGGATCGGGATCGGTTGATGATGGCGCTCACAAAGTTCCGGCTTCCAGTGCAACAAGATCGGGGGTGGAACTATGCGGAGGTTACGGCAGGCGGTGTCCCATTGGAGGAAGTCAATTTTCGCACGATGGAATCGAAGCTGGTGCCGGGTCTCTATCTGGTCGGGGAGATCCTCGATTGCGATGGTCGGATCGGTGGTTTCAACTTTCAATGGGCCTGGGCCACGGGATTGCTCGCCGGTCGAGCGGTTTCCGCCAGTGAGCGTCCAGACGGCGAGGCTTGCCAATGAACATCGTTTCGCTCAGCGCGGGTTGTGCATGAAACCTTCGTTTTCTTGACAGAGAGGAGGAGATCATCTATCCGTGGACAAAGAGAGGGCCCTGGCTTGTCGGCAAGTCCGAGCAACGGGAACGAGAAGGAACAGATGATATGGGCCGCATTCTGAGCTGTCCGCGGTGCCAGAAGGACGGCATCTTTCGGTCCCACCCCCAATCGCCGCGCGAGCACCTCGCCTCCTTCCTCTTCGTGGCGCCCTTCCTCTGTCCATCGTGCAGTCACCGCTTTCTGGCCTCCCGTCTTTGGCTGGACCATCTCACGCATTCGATCGATCGCCGCGAACACCTCCGGATTCCCGTACGCCTCTATCTCTCCTTTTCCGGGGGCAAGGTCCGGGGTGAGGGAACGGTGCTCGATCTCTCGATGGGCGGCTGTATCATCAAGAGCGAGACCCAGGTCCATACGGACGACATCTTCTATCTGCAATTGTCGCTTGGCGAAGGTGAACCTCCTCTTGAACTGGCCGCGATGGTTCGTTCTGTGAGCCCTCGCGGCATCGCCTTCAAGTTCCTTCGAGCCGCCCAAGAAAACAAGCGCCTACTTGCCTTCGTCCAGGCTCAGACACCGGATCAGCCGATCAAATCCTCAGGTAAAGTCGGTGTCGCCGCCTGAACAGGCCGGCTAATCCCTTGCCCCATCATCAACAGAATGGAGTTAGACGCGGCTACCAGGCTGCGGAAGAGCCATATTGGCAGGGTAGAACTTCGATGGTCCTCACGTATAGCATGATAGGAAATCGTTCTAGCACGATGAAAAGTCCTTCCAGCAAGGCCGCAGCGAGTGAAAGGCCGAGAAACTCCTCCTCAACGCTGAGGCTCTGAACGATGCGAGAACGCTGCGTGGGAAAAGGCGCGTCTCGGCGCGCCGGGATCGGGCGGGTGAGAAGAGTGACTTTTTCAGCTTCCTGTTAGATCGGAGTTTCCCAGGCAGAGTGAAGCGGATGGTTGTTGATCAGGTCCTCGTGTGCGGCGAGGTCATAAGGTTCAATGGTAAGGTCCTTCTCATCGAGCGGTTCCGGGCAGGCAGGGGAACAGAGGTAGGCGCGATACGATTCGGCCTTCTCCCTCGTGGCGAACCGGCACAGTCCATATTCCGGCATCCCCGATGAGGGATACCAAAACGCCAGCTCAATCGCACTCCCCTGGTAGATACCGAGGGTGCGGTGCTTGACCTGGAACCCGCCGGGCAACTGTGAAGAGCGTTCAAGGGACATCGGACGGTCTTGCCTCCGTATCATAATGGTTGTCCTCATGATAGCATGACCGACACTCTGCGCTATAGACCGGCGCGCGCACGTAGAAGGAGGACCATCATGGGCAGTCGCATCTCGGTATTTGCCACCATCGCCATCACGGTTCTGCTCGTAGGCCTCTCAGGCTGCGGCTACAACGATCTCCAGGGGTTAGATGAAGACACCAAAGCCGCCTGGAGCGAAGTGGTCAATCAGTACCAGCGGCGGGCCGATCTGATCCCGAACCTGGTCGCTACCGTCAAAGGTTATGCCGCGCATGAGAAGGAGACGCTTGAAGGGGTAGTGCAGGCGCGTGCACAAGCCACGGGGATTCAAGTGACGCCTGAAACGTTAAAGGACCCGGCCGCATTCGAACAATTCCAAAAGGCGCAGGCTGGTCTCACGTCGGCGTTAGGCCGCCTCATTGCCATTGCAGAGAACTACCCGAATCTGAAAGCCGACCAGAACTTCCGTGATCTCCAGAGTCAACTCGAAGGGACAGAGAATCGCATCGCCGTCGCGCGCAAGCGCTACATCGAGAAAGTGGCGGAGTACAACAAAGGCGTCCGCTATTTCCCCACGAACCTGACGGCCAAGTTTCTCCTCCATCTGGAAGAGAAGCCGAACTTTACCGTGGCGGATGAAAAGGCTGTGGCCAAGCCGCCAGAGGTCAAATTCAACTAAACCAAGGTTTGGAATGGATGCAATCAGCATGAGCCGTGTCTGGCGAGAGCCGGCGCGGCTCATTGTCATTCTTGGGGTGCTCCTCATTGCGGCTTCGGCCTGGGCGCTCGACGTGCCGCCACTCACAGGGCGCGTAGTGGACCTCGCGCACGTGCTGCCAGCCGACGTCGCAGCCTCACTCACCAACGACCTCGAAGCCCACGAGACGAAAACCAGTAATCAAGTTGCCGTCCTGATTCTGCCGTCGCTCGAAGGCGAACCGCTCGAATCCTTCTCACATCGCGTCGGCACCACCTGGAAGCTCGGCCAGAAGGGGACGGAGAACGGCGTGCTGCTGCTCATCGCCCTACGCGAGCGGAAAAGTCCGTATCGAAGTGGGTTATGGCCTCGAAGGCACATTGACGGACCTCCGTTCTTCCCACATCATTCGCCAGGAGATCGTGCCACGGTTTCGCAGCGGAGATCTGCCTGGCGGCATCGCCGCCGGGGTTCAGGCCATCCTCGGTACGATAGAAGGTACCTACAAGGCGGAAGAGGTGCTGTCAGGTCCGGCTCGTTCCGGCCAGGAGCCGACCGCCTTTCAGTATGTGATCATAGGGATCGTCGTCGGGACCTTGGCCGGCGTCGTGCTGAGCCACGGACTTCACCGAACCCGTGCGCTGCTCGGGAGCCTGCTCGCATTCCTTGTCGCGCAGTTCGCGAGTGTGGGGTTGGGGCTCGCGGCAGCCGGGGTGACGGCCTTCTTACTATGGCTCATCCTGCAGGCGAACCGCGGCAAAGGTCAGGGTGGCGGGTGGGGAGAGGGGTTCATGACAGGACTGGGCGGTGGATTCGGCGGTTCATTTGGCGGCGGGGGAGGATTCAGCGGCGGGGGCGGTGACTTTGGCGGAGGCGGTGCCTCGGGAGATTGGTAGATGAAGCCCTTCACTGACGCAGAACGTGAACGGATCAGACAAGCGGTTCAACAAGCCGAACGGGTCACGAAGGGCGAGATTGTGCCGATGATCGTCCCGGCTTCGGCGTTGTACCGCGAAGCAAGCTATCGAACGGGGCTCATGCTCGCCCTGCTCGCGTTGGCCCTCCTCCTGACGATAGAGATCTACTGGCTGCCCTGGGGATGGCACGCAGGCAACGCCGGCTGGCTGTTGTTGGCGGTCGTCGCGATCGTATGGACTCGGGCAATGGCTTGGCAGGGTTCCGATGGTCATCCGCCTCGTCACGTCACGCGAGCGTATGGCGCATAAAGTGACGCTGCGTGCCGAGCAGGCATTCTACAAGCACGGGTTGCACAATACGAAAGGCCACACGGGCATCCTGATCCTGGTCTCGTTGCTGGAGCGACGCGTGCACGTATTGGCGGACAAAGGCATCAACGATCGCGTCCCTCCCGGCACGTGGGACGGAATGGTCAACGGCATCATCGACGGCATCAGAACTGGACAAGCGACCGACGCCCTCTGTGCGGCAATTGCGAACGTGCGGGGCTCTCCTCGCGCAGGTCAGTCCTGCCGGTTCCGGCGACAATCCCAACGAGTTGCCTGACTCGTTGATTCAGGAGCCATAATCGTCGGCTTGATAGACTGCCCGTCGTCGTTCCGCTAGAATCCCGATCCATGTCCGATCCTACTACGGTGTCCCCAACTCCCACGAACGTGCAGGATGAGACTCGCTCGGTGGTCAAAGCGGCCGGCTTGATCGGCGTGGCCACCTTCTCCAGCCGCATCCTCGGGTTCATCCGCGACATGGTGTTGGCGAGGCTGTTTGGAGCGACGCCTGCAGCAGATGCCTTCTTCGTGGCCTATCGTGTCCCCAACTTGCTTCGCGAGCTATTTGCAGAAGGGTCGATGTCTTCCGCCTTCATTCCGGTCTTCACGGAATATCAGACACTCAAGTCGAAACGAGACGCCTGGGAACTTGCGAGCGCCGTTTTCACCACTCTGCTCACGATCGTGACCGGTATCACGATCCTGGGTATCGTCGCCGCGCCGGGAATCGTCTGGCTTCTGGCGCCGGGGTTTCATGACGATCCAGCCAAGCTGGCCATGACGACGTTGCTCACGAAGATCATGTTCCCGTATCTGTTCTTTATCAGCCTGGCCGCGCTGGCGATGGGCATCCTGAATTCCATGCGCGCCTTCGCAGCGCCGGCCTTCTCGCCGGTGTTCTTTAATATCTTTATCATCGGCTGCGCGTTGTTTTTGTCGCCAACTATGCCGGAACCGATCCTTGGCGTGGCCATCGGGGTCGTGGCGGGAGGCGCGGCACAGTTCGCCATGCAGTTGCCCGGCTTGAGTCTGCGGGGCATGTTGTTCGGATTTCGGTTCGAGCCAGGCCACCCCGGTGTGCGGCGGATCGGTTCGCTGATGGTGCCGTCGCTTCTCGGTCTCTCCGTGACGCAGATCAACATTACCGTGAGCACGATCCTCGCCTCCTTCTTTGCAGGCGGGCCGACCTATCTTTTCTATGGCATGCGGCTGATTCAGTTTCCACTCGGAATTTTTGGCGTAGCGTTGGCCACGGCCATTCTGCCGACACTCTCTGCGCAGGCGGCGCGCGGAGCGTTGGACGAATTGCGGACGACGGTGGGCTTCGGCCTTCGGATGATCATCTTTATTATCCTCCCGGCCATGCTGGGACTGATCCTCCTGCGTCAGCCGATCGTCCATCTGTTTTTTGAGCATGGGTCCTTTACGGCGCACGATACGGCCGAAACAGCGCTGGCGGTGCTCTGTTATTCCGTCGGCCTCTGGGCCTTCGGGGGTGTCCGCATCATTGTCTCAGCCTTCTATTCGCTGCAAGACACGCGCACGCCGGCCATCTCCGCGGCCATAGCCGTCGTGGCCAACCTCGTCTTCTCGCTCCTGCTGATGTCGTTTCTGGGCGCAGCCGGCCTGGCCTTGGCCACAGCCCTGGCGGCGATGGTGAATGGTGGCATCCTGGTCGCGGTGCTGCACCGCCGGTTGGGCGGCGTGGAGTGGGGCTCTGTGGGACGATCATCGCTGCGCGTGATGATCGCATCCGTGCCGTTGGTGGTGGTTTGCGCCTGGGTGGCAGCGGCGCAGGTCTGGACGCATCCCGGTGAATGGACTGAGAAATCGGTCATGCTCTGCGTGGCCATCGGATTGAGCATGAGCGGTTATATGGTGGTCCACGCCTTGCTGCGGTCAGAGGAACTCGATCTGGTGTGGGGAATGGTACGGAAGAAACTGGGCCGGGCCATCGGCCGCTGAGGTCACGAATGCGCCGGGCGATCATCTTCAAATCACGATGGGGCTGGATGGGTGTTTCCGAAACGACGAAGGGGATCGACGCTATCGTGTTGCCGAAGGCGTCGCGTCAGGCCGTGCAATCAGAGTTGCAAGCGGCCCCAGCCGAGCTGCTGAATGGCCAGGTCTCTCCACGATTGCGAGAGGCACGGACACAACTGACCGACTATCTGGCAGGGCCGCGCCAATCCTTCGATCTGTCGCTCGACCTTTCACGAGGGACGAGTTTCCAGCGGAAGGTCTGGCGAACCCTTCGACGTGTCTCCTACGGCCAGTTTCGATCCTATCAATGGGTGGCGGTTCGTGTTGGGGGCAGCCAGTATGCCCGTGCCGTCGGCAATGCCGTGGGGGCGAATCCGATGCCGATCGTGATTCCTTGCCATCGGATCGTAGCGCAGGATGCGTCGCTCGGCGGATTCTCAGGGGGCTTGCCCATGAAACGAAAACTGCTCACTCTCGAAGGAACCTTGGCACAGCTTAAATTGAGACGACCGTAACCCATGAAGGCTGTGATTCAGCGGGTAACCAGGGCGTCGGTCGAGGTCAATGGTCAAGCGGTTGGCCGGATCGGTGCCGGCTTGCTGGTCTTGCTGGGTGTCGCCAAAGGCGATAGGGAGTCGGATGCCAGGTATCTTGTCGAAAAGATTCGTACGCTCCGGATCTTTTCCGATGAACAGGGGAAGATGAATCGCTCGCTGGCGGACATCGGGGGATCGGTCTTGCTGGTTTCCCAGTTTACCTTACTGGGAATGACGACGAATGGCCGTCGCCCGAGCTTCGACGAGGCGGCGCGACCGGATGAAGCCAAGCGGCTATACGACCAGGTTGTGGCAGGGCTGCGAGACCACGGTACTCACGTGGAAACAGGGGTCTTTGCGGCGCACATGCAGGTCGAGCTACTCAACGACGGACCGGTGACTTTCGTGCTGGACAGTCGCGGGGCTGGTGAGCAAACGGCTCCCTGATGTCGGGCCTCCGGGACAGATGTGGCGGAAGGAGAGTCAGGAGTCGGAATTTTCAGCATCGTCTGCTATACTGAACGCATACGTATTCGGAATGTGTGAGAGGTGGATATGGGAACGCAAGTTCCGCCACGCCATCCGCTCCGTCAGTTGTTCGGCGCCCTGACCGAGAAAAGCTTCACGGAGCATCTCGGGTGGCCAGACCTGAACGTCACCAGCTACGTCTCCAACCTGCTCGTCGACTTTACCCATACCGACCAACTCTATAAAATCAGGAATCAGCAAGACAAACCGGTCGATGCGGTAGTGGATCTCTTGTTTGAATCCGAAGTGTTGCTCGAGGCCCAGTCGATGGATCGCGAGCGGGACGTGCATCAGCACATCGGCGATTTCACGCTCTTCATGGCGGGACTGTTTCCGGAGTATCTGCGCCGTCTCAAGACGGCGGGATTGATTTACCACAAAGATTTCCTCGTGGACTATATGAAGACGGGAAAGCGCTCCTACGGGATTGTCGCGCAAATGGGTGATGGCCCATCAGGGGAGGAACCTCCTCTCTTCAGAAAACTCTCCGACAACTTCGAGCTCTGCGTCACCGGCCTGGGGTTCGTGCGGTCCGATCTCGACCGCATGAAAGATCCGGCCTACCGGCAGGCCCGGGATCTTCTCCTCAATTGACCAGTTCCCCGCCTCTCATTCTTGCCCACGGAGGCGCCGGTCTCAGACGCCTGACGCCGGCGCAGGCCACCTGCCTGGCCGATGCGCTCGCGGCCGGCTACGCCATCCTCACGCGGGGTGGTCCTGCGTTGACTGCCGTTGAAGGTGCGGTCGGTCTCCTGGAGCAATCGGGGTTGTTCAATGCGGGACGAGGAGCGAAATCGCCAGCTGGACGGGGAGCAGCGGATGGACGCCTCGATCATGGAAGGCGCCGACCTCAAAGCCGGAGCCGTCGCCTCGATCGAAGGGATCCTGCATCCGATTACGGCGGCTCGCCTGGTCATGGAAGACACAAATCATGTCTTACTCGTGGGACCTCCAGGCCACGCGGTTTGCGCAGCATTGTCAACTTGAACAGCTACCGAGGGTGCGGTCGCCTCGCCGGAGTTCCGGTCGGTCTCCTCGTGCCTCTACGGCCGCAGCGCAGACGATGCGTCTCTATCGAGCGATGCTGAAATCTCAAGCGGACACAGAAGGACCAGCACGGGACCGTCGGCGCAGTCGCCTTGGATCGGTCCGGGACTGTGGCGGCAGGGGCGTCGACCGGGGGCATCGATTCGATGTTGCCAGGGCGGGTTGGCGACAGCCCGCTTATCGGTTGTGGAGTCTATGCAGACAATCAGAGTGGTGCTGTGTCGATGACGGGCATGGGCGAAGGTATCATCCGCCTTGCGATCGCCAAGAGCATCTGCGATCGTCTGGCTATGGGGAAGAGCCCTGCGGTCGCCGCTCGACAGGTGTTGCGCATGCTCGTGTCCCGGATCCGTGGTGGGTCGGCCGGGGCCTTAGTCCTCTCGCCGGACGGCCGGTTTGCCATCAGGCATGTGACACCCCATATGGCTGCCGGGTGGTGGAACGGGACCGGTCGGCCGACGGTTCGAGGACAATTTCCATGAAGGACACGCTCTTTCATCTGGCCTTTCCCACGCATGATGTGGCGGCGGCGAAACGGTTCTATGTCGATGGACTTGGTTGTATGTTGGGTCGGGAGTCGAGCCACGCCGTCACGTTCGGACTCGCGGGGCACCAACTCGTGGCGCATCTGATCACGGAACCTCTGCCACCGCAACAGGGAATTTATCCCAGCCATTTCGGTCTGGTATTCTTGTCGAAAGACTCGTGGCAACAGTTCTTGAGGCAGGCCCAGGAGAACAGGTTGTCCTTCTATCAACAGCCCCGCGTTCGGTTTCCTGGAACCCGCCTTGAGCACCACACATTTTTCCTCGAAGATCCCTCTGGGAATCTCCTCGAGTTCAAACACTATCTCCATGAGTCGGCGATTTTCGGCGAGCGAGAGTGTCGTGAGGTCGGCGATTCATCTGAGCGTCCCGCAGGGTCGTAGTCTGCTAGCCCAACCCAATGTTGTTACGGTGCTGGATAGGTGGATCCCCGATTGATCCGGTTGAGGATACGTTCGTGGCGACGAGCCAGGGAAGTCGTTTTTCGCATCGGATCGTATCGCCGCGGCGATGGTAAGATGGCGGCCAGCCAGGCGGCCTCGTCGGCCGTCAGATCGTGCGAGGACTTCTTGAAGTGATGGCGGGCCGCCGCCTCAGCGCCGTAGACGCCCTGGCCCCACTCGGCAACATTGAGATATAGCTCGAGGATTCGTTCCTTCGTGAGCTGATGTTCGAGGGAGCGCGTTATCAGAGCTTCCCGCGCCTTTCGAAACAGGGACCGTTCGGATGACAGGTAGAGGTTTTTGGCCAGCTGCTGGGTAATGGTGCTCCCCCCACGCTTGAGTTCACCCGCTTCGAGATTATACAGAGCCGCGTCTTTGATCCCTTCCCAGTCAAATCCCTCGTGGGTGAAGAACGACGCATCTTCCGCTGCCACGACCGCCTGGCGGAGGTAGGGGGAAATACGCGAGAGTGGAACCCACATCCAATGGCGTCCGATGGTGCGGCCTTGTGCCTCAGCCTGGGCCTCTCGCGCTTCCATCAGGGCCGTCACAGTTGGGTTGGTTGCGCGGAAGGCCGAGACGTCTGGCATTGTGAGCAGCCACAGGAACAGGACCGCTCCGACCGGGAGGCAGAGGCCGATGATCAGGAAGGCCTTCACGCGGGATCGGGATTGTTTGGTTGACTTCCGCATTAGAGGCTGCGTATCACAAAAGCGATGAGTTTCTGTGTCAATAACATGGGGTCTGATAGGTGGATGGGTGCAGTATGAGAATTCTCACGGCAGAGTTTATCAGAAGTTGTGCGGGGCCAGAACAGTTTCTGAAAAGTGAACTTCCTGAAATTGCCTTCATCGGGCGGTCGAATGTCGGAAAGTCCTCTCTCATCAACTCCCTCTTGCAGCGCAAGAGGCTGGCTAAAGTGAGTCGTACGCCGGGCAAGACCCGCTTAGTCAATCTCTTTCGGATCACCAGCGACGATCCCGGGTTAGCGCGATTCGTGTTGGTGGATTTACCCGGGTATGGATACGCGAGGGTGTCGAAAGCGCTGCGGGCTCAGTGGGCGCCGTTGATCGAGCAGTATCTCGACGGCAGTGAACAGCTGCGCGCGGTGGTGGTATTGGTGGAAAGCCGGGTGCTGAGCGAACAAGACAGGGAGACGATCGCCTGGCTCTTGTCCGTCGGACGACCGCCCATCGTGGTGGCGACGAAAGTGGACAAGTTAAAAATGAGCGAGCGCGTCAGTGCGCTTCGCCGGCTGCAGGAAGGTCTGGGATTGGCCGAGGGTGACGGGGTTATTCCTTACTCGTCGGTGACAGGCGAGGGGCGGGACCGGTTGTGGGCGGTCCTGAAAGAGCGGACTCGAACTTGATCTCGATGTAGGCCTTGTTCTTGAGATTTGCCAGCCACGCTTGGAAGACATCTTCGCTTTTCTGCTGAAAGACGAGCCCCTGGATTTCAATGCGGACCTCCTCATACGGGCGGAACTGTTTGGGTTTCTTGTCCTCCACGCGCACGATGTGAAAGCCTTCCGAGGTCTCAATCATATCCGAGATGCCGCCTGGCACCAGGTTAGCAATGGCGCGCTCGATCGCCGGCAAGAGCTCCCCCTGCCGCACCAGACCCAGGCGCCCTCCGCGTGAAGCGTTCGGGCCGTCGGAAAAGCGCAGCGCTAAATCCTCGAAGGACTCCCCTTGCTTGAGCAGCGCCATCACCTCACGAACTTTCTCCTTCGCGTCGGCCGTATCGTCTAATGACCGGGGTCTGATATGAATCTGGCTGAGTGTGTATTCCTCCGGGAGCGCAAACCGGTCGCGGTGTTCCTGGAAGTACCGTTTCATGTCTGAATCCGCGACCATCACCCCACTCCGTACCTCGCGGTCGACGACCTTGAGTAGCGTCAACTGTTCTCGGATGCTTTTCATGTTTGCCAGGTTCGTCTCGTCGATCGTTTCCCCCTGTTGCTTCATATTCTGAATCGCTTGCCGGACTTCCTGATCGGTGACTTCGACGCCTCGAGCTTTGGCTTCCTGGAGTTGCAACTTGCGCTCGATCATCGAGGTCAACGCCATGTATTCTGCCGTCTTGAGTCGACGCGCGAGGGCGGCGCCGCGATACTCTTTCTGAATCCGCTCTCGCTCCGGGGCGAGTTCCCGTTTCATCTCGGACAGCATGATGAGGTCCGAATTGACGATCGCGACGATCCGATCTTCCACCTGCGCGGCTAAAAGAAAGGACGTTTGTGCGATCAGCGCGAGCGCGAAGAAGAGCGCGTGTCTCAGCCAGTGTGGTGCCATCGTGATGAACGGACGGATCGTGGTCATGGATATTGGACTCGCCAGGCGTCGATGGGATCGGCTGGTCGACGAGGCTTCGAGGGATTGTACACGAATTGTCGAGGACTTGAGGAGTCTGAGTGAGGGCAATTTCGATCCGCGACGAGTCAGCGTGTGCCGACGTCGTCGGCGACATAGCGGGAGGCGTCGTTAAGGCGGATGATCGCCTTCGCTCGGATGTCGGCGATCACGCCGTCAAAGCGTTTTCGGCGCTTCTCATTGAGCAGTTCTTGTCGGAGGCGCTCCCGAACGGCCAAGTCCGCCTGAATGATTTCCTTGTCGAGCGCCGTGATCATGACGAGGTAATAGCCGGCGTCCGTCTTGATGGGCGCACTGACCATACCAGGCTTGAGGGTATGGATGACTGCGTCGATTTCGGGGATGACCAAGTCTTTGCGATAGGGACCGAGATCGCCCCCCTTGGCTTTCGTCTTGCCGTCGATGGAATAGCGCTGCGCAAATTTGGCGAAGTCTCCCCCTTGGTTGATCTGTTTTTCGAGATCTTTCGCGGCGGGAAAATTGGGCAGCAGCATCTGCGACACTTGGACTTTCAATGGTGTCAGGAGTTCGTGGGCATGCTTCTCATAGAAGGCGTCCAACTCCTCCTTCGAGAGTTCGATCTTGGCTTTGATTCGGTCCTTGAGGAGCTCGTCGAGGATCAGTTGTTCCCGGTAGCGTTGCGCTCGATCGCGGATGGCATCGTTCTGGTCGAGTCCCTGCTTGCGCGCTTCCTGCATGAGCAGCTCGCGGGTGATGAGTTCGTCGAGGAAGCGGCGCTTCCCCCCTTCTTTCTCGTACCGTGCCCTGGTGGCCTCGGCCAGCTCTCCCCAGCGGGTGTCGAATTCGGTCTGCGTGATCTGCCGGCCGTTGACGAGGGCTAGCACATTTTCCTCGGGCGGTGGCGTACAGCTGGTGAGCAGCAGGAGGCTGCCACCGATGGCGCCGGCGAGTAGAGAGACGAGGCGGACAGCGACGACGTTCACGGATCCGTTCGATGATCGAGTCATAGGCGCGGGAGACCTTGTTAGTGAGATGATTGCGGGGACATCGTGGTGTTGGTATCACAGACTCCCAGGCTTTGCAAGGTTGCGGTGAGTTCTCGAAAGATGGAAGGCCAGTCCTGATGCGGCATTTGGAGCTCGAACGAGAGCGGGGACAGAAAGCAAATCCGCTTCTTGTACCGGTCCATCATCCGGTGAATCGCTTGGCTTGAGACCAGGCTCTTGGCGTCGAGCGTGACGACGACGGAGTGGGTTTTGAGTTCGATCGAGCTCAGGCGCAAGGCCTTGGCCTGGAGCCGCACCTGCATGACTTCGAATAGTCGCTCGACGGAGTCCGGGGCCAGCCCATACCGATCCTGCATTTCGCCATGGAGTAAGGCGAGATCTCCGACTTGGGTGAAGGACGAGAGTCGCTTGTAAAACGAGAGGCGCTGGTGGGAATCGGCGACGTATTCGTCCGGAATAAAGGCGGAGACGTTGAGCCGGAGAACGGGGTCTGGCTCTTCTTCCACTACCTGGCCTCTAAGGCGCTGAACGGCCTGCTCCACCATCTGCATGTACAGATCGAGTCCGATAGCAGCGATATGCCCCGATTGCTGTTTCCCAAGGAGGTTGCCGGCGCCACGGATTTCCATATCCGCCGCTGCGATGCGGAAGCCAGCGCCCAGTTCAGTAAATTGCTGAATGGCAGTGAGGCGTTTCAGGGCGTCTTCGCTCAACTGTCCCTCATCGGGCACCAGGAAGTAGGCGTAGGCTTGATCGCCGCTTCGTCCCACTCGCCCGCGCAATTGGTACAACTGCGCGAGGCCGAACATGTCGGCACGATTGACGAAGATCGTGTTGGCATGGGGCACGTCGATTCCCGATTGGATGATGGCCGAGGCGATCAGGACATCCGCCTCCCTGCGAAAAAACTTCAGCATTACGGCTTCGAGCGGTTTGGCGTTCATCTGTCCGTGGGCCATTACAATGCGCGCGTCGGGCACCAGTTGTTGGAGCCAGGCTCCCGTCTTCTCCATCGTTTCGACTCGGTTATGGACGAAGTAGATCTGCCCGCCCCGCCCCAGTTCTCGCAACATCGCCTCCCGGATGAGTTTGTCACTCGAGCGGACGACCTGTGTGCGAATGGACAAGCGGCCCGCCGGAGGAGTCTCGATAATCGAGAGATCACGCACGCTCGCCATGGCCATCTGCAAGGTCCGAGGAATCGGGGTGGCCGTGAGCGTCAAGACGTCGACTTGGGTGCGGAGTTGCTTCAATCGTTCCTTGTGTTTGACGCCGAACCACTGTTCCTCATCGATGATCACAAGCCCCAGGTTGTGGAACACCACATCGTTCTGTATGAGCCGGTGTGTTCCGATCACCACGTCGACGGCACCGGCCGCCACGTCTTTGAGAATGGCTTTGGCTTCCTTCGGCGATTGGAATCGGGAGAGCAAGGCCACGCGAGCCGGGAACGGCGCGAACCGTTCCGAAAAGTTGTCGTAATGTTGGTGGGCCAACAGGGTTGTCGGGACGAGCACCGCCACCTGGCGATTATCTTCCACTGCCTTGAAGGCCGCCCGCATGGCGACTTCCGTTTTTCCATACCCGACGTCGCCGCACACCAGGCGATCCATCGGTTTGCTGGACTCCATGTCGTGCGTTATGTCTTCGATCGCTCTGAGTTGATCCGCCGTTTCTTCATACTCAAACGCGGCTTCGAACTCGTGGTACATCGTGCTGTCGAAGCCATAGGCATGGCGCGTCACCAGCTCACGGTTGGCATAGAGATCAACCAACTCGTGGGCCATCTCCTCGATGTCCTTCTTCACGCGCGCGGTCGTTTTGGCCCAATTGGCGCCGCCCAAACGTTCAAGGCGTGGCGCATGGCCTTCCGCCCCGCTATACCGCTGCACATGGTTGAGCCGTTCCAGCGGGACGTACAGCTTGTCGCCGCCTGCGAATTCCAGGATCAAATAATCGCTGTCGAAGTCCTGCACCGAGAGGCGTTTGAGGCCTTGATACTTGGCGATGCCATGTTGGACATGGACGACATAGTCGCCTACGTTGAGGTCTTCCAACGAGGAGAGGAAAGTCGCAGCTTTACTTTTGGCCTGCGGTTTGTGACGTGCGCCTTTGGCAAACAGTTCCTCTTCCGTCAGGATGGCCAGGCGCAAGTCCGGGGCAAGGAATCCCGCGGACAGATCGCCGTGCAAGACGTAAAACGGGGCTTTGGTTTTACTGGAAGCGGTCCAGGCTCCCGTTGTCCATTCCATCGCCGGCACATCGTGTTCGCGCAAGAGCGCCAGTAAGCGATCCACTTGGCCGCGACTTCTCGCGACAAGGACCACGCGGCACTCCTCTCGCAGACGATCCATGATGGCCAAGGTCTGGCTGAACGGCATCCCGCGAGCCCCGAGGCCAGCGCTGGCCGGGGTCTGAGCGGGAAAGGCCTGGACCTGATTCCAGGAGGCATCGCTTTCGGTGAGGGGCTCGAGCGCGAGCGTGGGCCAGCCGTTCGTGTGATCCATGAGTTCCGGCCAGGAGAGAAACAACCGCTCCGGTGACGGGTAGGGCACGACCGTCTCCTGATCGGCGTGGCGGAGATAGCCGTCGTCGATCTTACTCCAGAGGTCCGCGCAGGCCCCCTTCAACGCAGCCGGCTGATCCAGGACCAGGACAGGCTGCTCGGTGAAGTAATCGAAGAGGCTATCCATGTCGGGATAGAGATTCGGTGCGCGCCACTCGGCATCAGCTGGAATGGGAGCGAGGGCATCCGGCGAAGTCTCCGCACGCAGATATTCCCGCGCGGGAAGGACCACCGCTCGATCCAACTTCGCGGTGGATTTCTGCGTGGCGGGATCGAAGAGGCGGAGCGAGTCGACAGTTTCGCCAAGAAATTCGACACGAAGCGGGTCGACATAGGCCGTTGAGAAAATATCCACAATGCCGCCTCGAATGCTGAACTCGCCCGGGATTTCCACCACCGAGACTCGGCGGTAGCCGAGACGTAAGAGTCCTCCGGTGAGGGCCTCTCGCTCAATCGTGCCGCCCAGCTTGAGTTGCAGGGTGGTGTTGGTGAAAGTCGTGACGGGCAACAGCCGTTGCATCAAAGCCGCGATGGAGGTGACCAGGCAGGTCTGTGGTGCAGTTCGAATGTGATGCAGGGTGTTCATCCGGCGCGCGATCAGACTGACATGGGGAGGGCTGCCCTCGTATGGCAAGGTTTCCCATCTCGGAAACAGGGCGAGGGGGGCCGTCGGAAGGCCGATGAGGTCATGGAAAAAGTGCAGGTCGTCAAAGAGGCGTTCAGCCGCCTCGTCCGACCCGGTGACAATCAGCCACGATCGATTCCCCAGTTTGCCCAACTGAGGATGTAGGAGCGTGGTGAGGACAAGCCCGGCGGTGGAGCCGTGTAAGCCGGTGACAGAGGGACGGCCTGTCTCGCCTGCCAGTGCCGCGGCGACAGGAACGAACCACTGGGATGCTGAATGAATGTGGATAGTATCGGACACTGCTTATGCTGTGGTTGAGCGAATGCGTTGGATAAGGGACGTGGTGGAGACGCCGGGGACCAAAGGAATGGTACGGACGACTCCGCCGCGCGCTTCGACGATCTCGCGGCCGACAATCCGTTCCACCGCCCAATCTCCGCCTTTGACGAGGACATCCGGCTGCAATGCGGCGATCAGGATTTGGGGGTCCGGTTCGTTGAACAGGATAACATAATCGACACAGCCCAGCGCCCCGACCACTTCCGCCCGCTGTGCTTCCGAGACGATCGGCCGGTCCGGCGCCTTCTCCAAACTCCTGACAGACGCGTCGCTGTTGACGGCGACGACAAGGAGGTCGCCAAGGTCTTTCGCGGCCTGGAGGTAGCGTGTATGGCCCACATGCATGAGATCGAAACATCCGTTTGTAAACACGATGCGTTTCCCCTGGGTCCGCGCCGCTTTTAGAAGCGGGACGAGCTGGTCTCTGGTCATGACTTTCACTGACATAACTGCATCATACCGACTGTGCGTCCGGATGGAAAGAGACTGCAGGCCTAGCAGGATGCTAAGCCTGGCTGTTCCCTTGTCTGCCGATGGACAATTGACTAGCAGGCTGCAGAAAAACTATTGTGGCATGCGAGAACGTCGACGGTCCGCACGGGTGGCACAATAGGTGAAGACTTCGCAGGATGTTCAAAAAGGCCGTCCAAAAAGGCCGCAGCGAGTGAAGGGCCGAGGCGTACCCTCTGGGGTACGTTGAGGGTCTGAACGATGCGAGAATGCTGCCGGCGGACTTTTTCAACATCCTGCGACCAAGACGATCTGAAAGGACGATAACCATGGCCGACAGTCCGGACGAGCGAAACGGAAAAGCCTACAGCCTCTATACGTCTATCAGGCGGTATTTTGAACCGCTGCGGCAACATTGGGATAAGTTATCTGCCGAGGAGCAGGGTGTCGTTATCCAGGAAGTGGAAGCCTTCTTGAATTCGGTTCGCCCGCCTGACAGTCAACGCCCAGGCTGAGCCTGCCTGCCTACTCTTCCGGAATTCCACCGAGACGCACAATTCGATTGCCATATCGTTCGATCAGTCCATCCAGAGCTGCGACGGCCTGAGCCTGGCGCTGTGCAAAGAGGTATTCGGTTGCGGGCAGGAGGCCGGAAAGCGACAGACCGACCAGCCGATAGCAGGTGTGCGGGGTGGCCAGGCTGTGGAGTGCCGATTGGATGGCTGGCCACATCGTGGGATCATAGTTGAGCGGTTGCCGGAACTGCTGCTGTCGAGTG
Organism: uncultured Nitrospiraceae bacterium; assembly: GCA_963720035.1. Taxonomy (GTDB): domain Bacteria; phylum Nitrospirota; class Nitrospiria; order Nitrospirales; family Nitrospiraceae; genus Palsa-1315. The sequence continues at coordinate 80,609 of CAVREB010000001.1, read as the reverse complement.
GTGATCCTGAACGTCTTATCTTTTAGTTTGACGGTGAATGACCCAGCCGCCATTCCCTGCACACGCAGGTCGTGCGCCAATGTAGCGAGAAAACTTCGGATCGTCTGTTCCAGCAAGGCCAGATCGCTGGTGTCCTGCTCGAACGTCGTCTCATGCCCGAGGCTCTTGGATTCTCGATCGACTACGACTGGGTCGTGATCGATTCCGCGTGCCAGCTCCTGCCAAGCAACAACACGGTTGCCCCATCGCTGTCGAAGAAACGGCTCGTACCGTGAATCGAGCAAATCACCGATGCACTGGACACCGATCGAATTCAGCATGGCAGCAGACTTTGGTCCGATGCCCGGCAAATCGCGAACCGCACGCGCAGCCAGAAACGACGCTTCGGTTCCCGGCTCGATCACGGCCAGCCCGTCAGGCTTATGCGCATCCGCTGCGACCTTCGCCAGGGTCTTGCCGGTGGCGAGCGCGACGGTGCAACGGAGTCCCGTGGCCTCGTAGATCGCCTCCTTCACGCACTGGCCAAGGCGGGCCGCATCGGGATACAGAGACTGCATGTCCGTCGTCTCTGCATAAAATTCGTCGATGCTTGTCCATTCGGTGACGGGGAGCAGCCGGCCGGTGACGGCCTGCATCTGTTCATGCAGCCGACGATAGAGAAGTCTGTCCGGGGGAACGAGAACGAGCTGGGGGCAGAGACGCAGGGCTTCGCCGGTCGGCATGGCAGAGTGGACGCCGAATGAACGAGCCGCGTAACTCGCAGCCGCGATAATTCCTCGCGGGGATGATCCACCGACAGCCACAGGTTTGCCCGCTAGGCTTGGGTCTGCCAGGACGGCCGCTGAGGCGAACATGGCATCCACGTCCCCGAACAGGATCTGGCGAGACCAGCGCATGGATTGCTCCTCCGGCAGGAGCTCAGAACCTAAAGGATAACTGGATTCGCTGCAAGACAGTGGGAGCTGGTGTAGACGGAGGCTCGTGCTGGATTCGACCCACAGATCCCAATTCTTGTAGTAATCCCCGGCAGATGCCGCAGTGGTGCCGCCGCGGCTGAATCGTCCGTCGCTGACGTCGGTACACCCGGCCGCATTGCCGGCAGCGCCAGGCAAATCGCGTGAGCGCGAGCACTTCCTTCTGTAACGAATGGTAGATGGTGATGGCCAGGGCGCCGTCCCGATTCATCTCGGTCATCTTGCGGAGAAAATCCGCCCCATGATTCGGCCGCCGTTTCAGGATGTCGTATTGCCATTGGTGAATCATTTCGTGCGCCAGCGTGCTCACGATCTCCTGCTCGCCATACTCGCTATCTTGGGCGACCTGTTGGAGCAAGGGAAGAGATAGGCGAATTTCGCGCCTGGTTGGCGGGCGAAGACCATCCTGATCCAGACGTGGCTTCGGGCCTCGACGACTGACAAACATGCCGACCGAAGAAGTCAGCCGGCGGCTCCAGACGAGATCGATCGGGGGGAGCCGGTTCGCGAAGTAGCGGCCATTCAGTTCGCTCCACATCTGGGTCAGATGTTGCGAGGCCACCGGAGGGGATTGGGGTGGAGCCATACGAAGGGGGTCACCCTAATTCTTCGTGCACCGCCGCTGCCAGCAACGGTACCATGATTTCGTGGTGGCCAATCAGGGAATAGCCTTTACCACCCTTCTGGGTCGGCCGACGCACCACGTTTGTGAGCGGGCGGTAGTGAGCCAAGAAGTCCATGTTCACGGTCGTAATGTTGGTCAGATCGTGGCCAAGATTGCGCGCCAGTGACACCGCTTTAAGGAAGACTTCCGGCAAAATGACGGCAGAGCCGAGATTAAGATACACGCCCCCCTCCATCCCTGACACGACGGCCGCGAGCCGTCGAAAGTCCAGCAGTGAGGTCGTTCCAATGGCGGCTCCGTCCGCGGCAGGATGCATATGGATGATGTCGGTGCCGATGGCGACATGCACAGTCACCGGTATACCGAGCTTCGCTCCGGTCGCCAGGATACTCGTCTCGCGATGGGGAAATTGTCCTTGGCGTCGGTTGATGTAGTGGCCGACGGATTCGCCGAGCCCCTCGCGATCGTGGGCCCCGCGGACGATCGCCTCATTTAGCATGCGGCCGGTTTCTTCCGCCATCCCGAAGCGTCCCTCGTCAATCTCCGCGTCGACTTCCTCAGACGTGTGCCCCATGAGCGCCAATTCGAAATCGTGAATGATCCCGGCGCCGTTCATGGCCACGGCCGACACGATCCCTTGTTGCATGAGGTCCACGAGAATCGGACTTAATCCGACTTTGACGACGTGGGCGCCGATTCCCAGGATGACTGGCCGGCCTTTGCGATGGGCCTTCGCGACGGCTTTGGCGACTGCGCGCAAGGTTTTGACGCCGAGGATATCCGGCAGCGAGCGATAGAATTGGCTGAAGCTGCCTCCACGGTGCCAGGGGCGGGAAAAGTCGGAGACTCGGACCTTGCTGTGACGTTTCTTGAGCGGATAGGTCCTGAGATCCGTCACGTTGATCGGCGGGATCAGTCTCGGGGTCGTGACGGGGGGCCGCTGCCGGTCAGGAAGCTTTGCCAAGGAGCTGTTCCTCGATGAGTTCACACAGGACGTGGCCGAGCGTGATGTGACTTTCTTGAATGCGGGCCGTGACGGTCGAGGGCACGACGAAGGGGTACTCCACCAGACCAGCCAGTTTCCCGCCAGTTCCACCGGTCCAGCCAATGGTGGTGAGGCCACAAGCCCGCGCGGCCTCCACACCCTTCAAGACGTTCAATGAATTGCCGCTGGTGCTGATGGCAATCGCGATGTCGCCTTTCTGTCCATGGGCGCGAACCTGGCGGGCAAAGAGTTCGTCGAAGCCGTAATCGTTGGAGATGCAGGTGATGGCGGCGATGTCGGTGGCCAGGGCGATGGCCGGGAGCGGGGCCCGCTCGCGTTTATACCGCCCGACGAACTCGGCTGCGAGGTGGGCCGCATCCGTGGCACTGCCTCCGTTTCCGAAGAGCAGCACTTTGCGTCCGTCGCGAAAGGCCGTGGCGATCAGCTTCGCAACTTGCACGATGCGATCGGCATGCTCGCGCGCAAACTGCTGCTTGACGGTTGCGCTTTCGGCAAACGCACTGAGAACAAGTTCCTTCATAGGAAGGATTCTAGGCAACCATTCGTCACCTGTCAAACGTGACTCGCAGGCCGTTACGACTTTATTGTGGTAATGGGACTTGTCTGCCGGATGGCGCTCATCGCTAGGGCGATCATGGAGCCGACGTCGGAGACCGTTGCCGGCAGGATGAGCGTATTGCTCGTTTTGGCCAACTCTCCAAACTTGGTGATGTACTGTTCCGCCACGCGCAGCTGGACGGCTTCCTGACCTCCCGGGACCTGGATTGTTTCTGCGACTTTGCGGAGTCCTTCAGCAGTGGCCTGGGCGATGGCGAGGATGGCTGCGGCCGCTCCCTCCGCCTCGTTGATCTGCTGCTGCTTCTTCGCCTCGGACGCTTTGATGACTTGCTGTTTTTCGCCCTCGGCCTGGTTGATGGCCGCGTCGCGCTCGCCCTCGGACGTGAGAATCACTGCGCGCTTTTCCCGCTCCGCACGCATCTGCTTTTCCATCGCGTCCAGCACGCCCTTCGGGGGGGTTATGTTCTTGATCTCGTACCGGAGGACTTTGACGCCCCAGGGATCCGAGGCCTTATCGAGTTCGTTCACCACCTGGATATTGATGTTGGTCCGCTCCTCGAACGTCCGATCGAGTTCGATCTTGCCGATCTCACTCCGCAGTGTGGTCTGTGCAAGCTGGATCAGAGCGAAATGATAGTCGCTGATGCCATAAGACGCGCGCTGAGGATTCAGGACCTTGAGGTACAAGATACCGTCTACTGACACCTGCACGTTATCGCGCGTGATGCAGACTTGCTCGGGGATGTCGATGGCCGTTTCCTTGAGCGAATGTTTGTAGCGAATGCGGTCGATGAAGGGGAGGAGAATATGAAACCCTGCATCCAGCGTGGCCGCATATTTGCCGAGTCGCTCGACCACATAGGCGCTCTGCTGCGGCACGACCACGGCAGTCTTGCCGATGATGATTAGCACCAGCAATGCCAACAACAGCACGACAAAAAGTCCGCCGGTCATCGTTACCTCCTCCACAATCGTCCGCCTTCCAGGTTGTCCTTGATCATTCGGCTGTAATCCATAAAGTGAGCCCGTCGACCCGCTCGACCTTGCATCGTTGGTTCTTTTTCAAGGGAGCGAGTCCGGCATTGTGGGCGGTCCAGGTGGTGCCGCGCAGTTCTGCCTTGCCGGTGCCACCTGGCGCCAGATCCTCAAGCGGGATCGCGGTTTCGCCTCCCATCGAATCTACGGCAGGGGTCTCGACCTCCTGCGTCTTGATCCAGGCCAGCAGGGGCCCACGAAAGACGAGCAGCGAGAGGATCGCGAGTCCTGAAAACAAGAGCCACTGGAGCCATTCCGCCTGGGCGAACCCCAGGCCGGTCAGACTGCCGACGATCAGAGCCGCCAGTCCAAAGAAGAGAATATAGAAGCCCCCGGGGGTGACCATTTCGATGCCGAGCAACACGAGGCCGAGAAGCATCCAATACCACCAGATCATCGGGGGACCTCATTCAGTATTCAAAAGGGTTGCGAGGAATTGAAGATAGTAGCGGAAGTCTAGGCGCGTTTCCGAAGACCGTCAAGCAGAAGGGCGTTTGGGGAACAGTGAATTGATCGCTCTCTGTGGCGATGCTATAGTCCGCGCGCAATGGCGCAGGACCAACCAGTCAAAGCATTAGTGATCGCGCTCACCGACCATGCGGCTGCGGCGGTCTATTCGATTAATCGTCTACAGCCGGACTCGCTCTGCTTCGTGTTGCCGGAAGGGGCGAAGTCGCTCGTGGAGTCCGAGGTCCAACCGAAGATCGAGCACATGCCTCGGCGATGGGATTGGGTGGTCCTGGCGGAGACCGGCGATTTCGTCGGTTGTTATCAGGCGCTCGCGCACGCGCTCCCGGAGATGTTGCGTACCTGGGACGTGCAGCCCGGCGAGCTGGTCGTCGATGTGACCGGGGCGACCCCGGCCATGGCTGGAGCCCTGACATTGGTCACCATGCCTGTGAGTTCGCGGATCGTCTCGCTTCTGCCGGCACGAGAGGGGCAGGGTGATGACAGGATTGATATTGCCGGGCAGCCGTACGTATGGACTCAGGGGAATCTCTGGGATGAGGCGGCATCCGTCTCGCGCCGCGAGGGCTATGAGCTGTTCAACCGAGGATTGTTTGCCGCGGCGGCGAAGCTGTTCCACGAGGTCGAAGCGCGGGTGAGCGGCGGGCAGAAACCCCTCTACCGTGCCTTTGCAGACCTGGCTAATGGCTACGATCTATGGGAACGATTTCACTACCGTCAAGCCTGGGAGAAACTCAAGACTGCCGTGAAGGCCTTCGAGATGGCGTCCCTGTGGGGCGGACCACCAGGACTCACGTCACTTGTACCAGCCATCAAAGCGAACGCGGGGTTTTTGGAAAAACTCGTCCTCGATCCTGCTCCCGTGAAAGACATGCAGGGTCCCGATCTTCTGGCCCATGCCGGTCGGCGACTGCATGGCACGCACGATCCGGAAAAAGCCATGGTCTCGCTCGTTCGTGCGCTCGAGGCCTTTGCCCAACGACAGTTATTCAAGCAATACAAGATCAAGACCTGGGACGTGCAGCTGGAACAATTGCCGCAGGCGCTGCGAGAAACCTGTCGATCATGTTGGTTGGAGGATCTTGACGGTAAGTACAAACTGCCCTTGCAGGCGCAGTTTCGGGCGCTTGCCGGATTGGGCGACCAGATGGGCGAAGCCTTTCTGCGCGAGTGGCCGACGATGAAACCACTGCTCGACGCCGCCAATCATGCAATCCTTAGTCACGGATTCGAGCCGGTCAAAGCCGAGAGGGTGCAGCAACTGTACGAAGTCGTCGTCAAGCTATCGGGCGTCAGTGAAACGTCACTGCCAAAGTTTCCGGTGCTAAGCCTTTAGCGCGACGTGCGAGACTGGCGCGAAAGGCGAGACAGTCAATCTTCTGGCACGTCGCGCCTATCCCGCTTGTCTCGCGAGTAGAGAACATGGACATTCGCATTTATTATGAGGATACCGACTGCGGCGGGGTGGTGTACTACGGGAATTATCTCAAGTATTTCGAGCGGGCGCGAACGCAGTATCTCGAAGAGCGAGGGTTGTCAGTGGCCGGACTTATGAAGGAGGGCACGGTGTTCGTCGTGGTGCACGCAGAAGTGGATTACCGATCTCCTGCCCGCTATGGCGACACGCTGGTCATCGAGACGGTCGTCTCCGACATGACGGCAGCCTCCTTCACTTTTTCGCACGTGATCCGAGAACGGGAGAGCCAGCGTGTGGTCGTCGAAGGATCGGCAAGGCTGGCGACAGTCAACGGGAGTGGCAAGGTGAAGCGCCTCGACAAGGCCATGATCGCCGCGCTACAGTCCGGTCCCACAAGGAGTCACTAATATGGACAAGCTCGGAACCTGGCTCGCCATCACCGGCGTGGCGATCGGTTTCATCGTCCTCGGCTGGCTGCTGTTCTCGGAAAACCCGTCTGGCAAAAACAAGAAGAAGCCCTAACTCAACCGCAAGCCGTCAATCCCACCTCGGTCTTCTTCAAGGCCAGAGTCATCCATTGTCCGGGCATGAGCCGCACGGGAAGCGTCGCCAAATGTGCATCGGATCCAAGCACTGTTAGGCGGCTGGCACTATCATGAAGTGGCCAGTAGCTCCGGGGAGAGGCAGGACGAAACGTTCGGCGGCGGAGGGACTAATCTAGCCCAGGGATCGGAGGCGCTTTAGAGAGGGCCGAAAGCAATTCCTCTTTCGCCTCGGCAATCCCAAGCCACTGAAGGGCGTCATCCATTTTCCGGAAGATCTCCAGCTTGTCAGGCGATCCTTCCCGCAGGATTTGGTACATGCGTGCCATGCCGAACGCCACGTCGCAGGTGACCACCATGGCACGCCGGGCACCAGCCCCGAAGGGATTCAGCCTGACCAGCATCTGTTTGTTAGCGGAATCAGTGACCCGGGCGTCCGTCACTTCGCGCAGGTCGGCGAGCTGGTGAAAGCTCCGCGCGAAGCGTGGGTCGTCGCTCAGAGCACGTGCGTGTGCCAGAAGTTCGCGATCCGTCACTCCGCCCCATCCGCGGGATAGGACTAAGGACCGTGCCAGGTCGATTGTGTATCCGACGGGCATAGTATGATAACCCTACAGTAGATCACAGGACCCAGCAAGAGGGGACGAGTGCGGAAAGACGAACCTTTGTGCGGACTAACTGAAGAAGCACTTGTCGCCAGCCGCCTTATGCTTGCGGTTAGGTCGGCTCACCCCAGCCGAGCAGCAGGCTGGCACACACCACGCCCGCCTCGATTGAGCGCATAGTTGTGCATCATCGTCGTACTGGTATCCCTGTGCGAGAGAAACTCGAATCCTCAGTCAGCCAACCGGCGAGCGAAAGTGCTTGCCGACGTACGGCTCGGTCAGGTCGCTTCACGTCACATAGAATTTCAGCCCCTGCGTTCCGCTCGCGCAATCTCCTTGTTCGAACTAAGTTTCAGGTTCTTCCCACGCGTCTGGCTCCGGTGGCCGCGGCGATCTTCGCGGGCGAAGCTCTTCTTCTTCGAAGCTGAGCCGAAGACTTGCGTCCACTTCCCGCTCTTAAAAATGATCTGATAACCGCCGGAAAGGATCTGAAATGGCTTCTTGACCTTGTTAAGGTGGTCGAACTGCGCTGAGCCGGTTTTGCGAAAGACTTCGAAGTAGGCTGGGTACACAAAGTCGCTCATCGCAATGCCCTTGACGTTGAAGCTGAGTGCCTCGACCGGATCCGCACTCTCGTACGCATACATGGTTTTCGCGTCGGGGCCTGTGGTCATCATGTTAATGGCCGGGTCGACCAGCATCTCGACGAGTTCGTGCGACGCCGACACGCTCACCAGCTCACCATCCGCCAGAGTCGTCTTTACGAAGACTTTGGATAGCGGCAATCCGCCGGGTGTGAGATCGTGATACGCGAGGGCGCCGGGCTGATCGGCGTTGTCGAGGAATACCATCGCCCAGGCGTCCTTCATGAAATCTGTCGTCTTGATCAGCTTAGCGGGCGTGCCCCAAATTGGCGCAATGTATTGATTCACGTAGGCTTGCATGGCCGCAATCAGGGCGTCAAAGTTGACGCCGAGGGCGACCGTCGCCTTGTTAAAGCACGCGATGGTGGGAACTTGTCCCTGGTTGAATGCACCGAATGTGGGTTTTGCAGTCTTCATACGTTTTCCTCCTTGTAGCAAACAGACCCTGCCCCTTAATTATCGCGATCCGATCCGGGTGATAGGGAAGCACGGCCTTGAGCCGTCCGGCTTCGGCCGAGGTAATCTGGATCGATCCGTTTCCCGTTGTCTTTGCAGAGGGTATGTGTAAATCGGTATTGTCTTTAGACGTTCAAGCTAAGAGCCGGGCTTGGCATATCCCTCCTGGCTGAGCTTCTCCGCCACATTCTGTCCATCCACGAAGACATCAGCCACGATGCGATCGAAGATATCTCGTCCATGCGGGACGACGTGGACGGGCCCGGTGCGAAGCAACTCTTCCAGCCGTAGTTTGGCTAGCGGTCCACCTGGCTCGTTCAGTTCCGGCGTGTCGATGCCCCGGAGTCTGACGCGCTCGACCCCATATCGAAACGTGTCGCCATCAACCACATGGACCTGCCGACCGTCGACCGTGCTCTCGATGCCAGCGAGTGGTGCGGGGGCTTGCCGACGGAGCAGCGATCGGAAACTTCGGCTACTGGATCGGCGCAGCCCTTTGGGCTTCTTGTGAGGATGGAGTTCTTTCTCATGGTGCAGTCGGTGGGGATGGAGGGTGCTCCCGGCTCGTGGTTCAGGCTTCCAGCAGAGATCACAGGAGGAGCGTGAGTCGGGAATGGTGGCATCGGGCGATAACGGAGCGGTGGGTAAGGAGGAGGGCGGTGCGGTAGTGGACTGAGGCAGTCCCTCATGAGACATGGCGAATAAGAACGGGATGGTCCAGAGGGTGACCAGAAGACATCTTCCCGAGACCCTTCCAAGGACGCTGGATAGCTCTCGCAATCGTTCCATACGTCAGGGGTCACGACGCAGGGTTCATGCCAGAAGAAGGGGGCCGTTCGAGCTTGATTGACAATGAAGAAATTCGCATGCTGAAATGCCTGCATGGCGATTGGAAAGACGTAAAGAAATAGAAGGGGGCCGTACTATGGATATGATGGGACGTGTGGGGCTGATCGAGATTCCGATCTTGATCGCACCAGATCAAAAGGTCTGGATGGATCGCATGATCAAGGAAGGCAAGATCGCCATTCCTCCAGGCGGCACGCTGGAAAAAGGCTCGCTCTATTCGATGTTTGTCCGCATGCTCCTGCATAACGCAATGGAAGAGCAGAAGCGACAGGAAGTACTGGATGCGGAGGACGAAGACGACGAATAGATAGGTTGCTGAAAACCTCCGCTAGGGTTGTTATCGTTTCGCTCAAGGGCTCAACGTATGCAGGGTATGTTGGGCCCTTGAGCTATCTGCGGCCTTGCTGGACGGCCGTTTTGAACAGCTTCTACAGGACCCTGCGGCTGTATCGAAACCGATTCGACGAGTATCTCGCTGGATACAGCCGCACAGAGCCTATACCCGAGAGACTGTGACTGGCCGCTTCTCTTCTTTGACCATAGGCTATTAGCCAAAAGCCATCTGTTCTTCAAAGGGCTTTGAAGGCGGAATGTGCGGCTTTGATCGTGTAGTCAATATCGCTGGTTGAATGAGCGGTTGAGAGGAAGGCGGCTTCGAATTGAGAGGGGGCCAAGTACACCCCTTGGTCCAGCATCTTGTGAAAGAATTGCCCGTACCGTTTCGTGTCTGACAGTTTTGCGGTATTCCAATCCACCACCGGTCCCGACGTAAAGAAGGCACCAAGCATCGAACCGACTCTGGTTTGCGTGAGCGGCACACCCGCTTTTTTCGCGGCCTCTCCAATCCCTTTGGCCAGGGCTGCTGATCTCTCTTCCAGCTTCTTGTAGATCCCACGGGTCTTGAGCCGCTTGAGCGTTTCAATGCCGGCCGACACGGCTAACGGATTTCCCGACAACGTCCCCGCCTGATAGACCGGCCCCGCCGGCGCGATCAGATCCATGATCTCTTTCCGCCCGCCGTAGGCGCCGACCGGCAATCCTCCGCCGATGATTTTCCCCAGCACCGTTAGATCAGGAGTAATTCCGTAGAGCGTTTGGGCTCCGCCGTAGGCCACACGAAAGCCGGAGATCACCTCATCGAATATCAGGAGGATGTCGTTTTCTGCGGTGAGCTGGCGAAGTGACGTAAGGAATTCCGGCGCCGGTAGCACGACGCCCATGTTCCCTGCGATCGGTTCCAGAATAATGCAGGCCAGCTTGTCCCGATGTTCCTTGACGATCTGTTGCACCGCTCGGATGTCGTTGTATGGGACGGTCAAGGTGTGCTTCGCAAAGTCAGCCGGAACTCCAAGTGAATCCGGGATCCCCAGGGTCGCCAGACCTGAACCGGCCTTCGCCAGCAAATAATCGCTGTGGCCGTGATAGCAACCTTCAAATTTGAGGATGTTGTCTCGTTTCGTAAATCCACGGGCCACGCGAATCGCACTCATGACCGCTTCGGTACCGGAACTGACCAGCCGGATCTTTTCCATCGATGGGAGGGCGTCGCGGATCATGCGGGCGAGAATGACTTCCAGTTCGGTCGGCGCGCCATAACTTGTACCATGTGCGGCGGCTTTCTTGATGGTGTTGATGACCGATGGGGCGGCATGGCCCAAAATCATCGGGCCCCATGACAGGACATAGTCGATGTAAGTGTTCCCATCGACGTCATAGAGGCGTGCGCCTTTGGCGCGCTTGATAAACCGGGGTTGGCCACCGACGGAGCGAAAGGCGCGCACCGGACTATTTACGCCCCCGGGAATTAACTGCTGAGCCTCGGCAAACAGTTTGGCGGAACGAGTGGTTTTCATAATGGGGGCGCACAGTACCACGCGGTCGGACCTCGGTCAAGAAAGAGGAAGTTCATGCGGTGTGATAAAGCGACTGGGGCCCAAAAGTGTCTCAAGAGATACACTTCTTACCGGTTTGGATACAAAAACAATAAAATGTAGGAGGGGAACCTACGCAATGTTATGAATATTGCTCTACCCTGGATCTCTAGCATGCTCGGCCTGACTCTTGCCTATACATCACATCGCGCAAGTTCTTCTTGGTCTCGAAGGGGTCAGAGATGAAAATCGTCTGTTCGTGGTGTCGGAAAGAAGGGATTGCAGAGATTGTTGGAGAGAAAGCTCCGTTAGACGATGCTCGAGAGACTCACGGGATCTGTGTCAATCATCGCCGTGAAGTTCAAATCCGTTGGCAAGAATCGGGTGGGGTGATACTAGGCTTTGGGGCAACCCACGGTCCTGCCATGTCGTCCCTGTTGTTCCGCTGGAGCGGGTTACTCAAAGTAACCCGGAAGATAGATCAGTAGAGGCAGATGCACCATTCGATCCCTCCTTCCGCGTTACGCGACTAACTTCCCCTGAAATATCGTACGCATTTTAGATTTTCCGCAGCCTCAAGGTTCGTTTTGAGGGAGTCCGACGCCCTGTCCAGGCTCTCAAGTCGGTTCCGCAGTGATTTCTGTCATCCTCCAGTGGGCTCGTTTGGCTTTCTCCCGTTCCGATACAGCGAACAGCACGTGAAAGGGCGTTGCTCGTTGCAAGCCCATTCCTGCCTGTCCGCTTCCCCAGGCCTCTCCCGCATCACGCAAGACCTCAAGAAAGGTTTCATACTCTTCTTCGTCCTTAGGCAACACCAGCGCCGAATCGGTGATGAGCAGGATATAGCCCTTGGCCGGCAGCCACTCCAGGTCGGCCAGACATTCTTCAAGGGCATCCCAGTTGTGGCCGAAGTAGTCCGGAAAATCCAAGGCGCGGGCGAACTCGGTCAAACAGGCCAGCGGTGGTCTGACACTTGGCCCCCTTGATGGCCCTGAACACGTATCCGTTCGGTGCATGCACGAGCGATTCAGCGCGCTGCCCGGTTTTGACCAAAAGCAATGTGGTCCAGGGGGCCTTTGTCGATTGGAGATAGGCGGTTAATGTCAGTGTGTGTTTCGAAGCCATGATATCTAATTCAATGGAATGAACGTTCGGTAATGGTCAGCCGTATAGTAGGCCTTTCCGGTATCTTGTTCGATGACAATCCGTTCCGCATCCCGCGAGCGGCCGCGTATTTTGGGATTCACATCGTACTCGCGATAGTGACCGCGAGGTAGTCGTTTTTCACGATTCTGAAACGCCCTGCCGCCGATATATCCAGGGGGGGCTTTGCCCTCACGTTGCTGAACTGCCTCCAGGAGGTTTTTGGCTTTTTGTAGGGGCTCCTCCGCGACTCGATGCAATTGTCGATCGAGAGGCGGCGTGGCATCGTGAAGAGCAGGCCCCGGGGACTGAACGGATGGGGCAGAGGCAGGAGGTCCGGTCGGTTCAGACGACGAGCCTGCGTTGGGGCAACCTGTAAGGCCGTAGAACAGTAGCCCACCAAGGACAACGAGTATTCCATAGACCTTCCAAGTTCGATCCATAGTTTCGCGTTCGTGTCATGAGGCAAGGCAGCACAGTACGAACCCTAGCACGCATGATCTCGGAGGAGCAACGGACGCTCGAGGCCAGGACTTGTTGCTATCGCTCATTCGCCAGGGTAGCATCCAACGTATCTATCTTGCTGAGGATGTTCTCCTGTCCGGCATCTTTCGGCTACCGTACGGACAAATCGGGCAGGTACGATGGTCGCTTACGCAAGGACGAGTCAACGAGGTCCAGATTGGAATCCACAGTAGACCAGCTTGAGTTTGTGACAGTCGAAGGACTCCTGGCGTACGGGGAGCTGCTGGCGCGTCGCACCGCAAGTGAGGGAGTGACCTTCCCACCTGCTCCTGCTTCCTCAGTCGATCGACCACAGCGAACCCGTGACGCCATGGAGAAGATCAGGGCGTTTGTGCAGTCTGCACAAAGAGGCTTCCCTGGGGCGGAGGAGTATCGGGCTACCCGTCGTGCGCTGATTGAAGAGGGTTGCGGAGGCGATGAACTGGTGTTCTTTGCCGCCTGGAATGCGCTCCTCGCAGCAGGCGAGTTGGCCCTGCTCTTCCGCGTGCCAATCTGGTCAGTGCAGAAGCCAACACATCGCCGGCCGGTGGCGATCGTGCCCCGCGCGCAACTGACGCCTCAGTTGGTCGAGGATCGTATCGTGCTGGACTTGGGCGAGGATCGGTTTTGGCTCTTGCCGCGCGATTTAACCGGTCGCACGCTCCTGTTCACGATGCGTCATGGTATCTCGCGCGTGGAGAGCAGCACCTATCGAGTCGGGCGCCGCCTCGCGAACCTGTTGGATCCTGAGCGAGGCGTCCCCAAAGCCGATGCAGTCGGTGCAGCCCTGGCCCGGATGCTGGGCGTGGTCGGGCAACAACTGGACTTCCTGCACGTTCACAACTACCTCGATCCGCGGACCTTCGTCCATCTGGTGAGCCACAGCCCCAATACGCGGCAACTGTACGAGCGGGTGGTCGCTGCGCTGATGCAGGCGCAGACGCACCATGTTGAGGCACTCCCGCCCGCCTACGATCCCGCCTTAGACTCACAGGATTTCGGATGGGTTACAGGTCTGGAGAAGAAGGTGGAAGCCGAGGAGGCCGCAAAGGCATTCGGCGTGGACGTGCAGATGGCCAAACGCCTGATCAAACATCCCCTCTACAGCTACCCGGGCGGGCATTCCTTCTTCGATGTCTATGTGGATATCGTCGATGGCTTCCGCCGGTTGGGTCAGTCCCACCAGGGGAAGGCCGTGTGTCTGTACAGTCACAGCTCCACGCTCCGGGCGCTCATGATTTATCTCGACCCTCGTCCCTTTCGCGAAGCCTTCACCGAGTTTGGCGAGTACAAGGAGGGGCAGGATAACGTTGTTCTGCTGACCTACGAACAGGGACTCTTATCCGGCTATTCCACCGCTGTGGGTCTGTCAGCGAGGGAACGGGCGGCGCGGGAAACCTGGGTGAAGGTCGAGCGAGAACGCAGAGACCGGATCACGCTCAAGCCTAGACAGATCAAGCGGATCGTGGCATTGGTTTCGGGTGGCGATTTCGCCGGCGCCGGCGCCGCGTTGAAAGAACTGCGCGTGACAGGACACCGGTTTGGCCTGGAGGTCTACTTCGTTCGCCACGGGTACTTAGGTCTGGCAAACAACTGGATCGAGGCGGTGACGGAGGAAAATACCCGCGGCATGGGCAGCCGTGCGAGCAGTCCGATTGGGAGCAGCCGCTTCGAAGATTTCAAGGACGAGCAGGTGCAGCAAGCCACAATGCGGCATCTTCGGCCCTATATAGATGATGGAGCCGGAGCCTTGGTGGTCATTGGTGGCGACGGGAGTCTTCGAGGCGCGCGGGCACTCCACGAAGGATTTGGGGTCCAGACTGTAGGGATTCCTGGCACGATCGACAATAATCTCGCAGGGACGACCTCCCTGGGTTTTCATTCGGCCGTGTCTCTGGCGAATCAATCCATCGAGTCGCTGAAAGCCACCAGTTCCGCCATGGGCAGCGTCTTTTTCGTCGAGATTATGGGTGCGGGGTCCGGCCATCTCGCTCTCGCCTGTGCGTATCAGGCCAGAGCTGAAGGCCTCTTGGTCAACGAGCATCCCGATCCCGACGCGTATATCGACGACATCATCCTGGGCACGCTCAAACGCACCTTGGGCGTCCCGAACAAGAGTCATCTGTTTGTGGTGGCGGAACAGACGCCCCATCGCCATCACCCGGATGGCGGTGTGCGCGGTCTTGTCGAGTACGTCGCCAGCACGCTCACCACCTGGCCACAGTTTCAGGCACACCCCGGTGAATATCGCCTTGCCCCTGCGACCAAAGCCACGATCCTCGGCCACACGTTACGGGGGGCGCCCCCGACCCCCGAGGACAAGACCATCGGACAAGATCTGGCCTATGAAGCGATTCGCCGTCTCGTCAAGGAGCCGGAGCGGGTGGTCGGGTGTATGCTGGCTTATCGCGGGTCAAGCACCATCGAGGCGATCCCACTCCACGCTGTGGCACCGAAGCAGTTCGACTGGGAGATCTTCGCCCGCATGCACGGAAGCGAGCTGCCATAGCAGGGTGAATGGAACGTTACGTCTCACCGTAAAGTCCGTGCCCCGATTCCATCTCGACTCATCGTCACAGGGCGACTCGATCATGGACTCACGAGGCGGGCTGCGCCTGAAACGACAGTTGCGTTGTGGGCTTGGAGGTCGTTTGTTAGAATGGCTTTCCTGGACATCATTGCGAGAAGAGCGGAACACGCGCGAAAAGCGGACATGCGTCGGAATCTCATGCCCCGCCCGTCTTGCCCTTCTCGCGCAGCGCGCATCCTGATTGACCAGTGAAAGCATGCTCTATGCGTAAAGCCAAAATCGTGTGCACCATCGGTCCCGCCAGCGATTCATCTACCTTGCTGGATCAGTTAATTGAGAGCGGCATGGACGCGGCGCGACTCAACTTTTCTCATGGGACCCACGAATCGCATGCGCGGGCGGTCAAGGCCATTCGCGAAGCAGCGAATCGTCGGCACGTGGCGGTGGCGATCATTCAAGACCTGCAGGGACCGAGGATCCGTGTTGGAGAAGTCGATCAGGGCGGGCTCGATCTGGTTGCCGGCCAGACTGTGAGGCTCGTGACGACTCTGCTCCGGTCCGGCGGTCAACTCGGCGCACAGTCTATCGCTCCATCCGGTATGCGCGAGATTCCGGTGTCGTACCAATACCTGGTGCGAGACGTTCAGCCAGGCGCCCGCATCCTGATTGACGACGGGTTAATCGAGCTGACTGCTGATCGAATTACCGGCGGCGCCGTTGAATGCGGAGTCGTGATCGGGGGACGACTCACTTCGCATAAGGGCATGAACTTGCCGGATACTCGTATCAGCGCTCCCACTCTGACAGATAAAGATCGGGACGATCTTCGGTTCGGCATCGCGCAAGGGGTGGACTATGTGGCCCTCTCATTTGTCCGAGGTCCCGATGACGTGGTGGCCGCAAGGAAGTTAGTGGCCGACTGGGGCGGCGACGTGCCGATTATTGCAAAGATCGAAAGGCCCGAAGCGGTTGAGTGCTTGGACGCGATTCTTGATCAGGCTGACGGCGTGATGGTCGCGCGGGGCGATCTGGGAGTGGAGATGGGGCCGGAGGCGGTTCCGCTCCTACAGAAGCGCATTATCGCCGAAGCCAACCGCCGCCGCCGCCTCGTGATCACCGCCACTCAGATGTTGGAGTCCATGACGTACCACACGCGCCCGACAAGGGCCGAAGCGTCGGATGTGGCCAACGCCGTGTTCGATGGGACTGATGCCGTCATGCTTTCCGCAGAAACGGCCATCGGACAGCACCCGGTTGAAACAGTCCGTGTCATGGACCGAATCGTTCGGGCCGCAGAAGAAGGGGCTCGAACGTGGTGTGCGCGTTCGTCCGACGCGCCACAGGGGGAAGGCTCATTCCCGGAAGCCATCTGCCATTCGGCTTCTTCGGCAGCCTCAGTCATCGGGGCGAGCGTCATCGTGGCATTTAGCGAAAGGGGTACGACTGCGCGCCTGCTGTCGAAGCAGCGACCCGACGCGTCAATTATTTCATTGACTCCATTTGAGGCCGTACGTCAGCGAATGGCGCTGTACTGGGGTGTGATCCCTCACACGATGCGGCAGATCGCTCAAACCGATGAGCGGATCGATGAAGCGGAACGTCGCCTGAAGACCGAGGGACTGGCGACGACGGGACAGCGGATCGTGATTCTGTCGGGGACCAGGATTGGTCAGCCAGGGGAGACCAATTTGATGAAGTTACACAAAGTCGGGTGAGCTGAAGCGGCTGAGCGGGACCTGTGCCAGCACAGCGCCAGCTGACTGCGCCCCCCATTACCGACCACGTGCAAGGGAAGCTTACTCAGTTTCCTCAGGAGGAGTAGAGATTGGAAGAAAAGTGCAGACGATGACACCCAACGTTGTGGGGCGGTTAGTGTTTTTTCTGTGTCAGTTGATCGCCCTGCTGTTGTCAGCAGTAGTTGGCCTCGCGCAAACCGGATCTCTCGACCACTCACCGGCAGATGTGGTGAAACGATATCTGGCGCTCGACTATAAGGGGGCTCGGCTCGATGCCATGTCGGTCGAGACGGTCGCGTCCTATACGAGCTGGCATGATGAGCCGACGTGGGGGCATGTCGTTGTGACGCGGGGCTTTGTGGTGGCGGAGCATTATCGCCAATGGGAGGTGATCGATAGGCTGGAAGTCGTGATTCCGGTCACCTTTCAAGTCCTAGGCTCGGTGTATCTGGAAACCGCTGATTTCTTTCAGGAGGCCGGGACAGAAGAGGTTCGGTTTCGCGTGAAAGCAGTCAAGAATCGATGGAGGATTGTCGAGCCGATGCTTCCCCCTCACGTGGGGCAGAAGCGGATGGTGAATATCGTGCGCGAAGCCTGGGTGAAGGAAACGGACCAGGCAAAGCGAGACCGTCTCGGATCGTTGCAGGACGAGTTGCGAAAGGTAAAATGATGGGAAAGACCTCGGTCGAGTTGTTGATTTTCGATCTCGACGGGACGCTCATCGAGTCCAAGTGGGATATTGCCACGTCAGTGAACCTGACGTTGGCCGAGCTGGGACTTCCGCAGCGGCCACTTGAGGAGATCTTCGGGTTTGTGGGGGATGGGGTGAAACAATTGCTGCGCATGTCAGTCGGCGAGAGCAGTCGTGTCACCTTCGAGGAGGCGTTGCGGGTATTCAGGGGCCAGTACTTGGCCCATTGCCTCGATCGCACCACGTTCTATCCCGGCATTGGAGAAATGCTGACGCATTTCGCAGGCAAGCGAAAGGCCGTGGCCACTAACAAGTCGATCGAGTACACGAACGTGATTCTCCAAGGGCTGGGGGCGAATCATTTTCAGTACGTCGTCGGAGGCGATCACGGGTTTGGATTGAAACCGGAACCGGGCATGCTGTTGCATGTGATGGAACAATTGAATGTGCCGAAAGAACACACTGTGCTCGTCGGGGACAGTACTAACGATATCAACGGCGGGCACAACGCCGGGATTCGTGTCTGTGCGGTCGGGTACGGCATGGGGAACCGCGCAAGGATGGAGGCCTGTCGACCGGACTGGTTTATCGAACGACCGGAAGAATTAATGGAGCTATTCGCATGACACACAGGTTACGGCTACGGTTACGGTCGAAAGAAAATGTGCGGCGCCTCTCCCTCTGGGTTTCAAGTCTCTGCATCGGAGTTGTGCTCAGCCTGAGTCTCGAACTCGGTCAGCTCTTTGCGGCATCGTTCGGTCTGGCGGATCGAGTGGTGGAACAGAAACTGGCGAACGGGTTGACCGTGCTCATGGTCGAACGGCATCAGACGCCGGTGGTCTCACTCAACATGACCTTTAGAGTCGGGGGGGTGAACGAACAGATCGGTCAAACCGGCATGGCGCACCTCTATGAACATATGGCGTTCAAGGGCACGAGGACCGTAGGGACGAAGGACTACGAGAAAGAACGCCCCATTCTCGAAGAATTGTATCGAGTGGGGACCGAGCTGGAGCAGCGGCAACGGGAACTCGCAAGGAGGAGCCTGGAGAAATCGGCAAGCCCTGAGGATCGCGCAGCGATCGAGGCGCTTCAGAAGCGATTCACCGAGCTACAGGAACAGGCGGGACAGTTCGTGGCGGGCAATGAGATGGCCTTACTCTACCAACGCCACGGGGGGGTTGGGCTCAATGCGGCGACCGGCAAGGATCTGACTCGCTATATGATCAGCCTCCCGGCGAATCGTCTGCCTCTGTGGGCCGCGCTCGAAGCCGATCGAATGGCACATCCGGTCCTCCGCGAATTCTACAAAGAACGCGGAGTGGTCATGGAGGAGCGGCGGTTGCGAAATGACGACAGCCCCAACGGGCTGTTGTTTGAAACCTTCACCTCGGCAGCCTTTCGTGCACACCAATACGGTATTCCGACGATCGGCTGGGAGTCGGATATCCTGTCGCTTACGCCGGCCGACACCGAAGCCTTCTTCAAAGCCTATTACGGTCCCGGCAATGCGACGATTGCCATCGTGGGCGATATTAATCCGAAGGAGGTCATGACGTTGATCGAGCAGACGTTCGGCAAGATACCGGCTGTACCTCCGCAGCCTCCGATCGTCACCGTCGAGCCGCCTCAACGGGGGGAGCGCCGCGTGGAGGTGGAATTCGATGCCGAACCCTCAGTGGCCATCGGGTTTCACAAGCCGGCGTTGGGCCATCCCGATGACTATGTCTTCGACGTGATCGACGCCGTGCTGAGCGACGGACTCACCTCCCGGCTCTATGCAAATCTGGTCCGCGAGAAACGAATCGCCGCCTCGGTGAACTCCGATTCAAATTATCCTGGGGTCCGCTCCCCGAATCTATTCGTGCTCAATGCCACACCGCTTGCGCCCCATACGACGGCGGAAGTCGAGGTAGCCATCTATGCCGAACTCGAACGGCTTAAGACGGAGCCGGTCTCTGCTACGGAACTCGAGAAAGTACTGAATAACCTCGACGCTGACTTGGTGCGGGCCCTCCGGTCCAACGGAGGTCTTGCCTCTCAGTTAGCGCTCTATCAGACAGTGGCAGAAGACTGGCGCTATGCATTGAAGGCCCGGGACAAGATTGCAGCTGTGACGGCGGCGGATATCCAGCGTGTGGCGGCTGAATATTTCACGAAGTCGAACCGAACAGTGGCCACATTGGTGAAGAAGGGCGGTGAGAAAAAGGTCGCGACGGCGCCGCAACATCATGAGGTGGCGCGATGAAGAGCATGAAACGTGACGCGCGAAATGTGATGCGATGGAGTTTCCTTCTGTGCTCGATAATCATGGCGGTCACCATCCCGGTGCTGACCATCTGGGCCGCGGACCTTGCGCTGGGCGATCCCAGGCAGATGACGTTTAAACCGGTTGAGTTCACCCCGCCCGAACCGGATCGCGTGATGCTCGAAAACGGCATGGTCGTGTATCTCCTTGAGGACCATGAGCTGCCCTTGATCAGCATGACTGTGACAATGAAAACGGGCAGCTGGCTCGATCCGGCCGATAAGATCGGCCTGGCTTCGTTGACCGGTTCCATCATGCGGACAGGCGGGGGCGGCGGTCTGTCGTCCGAACAGGTGGACGAGGAACTCGAACAGTTCGCCGGGGATGTGGGCATCTCGATTGGACGGCAATCCGGTTCCGCGTCGCTGGATGTGCTGAGTAAGGACTTGAAGCGGGGGCTTCAGATATTCGCGGGACTCATTCGGACACCCGCATTTGAGCCGGCACGGGTTGAACTGGCCAAGCTGCAGGCCATCGAAGGGATTCGCCGGAGGCAAGATAACCCCGGTTCGATCGTCGGACGCGAGTTCGTGAAGCTCCTGTATGGAGCGGACCATCCAACGGCGCGTGAAAGCAGCATCGAATCCATCAGCCGCATCACCAGAGACGATCTGGTCGCTTTTCACAGAAAGACCATTTATCCGAACGGCATGATGCTGGGGGTGACGGGAGACTTCGACAAGTCCGCGATGTTGGCCCTTCTGCGCGAAGTATTTGGCGATTGGAAGAAGGGCGAGGTTCCGGTGCTGACGATTGCCGATGTGCCCCAGAGCCTGACGGCGAAGCCAGTCGTACGGTTCGTGAACAAGGATACCTCGCAAACGCATCTCCGCGTCGGTCATCTGACAATCAAAGAAAACGATCCAGACTATGTCGCCTTAGCGATCGCGAACGACATTCTGGGGGGCAGTTCCTTTCGCAGCCGTCTCTTCAACGACGTGCGGACCAAGCGGGGCTTAGCCTACTCGGTCGGGAGCCGGTTGAACACAGGGGTGCACGATCAAGGCGTCTGGCTGATGCGGGCAGAGACGAAGCTGCCATCGACGCAAGAGGTCATCAGTCGGTTTGTCGCGAACATGGAACGGATGCGGACCGAGTTGGTGACGGACAGCGAGCTGGCAGAAGCGAAAGAGGCCTATGTGAACTCGTTTGTGTTCTCCTTCGCCAGTTCGTCGGCGATTGTGGGGCGGTTGATGGAACTGGAATATGATGGGCTTCCCAAAGATTTTCTCCAGCAATTGCGGGCCCGCGTGATCGCATTGACGAAAGATGAAATCCTGGCGGCGGCGAAGAAACATTTCCACCCCGAGCGACTGACCATTGTCGCAGTCGGGGCCGGTGAGGCCCTGCCGAAGTTGCTGTCGGGATTTGGAGAGGTGAAGGAGATCACGCTCGCGTCGGAGAATTGATTCAGCTGGCTCCTGCTCGCCGGGAAACCTGGTTATCCACGTCCAACCATCAACCAAGGAGGTCGTCATGGTGACCTATCTGATGCTGCTCAACTGGACGGATCAGGGAATCAAGAATGTGAAGGATTCGCCGAAACGGTTGGATGGGGTGAAGAAGCTCGCGAAGGATATGGGCGGCGAAGTAAAGGCTTTCTATATGACGCTGGGGGCGTATGATCTTGTTCTCATCGTTGATATGCCGAACAACGACAAGCTGGCGAGTTTCGGCCTCAAAGTGGGATCACTCGGCAATGTGCGGTCCGACGACTCTCAGAGCCTACTCCGAGGATGACTATCGCCGCATCATTGGCGGCCTAAGCTGAGATGGCACAGGCGTGGGACAGAATCAATAGCCGTCAGTGGTCAGCCATCAGCTTTCAGTAAAGATCGAATTCAGAGCTGAGCGCTGACTGCATGATCGCTGAAGGCTTGGTTATGCCGCTCGAAGACGATTTCTGTGACATTATCAAGAAGGCCCGCATCGGGCAGGCGTGGTCCGTGGAGGATGTGGCTCGTATCGACCGGCCTTCCCGGGGCCGATATCACCGCACTCGAACGAGGCGATCAGCCGCGCGATCGGGCGGAAGTGCGCGCCCTCGCCACCGCGTTAGGGCTCCGTCTCGGTCCGTTGGAACAGATCGTCCTAGAGAAGTGGGTTCCTCAACCGATTCCCTCGATTCCGGGGATCGAAACCATACAGGGTGAGATCAACGGCTACGCGGTCAACGGCTATATCGTGCACGACTCCGGTGAGGCGGTCCTCGTCGATACGGCGTACAACGCTCCGGCCATGATCGCCTGGCTCGAATCCCGTCGAGTCCGGCTGACGGGAATCTGTCTGACGCATGGGCATGCGGACCATGCCGAAGGGATTCAGCAACTCCTGGCACGGTGGCAGGTTCCGGTCTATCTGGGGGCTGACGATGTCAGCCTCCTGCGCTGGAAGCCATCGGAGGATCGTCTTACTGCCCCGAACGACGGTCGTGCCATCTCGGTCGGGCGTCTCAGCGTCCATTGTCTCCCCACGCCAGGCCATACGCCTGGTGGCATCTGCTATCGGATGGATACCGAGTCACGGCCCGTCTGTTTCGTTGGTGACACCTTGTTTGCCGGATCGATCGGAAAGTCCCTTCCGCAGAACCTCTTCAGGACCCATCTGGACTCCGTGCGGCAGCGCGTGTTGAAATTGCCTCACGACTGTATCCTGTTGCCTGGTCACGGACCGGCCACGACGGTTCGAGAAGAACTCGACCATAACCCCTTCGCTGCGGATCATTGAAGAAGGCGCCATGAATCTCGACCAGCGGAACGACAACCAGCCGATCCGCAGCGGAGAGCTGCCGGTTGTGGCAGGACCGTCTGAGGACCTCAGTGATCTCTCCGCGGACGACGAATTGGAGGAGACGCCCTTCTCGAAATGGACCCTGCCCATCAGCCTCTTTGTGGCGACGATCTTTACCACACTGTGGGCCGGGGCCTATCAGGCCTACAACGGACCGATCCATGGACCGGTGAACTTTCTGCTCGAACATCCAGAGACGCTCTGGCGTGGGATTCCCTTCGCCGCCACGCTGCTGGTGATTCTGGTGACCCATGAGTGCGGGCACTATGTGCTCTCCCGCATCCACCGTGTGCCGGCATCACTGCCGCTGTTCATTCCGGGCCCTCCGTATTTCATTGGCACATTCGGGGCGATCATCCGCCTGCGCGGGCCGATCTTGAATCGGCGCGCGCTCTTCGACATCGGCGTGGCTGGTCCGCTCGCCGGCTTTGTTGTTGCGGTGGTGGCACTGGTCATCGGTCTGAACCTGTCAACGGTCGTTGATCGGACGGCGACCTACGGATTACAGTTGGGCGAACCTTTGCTCTCGCAGTTCATCTCCTGGCTGGTCGTCGGATCCCTCCCTCCTCAGACTGACATCGTCTTGCACCCCATCGGTTTCGCCGCCTGGTTCGGGCTGTTTGTGACGTCATTGAATCTCATTCCCATCGGTCAACTGGACGGAGGCCATGTGGCCTATGCGCTCTGGGGGGCTCGGCAACGCACCGTGGCCTTCGCCATCGTGCCGGTCCTTATCGTGCTGGGATTCGTCGGATGGCCGGGCTGGTGGCTCTGGGCCTTCATGGCAGGACTGTGGGGTTTCGGGCATCCGCCGGTGCGCGATCCTCACGTGCCGCTGGGCCGAGGGCGGATCGTCGTCGGATGGATTGCATTCGCCGTGTTTGTGCTTACCTTTGCACCCATTCCTTTCTCATTCCACTAGCGGGATGCTGAAAAAGGCCGCCAGCTTCGTTCTCGCCTCGAAAGATCCTCAACGTAGCCCGGGGCTACGCCTCCGGTGCTTTCATCGGCTGCGGCCTCGCTGACAGTCTGTTTGAGCATCCTGCAAGCGAACTCTATTCAGTAGCCTGGATCAATCCAGAGATTTTCTTGTCCGATCGCGCGCTCGGCCCTACCATGTGCCCATGGCATCCACCGTAACCTCGACCCTGCTTTGCCCCAAGTGTCAGGCTGACCAGCCGGACGGAGCGACAGAGTGCATGAAGTGCGGGATCATCTTTGCGAAGTATCGGCCGCTTGCCCCGCTGCAGCCTCTGCTGCGGGATCGCTCGCGATGGGTGGCCCTGGCTAGAGAATGGCTCGTTGAATCAGATACGTCGACCGACTCGATGACGTTCGCCGGCCGGGTCGCGGTGTTTCTGTTGATGCTCTGGTGGGGCCGAACGTTTATTTTCACGCCGCTCGAAACCAACTATACGGGGGAATCGTTTCTCCATCTGATCAATCTGCCGTTCCACGAAGCGGGCCATCTTCTGTTTATCCCGTTCGGACGCTTCATGATGATTCTGGGCGGGAGTCTCGGTCAGATCCTGATGCCGCTCGTCTGCCTGGCTACCTTTCTCATCAAGACGCGCGACCCCTTCGGTGCGTCGGTGGCCCTCTGGTGGACGGCGGAAAGTCTCATGGACATCGCTCCCTACATCAATGATGCGCGGGCGCTGGATCTTATGCTGCTTGGTGGGGTGACAGGGAAGGAAACGGACGGGCATGACTGGAACAATATCCTGACCATGTTGGGTTGGCTGGAGTATGACCATCGATTGGCTCACCTCGCCTACAACCTCGGTATTCTCCTGATGCTGACCTCGTTCGCCTGGGGCGGGCTGCTTCTTCTGAAACAGTACCGCCGGCTCTCGCCGTAACCGTACTTGCACGACTGCAGATACTCTCTTACGATAGGCTTTCACCGGATCGGGAGGTGCTCACATGCGAAGCCTGCAGGCAGCTCTTGCTTGTCTCATCGTGGTCGGCATTGTGTCGTTGACCAGTCAGGCGCTTGCAGCAGATTCCACTGCCTCCTCTCGATTTACATTGGTGTTGAACGGTGCGGCCGTCAAAGACAGCAGCACCGGCCTGACCTGGGAACAGGAACCGGACCGGGAGCACGATGTGTGGGGCGCGTCGGTGGCTCGTTGTGCGACGAAAGTGGTCGGCGGGCAGAAAGGATGGCGCGCACCGTCAGTGGACGAACTCAAGACCTTGATCGATGCCTCTCAACATGATCCGGCCTTGCCAGTCGGACATCCCTTCTCCAACATCAAGTCGGAGATCTATTGGACTGCTACGCCCCATCCCACCGACGACATGGTGGCATGGCAAGTCAGCTTCTTCAGCGGTGAACCGGTGACCGATCAAAAGTCCGGCACGCGCCGACTGTGGTGTGTGCTCGGGGAGCCTCGCAAGTAACTCGATCATCTTGCAGCCACAGAGCAAACCTCTTTAGGATCCAGTTTTGCCGTAGGCGCTGCTGGCCATCTGGGGCTGGCTCGCCTGTCGGCGGCGCGAGCCCAAAGGCTCACGAAGAGAGAGGAAAACCCCGCGCCTCCCCGTCAATTCGAACCGCACTGCAATTCCGTTTTCCTGCGAGTAGATGATCAACCTGTGCAGCCCTGCTTGTTAGGTGTTTGACCTCCTAATCTTCCCTCTGCTTCCGCCGCTCATCTTTATGTCGTCTTAATACTCTATGGGTCCGGTTTAACACCGTTCTGACACGAAGCTTGGTAGATTTCTTTCGATGAAAAGGGACGCATTAGGGGAGGCTGAGTGCCGGGCGGTCAGAGAAAGTGAGGGAATCTCGATGACATTGGTTGCGCTGGGTTTGCTGTTAGGGATGGTCGGGCTGCTGTGGACGATGGTCATCGACATTGTGCGAGCGGATCGCTGCGCCAAAACAAAGAGGTCGGGCGATCTGGATAATCCGGTCGCAGGGGCAGCACGTTGCGAATCCAAGGCAGCGTAACGGGAAGACGCAAGGCGCAGAGAAGGAAGGTCAGAGATCATGATGCAG
Organism: uncultured Nitrospiraceae bacterium; assembly: GCA_963720035.1. Classification (GTDB taxonomy): domain Bacteria; phylum Nitrospirota; class Nitrospiria; order Nitrospirales; family Nitrospiraceae; genus Palsa-1315. The sequence continues at coordinate 54,850 of CAVREB010000001.1, read as the reverse complement.
ATGGTGTGGTGGATGAGCAGATCTGTTGTTTGCGAGCAGGGACGATGACGGTTCCGGTTCTTGCCTAGGACGTCGTCGTGGTGAGAGAGGCAAGGAACAACGAAATCACCAATTCAGCACGAGGGAGGACGTCACCATGTCAGGACGCAGTCTCATGGGCCTAGGGTTATGGGTGCTGGTGTCGCTGCTCGGCGGCCCGGCGGTGTTCGGCCAAGAGCCCGCGCCGGCTCCGGCGCCGGCCGCGACGGCGACGGTGGAGGAGCGGCTGGAGACGTTAGAGAAGAAAGCGGAGGCGCCGTCGCTCTGGAAGACCTTGGGGTTTAAGGCCTCGGGCTTCCTGGATATCGCCTATACGCAGAATTTCAACAATCCCAACAGCAACCTCAATCAATTGCATATCTTCGACACGAACGCCAACGCGTTCATGGCGCACCTGTTCCAACTGATGGTGGAGCGCCCGGCGGAGGCGGGGGGCAGCGTGCTCGACCGCGCGGGCTTTCGCGCGCGGCTCAACTTTGGGCTCGACTCGCGCGTGACGCGGGCCCGCACCAATTATCAACCGGGCACCAGCAACGATGAGCTGGATTTTCAAGAACTCTATGCCGAGTACATTCTGCCGATCGGCAATGGGTTCAAGATTCAGGCCGGCAAGATGAATACGCTGATCGGGTATGAGGTGATCAACAGTTTCGAGAACAACAACTTCTCCCGCTCGTTCATGTTCGGACTGGGGCAAGCCTTCACCACGACCGGCATCCGCTTCACCTACCAGTTCAACCCGATCGTCCTCGCGTCGTTCGGCGTCGTCAATGGCTGGGACAATGTCGACGACAACAATAAGGGGAAGACGCTCGAGTACCTGGTGGCTCTGACCCCGCATGAGAAGGTCGGGGTGAGCTGGTACGGGTCCTATGGCCCGGAACAAGCGAACCGGAACTTCGGGGATACCTTTACCCCGACCAACCCGGCGGGCCCCACGCCGACCGGCGGAGCCGCCGGGAACCCCTCGGCCAAACGTTTTGCCAATGGGCTCATCATCACGCTGAAAGCCACGGACAAGGACACGGTGGTGGTCGAGCCCTACTACGTCAACGAGGCGAGCAATCCGGTGGCGGCGACGACCGGGAAGGCGAATGCGCGCTGGGACGGCATAGCCGCCTACCTGACCCATGATTTTACCGACCAGTACAGTTTCCGGCTGCGCGGGGAGATCTTCGAGGATGCCGGCGGGTCCCGGACCTGCGGCGGCTTCTTCAATACGGCGGGGGGCTCGAACACCTGTGCCGGGGCCACCAATGTCACGGCCGCCACACCGGTGGCCCAGACGTTGTGGGAAATCACGCCGACGCTGCAGTTCAAGCCGGTGCCATCGCTGATCACGCGGGTCGAGTTCCGGTATGACAAATCGGACAAGAATGTCTTCCTGTACGGACAGTCGACCCGTCAACAATCAAGAAACGCTGTCATTCCAAGTGGTCTACGTGTTTTGAGAATGACACTGTTCCCGGAGGACGGGGACGATGAATACGAACTTCTATGCAACCAAGAACCGACCGCGTAGTGTTCGTGCTGGTCGGCACGATATGGGTGGCGAACAGTACAGGCGAGAAATGCGTGCGGCGTTGCATGAGCTGCAGCAGAGGCTGGGACAATGTCACAACGGCCCCGGCGTCGTGCGGGTTGCTCGTCACAGCTAGTCCAGCACCGTCGACAGAGTATCGAATCAGAAGAAAATTGTTCCAGAAGCGCACCAGTTTTTACACCTTTTTACTTTCTTCGGCCTATTATGAATGTGGATAAGTAGAGAAAGACATATAGGCAACATTTCCTTTGCCGTCGATTGAGGAGCATGCACATGGATCTCATGTATCTGGCCATCGCAGCGATATTTTTTCTGCTGTCCGGCTGGCTCATCTCGGCGCTGGATCGACTGTAAGGGGGGTCACGGCCATGAACGCGATGTACGTGCTCGGCGGAATTCTGTCCTTGGGATTGTTGGTCTATCTCATGGTCGCGTTGCTGAAACCGGAGTGGTTCTGATGATGATCAATGGACTGGTACAAATCGGACTCTACTTTGTCGTGCTGCTCGCGCTGGCCAAGCCGCTGGGATGGTATATGGCACGGGTGTATGAAGGCCAACCCTGTGGGCTCGACCGGGTGCTGGGCCCTCTTGAGCGGCTGGTGTATCGCCTGTGCGGAGTGCGTCAAACCGAGGAGATGGACTGGAAGACGTACGGGATCGCCATGCTGTTATTCAACGCGATGGGGCTGGTCGCGATGTATGCGTTGCAGCGACTCCAAGGATTCCTGCCACTGAACCCAGCTGGGTTGGGAGCCGTCACGCCCGATCTTTCCTTTAACACGGCTGCGAGCTTTGTGACCAATACCAACTGGCAGGCCTACGGAGGCGAGACGACGCTGAGCTACCTGACGCAGATGCTCGGACTCACCGTACAGAATTTTGTTTCTGCGGCAACGGGCATGGCGGTCCTGGTCGCGTTGATCCGGGGCTTGGCTCGCCGGAGCGCCATGACGATCGGCAACTTTTGGACGGACCTTGTTCGCAGCACATTGTACATTCTCATGCCGCTGGCCCTGCTCCTGTCCCTGCTGTTGGTGTCACAAGGCGTCGTCCAGACGTTCGCGTCATACCAGACCGCCACATTGCTCCAGCCGGCCGGTTACGACAAGCCGGTGACGGATGCAAACGGCCAGCCGGTGCTGGATGAACAGGGGAAACCGAAGACAGAGCCTGCGACGGCAACCGAGCAAGTGTTGGCGGTCGGACCGGCAGCCTCTCAGATTGCGATCAAGCAGCTTGGGACCAATGGCGGGGGGTTCTTCAACGTTAACTCCGCGCATCCGTTCGAGAATCCGACGCCCTGGTCAAATTTCCTACAGGTATTGGCGATCCTGCTTGTCCCGGCGGCGCTCTGTTACACATTCGGGATGATGGTCAGAGATACGCGCCAGGGTTGGGCGCTCCTTGCTGCGATGACGATTCTTCTGCTCTGTTTTATTCCGCTGGGCCTGTGGGCCGAGCAAGGCGGAAATCCGGCCTTCACCGCTCTGGGGGTCGATCAGGCTTCCAGTGCAGGCACAATCCGGCGGGAACATGGAAGGCAAAGAGACGCGATTCGGTATCGCCAACTCCGTCCTGTGGTCTGCCACCACCACGGCGGCCTCGAACGGCTCGGTCAATTCGATGCACGATTCCTACACGCCCTTGGGAGGGCTGGTGCCGCTCTTCCTGATGCAGTTCGGGGAAGTGGTGTTCGGCGGCGTCGGCTCGGGTCTCTACGGTATGATCGCCTTCGCCATCATTGCTGTTTTCGTGGCCGGATTGATGGTTGGACGCACGCCCGAATACCTGGGCAAGAAGATCGAACCCTATGAGATGAAGATGGCCTCCCTGTTGATTCTCATCATGCCGATGGTCGTACTCGGTTTCACGGCAGTTGCGTCGGTGACGGGCGTCGGCACCAGCTCGATTCTAAACCCGGGTCCCCATGGGTTCAGTGAGATGCTCTATGCCTATAGTTCGATGGGGAATAACAACGGCAGTGCGTTCGGAGGGCTGAATGTCAACACACCCTTCTACAACCTCACCGGCGGGATCGAGATGCTGATCTCCCGCTTTTGGTTGGCGATTGCCACGTTGGCTTTGGCCGGAGCGCTGGCGAGGAAAAAACTCGTGCCGGCCGGGCCCGGAACCCTGCCGACCCACACGCCGCTGTTTGTCGTGCTGCTGATCGGCGTCGTCGTGCTCGTGGGCGCGCTCACCTTCGTGCCCGCACTTGCCCTGGGACCAATCATAGAACACATCCTGATGGTGAGCCGATGACGGCACTGGCGTGGAGGATTTCGAGATGACAACGCATGGAAAGAGAAGGCAATTGTTCGATCCTCAGATTGTGCGACAGGCGATGGTGGAATCATTGCGGAAGCTTGATCCGCGCCACCAAATTCTGCAATCCGGTCATGTTCGTGGTCGCGGTCGGGAGTGTGCTGACCACCGTCCTGTTCTTCCAGGCGCTGTTCGGGAAAGGCGAAGCGCCCGTCTGGTTTATCCTCGCCGTCTCTCTCTGGCTCTGGTTCACCGTGCTGTTCGCGAACTTTGCCGAAGCGATGGCGGAAGGGCGCGGAAAGGCCCAGGCGGAATCGCTGCGCAGTTCCCGGCGTGAAATGAACGCGAAGAAATTGGGCAAGCCGGAGTCTGGCAACGAGTACCTCAGTGTGCCATCCTCCGTCGTCCCGGCGAGCGCATTGAAGCGGGGAGACGTCGTCTTGGTGGAGGCCGGCGATTTTATCCCCTGCGACGGGGAGGTCATCCAAGGCATCGCCTCGGTGAACGAAAGTGCCATCACCGGTGAAAGTGCCCCTGTCATTCGAGAGAGCGGCGATCGCAGCGCCGTGACTGGCGGAACACGCATCCTGTCGGACTGGTTGGTGGTACGGATCACTGCCAATCCCGGCGAGACATTCCTGGACCGGATGATTGCGATGGTCGAAGGGGCCAAGCGCCAAAAGACGCCGAATGAAATCGCCCTCAACATTCTACTGGCGGCACTCACGGTCATCTTCCTCTTGGCGACGGCCACGTTGCTCCCCTTTTCAGCTCTACAGTGTGCAGGCGGTAGGTCAGGGGGCCCCCGTCACAGTGACGGTCTTAGTCGCGCTGCTGGTCTGTCTGATCCCGACGACGATTGGAGGATTGCTCTCTGCCATCGGAATTGCGGGGATGGACCGCATGGTTCAGGCGAACGTGATCGCCATGTCCGGCAAGGCTGTGGAAGCCGCCGGTGATGTCGATGTGTTACTGCTCGACAAAACCGGCACCATCACATTGGGCAATCGTCAGGCGACCGCGTTCCTTCCGGCTGACGGGGTGACCGACCAGGCGCTGGCCGATGCGGCCCAGCTCGCGTCGCTGGTGGACGAGACGCCGGAGGGGCGTAGCATCGTCGTCCTGGCCAAAGAAAAGTATGGATTGCGTGCGCGCGATATTCACGAGTTAGGGGCGACATTCATTCCCTTTACTGCTCAAACCCGCATGAGCGGCGTCAATTTGAACGGGCGGGAAATCAGGAAGGGCTCAGATGATGCCATCGAGGCCTATGTCATAGCGCGAGGGGGACAATTTTCTGCTGCTGTCCGGTCGAGCGTGGATGCCATCTCCACCCAGGGAGGGACACCGCTGGTCGTGGCGGAGGGGCCAAGAGTACTGGGCGTGATCGACCTGAAAGATATCGTCAAGGGCGGTATCAAAGAGCGATTTGCCGAACTGCGACGCATGGGCATCAAGACCGTCATGATCACCGGCGACAATCCGCAGACTGCGGCGGCCGTGGCTGCGGAAGCTGGCGTGGACGATTTCCTGGCGCAGGCCACGCCGGAAGCCAAGCTCAAGCTGATTCGCGACATGCAGGCCGGCGGCCGGCTCGTCGCGATGACGGGGGATGGCACGAACGACGCTCCGGCGCTGGCTCAGGCGGATGTCGCCGTGGCCATGAACACCGGCACGCAAGCCGCCAAGGAAGCCGGCAATCTGGTGGATCTGGATTCAAACCCGACCAAGCTCATTGAGATCGTGGAAATCGGCAAACAGCTCTTGATGACCCGAGGCGCGCTCACCACCTTCAGCATTGCCAACGATGTCGCGAAGTATTTCGCGATCATTCCCGCGGCGTTTGCCTCGACCTATCCTGCGCTCGCTGTGCTCAATATTATGGGACTGGCCACGCCGGCCAGTGCCGTGTTGTCGGCCGTGATATTCAATGCGTTGATCATCATCGTTCTCATTCCCCTCGCCCTCCGTGGCATCCGGTATCAACCGATCGGCGCAGCGCTGCTGCTTCGCCGGCATCTCCTGGTCTACGGGCTGGGAGGGATCATTGTTCCATTCATTGGCATCAAGCTCATCGATATGTTGCTTGTCGCCCTGCGTTTAGTCTGAGGAGGTATACATGCGGACCCAACTTCGCCCGGCATTGGTCGCGCTCGCCGCCCTGACCCTGATCACCGGGCTCCTGTACCCGCTCGTGATCACAGGGATCGCTCAGGTGCTGTTTCCGCGGCAAGCCAACGGGAGCCTGATCCTTATCGACGGCAAGCCGGTCGGCTCTTCATTGATCGGCCAGCCGTTCGACGCGCCGAAATATTTTTGGGGTCGTCCTTCTGCCACGTCACCGTTTCCGTATAACGCCGCCGCCTCGTCCGGGTCCAATCTAGGCCCGACAAATGACGCGCTGATTAAAGCCGTGCAGGCTCGCATCGACGCGCTCAAGGCCGCCGACCCCGACAATCCTCTTCCCCTTCCGGTGGATTTGGTCACCGCCTCAGGGAGCGGTCTCGATCCGCATATCAGTCCTGCATCTGCGGCATACCAGCTGAGACGAGTCGCGCGTGCCCGCGGGATGGAAGAAGCCGTCGTTCGCCAACTGGTCTCTCAGCATACGGAAGGCCGTCAGCTGGGGATTCTCGGAGAACCACGGGTGAATGTGCTGGCGCTGAACCTGGCACTGGATACATTGAAATAAACGACTGCCTACGCGACTCGTGTAGGCCTCGTTCCTCTTCACACGAACTGTGAGTGCTCTCGCAGGAAGACTATGCTCGAGATCATTGGAAAAACCGACATTGATTTCATGGGCAAGCGAAATCTCGCATTTCTCGGGTCCGGGATCCTCGTCCTGCTGGGTCTCGTGGCATTCGTTCAAATCGCCCGAGGGGTCGCGAATCTGAGCATCGATTTCTCCGGCGGCGCTGCGGTGCAGGTGAAATTCGATAAACCGGTGGAGATCGAGGCCGTTCGACAGGCGCTTGACGCCCATGAATTGCCTCATGCAGACCTGCAGGAGTTTGGCGGCGCGAACAGGATTCTCGTCAGAATAAAAACCGACACCTCAATGGAGGAGCAGGTGGCCGATCGGATCGTCGCCGCCTTCAACAAGGAATTTCCGGACAATCCCTTGACGGTGGAATCCAGTGTGGTCATCGGTCCCACCATCGGCGCGCAGCTCAAGCAGGACGCGCTCATCGCGATCCTCGTCTCGATTGTCGGCATTATCCTCTATATATCGGCCCGGTTTGAACTGCGGTTCGGAGTCGCGGCGGCCCTGGCCATGACGCATGACGTGCTCGCCGTCCTGGGGTTGTTTTATCTCTTGGACAAGGAAATCACATTGCTGGTTGTCACGGCCTTGCTGACCTTGGCCGGGTATTCGCTCACGGATAAAGTGGTCGTGTTCGATCGGATTCGAGAGAACCTCCGGGCTCGCCGCCGTGAAACCTCGACTGTGATCATCAATAACGGCATCAATCAGGTGCTGAGCCGCACGATCGTCACCAGCCTGACCGTCGTCCTTGTGCTGATTCCGCTCGCAGTGACCGGTGGGGAGGTATTGCATGACTTCTCGCTCGCGCTCCTCTGGGGAGTCATCATCGGCACCTATTCGTCCATTTTTGTGGCCAGTCCGCTTCTGCTCCTGTTGCCCGGACGGGCCAATACCCTCCTTGTGCGGTCTTAACTGACGGGGATCTCCGGCGAGATCGATGACCGTGAGAGACGAAGGCGTACATCAGGATCGAGACCGGGTCCTTTCCCCGCGATTGACGAAGCGGTGCATCCTGCTGCAGGTCTTGGGTGTCCTCCTCATGGTCTTGGCCTGCACAGTGGATTGGGCTCCTACTGATGATCCTACTCTTCCCCAGACACGACCTTTCCTGCTGCTCATCGGCGTGATTGTCTGTGTGACCGGCCTGGCCCTGATGAGGCGGAACCAGTAACCGCTCGCCATGACACGGTGGCACCTGCTTCTTGTGCCACTGCCACGACTCTTACACTAAATGTTAGCGAAGGTCTTGAGTGCCTTGAGGTGCCCAGAGGGCAGAGGACTGTTCTTATGCAATCTTGAGGCAGTGCTCCTCCATTTTTACCCCTTTTTTACACGGCAGTCGTTACGCTGTGAAGTATGAAAATCCCATTATTGAGCACAACTCAATACGGCGGACGTTTCGCTCTCTTGAAACGACTGGTCATCGGGAACGCACCGAGTCTCGTCCATGCAAGAGCTCTCACAGGTATCGGCGCGTGGAGAGTGGCCACTGACAAAGCGACGGCAGCGTGGGCGGCCAAGCCATCGCGCGAGTCGCACCGGGCAAGTAGGCAGGAACTCAAGGTCGCACTCCGCACGTTACGCGATAGATTGGCGACGCGAGGAGTCATGCAAAGAAGTGCGCGAGACAAGCATGAATAATGTCACGGCGGTGATCCTCTTCATACTCGGCAGCGTATGTGCTCGTTTTCGCGCTTCGTGCTTGGGCAAGGAGCAGACATCGCGAGATCACGATTGCGGACCGACTTCTCGCGAGCTTGCTGACAGCGGGGCACCCGCCAGCGCGGAGGTGAGGCAAGCCATGCGGTGGATTATAATTCTCACTTTCTTCCTGATCATCTTTTTGTCCCAGTTCCTTATGTTCTGGTTCTTCCAATGCTAGCAAAGCCTGGAACAGCGAAGGACGAGACCGGCTGACGCATCATCTTCAAGGGCAACGCTACAGCGCTAACCAAGGGAGGCAGTATGAGTTTTGCTGTATGGGACGTCATCTGGATTGTCATCGGAGCCCTCTATGGAATCCTGGGGATTGGCTGGGGAATTATGCTGTGGCGAAGTCGCCCCTGGAGCCTGGACTTGGTCCTAGCCCCTACAGGCAATGGGGTAGATAAGGCGTCACGAGTCCGTCTCCCGAACTGACCTGGCATAGGAGACCAGTATATCGAGGATAGGGCTATTCGTATGGATCTTAGCCGGGCTTTTCTTGAACCTTGCGCGACAATCCTCGGCCTGTCGGACCGTGAATACGCCCAGGAGTGAAATATGCCTCGAGACCATCACCCCCTACGACCGAGCACGGTGGCGCACATCTTGGAGATCGCCACGATCTACGCCCGCACAGAGTCCCTGACCCAAACTGCGCACTATATCGGCCCTCATCAACCGCGACCCTGCACCCGGGAGGCCATCCGTCAGCTATTGCTGAAAGGCCGCGCACACGGCTTGATCGACTACACGCCGAAACATCTGCGCTATCGACAAGATACACAGACATTGCGGCGCCAATCCGCCGCGTCGATTGCTACCCGCCACCCGACCCTTACCACCTTCCGCGACCTCGCGAACGCGGTCAACATGCCGCTCCAGACGACTGCTCCAAGAGTTTGACGCCTCGGCAACACCAGCGTCTCCAGGCCATCTTTCACGCACGCGTCCGGCACCGCCACAAGCACCACACACTTCAGGAGTATCGCGCCCTTGTGGCCCGTTTGGGATTCCATCCCAGTACGACGATAATGGACCGGGAAATTCGCACACTCTCCATTCGGATTCGTCGCTACTGGGGCGGCATTACCCAATTTCGAACCGCTCATCAGATCCCGCTGCCCACCCATGGCAATTGCATGGTCGGAGCACGCAACCGGGATACACGTAAAACGCAGCTCCTGCGCGCCATCACCGAACACCCCGTGGTCGGCATGTCCACACTCCGCCCTCGGGACCGGGCCTTGGCTCGGGACCTCATCCGAGAACACGCCTTACGCCGCACCACCGTCCGCCGCATCCACATTGTGACAGCACCCGGCATCGATCCGACCCCGCTGGTCCGATCGCTCTTGCAACGCCCACGTCAACAACCTCGACGCGTCCTTCTGCATCGACAACCCACAGCCGCATAAGGAAAGACGCCATACTGAGCGCAAACTCTTTTACACGGTCTTGACAGGTATTACTCCAATCTTGCCCCCGTTTTGATACCGCACACCGTACGATTCGTTTGTACAAGCTCAGTTCTCTTGGATGAAAGACCACAGCAAAGGAGGCTCGTATGGAACCGTCTTCGATCTTCGTCGGCATTAATATCTCGAAAGCTCGCCTGAATGTCGCGCTGCATCCATCCGAGGAAGCGTGCGTGCTCCCCAACACGACTACGAGCCTCGCCTCGTTGGTGACAGATTTGGAGGCGATCCAGCCGAGAGTGATTGCACTGGAATCGACAGGTGGAGATGAATGGCCCGTGGTGCGGGCCTTGGGCAAGACAATGCTCCCCGTGATCGTGGTGAGCCCCGCGCGAGTCCGGGATTTCGCGGTGGCGACCGGTCTGTTGGGTCAAGAGGCGCTGTATTCGATGACAGGTGCCATCGAAGCGCACATGCTGGCGAGGTTTGCGTCGACACTGCGTGCTGCAGCGTAGTTGATACGGGGCCCCTGGAAGGGAAGGAGAGAAAGATGATTGGATCATGGGTCCTTGCGGTCTACTTATCATTGGTCATGTTGGGAATGGTTGTGTTGACTGTGTTCGGTATTAGCCGTCTGCTATGACTCCGGCGGTTTCTGCGACGGGTTCAAGGTGAGCATTACGCTTGTTGTCGCAGGGTGCGATGCAGACGCTTGATGGATACAAGACGGTGACTGGGCACAAGATCCCAGAGGAGATCCTTCTCATTTGAGGTTATTGAGCCCAGCAAATTCGGCTCGAATCGTCTCTAACCCTTACTTTCGTCACAATCCGGCTTAACGTGGTGCGTACATGATGACAGCGACACCAACAAGGCAGATGAGCCCGCCGAGAACATCATACCGGTCGGGCAACATGTGATCGATGCCCCAGCCCCACAGGATGGAGAGCACGACAAACCATCCGCCGTACGCGGCATACGTGCGGCTAAAATGCTGCGGCTGATAGGTAGGCACAATGCCGTATAGAAACAACACCAACCCGCCTAATACCCCTAGGCCCCACCAGCTCCCATTCCGCCACCATTGCCAGACCAGATAGCCACCACCGATTTCACAAAGGCCCGCTATCACGAATAGGGCAATTGATCGTCCAATGGGCATGAGCGTTCCCCTCTCAGTTACTGTTCACTGCAATCGACTGCATCTCCGGTCATCGCGAATCTACGGTGCATTGTACGGTGAACTTACGGGAAGTTGCAGCTTGCAGGGTTTAAGCCAACGTCATCTTCGGTTCCCCGAAGTAATCGCATCGGCGACGTTGTTGGGGGGGTGTGCTGATTTCAGCCACAAGTCTGCAGCATTCACGAGGGAGAGACGTCTGCGAGACGCGTAGGAATGAACGGATGAACGAACGTCGTCCATGGCCAAGACTGGTTCGGGCAGCCGGTTCCGAAAAAATCAGATCCGCAGAAGGACGGATTTCGTGCTGAGCTGTGCTCCAAAAAAGACTTTGGAAAACTCCTCGACGATGGCCGGGTCGTAACTTTTGCAACTAAAAATGTCGAGATAGGCGGCATTGCTCTCGTTCGCAAAATGGCCGCTAATGAGCGATGTCTCGATAAGTTGGACCATCGAGTAGCCGGCCACTTTTCCCTCACCAAAATGCACGATCTGGCAGTTGCCGTATCGTTTCATGCCGATCAACTCGCAGAGCTTGAGGACATAGGATTCGATTTGTTTCGCATCCCGTATAATATCCGGCCGGCATTCCTGCAAATCGATCGAAGTAGACAATCCCCACGCCTTTCCCTCACGGAGCCTGCTTGCTATGACAATTGGCGACATTGATTGGGAAGAGGGCACGTCTCGGCTTGCCTGGGGCCGGCTGGGTGAAATAGTGGGATCCTCACAACCTGCGCTGTCGATGTCAGCCCTTACGAGCGCGTTTTTAAAGGTCTTCATCGCTGAACCTCCCAATTGTGATTGTGGATGTGAAGTATGGACTGCAGTTCGCCCAAGGCGTTTCTCAACTCACCCTTGTCCATTCGGTGGTGCCGAGGTTTTCTTCGCCGCGGCCCGATCGAGTTGGCTTGAGAGACCTCGTGCTCGACTTTCGACAGGCGCTCGTCGCCGCTCCGGCCGTGATCCCGAAAGATGTCGGCTGTCGTAACAAGCGCAGCGATGATTCCCGTCAGCACTGAAGGTCGCGCGGACAGCATGGCATTCAGATGCATTGGTGCGTGCATACCCTCATCCCCGATAAGTTTCCGTATCGCTGTTTCCCAAATGGGCCGGTCGATCTGAGGCCGCGTACGTCCGTATAGTCCAGACCAACCTTACGCCGGAGAATGTCAAAAGAGGGTAAAAATGGGCCGTGGCGGCGTGAAGACGATGTCAAATGTGAAGAGAGGTTCGCGATCAATCGATGATTCTTAGGCAGGAGGTTGAGAGGAGCATCTCGTTGGGGCTCAACAGGCATCCGGAGACTGTACGCCTGCTCCATAGGTGAGAGATTGGAAAATTGACACTATCTTGACAGGCCGTCTGTTAGCATGCGCAAAAGAGTGGCCCAGGGCGGTACCGCCGGGAGTTCCATTCCTGACGGTTCCGCCTCGAAATTTGGGGTGGTGTTCCGCAGCATGACACTGAATGGGTTCCTCCAAATCGGGCTGTTCTTCCTCGTCCTCCTCGCACTGGTAAAGCCTCTCGGTTGGTACATGGCGCGTGTCTACGAAGGCACGCCGACTCCGCTCGATCCTGTCCTTGGTCCCATAGAGCGCGCGATCTACCGGCTCGGCGCGGTACGAGCGACGGAGGAAATGGACTGGAAGACCTATGGGGTCGCGATGCTGCTATTCAGCGCGGCCGGCATGTTCGCTCTCTATGTCCTTCAACGACTCCAAGGGTTTCTTCCGCTCAATCCCCAGGACTTCGGCGCGGTCCCAGAGGATTTGGCCTTCAACACCGCCGTCAGCTTTGTCACGAACACCAACTGGCAGGCCTATGCCGGCGAAGCCACGATGAGCTACTTGACCAATATGTTGGGGATGACCGTGCAGAACTTCGTCTCAGCTGCTACGGGGATGGCTATCCTGGTCGCGCTCATCCGAGGACTCGCGCGCCGAAGTAGCGGAACCATCGGCAACTTCTGGGTCGATCTCGTCCGCAGTACGCTCTACATTCTCTTGCCAATTGCCCTCGTCTCCTCCCTCGTCCTGGTGTCGCAGGGTGCGGTGCAGACGCTCGATGGGTATAAAGCAATGCAGCTGCTCCAGCCGGTCGTCTATGATCGGCCGATAACAGATATCGGTGGCCGACCGGTCTTCGATGGGGAGGGCCAACCGAAGATTGAAAAAGTGACAGTCACTCAGCAGATTCTTGCCGTTGGTCCGGCTGCCACTCAGGTCATCAGTCGTGATCTCGGTACGTCCGGAGGGGGCTTCTTCAACGCCAACTCGGCGCATCCGTTCGAAAGCCCTACGCCACTCAGTGATTTTCTCCTGCTTGTCGTGCAGACCATGCTGGCGGCTGCCTTTACCTATACCTTCGGCACGATGGTGGGTGATACCCGTCAGGGTTGGGCGGTGCTGGCTGCCATGCTCCTCGTCCTACTGCTGTTCATCGGAGTCGCGTATCATGCGGAAGCGACCGGCAATCCGCGCCTCTCGACGCTCGGGGTCGATCAGGTTTCCGGTGAGCAACAGCCAGGGGGGAACATGGAAGGCAAGGAGGTGCGCTTCGGGATCGTCCGTACAGCGTTGGTTGCCACCGTGACGACCGGGAGTTCGACCGGGGCTGCCAACGGGATGCACGATTCCTTGACCCCGCTCGGCGGCTTGGTCACGCTGGTGATGATGCAATATGGCGAAGTGATCCTGGGCGGCGTGGGGACCGGACTCGCGGGCATGCTGGTCTTTGTGATCATCGCGGTCTTCATCGCGGGTCTGATGATCGGGCGCTCCCCCGAATATCTTGGCAAAAAGATCGAACCGTACGACATGAAGATGGCCGCGCTCCTCATCTTGATCATGCCGGTGGTGGTGTTGGGCTTCACCGCATTGGCAGTGAGCACGGACGCGGGCAAGAGCTCGATCTTCAATCCCGGTCCGCATGGCTTCAGCGAGGTGCTCTACGCCTATACATCTATGGGAAACAACAATGGCAGTACGTTTGGCGGGCTGAATGCCAACTCGCCGTTTTACAATCTGACCGGCGGTGTGGCGATGCTCATCGGCCGCTTCTGGCTGGCCATTCCCACCTTGGCACTGGCTGGTTCTCTTGCGAGAAAACAACTGAGACCGCCGGGGGCGGGGAGTTTGCCCACTCATACCCCGATGTTTGTCTTGCTGCTGATCGGGGTCGTGATCTTGGTCGGAGTGCTCACGTTTCTTCCTGCGCTCGCACTGGGGCCTATTGTAGAGCACGTGATCATGACCACTCGGTGATCGCCCCGGCCTGAGAGGCCGGCGGGATCGTTGACGCCCTGTCACGCGTCTTCTAGAATCCACTGAGTTCATCGCGGGCCACCCGGTTGTTCGGCTTGCGACATCACCAACTGCGTCATAGGAATGTTATGGACAATCACCGGCCTGACCCCGATACCTTGCTGAGGCGCGTGCAGGCTGAAGAGGCCGAGCAGGCGCGCGGCAAGCTCAAAGTATTCTTCGGTGCTACGGCCGGCGTGGGGAAGACTTTTGCCATGCTCGGGGCGGCGCACGAGCAGCAAGATGACGCGGTGGACGTCATCGTCGGGTGGGTCGAAACGCATGGTCGTGCGGAAACAGAAGCCCTGCTGGAAGGGCTGACGATTCTGCCGCCACGCGTGGTCGAGCATCGCGGAACGACATTGCGGGAATTCGATCTTGACGCGGCGCTCGCCCGTCGTCCTCAGCTCATTCTCATGGACGAACTGGCCCACACCAATGCCCCTGGTTCTCGGCATCCGAAACGATGGCAGGACGTGAAGGAGCTCTTGAAGGCGGGCATCGACGTCTATACGACCGTCAACGTGCAGCATCTGGAGTGCCTGAACGATGTGGTTGCTCAGATCACTGGAGTGCGGGTGAGTGAGACGGTGCCGGACTCGGTGCTCGAACAGGCTGATGATGTCGAGCTGATCGATCTTCCCCCCGACGACCTCCTTCAGCGCCTCAAAGACGGCAAGGTCTACATGCCGGAGCAAGCGCAACATGCAATCCAGAATTTCTTCCGCAAGGGGAATCTGATCGCGTTGCGCGAATTGGCTCTGCGGCGAACAGCCGAGCGGGTCGACCAGCAGATGGAGGTGTATCGCCGCGACCATGCAGTGGTCCGTACGTGGCCTGCCGCCGAAACCATCATGGTCTGTGTGAACATGAAGCCCAGAGGACCCCGTCTGGTGAGGGCTGCCAGAACGATGGCGACGGGTCTCCATGCGAAATGGATGGCCGTGTACGTTCAAACGCCCAGACATCTGCGCATGCCTCAGGCCGACCGCGACCGGGTGAACCAGACGCTTCGGCTCGCCGAGCTGCTTGGCGCCGAGACGGTGGTGCTGAGCGGAGCCAATGTCGCGCAGGAACTGTTGTCCTATGCCCGCACGAGAAACGTGGCGAAGATCATCGTCGGGAAGCCGGTCCGTGCTCGTTGGAAGGAATGGGTGTTCGGCTCGGTGGTGGCTGAGCTTGTGCAACAGAGCGGGGAGACGGACATCTATGTGATCACTGGCGCGGCCGGTGAAAGCCGCCCATTGGCGACGCAGGCTGTGAAGCGGAGCAGTGACTGGTCATCCTACGGCCTGGGGGTTGTGGGAGTAGGCCTGTCAACGGGCGTGGCGTGGCTCATGTTCCCGTACTTCGGTCTGGCCAATCTCATCATGGTGTACTTGATGGGAGTCGTGCTCGTGGCGACCCGGTATGGACGAGGGCCGTCGGTCCTCGCATCAGTCCTGAGTGTCGCCGCGTTCGACTTTTTCTTTGTTCCTCCTTATTTGTCCTTCGCCGTGTCGGACATTCAATACCTCCTGACGTTTGCGGTCATGTTAGTCGTCGCCCTTACGATCAGCGGACTGGCAGTCCGTACCAAGCAACAGGCTGAGCTGGCTCGTCATCAGGAGCGGCGTACGGCGGTCCTCTATGCGTTGAGCCGTGATCTGGCCACCCACCGTGGGGTGGCCACCCTCACGCAATTGGCCGTGAAACACGTCCGAGAGGTGTTCGATAGCCAGGCCGCCATTTTTGTGGCGGATCTCAACAAGCGTCTGGTCCTTCAACGGGGCGAGCAACTATTCTTTGAATTCGATCCAAAAGAATCGGGAGTGGCGCAATGGGTCTTCGAGCATGGCGAGCGGGCGGGACTGGGTAGCGATACATTGCCCGGCGCCAGTGCTCTGTATCTGCCATTGATTGGATCAAAGGGCCCTATCGGCGTGTTGGCGGTCCGTCCAACTCTCGCGACACGTTTCCTGGATCAGGAACAACTGCATCTCTTGGAAGTCCTCGCAAATCAAATCGCTCTTGCGCTGGAGCGAGCGCGCCTGGCAGAAGAGGCGCAGCAGGCTCACGTCTCGGTGGAGACAGAACGGATGCGCAACGCCATTCTCAGTTCCGTTTCCCACGACCTCCGGACCCCCTTGGCGACGATTACCGGAGCCGCCAGCGGTCTCCTCGAAGAGAAAAACCAGCTTGGCCCAGCAGCACGGCATGAGTTGGCGAAGTCTATCCATAATGAGGCGCATCGGCTGGATCGGCTGGTTCGAAATTTATTGGACATGACGAGGCTAGAATCAGGCGCAGTCCAGTTGCAAAAGGAATGGCACCCGCTCGAAGAGATCGTCGGAGCGGCATTGACGCGCTTGGAGAATCGGTTAGACAGGCATCAAGTACGCACCAATTTCCAGCCAGACCTGCCGCTCGTGCTCTTGGATGGTGTCTTGATGGAACAAGTCCTGATCAACCTGCTTGAGAATGCCCTGAAGTATGCGCCTCCTTCCACGGCCATCGAGCTGTCTGCAACGGTCTCCGATCACGAACTGGTTTTTGACATCGCCGATCGAGGGCCCGGGATTCCGCCCGGCGATGAACAGCGCATCTTCGATAAGTTTTATCGAGCCGGTCCGGCCCGTGAGGGGGGAGTGGGCCTCGGCTTGACCATCTGTCGCGGAATCATCGAGGCCCATGGCGGACGGATATGGGTTGAAAAGCGCCCCGGTGGCGGCGCCGTGTTCCGGTTCACTCTTCCGATCGAGCAGGCTCAGCCGACGATCGAGCCGGAAAAGGCCGAACGCCATCCGGTCGTGTGAGGGGATGGAAGGATCCTGAACTGTCATGGCAATTCACGAGGCGACCGTCCTTCTCATCGAAGATGAAGCGGAGATCCGGCGATTTCTTCGGACCTCCTTACCTGCCCATGGCTACCGCCTCTATGAAGCGACCACTGGAGTAGACGGCCTTGCGCAGGCGAAGGCGAGAAATCCTGATATCATCTTGCTCGATCTGGGTCTTCCCGATATGGATGGGACCGAGGTTATTCGGCAAGTCCGCGTGTGGTCCACCATCCCGATCCTCGTGCTGTCGGCGCGCGAGCAAGAACAGGCGAAGGTCGCCGCGCTCGATTTGGGCGCCGACGATTATGTAACCAAGCCGTTCGGAGTCAACGAGCTGCTCGCGCGGATGCGTGCGGCGCTTCGCCATGTCGCCGGACCGACGGGAGAACCGGCCGAGCCGGTGTTTACTCTCGGCGATCTCAAGGTGGATCTCGGACGTCGGCAGGTGTTTGTCTCTGGGAAGGAAACTCATCTCACGCCGATTGAATACAAGCTGCTCACGACATTGATTCGTTATGCCGGCAAGGTGATGACTCACCGTCAGCTTCTGAAAGAGGTATGGGGTCCACTGCACGTGGATGAAGGGCATTATCTGCGAGTGTACATGCGCCAGTTGAGAAACAAACTGGAGAAAAACCCGGCCCATCCACGTTATCTGGTGACGGAGTTGGGAGTCGGATACCGGCTCCGGACGGAATGACCCACCGCCACTTTTCTTTTACCCTGCCAGGAAGAACGGTGTGGCACTTTCTGTTCCCCATCCCATCGACGACATGGGGCCTGGCAGATCAGTTTTTCAGTGGTGAACCGGTGACCGATCAGAAATCAGGAACCAGGCGCTTGTGGTGCCTGTTGGGCGAGCCAGGCAGGTAGAGGTCTTTATTACCTGCCTGAGCGTCCGCTGCTGTTCCTCGCAAAATCATCTCGCAGTTTCTCCATCAGCTTGGTGAGGGCCTGTCTGCGTGCTGCGGTGATCTGCTCTCGATCCTCCACCCGTGCGGCGGGACCGACTGTTTTCGACAGCCCCTGTGCCTCTTCCCCAACCAGCTTGATTTCTCCACGGACATCCCACAAGGCACCTCGCACCAGACAGAGGGCGTCGCTGTGGGTACCGTCGGCGAAGTATGCACCGAGAATCGTCCAATAGAGCAGGACTCCCTTGTAGTTGTTGTAGCGATCGACGGTCGCGGCGCCATCCACGATGAGCAAGAGGTCCGCGCCGTACCGCATGGCTGATTCGCGCAACTGTGCCAGCTGGTTCCCCTTGATCGAAGAAAGTTGAATGAAGGAAGCGCCGCTGATGAGGCCGTCACGTTTCAACCCGTTGGTCCAGGCCAGCAGAGACTCCCGATCGGCATCGGTCCACTCGAACTCATGACGAAGGAATCCGGTTGGCATGACATACAGCCCTAACCTCGGAGGGCCTTGTCTGGTCGAACTGTTCGCCGTTGATGGTGATGGCAGAGCTCCGACGAAGCGCACCTCTTCGTCTTGCAGCGTCTGTTGGAGGGAGTCCAGATGCAATCCCTGACTACCTGCGCAGGCAGTGAGGAAGAGTAAAAGGGGGAGCACCATGTACCATCGGCGATTCACGCCGGTGCCGATCCAGCTGATTCGTGTCTTTGACGGAGAGACCCTGTGGGGAGCCTTCGTCATTAGGGCCTTGCCTCATCTAGTAAAGGAGTGATCCGGTCAGCCACGGCCTGCACCACACCCTCTCGTTCTCCCACCACCTTGAGCCCCTGGAAACTCAAATAGTATCCTCCGTGGCTCGGCGCTTGGACGGTTGCGCGGAGCTCGATGCGTGCGCCGTCTTCCACGTCGGGATCTTTGACCAGGGGGATGCCGCAGAGGCCGAACGAAGCAACATTGATCGAAGCGGTCTCGTCTTCCAAATAAAACAGGTAGGCGCCGTAACAACTGGTGCCGGCCGGCAAGGTATAGGGGTCGAGAGGCTGCACGTTCCGAACGGTTCCTTGTAGCGTCACCTGTCGGAGGTGGAAGCGGCTCGGTTCGTCCAGGATCTCGCGAACAGTGATGGGATCAGCAGCCGGGGCAAGGGAAGGCACGGCGGCCCAGCCGAGCCAGAGACCGATTAATATCGAAACCAGTTTCATGTGCCTGCGAGGCCATCCCATTGTCATAGGCGGAGCCATTCTACCATTCTTGCCACCATCGTTCGCGCTTGCCGTGATGAATCCTATGGATGGGACGATCTCTTTCGCCGCGACGGCACAGTCGGTATAATCCGCGGTTGCTTTTTGGAGGACCTACAATGAGCGTGAATGCACGACAACTTGGTACCTATGTCACAGAGATCCGGCGACGGTTTGAAGATCTACTTGGCCAGATGGTGGAGATTCCTTCGATTAGCATGGACCCGGCCAAGGCCCCCGACATCCGGCGCATGGCGGACTTCGCGCGGCAGGTCCTGACGGACCTGGGGGCTGAGGCCCAGATTGTGGAGACCGGGGGCTATCCGATTGTATCCGGAGGCTGGACGACCGGAGCCCATCATCCCACGGTCACCATCTATAACCATATGGATGTACAACCGGCGCAGGAGCCGGAATGGAAGCAGGCACCGTTTGCATTTAAGAACGAGAACGGGCTGTACCATGGCCGTGGTGCGACGGATGACAAGGGTCCGGCGCTGTCGGCCTTGTTCGGCGCGCGGTATGCGATCGAGCAGGGCTTCCCGATCAACGTTCGGTTTCTCTGGGAACTGGAAGAGGAAATCGGCAGTCCGCATTTTGCTGTTGGGCTGAAGAACCGAACGGCTATTCCTCGACCGGACTCAGTCGTGGTGTCGGACACCATCTGGCTCGCCAAAGGAAAACCCGCCATGCCCTATGGTCTGCGCGGTCTGCTGGGCGCGCGCCTCACGCTTCGCACTGGCACGAAAGACGCCCATTCCGGCGTGACCGGAGGCGCCGCGCGTAATCCGCTCGCGGAACTGATGGAAGTGGCGCACGCCTGCGTCGATGCCAAGACCGGCAAGGTGAAGATTCCAGGATTCTATCAGGATGTGGTCGAACCAACTAAAGCGGAGATCAAGAGCTTCCTTGCGTCAGGTTTTCAGGTCAAGAGCTTCAAGCAGGCCTATGGTTTTCAGACGCTGCGGACGCACGATCCCGCCGAGATCATGCGCCGGATCTGGGCCGCGCCGACGTTTGAGGTGCATGGTCTGACCGGCGGCTATCACGGGCCCGGGGTGAAGACGGTTGTGCCGGGCCATGGCGAACTCAAAGTGAGTATGAGGTTGGTGCCGAATCAAACTCCAGAGAAGGCCTTTGCGTTGCTCAAGCGCCACGTGGCCAAGATCAACCAAAATGTGAAGGTGGAGCGGGAAGGGATGCTTCAGCCGTTCAAAGGATTGTTTGAGGGACCCTATGTCGAAGCAGTGAAGCGGGCGGCGAAGGCCGGCTTTGGGAAAGAACCGGCCTTCATCCGGGAAGGAGGATCAATCGGTGCAGTGGTCACCATGCAGAAAGCCTGGAAGGTGCCGATCCTGTTTATGGGATTGAGTCTGCCCGAGCACGGCTACCATGCGCCAAACGAATATTTCGACTGGGGCCAGGCCTCCGGCGGGATGAAGGCTTTCGCGCACTACTTCGCAGAATTGGCTACGATGAGTAAGAAGTAAAGCCTGAGAGGGCTATGGCTATTGGGAGTCGAACTGCCAGCGTCCGCGCCGTCCGGTCATCGCAAGTGCGGCGGCCAGGTGATCGAGAAAGTCGTGGCGGGAGATGGATTCGGCGCCGAGGGCCATAACGTGGGGGGAGGATTGCTGGCAGTCCATGAGGCGAAATCCCCAGGCTTGCAGTTGGCGCACGAGCGAGACTAGCGCCACTTTCGAGGCATCGGATACATGCGTGAACATCGACTCTGCGAAAAAGGCTCCACCGATCGCTACTCCATAGAGCCCGCCGACCAGAATTCCTTCCTGCCAGGTTTCAACGGAATGGGCATAGCCGAGATCGTGTAAGCGCCCGTAGGCTTCGAGCATTTCAGAAGTGATCCACGTGCCGCCGTCTGGATATTGAGGTCTAGGTCCTGCGCAATGCTGCATCACGTCGCGAAAGCACCGGTCGAGCGTGACGCTGAATAGGCCGGGACGAAGGCTTCTTTTCAGGCTGCGTGAGATGTGAAGTTTGACGGGAAAGAGTACGATTCGGGGATCGGGCGACCACCACAAGATCGGCTGATCGTTGTTGTACCAGGGAAAGATGCCGTGGCGGTAGGCTTCGAGCAATCGCTCGGGTCGCAGATCGCCGCCGACGGCCAGCAAACCTTCCGGTGAGGCTAGCTCAGCAGCTGGAAAGCGCAGATCATCTGCGCGTGGATTCAGCCGAAACATTCCGCAACACGATATCGCACGCGGCGAGAAAAAACTATGGCCCCGGATTTTCGCTCGTCCGACAATGCCCTATCGGTGTGACAATTGAATCGACTCCGAGGATGGCTTCGAGCCATTGAGGAGCGAGTTAGTCGCGTCAGTGTCTCATCGGTGTTTCCGGTCATCTCGCCGAGCCGGGGTTTCGCATTTGTCCGGTCATGGAGCCGCGCTGCCTTGTCACCATAGTCCACCTTGGCCTGTGTGGTCTTATTGATTGCTGTCACGATACCGGGCGCGTGAAGACACCTTTCTTTCAGTTTTCTGAGTTCAGCTTGGATCGTCCGCGCGGCTAGAGGTAGAAATGTAGACCGATGCCGAACCATTCCGTGTGACTGATGAAGAAGTCTCCATTGGGGGAACGGCCGCCGTAGTATTCGAATAGAATCTGGATATGGCGATCCATGATTTCCAGGTGTTCGAGCTGCACGCCGGCCATAATGGAATTCTGGATCGCCCAGTTGGTCCGCCCATTCGCCTGGAAATCGCCGTAGGCGACCGGGCGAATGGTGCCGCCGAAGAAGGTTTGGGGACAGGTAAACTCGATGCCGAACTGGCTGGTCCATCTCTTCAGATTATCTGGTGCTGTGTTCCAAAGATAGCCAGCGCCCCCGTATACACGCAGCCACTCGAGCATGTCGTACGACAGTTTCACATCGACTCCTTCATATGAGAAGCCGAGTCGATTCACCGGCACCGGGCTATTCAAGATAAATTCGTCGCCCAGGTGTGAGCTTTGATGCTGCAGGCGAACGAAGCCAGAAAGCGGCCCGGTCCGGTAGCTCGCCATCAGAGCGATTGCATAGTCCGCATTGATGAGGTCCTGAGACTTATCGACTGATCCATAGTCGAAAAGGCTGAACACGCCAGCCTGCAAACCGAATTCCCATTGGCCGTTGAACGGAGCCGCATGCCGGTACAGTGCAAATGTCTCCCCGAAATTACCGGCGAAGGTGCGGCCGGTATCCACTCCTGCGGTTCCGGTCCGATAGGCCGCGGAGAAATGCGGCCAGCGTGGGTCGGCATGGAGCGGCTCGAACAAGAGTCCCCGGGGAAGAATTTCGCTCCGCGGCTGAGAAATGGTTTTCTCAACGGCAGTGGTTCCGATTGCGGGCGGCGGGGGGCTGGTCAGGCCGGAATGAACAAGTTCTGCCCGGACGACCCCGGGAATCTTCTCCAGAGCCGCGAGCATCTTCCGTCGATCTCCCGGTATGATGAGGGAGGTGTACACCGTCACGACGCCATCCGCAACGCGGATAGTGGCCGCCAGTTTGAATTCTCGCTCGAGGAGCGCGCTTGCATAGCCTGCGATGTACGAGTCGTCCGCCGCGGCCAAGTCCATCACGCCGGTGAAAGAAGCCAGCAGGAGGAGAACAATTACGACCACGCGAGGCGAGAGTCTCTGTCTGTCTCGAAGGGAAACCGGCCGGCACACACAGGCCATCAGCCCTTCTTCTCTTCCACTGATGCCAGTAGTGGCTGGAAGCTCGGATCAGCGTCCAGGACCGCCTTCAACGATTCTGCCCCGATGAAGAATTGCCAGATGTCCGGCGTCTGCCCGGGAATTTCAGCAAACCATCGTTTGGCTTCCGTCAGTCGCTCCAAGAGCGCCCGATTGTCTCGGTCCGGGGTGAACAGCAAGCTGTAGGCTTTGGTGTACTCGGCCATGAATTTATCGAGCGGCAGATCGGCGAGCGTGAGCGCCTCGTCGGCATCCTGATAGGCGACCCGAATATCCGAGTCGTCGAAGTTGCGGTTCCAGGCCACTTTGTTGACGCGGGACCAGGCCAGTTGGAGCAGGGCTTCTGCTCTGCCGGCTCTTCGCTCAGCAGGGATGGCTTTGACCAAGGATTGGTGGGTCTCGATCGCGGCTTCTTGATCGTTGTTCCAGCGCAAGGCCACGCCTAATCGAAATCGGTTATCGAGCTGTTCCGGCCGTACCACGGCTAATGTTCGCATGGCCGAGATCATGCGGTACAGGTAGTCGGCAGTCGTCGGCTTGTCGAACCCACCCATCTCCATCCCCAGCGACAGGTCCATGCGCGTCGATTGGGCATAGATGTTCCAAAAATGCTCGTTCACCACCAAGGCCAGAGCCGGATCCTTCACCGTGAGTTTATGGAACGGGATGGCCTCGCGCAGGATGACGGCATAGAGGTGTCGGCTCAACACCATGAGGGCCTCGGCCTGATTGGGGTCGATGATGAGCACTCGATTCAACATGGCCACGCGGTCGCGCAGTTCCGGAAAGGTCGCGGCGCGAGCTGCCGCAGCGGTCAGGAGACCCGGGACGTCCGTCGGTCCCCACCAGACCAGCGAGTCGGCAAGAGCGCGACTGGTTTCTGTGACAAACGGAATCTTTTCCTGGACGCCACTGCCGGAAATGGCTCCGCTGGTGACGGGAAGGTTCACGACTGCCGTGTCTCCCGCGAAGCCGTGTTTCTTCAGTCCGGAGAGGACGACCCACTGGGTGGTGATTTCTTTCAGCGCTCGCCTGGTTCGCTTAATCGTGGTCGTCCATTTGACCGAACCGGCTGCGTAGGTCAATGGAGCTGTGAGTGGGTCCTGGTAACTGACGGCCAACTTTACTAAGGTAGTTGGCACTGCCACGATCGGGCCAGTCGGTCTCAGACGGAACGAGGCCGAAGGGAGCGGCGTGCTTCCGACAATGCGAATATGGAATCCGGTTCCTGGCGGCGTCAGACCCAGCGAGTCGGTTACGAAGGCTGAGGCGGGGTAGCGGTTCAGGTCCTCACTGAAAAAGACCAGATCGCCGTTGCTGGGCCACAAGACCTCCATGCCCACATCGCTCCTGACCAGGGTAGAGGCATGGGCGTCTCGCAACCGCTGCCAGCAGGAGTCGTAGACTGGGTCGGAGTCGGCCGGATAGGTCTTGATGCCATGAGGGGCTGCAGCTACGAGGGGATATTGACAGGCGAAGTCGAGCTGGCCGACGCCAACTTTATTTCCCGTTCCAATGGCTTCGGCGTAACGTTGAGCCGTCGCTTCAACTGAAGTGACAGCCTTCTTCGACTTCTTCGCGGCAGCGGCAAATGCCGGTGAGGCCTCGATCAGGGTCATCGCAGTGACAATCGACAGGGTTCCAGCTAGGAACAGGATCGTGAACCGGTCACGTTGGAGAATCTGCAGGCGCATCATGTCGTAGGCTCCCCTAGGATGAAGGACGAGAAGAAGCCGGTACTGTACCATGCTGCTTTGAAGATCTGAAAGGGGCCAGGGAGGCCGATTCACCGGCTAGGGGGAAGGCGGAGGCGGGGTTGCGGAGCGAGTGAATTTCACCAGCGAGCGAATGTAATCGAGGACCGCTTGTTGTTCCTCTTCCGACAAGTGGCCCTTCCAGGCCGGCATCGCGGTACGAGGGCGGCCGTTGGCGATGATCTTCAACAACTCCTGATCAGACTTGGCCGACGTATGGGCAGACACGAGGTTGCCCGGTCGAGGGGACAGAGAGAGGGCCTTACTCCCATCACCTCGGCCCTCTGGTCCGTGACAGTCCAGACAGCGTTGCTCGTAGATGGCGCGCCCCTGTTCGAGCGTGGCCGGGGCCGGCGAGTTGGCAAACGACGGACCGCTCAGGCCAATGGCCATGGTGCTGCCGATGATGGCCCACCGACCGACCGGACCGTTCATCGTAGGGCTCCTGTCTCCTTGTTATTCAACCTCGATCACGGCCTGCATATTATGACCCGGCATGTCGCACAGATACGAGAAAGTTCCGGTATGCGTCGGTGTGAACTGAATCTCAATGAGGCCATCAGGCGGGATGATTACCCGCGTGAGTCCGTTTGGACCGAACTCCGGGGCCCCGTTACCGTCCACGTTGAGGCTGACGCCGAGGAAGAGCTCCTTCGCTACCACGGCATGGAGTTCCGTATCGTGGTTGCGGAACCGTAGCACTGTCTTGTGTTCATGATGTAACAGGACGTGATTCGGAATGAATAGCCGCCCGCGGATCTCTACGGTAACCGATTCCACCTCGACCTCGGTTGGAAGCGCGCGAGTGGGGAGTTGCTAGCATCAGAGCTAGGAACATGAGCCAGAGCGTCCCTCTCACCGTACGTTGGCCTCATTGAGGATTGCGCGGCGCATGGCAACCCGGTCGGCCGGTTTTAACGGTGGGACTGGACGATGTCTGCAGAGCGTGACGGTTTGCTGGAGGGATGCGATGAAGACTTCACAATTCGGACAGGCGCCAAGATGTCGGCGTATCTCCTGGCAAATGTCGGATGGGAGCTCGTCGTCGATATAGGCGGACAATTGCCGGAGAAGATCCACGCATTGGCCTTGGCCATGCGTATGGTGGTGAGACGATGGCCCGGATTGTTTCTTTGGGGACGCCGTCTTCTTCCTGGTCATGAGCGCAAGCCTCCCGACTTGTGGTCATCGTGGTTGGTGATTCCGCGGGCGCTGAGTTCCCGCCGAACAAACAAGCGTGCTCGGTGCAGTCGAGATTTTACGGCGCGCTCATTCAAGCCCATGATGTTCCCCACTTCTTTGGCACTCAACCCTTCCATGTCGCGGAGCACCAGAGCCATCCGATATTTATTGGGCAGTTTGTCGATCGCCTGGTCGAGAGCCTGCCGGAGTTCCTTATTCTGCAGGGCCTCCTCGGGAGTGAGCCCGTCCATCGGGATCTGGAGGCGAAACTCCCCTTCCGAGGTGGGCACAAATTCATCGAGCGATAGTTCGTGTTCGGGCTCTCCTTTTCGCTTGCGCCGCATCCGTATGCAGGCCCGTGAGGCGATGGTGTAAAGCCAGGTGGAGACCCGCGCCTCGCCTCGAAAATCTTTGAGTCCTCGGTAGGCATTGAGAAAGGTTTCTTGAACGAGATCTTTTGCCGACTCCGTTTCGCCGCACAGGCGATGTGCGTACCGATAAATCAGATCGACATGGTCTCGGTACAGCCTATCAAATCCGTCGGGCTCTTGCCTGGCTGGACGATGGGGAGGTGTCTTGGGAGCTGGGGCGCGCATGGCTGGCGCGAAGTCTAGGGGCTTGGCTGAGGCCTGTCAAGCAAACCTGGCAGGATGCTGAAAAAGGCCGCCAGCTTCGTTCTCGCTTCGCTCAAAGGCTCGACGTACGACACAGAGTACGACTTCGCCTCTTCGCTCGCTGCCGCCTTGCTTGGGACGAGGCGCGTTCCAGGGTGAAGAGGCTGTCTTGGCAGACTCAGGGTGGGAGGGTGAAGTATCCGCCAGGGTTGGGCGGGTGAGAAGTATAGCCTTTTTGAGCATCCTGCTCTGTCAGGGCCGCCCTATGCAGGGCTGTCGCTTAGGGGATTGGAGCGGCACTGCGTCGGGGAGTTGGGGCATCAGTCGATGGGAACGTGACGGTCACATGCTCATGGTCGATCTGCAACGTCAACGGTTGTCCCACCTTCACGCGAGGGATCCCGATCTTCGAATTGAGCATAACCAGGCCGATGGGGGTGCGGATAAAGACGAAGTTGGATTTGAGCTTTGACACAGTTCCCGAGAGGAGGAGATACACGTCGGCGCCGGCTGGCGGGGCTTGGCTGACCTGCAGGTCGAATTGCAGGTCGTGTACCCCGCGGATCGTATTCGTTTCATCGACTTCGACAGTCAGGGGATCTCCCTCGTGATAGTCCGTGAGGCGCTTTTCCTCTGTTCCGATATGGACGGTCTGGTCGCCGTCGGGCCCCCACCAGCGTAACGTTCTCGGAGCATCGGTCCCAGACGACATTGGCCCGCTGAGGTAGCGATGGACCAACGATCCGTCGGCCCTCTTTCGGATCTCGACGACGGAATGGCGCTCGTGCACCCAAAAGCGGACTTCCTGTGAGGCTTTGAGATCCTTCAGAGTTGTTTTGGAGGTGAGGGTCAGCAGTCCGATCGGGGTCTTGAGAAAGACGATCCCGGGCTTGGTCCGCCACACCGATCCCCGTAACTTTATGGAAGGATCAATCGTGACTGGGTCGACGGCGGCAGATGTTATAGCAGGAGCTTCAGCGGCTGGGAGCGAGAGCATTCCGGCTGGCGTAGGTGGTTCCTCGGCACGGACGGGGCCGAGGAGGGTGACGATGACCACCCCGGCGCAGAGGGTCTCGATCACACGTTGCTGCAGCTTGCGAAGAGAGGACTCCCGCATCCCGGGGGTCTGCGGGTTGTCGCGCGCCGCAGGGAGATGAGTCTCTGTATGTGCGGAATGCAGCATCAGCTTGAGCGAATAACATGATGCCTACGAGGAGTCAAGGCGAAAGCCGCCACGACAGTGACTCGGAAGGCGATGCCTTTACGAAATTGCTCGACCGACGGGAGCCTGTACGTTGGTTGGCGGGTGGAGATGCCGTGAGTCTGCGGCTGCGCAACGAGTGGAGGACAGGGGGTTGATGGTCAGGATGACCCGGAGCTCACGGTTGGTTGAATTCGGCACACCGAACCCTGTGAGCATGAGGGATGGTGTGACCATGTGGCAGATGCGGCGCATTTCGAATTGTGCCCAGTCCTGGGTCTCGATTCGACGTTGGAGTTCTGCCAGTACGTCGTAACAGAACTCCGTGAGGATGGAGGGCATGGATTCGGGTGCCATCTGCGGCCAGAGCTCATAGGACTTACCGAACAATGCCATCAGTGCACGCGCTGGTCCATTCATGTGCAGGATGCGAGCGGAAGAGGAAAATACGATCATGCCCGTGTCTGGGGAAGAGAGAAGGGGTTGTTGCATCGCACGGGTTCCCTGGGGGGGCGTTTCCTCAATCCCAGAGACATCATCCTGCGGGGAGTTGGCTTGGTGCTGCGGAGATAATTGTGGCATGCGTTTCCTTTCGGGGAAATGCTCACCGGACTGTGCAAGAGTTGCACCGATGCACCAGGTGCAGGAAGCGCGACTATCCCGCGAATACCGATCACAACGTGGCAGTCAGAGCTAGGTCGCGTACAAATAGGGTCGAGGAGCGGCGGAAATTGAACCAGCTATTTTTTGCGAACCAGCATGCGAATCGGGGTTCCCTCGAATCCATATTCCTCGCGGAGTTGGTTCTCGAGAAAGCGGAGGTAGGCGGGCGTGATATTGTCCGGGTGACCGACAAACAAGGCAAAGACCGGTGGTTGTGTCGCGACCTGGGTCATGAAGGCAGACTTCGTGATCTTCGTCGGTTTGCCTTTCCGCACCGGCAGGGGGTGGGTGGCGAGAATCTCCTGGAGGAACTTGTTCAACGCTCCGGTCGGGATCCGTTTTGAAAAAGCCGCGAATACCCTATCAATGGTAGGAAAGAGCTGGCCAAGCGAATCGGGGTTGGCCGCGGATGCGAAGAGGACCGGTGCCCAGGTCAGGAAGGGAAAGCGCCGCCGAAGTTCCAGTTCGACCTCCTGCCGGGCCTGGCTATCGCCTTCCCGGAGGTCCCATTTATTGACCAGGAGGAAGCAGGCCCGTCCTTGCTTGATGATGATCCCGGCAATCTTGGTGTCCTGCTCGGTCACGCCTTCCGTGGCATCGAGTAACAAGATCCCGAGGTCGGACCGGCCGATGGCTAAGTGCGATCGGACCACGCTATAGCCTTCGATTCCCCGGTCAATCTTTCCGCGCCGACGAATACCGGCTGTATCAGTGAAGAGATATCGGCGTCCTTGATGGAGGGCGATCGAATCGATCGAATCCCTGGTAGTTCCCGGTACATCGCTGACCACCACTCGGTCTTCTCCGAGCACAGCGTTCACCAGCGTGGATTTGCCGACATTCGGTCGTCCCACGACGGCAATGCGGGGCATCGTCGTCTGCTCAGCGTTCTCATCCGGGACCGGGAGGAGTGGATAGATCGCGTCCAGGAGGTCGGAGACGCCGATGCCATGCTCGGCAGAGATAGGATAGAGCGTCTCCGTGCCCAGCTGATAGAAATCCGCCACAAGCGGTTCGACCTTAGGCGTATCGATCTTGTTAATCACGACAAACAAGGGCTTCGGCGTTCCGCGCAAGAGACGGACCACTGCATGGTCCGGGGTCGTCAGCCCGGTCCGGCCGTCCATCAGCAGGATCAAAATGTCCGCTTCCGCAATGGCGAGTTCCGATTGCCGTTTGATGAGGACCAACATGCCTTCCGAGGCAGATGGGTCCAGTCCCCCTGTATCTACCAGGCGGTACGGCCGATTCCGATAGGTGGCGTCGGCGTAGTTACGATCCCGCGTGACGCCCGGGACATCGTCCACGATGGCCGTTCGTTTGCCGAGCATGCGATTAAAGAGCGTCGACTTGCCGACATTGGGGCGACCGATTATGGCCACTATGGGCGGGTGAGCCGTCGGGGCTGACGGTACCGGTGCTGCCTCTAAGGGGGTGTTTTTGGTGCGTGGCATGGAAGATTGTCTGGTGACCGTAACATAAGAATTTTGGCAAACACAACCATCGTCGGGTACACTCTCATCAAGATGACGCCACTTCAATTGAATTGGGACGAGATCGACGATGTCCTGCTCGATATGGACGGGACCCTGCTGGACCGTCACTTCGACAACTTCTTTTTCGAAGAGGAACTCCCGCGTCGTTATGCTGCGCTTCATGGTCTGCTTCTCGAAGAGTCTCGCGACACCCTTATGGCGATGTACCGCTCGGTCGAAGGTGAATTGGCCTGGACCGATCTGCATTATTGGACGCAGCGAGTGGGAATCGATGTCGTGGCCATGACCAAGGAACTGGATCACATGATCGGTTTCCTGTTTGGTGCGGAGGAGTTTCTGCAACACCTTCGACAGCTGGGGAAAAAGTGTGACGATCGTGACGAATGCCCATGAATCAGGCGTGGCCATCAAAGTCGCCAAGACCGGACTCGATCGGCATGTCGATCGAATCCTGAATGCGTTTGAAGTGGGGTATCTAAAAATGCGCCCGGAGTATTGGCCTAATTGCGCGCGATTAGTGGGATTCGACCCGACAAGGTCCCTCTATATGGATGATGACGAGGAACTGTCTGATTGCGGCAAAACAATTCGGCGTCGCCCATCTCATTCATAGTGCCAAGTCGAGTTCTCAGTTGCCTCCCGCCCCGCTCGCTCAGTTCGTCTCGGTCACCAGTTTTTCTCCACTCCTCAACGGGCGGCCTGTGATCTAATTCGGTCGCGTTGCCGTACCTCGGTACATCTCGCCTCCGAGTCTGGGCACGCTCTGCATCAGGAATCGATCGATGGTCATGATCTTCAAACCGGCCTGCGCGATGATTTGGTCGATCTTGCGGTTCAGATTGCAGCCACAGCCGATCACTCGCTGAATCGGGTTCAGGCGGTCTTGCCACGCTGCGACTTTCTCGTCCTCGCTCCGGCCATGCTCTAGAAAGAGAAGCACTCCGTCAGGCTTAAGGACTCGACGGACTTCTTGAAGTGCCTTGACCGGATCGGGAATGGTACAGAGGGTCCAGGTACTGACGACGCAGTCGAAAGTTCGATCGGCGTAGGGCAACGTCTCTGCGCTGGTCCGTTGAATTTGGAGCGGAAAGGGTACCGCCGCACTGCGTTCCGCGACTTTCCTGGGCAACCCATGTGCCGGATCGATGGCGTGGAGACTCGACAGGGCCGCAGGGTAGTGAGGGAGATTGAGGCCGGTGCCAAAGCCGATTTCCAGTACCTTGCCGTAGGCTCGCGCGAGCACCAGCGAGCGCTGTTTCTGAAACTCCTCGCCTCCCATCACCCACTCCATCAGGTGAGGGAAGATGTGCTCACCATACCATCGCATTTGTGCCTGTCAGTATAACAAAGGAGGCCGTGGTGAGTGCCCGCAAATCTTGTGGCGCTGGGTAGGCTATGTTAGAGTCCTTCGTCTTTTTCTTGCGCTCCAACAAGGGTGAATCGCCTGAGTCGCTGCAATGAGCAAGGGTTACGATCATCACGCCATCGAGTCGAAGTGGCAGGCCTATTGGGAGGAACACCGGACGTTTCGCGTCACGGACGATCCCGCCAAGCCCAAGTTTTATTGCCTCGATATGTTTCCTTATCCGTCCGGATCGGGCCTGCACGTGGGCCATCTGGAAGGCTATACCGCAACGGACATCGTCTCCCGCTATAAACGTATGCGGGGCTTCAATGTGCTGCACCCGATGGGGTGGGATGCGTTCGGCTTGCCCGCCGAACAGTATGCGGTGAAGACCGGAATTCATCCGGTCGTCACGACGGCCCAGAACATTGCGACGTTCAAACGTCAGATGAAACGTGTCGGTCTGTCCTACGACTGGGAACGTGAGATCAGCACGATCGACCCCGATTATTATCGCTGGACGCAGTGGATCTTCCTGAAACTGTTCGAACGAGGATTGGCCTATGTGGCGGAAGTACCGGTGAACTGGTGTCCCGCGCTGGGGACGGTGCTCGCCAATGAAGAAATTATCGACGGGAAGAGCGAAGTCGGCGGGTTCGATGTGGTGCGCAAGCCGATGCGCCAATGGGTATTGAAGATCACGGCCTATGCCGATCGACTCCTAGAAGATTTGAAGCTGGTCGAATGGCCGGCCAGTACATTAGAGATGCAGAAGAATTGGATCGGCCGATCGATCGGCGCGGAAGTCGAGTTTAATTTGGCCGGCGTTTCTGGCACGGTGCGAATTTTTACGACGAGGCCGGACACCCTATTCGGCGCGACCTATATGGTGCTGGCCCCGGAGCATCCGTTAGTGGAGGTCGTCACGACCGCCGACCGCCGCACCGAGGTCGCCGCCTATCGCGAGGCAGCGGCCAGGAAAAGCGATCTCCAACGGCAGGAACTTGAAAAGGAGAAAACCGGGGTATTCACCGGCGGCTACGCGGTGAATCCGGTGAACAACGAGCTGCTGCCCATTTGGATTGCCGACTACGTGTTGATGGGCTATGGGACCGGGGCCATTATGGCTGTGCCCGCGCACGACGAGCGCGACTGGGCTTTTGCGAAGACCTATGCTTTGCCGATCCGAGAAGTGATCGCGGGTGGTCAGGTTGAACAAGAGGCGTTTGTCGCGACCGAGCAGGGTACTGTCGTCAATTCCACGACGCCAGATGGAAGCTTTAGCATCAATGGACTGACACCAGGTGACGCGATTCCGAAAATCACGGCCTGGTTAGAATCGCATGGCAAGGGTCGCAAGGCCGTGAACTACAAGTTGCGGGACTGGCTGTTTGCCCGTCAACGCTATTGGGGCGAGCCCTTTCCGATTGTGTGGGTCGATGGCCAGGCCCTTCCGCTTCCGGAAGAGCAGCTGCCGGTACTGTTGCCCGAGACCAGCAACTTCAAACCCTCCGGGAGCGGCGAAAGCCCGCTCGCGAATTTAACCGACTGGCTAACTACAACTGACCCGATCAGTGGGGTGCCGGCACGCCGTGAAACCAACACAATGCCTCAGTGGGCCGGCTCCTGTTGGTACTATCTGAGATTCATTGACCCCAAGAATTCAAAGCAACTCGTCGATCCTACGAAAGAGCGCTATTGGATGCCGGTGGATCTCTACATCGGCGGCAGCGAACATGCCGTGCTGCATTTGCTCTACGCGCGTTTTTGGCACAAGGTTCTGTATGACATTGGGGTGGTCAGTACGCCGGAGCCGTTCGAGAGGCTGGTGCATCAGGGAATTGTGCTGGGAGAAGACAACCAGAAGATGTCGAAATCCCGCGGCAACGTCGTCAATCCCGACGAGATCATGGACCGGTTCGGGGCCGATGCGGTGCGGCTCTATGAAATGTTCATGGGCCCGCTGGAGGCCGTGAAGCCCTGGAGTACGAGGGGCGTAGAAGGGGTCACGCGGTTTCTCGAACGGGCCTGGCGACTCATGGTGAATGAAGAAGGTCGGCTTGTCGAGTACCGTGGTGGAGACGGTTCCTGCTCTCGAACACCAGCGGTTACTCCATCAGACGATCAAGAAGGTGACCGAGGATATCGAAGCATTGCGGTTCAATACTGCGATCTCCCAGATGATGGTGTTTACGAACGAGATGACGAAGGCCGAGCAGCGCTCACGGGCCTTACTCGAACCCTTCGTCCTGATTCTGGCACCCTTCGCCCCCCATCTGGCGGAAGAATTATGGGAGGTGCTTGGTCACAAACCGAGCGTCTCTCTGCAGCCCTGGCCGATCTTCGATCCGGCCCTGACGGTGAGCGATCGGTTGACGATTCCTGTCCAGGTAAATGGGAAGTTGCGGACCAAACTCGACGTGGGAGCCGACGCCACCCGCGAGCAGGTCGAAGGGCTGGCTCGTGCGCAGGTCGCGGAGTGGCTGCAGGGCAGGGAGCCGAAGAAGATTGTGTACGTCGAAAAAAAACTGATGAATTTTGTGATCTAGCGGAGCAAATAAGGGGCAAGAGGCGATGGGCGAGAGGCAATGGGTCGAAAGTGTGAAGAGAAGCAAAGCTCCATCAGGCCTGGCGCCTTTTGCCCCTCGCCTGTTGCCTCTCGCCTGCTGTTTTCTTCTATTCGGCTGCGGCTATCAATTCCGTGTGGAGGGAGCCGGGCCTACCATCGGGACTGCGACGGCGACATCCTCTTCCACGTCACCGCCACCGCGGTTGGTAGTCCGGACCTTGGAGAATAAGAGTTTTGAACCCAACCTGGAAGCCCGCTTCACCAACTATCTGCGCCACGAGTTTTCGTCTGGCAGTGGGGCCCAGATCGTTCCGGAGACTGAGGCGGCCGACCTTGTGCTGTCCGGGCAAATTCTCTCGGTCAGTCTTCCGACGCTCAGTTTCACCCAGACAACCACGCTCGAAAGTCGCGCAGAGGTCGTGGTGATGGTCAAGGTAGAGGAGACAAGGACGAAACGTCTCGTGTGGGCGGAAACGTCGAAGGGCGCCTCGGAGTTCTTCGTGACGACCGACCTGCAGTTCAACCGCGTTCTGCAGAACCGGGCCTTGGAACAAGCCGGTCGTTTCATCGCCGAGGACTTGGCTTCCCGCTTTCTGCTCCAGTTAGAATCGGGGCAGCTGGCAAAGCCGACCGTGCGTCCAGCATCGAACAGCGCGGACACAAGCATTAAATAACTCGAATATCCACTATGGCCTCAGCCATCTCTCATGCCCAACTCAACGCGCAGCTTGCGCAAGGAACGGTCGCGCCGCTGTACGTACTTGTCGGCGAGGAAGATCTGCTGCGCGATATGGCCCTGGGTGCGCTGAAGACCGCGTTATTGGGAGAGGGCGAGAGCGACTTCAATTGCGATCTGTTCTATGGAGACGACGTGAGCGGGGCGGAGATTGTCACCTGTGCTTCGGAGGTAGCTGTGTTCGCGGCTCGGCGGGTGGTGGTGGTGAAAGCGGCCGATAAACTCCCGGCACGGGAGTGCGACGCGATCCTCCCCTATCTGAAGGAGCCGAATGACTCTACGGCTGTGATCTTCGTCGCGCCGAAACTTGACGGACGACTCAAGTTCACACAGGCCTTAGGGCAGACCGCGGTGACGGTTGATTGTTCACCCCTCAAAGAAGCGCAATGGCTTCCCTGGCTCAGACAGGACGCGAAACGGGTCGGGATACAGCTCAACGAGGAAGCCATTGAGTTGCTCAAAGAGGTCTGTGGGGGCTCGCTCTATTCGGTCCGGCGTGAGTTGGAAAAGCTGGCGGCGTATGTCTCGCCCGGCCAGGCTGTCACCGCCTGCGACGTGGCTACGTTGCGCGGAACAGAACCAGGCGCCTCGGTGTTTGATCTGACGCTGGCAATCGGCGCGAGAAACCGCGGGCGGGTGTTGGCGATCCTGGCCAGGAATCTTGAAGCGGGGGAGGCTCCGCTGAGAATTCTTGGCTCATTGGCCTGGCAATATCGGAGATTGTGGAAGGTGAAGGACGTCGTACGACAGGGAGGCCGGGAGGGGGAGGCCGCTCGGACGTTGCGTATGGATCCCTACAAGGTGCGAGCGTTTCTCGAACAGTTTCCCGACTCCCATTTGCAGGAGGCGCTTGGGTTGCTCTTGGATGCCGATGCCAAGCTGAAGGGTGGAAGTGGTGGACGCCCCGCGCGAGTTCTTGAGGGAGTGTTGCTGCGGTTATGCGATCGCGGACAGGTCAATGCACGTCCACCCTCCCCGAGTCGTGGCGCCGAGGTGCCGCAACCGGTGAGGGCGAGAACCATATCGAACGTGCGAACGATTACGAGCGGGAAGCGGACAAGGAGTTGACGTGGAGCGTGAGGCGAGCAATCCGGCGCGAGGCCGTGTTGGGTTTCATCACACCTTTTGTCACGGCCTTGCCGAGGGCCGACGTGGCTATGCGCAGGGATACCGTCGCATCCTCGATCTTCTTTTCAGCCACGGCCGCTTGGACTTTCTTTACGAGGCTCTTGAGGGCACCCAGCGTCGCACGGTTACGGTCGTGCCGCTTCACGGACTGGCGGGCTCGGCGAATCGTCGATTTATGTACAACCGGCATAGTAGACTCCTATAGTAAAAAAGAGCGTATTTGTACCATGCGGCTCAATGAAGCGTCAAGGTAAGCCATTCTTCAAAAGGACAAACCTGTGTCAACCATCATTGCCCGTGACCGCTTAATCCTGGCCCTCGACGTTCCATCAAGCGACGAAGCCGAGAGGCTTCTCGATCGAGTGCAGGATCAGATCGTGTTTGTGAAGGTCGGACTCGAACTCTTCACTGCCGCAGGACCGGAGATGGTTCAACGCCTGATCACGCGAGGCAAGCGCGTGTTTCTGGATCTCAAGTTCCTCGATATCGAGGAAACGGTTCGTCGGGCCACTGCGCGGGTTGCGGCGATGGGCGTGGAATTTTTAACGGTTCATGCAAACCGGAAGGCGTTGGCCGCAGCCGTCCAAGGCCGTGGAGAGTCCCCGCTGAAGCTGTTGGCAGTGACGGTCTTGACCAACTTTGACAGCCACGATCTCCGCGATATGGGCATTCAGCGGAGCGTCCAGGACTTGGTCACCGCACGTGCCTTATTGGCGTCCGAAGTGGGCTGTGACGGGGTCGTGGCCTCTGGCGAAGAACCGGCGATCCTCCGTCCCAAGGTCGGTCCGCGATTTCTGATCGTCACGCCCGGCGTACGTCCAGCCGGCAGAGATGTCGATGATCATGCCAGGGCGACCACGCCGACCCAGGCGATTTCGGCAGGGGCTGACTACTTGGTGGTCGGCCGACCCATCAGAGATGCTTCGAATCCCGCCACCGCCGCCGCTGCAATTCTCACCGAAATGCAGGCGGCCTTCGATGCACGAGGCTGAAGAGGCTGACAGCGAGTTGCGGGTCTTCTTCTCTCTTTGCTAGAATCGCCTCCGTCACAGAACCTGTGTCGAGTGTCTTCTCCGTATGGTGGGTGTAGCTCAGCTGGTTAGAGCGCCGGATTGTGGATCCGGAGGTCGCGGGTTCGAAACCCGTCACTCACCCCATACCTTCTCACGGTAACTGCTTGATCTACTGAGTCTTGCCTGATTTCCTTCGGCGCCGGAGCCCATCTCGGTTGCGCGGGGGTTGCGGATCCGGCCTCGACAGCCGGTTTGATCGTTGGTGTATCGAGTCGGTCCACCGCCTGTTTGTTCCCTCCAGGAATCAGATACCCATAGCAGTCCACCGTGATTTGGATCGAGGAGTGACCCAGCTGTTCCTTCACATACACGGGGCTTTCTCCTTGTTGGAGCAGGAGCGAGGCGAATGTGTGGCGCAGATCATGGAACCGCACCTGCCGCAGCCCTGCCTTCTTGAGCAGCCCGTAAAAGATACGATCGCGAAGGTTATGGGGGTGGAGCAGTCCCCCATTCTCGTTACAGAACACCCAGGGCGGGACTTCTGTCCCATTGGCCCCAGCCTCCACCTGTCGTTCGAGGAATAGGTCTTTCAGCGTCTGGGCCAATTCCAGCGACATATCTACACGCCGACTTTCCCCAGACTTTGGGGTGGTGATCTTCCAATGCGTGTAGCTGCGTGAGATCTGAAGAAAGCGTCCGCGGAAATCTAGATCCTCCCAACGGAGGGCCAGCAGTTCTCCCATCCGAAGGCCGGTCCTCGCTGCACAGAGAAGAATAGGATAGTAGCGAGAGGCTTTCGCCTTGGCCGTCCCGAGCAGCGTGGCGACTTCTTCACGGGTCAGAGGATTGATCCCGCGTCGTTTGCTAATCTTGGGGAGAAACTTCCCAGGTTTAAGGGCAGGATTCACGATTAGGAGGCCATCTTCCACGGCATGCCCTAACATGCTGCTCAGACACCGAATCGTATTTTGGACCGTTTTTGGTGATTGGCCTCTTTCTAACCCAGCCATCGCCAAGGCCTTGACCTTTTCGCGGGTCACGCCCTGGAGATTCAGCGCACGCAGCATTGGCAGGATGTCACGGTTCAGTATGGATTTGTATCCGTCATAGGTCGAGGGCTTGCGGGTGTGTTCGATGCGTTGGAGAAACGTCTCCACATACCCTTCGATTGTCACGCCGGTTTTGTGGTTGTCAACGGCAGTCTGCCCAAGAACGAGGCGCGCCTGAATCTGTTGAGCCGCCTGCTTGGCTGCCTTCTTTCCGGATTCTCCCACTCCGACCCGCTTCGCCTTGCGGGTCCCCTGATGATTGATAAAGACCCACCAGGCTCCCTTCCAGTGTCGAATGTTGACAGCCATTAGGGTCTCCTCTTCGATTCAGCCGGCGGATCTTTGACCAACTCACTGACAGAGACGCCGAGCGCAGCTGCCAATCGCCTTAAGGTGCTCAGCGAAGGATCAGCTTTCCCGGTCTCGACGTTGGAGAGAAAGGTATAGCTCATGCCATCCGCTTTCTTGGCGAGCGCCTTGAGCGTGAGCTTCTGCCGTTGCCGAATCGCCCTGAGTCGCATTTACTGTTTAGAGTAAACATAGATGGTCCATGATGTCAAGCCCTGTCTTGAGCGGGAAAGAGATCGCTTAGCACATCGTCCACGATCCGATTCAGCTCCTGAGGTTGCTGGCAGACCCGATAGGCTTCTATCCATTGATCAAAGTCATCCTTCTTGACGAGCAGCTTGCCTTCTACGCGATGATGCGGCAGTGGGTGCATCCGATCCACCAGACGATCCCGAAGCCAGCGGATCGAACAAGATGAATAAGCTCCAAGCGTCTTTAGATCGAAATAGTTGGGTTCGATCAGATACCCGTTCCGTGCGGAGTAGACAGCATTGGCCTTTTCGTCCAGCGTCAAGAT
Organism: uncultured Nitrospiraceae bacterium; assembly: GCA_963720035.1. Taxonomy (GTDB): domain Bacteria; phylum Nitrospirota; class Nitrospiria; order Nitrospirales; family Nitrospiraceae; genus Palsa-1315. The sequence continues at coordinate 16,335 of CAVREB010000001.1, read as the reverse complement.
GTCATGCTCCGGACCTTGTCGAGAATGCGGGTCACGTCTTGCGGGTGGCTCTTCGGTCTTGGTCCCATCTTTTTTAGTCGTCACGGCGGCCCACCCGTCCAGCAGAGTGACAACACCCACACAGTTCCTTCTTCGCTGGCGTCGTTTTCGGAATGCACTCTCAGTAGGTGCGAGCCGGCGCTGAAGAGCAGCGGCCAGGCCTTTCCGGGTGCCGTCCCGGAGGGCCCCTCCCGTTTCAGGCCTGTCCCCCGCGAGCGCGCCATCCCGCCTTCTTCTTCGACGCCCCACCCCCTGTGCTGTGAAGGGTGGGGCTAAACATCTTGATGAAGAAGGAGGCGGACATGGCCATTCACGGTTCACAGGGCATTCTGAACATTATCCGGCAGCCGAAGCCGAGCAACCCCTATGCGGTACCCCGCTATCGCGTCACGCTGGTGCGGGACGGTCGGGCCACCACGCCTGCTGCACCGGTTCTGACCTCGGTCGGCGCGGCGGATCTGCTCCGGCCCTTGTTTGCCGACGTCGACCGCGAGCAATTCCTGGTCTGCGGACTGGATGCGAAGCACGGCATCATCGGGGTCAATGTCGTCTCCATGGGCTCACTCACGCTCTCGATCGTCCATCCGCGAGAGGTGTTCAAACCGCTGATCCTGATGAACGCCGCGGCCTGGATTTGTGCGCACAATCACCCGTCCGGCGATCCCACCCCCAGCCAAGAGGATCGCGTGCTCACCAGCCGGCTCCGGCAGGGAGCCGACCTGCTCGGGATCGGCTTGCTCGACCATCTCATCCTCACCGACGCGCGCTACTACAGCTTCGCCGACCAGGGCTGGCCCGGTGCGTGAGGGCTCAGGCCCGCATGAGCCGGAGCACCCAGATCACGGCGGAGGCCGTCAGCGCGATCCCGATCACCGCCGCGCCCCATCCGATCACATCCGCCGCGAGCGCTTGACCTAATTGCTGCAGATCCGTTGCCACGGTCGCGAGTACCATCAGCCATCCCTCCCACCAGGAAAGACGGCAGCCCGTGCACAGACTGCCGTCCCACCACCCCGATTAATGCACCAACGACTTGACGCGCTTGTACGCGAAAATCGTCAGCGCCACCCCAATGAACACCACGCCCCACGCCACGATGTCACTCTTGACGCTCGTGATCGTGGTGGTCGTCGCAGCGTCCACCGGGAACACCTGCGCCATGGCCGATTGCGCCATGAGCAGCAGCCCGAGCACGGCCACGCTCACTTTCTTCAACATCTTTCCTCACCCCCTCTCACTCCATACTCCCGAGCAACAACTTCACGATCACACCGACCGCAAAGCCTCCCAGGAAAAACGCGCCCGCCCAATACACCAGGGCATCGACGGCCGCTTGATCCATGACTCCCCCCTACCGCAAGTCCGGTGGCGTCGCCAGCAAGCCAGGAGGCGAGGCGAGCAACCCCGGAGGCGTGGCCAAGAGGTCCCCCTTCCCCGGCACCGGCGCAGAGACAGGATCAGGAGGAGGAACACTCAACGCCGTGTCCGTTGTAGCTCCCTCAGGAAGCGAGGGACGACCAAACGCAGCCGACGCTAGTTTGCTCCGATCGAATGCCGCCATAGATCACACCCGTTCCAGAGAGCACCCGCACGCCGCGCACCATGCGCGAGGAGACCGTGCCGCCTGACTCCCCCGCGATCTCTTCTTCCGTCATCAGAGTGCCCCTCGTCCGACACCCACAGCCACACCACCTCACCGCCACGGATGGTCGTCATGCCGCCTTGAATGCGCACCGGCCGCACCGCCGAAGGCACCACCACCGGCTGAGACCCGTGGGCCGCAGGGAGCGGAGGCGGCGGCGAGAGCTTCGACACGGAGGCCGCTTGTGATAGGCTTCGCACCGGAGAGCCAGCCCCCAAACGCAAACCACCCGACCGCCACGACCAACCCGAGCGCCCCGACGATCAACGTCGGACTTTTCAAAATGGACCCTCCCCGCGCCGTTTCGCGCACCGCCGCCTGATGAGTAGCTGGAATAGTAGGCGTACAGCTTCGGCTCATACTTGCCCGTAAACATCCGATCACTTCCATCTCCTCGGGATTGCCCCGCACCGACGCCTGATAGCGATTCTTCAGACCGAACCGATCGAGCCGGCGAAATTTCGTGGTCGCTTCCACCAACCGATTCACCCCGAGGGTGACTTGCCCGTACTGCTGGCACATCAGCACGAGATCGATGCCCCTGTGCCGATGCGTTTCGAGCCACCGCAGGAGCTCCGGGTCCGTCTTGTCTCTCGACCGAAACACGGTCTGCACTTCGTCGATCAACACCGCGGAGCCAGGCTCCACATGGAGCAGTCCAGCCTTCACGTCCTCACCTGAACTCCAGAGCGTAATTTGCTTTTCCAGCTCAGCCTGGTCGACCCCCTCAAACAACGCGAGCCGATCCAGATAGAAGCCATCGACAAAGACATAGACCCGACGACCGGCCCGCACCCACTTGAGCAGCCGCTCAGAGACCGCGTAGTAGGACTCTTTCCTGATCCTGGCACGCCTTCCAGCATCTCAATCATGAGCCCCACCGCACAAAGGGCACCGACTGCAACAGGAACCGCACCCCCATCGCCCCGGCAATAATGGCGATTGCTTGCGACATGCCGGTTGCGCCGAGCAGCCAGGCGTACTGATCGGCAATCACCGGGACCGTCAAACCACCGGTCCCCACCGAGGCCAATAACGCGTCGACAGGACCCAGGATCGAATCCCACCCGAGCAACCAGATATCTTTGAAGCTCGCGATCATGTCGAGCAGGAAGCAGTAGATCAGTTGGAGAATGGCGGTCATCGTGCCCCCACAAAGACGATGCGATAGGCGACGAAGCCCGCAATCGCGATGATGATGGACCGAAGCGCGGTCAGCATCCCGGACCAGGCCGAGAAGTCCAGCGTGAAGGTTCCCAACAAATTCGACTGCAACGAGTAGGTCGGAATCGTCGTGGGCCAGGTCAGCGTCTTGAGCAGATTGAGCGCACTCAGCAACCCGGACCCTTTCCAGAGGTCCATATGATCCTGAAGAATGCCGCCGAAGGTGCGTTGCTCATGATTGCCCGCGTTGCATTGAACCGGCGCCGTATCGGTTTGCGTCGTCGTGGTCGTGGTGGACCCGTTCGGGTTCGTGGTTGTCGTCGTCGTGGTCGTGGTGGTCGTATTTTGCGTCCCGTTCTGCACCGGCAAGGGTCCAGCCGGAGGCGGCGCATTCGGATTGACGACGACATCGGCCACGCCCACCTGTGTCGCCGGCACCACTTGCGTCGTGACCGACGTGGCATCCACCGGCTGATTCACGACTTGATCGGCAGACTGCGGTTGTGCCCCCACCCCCGCCACTGCGGTATGCGACGGGATCGACAGCGGATCATTCGCCGGTAACGTCGCGAGCCAGTCGTTGATTTGCTGCGCCGTGGGGACGGGCCCCGGCACCGGCGTCGCCAGACTCGCCGGGTTTCCTGCCGAATGGCCGCAGGTGATCGTGGTCGTCGTCGGTCCTGCCGTCACGGCTCCCATGGTCGTCCACGTATTGGGACAATTGAGCGTGGCGGATCCGTTGGTTTTCGTATGCGTCATGATCTGATCAAACGCCCCGGTACACCCCGCTCCCCCTGGACACGCCGCCACGGCGATATTCGTCGTCCCGCTGGTGTCCCATCCCGGCACGGTCCATGTGCCCGCTGGAGTGGCCCCAGCCTTCACCGCGGCGAGGTCTTGGCTGCTGTAATAGGCTTGATAGAGCAGTAATCCCGCCGCGACACCCAGCCCGGCCCACCCCAGCCCCGCCACCAGGCGAATCGCGAGCGAGGACCCACCCGCCGACGCCGCACTCGCCACCGCGAGCCAGCTGCGACGGACGCGAGGCCGAGAACATCGACAGCCGCGCCCGACGCATTGAGCGTGCGCACCCAGCCCGTGTGTGGACTGAGACACCTGAAACGCGTAGACAGGGAAGACCACGAGATAGCACGCGACGACTTCGACGAGCAGCATGTAGAGACACAGACTCAGCTTCGCCCGCATAGCATCCCCACCAGAAAACACAGGACAAACAACGCCGCACACTCCAACTGATTCACGACTGTCAGCACCGTCCAGACCATCGCTGCGTCCCTCACCGTTCCAGGAGCAGGCCGGAGAGGAAGGCCAGGAGCAGGACCGTCATCATGGTGCTCGTCTGGTCCATTGGCCTTCCTCCCGTCCCGTGCCTTACTTCAGGATCTCCAGCGCCGTCGAGATCGAAGAAGATCTTGCCGGTTTGCTCGAACTTCCGAATCTCCACCGACGCGCGCGCCTGCTTCCCTTCCGACTGCTTACAGACCTCGATGAGGTTGTGATGCTCCTCCGGGATGTTCAGCCGCAGGTTCCCCGGATCTTTGCCCTTCACATACAGATCCATCGACCGATACACCCGGTTCTCCTTCCCCTTCCGTTCGACATACCCCTGCACGCTGCCTTCGGCTTTCACCATCATGATGCGGTCCTCCTGGTTGAGATGACGGGTCAGAGAGATTTCTGACCCAGTGACCCCGGCCCAACGACCGGGTTTTTGGTATAAACGTAAATTCTGACTTGCACTCCTGACAGGTCAGCACCAGCGCCCCTTGCTCCCATCGGCACCCGCAGCCTCTCGCTCCACAGCCTGGACACATGCGCTTCCACTCCTTAGACGGGACGGAGGACATAGGGGCGCTGGTTCCTGCCTTCGTGCAGCATGGCGAGGTGCTTGGCTTTCCATTTTTTCGACCCCGCGTAAATCAACTGTTGGAGAAATGATTCCCCACGATGAAAGTAGGCCAGGGCCAGCATGGCGCTGATGGACTGGCCCAGCCACTGACACACCTCATCGAGCGTCTGCTGGACCTTCTCCACGACGAGCCGGCAGCGTTTGAAGCCTTCAGTCAACGACTCCCACCACGCCAAGCAGCGGGGCCCGATACTTCTCCCAGGGTTCCGCCTCGCGCGTGGTCTCGCGAAAATCCACGTACGAGCGGAGAATGCCGACGAGGAATTCCCGCCAATCCTCCGGCGGCAGCGTGAGCAAGGCTTTGGCGCAGGCTTGCGCCCGGTCCTTTTTCAGTTCGAGTTCCCACCGGACGCCATAGTCCTTCGCCTCTTCACGGCCTTTCTGTTCGCAGTTCCAGTCGTTTGTCATAGACGCGCAGCATGGTTTGACTCTCCCGACTGCCGAAATAGAGGGTGTCGCCGGTCGAGGCACCATCGCGCAACGAGGACCCGGCAAGGACCTGGAACTTCTGTGACCGGGTGACGGCTTGGCCAGCATCGACAGCCTGTTTGACCTGTGCGATGGAGACCCCCGCTGCCCGATCATCCAGGGCCACATCCATCCGGGTCACGTGTCCCCCACGGGCAAAGACCCAGGTCAGGACCGAGCGGATCTTGGCTTCGTCCCAGGTCGAGACGATGCCCCCGGAGAGATCGACGTGGACTTCTTTGGCATTGCGAGGGGCACCCGTCCCGAGTTTGCCCACGCCGTGACGGCCTTGGTTGGTCAGCCAGCAGGTGGGATAGCCACGAAAGCCCGTCATCGCCTCGAACCACTCTCCACCAATGACAGGACCTATCTCATCCACCGTCGCCTGAGGGACAGTGAACGCGAGCCAATCAAGGGTTTCTGTAAAGATGTGGTGATCCATGAACGGTCCTACTCCTCCTCTGCTATACAAGCCCCCGTCTTACCGAACGGGGGCGTTTCTGCTGTGCGCGCCGCCGGCTCGCGCCGGCGGTCGCGCGCTTCTTCGTGCACTGACTGTTCGGCATGGCGATGGCCCGATTGCGCATCACCTGGCGCACCTCTTCAAGATCGAACCGAATGGTTCGCGCCATCTGAGAGCCGGGAATCTTTCCACTGCGATACGCTCGATACACCGAGTCGTGGCTCACACCGAATTCTTGAGCCAGTTCTTTGACCGTGACCCAAATGCGCTTCATGCAGGGCTCCTTACGTTGTGCTGATGACGGTGCTGACCTTACCGGCAGAAGCGGGTGAAGGGAATTAGGCAGTTTGCGGCAAGTTAGGGCAGTTCACGGCAGTTGACGCAAAGGCAGCGGCGGGAGAGGATGCAACTTCGGTGCACTACATATAGGAAAACTAAATAGTACGAAAGAAGGGCGACCAGGTGTCTACCAGGCTGTCGAGCGTGCAAAGTGGAAGAAAATGTGCAAAAAAGCGTTCTCTCCATGCCAATCCCAGCAGGATTGAACGCGAGTGACGAGGAATAATGGTTCCATTTCCAGGGCAACTCCCTCCCAAGTTGGGGTGCTTTCCCATGGGGAAAGGGGGTAAGCTTGCGCAACGCAGTACCGCGCATGGTCTGGATACCTCAATTTAGTCAGGGGGCCTCATGGTGGAGCCTACAATCATCTGTCCTAGCTGCAAAACAGAGATCAAACTTACGGAGTCCCTTGCAGCACCGTTGATCGAATCAACCCGTCGAGAATACGAGAAGCGTCTGGCTCAAAAAGACGCAGACTTTGCAAAACGAGACGCCTCTCTTCGCGAGAGGGAAGAAACTCTTTCCAAAGCACAGCAGACAATCGATGACCAGGTTGCAGAGAAACTCAAGCTAGAGCGCAGCAAGATTGCGGTTGAAGAAGCAAAGAAGGCGAAACTGGTTCTCCAAACGGATATTGACCAAAAGACGCGAGCACTCGCCGATTTGCAAGAAGTCATTAATCAACAAAACACCAAGCTGGCCGAGGCTCAGAAGGCTCAAGCAGACCTCCTACGAAAACAACGCGAGCTAGACGATGCAAAAAGTGACATTACATGTCATGCAATATCAAGGAGTTACAGGTTTAGGTGCCACTAGTGGCACCGTGCTGCGCTAGCTTTCGTGTAATGTTCTGCTGAGTCAATTTTATAGTGTTTCGTCCCACGAAATCCGATCACTTGGCGTGATTGTTACAGAGGAGCAATTTCTTGTTTTGGATGGTCTACTTTTTCGGGAGGACGTCAACGCAGCCGCTAAAATTCCTTGAAGTCAGCAGGGGCTTAGCTGAGGACTCACAAGTCTTTGACTTATTGGCAGATGATGAGACCTGTCCCATTGGGAATAATTAGCCGGGTCAAACTGTTACAACTTTAAGCAGGCCAGCTTGTAATGCCATGTGCAGTGACGGTACGCTTCGTTCGGCGCATCCTTTTGTATGAGAAGAGTAAAAGCAGACGGCAGTTGTAAACGCGCGATCTGAATTCCCCGGTGCTGTGCTGGGGGTGTTTGGCCGTGGCCTCCATGGACCTCGACAAACAGAGAGCTGTGTTTGAGTCCGTCACGCTTCCGCATTTGCATGCGTTGTACGGATTTGCCTTGTGCTTGACGGGTCAGGCCAGTGATGCCCAAGATTTGGTCCAGGACACGTACGTTCGGGCGTTACAATTCTTTCATCGGTATGAGCAGGGGACGAATTGCAAGGCATGGCTGTTTACGATCATGAAACGGATTTTCCTGAACCAGGCTCCGCAGCGGGCGCGACTAGTGCTGTGCCCTGAACATGCAGGTCCGCATGATGAAGAATCAACTGCGTCCCTCGATGACCGTGTCAACTTCTTGCTACGCTCCCTGGGGGGGCGAGATGAAGTCTTTCGGCAAGATGTGGTAAAGGCGCTCGACTTACTCCCGGGTTCATTTCAAGTGGTCGTCGTATTGCGAGATATCGAGGGATTCAGCTACGGCGAGATCGCGCAGATGCTGGATTGCCGAACCGGGACGGTGATGTCCAGGTTATCGCGAGGGCGGGATCTCCTCAGGCAACTGTTGCGCGCGCATGCCAATCAGGAAGCCCAGAATCGAGCCACGCAAGATAAAAAGGTAAATCACGATGCTTGATTGTCAGGAGATGCAGCAATGTCTTCAACCGTACCTGGATGGTGAGCTGAACACGCGAGATGCGGTCGACAGATTCCCAGGCGCATCCCTCGATATCTGTCCGGACTGTGCCGCGCTGTATCGGAATGAAAAACTCTTTCTTGGTCTGCTCAAGAAATCACTGCCGCGTCTGCACGCCCCGCCAGGGCTCGAGCGGAAGGTGACCCAAGCACTGAATAAAGTGAGTGAGCGGAAGCAGGGACGAGCATGGGTCAGATTCGTGTCTGTGCCGTCGATGGCGGTCGCCCTTGTGGCGGTTGTGGCGATGACCACTTTCTTTGGCGGCAAGAAATCGGTGCCGGACATCGTGGATGCAGCGGTTGCAACGAAGTGAACGGCCCTTTTCTGCTGCAACCCGAAGGGAACTGACGCCCTGGGGCGCCACTCTGCGTTGCTCTCCTCGCCAAGACACCCGGGTCAGCTTCGTCGAGCGCCTTGATTGGCGCCCCATGCCAGCCGTTCGCACTTGCGGACATAGTGTGAACAGGCCCTAAAGCGTATTCGCAGAGGCGACCGATGACCGATGGCATTGGCGATGCGGACCGCGTCGCGCTGATGCAGCGGCTGGTCGAGCTCAAGATCGAGCACCGCGATCTCGACAGCGTGATCCACCGCCTGGCCGACGACCCCTCTCACGACGAGCTGCAGGTAAAGCGATTGAAACGCCGCAAGCTCCTGCTGAAGGACCAGATTGCCAGACTCGAGCGACAGATCGATCCGGACATCCCGGCCTGAGCATCATCCCGTCACGCGCCCGTACCGGTCCTCGAAGCGAACGATGTCGTCTTCGCCGAGATAATCGCCGCACTGTATCTCGATGACCACGAGTGGCAATGCTCCCGCGTTCTCCAGCCGTGCTTCTCCCCCACGGGGATGGTCGTAAACCCGCGTGTGTTGACGACGTAGGTCTCGTCACCGCCGCGTACGGTCGCGTCCCCCGCGACGACGACCCAGTGCTCGCTGCGCCGGTGATGCGATTGCAGCGACAGTGCTGCGCCCGATTTCACTTCGATGCGCTTGATCTTGAAGCCGGGGCCCTCCTGCAGCACCGTGTACGCGCCCCAGGGTCGGGTGACGGTCCGGTGCGTCCTGTAGGCGTCGTGGCCGCGCGCCTTCAGTTCCTGGGCGACTTCGCGCACGCGCTGCAGGTGGTCGCGATGCGCGACGAGGACGGCATCCGGCGTATCGACGATCACCATGTTCTCGACGCCGACGGTGGCGACGATGCGGTCCTCGGCATGGACGAACGTGCCGCGGGTTGCAATCGTCACCCGTTGGCCTCGGCCATGGTTGCCGTCCGCATCGGGCGGCGTCATGTCGGATACGGCCTGCCAGGAACCCATATCGCTCCAATCGAACGTCCCGCGCACGACCGCCACACTGCCGGTGGGCCTGCTTGATCACCGCATAGTCGATCGAGATGTCGGGGACTGCCGCAAAGCGCTCCGGGTCGATTTCGAGCATCGCGGCATCGCGTTGAGCCGCAAGCGCTTCGGCGATCGGTCGCACCGCGTCGAGCACCGCCTGCGCGTGGCACGCGAATGCTTCGAGAATCGCGGTGACCGTGAAGCAGAAGATGCCGGAGTTCCAGACGTAGGTCCCTGCGGCTGCATAAGCGCGCGCCTTGTCCAGCGAAGGCTTTTCCACGAAGCGCAGCGCTCGATACGCTGGCGGGTCTGTGCCCGGGAGCGTGCCGCCGAGCGCCTCGCCGCATTCGATGCACCCGAAGCCCGTCTCGGCGTGCGTCGGCCGGATCCCGAATGTCGCCAGCATTCCCTCGCGCGCCAGCGCTGATGCGCGTTCAACAGCCGCGGCGAACGCGAGCTGATCGCGTATCAGGTGATCGGCAGGCAAGACGAGGAGCACCGCATCGTGGCCATGGCGCGCCTGCACGTGCAGCGCCGCGAGCGTACCGCTGGCGCCGTGTTGCGGCCGAAGGGTTCGAGCAGGAACGAAGCGTCGAGTGGCTGCCGATCGCGCAAGCCAGCGTACACGTCGCGGGTATGGAAATACAGGTCGCGATTGGTGACGGTTACAAGCTTGGTGACTCCAGGAAGCGCCAACGCACGCGCGGCGGTCTTTGCGAGCAGCGTTTGGCCGTCGGGCAACGGCATGAACGCCTTTGGCGCCATCTCGCGCGACAGCGGCCACAGTCGCGTGCCGGCGCCTCCGCAGGATCACGGGACGATGGGCGCGGCCATGGCCATGCGTGCAGGGCAGGGAGGCGCACGTCGAAATGGTGCCAGTTTACCCACTCGTCCGTGCGATGCCGCGACCGGCGTTTGTGCATCGCGAGTGGTATCAGCACACCGCAGCGCATCGCACCGGCGTGACCGGGTCGCGCCACGACGATCAACTGGGGCGAACTGGTTCGACGGGGACTGCAACGAGCTCGGGCATGCCGAGGCGCTGTTCCTCGAAACCTTGAGCATGCAACTCGTACTGCGGAACGACGAAACGTACGCTCTGGCGGCTAATTCGCGGACCTCGCACGGCAGCGCTCGGTGGTGATGGCTGTCACAGCGGGAAAACATTTCAGGAGCACTGCGTGCTCGCCGGGTTCATACTGGGCCAGGCGTCAAAACAAGGTGACGGTCCTGCTGTTGTATGTCCCTACGTTATGAACCTCGGCCGAGAGCCCTACGACGCGACTAGCATGTAGTCCGACGGCGAAGAGCGCTTCCGGACGCGAGTTCGATTCTCGCCACCTCCACCAATCCACAGACCTATGCCACGTGGTCGTTGCCTTTTCTGTCTGTAATGTACGTGCGTGTGTAGGCCCAGATTACGCGCGAAGTTCGGCATGCTTTGTTTTCAATCCAGACAGTTGTTGACCGAGGCATCTGGAGCCGGCCTTGCTGTGCTTTGCGGTCCGCCACAGACGTAACGGACGTGGCGAATGCCGCGCTGCACTAGCACTACCTTACGAGCGCAACAAATTAAAGGCTCGGTAGGCGACGTAGGCGCCACCGATGATCCAGGTGACAAAAGCGAAGATGAGTGCCGCCATGTCGCCCGAGTCGCCACCAATGGTGTTCGTTACGAGCTCGGCACCGTAGAAGCCGACGAACCACACCGTCGGCAAACCAAGAACCACGACAATCAGCGCGGAGAACCACGATGGAAATGCGACGCCGGGCCCGGCACGTGCCTGCTCGCAGTAGTGCGCAGCCGGTACCGGCCGTTGCGCCGGCTGGCCATGACGCGCTCAATCGCTCTCAACAACTCCTCGAAGTCTTCATGACCGGCGTCGCCATTCCAGTCGACCAGCCGTGCGACCTGGATACGCCGTAACGAGCGGAAGTTCCACCGGTTTTATGAGCGCGGGCACGAGGACGTTACGCTTCGCACCCTCGGCGGCCTCGGTTTTCGACCCATTGTGACAACCGGTTGATGCCTGCGACCAAAGGACTACGACACATCGGGCCGCGTTGAGTTCTCCCTCTGATGACCTCATCGAATATTCGCCCCGGCGGAATGTGTCGATCCCACCAAACGGACCATCCGCGCTGCGACAGCGCGCCGGCGACTCTTTGGGCCGCAGCTCGATCCTCGCTGGCATAGCTGATGAAAACGTCGCTCATTCCTGGAGGTGATCGCAATGGAACACGCCGGACCGAGACCGCCTCCAACCCACAGGTGTCTACGATGTTGGAGCGCACCCACCCATGGCCGAGGCCCGCATGTGCCCGATCTACTCGCCGGAGCGTTACTGCGCGCCAGCGCGAATTCCCGGTATCGTGTGGGCGCAACGGCGGATGTGTGCACCCCATCGGTGCCCGGCGGCCTGATTCAAGAATATTCGTCTGCCTTATTCGCGATTTCTGAAATGGCATCGGTCACGGTTTGGACCGGACATGGTGGGGCATCACCATCGATCTCCGAGAATCAACTTCGGACGGGTCGCTTCATGGCGAACGACGCCATGAACAGGGATGCCGCAGGAACTATACCGAAGACGAAAATCATCACCCCGTCGATGTCAGTTGCGCCGGCCGACATGATTGCAAACCCGACCAGATGCATGACTGCGCCGATCGTCAAGGCGCGCTGCCGGGTCAGCGTTCGAACCCATTGGTGAACAGGTAACCTCAGCAGCGGTACCGCATTGAACACGAAGCATAAGAGTGCCGAGGACGGTCGGCATGCCGAACTTCGGTCATGAACATGCTGTCGATCATGACAACGAGCACGACAGCGCCCGCAAACAGTGCATAGATGCCGGCCCACCCCCCGAGCGGGTCCGGAGCCCCGCAGGTGGGGCTGCCCACGTCGACCGCCGGCCTAGGCGCCCGGGACCACGCGAAAGAGCCACCAGTAAATGCCGGCATAGAGGACCGCGTTCCAGAGCGCAATGGCGAAGCCTGCACCAGTTCGAGCCGGCGCGGCATTCCCTGTGGATAGACAAGCGCTCCAATGAGTGTTTACTGAACCCACCTTCGTAACCAGTCTGGTCTGCCGCCGCTCGCAATCGATTCTCCAACTGCGTGAGCGGACAGGTCCAGCCCGCAAGGTTCACGACCGAAGACCACACCACGATTGGCACATGAATCAGAGCCCAACGCTGATTGATCAACACTCCAAAGGCGCCGAAGACGGCAAGCGCGACAAAGATGAAGTGGATCAACAGCACCAGCTCGCGGCAAGTCGATAGACCACGGGCGGGCACCCGACGGGTCAAGGAAACACATTCTGCGGACCCCTCGCTCCCAACGCAACTGAAGATGTCGCTGCGGCGCGTCAAGCCGCGGTCACGAAGTTGCGGTAAGCTTGCTGCCTTCTGCTCCGCGCAGCCGGAGCCGGAGAACACGTCCGCACCCTGGAGATTCCCATGAAGCCGCTTCGCATCGTACTCGTCGCCGGTCTCGTCGCCTTGGGCCTGACCGCGCCCGCGCTCGCGCAGGACAACAAGTTGCGCCTCATTACCTGGGCCGATTACGTGCCGGCCGACGTCGTCGCACAGTTCAAGAAGGAAAACTCCGGGATCGACGTCGAGGTCACGCTCTCGAACAACGAGGAGATGATCTCCAAGCTGCGCGCGACCGGCGGCGCCGGCTTCGATCTCGCCGAACCATCGCAGGACCGCATCACCGGTCCGCAGCAGGAATTTGGGATCTACAAGCCGATGGACATGAGCAAGATCAAGACCGAGTTGTTCATTCCGTCGATGCTCAAGGCGACCAAGAAGAATACGTCGCTGAAAGGCCAAGTCTATGGGCTGCCGCACATCTGGGGCACCGACGGCCTCGTCGTCGACAAGAGCCGGCGAAGATGACCGATTACCGGATCTGTGCAAGGCCGAGTACAAGGGAAAGACCAGCGTCCGTCTGAAGCGGCGACGCTGCTCGCGTTCGCGTTCGCCAGCGGCAAGGACCCGTTCGCGCTGTACAACGATCCGAAGGCTTACACCGCGCTGATGGACGAGGTCGGCAAGACGCTCGCCGCCTGCAAGGGCAACATCAAGTTCTTCTGGGACAACAAGGACCAGTTGCTGAACGGCGCGCGCACCGGCGAGATTGTCGGCGCGATGATGTGGGACACCGGCGGCTGGAGCTTGAACGGCGAGAATTCCGACATCCAGTACATCGCGCCGAAGTCGGGCGCGCTGGTCTGGGATCGACACCTTCGCACTGCCGGCGAAGGGTCGCAATGACGCTGCCGCGTACGCGTGGATCAACTTCAACATGCGGCCCGACAAGATCGCGGCGAAGGTGGCGGCGTCGGCCGGCAACTTCACCGGTTCCAAAGGCGCCGATCAGCTGATGGACGCCAAGCTGAAAGCCCAGTTCGCGAAGAGCTTCCCCGAGGAAGCGCTGAAGAACGTCAAGTGGTATCCGGCGGTGCCGCCCGGCATCGAGGACATCGAGGGCAAGGTGCTCGATCGCGTGAAGGCCGCGAGCTAGGGCGGGCGCCGAATCCGACGGCACCGTGGGCGACGACGGCGTGCGCGAGCGCGCCGTCGTCGTTTCGTCGCCCGTGCCGACTGCCCCCATGCAGCAGGACCTCGAAGTCGACCGCGTCACCAAGCGTTATGGCACGCAGACGGCCGTCGACGCGCTGTCGCTCGCAGTGGCGCATGGCAGCTTTTTCTCGATCCTCAGTCGATCGGGCTGCGGCAAGACTACGCTGCTGCGCATCGTCGCGGGATTTCTGCAGCCCTACGACGGCGACGTCCGCATCGGCGGCCGGTCGATGCGCGGTGTCGTCCGACCGATGGCTGGTCAACACGGCGTTTCAGCATCTCGCGCTGTTTCCGATGATGACGGTCGGCGAGAAGATGTCGGCTACGGCCTCGCACGCCGGGGCGCCGCCCGCGCCGAGATCGCGGGGCGCGTCGATGCGATGCTGAAACGCGTCGGTCTTCCCGGCGCGCAGGACAAGCGCGTCGACCAGCTCTCCGGCGGACAGAGGCAGCGTGTGGCGATCGCCCGCAGCCTCGTGCTCGAGCCGACGCTGCTCCTGCTCGACGAGCCGCTCGGGGCCCTCGATCTCAAGCTGCGCGAGCACATGAAGATCGAGCTGAAGCAGCCGCAGGCGGACTTCGGCACGACCTTCGTCTACATTACGCACGACCAGTCCGAGGCGCTGGTGCTCTCCGACCGGGTCGCCGTGATGAATGCCGGCCGCTTCGAGCAGGTCGGCACGCCGCAGGAGCTCTACTATCAGCCGCGCACGCCGTTCGTCGCGGGCTTCGTGGGTGCCAACAACCGCGTGGCCGGACGCGCCGTTCGGGTCGACGGCGAAAGCGTCGAATTGGCCACCGCCGACGGGCTCGCGGTTTGCGCGCGAATGAGCGGGGCGATCGTCGCGGGCGAGGCTGTCGAAGCGTTCGTGCGCCCCGAGGTTGTCGACCTGGCGCGTGACGCGGCGGAATTGCCACCCGCCGCGCAGCGCTTTTCCGGTCGGGTCGAAAGCCTGCTGTTCGACGGTGCCAACTCGGCGGTGCTGGTCCGCGAGGCGAGAACGCGCGCCGAGATCCGGATTGCGCCGCCGCAAACGGGGCGCTTTGCCGACCTCGAAGTCGGAGAGGCGGTCGCCTTCGGTTTCGACGCGCAACGTGCCGTCTGCTTCCGCGCCGGCGGCCATGGCGGTTGAGACCACCGCTGGCCTCGCCGCGCCGCGCGCGCGACTTGCGTTGCTGCTTCCGGCTCGCCCGGCGCTGGTGTGGCTCGTCGGCCTCATCGTGCTGCCGCATCTCGAACTGGCGGTCCTCTCGCTGCGGGCGCGCGTGGCGCCGCGCGTCTACGAATCAGCTTCGGCCAGTACCGGACGTTCGTCGACGAGCCGCTGTACTGGCACACGTTCGTGCGCACGGCCGCGCTTTCGATCCTCGCCACGGCCTGCACGCTGCTGAGAGCAAGTGCAACACTGATTAGTTTCGATAATACAACTCTGCGGGTGTTTCGAAGTCGTGTCGCTTGCGTGGTCGATTGTTTAGATCGTCGGCGATCTGGTTGCATTGGGTCTGCGTGACGCGCGCCATGCAGCTGCCCTTGGGAAGTACTGACGGAGCAAGCCGTTGAAGTTCTCGTTGCTACCCCGCTCCCAGGAGTGGTAGGGCGTGGCGAAGTAGACCTTCAGCGGGAAACGCTCCTCCAGGCTCTTGTAGTCGTGGAACTCAGTGCCGTTGTCGAAGGTGATGGTCTTGAAGTCGCGGCAGTGGCGCGGATGGCGCGGGTGGCGGCGTGGGTGACCTCGTGGCTGGTGCGAGCCCTGAGCTTCTTGATGATGGCGCAGCCGGTCTTTCGTTCCACCAGGGTGAGGACGCAGTGATGCAGGTCGCTGCCCATGACGGTGTCGCCTTCCCAGTGGCCGATGGGCTGGCGCGTTCGACTTCCGCCGGCCGGTCGGAGATGGGACGCTTGCCGGGCAGAATGCCGCGGGAATCATGGCTGCGGTAGCGCTTGCGGCCGAACTTGCTCATGATGCGGGTGTACGCGCCACAGGTCTCCTCCGTCCTTCTTGTCCCAGCGGATGTAGCGGTAGATCGTCTCGTGGCTGATGCGCAGGGTGCCGCTCTTTCCAGACTCCCGAGATCTGTTCGGCACTCCACCTACGGCGCAGCAACCGGGCGACCTGGCCATGTCGGTGGCGCTGAAGTGGGCTCGGCGGCGGCAACGACGACGCCTGGCGGTGGCGTAGCTATGGGCCTTCTCGGCGCGATAGTCGCCGTCGTGGGTGGTCGAGTTGCGCCGCAATTCGCGGCCGATGGTGCTCGGGTGGCGGTCCAGCAGCGGGCGATCTCGGCCTGCGAGTATCCGCCCATGCGCTGGGCGGTAATGCCGTATCGTTCGTCTTGGGTGAGCTGGTGATACGAGTCATGGGTGCAACCCCTTCCCTGGCCGGATGGAGAGGCAGCCAGTGTCACCGCTCCCCACCTAATTTCAAGGGGTGTTGCACTTACCTTGTGAATCCGCG